>JACKCT010000017.1 GCA_020633895.1 Deltaproteobacteria bacterium | reverse complement strand
TGGTCGCTTTTCTCTAGTTGATTTTCAATTATTACTCTAGCCCCGATCTCATCTTCAGCTAATAAATCAACTTTAAAGGTGCCAACCTCAATCTCACGCTGCGGGTTCATCATAGTTATGCCGACAGCATCACAAAGAGCATCAAGATTTTCTTCGAGCCAAGTCGAAAAGTTGATTGCTTCGTGCTTCCAAACGCTGCGCAATGGCAGACGGGATATTTTACCTATCATAAGGCATCCTTGCTAATTATATATGTCTACAACTAAACTGAAGACGCAATAGCCACATCGTCATTTTCAACAATGTATCATATCTCCGCCAAAATCTCCGAGCGCTTCTGGTTGAATTCGTCGTCCGTAATCAGCCCCTTCTCGTGGAGGGATTTGAGCTTCATGAGGCGGTCTTCGAGGGACGGGGCGCCGGCGGCGGCGCCTGCCTGCTGGGGATTGGCGGGTTGCTGGCCGCCCTGCCCCTGATTGAAGGCGTTGTTCATCATCTGGGGCATCATCATGCCGAAGCCCGCGCCGAGGCCCATGCCCATCGCGTCGTTCGCCGCACCGCCGGATTTGGCCGCCTCTTCCATCGCCTGGGCCGATTTGAACTGCATGAAGCGGTTCATGTTGCCGATGGCGCCCATGGCCGAGCGCTGGTCGATCATCTTCTGCACCTCGTCCGGCGGCGTGATCGCGTTGATGAAAAAGTCGATCAACTCGATGCCGTATTTGGCGAAGTCGTCCTTCATGCGCACCTTCGCCGCCACGCCGAGTTCGTCGTAGAGCGCCGCCAGATCGAAGATGGACTTGAGATTCTCGCCCAACACATCCGTCAGGCGGCTGATGATGACGCCCTTGAGATAGCCGCCGATGTCGTGCGTGGAGAACTTGCCCCGCTGGCCGACGATGGTGTTCACGAACGTCAGCGGGTCCGAGACGCGCATCGTGAAGTTGCCGAACGCCCGGATGCGCACCAGGCCCAGTTCCGAATCGCGGACCGGCACCGGCTCCTTCGTGCCCCATTTCATGTCGCTGAAGACCTTGAGGTTGACGAAGTAGACCTCGGTGCGAAACGGCGACGCGCCCACGTCGAACGCCTTGCCGATGAGCTTGGTGAGCAGCGGCAGGTTGGCGGTGGTCAGGGTGTGGCGCCCGGCCTCGAAGGTGTCCAGGCCCTTGCCGTCGCGGAAAAAGACGGCGGATTGGCTGTCGCGGACGATGAGCTGGCTGCCCATCTTCGTCTCGCCCGAGCCGTACTCGGGAACGCGCTTGACGATGTCGTCGCTACCGCTGTCCACCCATTCGATCAGGTTTAAAATCGCCATTCGGATGCACTCCGTTCGATGAAAGCCCGCTACGAGCCGAAGCTGAGCAGGATGTCCTTGCGTTGTTTGACGAGGGGTTCCAATTCGCCGACGACCCGGGAAATGGCCTGGATCGTCTCGCGGGCGTTGTCCGGCGTGGCCGCCTCCAAGGACGCAACCTTCGTGTCCGCGTCCTCGACCGCCTTGAGAATCTTCAAATCGTATTCGTAGAGCTTGCCCAGTTCGCCTTCCAGGATCTGATTCGGATCGAACGCGCCGGTGTAGCCGTACGCCGCGAAGCGATGGGCGTTCATCAGCCCGTCCAGGCGCGAGGTGACGCGATCCACGTCGTCGAGCAAGGCCAGACCGCCGTTGTTGAGCAGATCGGCCTTGACCTGGTCCATCCGAGCCTTGAGATCCTGCATCTTTTTGACGGTGTGTTCGCGCAGGAGGCGGTCCTGGTCGCGCATCTGCTCGCGGCCCCGGTACTGGGCCAGGCCGGGGATCTTTTCCACCAACTCGTTGACCTGGCGGATGAGATCCCGCCCGAAATCTTCGATGGGGGACTTGGAAGCGTCCGTCATGCGTTGTGACTCCTTCAGCGGCCTTTTTCGACCGGTGGCGATCCGACGATGCGACGCGAATTGAGCCGTCATGTTGGGCGAGGCCCGGCCAAATGTAAAGGCGAATCGGGTACCTACGCCCCAAATCGCGGCGTCCGCCGGATGTTGGCGCCTATCCACTTTAGGCATGGGGGACAAGAGCGTCGATTACAATGGCGAAGGGAATTTCTCTTAGGCCGGGTGGGCGACTATGGGTCCGGCTATTGGTCCAGCGCCTCGGCGAGGCCGGCGGCGGTATGGACCGCGATTTGAACTTCGGCTTCGGCGGCGGGCAGCTTGGCGATGGCGCCGGCGTCCCCGTCCCACTGGGGCGTGACGGTCATACGCACGAAGGCGTGCTCGGCGCCGCTCTCCGACTTGTCCAGTTCCGCCGACAACTCCAGATCGCTCACGCGCCAAGTCGGGGCGTCGTCGAAAAGCGTGGGGAGAATGAGCCAATCGTGGCGAGCAATGTCGACCATGGGAATGCCCCCGGCGACGTAGACGGTGCGGCCTTCGCGCGTCTTGCGCAGGGCGATCCCCTCCCCGACGCCGGGGACGAGGGCGTCGCCGGGCAGGTCCGTCGACTCCCAAACCCGGTCGGCGACCCGATGGCCCAACCCCAAATGCCAACGCACCAGCGTCGTCGCGAGACGTCGCGCTTCGTCGTAGACCGTCTGCTCGTTGTCCCCTTCCGCCACCGGCGGCGACGGAATACCCTGAATGACGACCTCGCCGGTGGGCGTGGCCTGCGTGAAGGTCAGCGGGCGGTCGCGGAGCAGGTCATAGGGCGACGGCCGGGTGACGACCGGACCGACGTTCGCGCCGCCGTGGTTGACCTGGAGTTCGTGCGTGGGCAGATCGGTCTCCAGGCGATTTTCGATCAGCATCCACGTGCCCTTGCGACCGGCGGGGCCGTCGGGCATCGTCGTAGCCTCATACACCAGACGCACCATCGCCGAGGCCCGATACTCCCTCGCCCCTCCCCCCAGGCGATACGTCACCTGCTGCTCCATCACATAAACGGCCGCGCCGGGGATCTCCGGCCGAGGGGTCGCCTTGGGCGCGGGGGCCGTCGAAACCAGGCCCACCTGACGCGTCGCGCACGCCGACCAGGAGAGCAGCATCGCCAAGGAGGCCGCCAAGGCCAAAGTTATCCACAGGGCGGATCGTCTCGCCGTGGGCTTGGGCGCGGTGGTGGGAGTTCGGCTGGTCATTTGCGTCGTGGGCGATAAAATAGGGAGCTTGTCGTCGCCAAACAAGGGGGCGCAAAAACGGGCGCCGCGCCATTGACAGCCTAGGTTGCCCCTGCTAACAGATCGTCCCCATTGACCGGACGCGTACCGCGAGGATTTTCCTTGGATTCCCACGCTTTGATGAACGTTTTGATTTTCGTCCCGGCGCTGATTCTGGCCGTTTCGGTGCATGAGGCGGCCCACGCCTGGGTGGCCTGGAAGCTGGGCGACGCCACGGCGCAGATGCTCGGACGCGTCACGCTCAACCCCGTGCGTCACATCGACCCCTTCGGTTCGGTGATCGTGCCGATCATCCTGGCGGTCAGCGGCGGGGGAATGTTCGGTTGGGCCAAGCCGGTGCCGGTGGATACGGGCAACCTGGAAGAGCCGAAAAAGGACCACGCCCTCATCGCGGCGGCGGGACCGATTTCGAACCTCCTGCTGGCGCTCGTCGCGGCGTTCCTGCTGCGAGGGCTGCTCTTCCTGCCGGAATCCTTGATCTTCGTGGTCAAGCCGCTGGCGAACCTGATGTACGCGCTGATCTGGATCAACGTGATTCTGGCGGTCTTCAATATGCTGCCCATCCCGCCGCTGGACGGCAGCAAGGTGGTGGCGATTTTGTTGCCCGACGACGCGGCCGAGGCGTATATGTCCATCGGCGCGTACGGGTTTTTGATCATTTTGCTGGTGTTCTTTTTCGATCCCTTCCATCTGAATATCTGGGGCAAATATCTGGCGCCGGTTATTCAGACGGGAACGGGATTCTTCGAATCCGTCGCGGGTCTCAAGGCCTTCGGCGGCGTTCGTTAGCCCATTACACGAGGAGTCGAGGCATGGCCCAAAAACGCGTCTTATCCGGCATGCGGCCCACCGGGCGGCTGCATCTGGGGCATTTGGACGGCGCTCTGGCCAATTGGCTCGCCCTGTCCGAGACGCACGAGTGCTATTTCTTCTCGGCCGACTGGCATGCGTTGACGTCGGAATACGCCGACACGGCGTCCATCCATGACAACACGCGGGAGATGATCGCCGACTGGATCTCCGTGGGACTGAATCCGGAGAAGGTGACGCTGTTCGTGCAGTCGGACATCACGCAGCACGCCGAGCTGTACCTGATCCTGTCGATGATTACGCCCCTGCCCTGGGCGCTGGGGTGCCCCACGTTCAAGGAGCAACAGGAACAGATTCAGGACAAGGACCTGAACACCCTCGGCTTCCTGGGTTATCCCATTCTCCAATCGGCGGACATCCTGCTCTACCGCGCCCACGAAGTGCCCGTCGGCCAGGATCAGATCCCCCACATCGAGATCACGCGGGACGTGGCCCGTCGCTTCAACAATTTTTTCGGCGACGTGCTGGTCATCCCCAAGGTCAAGCTGACCGAGGTGCCCAAGATTCCCGGCACCGACGGCCGAAAGATGTCCAAGAGCTACGGCAATACGATCAATCTGGCCGACACCCCCAAAGAGGTCGAGACGAAGCTGCGTCCCATGGTCACGGACCCGGCCCGCAAGCGCCGCACCGATCCGGGCAATCCGGAAATCTGCCCGGTCTACACCCTCTGGAAGGCCTACGAGACGCACGAAAACCTGGAATGGGTTCGCACCGGATGCACCACCGCCGGGATCGGGTGCATCGATTGTAAGATGCCGCTGATCAAGAAGATTAACGAACGCCTGGCCCCGATTCAGGAGCGGCGCAAGGAAATCGACGCCGACCCGGCCAAGCTGGACAAGGTCATCGCCGACGGCAATGAACGGGCCCGCGCCACGGCCGAGGCGACCATGGCCGACGTACGCAAGGCGATCAAGGTCTAATCCGACGATGGAACGCTATCGGATCACCATTCCGGATTTCGAAGGGCCGCTCGACCTGTTGCTGCACCTGGTGCGCAAGAGCGAGTATGACATCTTCGACATCCCCATCTCCAAGATCACGCACCAGTATCTGGAATTCATCGAGATGATGCGCGAGCTGAACCTGGAGGTGGCCGGCGAATATCTGGTGATGAGCGCGACGCTGATGAAGATCAAAAGCGCGCTGCTCCTGCCTCAGCCCGAGGTCGCCGACGGCGAGGAAGCCCCCGAGGACCCGCGCGCCGAACTGGTGCGTCAGATGCTGGAATACGAGCGTTTTCGCGACGCGGCCTATCAGATGGACGAACGGGAAATGCTGGGACGGGATGTCTTCGCCCGCAAGTTCACCGCGCCGGAGATCGAGGAAGCGTTGGCCGAGCCCGGCGAGCTGCGCGCCACGATATACGAGTTGATGAAGGCCTTTCAGCAGGTCCTCAAACGCGTTCCCAAGGACAACATCCACCATATCGCGCCGGAGCGTTTCTCGGTGCGTCAACGCATGACGCAGATCACCGAGATCCTCGCGAATAACGAGCGGGTGAGCTTCGAGAGCCTGTTCGACCATCAGACCACGAAGATCGAGGTGGTCACGACGTTCCTGGCGATTCTGGAATTGATGAAATTGAACATGGTCTTCATCGTGCAGGACGAGCAGTTCGGTTCCATCGGCATCACCTCGCGCATCGAGGCGGCCGAGGCCGGAGCGCGGGAGTTGGCGTCCGACTTCGACGGGGACGAAGACGTGCCCGAACAAAACGACGCCGAGGACGCGGGCGACGAGCCGCTGTCGGACGACGAACCCTTGCGCGACGGCGGAACCGACGCGGACGATGAAGACGCCTTCGATGACGATGACGACGAATTCGCCGACGACGATGACGAAGACGAAGATGACGACGATTAGAAAGGACCGACGGCCTTGAGCATCGATTTGGAGCGCGTCAAATCCATTGTGGAGGCGCTGATTTTCGTTTCCGAAGAGCCCGTTCCCATGGCGAAGATCCGCAAGGTCCTCGACGATATGCCGGCCAAGGAGATCACGCCGGTGATCGAGGCGCTGATGGCGGACTACGCCGCCCCGGACCGGGGCATTGAGCTTGAGGAAGTGGCCGACGGATTCCAGTTTCGGACCAAGCCGGAAAATGTGGAATGGGTCAAGCGTCTGGTGGACAAGAAGCCCCAGAAGCTCTCCAAGGCCGCGCTGGAGACGCTGGCGATCGTCGCCTACAACCAGCCCTGCACGCGCCCGGAGATCGAGGCCATTCGCGGCGTGGATTGCGGCAGCGCGGTCAACGCCCTGCTGGACAAGAATATGGTGCGCATCCTGGGCCGCAAGGACGTGCCGGGCAAGCCGTTCATCTACGGCACGACGAAGGAATTTCTGGAATTGTTCAATCTCAAGGATCTTTCGTCCCTGCCCACCCTCACGGAGATCACCGATCTGGACAGCGAACAGATCGAGGAATTTCAAAACCCCGGCGGCATGACTCCCGACGACGACCAGGATGACATGCCCGACGACGGCGCCGACGAGGAGACGGACGAGGAGACTGACGATGTCGCCGACGAGGACGGCGGTGATGACGGCGACGAAGATGAACTCGATGAAAACAATGACGATGATGGTGACGAAGACGAATTCGACGAAGACGACGACGCCGACGAAGACGACGAGAAAGACGATTACCTCACGATAGACCGCGACATCTGCTTTGACCAAAGACGGCGATAAAACCCCCGAAACCCTGCGCCTGTCGGTCTATCTGGCCCGAGCCGGCGTTGCCTCGCGTCGCGGGGCCGGCGATCTGGTGAAAGACGGTCTGGTCGAAGTCAACGGCCAAACCGAAACCAACCCCGGCACGCCCATCCGCCTGGGCATCGACCATGTGCGCGTCGACGGCAAGTCGATCAAGAAGCTCGAACCCCACGTTTACCTCATGCTCAACAAGCCCGCGGGGATGATCACCACGCGCTCGGACCCGGAGGAGCGGCCGACCGTGTTCGACCTGCTGCATCGGGTGAAATTTCGCGTGGAGGCCGTCGGGCGGCTGGACTGGGACACGGAAGGCCTCCTGCTGCTCACCAACGACGGCGATCTGGCCCAATTCCTCATGCGCCCGCAAAACAAGGTCGAAAAGGTCTACGACGCCCTCGTCGAGGGCAAGGTCGGCGGAAAGACGGTGCAGCAGTTGGAAGCGGGCGTGAAAATCGAAGGGCGCAAGACGAAACCCGCGCGGGTCAAATTGCTGGGCAAGCCGACGAACGTCTCGCTGTTGCGCCTGAAGATCGTCGAAGGCAAGTACCACCAGGTCAAACGCATGTGCGACGTCGTCGGCCATCCGGTCAAAAAGCTGCGGCGCATCGCCTTCGGTCCCCTCTTCCTGGCCGACCTGCCCCTCGGCAAATTTCGCTATTTGACCAAGGACGAGCTGCGCGAACTGCGTGCCGGGAAGCTGACATGCGACGAGGTGTGAGGCGAATCGCGACAGGTGCGCTGGCGCTTGCTGTTGTCGTCGCGACGTTCTCGTCCGCGTCGGCGGCTCCGCCGTTCAGCGCCAGTGAGCGCACCCGCGACGACGTGCGTCTGGACGTCTACGGCTGGTTGGAGATGTTCGATCTGGCCCGCCGCGCCCTCGCCCTGCCCGAGGACCCGGCCGCCCGCGCCGCCTTGCCCACGCGCGCCGATGTCAACGCCGCCGGTTCACTGCCGACCATTGTCACGATCTATCACCGTGACCAACCGATGATCTGGGGCGTCGGTGAAACGGGCGACGTACGCGCGCGCATACTGGCGGCCGTTGACGCGATCATTGCCGACGACGATTTCGCGGGATATCGCAGCATCGATCCGGCCCAGATCGCCATCACCATGGCCGTGATCGACGACATCAGTCCGATCAAAATCAAGGGCAATCGGGCGCCGCGCATCGAGCCGGGGGTACATGGGCTGATCCTCGACATGGGCGATCACCGGACCTACCTTCCCGGACCGGTCTTTGTCCACAAAGGCTGGGCCGTTGAAGCCGACGGGCGGAGCGACCGCCGCGAAAAGATCCTGATGGAGCTTGGCGAGTTGGCGGGCACGGGGGCGAACGGTTGGAAGGAGCATCCGCTTTATCGCTTCCGCACGGAATCCGCGCTGCAAATAGCCGAGGACATCAAGCCGGAACTGCTCTACCGAGGCAACCAGGCGATCACCTCATACACGGTGCAGGACTTGCAGGACGCCGCCACGCGCGCCGGGCAGTATCTGCTGCGTTCGGTGGATGACGACGGCCGCTTTGTCGCCGACATGGACCCGACGCACGACGTCGAATCCGACGACGCGACAATAGACCCTTATCACCACGCCAAGGCGCTGTACGCCATCGCGACGCTGGTGCGCTACAGCGGACAATTGGCGACGCTGGAACAGGCCCGGACGCCCTTGCGCTGGCTCAACGAACGAATCCAGCCCCTCTTCCTGCAACCCGAATTGCTGGGCGTGAACTACATGGGCAACGCCGTCACCACGACCAACGCCATGAGCCTGATGGCCCTCGCTCAACTGCCTCGGCAGCAGTTGGAAATCGTCGGTGTCGCCCAGGTCAACCGCCTCGCCCACACCCTCGTCGATCTTCAGGACGACGACGGCAGCTTCTACCCCAGCTACTATCATCGCCTCACGCACCTGCGAACGTCCGCCAAATCCACGTCCGTGGCCGCCCACGCCACCCTCGCCTTGGCCCGGTACTACGGGGTGAACAAGACGGCGGAGTGGATCATCGCCGCGCGCCGGGGCGCCGACTATTTGATCGAAGAATTCGAACGCACCGGCGACGCCGACCCCTGGAGCCTGCAGGCGGTGGCCGAGGTTGATCTGCAAGCGCCGGATGAAAAGCTCGAAAGCGCCGTTTTCGCCATGGCCGACGGCATCATGGGGGAGCAGTACACGCCCGAGGACCGGGACTACCTGGACTACACGGGCGGATTCAAAAACAATCGGCCGCCGCGAACCCTGTCGGCGGCGCTGCGCGCGGAGGCCTTGATCGCCGCGTTCAAGGTTGCCAAAAAGGCCGGGAAACCGACGCACGAATTGGCCGAGCGCGTCCTGATGGCGACCGCGTTTTTACTCAACGCCCAGTACCATGTCGGCAACGGCTATTATCTGCGTCGGCCCGAAGAGGCCTACGGAGCCGTGCGTTACAGCCTGATCGACCCGACGATCGACGTGGACGAAATCAGCCACGCCATGATCGTTTATTGCCAGGCCTTCGACGTCCTGTGGGAACGCTCCCAAGGCCCGGGCGCGCCCGACCTGCCCGATGACGATAACGACACGACACGCGGCGACGAAACCGCGACAACGGAAACGGGACCATGACCGACACGCCATTGGCCGCCTACGCGGCGCACGACGACCTGACCCTGGGACGGGACCATGCCGAGCCGTCCAAGGAACACGACAGCCGTGAGACCTTCGAACGGGATCGGGATCGCATTATCCACTCGTCGGCCTTTCGCCGCCTGGAATACAAGACGCAGGTCTTCGTCAACCACGAGGGCGACTATTACCGCACCCGCCTGACGCACTCCATCGAGGTGGCGCAGATCAGCCGTTCGATCGCCAAGCTCCTGGGGCTCAACGAGCACCTGGCCGAAGCCCTCGCGCTGGCCCACGACCTGGGGCATACCCCCTTCGGCCACGCCGGCGAAGACGCCCTTAACGAGATGATGGCCGAGGACGGCGGGTTCGAGCACAACCTCCAGTCCCTGCGCGTCGTGACCATTCTGGAAGATCGCTACCCGAACTTTCGCGGCCTGAACCTGAGCTTCGAGGTGCGGGAAGGCATCGTGAAGCATTCGAGCTATTTCGATAATCCGGATCACCAGCGCTTCGTCGAATACCATCCCGAGTGGCAGCCGACCCTGGAAGCACAACTCATCAACCTGACCGACGCCATCGCCTACCTCAACCACGACATCGACGACGGTCTGGAATCGGGCATTCTCAAGTGGGAAGAACTCGACGAATTGGCGATCTGGCGGCAGGTCAAGGAAGCGGTGAAGAAGAAATACGGCGAATCGATCAGTCCGCACCACATGAAGAGCATGGCGGTCAGCCATCTGATCAGCTTCTACATCAACGACCTGGCCGAGGCGACGCGGCGGAATCTGACCGAAGTCGGCGTGGAAACCCTGGACGACGTTCGCCAGGCGGGACGGCTACTCGTCACGCACACCGCTGAAGGCAAGGAACTCCAAGCCCAGGTGCGTCATCACTTGTCGGAGCGCCTCTACCAACACCACCGGCTGGAAATGCTGCGTTTTCAGGCCCATCGCACCATCCAGCGGCTTTTCGAGGCCTACGACTCCTTCCCGACCATGCTGCCGCCGTCTTATCGCGAGCTGAACGAGAAGTACGGCAAGCGCCGGGCCATCGCAGACTACATCGCCAGCATGACGGACCGCTACGCCCTCCAGGAGTACGGGCGGCTGTTCGAGTCGCCGTTCCCGTCCAGCTAATCGCAAGAAATTTCGAGTTTGTCACATCGACGATGCCGCCGCCTCATGGGGGCGAGGTATTGATGCGTCGCGGCAAAATGCTACGCCGCGCGTCACGGTGACGGCGTACCACATCTAGCGGTTTAACTTGATATTGTCGATCAATTTGGTCGGGATTAGAGTAATAAGAATTTGTTTTTAGTTTTTATAACGCGTCGCAGCGAAACTACGACGCGAAAGCGATGATGATGGACAGCAAGATCAACGCGCTAGCGCCCAAGCGCAGCATATCGCTGATCTCCACCGCCGTGAACTCTCGTTGCCCCATCATGCGGTATCTCCTGGCAAATGCGCTTTATTCCCTAGTCAAGCGCAATGCGTGTCTACCACACCACATCGAAATACAATGGGATGAAGATTAGGAAAATGATTGACTCAGGTCAACCTCCTTTCTGAACTGTGGGTCAATTAATCTGATTTATTTTAGCAAAGCCTCGATTTTCTCTTTGATCTTGTCTTCGTCTCCGGGTTTATACCCCTCGTTGACGTATCGAATGGTCCCCTCTTGGTCGACCACGTATGTCGAAGGCATGGCCGTGGTCGCCAGGGCCTTGGGAATTTTCTTGTCGGCGTCGATCAGGACCGTCAGATTCCGGAACCCGGCCTTGTTCAGATAGCGTTCAACCGCGGACCGGGAATCGTCCACGTTCACGGCCCATACCTCGACCTTGTCGCCGAACATCCCGGCTAAGTTGTCGAAATGGGGCAACTCCTCCCGGCACGGCAGGCACCACGTCGCCCAGATATTGACCACCAGCACCTTACCCCGCTCGGCCTCGACGGTGGCGGTTTTGCCGCTCACCGTCGTCCCGGACAGGGCCGGGATTTTGTCCCCGGCCTTGGCCGCCCCGGCGGATGTGGCGCTCAAGGCGCCGAAAGCGGCGCACACCAGGAAAAAGAAGAGAATTCGCGCCCAAGGGTGGCGCTCGTAAAACGTCGTCATGCCTACCAACTCCCGGCGATATTCGCCATCAAGACCACCGCGTCGTACCCGTCGACCAGATAGTCGCGGTCGTTCTGCGTGTAATAGTCGAATCCGATCCCCGCGCGCAAATCGAAGTCCGGCACCGCTTCTCGTCCGTCCAGGAACCACAGCCGGGCGCCCACCGCGTTGGCCTGCAACTCCTGCAACTGGGCCGAAGCCGTGTAATAGCCTTCCAACGCCGTGATCGAGGGGGTCCAGTACTTGGCGGAGGTCTGCGTGTAATAGCGGCCGAAGGCGCTGAACAGCACCTGGGGCGACAGATACTGATACCACTGCCCCCAGAGCGTATGGGCCTGAATGTCCCACGAATCCCAATAGTAACGATAGGACACCTGCAGGGAGGAGCCTTCCCACAGACCCTGGTTGATCTGGCCGGTGACGGAATAGCGCTCCAGCGTCGTGGGCAGCCACTCGGGAACGATGTACACGTCGTTGCCTTCGATCAGGTACATCTCGCGCAGCGGATCCTGCAACGCCCCCGACTCCCGTTCGTAGTAGCCGGTCACTTTGCCGATGGTCTTGCGCGACAGAACCTGGGAGACGGTCAGGCTGACGCCGTCCACGTCCTTGGGCTTCGGATATCCGACCTCCGCGGCGATGTCCTCTTCCTTGGCGTCGACGGTGTCGAAGTTGTGGAAATAGGTCGCCGAGATCGTCGCGTTACGAAGCGCCAGGTAACGCAGATACGTCAAATAAATCGTGGCGGACTGATAGATGTCCTCGTGGGAGTAGATCGCGCCCGCGGTGGCCTCGTTTTCGCCGAATTCGGCGCCGGCGTATCCGGACAATTCCACGCGGGATTTCGAGAAGTTCGGCTCGTTGGCCAGGATGCCTTCGTTGCCGGTTCCCGTGGAGAAACCGCCGACAAAGCCGATGGGGTCGGTCTCGGCCTGATCGGTATAGGACGTGCTGGCCGACGAAACGGCGTCGACGAGCTGTTCCTCGCCGGTTGTGTTGTAGGGCGTGCTGGCCGAAGAGATCGCGTCGATCGTAACCTTCGCGCCCAATTTGTATCGGCCTTCGATGGTGCCGTCCACCTTGGCGGTGGTGGTGACAATATCGTTGGCCTCGCTATCGGCGTATCCGGCGACAAAGCCCTCGATCGTTTGCTGGGCATGAGCGGGAGTCGCCGAAAAGACGATCCCGATCGCCGCAACGATCGCAACGGCCGCCGTAAATCCTGCGCGCGTCATTTGCAGGCGCACCCGCCGGAAGCCCCGCCGGATCCGCCGCGAGCCGCCTCTCGCGTCGCATACATCTTGTCATGGTAGGCCGAGTCCACGCCGAAGGCGTCGAACTGCATGATCGGGTCCGCCAGGGCCGCCCGGTCATACGGCTGTACGACCACGCATCCCGGCAAAGCCCAGGAGACCAAACTGAAGATTAAAACCGCGAAACCGACCCGAACAAAGAACCTGGGGTGAAGCGCCATCGAAAGCAGCGCCCTTTCTGTCCACGAAAGGCTCCCAGCACGCAGAATGTAGGATGTCTTTTAGCCGACAAATGTTCCGAAAGCAAGCTCACATTTTCGCGAATATCACCACAAGGAATTGCGGGTTTTCCCTGATAGGCATCAGGCGTTCGAAAGAGCGACCATCCAGACGGCATAGGCCACGAGAAACACTCCGCCGTAAATGGCCGCCGGGCGGCGATGGAATTCGTCCTTGGGGCCGAAGGCCTTGGCGATGAAAAACAATACCGCCGCGACCCATCCGAAAAAGGCCACCACGGCCAGGAACGCCCAAGCCTTGTTCGGTCCGACTTGTTTGGTCAACAAGGCGAATTCCTTTTGGTAGATTTGCTCTTCACGGGAGGCATCCCCCCCCGCCCCCTGTTTGGCGACCAGGCGGGCGATGCGCTCGTCGGCCTCGGCGACCAGGGACTTGTGAGGCAAAATCCACCATTCGTTGGCGTACATTCCCGACCGCAGCAGTCGCCAGGCGACGACAGCCGTCTCCACATCCCCGGATTTTTCCGCGTCCTCGGCGATGGAACGCATCCCATCGATGGCGGTGGAAAACGTCGGGCTCAAGGGAAGATACCAATGAAGGCTGCGGTCGTAGGCGGCCATGGCCTCGGGAACGTTGCCTTGGGCGAGGTATTGCCCCGCCACGCGATTTTCCCGCACACCGCCGACCAGAACGCGCACTACGATCATCAGCAACGCGATCGCGACGAGGATCAGGACGGCTTTGGCGCGCAAGGTTCGCTCCGTAAGGCGGTGGAGTGCCTCAGAAGCTAGCAAAGGCGGGGGGCCGTGGCAATCGACACAGGAGCCTAAGGAACTCGCACCGTTCCCTCTGCGACGTCCTGCACCCAATTCACCACGGCCTCGAAGAAGGGATTGCCCGGCGCCGCCGCGTTGATGGCGTCCACGTGGGACCAATCCAGGCGCGTCATGACATCGTAGCCGTATTCGCTGCGCGACTTGGTCTGTCCCCGCGCGGGCGGAAGTTGGGCCTCGTATTGCTCGGTCAGCCCCAAACCGGCCAAGGCCTGCGTCTGAAGGACGAAGACCGGCGCGTCCATCTTCGATGTGCGCAGCTTGAAGTATTTCTCGCGCCAGGTGCCCGCCGTTTCCAGGTGGCCGGCCACTTTTTGGTCCATGCTCAGGCGCGACGGATAATACGGGTCAAAGCCGTTGGTCGGCCCCTGCCACAGCCCGTGCAGCGTGTCCTGAATGTCCGACGCCTCCCGGGGGTAGACCTCGTCGTAGTTGAGCCACTGGTAGAGGTGCGTCTTGCTGGTGGGATAAACGCCGGCGTCGTCCTCGGCCACGGGGCCGTCGAGCTTGCCGAAATGGCCGTGCAGCAGATCCACCTGCCCCGACTCCTCGTCGCTGGACAGGCCCATGAACGCCTCGTTAGTCATGCGGATTTTCTGGAAGCGGAACATCATGGGCTTGAGAAAGCGCGCCAGTCCCGGCGGATCGAAAATACCGTCCGGCCCTAAGGTGTCGTCATAGGTGTTGCGCATTTCGTCGGACGCCGCCATGGCCATGATCTCCAGGCCGACGTAGATATTCGGTCCCAGCGGCGGAACGGGCACGAACCGGGGAATCTTCCCCCGACGCAGTCGATCGAGGTTTTGAAGGAAGTCCTCTTCGCCGTAGTCCTCGTAAAAACGCCCGTCTCCGTCGATGAGCACCAGCCCGGCCAGATCATCGCAACCCAGACGGCCGTCCTCAAATTCGTAGGCGGCAAAAGTCCGGGCGAAGGGCACGCCCCGCGAGTGTCCGCCCATGAAGACGTTCGTCGCCCGATGGCCCTCGGGCACTTGCTGCACGATCCGACGCAGGTCGTGCATCATCAGGTCCATGCTCCATTCACTGGTCATGGCGCTCTCGTCGTTGAACGCGTTCACAAAACCGGCGAATGTCTGCCCGTCAATCGGCTTGCCTTCGAAGTAGTAGCCGCTGGCGATGTAGGGATTATTCGCGGCCTGGGCCGCGTCGAGCCCCAGGTTGTCTTCGAGAAAATGCGCCCGCCGCTCGGGCAACCACACCTCGACGCGCCCTTCGGACATCTGCACCCAATGGCGACCCAGATAGACCAGCGTTCCCGGCCCCACCGTGAATCCGGCCAACAGGATGACGACCGCCGATACTTCCTTCGGCGGCTGGTCGCCCGAATCGTAACGCAGGCGGTGATAGCGGATGCGGTTGAATTCGTCCGGCGTGCCGATTCCCTTGACGGGATTGGGCGGCGCGGGCGTGCCGGGAAGGTCCACGACCTGCCAGATGACGTCGGGCGTATCGGAGAAATGCACCGAAGCGACGTTGCCGTCGTCGTTATCGTCAGCCTGGGCAGGCGCGGCGGTATCGTCCGCTTCCCCGCCGATCTCCTCACCGCACGCAACGAAGACCATGGCGGTCAGCAGTGCACTCAGAAACAAAGAAAGGAGTTGGCCGATTCCTCGGCGAGAATCTGTCCCCAGCATGCGATGGTCCCCGAACGGCGGCCAAAATCCCCCGCCGCGCAATTTGAAGGCGCCTTCAGCGGGCGGCACCTTACCGCAAAGGCGCCGCTCGGCTCATTGACGCAGATCAAACGCCGAATGTCGAGCCCGCCGGAGCGCGAGGCGCGTTGCACGATCTTCGACACGCTGGTAAAGTCCGGCGTCTTTTTGGACGACGAGGACGACGATGGACGTAAAATCGCAAGCCTACGTGGCCGAGGCGGTCAAGAAATACGACTTTCAGGAACCCGTTCTGGAAGTGGCCGCCGGGTGGGAGCCGAACTACTACCAGCCCTACTTCAAAGGCAAGAAATACATCAAGCAGGACCTGCGCGACTGGGATCCGCCGTGCATCGATATCGTGTGCAACGCCAAGGATATGAGCGAGCAGGTGGCCGACGGCTCGGTCAATACGGTGCTGTGCCTGAACACGCTGGAGCACGTGGACGAGCCGCACAAGGTGGTCGATGAGATCTACCGGGTGCTGGCGGTCGGCGGGCATGTGATCGTCACCGTTCCCACGCGCTGCCCCATCCACCGGGCGCCCAAGGACTACTGGCGTTTCATGCCGGACGGCATCTTTTTCCTCTTCCGTCATTTTCAGGTGTTGGACATGATGGTCGGACGAAGCCTGACCTACCCGTCGTGCATCGATATTGTGGCGCGCAAGCCCGCGGCCGATTGGCGACCGCCCGAGGACTTCCCGTATGACGTCATCCGCATGAAGCGCGAAAACGGGCCGCTCATCAACGCCATCGACGCGTTTCTCGAACGCTGGAACTTGCAGTTCATCAAGATCCGCTGATCCAAGAAACCAAGCCCCAACGAAAAAGCGACGAGATGCCTCGTCGCTTTTCTCGCATTCGTTGTGAACTTTCCGCGCTAGGACGCCTTTTTCGCCGCCTTGCTTTTCGCGGTCTTGGCCGCCCTCTTCACCGGAGCCTTCTTCGCCGCCGCTTTCTTGGGCTTCGGCTGCGCCGGCGTTGCCTTCGAGGGGAAGGTGATTTTGCGCTCGATGAAGTCATTGATCAGGTCGTTGATCAGATCCGGCTGCTCGATCGGCGCGTAGTGCGTGCCGCCTTTAACGATATGCAGTTCCGCGTCGGGCAGATCGCTCTGCATCTTCTTGGCGACGGGGATCGGCGTGAAGAAATCCGCCGTCGCCGCCACTTGCAACACCGGCACGCGCACGTCCCGCAGATACGGCCGCGCGTCGTGACGCCCCAATTCGATCATCGTTTGCGCCAGCGCCTCGATGTCGAGCTGGACGTAATCATGCAGCAGATTGCGCAGAATCTCGTCACCGCCCCGCCAGAATAGGCCCGAGCCGTAGAGCAGTTCGAAAGCGCCGGGCATGGTGCCGAAGGTGCGCATCAGGTAGGCGATCGGTTTGTGGACTTTCTTGCCCAACTCGAACAACGGCGGCAGGTAGTATTTCGACAGGCCCGTGTACAGCGCCGTGTCCAGCGGCCGACCCGCCGCGCCGCACAGGATGATGAGCCCCAGGACCCGGTCCGGACGGCGGAGTGCCTGTTCCAGGATCACCTGGCTGCCCATGCTCCAGCCCAGGAAAAGGGCTTGGTTGACGCCTTCCGCGTCGAGGATGCGGTTGAGGTCGTCGACCTGGTCGGGGATGGTCATGCGCGACAGATCGGGCTTCTCCGAGCGGAAGAGGCCGCGATAGTCCCAGCAGATTAGACGGTGGTTTTTGATGAGGTTGCGGATCTGGTAGTCGTAGACCTCGAAGGCGCCGCCCAGGCCGTTGGCCATGACGATCGGCGGGCCGAACCCGGCGACCTGATAGACGATCCGCACGCCGTCGTAGGAGATGATCTCGCGATTTTCAAAACTCGGGGGCATGACCCCTCCGTCAATGTTGGGCAGACGTTAGGCACACAATGTTAATGCGTCGCGCAGCTTAGCCGACCGGATGGTCTTTCGGCAAGCCGGAGTGGGCGCATCTCAATTCGTCATCAGAAAGCCGGGAAGAATAGCACCTGAAAAAAACGACCCGCCGAAAGTCGGCGAGCCGCTTGGTTTTTGCAATCCGAGGTAGTCGGCCTAGTAGTCCTTGAACTCGGGCTTGCGCTTCTCCAAGAAAGCCTTCATGCCCTCGGCTTTGTCGTGCGTGGAGCACAGGACGCCGAAGACACGGACCTCGACGGCCAGGCCGCGCTCGAGCTCCCACTCGGTCGAGTGGTTGACGTTCTCTTTGGCGAACGTGACCGCGCGCGCGCCGTAGGAGGCAATCTTCGCGGCCGTCTTCTTGGCGGCGGCCAGCAGTTCCTCGGGCGGGCAGACCTTGTTGGCCAGACCGATGCGAAGCGCCTCCGCGGCGTCCACCTTGTCGCCGGTCAACACCAACTCCATGGCCATCTTCTGGCCCACCGCGCGAGGCAGGCGCTGCGTTCCGCCGAAGCCCGGGTTGATGCCCAGGGTGATCTCCGGCAGGCCGAAGATCGCCTTCTCCGACGCGTAAATGAAATCGCAGGCCAGCGCCAACTCGGTGCCGCCGCCCAGGGCGAAGCCGTTGACCGCCGCGATGACCGGCTTGGGGCCGTTGGCGATCAGTCCGAAGACACGCTGCCCCCGGTTGCCGAAGTCCACTCCGTCCAGGGGCGTGAAATCCGACATTTCGGCGATGTCCGCACCGGCCACGAAGGACTTCTCCCCCGCTCCGGTCAGCACCACCGCCTTGACCGACGAATCCGCGTGGATGGCCCGCATGGCCGCTTCCAGGTCGATCAGAACCTGCGTGTTAATGGCGTTCAGGGCCTTGGGGCGGTTGATCTGAATCACCGCCACCGAACCCTCCTGCTCAACGATCAGCGTCTCGTATTCCTGGCTCATGGGAAACTCCTCCATTTAAATCATCGATCTTCAACAAGCCATCGTCGTCAATGCACCCACGGAAACCCGTCACCGTCGAGCAGACAGGACGGGGCGGCTTAGACGCCGCACCCGCCGCTCGAATCGTCATCGTCGTCGTCATCCGCCCCGGCGCCGGCGCCCAGGTCGTTCATATCGTCGTCATCATCGTCGTCGTCGCCGACCGAGTCGTCGTCATCGTCCCCGGCATCGTCATCGTCGTCGTCGCCCACGTCGGCGGCCTTGACGGTCACGACCACCGTATCCGTGTCCTGATATTCGATGTCCGAGACTTCCAGTTCGAAGGTGTAATCGCCCAGTTCCGTGGCCGTGAACGAAGGTCCGGCCGACAGCGAATCGGACATTTCCACCGTCTCCGGCCCGTCGATCTGCGTCCATTTGTAAAGCAACAGATCCTCGTCCGCGTCGGTGGAGCCGCTGCCGTCCAGCGTCACTTCGGTGTCGACCTCGGCTTCGAAGTCATCGCCCGCGTCGGCGACCGGCGAGGCGTTGGTGCCGGTGTAGGTCGCCGAGGACAGATACATGCCCACGCCGTAGCCGCGCTTGTTGTCGGCGAAGTCCATGGAGTTGTAGCCGTAGCCGTACTCGCTGCCGGTGTAGCCGTCCATCGAACCGATGGTGTCGTGCTCCCAGGTCTTGCCGCCGTCGGTGGTCACGAGGATGACCGAGCCGTAGGCGAAGGCGTTGAGCGCCACGGCGCCGGCCGCGTACCCCAGGCTGGGCGTGAGCATGCGAATGTCGCTGAGGATATAACGCGAGCCGCCGTTGGGACCCTTTTTGGGGATTTCGGCCCGCTCCCAGTTCTTGCCGCCGTCATTGGTGTAATAGATGGCGTTGAGCGCGCCGTCGGCGTCGATGACTTCATCGTTGATGAAGTAGCCGTGGTCCTCGTCCATGAACTGCACGCGCAGGATGGAGTAGGTGCCGTCGCCGTCGTAGATCGTCTCCCAGGTCTGGCCGCCGTCGGTGGTCTTGTAGAGGTTGCCTTCCGCCGCCGCCTTGGGCATCGCCTCGCGGTAGCCGTTCCGGAGCAACTCCAGGCGATAGGCGCCGCCGCGCAGATAATGCAGATAGTCGGTCAGGTTCTTGATGTAGGTCTTCATCCCGGCCACGGTGCTGACATCCACGGCCCCCTTGGCCGCCTCCTCGGAAGCCGATCCGGTGGCGATGAAGCCCACGTCCAGGTCCAGCCACCACATATCGTTCATCGACGAGTAGTAGCCCGTCTCGGGCGGCGGCAGGTCGTCCCAGGTCTTGCCGAAATCGTCGCTGCGTTGGAGCAGGCCGTTGGTGCCGGCGGTCATGATGGAATCGCCCACGACCTTCACGTCCAGCACCGTGTCGTAGATGCTGCCTTCCGTGTCCAGGCGGGTGAACTCGTCTCCGCCGTCCTCCACGGTCCAGATGTAGGGACGAATCTGGAAGAGGCACTTGAACATGCACTGAGGAAACTCGTATTCGGCCTTGCACTCGTCGGGAATGGCCATGCCGGCGATGACGCCCCGGTCGATGTCGTACCAGTCGCCGTCGATCATGATGGTGAACAGGTCCATCATGTCGCAGTCGTCGCCGTCAAACGTCTGCTGAAAGATCGGATCCCACGTCTCGCCCGCGTCCTCGGTACGCCAGACCCACTGGGCGCCGTTGGCGGCGAATTGGTGGATGCCGATGGTGAACGCCGTATTCTGATCGACGGCCGAAACCGCCAGATAACCCGACGACGGAGCCTTATTCGTTCCGCTGGCGTTTTCCCATTCTCCCTGGGCCGCGAACGCCGGACCGACGGTCAGGGCCGCCAACACCAGGGCCAACACGATTTGAGTCACGTGACGCATGCCTGCCTCCTTACGAACCTTGGATCGCCATAGAATACACATTCTTGGCGAACATAACAGGGTGTTTTTGATTCCCGGTTCAAGGTCGTGGGGCTTTTTCCCATCGGCGAAGCGGTCGCCCGCCCGCCGATGGCGTGTTTCCTGGAATTCAAATTTCACGGCCGAAGCCGATCCATCAAGAAATCGGGCCGAATGAGCTATTCAACCCGCTCAAAAATCATCGCGAAGGCCTCACCGCCGCCGATGCACAGCGTGGCCAGACCGTATTTGGCGCTCCGGTCCTGCATCGCGTAGAGAAGCGTGCAGAGGATGCGGGCGCCCGACGCGCCGATGGGGTGGCCGATGGCGATGGCGCCGCCGTTGACGTCCACCTTGGCCCGGTCCAGGCCCAGCGTCTTTTCCGTGGCGACGGAAACGACCGAGAAAGCCTGGTTGATCTCCCACAGGTCGATGTCGTCCTTGGTCAGACCGGCCTTCTTGAGCGTGTTCTCGATGGCGCGAATCGGCGCGAGAGTGAACCACTCAGGCTCACGAGAGGCCGACCCCTGGGCGACGACTTTGGCCAGGGGCTTGAGGCCCAGTTCCTTGCCGTATTCGCCGTCGACCAGCACCAGCGCCGCGGCGCCGTCGTTGATGGACGAGGCGTTGGCCGCCGTGATGACGCCGTCCTTGTTGAAGGCGGGACGCAGGTCCGGGATTTTGTCGTAGTTGACGCGGGCCGGATCCTCGTCCGTATCCACGACCGTGGGGCCCTTCTTGCCCGGCACTTCGACAGGCACGATCTCGGCCTTGAACTTGCCGTTTTCGATGGCCGCCTGAGCACGCTTGTAGCTCTCGACGGTAAACTCGTCGAGTTCCTCGCGCGTCACCGATTCCTGGACGGCGGTCTTGTCGGCGAAATTGCCCATGTGGCAGTTGTTGAACGAGTCCCACAGGCCGTCGTTGACCATGGTGTCGACGAGTTGGGCGGGGCCCATGCGAAAGCCGTTGCGGCTGCCGGGCAAGGCGTGGGGAGCGGCGCTCATGTTTTCCATGCCGCCGGCGACCACGACCCGCGAGTCGCCGCACAGAATGGATTGCGCCCCCAGGCCGACGGCCTTGAGGCCCGAGCCGCAGACCTTGTTGATCGTCATGGCCGCGACCGTGTTCGGCAGACCGGCGTGGATCATGGCCTGCCGGGCGGGAGCCTGCCCCAGCGCCGTCGGAAGCACGCAGCCCATGATGCATTCATCCACGTCCTCGGGCTTGACCCCGGCGCGGGAAACCGCCTCCTTGATCGCGATCGCGCCCAATTGCGGCGCGGGAACCGACGCCAGTGCCCCGTTGAAACCGCCCACCGGCGTGCGAGCGGCGCCGACGATCCAAACCTCTTTACTCATCGTGTTCTCCTTGGATCCATGCCCTTAATCAAGGGCGAAAACCATGCGATTGGAAGCGCCCCCGAACGGTCATCCCCGAACAATCGGCGCACTTGGACCAAGGCATCGTAGGCCACGCCACGCACCGCGTCAAGCGAAACTGAATGGTGATTCATTTTCCGGGTTAACCCCCACCATCCACCCCTTGAAAACGTAAGGAACGCGCCATCTCGCCTATTCCGATCAAGATAGACTGCATCCAGCGTTGACTTTCACGGCGGGCGTGCCTTTAATTGCGCCGCGAGTCAGATATCTCGACCTTGGACAAAAACGACAGAGCACTCTTGAGAAGGGGGTTTTCGACATGGCCATCCGACTGGGCGACACGGCGCCGGACTTTTCGGCGGAAACCAGCGAAGGAAGCGTCAATTTCCACGAATGGGCCGGCGACTCTTGGGTCGTGCTCTTTTCCCACCCCAAGGATTTCACCCCGGTTTGCACCACCGAGTTGGGAATGGTCGCGAAGCTCAAGGACGAGTTCGCCAAGCGCAACGCGAAGGTCATCGCCCTGTCCGTGGACCCGGTCGATTCCCACAAAAACTGGATCGGCGACATCAACGAGACGCAGAGTACCAGCGTGAACTACCCGATCATCGCCGATCCGGATCGCAAGGTCGCGGATCTGTACGACATGATCCACCCCAACGCGGACAACACGCTGACCGTGCGTTCGGTTTTTATCATCGACCCGAATAAGAAAGTGCGTCTGACGCTGACCTACCCGGCGGCGACGGGGAGGAATTTCGACGAATTGCTGCGGGTGATCGACTCCCTGCAGTTGACCGACAACTTCTCGGTCGCCACCCCGGCCAACTGGAAGCACGGCGAGGACGTGGTCGTCTCCCCGGCCATCACCGATCCCGCCGTCATCGCCGAGAAATTCCCGAAGGGGGTCACGGAGCTCAAGCCCTACTTGCGCATGACGCCTCAGCCCAACGCCGACTAGTCGGCCGCCCGACGCCAAAACGGATCGCCCGAACGAACGTGCTTTGTTCGGGCTTTTCTTTTTGCACGGGCCCTCCTAAATTGACGCCGAAGATCGCCAACCCCAACAAGCCGGTCGCGACCATGCCCGACGCCAAAGCCCTTGAAAGTTACGCCCGCGAACACGTCGCCCCGGACGTCATCGCCCGGGAATCCAATCCGGCGGCCGTTCGCGGCATATTGCGGGATCTGGGCGAACAAGGCTGGCTGAAACTGCCCCGCTCGCGCGGCGAATGCCTGGGACTTCTGGACGGAATCAACGCGTTCGTGCGCGGCGGCAAGGACCTGGGGGCAGCGCTTTCCTGGATCGCGACGGTCGCCAACGTCACCTGGCCGATCCGCGACCATGTCATCAGCCACGCCCACGAGATGGCTCTGGGCGACCTGCAATCCGGACGCTGGATCGGCGGGTTCGCGGCCACCGAGACCGGCGTGGGCGTCGATCCCAACCAGATGAAAACCCGCGCCGACAAGTTCAAGGCGTCGTTTCGCCTCAACGGCGAGAAGCATTACGTCACTAACGGCGCCGTCGCGGATGTGGTGCTCGTGCTGGCGGTGACGTCTCGCGACACGGCTGAACAGGGCGTCTCCGCGTTCATGATTCCCACCTCCCGCGAGGGGATGAAGATCACGCCCTTCGAAAAAGCCCCGGTGCTGCCCACATCCCCGGCGGGGAAACTGGCCATGAACCACGTGGCTGCCGTGGACGAGGAGATGGTCGGGACGATCGGACAGGCGCTGCAACTGGTCTCCCGACGGGTCTTCTGGCGGGAACGCACCCTCGTGCTGTCGGCGCTGATCGCCCATTTGCACAATCTGGCCGAATTGATCGCCCGCGCCCAGGTCCGGGAGATCGACCGGGAGATGCTGTTTCAACTGGATCTGCTGCGCGCCGCCCTGGCCTCGTTGGCGCCGCCGATCCTGACGACCGGAGCCTGCGACTACAACGCCCGCCCCGCCTTCATCGGCCTGTTCAAGGGCGTCGGACGTGTCGCGGCGGAGCTTTTGCGCCTCGCGCCTCAGTTCGGTTTCAACGAACCGATCCAGCGCCACGTGCGCGACTGCGGCATCCTGGAAGTGGATCGCAAGGCCGTCAAACGCATCGAGCAACGCCTGGGGCCCATCCCGGCGCCCTGGAGCTATGCCGCCGGCGCGACCGAGGAAACGAGCCCGTCCGGCGGTCCCGGCGATCGGACCACCCCGCCGGCCACCCTTGACCTTTCCCGTCGCCGCTCGTAAATAGGCGCGGGCGCACCGGCCCCGCTTCAGTCCCGATCCCCGGCCCCACGCCACGGAAAATTCGCCATGCCCGAGCCCGAAATCGATCTGGCCGAACACCAAAAACAAGGCGCGCGCGCCGCGCGGCGGGTGTTGGCGATCATCCTGGCGATCTCGACGGTCTTGGGCGTGTATCTGGCGTTTCAATACCGCCACACCGAGGCGTACCTGGCCGAGGCCAAGCCCGCGATGCGCGAAATGGGCGCGACGAGCAGCGTCACCCAGTGCGTCGACCGTGTGGTGGAGTGGAATCGCACCTGTGACGTGCTCGAGTCGGTGTGCACCGCCTACGTTCCGGCCATGATGCAGGAATGCATGGCCGGGCAGGACCGCGCGGCCTATTGCGCCGGATTGACGATGGAAGACAAAGAGCGAACGAGCTTCGGTTTCGATCATTGCGAAACCTACGCCGAGCATCGAGCGCTCAAGAAAGCCTGTGCCCTGTCCTACCGGACGATCATTTCCTATTGCGGCACCCTGGCGGGAGGCGACGGCCCATGACCACGTTCCGATTCGCGCTGGTGACGGTATTTTTCGTGTTTTTGCTGCTGATCGTGGGCGGCATGGTCAACCCGACCGGCTCGTCCCTCGCCTGTCCCGACTGGCCCCTTTGCTACGGCCATCTCATGCCCAGCGCCGAGGACATCACCAATCCGGACATGGTCGACAACGTCTTCTTCGAGCACGGCCACCGCACGGTCGCCACGCTGGTCGGCCTCCTGACCATCATCCTGGCGATCCTGATTCATCGCGATCCCCGCTCCAAGGAGCAAAAGGACCTGCGCAAATTGGGCTACATCGCCGTGTTTCTGGTGATCCTCCAGGGCGTGCTGGGCGGCGTGACGGTCCTGTTGAAACTGCCCATGGCGGTCTCGTCGGCCCATCTGGCGCTGGCGATGTTCTTTTTCTGCTTCACCATCTACATCGCCTTTCGCCTCTGGCCGGGCCGTATCGTCGAAGGCAACACCCGCGCCTTTGTCGCCCCCCGCGCCTGGGCGATGATCGCCGGGCTGTTCGTCTATTCGCAGATTTTCCTCGGCGCCTTGGTGCGCCATACCGAGTCGGGCCGGGCCTGCGGGCAGGAAATCCCCTTCTGCGGACCGGACGTGTGGCCGTCCTGGGGACCGGCGCAATTGCACATGCTGCATCGCTATTGGGGGATCCTGGCGTTCACGATGGTCGTCGTCATGGCGTTTCGCGTCGCCAAGGTCACGCAAACCTACGAAAAGCCCTTCGCCAATAAGATCGTCTGGCTCCTGCCGGCGCTGGGCGTTGTCCAGGTGGTCCTGGGCTTCCTGACGGTGACGACCAGC
Organism: Deltaproteobacteria bacterium; assembly: GCA_020633895.1. GTDB lineage: Bacteria > Lernaellota > Lernaellaia > JACKCT01 > JACKCT01 > JACKCT01. Next base: position 28,634 of record JACKCT010000017.1, on the reverse strand, counting down.
ATCAGCGTGCCCATCGTGACGGCGCACCTGGCGATCGGGGCGCTGATGCTCGGCGGATGTTGGGCGGTGTACCTGGGTTTGGGGCCCCAGGCGGACCGGGTTCGGCGTGCGTGACGCCGCCGTGACACCCGGTGCCGGATTATCGGTTGCAATTCCGGGCGAGTCGGTATAGTTCATAGCGGGCCGCGGACCCATGGAGAAATGGGCGCCCGCTTCTCTTTCGGTCTTTATCGGAAAATCGAACATGCGCAAGACTCCCAAAACCCAACCCGAGCCGTCGGTTTTTCGCGATTTCGTCGCGTTGACCAAGCCGAGCATCACCATGATGTGCGTGCTGATGGCGGCCGGCGGCATTGGGCTGGCGCCGGGGACGATCTCCGGTTGGGAGTTGATTTCCACGCTGGCGGGCATCGCGCTGATCGTCGGATCGGCCAACGCGCTGAATATGGCGTGGGAGCACGAGACCGACAAACTCATGCAACGCACCAAAAAGCGCCCCCTGCCCGCCGGACGCATGTCCGTGAAGGCGGCGTGGACCTTCGGCGCGATGATCGGCATGGCGGGCCTTTGGATGCTGTGCGTCGGGGCCAATCCCCAGGCGTCGCTGATCGGCGGGCTGGCGATCTTCGCCTATGTCTTTGTTTACACGCCGATGAAGCGCGTCTCGCCCCTGGCTCTGCTGATCGGCTCGTTTCCGGGCGCCGCGCCGCCGCTGATCGGCTGGGTGGCCGTCACGGGCACGATCGACGCGGCCGGACTGGTGCTGTTCGGCATCGTCATGCTCTGGCAGATCCCGCACTTTGCCGCCATCACCCTGTTCCGCAAGCACGACTACGCCCAGGCAGGCATCCGGACAACGGCCGTCGTGATGGGCGACATGGCCGCCAAGCTCGAAGCGCTGATCTACTCGTCCCTGCTGGTGCCGGTCAGCCTGATGCTCGTGCCCCTGGGGGTGGCGGGCCGGTTCTACTTCGTGGTCAGCCTCGCCCTGGGGCTGATGTTCTGGGCGATCAACATCAAAGGATTTATGCCGGGCGCCGGTGATCGGTGGGCCCGGAGCTTTTTCAAGGCGTCGCTGGTCTACTTGCCGCTTCTGACTCTCGGACTGCTGCTCGACGTCTTCCTGCAATAGGGGCGCTTCATGATCGCCCAGCCCGAAATTCCGACCAACGAACATCGCGCCGAACCGGAAAGCGCGGCGGGGACGCCCCGTCTGTCCGTGCGCGAGCTGCGCCATGCCTTCGGCCGCAACGAAGTGCTCAACGGCCTGACCTTCGATGTGCGTCCGGGCGAAGTGTTCGGCATGCTCGGCCCGAACGGTAGCGGCAAGTCGACGGCGATGGCGATTCTCTCCGGCATCCTGCCTTTGCAGGACGGCCGGTTGCTCGTGGACGGCACGGCCCTGACGCCCAACGACCGACGCTGGCGCGAGGATTTGGGCGTGATCTTCCAGTCTCCCAGCTTGGACGCCAAACTCACCGCCGTCGAAAACCTCAAGCTGGCCGCCGCGCTGTACGGCATCAAGGGCGCCGACGCCAAACGGCGCATCGACGAACAACTGGCCGGCGTCGGCCTGGAAAGCCGGGCCAAGGAGCCGGTGGGCAACTACTCGGGCGGCATGAAGCGACGCCTGGACATCGCCCGCGCCCTGCTGCACGAGCCGTCGATCCTGTTCATGGACGAACCCACCGCCGGGCTGGACGAAGCCTCCTTCCGGCGGGCGTGGGAGCGCCTGGACGCCATGCGCCAAGAGCGCGGCCTGACCATCATCCTGGCCACGCACCGTCCGGAAGAAGCCGACAAGTGCGACCGCCTGGCCATCCTGCGCGGCGGCAAGGCCGATCTGATCGACACCCCCCAAGCCCTGCGCGAGCGCATCTCCACCGACATGATCGCCCTGGTGGCCGACGACCTCGAGCCGTTGCGTGACCAGATCCGCGAGCGCTTCGGCCTGGAAGCGCTCGTCGACGCCGGGGAGTTGTTGATCGAGTGCGAAAAGGGCCACGAGATCATCCCGCGCCTGGTCGAGGCCTTCCCCGAGGGGCGCTTCAAGTCGGTGAGCCTGCGTCAGGCGAGTCTGGCGGATGTCTTCCTGAAGATCACCGGCTTCGCCTTGGACGACGACCAGCCCGCCGCCCCCGACGGATCCGAGGCGGCCGATGCATAAAGGCGCGGCGACCTACGAGTTGGGCATCGTCAAGACGATGTGGTGGCGGGACATGCTCCTGCTCTACAAGCAGCGCTCCCGCTGGCTGGGCGTGGTGGTGCAGCCCTTACTGTTCTGGTTCATGATCGGCAGCGGCATGACCAGCGTCTTCCGGCTTCCCGGCGTGGGCGGCAATTCGTCTTACCTGGAATTCTTCTACCCAGGCATCCTGGTGATGATCCTTCTGTTCACGACGATCTTCGCCAGCATGTCGATCATCGAGGATCGCCAGTCCGGCTTCCTGCAGGGCGTGCTGGTCGCGCCGGGGTCGCGGGTATCACTGGTGCTGGGCAAGGTGGCGGGGGTGACGTCGGTCGCGGCGGTGCAGGCGGCGCTGTTTGTCGCGCTTTCGCCGGTGGCGGGGCTGCCTTATGCCCAGATTCATTGGATCGCGCTCGCAGGAACGATCGTCATCGGCTGCGCGGGTCTGACGGCCATGAGCTTCGTGATCGCCTGGACCCTCAATTCCTCCCAGGGCTACCACGCCATTATGGGCGTGGTCCTGATTCCCCTCTGGGTGATCTCCGGCGCCATGTTTCCGGTGCCCGTGTCCGGGTGGCTGCATATCGTGATGTATTTCAACCCCATGTCCTACATCGTCAACGGCGCCCGCCTGGCCATGTCGCCGGCCGGGGTGCCCATGCCCGGCATCTCGCCGCTGCTGACGCTGGTGATTCTGACCCTCTTCGCCGTTGCCATGACCGCGTTGGCCGCCCGCGTCTGCCGTCGTTAAGGCCGGCGCGCCGGTCATCGCGACGAGGACCGTCCTGATGAGCACTCCCGAAAACGTGAATCCCGTGCCCGAAACCCCCGGCGAAGCCGCTCCTCGCGAGGCGAAGGCTCCCCGGAAAGTTCCCCCCAAAGTTCCTCTACACAAGAATCCGTTTTTCTGGGGATTCGTCGTGGGCATCGTTTTCGTGACGCTGATGCGCCCGCTCACGCGTCATATTCCCGAGCCGCCGCCGGTCATCGCGCCCGTCCCGACCTTTAGCCTGACCAACCAAAACGGCGAAAAATTCGGCAGCGACGACCTGCGCGGAGACATCTACGTCGCCAATTTCATCTTCACCCGATGCAAAGGCGTATGCCCCGAACTGAGCCGAGGGATGGCCGAGTTGCAGGAGCGATACGCCCGGGAAGAGCGGCCGATGAAGCTGGTGAGTTTTTCCGTGGACCCGACCTATGACAGCCCTGAAAAACTGGCCGAATACGCCAAGCGTTATAACGCGGACCCGGCCCGCTGGAATTTCCTGACCGGCGACGAGGCGACGGTGCGCGAACTACTGGTCAAAGGCTTCGGACAATACCTGGGTGAGAAGACCGTAAACACCGACAATCTGGTCGATATCGCCCATTCGGAGCGTTTTGTTCTGGTCGATTACGACGGCAATATCCGGGGACATTACTCGTCGGACGCGGACGGATTGGACGAGGTTTTTCACCGCTCGCTGCATGTCCAGCGCGAGCAGAAAATCAAGGCTCGCCATCAGGGCTGACAGGAGAATTTGACGCGCGTCAAATCGCGAAAATCGGGCTTGGGGACGACACGAAAAGAGGACAATCAAAGTTCTAATTTTGTTCAGGATTTTTCGTCGGGAATCAGGCGTAAAAAAAGGCTGAATCGCCGTTCACGCCCCCTTGACACCCCCCGGTGCCCTTGATATTTTCCGCCCGGTTTTCAGGGTTGCGCAAGCACTTCGAAAGCCCCCATGCGAGAAATCGCTTAGCCTACGATCATTGCACAGTTCACCGTCCGTCGACCGGGTCGCCCGACCGATTCGCTTCGATTTGGACCGCGTCCGGTCGGGCCGACGCTTGGCTTGGCGTTCGTGAACCGAACCGCCCGAAAGGGGCTTGGGTAAGACGTGGCTGTCATCTTCCCGAAATGGACGAACAAGATTCCGCTGGCCCTGGCCGCCGGGGGCCCGGTGGCCCTGGTCGCCGTGGTGTTCAGCATCTGGTACTGGTGGTCGCCCCGGTACACGGACGTGGGCTACCAGCCGACGCAGCCGGTTCCCTTCTCCCACAAGCTGCATGCCGGCGATCTGGGACTGGACTGCCGCTACTGCCATCACACGGTGGAGCGCTCGTCCTACTCGGCCGTGCCCGCGACCGAAACCTGCATGAACTGCCACACGATCGTCCAAGGCCAAAACCCGCACAATCTCGACAAGATTCGCGAAAGCTACCAGACCGGCCAGCCGGTGGAGTGGGTTCGCGTGCATATGCTGCCCGATTACGCGTTCTTTGATCACAGCGTCCACATCGCCGCCGGCGTCGCCTGCCAGAGCTGTCACGGCCGCATCGATCAGATGGAAAAGGTCACGCAGGCCGAGCCCTTGTCGATGAGCTGGTGCCTGGACTGCCACCGCAACCCGGAACCCAATCTGCGTCCCAAGGATAAAGTGACCAAGATGGGCTGGGTGCCGGAGGCCGATGCCGCCGCCGGGAATTCTGGCCTGGATGAGATCGCGCACCGGGCCGTCAATCCTCCTGTCAACTGCTCGGGATGTCACCGATGACGCAAAGCGCCCATCCGGATAAGAACAAGTATTGGCGTAGCCTGGCCGACCGGGCGAACGAACCGGAGTTTTTGGAGCAACTCGCCGACGAGTTTCCCGCCGGAGCCGCCGAAATGCCGGTGGACGACGTCTCCCGTCGCCAATTCATGAAAATCCTTGGCGCGTCCGCGGGCTTGGCCGGCGTGACCGGCACGGGCTGCTGGCGCAAACCGGTCGAAAAGATCCTGCCTTACGCCAAGCGCCCGGAGGATCTGATCCCCGGCAAGCCCCTTTATTACGCCACGTCGTTCCCTTTGGGCGGCACGGTCCAGGCCCTGTTGGTCGCCAGCACGGAAGGCCGTCCCACCAAGGCCGAGGGCAACCCGGACCATCCGTTCAGCCGGGGCACCACCAGCACCTGGGCCCAGGCCAGCGTTCTGTCCATCTACGACCCCGACCGCAGCACCACGCCGACGCACGCCGGTGAGGCGGCCACGTGGGACGACGCCGACAAGGCTCTGGCGAATATCGCGGCCAAGGCCGGCGGCATGGCTCAAGGCAAGGGCCTGGCGTTGCTGATCGAAGGCCTGCCTTCGCCGACGTTCGCCGATCTGGTGGCGCGTTATCGCAGCGCCTATCCGATGGCCAAGCTCTACCGCCACGACCTCACCTTCCCGACGCAGACCCTCGCCGGTCTGGCTTCGGTGGGCGTGACCGGGCGGCCGCTGGCCATGCTGGACAAGGCGGACGTGGTTGTCGCCCTGGATTCCGATTTCCTGGGCACCGAAGGCGACACGACCTACAACTGCAATCGCTTCGCCGACCGCCGCCGCCTGACCAGCGAGGAAGACAACCTGAATCGCCTGTACGTGGTCGAGCCGAACTTCTCGGTCACGGGCGCCTCGGCGGACAATCGCCTTCGCCGTCCGGCCTCCCAGATCGCGACGATGCTGCGCTTGATCGGCCAGGAGCTTTTCGCCGCCGGTGTTTCGGCCCCGGCCGGCGCCGCCGACGCCCTCAACGGGATCCCGGCCGTCAAGGGCGACAAGCAATCGAGCAAGTGGGCCAAGGCGATCGCCAAGGATCTGAAGGCTCACCCGGGCAAGAGCGTCATCATGGTCGGCGAGCGCCAACCCGCCGCGTGCCACGCCCTGGCGGCCCTGCTCAACGAAGCGCTGGGCAACACGGGCAAGACCGTCGCCTACGTTCCCGAGATCGCCCCGGCGGTCGACGGCGATCTGGCCGCCCTCAACGAAGACATCAAGGCCCAGAAGATCGACACGCTGGTCATGCTCGGCGGCAATCCGGTCTACACCGCCCCCGCCGATCTGGAATTCGCCAAGCAACTCCCGCTGGTCAAAACCAGCATCCACGCCTCGACGCATGTCGACGAAACCTCCGAGTTGTCGACCTGGCATCTGCCGTTGTGCCATCCCCTGGAGGCCTGGGGCGACGCCCGCTCGAACGACGGCACCACCGGCGTGCAACAGCCGTTGATCGCCCCGATCTTCCCGGCCAAGTCGGAGATCGAACTGCTCGCGGCCCTGCTGGGCGAACCGGCCGGCGGGCACGATCTGGTGCAGGCCTATTGGAAAAAAGCCAAGGGCGCCAACGGCGACTTCGCCGTGATGTGGAAACGCTGGCTCCATGACGGGGTGATCGACACCGCCGCCGCCGCCCCTGCTCCGTCGTACAATTGGAGCGGTCTGGCCGCTTCGGTCGGCGCGCTCAAGGCGGCAAAAGTCGGCCCGGAGAGCATGGAGATCAACTTCGTGCTGGACCACTCGTTGTGCGACGGCCGCTTCGCCAACAGCACCTGGCTGCAGGAACTGCCCGACGCGATGACCAAGATCGCGTGGGACAACGCCGCGCTGCTGAGCGTGGCCACCGCCCGCCGTCTCAAGGTCGGCGTCAACGACGTCATCAAGTTGGAATACAACGGACGCACCCTCAAGGCCGCCGCGTTCGTGGCCCCGGGTCTCGCCGACGACGTGATCGTCCTGCCCTTCGGCTACGGTCGAAGCGCCGGGGGCGAAGTCCTCAAGGGACCGGGCTTCAACGCCTACGCCTTACAGACCTCGGACGCGCCGTACTTCGGCACGGGTGTGACGGTCAAGACCACGGGCGATTCCTACGAGCTGTCCAACACGCAGGAACACGGCAGCATGGAAGGCCGGCCGATCATTCGCGAGGCCACGCTGACCGAATACCGCAAGCACCCGGAATTCGTCGAAGACTACGAGGTCATGGAAGCCGACGAGCTCAAGTCCTTGTGGAAGGAGCCCCATCCGCGCACCGGCAACCAATGGGGCATGAGCATCGACCTGACGACCTGCACGGGCTGCGGCGTGTGCATCACGGCTTGTCAGGCGGAAAATAACATCCCCGTCGTCGGCAAGGAGCGCATGGGTTACGGCCGCGAGTTGCACTGGATCCGCATGGACCGCTACTACGTGGGCGACGAGGACAACCCGACGGCCGCCCTCCAGCCCGTCACCTGCATGCAGTGCGAAAACGCCCCGTGCGAGAGCGTCTGCCCCGTCGCGGCCACGACGCACAGCCCCGAGGGCCTCAACGACATGGCCTACAACCGGTGCATCGGCACCCGGTATTGCTCGAACAACTGCCCGTTCAAGGTGCGTCGGTTCAATTTCTTCAACTACAACAAAGAAGAAATGAACAAATCCACCAAGTACCCGGAACTGTCCAAGATGCAGCGCAACCCGAACGTCACCGTTCGCTTCCGCGGCGTCATGGAAAAATGCACCTACTGCGTGCAACGCATTCAGGCCAAGAAGATCGAGCTGAAGGTCAAGGACAACGAAGGCTTCGTGCCCGACGGCGCGATCGTCACCGCCTGTCAGCAGGCCTGCCCCGCTCAGGCGATCTACTTCGGCAATCTGAACGATAAGAAGGGCAAGCTGGTCGCCCTGAAATCCCAGAATCGGGATTACGCGCTCCTGGCGGAACTCAATCTCCATCCCAGGACCACGTACCTGGCGAAAATTCGCAACCCCAACCCGGATTTAGTGTAGTCCCATGACGCAGTCACTCGCCGAGAAATATCGTCCGGAGAATCTCGAGGCCTACGACCCGATCGGCGGCCGTCATCCGCTGGTCATTGGCGGAGAAACGCTGCACGACATCACCGAATTGGTGTGCCGGCCGATCGAGCGCAAGACGCCGAAGGCCTGGTGGGCGTTTTTCCTGTTCTCCGCCAGTTTGCTGGGCATCTTCGGCATGTCGATCGCCTACCTCTTTTGGGAAGGCACCGGCATCTGGGGCCTGAACAACCCGGTGGGTTGGGGTTGGGCCATCGTCAACTTCGTCTTCTGGGTCGGTATCGGTCACGCCGGAACCCTGATCTCCGCCATCCTCTACCTGTTCCGCCAGAAATGGCGCACGGGCATCAACCGGTCGGCCGAGGCCATGACCATCTTCGCGGTCATGTGCGCCCTGACCTTCCCGGGCATCCACGTCGGTCGTGTTTGGGCGGCGTACTGGATGTTCCCGATTCCCAACCAGATGGGCATGTGGCCGAACTTCCGCAGCCCGCTGCTGTGGGACGTTTTCGCGGTGAGCATTTACGGAACGGTCTCGGTGCTGTTCTGGTTCACGGGCCTGATTCCCGACCTGGCCACCATGCGCGATCGTTCCAAGACCAAGATCAAGCGCATCGCCTACGGCATCTTCGCCCTGGGGTGGCGCGGTTCCAACCGCCACTGGCAGCATTACGAAGTGGCCTACATGATCCTGGCCGGCCTCTCGACGCCCCTGGTGTTGTCGGTCCACACCATCGTGTCCTTCGACTTCGCGGTCTCCCAGCTTCCCGGCTGGCACACGACGATCTTCCCGCCCTACTTCGTCGCCGGCGCCATCTTCTCCGGCTTCGCCATGGTGCTCACGCTCATGATCGTGACGCGCAAGATCTTCGGGCTGGAGAACATCGTCACCATCCGGCACTTCGAGAATATGTCGAAGATCATTCTCGTAACCGGCTCGATCGTCGGCTATGCCTACGGCATGGAGTTCTTCATCTCCTGGTACTCGGGCAATCCCTACGAGACTTTCACCTTCGTCAATCGCGCCTTCGGCCCCTATGCCTGGGCGTACTGGATCATGATCTCCTGCAACGTCATCACGCCCCAGATCTTCTGGTTCAAGAAGGCGCGCACGAGCATCCCGATCCTTTTCGTGGCCTCGATCTTCGTCAACATCGGTATGTGGTTTGAGCGCTTCGTCATCACGGTGACGTCCCTGTCGCGAGACTTCCTGCCGTCGAGCTGGGATTACTTCAGCCCGACCATCTGGGACATCTCGTGCCTGGTGGGCAGCTTCGGCCTGTTCTTCACCATGTTCAGCCTCTTTGTGCGCTTCCTGCCTCAGGTGGCCATGGCCGAGGTGAAGGCGGTTCTGCCCGAAGCCGACCCCCACTACCACCCGGGCGACGCCCACCACGCCGAAGCGGAAGGGGCGCACTAATGGCGGCCAAAAACCCGAAGCCCCACGGCCTGCTGGCCCAGTTCGATACGGCGAGCGCCATCTACAGCGCCTGCGAGAAGATTCGCGACGACGGCTTCAAGTACTGGGACGCGTTTACGCCGTTTCCCGTGCACGGCCTGGACAAGGCCATGGGCCTCAAGCGCTCGATGCTTCCTTGGATCGTGTTGGTCATGGGCCTGACCGGAGCCAGCGGCGGTATGCTGCTGCAATGGTGGGTCAGCGTGAAAGCCTATCCCCTGGTCATCTCCGGCAAGCCGCTGTTTAGCTGGCAGGCCTACGTCCCGATCACGTTCGAGTTGGGCGTGCTGTTCGGCGCCCTGGGCGCGGTGTTCGGTATGTTTCATCTTTGCCGCATCCCCCAGCACTACAGCCCGCTGTTCAAATCCGAGCGGTTCGAATCGGTCACTGACGACAAGTTCTTCATTGCCATCGAGGCCGAAGACCCGAAATTTCATCCTGAAGAGACGGCCCAGTACCTGGAGAGCTTGGGTGCGACGCACGTCGAAATGGTGGAGCAATAGTCCATGCGCGGCCGAATCTTGCATCGATTGTTGATGACGGTCTTGGCGCTGGTGGCCCTGGGGCTGGTGAGCCTGGGGTGCCGAGGGTCGATTTCGGACAAGCCGCCCGTCCATCCCAACTGGAACATGGACCAGCAGGCGCGGATCGATCCCCAGGAACCCAGCGACTTCTTCGCCGACGGCCGCGGAATGCGCCCACCCGTGGACGGCACGGTGGCCCGTGGAACGCTGGAACTCGACAGCTATCTCTACGAAGGCAAGGTCGGCGACGATTTCGTCACCGAACTGCCGACCAATATGGAACTGACGATGGACCTGCTCACGCGGGGCAAGCAGCGCTTCGAGATCTACTGCATCCCGTGCCATGACGCCTCCGGCTCCGGCAAGGGCATCGTGGTTCAGCGGGGGATGCTGCCGCCGATGCCTTATTCGGACGCCCGTCTGACGGCCATGCCGATCGGCCAGATCTACAACATCGTCAAGCACGGCGTGCGCAATATGCCCGCTTACGGCAAGCAGATTCCGTTGGAAGACCGTTGGGCGATCGCGGCTTACGTCCGCACCCTGCAACGCGCCCTGACCTCCGCCCCGCCGGTGGAGGAAAAGACGGAAGAAAAGACCGCCGAGGCCGAGGAAGCCGCCGCCGCGACTCCGGCGCCGGAAGCGACTCCGGAAGCGACCCCCGAGGCCGCCGAAGAATCGACCGGCGACGATAGCGCCAAGGACAGCGCTGCGGATACGGCCGGCGAGAGCGCCGAGACGCCATCCTCCGATGACGCCGCCGCTTCGGCCGCCGAGGCCGCGGCTGAAGAGGCCGCCGCGTCCGACGAAGAGCACGCATCCACCGAAGACGAATCGACGAAGGCCCATTCGGCCGACTAAGGGAGCAAGGGCAGCAGAATGGCACACGGTCACGTCGAATTGACGCAAGAACAAACGGTCATCCCCCAGGGCCACCCCTGGCGGACCAAGCTCCCGCTGATCGCCGGTGTGATCGGCGTGGGAGGCCTGGTGCTGTCCTACCTGGCGGTCATGGGGCATGTGGTCGAAGCCAAAGCCTTCTTCCACTCCTACCTCACCGCCTTCCTGTTCACGATGAGCCTGAGCCTGGGCGGGCTGTTGTTCGTCCTGATCCAGTACGTGACCCGCGCGGGATGGAGCATCGTGGTTCGCCGCGTGGCTGAAAACGCCATGGCGACCCTGCCCCTGATGGCGATTCTGTTCATCCCCATCGTGCTGGGCCTGCATGACCTGTATCACTGGTCGCATCACGAGGCCGTCGCCCACGACCCGGTGCTCAAGGCCAAGGCCGGTTATCTGAACGAGCAGTTCTTCTATTACCGGGCCGGCGGCTATTTCGTGATCTGGATTCTGCTGTCGTTCATTTACTACCGGGGTTCGGTCAAGCAGGACAAATCCGGCGACAAGAAGATCACCCGCCGCCTGCAGAACCTGAGCGGCCCGGGGATCATCCTGACGGCGCTGACGCTGACCTTCGCGGCGTTTGACTGGATCATGTCCCTGGACCCCCACTGGTACTCGACGATTTACGGCGTCTATTACTTCTCCGGATCGTTGGTCGCCATCTTCGCCTTCCTCTCGATCTCCATCATCGCGATGCAGTCCGCCGGACTGCTGGAAGGCGTTGTAACCACCGAGCACTACCACGACCTGGGCAAACTGTTGTTCGGCTTCACGGTTTTTTGGACCTACATCGCCTTTTCCCAGTATTTCCTGATCTGGTATGCGAATATCCCCGAGGAAACCCTCTGGTACGCCCACCGCTCGGTCGGTTCTTGGCAAAAAATGACGACCTTCATGGCGGTCGGCCACTTCGTGCTTCCGTTCTTTTACTTCCTGACGCGGTCCACCAAGCGCCACCGCTTCGCCCTTCTGGTCGGCGCAATGTGGATGCTGATGATGCATTTCATCGACATGTACTGGCTGGTGGCTCCGTCACTGCATCACGAGGGCGTGGTCTTCGGCCTGATCGACGTGACCACTCTGTTGGGAATCGGCGGCCTGTTCCTGGCGTTCTTCACCTGGAATCTGCGTCGTAATCCTCTGGTGCCCATTAAAGATCCGCGACTGCAAGAGTCGCTGCGCTTCGAGAACTTCTAAGGAGTCGTCGGTGAGCGACAACGAGACCAAACAGCCCGGCGAAGAAGATCTGGCCAAGGCCGAAAGCGCCGCTGCGGACAGCGACCAGAAGGCGTCCCTTTACGGCAACGTCTCTCGGGTCATGGGCATCTCCGCCCCCGGAGAAGGCCGCTCCACGCCGAAAATCTCCGCCGAGGAGATTGAAAAACTCCGCCAACGCCAGGTGGAGCCGGATAACCTGCCCCTGGGCATCTTGTTCGGCATCGTCGCCGTGTTGACCGTGGTGGTGTTCGCCCTTTCGATGGGCGTGACCGAAGCCTTCAAGATGGAATCGCAACGGCAGGTCTATGTGAAGCGCCTTTCGGTCGAAAACCCGCAGCTTATCCAGACGCAGGAGCGCGGCCAGGCCGAACTCAAGCGGATCAAAATCGAAGAGATGATGGCCAAGGTCGCCAAGGATCCGAGCCTGCTGGCTCCCTTCGGCCCCCAGGCCAAACCGGCCGCCGTGACGGCCGCCGCCGATTCGACCGAAACAGTCGCCGTCGCCGAATCTTCGGCCGCGGAATCGGACACGGCCTCGCACATTACCGACACCTCGGATTCCTCCACGGAATCGCGTCACGCGCAAACCTCATCGGACACGGAAGACGCCGGCGACGGGGCTGCGTAAAGGAGCAGGGACATTGCCGGCACGTCATCAGCGCGCCAGCGGGATCCTTTTTACCGGATTTCTAGTTTTCACTTTGTGGTTGACGGCCACGCCCGCGAAAGCGGAGGAACCCCTTCCCAACCAACTGGAAGGGGTGGCCATTCAGGAGCATCTGGGCGAGCAGTTGGATTTGTCGATCCCGTTTACGGATCACAACGGACAGGCGGTGACGCTGAAGAACTATGTCCGAGGCGACCTGCCGGTCATCCTGACGCTCAACTACTACGAATGCCCGATGCTCTGCACCCTGGTGCTCAATAGCCTGACCAAAAGCCTGGGCGGCATGGACTGGGCGCCGGGGCAGAACTTTCGCATCGTGACGATCAGCATCGATCCGAACGAGACGCCCAAACTGGCCGCGAAAAAACGGGCCAGCCACCTGGAAGAACTGGGACTGGGCGACGCCGATTGGAGCTTTTTGGTCGGCACGAAAGAGAATATCGATCGAGTCGCCGAGACGGTGGGTTTCGGCTACAAATACGACGAGGACCAAGACCAATACGCCCACCCGGCGGCCATCTTCTTCCTGTCGCCGGAAGGCAAAGTGTCCCGCTACCTTTACGGGCTGGATTACAAGCCCCGGGACGTGAAGTTCGCGTTGGTGGAGTCCTCGGAAGGCCGAGTGGGATCGCCGGTGGATAAGCTGGTCTTAAGCTGCTTTCACTACGACTCCAGCATCGGCGCCTACGGCCCCTTCGCCTTCGGGATGATGCGCGTCGGCGGGGTGGTGACGGTCGTGGTGATGGCCGTCATGTTGGGATTCTTCTGGCGTCGCGAGAACGCCGAATCCGGAGGACTTCATTGAATTCCTTGAGCGTGCAAACGATCCTGCATCAGGCGGTGCAGGGACAGGGACCGGCGGAAGGCCGATTCTGGATGCCCCCCGCGGCCTCCACGTTCGCCTCGAACATCGACAACCTGTTCTATTTTATCTATTGGCTGGCGGTGATCTTCTTCGTGTTGATCATCGGCACCATGGCGTATTTCGCCATCAAGTACCGCCGCAAGGATCCCAACCAACGCACCAGCCCCATTCACGGCAACCACGCCCTGGAACTGGCCTGGAGCGCCATCCCCGGCGTTCTGCTCATCGCGGTTTTCGTCTGGGGCTTCCGCGCCTACATGGATATGAGCGTGGCGCCCAAGGACGCCATGGACATCCGCGTCAAGGCGCAAATGTGGAACTGGAGCTTCGACTATCCTTCGGCCGGCGTGAACACCACCGAACTCGTGGTTCCCGCCGGCAGGCCGGTCAAGCTGACCATGTCCTCCAAGGACGTGCTGCACAGCTTCTTTGTCCCGGATTTTCGCGTCAAAAAAGACGTCCTGCCTAATCGCTACACGACGATCTGGTTCGAGGCGATCGCGCCGGGCGAGCACCAGATCTTCTGCACCGAGTATTGCGGACAGAACCATTCCAAGATGCTCTCCAAGGTCATCGTCAAGTCCCAGGAGGACTTCGACAAGTGGATCGAGGGCCAGGGCAAGCTGGATGAGTCGATTCCCCTGTCCGAGCACGGCAAGCGCATCTTCACCGAGCGCGGCTGCACGGCTTGTCATACGATGACCGGTCAGGCCGGCGCCGGCCCGAGCCTGAAAGGCAAGTACGGCAGCCAGGAAAATCTGGCCGACGGAAGCCAGGTTCTGGTGGACGACAATTACATCCGTGAGTCCATCATGGACCCGACGGCGAAAGTCGTCGCCGGATTCCAGCCGGTCATGCCGACGTTCAAGGGCCAACTTCGCGACGACGAGGTCGACGCGCTGATCGAATACATCAAGGAACACGGAGGCCAATAATGTCGACCGAAGTCATTACCGATAGCACCGTCGACGCCCCGGGCCACGCCGAGGAAAACTACCTCCAAAGCGGAAAAGGGGTTCTGTCCTGGCTGTTCACGCTGGATCATAAGCGCATCGGCCTGATGTATCTGGTCAGTGTGCTGAGCTTCTTCCTGGTCGGCGGCCTGCTGGCCATGGTGATCCGCATTGAGTTGCTCACCCCGGAAGGCAACCTGGCGCCCGAGGTTTACAACCGCATCTTCACGCTGCACGGCGCGGCGATGATCTTCGTCTTTCTCGTTCCCGCCATCCCGGCATCCCTGGGCAACTTCATTTTGCCGCTGATGCTCGGCGCCAAGGACGTGGCCTTTCCCCGTCTGAACCTTTTGAGCTTTCACATCTACCTGTTCGGCGCCCTCTTCCTGGTCTACGCGATCCTGACCGGCGGCATCGACACGGGTTGGACGTTCTACACACCCTACAGCAGCTCGTTCGCCAGCGGGTCGGTCATCGCCGCCCTGTTCGGCGTGTTCATCCTGGGTTTCTCTTCGATCCTGACGGGCCTGAACTTCATCGTGACCATCCACAAGATGCGCGCGCCGGGGCAGACCTGGTACCAGATGCCCCTGTTCCTGTGGGCCATCTACGCCACGTCCCTGATCCAGGTGCTGGCCACGCCGGTCATCGCGATCACCGTCTTCCTGCTCATGATCGAGCGCTCCTTGGGTATCGGCATCTTCGATCCGGCCATGGGCGGCGATCCGGTTCTGTTCCAGCATTTCTTCTGGTTCTACTCCCACCCGGTCGTCTACCTGATGGTGCTGCCGGGCTTCGGCGTGATCAGCGAGCTGGTGGCGGTGCATTCGCGCAAGAACATCTTCGGCTACAAGGCCATCGCGTTTTCCTCGGTGGCCATTTCGGGCATCGGCTTCCTGATCTGGGGGCACCATATGTTCGTCTCCGGCCAGTCCGAATTCGCCGGCATCCTCTTTTCGTTCCTGACCTTCGCCGTCGCGATCCCCACCGCCATCAAGGTCTTTAGCTGGGTGGCGACGATGTACAAGGGCTCCATCGCCTACACGACACCCATGTGCTACGTGTTCACCTTCCTGTTCCTGTTCGCCATCGGCGGCCTGACCGGCCTGTTCCTGGCGACAATCGCCGTGGACGTCCACCTGCACGACACATACTTCGTCGTGGCCCACTTCCACTATGTTATGGTCGGCGGCACGCTGACGGCGTTCCTGGGCGGCCTGCATCACTGGTGGCCGAAGATGACGGGCAAGATGTACAACAACAAGCTGGGCAACCTGGGCGCCTTCCTGGTCTTCCTGGGTTTCAACGTGACCTTCATGGCCCAGTTCGTCCTGGGCACTCGCGGCATGCCTCGCCGCTATCACACCTACCTGCCCGAGTTCCAGTTCTGGCACGTCATTTCAACGATCGGCTCGTTCATCCTGGCGATCGCGTTCTTCCTGATCCTGGGCTATCTGATGCACTCCATCTTCCGCGGCAAGAAGGCCCCCCATAATCCCTGGGGTGGAGTCTCGCTGGAGTGGGAGACGGCCACGCCCCCGATCACGCACAATTTCCACGGCCAGCCGATCGTCACGCGCGGGCCGTACGAGTTCCCGGAAATCGAGGATGTTGAACCCGCCAAGGCCCACGCCTAGGCGCTGAAGGGGAGCCTAATGAGCACGACCGCCGAACATGCGGAACACCCCAAATTCCTGGCGCACCATTTTTATACGCCGGGACAGCAGGCCGATTCGGCCAAGCTGGGGATGTGGTTGTTTCTGGGACAGGAGCTGCTGTTCTTCTCGGGCTTGTTCCTGGCCTACGCCACGTACCGCTTTTTCTATCCGGATACGTTTCTGGAGGCGCACCACCACTTAAGCGTGCCCATGGGCGGCTTCAACACGGTCGTGCTGATCACCAGCTCGCTGACGATGGCCCTCGCCGTTCGCGCGGCTCAGACCAGTAACCAGAAAAAATTAATCTGGAATCTGGTCGCCACCATCGCCTTCGCGTGCGTGTTCCTGGTCGTGAAGTACTTCGAGTATTCGGCCAAGTTCCATCACGGTTTCCTGCCCGGCAAGTTCTACACCGGCCATGGCATCGAGGGACTTCCCCACTTGTTCTTCGGCATCTATTTCGTGATGACCGGCCTGCACGGCCTGCACGTCATCGCGGGCATCGGCGTCCTGATTTGGATCCTGATGCGCTCCAAGCGGGGCGATTTTTCCGCCGAGTACTTCACGCCGGTGGAAAACGTCGGCCTGTACTGGCACTTGGTCGACCTGATCTGGATCTTCCTGTTTCCCTTGCTTTACCTGGTCAAATAGCGGAGTCGCCGATGAGCCAAGCTGCTGCCGATACCATGGATAATACGCACGCCGCCGAGCACGGCGGACACCACGGCGAGCACCATGTTTTGCCGTACACGGTCTATTTCGCCGTCTACGGCTCCCTGCTGGTGCTGACGGGCATCACGGTCCTGGTCTCCTTCGCGGGTCTGGGCAAGTGGTCCATTCCCGTCGCCATGGCCGTCGCCGTCGTCAAGGCGTCCCTGGTCGTCGGATACTTCATGCACCTCAAATACGACGACCGGCTCAACTCGCTGATCCTGGTCGTGACGTTGCTGTTCATCCTGATTTTCTTCGCGATGACCTTCAGTGACATGCGCACCCGAGGCATGATCGACCCGGTGGAAGACAACATGGTCCTGCGCAACGAGCAGGCCGCCGAAAAAGCCGCGGCCGCCGAAGCGTCGGGCGAATCGTCCGAAAAAGGCGAAGAGGCCCATCACGAGGGCGCCGCCGAGCACTAAGACGACAAACGACAAATTCCGCGATAGAAAGGACGTCGGCTGGCGTCCTTTTTTCTTGCCGGAACCACGCCCGCCCCGTGACGCATTCTCCGGCGAAAGGCCCGGCGTGAGCGACGAATCGGCCCAAGGATCCCGCGAGCCCGTGATCGCCGCGTATTTGCTGAGCCTGCTGTGCGTCCTGACCGCGCTGCTGCCGGTCTCCTTTCTCTGGATCGCCGCCTATCCCGTCCTGGGCGTGTTGGTCGCGGCCATGGTCGCCATCTATTTGAGCGTCCGGAATAGCCGCCCGCGCACAGGCCATGCCCTGGCCGCCGTTTTCTTCGTCGTCCTGGCCGTCCATTGGTTTTTCGTTGCTTGGTTTCTCTCGACGATCAACCTCGCGGCGTTCGGGCTTTCCTTGCTCGCCGGTGGGATTTATTTGGCATCCCGTGCGCGATTCCCCGAACGCATCGTCTCCTACGTCACCGTCGCCGCTTTGTTCGCGTCGGCCGTCTGGACCTCAACGCCGAGCCTGCGCCTCATCGCCTTTGCCGCGCTCGTCATCGGCGTTCTGCTCATCCGTCGAGGAGCCTTGGCTCGCACTCCCGTCGCCCTGCCCGCCGCGACCGTCGTCACCGTCATCGCAATCGCCCAGTTCGGAGCTTTCTACTACGGCTTTGCCGACGGCGAGACGACCGACCGCATTGCCGCTCAGCCGGGCGTCGAGCTTCTGGTGGACCCGCGAAAAAACAACGACCGGGGCCTCATGGGCCACGCCGCCATCTTCGCGGCCAAGGACTGCGACGGAACGCACCTACTGGTCGGCCAACACGACGGTCTCTGGGCCAGGGATCTGGAGGAGCGGCATAAATCCTCGCGGATCTCGGAAGAAAGGCCGGGCGACGAAGTCGCCTACCAGTGCGAGGTGAATCGCGTCTGGGTCGGGTCGTACACTGGCGAGGCGCTGATCGCGCTGGATAACGACTTAAAGATCGTCCAGTCGATCCCGGCGCCGGGACGGCATATCACGAACATCCGGCGTTTCGACGAGGAGCTGATCATCGGCGAAGACCTGTCGCGGGACGGGCTGATCTTCGACCTGCGGCAGCAGCGCTTTCTCCCGCCGATCGAGGAGATGGGCAGCCGCGACCTGGTTTTGAATCGCTCCACCGGCGAACTTGTCGGCGCGACGTTTTTTGAGGTGCGTTGGGTGGATCGCGATTCGAAGACGAGAGAAAAAATCCTGCGCGTCCCGTCGGTGCAGATCCGGATGGATATCGACGCCGCCGGTGAAAATCTCTATGTGTCGTCTTATTCCACCGGCGAGATTTGGCGCGTGGACGCGAAAACCGCCCTCGTCCTTGGGCATCGCAAGCTCCAATCCGGGGTGCGTTATGTGCGTTTGTTGGAGGATCCGGGCGTGCTGGCGGTGGGAAACTACGCCAAGGGGACCATCGATTTTCTCGCGCTCCCGAACCTGGAGCCGGTGATGTCCATCGAGGCGGGACGACGCGTCCGATCGCTGCACCGGGCGCCGGGCGATCACGAGTTGACGTGGGTCTCCCGCGCCGGGGCGTTTTCGTTCGACCTGGATTCGCTGCCGGCGTCGCCCTCGTCTTCCGACGCGCCATCGGGCGAAAAATAGAGCACGCCCTTGTCCTCCCGGATGGCGTACTCCGCGCCTCGTTTCGACGACATCAAATTCACCCGACGCAGCGTATCCCCGGCGAAGGTTCCGCGCAGCAACTTGGTCTGGTACTTCACGACGGGATCGACGTTCTTTGTGTACGTCGGATAGAGTTCCAGGCGGTCGAGACTCTTGCCCCGAAAGATCGCGCGAACGACCAGCCCTTCATTGGCCCGCCGATTGTTCGAGCCGAAAGCGAAATTGCCGAGCCCGTAGACGATCGGCTTGCCTTCGTAGATTTCGCTGGGCTGCCAGATGTGGATGTGATGTCCCACGACCAGGTCCGCCCCGGCGTCGATCGCCGCGCGCGCCATCTTCGCCTGCTCGTCAAAAACCGGCCGATGGTAGCGAATGCCCCAATGGGGGAAATACACGACCACATCCGCCATCCGCTTCGCCCGACGGACCATCCGCCGGACCATCGATTCGCTGGTTATGACGCTGCCCGCCGAGTCCTTCGTGGCCTGCAACCGCCGTTTCATCCAACGCCGACGCTTAGAAATCGCGTTTTTCTCCTCGTTGACCTGGCCGATATCCGTAATCCACGTCTCCGCCGACACACTGGCCACGAACGCGAATTTTACGCCGTTGACCTCGACCACCGTCGGCCGCGTCGCCTCGCGCAGGTTGTTGCCCGCGCCGACCGCCTTGATCCCGTGAGCCTGGAGGTGCTCCAACGTCTCCGACACGCCGTCCGCCCGGCAATCGCCGATGTGATTGTTCGCCAAGCTGACCAGATCGATTCCCGCCCAGGTCAGGCCGTCCAAAAGGTCCGGAGGAAGCCGGTAGACCCAGGTTTTGGCTTTCAGGGAGTGGATCGGACGCGTCCAATCAAATTTGCGCGTTCGCTTCTCGGCCTTTTCGGCGACGGGGGTTTCCAAATTTCCGACGGCCAGATCCGCCTGTTGCAGCAGCGGAGCGGTGCCTCGGAACATGTAGGCGGGGTCTTTCTTGACGTACTTCTTGGCGAAATCCCAAGGATACATATCGCCGACGAAGACGATCGACGTCTCGCCCGGCGTACTCTTGAAATCCATCGCGGCCAAGTCGTCGCCGGTGTAGACGTCGACCTGCTCGGCCGACGAGCATCCGGCCGCGAAAATCGCCATCGCGCTCGCCATTGCCCACAGAAAAAGGACGGTTCGCCGCCAAGACACGGCGTGGAATGCGGGATACTTCACAAGGTTGTTTTAGTGGAGACAACCGGCCAACGCAATCGCATTGTACCGACGGCGAGTTCCGGTTATGCTCCCGCCTCCCAAACGGGGAAAAGCTCGAATTTTCACCGACATGGATGGACAATGTTCCTCGACGAAATCAAAAAGCGGGTCCTGGTCCTCGACGGCGCCATGGGCACTTCCCTCCAGGCTCTGAAGCTTGCCGACGAAGTCTACGAAGGCAATGTGGGCTGCCCGGAGATCCTCAATGTCACTGTGCCCGACAAGCTCCAAGGCATCCATCGCTCGTACCTGGAAGCCGGCGCCGACATCGTCGAGACCAACACCTTCGGCGGCTCGCCGCTGACCTTGGACGAGTACGACCTGGGGTCGCGATGCGAGGAGTTGAACCTGGCCGCCGCCCGCCTGGCCCGGGAAGAGGCCGATAAGTTCTCCACCCCGGACAAACCCCGTTTCGTCGCCGGATCCATCGGCCCGGGCACCAAGCTGGCGACCCTCGGCCAGACCGGCTTCGACAAGCTGCACGGCGGGTATGTGCGCCAGATCCGCGCGCTGATCGACGGCGGCGTGGACCTGCTGCTCATCGAAACCTGCCAGGACCTGCTGCAAATCAAATCCGCCCTCGCCGCCGCGAACGACGTGATGGACGAGATCGGCCGCCGCCTGCCGATCTGGGTGTCGGTGACGATCGAACAGACCGGCACCATGCTCACCGGCTCGGAAATCGGCGCCGTCATCGCGGTGCTCGAACCCTACGGCATCGACATCCTGGGCATGAACTGCGCCACCGGCCCGACCGAGATGCGCCCCCATTTGCAGGTCATCGCCAACGAATGGCCCGGCTACGTCGCCGTCTACCCCAACGCGGGCATCCCTCGCCCCAGCGCCCAGGGCGTGGTGTATCCCGAGACCCCGGATGTCTTCTCCAAGGCCCTGACGAACTTCCTGGATGAGATGGCGATCAACATCGTCGGCGGCTGCTGCGGCACCACGCCCGATCACATCCGCCTGTTGGCCGAGGCCGCGTCCAAGGCGTCGCCCAAGCCCCACCCGACGACCTACCCGGCGCGCGTGGCGAGTCTGTATTCGCCGGTGGACATGGCCCAGGTGCCGCCGCCGTTCTATTTCGGCGAGCGGGCCAACGCGACCGGATCCAAGGCGTTTCGCGAAACGATCCTGGAACACAACTACGAGGCCGCCTTCGATATTCTGGTCGAGCAGGAGGAGCACGGCAGCCACGCGGTGGATCTGTCCGTCGCCTACGCCGGCCAGGACGAGCGCAAGGACATGGCCACGCTGGTGGAAATGGCCGCCAAGGAATGCCGCCTGCCGTTGATGATCGACACCAACTACGCCGACGTGGTGGAACTGGCCCTGAAGCGCTATCCCGGTCGCGCGGTCATCAACTCGATCAACCTGGAAGACGGCGGCACGCGCGCCAAGCTGGTCTGCCCGTACGCCAAGCGCTACGGCGCGGCTCTCGTGTGCCTGACCATCGACGAGACGGGCATGGCGATGACGGCCGACCAAAAGGTCGCCATCGCCGAACGCCTGGTGAAGATGTGCGTGGAGGAATACGGGCTGCGGGCGAAGGACCTGATTATCGACCCGCTGACCTTCACGATCGGCTCCGGAGATCCGAGCCTCAAGGACGCCGCGACGCAGACCCTCGACGCGATCAAGGGCATCAAGGAACGCCTGCCCGAGTGCTTCGTCATGCTCGGCCTGTCGAACATCAGCTTCGGCCTGTCGATGAAAAGCCGCAAGGTGCTCAACTCGGTGTTTATGGATCTGTGCGTCAAGGCGGGAATGGACGCGGCGATCGTGAATCCCAAGCACATCGTGCCCATCGCCCAAATCGACGACGCCGACCGGGACGCGGCGGTGCATCTGATTTATAACCGGCCCGTCAACGGCGAGGACGCTTTGGAAGCGTTCATCAACCACTTCGCCGGCAAGGTGGACGAAGCCGAGGACGAGGTGGCCGAGGACGTCGCGCCCCGGGACGCCGTCTTTGACGCCATCGTCAAGGGCAAGACGAAAATCGCCGAGCGCTTCCTCGACCCCATGCTCGCCGACTACAAGGCCGAGGACATCCTGAACGAGACTCTCGTTCCGGCCATGAAGCACGTGGGCGATCTGTTCGGCTCGGGCCAGTTACAGCTTCCCTTTGTCCTCAAAAGCGCCCAGGCGATGAAGCGGGCCGTGGACAAGATCAAGCCCCATTTCGAGGCCAGCGACCGGGCGGGAGCGACGAAGAAGCTGCTGGTGGCCACCGTGCGCGGCGACGTGCATGACATCGGCAAGAACCTGGTCAACATCATCGTCTCCAATAACGGCTTTGACGTGGTCGACATGGGCACGAAGGTGCCGGTGGATCAGATCATCGCCAAGGCCCGGGAAGTCAACGCGGACGTGATCGGCATGTCCGGTCTGCTGGTCAGCTCGGCCATGATCATGATCGACAACAACAAGGCGTTTTCCGATGCCGGGATCGACAAACCGATCCTGGTCGGCGGCGCCGCGTTGACGCCCGAATTCGTGCGCGACTCCCTTAAGCCCAACTATTCCAACGGATCCGTGACCTACTGCTCCGACGCCTTCGCCGGTCTGGTCGCGATGCAGCAAATCGCCGAAGGCAAGACGCCGACCGATCCGGAGATCATCGAGCGCAAACCCCGCCCGGCCGCCCCGGCCAAAAAGGACGCGCCGAAGATCGAGCCGGTCGAGCGCGTTCCCGAGCCGCCGTTTTGGGGCTCGCGTGTTGTGACGGATGTCAACCTGGATTCGCTCTTTGAGCTGATCAACCAGACGGCGCTGTTCCGCGGGCGGTGGGGATATCGTCGCGGCGCCACGGACGCGGATGCCTATCAGCGCCTGATCGTCGAGGAAGTCGAGCCGAAATACGCCGAGCTCAAGCGCTTCATCAAAGCCGAAAAACTTTTCGAGCCGAAAATCGCGTACGGGTATTTTTCCGCGCGAAGCGACGGCGATCGGCTGCTCGTCGACAACGACGGCAAGGAGCACGTCTTCGAGTTTCCTCGCCGCCGAAACGCGCCGAAGATCGCCATTCCCGACTTCTTCCGACCGGAAGGCGACGTGGTGGGATTTTTCATCGTCACCATCGGCGACCGCATTGTGCAGGGCGAGCAGGATCTGTTTCAAGGTTCCGAATATCTGGACTACTACCTGCTGCACGGCCTGGCCGTGGAGGCAACCGACGCCCTGGCCGAGTATTGCCACGAGTTGATGCGCGCGGAACTGGGGATCGGCGAAGAGAAGCGCCTGGACTTTCAGCAGCTCATCCGCCAGCAATACCACGGCGGCCGGTACGGCTTCGGCTACCCCGCGTGCCCGGACATTTCGGCCAACGGCATCCTGATGGACCTCTTAGACGCCGGTCGCATCGGCGTGACGCTCACCGAGAATTTCGAGATGATTCCCGAATTCTCCACCTCGGCCATCGTCGCCCATCACCCCCAGGCCAAGTACTTCGCGGTCTAGGCGCCGGTGGGCCGACCCACGAATTGATTGACAAAAGCGCCCCCGGAACGTTATGTCCCGGGGTCGTTTTTTTACTCGGAACGGGCGTAGGATTACGCGTTCCGACCGGCAGGAAAGACCACACCACGCATGGCGCGACGCACACTCAAACAGGCTCTCGAAGCCGAGTCGCTGGTCGTTTTCGACGGCGGGCTGGCCACTGAGTTCTACGCCCGGCACCAGTTCGTCAACGTCTGCTACGACGCTTTGTGCCTGCACAACCCGGCCATGGTCAAGGAGATCCACGAACTCTATCGCGACGCCGGAGCCGAGGTGCTGACCACCAACAGCTTCGGGGCCAACCGCTTCAAGCTCGCCGAACACCTGCTGGCCGACGAGGTCGGGCACATTGCCCGAGCCGCCGCCGAGATCGCGCGAGAAGTGGCGGGCGATGACTTACTGGTCGCCGGGTCCATCGGCCCCTCCGGGCGCATCTTCCAAGACGAACCGATCAGCGACGAAGACGTCTTCGAGGCCTTTTGCGAAACCGTCGAAGGCCTGAAAGCGGGCGGCGCCGATTTCCTTGTCTTCGAAAGCTTCGGCACCCGCCGGGAAATGCTCATTGCCGCCCGAGCCGCCGCCGCGTTCGATATGCCCTACGTCCCCGGCATGGCCCTGCGCAAACGCAACACCACCATCGCCGGTGAAGACGTCGACACCTTCTTCGCGCCGTTCCCCGAGGACATTCCGCCGCCGACCATGCTCGGCTTCTACGGATTCGGGCCCGAACGCCTGCTCGAGGAATTGGAGCCGTACATCGGGCGCTCGCCCTATCCCGTCTTCGTGTGCCCCAACGCCGGTTATCCCAAGGTGGTCAGCGACCGCGTCCTGTACATGACCAACCCGGCCTACTTCGCCAGCTACGCGCGCCGCTTCGTCCAGCTCGGCGTCAAGGCCATCGGCGGCAGCAGCGGCATCACGCCCCAGCACATCAAGGAACTGGTGCATGGCGTGAAGTCCCAGCACCGCCAACGGGTCGTCATGTCCGACGCCGTCGCCGAGGGCGTGCATCTGGTCGATCCGATCCCCATGGAGAAAACCGGCAACTGGGGCGCGAAGCTCGCCAGGGGCGAGTGGGTCACGAGCGTGGAATTGCTGCCGCCTCGGGGATGGGATCTTTCCAACATCGTTTCCAAAGCCGCCCAATGCAAAGCCGCCGGGGTCGACGCCATCAACGTGCCCGACGGCCCCCGCGCCTCGTGCCGGGTCAGCCCGATTCAGACGTGCGTCGCGATCCGGCGGGACGCGGACATCGAACCGGTGCTGCATGTCACCTGCCGCGACCGCAACGTCATCGGTATCCAGTCCGACTTGCTGGGCTGCGCGGCGGCGGGTGTGAACAATCTGCTCATCGTCACCGGCGATCCGCCCAAGCTGGGCGACTACCCCTTCGCCACCGCCGTTTTCGACATCGACTCCATCGGCTTGACGCGCATCGCCTCGCGCCTGAACCGGGGTGTGGACATGGGCGGGCAGCCGGTGGACCCGCCGACGCCCTTCATCATCGGGGTCGGCGCCGATCCGACGCACTTGGACCAGGAGCGGGAGTTGGACCGCTTTCGCCAGAAGGTCGAAGCGGGCGCCCAGTACGCCATCACGCAGCCGGTGTACGACCCGGCCGCGCTTCTGTTGTTTCTCGAACGGACAAAAGACCTGGGGATCCCGATTATCGCCGGGATCTGGCCGCTGGCGTCGTTGCGAAACGCCGAGTTCCTCAATGCCGAGGTGCCCGGCGTCACCGTGCCCGACGCGATCCTCAAGCGCATGGCCGCCGCCAAAACCAAAGACGCCGCCCGCGCCGAGGGTGTGGCGATCGCGCGGGAGATCCTCGCCGAAGTCCGCGACCACATCGCCGGTGTGCAGGTCAGCGCGCCGTTCGGAAATGTTCACACCGCTCTAGCCGTTTTGGGTGATGCCAACGATGTCGAATGAGCCCGAGAAATACGTGTGCGTGAGCTGCGGTTATATCTACGATCCCGCCGAAGGCGATCCGGAAGGCGGCATTCCGCCCGGCACGCCCTTCGAAGACCTGCCCGATGACTGGACCTGCCCCCTCTGCTACGTCACCAAGGACATGTTCGACCCTCTGTAGCCGGGGAGTCGGCGCGGCGATGGGTGCCACACTTTTGCGACGACAAAGTCGGAGAGAAGGTGTGAAAAAATTTTGATCGTGGGCGACCGGCGATCCACATCTTCACGACGACGCCCCTTCGACGTGAAAGTGTGGCAGCCGACATAGCACCCGCCGATCAGTCTTTCCTGCCGATCACACGCCCCGTTCGATCGCCTTCTTGCGCATGATCTTGCCCTGCATGCCGTAAAGAGATCGGAAGAACGCGTCCGGCGTCATCGCCTCCATGAACATCATGATCTTCATGACCGTGCCCGGCACGACCCTCGCCTTTCCGGCGTCGAAGGCGGCGATGGATTCGCGGGCGCAACGCTCGGCGGAAATCTCCATGGGCGCCGGGTTGGGCAGACGGATGGCGTCCTGGGCCACCTCGTTGAATTCCGTCTTGACCGGTCCGGGGCAGACGCACGTCACGCGCACGCCCGTGCCCGCCAGATCGCAGACCAGCGCGTCGCAAAAGCCGTTCACAAAGTGCTTGGTGCCGATGTAGACCGAGAAACCGGGCAGAAAGCTCATCCCGAACGACGAACTGACGTTGATGATGCCGCCGCTTTTTCGCTCGACCATCGCGGGCACGAGCTTGTGCGTCAGGTAGGTGAGCGCGTTGATATTCAGGCGGATCATGCGATCGAGTTTGTCCCACGCGGCCTTGTCGAAGATCTGCAGGTCGCCGAAACCGGCGTTGTTGACGAGCACGTCGATGGTCCCCAGCTCACCGAGCACCGTTTCCAGCAGCGTGTCGATGGCCGCTTGGTCCGTCAGATCGCAGGGCTGCACCAGAACCTTGAGATTCGTGTGCTTCTGTGCAAACTCGGACTTCAATTCCTCCAGCCGCTCGGTGCGCCGGGCGACGAGCACCAGGGCCTTGGCCCGAGGCGCGATCTGACGCGCCATCTCGCGACCGATGCCCGAGGACGCGCCGGTGATCAGAACGTTGCCGCCGTCGATGGGCGATGCCATGAGGGTCTCCTTTGGTTGAACGATAACGGATTCATTGTGTCATTCTGAGCATTGCGAAGATTCTTGGTCCAACCCTGTCCTCTAATAATGACGCATCATCCAGGCCGAGGCCAGATCCTTCACCGCGTTCAGGATGACATGGATATCAATCCGGATTCACATCACGGCTGAATCAAATAACTCTTAAACGCAATCAGTTCCCCCAGGCCGCCCTTTACCTTCACTTTGCCTCCGGCCAGCGCCGCCGCCGGGGACAGGACGCCCGTCAGAAAATCGCGGAAATCGTCCTCCGTGGCCTGGAACGTCAGGTCCGCCTCCACGTCCCCATCCGCCGGACGCACCTCCCCGACCCCGCGCCGGATCTCGAACACCCACCGCCCGGAGTCCTCGCCGAAATCGAACAGGTACGTCTTGTTCACGTCGCCGGTCTTCTCCGGTTTCAGACGGGCGGGAAACGACTTGATGAGTACCTCGACCGGCACATCTCCCAACGTCGCCGAATCGATCTCCGGACGGCCGGGCGCGTCCCACTGCCCGCGTAATTCCTGCGCACTGGTGAGGTAATATCCACGGGCGTTGGGGTTCACCTCGGCGCGGCCCAGGGCTTCGAGGGCGTCGGCCTTGCGTGCCTTGGCGTCGGCGTCGTTCGGGTCGGAGGCCAGCAGGACATCGGATAACTCGGCGGCCCATTGGGCGTCACCGGACGCCAGGGCGTCCTTGATCGCGCCGAGCACCTTGTCCCGCCCGCCCAGCATCGGCAGCAGGCGCTTGGCCCGTTCCGACGGGGCGAGCGGTTCCATCCGCGTCGCGTTGCCGTCGAACCAGCCCAGATAGCCTGTATAAATGCCGCGCACCGACCACGACACCTTGCCGTACATCTCCGCCAGATACGGATGCCCCGCCAGACGGGGCGGCAGCTTGATACGCTGGACCATTTCCTCCAAAGGCACCCCCTGGTTGCTCAGGCGGATCACGGCGTCGTGAACGTACGCGATGGCGTCGCGATAGGTCGTCAGGACGTCGAGAATGTTATCCCGGCCGGTGAGCGGGCGAGTGTGGCTGGGCACCAGATATTCGGGCGCCAGGGCGCGCATCTTGTCCAAGGAGTCAATCCACTGGGCCACGGGACGGGGCGGCACACCGCGCAGAGCGTAGAGATTCGGAAAGGCCTGATAGATGTTGTCGCCAGGCAGCAGGGTTTCCAACTCCGGCAGCCAGACGAAGATCTGATCCCGTGTCTCGCCGGGCGCGTGGACGAGGACGAACTTCGTCCCGCCGATGGTCAGCTCGACGGATTCGTCCTTGAAGGTGTGCGTCGGGTAGAGAAGCGGCGGTACGGGCCCGGGGTCCAGACGCAGCCACCGGCCGATGCCGGAGGTGGGCATCATCTCGTCCGGCAGATTTTCGCCGAACTGATGGGCGCCGCGATAGCGCAAGGTGTCCGACATCGCCGCGAACTGGCGGTTCAGCGCCGGGACGGCCGACTCGTGGGCCCAGATGGGCACGTCCTCGCCTCCGCGAAAGACGCTCGCACCCAGGATGTGGTCGGGATGGGTGTGCGTGTAGATGATGGCCAGGACCGGTCCCGGCGCGATTTTGTCGAACTCGGCCTTGATCTCGCGAGCAGCCTGAGCGCTTTCAGTGGTATCCACGATGACTTTGCCGCCGTCGACCGTCACCATGATGCTGTTGGCCAGAGCGTAGCCGATCGCGGCATAGACCCGGTCCTTGACCTTGACGACGCCGGTCTCGAAAATTTTCGCATTAGCGGCCAGCGCCTGGTCTTTATCCACAACCGGCGTGGACGCAGCAACGGCGCCGTCGGACGGGCCGCTTTTCGTGCAGCCCCCGAAAACGCCAACGACGCAGAAAATCACACAAATCGCCACGGCCAAGCGCATACGTCGGGTCATCGTCCCCTCATTCGGCGGGAAATACCGCAATCCTCTCTTAAAAGGCCCGCCGATCGATGGCAAGGGATCGGCCGTTTATTGACAAGATCCG
>JACKCT010000016.1 GCA_020633895.1 Deltaproteobacteria bacterium | reverse complement strand
GTCGCGGCTCCGAAACGACGAAGCGACGCCCCTCCACGGCGCCCCCAATAGCGCGCCGGCGTGCAGGATGCCTTGGCATCCGTAAGTCCGCCGGGACTACCCGGCCTGAACGTGCCTTCAAAACATTGTTCGGGTATGATAGGACATTTCGACGAGCGCGATGTCCGCCGATTTTTCCCATGCGGCGTCGCCCATTCGGCCCCGAGGCCAAGGAGTCATCGGCGATGCGCACGACGCACCCGACGTGGGTATGGTTGTCGATCCTGATTTTCGCGCTGGCGTTGTCGGTCGGCGGCTGCACGCGCGGCGATTTTCCGGATGAAGACGCGGAACACGACGAGGATTTCGAGAACCCCGGCGGCGAAGGGGTGGAGGTGCTCTGGCAGCCCAACGCCGATCCGGTGGCGCTGATCCCCCAGCCCAACAACATCCTCACGAAAAAAGACGAGACCACGCCCACGGGCCTGCGCGTGAACCTGCCGGTCGACGCCCAGTCGGATTTTGCCCGCACGCTGCGCACGCGCATCAACCAGTTGGACGGTTTCGGCAACTTCAACAACATCGCCGTGTCCTTCTCCGATCGCCTGGATCTGCGGACCATCTCGGACGAAACGATCTACCTGGTCGATGTGCAGCCCGACTCGAAATTCTACGGCGAGGTCGTGGCGCTGGACCTGGGCAAGGGCTTCTTCCCCAAGGATCTGCTGGATCCGGAGGCGTTCTACCCCAATGACCCGATGGCCAAGGCCAAGGACCTGCTCTACAAGCCGGGCAACCGGGTGGACTGGTATGAGGACGAGACGAATACGCTGCTGATCCGGCCGATCCTGCCGCTGCATCAGCAGAGTAAGTACGTGGTGGTGTTGACGACCGGCCTGCGCGGCGAAGACGGTCTGCCGGTCCGGCCGCCGGATTATTTCGAATACGTCACCTTCCCCGAGCAGATCGAATCCCTGGAGGACGCCTCGGACGTGCTCAAGGCCGAAAAGGGCCTGGATCCGGACGACATCGCCTTTGCCTGGGAATTCACGACGGCGACCGTCACCGAACCGCTGGAATCCCTGCGTCGCGGCCTGTACGGCGAAGGGCCGTTCGACTGGATTCATGACGAGTTGGACACCTACTTCACCGAGATCCACGATTTCGGCGTGGACGGCGAGACCGACGGCAACCCCAAGACCTTCGAGGCCGCCCGGTTCGCCGAACTCATCAACTTCATCGCCACCTTTGTCCCCGACGCCAGCAACGTGCCCCTGGACCTGATCGTCGCCACCGACTCGGTCGCCTACTTCGTCTCCGGGTCCTACACCACGCTCTCGTTCCTGGAGACCAAGGACCGGGTCTTCCACATGGACATCCATACCGGCGAGGCGGAATACCAGCCCGAAGAGGTGCCGTTCTTCATCGCCATTCCCGAACCCAACGAGAAGAACAACTTCGCTCAGCCGCCCTACCCGGTGGCGTTCTTCCAGCACGCCAATATCCGCAGCCGCCTGGACTTCATCGCCATCGCCTCGGCCAACGCCGAGCAGGGCATCGCCACCTTCGCCATCGACGCCGCGGAGCACGGCCCCGAGTCCATCATCTCGGGCGTGGTGTATGTGCTCGAAGGTTTGCAGGGCGCGGATCTGGGGTGGCTGTCGGACGTGCCGGTGGAGCTGATTATCCGGCTGCTGATGGGCATCTTCTATCCGAGCATCGACATCTCCGACGCCACGCCGGCCGAGTTGGTGCAAATCCTGAAAGAGAAGACCTTCATCGGCGCCCTCTTGCACGGACGCACTCCCGACCTGGACGGCGACGGCTTCCGCAACAGCGGCCAGACGTTCTATTCCGCGGACATTTTCCGCACCAACGCCATCAGCCGCCAGACGCAGTTCGACCTGTTCCAGGCGGTGCGCGTGATCAACGGCCTGGGCGAGGACTGGAACGGCAACGGCAAGCTGGACATCGTCGAGGGCGACTTCAACCAGGACGGCATCGTCGACCTGGGCGGCGCGGCGAATCCGCTGTACTTCGTGGGCATGAGCCTGGGGTCCATCATGGGCATCCCCTTCGTGTCCATGGAACCGGAGATCGACGCGGCCGTCTTCAACGTTCCCGGCGGCGGCCTGTCCGATATCCTGATGCGCACCAACATCCCCAACGTCAACGACGGCATCCGCGCCGACCTGACCGGTCCGGTGGTGGTGGGCCGCCCGGTCAATGACGAAAACCACGTAGCGCTGACCATCAACAAGCAGACCCTGGACAAGCGCTTCGCCACAATCCGCGCGCCCGAAGGCACCACGGTGGTTCTGGAAAACCTGGATTCGGGGCAAGTGCGCGAGACGAGGGTCGGCGAGAACGGCGCCTTCTCCGTTACCGCCGCGTCAGACGCGGGCGACCGATTCCGGTTGCGGGTGGTGGACCGGGAACACGACGAGATCATCGAGGAAGTCGAGTGGAACTCGAAGCTGCGGGGCGAGGGCGTTCTGCGCAACACCCCCGAGGCGCGCGCGTTCGTCGACAACGCCCAGTGGGCCGTCAGCCAGGTGGACCCGATCACCTTCGCGCCGTTCCTGATGCTCGATCCCCGGCCCTACAACAACGTGAAGAACTTCCTGATTCAGATCTGCTCGCCGGACACGGCCGTTCCCACGGCGCCCGGCGTGGCGGTGATTCGGGCGGCGGGTTTGATGGACGACGCCCACGCCGACAACTTCCTCGAACGCGGCGCGCTGGACTGGGAACGCATCTCCTATTCCAACGCCAACCAGCCCATCGAGAGTTTCGCCCATCAGGCCTGGCGACTGCATCCGGGCAGTAATCACGAGTACATGCTGGCGCCGCGATTCGATCCGTACTCCATCATGTACAGCGTCCATTCCAAGCGACAGGCGGCCCTGTTCCTCAAAACCGGCGGGGAGGAGATCGTGGACAACGTGCGCATCACGGTGCCTCCCGAGTATCTGGCCGACCCGATCGACCCGGACTACTACGTGAAATCGGGGGAGGTCCAATGAGCGCGAATTGGCGTTGGATGACGGCGGCGATCCTGGCCGCGCTGGCGGCGGCGTTTGTCGCGTGCGGCGGCGGGGATGACGATGATGACGACGACGACTCGGCGCCCGGCCTGGTCTGGTCGGAGGATTTCGAGAGCGAGGATCTGACCGCGCGGCGCGATGTGCAGATCCTCTCCAACGACCCGGACAAGGCCTTTCCGCCGGGTATCGACGGCCGGGGCTTCTGGCTGGGCGACGGCAACAATCTGATGACGAGCGCCAACGGCCGCGTCCCCCGCGACACGGGCACGCTGGAATTCTGGTTCCAGCCCCGCGCTCCCTGGACCGACAACCGGGAGCGGCGTCTGTTTTCCATCGGCGGCGCCGAGAATTTCTCCATCTTCAAGGACGACCGCAAGAGCTTCCTGAACTTCGTCGTGGACGGCCACGGGCTGAGCTTTTTCGAAGACGCGGATCTGATCGGCTCGACGCTCCTGACCAGCCCGAAAAAGCCCTACCTGTGGGCCAGCGGTTGGAATCACGTGGCCGTCGTCTGGCAGGACTTGGGCCAACGCACCGACGAAGGCCTCCATCAGCTATACGTCAACGGCGAGTTGATGAACGAAGAGACGGGCCGCTGGCCCAGCTTCGATTATCGTCAGAACATCATCCTCGGCGGCCTGTCGACCGACACTCAGCCCGACGCCATCATCGACGACATCCGCGTCTATAACTACGCCAAGACGCCCGAGCAGATTGCCGACGAAGTCTCGCTGGCGCGGCTGCGTCCGGCGACGAACCTGGACGTGGTGCCCGTGCCCCTGCCGGCCGGGGCATTGCTGGATGAAACCGTGGATCTGGGCGCCGACGCGGTGACGATCGTCGCTCCGCCCGAGTGGTACGCCTCCCTGGCCGACCTGGTCGGCTATCTGCAAGACGCCGTCGAGGAAGCCGTCGGCACGCGCCCGGCGTATGTCCGGTCGGACGAATACGACGGCGCAGGGTTCGCCGTCGCCGTCGGCAATCGCACCAACAGCAGCGCCATCCGACGCTTCGACAAATTGCGCGCCGTGCCGTCGTCCCGCGCGTCGTTCGGCGACGAAGGCTACCTGGTCGACATTCGCGCGGACGGCATCGCGATCGCCTCGCCCGGGTATGCCGGCGCGGTGCACGGCCTGACGAGCCTGCTGCGTCTCGTGCCCCGTTTCCACGGCGTCATGCCCGCGATCACCCTGGCCGACAAGCCCGATTTCGCCATCCGTGCGCTGGAACTGAAAAACGCCGACATCCTGGACGAGGCGACCAAACGCAAGATCCGCTACCTGGCCGAACTCAAACTAACGCACCTCATCCTGCCGTCCGATCGATACTTCGACCTGGACAACGACGGCGATCGGGAAGCGATGCAGGAGTTGTTCGCGTTTGTGCGTTCCTATGGGATGGAGCCGGTGCCGCTGGTGCAGCTCTACAGCAACGCCACCCGCGTGCTGGGCAAATGCGCCGAGTTGGGCATCGACTGCGCCGAGGGCGGCACGGGCGACACCTGTCCGCTGATCACGCGCATGTACGACGAGATCATCGAGCCGGTCTTCGTGAACATCCACGAGGACCTGGACCCGGAATACATCCACATCGGCCATGACGACATCACTGGTTTCAACCAGAATCCCGTCGACGTCATCGGCTTTTCACCCGCCGAACTCTACGCCGCGTCGGTCAACACGCTGGTGGATCTGGTCAACGACGTCATGCCCGGAACGCGCATCATGATCTGGGCGGATATGATCCAGCCCGATTTCAACCTGCCTCGGCTGCAGGCACCCGCGCCCGGCTCCTCCTCGGCGCCGCCCCAAGTCACCGATCTGATCCCCAAGGATCTGACTTGGAACACCTATTACCCCACCAGCCTGCCGACGGTGCTGGCCTATCAGGTCGACAACCTGTTCATCGCCATGGCCCAGGACGGCTGGACCTTCACCGCCGGTCCCGGCGCCGCGGACATCGGCGGGTATCAGGCCTATCTGTGGATGCGTCCGGCAATGGACCTGGACGCGGCGGGCTTCGTCGCCCGGTCGATCACCGACCACGGCTTCGAGGACGACTACTGGGCCTGGCTGCCTTTCGCGGCCGAACTCGCCTGGTCCTTCTGGGCGCCCGATCCGTACACGGAAGCGCCCTACAACTATCAGTCGCTCAACGAGGCATACGGAAGTTTTTAAGGGCGCGGATCGGACGTCCACGTCGCCGACCGCCCCTCGTGACAACCGCCGCTCAATCCCGCACAATGGGCCCTTACTTGCCCTTGGAGTGATGCCCATGCCGCGCCTTGTCGCCGTGCTCGCGTTGGTGATGCTCGCCGTTACCGGTTGCTACCACTACGAATTTCAGGGGCCCATGAGCGCCGAGGTGCCCACCGCCGGCAAGGAAGAGTTGGCGCCGTTTGCCTACGACAAGACCGCCGAAGTTCCCACACGTTTTTTCGGCAAGACCGAGAAGACCAAGGACTACATCACGCGCGAGATCAAATGGCGCGTGCGCGATTTTGACGAGACCAAGGAAAAACACGCCAAGGGCTACTTCTACGAGCCGCTCGACAAGACCAAGACCTACCCTGCCCTGGTGATCCTGCCTCCCACCGGCGGGCCGTATAAGCTGGTCAAGGAATTCGCCAAGTACTACGCCAAGCGCGGCTTCGTCGTGATCGGGATGCGTCGTCGGGAGTTTTTCTTCCGCCCCGATAAGCCCATGAGCTACACGCAAAAGCAGATCCAACAGGCGGTCATCGACGCGAGACGGGCCATCGACTACATGGACGAGCTGCCCTACGTGGACAAGGACCGCGTCGCGGTGATGGGCATTTCCCTGGGCGGCATCGTGGGCGCGCTGACCATGGCCTCGGACGAGCGCGTCAAGGCCGCCGGCTTCATCGTCTCGGCCGCCCACCTGCCCGACATCCTGGCCAGCAGCGGCTTCCGGCGCGTGCGCAACTTGCGTTCGGGCTTGGCCGAACAGGCCGACATCCCCCGCGCCCAACTGGTCGAATACTTCCGGCCCCAGATCAAGGAAGTCGACCCAGCCACCTATGCCGACCGGCTCGACCCCTCGCGCATTGTGATGGTCAACGCGGCCATGGACGATATCGTCGTCAAGGACGTCGTCCTCAAGACGCACGAAACCTACGGCAAGCCCGAGCTTTATTTCGTCTTCGGCGGCCACTACACGACCATCGGCATGTCCGGCGGCGCCAACGAAAAAGTCTACCAACACTTCCGCAAAGTCCTCGCCTTGCGCTAACCGACAGCCCCGGGACAAATCCGGGCCGATCTTTTCCTTGCCGTGAACTTTTCAGCCGGTAAGATTTGAAAAGATACGTTCGAAGCCCTCGCCGATCCCATCGATTCGATACGGCCTCGCGCCGTCGAATCGGCCGCGGGCGCGCGCGGGGAACGGCGTGGCGGTCGCCTTCGAACGCGGTCCACGAGGAGGATTTTCATGGATATTCAGATTTGCCAATCGTGCGGCGCCAAGCTGGACACCGACGCCCTGACCTGCCCCGAATGCGGCGCGAAAACCGAAACCGCGATCAAAGCCGAGGAGGCCGAGGCGGAACACGAAGCCCTCTTGTCCATGGCCCCGCCCCAAACGGCCAAGCGCATCCGGGAACTGGAAGAGAAATACGCCGAGGGCCCGAGTGTGGCGGTGTGCGTGCAGCTCTCCGGGCTCTACAAGGACCTCAAGGCCATGCCCCGCGCCATCGCCTACATGCAGGATGCGGTCGCACTGGACCCGGAGAATAAATTTCTCAAACAAAAGCTCCGCATCCTGATCGATGGCCCCGACGCCGCGGCCGCCGAGGAATACCAAACCGTCACCCGCCAGTCGGCCGAGTCCCGAAAACTGGTCCGCGCGGTGGGCATCGCGGCCGGCGTCGTCCTCGCCCTGGTCGCGGCGTATTTCGCCTATCGCGTTCTCTTTCCTTCCGCCTGGCGCGTGGCCGCGTTTTCCGGAGAGAAGATGGACGCCCTCCAACCCAAGTACTCCCCCGACGGCACCAAGATCGCCTTCGTCAAGGCGCCCAAATTCACCGTCTTCGGCATCGTCGACTCCCTGGCCGGCAAGCAGGAGGAATCCCATCTGATGGTCGTCGACGCCGAATCCGGCGACCCGCGATCCATCGCCAAATTCGTCGGCACCCGTCCCGAATTCAATTGGATCCCCGGCACCGGCGACCTGTCGTTCGTCAACGTCGACGAAACATGGAAACCCACCGTATACCGAGTCGCCGCGGACGGCGGAGTCCCGTCGAGCCTGGTCAACGCGCGCGAGTTCTCCTGGTCTCCCGACGGACGCAAGCTGGCCTACGTGGCGGATCTGGGATGGAACGACCCGGCGGCGATGCACGAAAACGACGCGCTCTTTCTCTACAACACCGAAACGGGCAACTCGTTTAAGATCAGCGCCATGGAGTGCTCCAGCCCGTCGTTTTCCCCCGACGGCAAAAAGATCGCCTTCCAGGCCCGGGATCAGCGGCGACAGGAAGCTCTCTACAACGAAGCCCGGTACAACCCGGACGCCTACGACGACGTCTCCAACTACCGGGGCGACATCTACGTCTTCGATGTCGTGACCGAGCAGACCGTCGCCGTCACCGACGAGGGCCTGTTCGATCGGCCG
This sequence comes from Deltaproteobacteria bacterium, assembly GCA_020633895.1. GTDB lineage: Bacteria > Lernaellota > Lernaellaia > JACKCT01 > JACKCT01 > JACKCT01. Next base: position 50,650 of record JACKCT010000016.1, on the reverse strand, counting down.
ACCTTCAGCCCCGACGGATCCAAGCTCTTCGTCCTGGGCTACACCGATCCGAACGGCTACGAGAACTCCCTGTTCGTCATGAATCCGGACGGAACCGACCGGCGCGTGTTGCTCACCAAGGGCGAGGACTACGAATACTTCCGCGATTTCGCCGTCAGCCCGGACGGCAAATCGGTGGTCTTCGAAGGGATTTTCGTGAATCCGGACAAACCCCGTAGCGAATCGATGGAATCGCCCCTGGGCGCCATCGGCGGCGACACGAACTATCTGGCGGACCTGTTCATCGTCGGCGTGGACGGCGCCGGACTGCGTCGCCTGCCCAGCAAGAAATTCCGGTCCCGCTCGGCGCCGGATTTTTCGCCGGACGGATCGAGCATCGCCTTTCAGGTGGAGTATGTCGAAATGCGCCACGAAATCTGGGCGTCAAAGCTGTAAGCCGCCGCCGGCGTTGAGGTAATCCCGGTTTGTTTTTCGTCATTCCCCTGGGCCACGAGCAGTCGCGCATGCGTCGCCAGCCGTGGTTTACCTACGCGCTGCTGGCGGCGAACGTCCTTTTCTTCGCCCTGACCATCGGTACGATCCTCTCCCAGGAAGAACGCATCGGCCTGATCGAGCAGGAGATGAACAAGCTTCGGCTCCGAGTGTTTACCGAACTGCAATACGCCGACAACCCGCCCGCGACGGCACTGCACGGCGTGCTGGATTCCATAACCGATCTGGAGGCGCACAACGCCGTCGACTTCAAAGCGAAACTCCAAGAGAAGGTCACGCAGGTCTGGGACGATTTCACCGCCGGGCGTCTGGTCGGCGATACGCACCCCCTCTATCGGGAATATCTGGGCCTCAACGAAACGCTCCGCGAGGCCCGGGCCGCGAGCCTGTTGGGCGAATACGCCTTCACCCCGGCCGATCACGATCCCAAGACGACCGTGACCTACGCCTTCCTGCACGCCGGGATGCTGCATCTGCTGGGAAATCTGCTGATCATTTACCTGGCCGGAGCGATCATCGAGGACGTGCTGGGCGCCGGACTCTTCCTGGCGTTTTATTTCGGCGGGGCGATCGTCGCGGCCCTTTGCCAAGGCGCGATGCACCTCGGATCGACCCAACCCGTCATCGGCGCGTCCGGCGCGGCGGCGGCGCTGATGGGCGGATACCTGGTGCGTTTCTTTCGTTCCAAGATCCAGATGTTCTGGCTTTTGTGGATCTTTGTCGTCGTCCGCTGGGGCAAAACCTGGGTACCGGCGTTCGTCCTGCTGCCATTTTGGTTCGCGATGCAGGTTCTCGCCGGACACGGCTACGGCTTGGACGACGCGCCCATCGCCTATTGGGCCCACGCGGGCGGATTCGCCTTCGGCGCGGGGATGATGGGCACGCTGATGCTCGTCGGACTCACCAAACGCAGCGTCGTGGAATTGGAAAAAGAAAGCCTGGACTACATGAAGGCCAATGTCCGCACCGACTACGCGCCCCTGCACGAGGCCTGGCGCTACCTGATGGGCGAACGCTACGCCGACGCGGCGCCGTTGATCGACGAATTTCTCACGGCCCATCCCGGCAACGTCGAGGGGCTTAAAACCGGCGTGGAGATCGCCCTGGGCCTGGGGGACATGGAACGCGCGGGCGAACTGGCCCGGCAGGTTCTCACCCTCGCCGAGCAGACCGACAACCTGGGTCTGGTGCGGGATCTGCGCGGGATTTTCGCCAAGCAAGGCCGGACGCTGGCGGTTCCCGATCGGCAGCTTTTCGACTTGGCGAAGTTATTTGAAGATCGCATGGAAATCGCCGAGGCCGTGGATCTCTACGACGAGTTGGCCCGTTCGCGCCCCGATTCGCCCTTGGCGCCCAAGGCGCTTTATCAAAGCGCTCGTGTCCTGCGCGACTACGCCAATCAAAACGCCGACGCCGCCGCGCGCCTGCAACGCCTGATCGACGGCTATCCCGAGCATCCCCTGGCCGAGGACGCCAGAATGCGCCTGGCGAGTTCGCCCTAGCCGCGCCGTCGTCAATTCGCCCCGCGAAATTTGCGTTCCTCGATAGCCGTCTTGCTGGACATCAGCACGTCCCAGCGGTTGTCCAAAATCAACGATCCCACCGTGGGCCGATCCTTGGGCTCGCCGGGCCCGCCACGGATGAGCTTGTCTTGCAGGATGCGGTCGACAACGACCTTCGACATCTCCCAATAAGCTTTCCAATCCAAGTGGCAGTAGTCCAGGAAATGCTCGTAGCCCGGAATGCCGTGCTCGGAGATGTCCTCCATCGCCTTTTCCAAATCCGTCAGATGCACCGACGGCTCGGACGCCGCCAACTGACGCAAGTATTCGTTGAACGACGGACGCATGCGGTTGTTGGGATTGTGCTCGACGTAGATTTTGTAGAAATCCCGCGCCTCGTCGTAACGCTCCAGACGCTCCAGCGCGTACGCGATGAACCGGGCGGCGTAGGCCTGATTTTCGCTCTTGGAATAGGCCTCGATCGCCTCTTCGTATTTGTGTTCGTTGAGCAGGCGATTGCCTTCCATCATATCGCGGTCGTCGGTGGGATAAGGGATCGGCTGCCCATGCGTCTGAACGGTTTTGACGTAATGCAGATTGATCGGAAGGGTGCAGAGCATCAGCGGCACGCCGCCGGCCTTGGTGTCGCCGACGATGCTTTGAATCGCCTGGTGATACCGGCGCACAATCTCCTGCGTGTCGTCGTCCTGGGGCGTGAAGTAGGACCGCTGAGCCGGCGGCGGCCGGCCGATAAGCACTTTCTTCATCGCCCGGTAGACAATCCAGTCGTGCAGCTCGTCGTTGAACGGCGTGGCCGGGACGTAGCCCTCGTTGTTGCCCGTGGCGACGATGACCAGGTCCGGTTGGATATCCAGCAGGTCCTTGACGACGTTGGCCACCCGCGACGCGTTCTGTCCCCCCGCCCCGGCGTTGACCACCTGGATTTGCTTGCCGGGAAAACGCACCGCCAACTCGGCGCCGAGCCAGTCGGGGATGCCGCCCATGCCGGTCATCGCCGACGCCGGCTCCTGATGCACATAGGGCGAGCCCATGGCGAACGAACCGCCCGCCACGATCGCCCGCCAGGTGTTCGGCTCCTTGTCCACCGGCAGGTGCATGCGGATCATGCCCGGCGGGTAATAGTCGAAGTAGCGCTTTCCGTTTTCCTCGACAATCTTGAGCTGGCTACCGGGATGAGAGATCACGACATCGTCGGGGCGGTGCGTGTCGATGACCTCTTTTTCTTCCAGCCCACGCAAAACGACCGTCGCCCCCACGAGGAGGACGACGGCCGGAACGACGGCAAACAGGATTTTTTTGAGACGCCGCCGCCAGACCAGGAAGGTTCGCGTGACGGCGGCGGGCATGGGCGATCCTTCGGGCGAGCGCCCTTTACTCCACCGGATCGGCGGCCGCGATGATCTCGGCGGTCAGGCGATCGGTGATGTCCTTGGCCTCTTCCAGCGAGAAGCGGAAGCGGTCGCAAACGTAGTTGAGGTACATCCGGTTGTTGTGGGAACGGATGGTCAGGCCCAGGCCCAGGTTGCGGGAGATGGATGCCGAGGAGTGCATGTCGTTGATTTCGAAATCGCCGACTTTGACGATCGTCGACTCCATGGATCCCTTGGACTTGGGCCACACCGTGCCCAGGTTCGACAGGTAGAACGTGCACGGGATGCGTTCGATGAGTCGACGCACCAGCTTGGTCCGCTTGGACAGAGGCAGGACGCGCGTGGCCTGCACGATCTTGCGCAGGGTGTAGTTGAACTGCACATCCACGCCGCGTTCGAGCTGGTTGCGGCGCTGGTCACGGAAGTCGCGCATCATGGCGTCCAGGTCCGCGTCCGGGTCCTTGTGCACGAAGTTCAGGCCCGACAGCCCCGCGCCCTCGCCTTTCGTTTCCGGCATGCGCCCGGCCAGGCTGGTGATCAGCATGAACCGAAACCGCCCCACCTTCGCGCCCCGCTCCCGGTTCCAATCGGTGAGGATCTTCCGCGCGCAGGCGAAGACCAGGTCGTTGACCGTCGCCTGATTGCGCGAGGCCCGCTTGAACAGGCCCTCGACGATCTTCGGGTCGTCGATCACGGCCCGCAGGGAGTGGCGGCCCTTGCATTCGGCGGGATCCTTCACCTGGGCGGTGGCCACGTTGGCGACCTTGCTGTTGGTGTTCTTGATAAGCACGTCGGTGATCTGCTCGCGGCCGAAGGTGAGCATGGAGATGGGCTTGACGTAGCCCTCCTTGCGCACCAGCGAGGCCATGCCCAGGCTGCCGGCCCAATCGGGCTTTTCGCCCTTCACCATCTCGTGGTAGCGCTCGAGCATGGTGGTGACGAGGATATACCCCTTGAGCGGGTCCATGGCGCTGTGGTGGAAATTGATCGAGAAGATGTGCTCGTCGTCCTTGACCCGCAGCAGGTAGCACACCACCGGAAACTCGCGGCGCAGGTCGATGCGGCGGCGCGTCTTGACCTGGTAGTAACGGGTGGAGAAATCCATGGGATCGAACGGATCGCCGGCCATGTGGCGGCAGTCCTCGATGATCAGTCGGTTTTTGACCTCCGGATCGTAAATCCACTTGGGCACGTAGTAGAGGCCCTTGTGCTCCTCGGTCAGATGGCAGTTGAACACCGGGACCTTGGCGACCGCCTCGTCGTAGGCTTCGGCGATGGCCTTGTAGTCGATGGGGCCCTTGAACTGCATCTGGGTGAAGTCGTTTTTCGGATAGTCGTCGGTCTCCACCGACATGGCGTACTCGGAAAAATGGTCCAATAGCGCGGTGTAATTCGGATCGATGCTCATGGCGACCTCAATAAAAAGCAGCACGGCGAGACCATCGAGGGTCCCGCCGCCCAATGGGGAAATATCTTAAAGCCGGTCTATCCGGCTTTCTTCTCTTTCGGAACGGGAGGATTGGCCTCCTCGATGCCCAACGCCCGCGCCGCGTTGTTATAGAAGAAATCGGGCGCGACGTGGGGCTGGACCACCGGCTTCCATTCTTCCAGGGCGGTGTAGTCCAGGCACGGATAGTTCGTGCCCCAAATGCACTTTTTGCGCAAGGGGCCGTTGATCATCAGCAGCGCCGATTTCGGCATCATCATGGGCCGGATGGCGGTGAAATCCAGATAGACGTTGTCGTGCCGGTTGGCGACGGTGAAGGCGATCTCGCCGAAGCCGATACCGGCGTGCGTCAGGACGATTTTGAGACCGGGGAAGTCGACCGCGATCTGATCGACGGCCAGCGGGTCGCCCATGGTCAGCGGTGTGCCCGGGTTGTAATGCACCGAGCTATGGATGACGGCGACCTTGCCCATCTCTTCGCACAGGGCGTAGATCGGGTAGTTGTTGCGGTCGGTGGCGGGAACGCCGGTCAGGAAGGGGCTGTGGTTCAAACCGGCCAGACCCCACTCGTTGAAGGCTTTCTTCAGATCGTCGATGGCCTTGCGAATGCCCATGTCCGGGCGGGCGGCGGCCAGACCCACGTACGCGTCCGGATAGTTGCGGACCGTGGTGGCCACGATCTCGTTATCCACAGGCCGTCCACAGAAAATGACGCCCTTCTCGACGCCCTTCTCCCGCATTTCCGTGATGGATTCTTCCATCGACGTAAAGCTCATGCGCGGTTCGGCGTGGTAAACCTTGATATAACGACCGATTTCCTTGGACGGTGTGGGGACCAGTCCCTGGTAATAAAAAGGAACGCGCGGACGTACGCGAAAATCCAGAACCTTCATGAAAGCACCCCTTCCAGCGCTGAAACCTTGGATGGCTGATGTAAGTGGTGACGAATCTCGACCGTCTGAGTGTGGATTCTTAGGGACGCCGCCCCGTTTTGTCAAGAAACGCGACGGGCTACCCGAAAAACACTCGGAATATCCACAAGTTCGCCACACAGCGACAGGTTATTGCACGGACGATTCCGTTCAAATCCCGCGGACCGATGGTTTCGTCGTTCGGTCAATATTTTTCTTGTCGGCGTCCCGGCATGATATATTGAGGCAAAATCAGCGAGGCGGACGATGAAACGCGTAATTTTCGCCGTGACCGTGATGATATGCCTTTTGGCGGGCGCGGCTTGGGCGGCGCCGGTGGAAATCGACGGCGTCACCATTCTGGAAATGCCTCAAACACCCCCGCCGACGGGTGAAGCCACGGCCCCGGACCTGGGCCGGTTCGTCTATTTGGTGGTTCTCGTCGGACATTTCGAACCTCGCAGCGCCGACGGCCGCCCCCTGCGCCTCCTGGCCGACGGCGAATCCCTGCGCAACGTCTATTTCTTCGACCGGGGCGCGTATCTGGTCCGCAAGGGCCGTCACGCCGTCGAAACCCTGGACGGCGCGCGCCTGACCTACGCCTATGGAACGTCGTCGCAGGTCGACACGGGAGTGATTCTGCAAACGCGCGGTATCGCCGTCACCCCGGCGCCGGTCGACGACCCGATGCTCGCGGCGATGGCGGCTTCACGCGCTTACCCGGAGGCGGCAACCTTCGAAGATGTCATTGCGATGTCGAACGAGTCGCCGGAACTGGCGGGGCGGATTTGGCACTATATCGTGGAGGCCGGCAAGGTCGTCCTGGTTTTGGCGTTCGTGGCCGGCGTCAGCTACATCGACTCTCTGGCCGACGGGTCGATCGACTGGAACTGGCCGGGCTTGGGCGGTAACTCCGGGAGTACGGCCACCGGCGGCGCAATGGCCTCGACGCCTCGCCCCACACCCGCGCCGATTCCGCCGCCTGCTCCCGAGCCTACCCCGGAAGCGACCCCGGCCCCTACCCCATCATCTCCCGAGCCATCTCCTCAAATATCTCATCCAGGCTGACGGTGATGTCCCAGCCGGGGAGTTCTTCGCGCATCTTGCTCAGGTCGGAGATGTAGCAGATGTGATCGCCGACGCGGTTGTCCTCCACGTAGACGGTATGCATCTTCTTGCCCGTGACCTCTTCGGCCTTGGCGATGGCCTCGATGAGCGACACGGAGTTTTGCCGCCCGCCGCCCAGGTTGTAGACGGCGCCGCAGCGCGGGTTTTCGTAGAAGATGTGGAAAGCCCGGCAGACGTCCTTGCTGTGGATGTTGTCGCGGACCTGCTTGCCTTTGTAGCCGAAGATGCGGTACGTGCCGCCGCCGGTCGCCACCTTCATCAGGTAGGCCAGGAAGCCGTGCAGTTCCACCCCCGCGTGATGCGCCCCCGTCAGGCACCCGCCGCGAAAGCACGCCGTCTTCATGCCGAAATAGCGGCCGTATTCCTGCACCATCACGTCCGCCGCCACCTTCGACGCGCCGAACAGGCTATGCGTGCTGTGGTCGATGGAAAAGTCCTCGCGGATGCCGCCCTTGTCGGCCTCATCGGCGTAGTCGTAGCGCGTTTCAAGCTCGACGAGCGGCAGGAAATTCGGCCCGTCGCCGTACACCTTGTTCGTCGACATATGGCAGAAGACGACGTCCGGCACATGCCGCCGCGCGGCTTCCAGCAGGTTGAGCGTGCCTCCGGCGTTCACGTCGAAATCGTCGAAGGGGCGGTCCTTGGCCAGGTCGTGGCTCGGTTGGGCGGCGCAGTGGACGATCAGGTCGGGCTTGATGTCGAAGACGAGTTTTTCAACGCGCTGGCGATCGCGCAGGTCGAAGTCGTGGGGCCGAAAGTTCCGGGTCTTTTCCATCAGGACGTTGCGTCGCGGGCGCGTGTCGCCGCCGGGGCCGAAGAAGTCCATGCGCATGTTGTTATCCAGCCCATGCACTTCAAAACCCAGCCCGTCGAAATGCAGCACCGTCTCGGACCCGATCAGCCCCGACGATCCCGTCACCAATGCCTTCGGCATGCGCTCCCCCCGCCGTTATCCACCGCCAATTCCGGACCCAATGTCCTAGCGGATTTGAGGGGGCGGGGCAAGGGCGAGCGGAAAGCCTGGTTCTACGAGAATTCGCTTTTTTCACGCGACTTCCACGCGACCAGAGGGGGCTTGCCCCCTCTGGACTCCCCCGGCCCATCGCAAAGGGTAAGAGGGGAAAAGCGCCAAGGGTTAATTCAGGTCCCGGGAACAACGAAACCCGAGGTTGCTGCGCCGATTCGTCGGGCTGAGCCTGCTCCGGAGGGACGCGCGCACGTCCCCGGGATCATCGTCCCAGGACCCGCCCCGCAAAACCCGAGAGGAGCCCGTTGCCGGGCCGGTCGGGTCGACGGAGGGACTGTCGTCGTAGTAATCGTAGTCATACCAGTCGTTCACCCACTCCCAGACGTTCCCGGCCATGTCGTGCAGACCGTAGGGGCTGCGTCCGTCCGCCGTCTGGTAGGTCCCGCCATGGTCGGAGCCGTCGAAGTAGCCGACCGGCGTTGTTTTCGGCCAGACTTCGTCATCCCATGGGTCGCCGCTGTACGAATAGTTCGCCGCGTTGGCAATCCAAGTATCGCCCCAGGGGTAAATGTAGTGCTCGCCGGCGCCCTTGGCCGCTTTCTCCCACTCGGCTTCGGTGGGTAAGCGGCCGCCCGTCCATTCGCAAAACGATCGGGCCCCGTACCAGGACACGTCGACCATCGGGTGGTCCTCATAGCCGGTATCCGCGCTCCAAACGCCGCCACTCTCGTGGACACGAATGTAAAGACTGTCTTCGTCGGCACATTCATAGCCATCGCACTCGTTTCCGTTGGCGTTAAGGAATGCCGCGTAGCGCTCGTTGGTCACCTCGTACACGTCGATGTAATAGGCCGAAAGATAAACTTCATGCCTCGGTGATTCGTTGCTATCACACTCATCGTCCTCCGGCTCGCAGCCCATCCAGAAGTTTCCAGCAGGGATGAGGACTTGGTCGTTATAGTCGTCGTCATCACCGGTATCGTCGTCACCCATGTTAGCACTGTCGTCAACTGGCAACTTATAGCTTCCTGCCGAAGCCGGGAAGTAAGAGAGATTTGCAAAATTCCAGTCATTGGGTCGATTTTCGAGAGCGGTACTCGCATCTTGACCGCTAATTAGACTTTCGAATATCGACTCGACATTTCTTTTCATTCCGCCAAATGTCGCGGAGGAAACAAGCCAATCCCAGCCCCAAACTATAGCCGGTCCTTTGTCAATGATGGCAGATGGGATGTGCTCTTCAGCTAGCACCTCGCAAGAATCGATATACACCATTGAATCGGCCTTTCCGGCAAACTCAACCTGAAAAAATCCCTCTGTGACCCCTAGAGTCTTTTCCCTCAAAAAACCATCGCACGCAAAGAACCGATACTCGCCAAAAGGCAACCACTGGTAGAGTGCGACATACTTATCAATACTTTCATCATCTAAAGGTACGCCAGTGCAAATCCCGCTAGTCGTGTCGTCGGCCATTCCATGGCCGTTGAAATACACGACATCATATTCCGCCCAATCTCCCAGAACTTCCGGCGTGACTTGCTCTCCAGTCAGGTACTCAGAATTTGGAAAAAGCGCTCGAACAGACGCCGGTCCACTATACGTTACACCAGTGTCTGCTTTCATGATCAACGCGCGCAAGCTGGAAGTTGCTTTATCATTCTTCAAATTCATCTTAGAGGCATACGCATCTTCAACACCGAATGGCTTGAAATCAAGATATGAAAAGAGACCTTGATCGTGCTCGACGACGATCCCTCGATTTCCGGTAGCAACCCGTGCGTTCTGGACGTTCGACAATTCGTTTGCAAAGTCGACCGTGCTTTCCAACGCGGCGGAAAGCTCTTCGTCCTCGGCCAACAGTTCTTTCATTTTCGAGACAATCTGTTCATCAGTCCTGTCGTTTGCATCCTGTATTTCTTGGTACTCTTCGACGAGGGCATCATCGGAATCGTTGGCATCGTCGTCATCACCGCCGCCTCCTCCACCGCAAACAACGAAGCTAAGGGACAGGGCGATCGCTAAAATGACGAAAAGAACGCGCAGGATGGATGTCTTCATTTTTCCTCACCAATCGGCACGACGGTGTTTTGCGATGGCCGGGTGCCAAATTTATTGGAGTTTGAGTTACCAGATTATACGAATTACGACGCCACCGATGCAAGGAATTCCCCATCTTGACCATCCCGACCGCCATCGCCATGATGTGGGACATTTTTCTTTCGAGGTTTAATTTCCATTGCGCTGCCCGTGGGGAGTGCGAGATGGAGGAATGAGTAGATGGGCAAGTTTTTCGAGGACAACAGCCAAACCATCGGACGCACCCCGTTGGTCGAACTCAAGCGCGTCACCGGCGGCGCGAAGGCCAAGGTGCTGGCGAAGATCGAGGGGCGCAACCCGGCCTATTCGGTCAAATGCCGCATCGGCGCGAACATGATCTGGCAGGCCGAAAAGGCCGGCAAACTCAAGCCGGGAATGCATATCGTGGAAGCCACCAGCGGCAACACGGGCATCGCCCTGGCGTTCGTGGGCGCGTCGCGGGGCTACCCGGTCACGCTGACCATGCCCGAGACGATGAGCCTGGAGCGGCGCAAGATCCTCAAAGTCTTCGGCGCGAACCTGGAGCTGACCCCCGGCGCGCTGGGCATGAAGGGCGCCATCGAGCGGGCGTACGAGCTGGCCGAGACGCAGCCCGACAAATACTGGCTGGCCGAGCAGTTCGACAACCCGGCCAACCCGGAGATCCACTTCAAGACCACCGGTCCGGAGATCTGGGAAGACACCGACGGCGCGATCGACGTGCTGGTTTCGGGCGTGGGCACCGGCGGGACGATCACCGGCGTGACCAAGTACATCAAGGGCGAGAAGGGCAAGGCGATCACGACCGTGGCTGTCGAACCGGCCGACTCCCCGGTCATCACGCAGACCAAGAACGGCGATCCGGTCAAGCCCGGCCCGCACAAGATCCAGGGCATCGGCGCCGGATTCGTGCCCAAGGTGCTGGATCTGGATCTGGTGGACAAGGTCGAGACGGTGACGAACGAGGAGTCCATCGACATGGCCCGCCGCCTGGCCTGCGAGGAAGGCATCCTGGCCGGCATCTCCTGCGGCGCCGCCGCGTCGGTCGCCGTCCGCTTGGCCAAAAAGCCCGAATACGCCGGCAAAACGATCGTCGTCGTCCTGCCCGACTCGGGCGAGCGCTACCTCTCCTCCGTCCTCTACGAAGGCGTCCTGGAAGAGTAAACGCGCCGCTTTAAGTCATATCAAAACGCAAAACGCCGCCCTGCATCCGGGGCGGCGTTTTTCATTTCCGTTTCATCGGCGGACTAAGGATACGCTTCCGATTCCGACACGCGACAGCCTTCGCTACCGGGCTCGATGCGCGACGTCTTCACCCGATGCAAATACGTCGCGCCCGCGCTCCAATAGCTCAAGTAGATGTTTCCGTTCTCGTCCAGGCCCAAAGTGCCCGAAAGGTCCGCCGGGGCGGAATCGACGACGCATTCGATCCATTCGTCGTCGGTCGTCAGGCGCAGAACAACCCACTCGTCGCTGGAGTCGTGATATGAAAACCACGCGCCATCGGCTTCCACCACCGACGCCGTGCCATGCGAATCGTATCCCGGTCGGAAGGAGATCTCCCCCTGCCAGCCCTCGGTCGTGCGCCGCGCTCGAACGAATCGGGAACCCACTTTGTAGTACACGATCAGTTCGCCGTTTTCCCCGTCGCGAACGAGGCCGAGCGGGCCAAGACCTTTGTCGTCGGATTCGTCGATTTTTTCGGTCTCCCACGTATCGTTAATCCATTCCAGGTGGAACAATTCGCCGGGATCCTCGTAATTCGGTCCGTGGCGGTAGAGCAAGTGCGCGCGGCCATCCGCCTCAACCGCCATGCGAATATAAGGTTCCCGGTAGTCCACCACCAACCGCGACGACCACGTTGATGTCGCCCAATCGTCCGCTTGGAGATAATACGTATTCGAGGGATCGTCCTCCGGGACAATCAGATGCACCCCGCCGACATCGTCGGCTTTCAACGTCGGGAAGCGATCGGGAACGAACGGAAGTGGAACCGGCGCGGCCGACCAGATGCCGTCGTCATTGCCGATGACGTAAACCTTATCGTCCTCACGATCCAGATACGTCATGTACGCTTGCCCCGCCGCGTCAACATCCGCCGACAAGCCGGACGTTGACGCCGAATAGTCTTCCGCGTTCGTCCCGGCGATCGCCGACATCGTGACATCGACACCGTCGACACGCGCCACCCGCCATTCCCGCTCCGGCCAAAGTCGGCCGAACATCGTGACGACGCCGTTTTGGTCAACGACCGCGTTGTTCGTGTGGAATTTGCCTTCCGCGACCATGTCGCTGGCCCACCCATGGCCATCGTCGATTCCCATGCGTAGGCTTGCCGTTTCGTCGATCTTCGCAAGGTAGGCTGCCCTGCCACCACGCTGGACAAAACGCCATTGCTCCGGCAACGCCTCGCCGTCGAAATCGTGAGAGATTTCGTTTCCGTCCCAGTCGTCCGCGCCGGCCGGCCGCAACACGCGAAACCAATGTCGGATTTTCTCCTCATCGCGAAAAACAAAAGCGACGTCGATTCGACCGCGATCATCGACGAATGCGGCAATCCTCGCGATGCTGGTCGGCGCACCGAAGGCAAAAGCAACTTCCAAGCCGGACGATTTTTCCCGAGCCGTGAAAACGGCATCGTTGAATCGAATCAACAGATCGAGTTTGCCGCCTTCGATTTTCGTGATCCACGCGCCGATCTCACCCGGCTCGATTCCGACGTCCGCCTTGGCATAGGGAATCGTCCGCGACTCCCATTTGCCGAGAATCGGACTTGTATCTACCCACGCGATGCCGTCGTCCAGCAATTGCAGAATATGAAGATTCCCGTTCGCATCGTAGCGAAGGTCGAAAAAGTTGTTGAGCGCGCTGACACGCTCTTTGCTCCATGCACCGTTCTTGCGACAGACGAGCCAAAGCCCGTCGTCGGAGCTGACGGCACAGGGTTCCCCGGTTGGGTTGAGATGAAAATCGACGATCGACGCATACCCGATCGGCGGCAAGGATTCGCGTGTCCTCTCGCCGCCCGCCTGCGTCAGGGAGAACACCTGCTCGTCTCGGATGTCCGTGATGAGAAAATGCGGTGTTCCATCGCCGTCGACAGCAAGACGGGGGTCGACACCATTGCGATAAATCACTTCCGTATCCCAGCCGCTGTCAGCGTCGGGATTTTCGTGTCGATAAACGATGTCGCGGCCGTCGGTATAGACCAGATGCACCAGCTTATCCGCGTCCATGGCAATGTCGCTGCCGCCGTTGGCGGGTTCTCCCGGCCCGACGCGCGTAAGGCACCCTTTCAAGTCGGTGACGGCCCCGTCGGGGCATTCGTAGTCGCCGACCGGCTCGGTATCGTCATCCGCAATATCGTCGTCGGCCACGTCGTCACCGCCGGTGTCATCGTCCGATGATTCAGAATCGTCATCCTCGAGATCGTCGTCGGACGTGGCGACAGAATCGTCATCATCATCGCCGCCGGAACAAGAAACGGAGAAAGGAGCCAGGAAAATCAGGCAAATGAGAAACAGAGTGAGACGATATAAATTGCACACATTGTGCCTCGGCGAATTTAGTTCAAATGCGACATCTATTGTCGCGATTCGCCGACGTGCGGGTCAAGGAAAAACCGAGGCGGACGGCCGCGGCCCTACTCCCCCATGCGCACCCAATAGTCGCCGGAGCGGATGAGCGTCGCGTTCGCGTGACCGGCGACGCGGTAGACGACGGGGCCGTCGGCAGGGAAGGTGACAGTGACGGCGTGGTCGGTTTTGAGGGATTCCTGCTCGCCCGACGAATTCGGATAGAGCGGCAGCTTGCCCGACCACTCGACGAGGCTCGTCATCGCCTCGGTCGTCTTCCACGTGATCGACCATTCGTTCCCGCTCGTGTTCGTCGCCGCGACGTCGTAGATCGTCGGCTGCGAGTATTCCTCCGAATCCACCTGCTCCGGCACACGCGTGCGCAGGTCCTCCACAAAGGCCCGAATGCGCCCCGGATTGCCCGGCGAGATCCCAGCGCCCCATCGGGACTGCATCGCGTCGGCGAGGTCGGATAAGGTGTCCGCGTTGTACTCGATGAAGTCCGATTGCGCCGTGTCGCCTTCGTCGTAAAGCTCCCGCCGCCAGATCGTGTCGATCACCAGCCGCCACACCTTCGCGCAGTCCCGCTGCAACTCGAGCATGCCGTGCAACTCGTCGTAGTCGCCACTCTCGGCAAAATCCTCTTCGACGGATTCGAGGCGGTCCAGGTTGTCCTGGGCCAGCTCCAGCGCCTCGGTCGATTCCTGCCAAAGATCGACCAGCGTCCGGGCCGTGGGCTCGTTGAGCGCGTCGAAGGTGCTCGCCCAGTCGGCGTCATACGGCGTCGTATCCCGCGAACGCAACTGCGCCGGGCGCCCCGCGTTGTCGGGAATATCCGAGCCTTTCTCCAACGACCACATGCCCAGCGTGTAGTACATTTTCCGATTGGCGAAATGAGACGTGCGGAAAATCGTCGTCAGCGTTTCCAATGCTTCGCCCGAGACGCCGTATCGCGTCGCCAGCCAATCGGCGTAGATCCCGTCGGGCGTGGCGCCGGGGGTTTTGAAATACGCGGTCAGGGCCGCGAAGTTGATCTCGTTGGGCGTGCCCAGGGCGTGATCGCCGCCCCGCTCCACCCGCGCCGCCGCGCCGTCGATGCCCCCGGCTCTCTCCGCCTGATGAAGGCGCATCGACAGATAATCGACCAGGCTGTTGAGCAGTTTCGACTTGCCCCAATATTCGTGCCCCAGGTCCAATTCGAAGATCTGATTCCGTTCCCCGATATCACCCACCAGCGGATTGAGCGGGTAATACGGCTGCCAGTCCTGAGGCATATCCTTGCTCATGACCTGGATGCGCGAGTCGTCCTCGGTGCGCAGCGACTCACCCAGCCATTCCAATTCGCTCGGCTGATGCATGAACGTGCGCACGCGAAGCTGCTTGCCGTATTCGTCGAGCACCACGCCGCCGACCGTGTCGTAAATCTGCTGCAGCCGATCGACCGGGCGGGAGTGGATCAGGTCCAGCGCCGGGTTGCCCGTGGGCTCCAGGTCCTTGCACCATTTGCAGAAACACGGCACGTACCACGGCTCGGCGTCGGAACTGCCGAACATCAGGATCACGCCGTCGATCTCCGGCACCCGATCCAGCGCATCCCGGTAAGCGTCGGCCCGGCGATCCCACAGATCGTCCTCCGGATCGAAACAAAGCAGATACGTCTCCCGCGCGAACTCGTGCGCCCAGACCCAGACCTTGAGCCCCGCGTTGTGCGCCTCCTGAGCGATGGACTGGATTTCGGCCGCCTTGTCCTCCGATTCGTTGATCTCGTCGATGTCCATGATCAGGTCGTGGGAAAGCTGCACATGATCCACGCCGTAATCCACGGCCTGCGTGAGCACATCGCTGACGTGGCCCCGATCCTCATCGAGCAAAATCCACCCCAGTTCCCGTTCCTCGAAATCGTCGTCGCCGGTGTCATCGTCGGCCGTGTCATCATCCGAGGTGTCGTCATCGGATGTGTCGTCGTCGCCGGTGTCATCGTCACCGGTGTCATCGTCGCCGGTGTCATCGTCCGCCGTATCGTCATCCGTGGCGGCGGTGGAATCGTCGTCGTCATCGTCTCCGCCGCACGCAACGGGCAGGAGAAACACGGCGACCAGGAGGAAAATCAGCGCCAAACCGAATCGGCGGCGCGTGGAATCAAGATGGAGAAAGCGTTGGATATTCATGGGGCGAAATCTACCACGCACGCGGCGGCGGGTCGACGACATCGTCGCGGTGAAGCCATGGCGCCCATAGAAAAAATGCCCACGACTTTTCGTCGCGGGCGTTCAAGAAAGGGAGGTTACAGGTTGCGGCGCGTCAGGCGTTGGCCGCCAGACGCGTTTGGTGCCTCTCGGAAAAATTGTGCAGGAACACCCAGACGATGCGCGGATCGAACGCGCCCCCGGCCTCGCGGGCGACATAGTCCAGCGCCTCGCGACTGGTCATGGGGGTGCGGTAGGGTCGGTGGGAACTGATCGCGTCGAACACGTCGACAATCGCGATGATGCGACTGGCCAGGGGGATCTGCTCGCCGCGCAGGCAATGGGGATAGCCCCTCCCGTCCCAGCGTTCGTGGTGGTGCAGCACCGCCGGAGCCAGGTCGGCCAGCAGCGGAATATCTTCGAGCATTTCGGCTCCGTCGACCGGATGAGCGATCAACGAACCCCAATCGCCCGAGTGGAGTTTGAAGGTTTTTTGCAGGACCATGGCGTCGACCTTGAGCTTGCCTACGTCATGCACACCGGCGGCCAGGGCGACCTCCGCCGCGTCGACCTCGGGCAGGCCGAGCGCCAGGGCCAAGTCGTGGGCCAGACTCTTCACACGGCGGGAATGCCGGTAGGTCGCCTCGTCGTGCTCCTTCAGAGCGCGCATCAGCCGTTCGACCAATTTCATTTGCGTTGCCAGCACGAGAGCAACTCCCTAAATCCGGCTTCGTGCCGGATTTCTCCATCGTCACAACCCCCAGGCGACTCAGGATATCCCCGACAAGCCATCGGGAATACCATGAGCACTCTGGCATATTCCCGCAGCTTTGTGAAGGAAAAAGACGTGACCGAACAAAGACTCCGGGTCAATCAGAATTTTCCGAAATCCTCGCGCCGATCCGGCCTTGCGCGCAAAAAACCGCGGCATAGGGCCGCGGTTTGCGTTCGAAACAGGGTATGAGGTGCGTCGGTGCGGTTAGTTGTACGTCGCGCTGAAGAGCAGGCTGTACGTCTGACCGTTCCAGTCGATGCGCTCGTGGCTGGTATCGAAGAAATTGGCGCGGAACGAAATGCCCAGGCCCCAATTTTCACTGACCCACCACTCCTTGCCGACCTCGCCGGAGAAGGCCACGCCCGTCGCGGCGTTGTCCTCCAGGTCCTGCAGCACCTCGCGGTTCTCGTCGTCGAAGGTCACGCCGACCACGTCCATCTCCACGAACGCGGCGGAGACCACGGCGGTGGCGTAAAAATTGATCGGCATCAGGTAGTAGGTCGCGCCGCCGCCGATGCCCGACGCCCGCAGCCACAGGTCGAACACGTCCAGGTCGTCGCTGGCCGCTTCGTTGGCGTCCTCGGTCCAGAATTCGCCGTGGAGGATGAAGTTCTCCACCACCGCTCCGCCCACGTCGATGTGGAAGGAGACGCTGGAGGATTCCACCTTGGGATCCTTGAACAGGCTGTTTTCCTTGCCGGTGCCCTGGGCGTTGAACGACGCCGGGCCGATGGCCATGCGCAGGAAAAATCCGTCATGAGTCTCGACGCCGGAGGCATTGGTGATGCCCGGAACTTCGATTTCGGACACCTTCCGGGCCAGCTTGCCCTTGGGTTTGGCGTTTTCTTCGGCGGGCGCTTCCTCGCCGGGCTCGGCGGTTCCGGTCGAATCGTCCTCTCCGCCCTCCTCCTGAGCCGCCGCCGGAGCGACAAAAAGCATCACCGCCAACAGCGACGCCGCCAACAGCGCGCCCCATCCCCGACCAAATGCATTCATCTCATACCCCTGTTTTCCACCAAACGGTCCGGCGCATCGTATACAGTGAGCCGACGCATGCGCGCAAGATCATCCATTCGTTCAATGAGGCGCTATCAAACGCGGTTTTCGGCTGCGGGTCAACGGCGAATCGACGCGCCGCGCGCCGTGTCGACGCCCGTTGACGTCTCCGCCGATCCGCACCTTGATTTCTTCCCGGCCGGTGGCGTATAAGGCCCGGACTTTTTTGCGAACTTTCCCAACCTCGAGGAGAACGTCATGGCCCAGGAGAGAACGCTCGGCCTGATCAAACCGGACGCGGTGGCCAACAACCATATCGGCAATATCGTCAAGCGCGTGGTGGACGAGGGCTTCACGATCGTGGCGTTGCGCATGTTGCGCATGTCCAAGGCGACAGCCGAACAGTTTTACGATGTGCATGCGGACAAACCGTTTTACGGCGAGCTGACCGACTACATGAGCAGCGGCCCGTGCGTGGCCATGGTGCTCGAGGCCGACGGCGCCATCGTCAAATGGCGCGATCTGATGGGCGCCACCAACCCGGAAAAAGCCGCCGAGGGCACGCTGCGCAAGCTGTACGCCGAGTCGTTCACCATGAACGCGACGCACGGCTCCGACGCCCCCGAAACGGCCGCCCGGGAGATTTCGTTCTTCTTCGCCACGAGCGAGATTTTCGGCCGATAGTTCGTGCAGAGCCCCGAACGGTAGTGAGGGGTCAAACTCGAATGTAGTTTGAAAAGGGTCCGACTTTTCAGAGCCGCGACCATAAGGGAGCGGGTTGCCTCGTATGGGCGACCCGCTTTCGTGTTTTCAATTTAGGCAATATGGGACTGTGTCATTCTGAGCGAAGCGAAGAATCTTGTTTCGACCACCGTGAGGATACCGATTTCCAATTGCCGGGATGGACCAAGATCCTTCACGTTGTTCAGGATGACACGGGTTGGAACCGGGTAACGGGTCGATTCCATCGCACCTGCCATCACTCCGTCCCAATTCCCCCCACGCGCCAAACCCCGTCAACATGCTCCACGACGCGTCCTCGACCAATCCCGTAGCGATCCGTCGGCACTCCATCCGGCCGAAACGCCAGCACATCCCGCGCGTCGACGCCCACCTCGGTATAGCGCCGCCCGAACAATTGCGCGTCATAAAGCGACGGCACATCCTCCCGCGATTGCAGTTGCAACAAATCCGGCGCAAAGGCGACGCGGTCCTTTTGGAACAGCGCCACGACGGTCGACCCGCCGGGCTCGAAGTAGCCCATCGGCTGCCCGCGTTTGAGCATGTCGCCGACCACCGGCTTGCGCGGATCGTCATAGGCATGGTCGCTGTAAGCCGGAACGATGCCGCCGATCACCTGCGCGCCGACGGGGATGACCGCCACGTGCCCCACGCCGGTGCCGTCTTCCACGTCCGTGTTGAGAATCGTCACCCGCCGTTTGTTCGCCGAAAGCACATGGGCAATCGAACGCACCGCCCAGGGATTCACACTGTATAACGGCCCGGGCAGGTCGAAGTCGTCCTCAACGCGCCCGGCCACCGGCGTGTGAAACCAATGATAGTCCGGCGGCGCCAGGCGAAAAATCGCGAAATGCCCGCCCAGGAAGCGATCCACCCACTTCTTCTTCAAGCCCAGCAAATCGCCCAGGTGCAAAAACCGATTTTTCACGAACAGCGCCGGTTCGTCCGCCAGATCCCCGACGATCAATTTCGAATCCGCCACCGACGCGACCACCACCTCGTCCGCGGGCATGGGGCGAAATCGCTCGTAGTCGACCTTGCGCAAAAAAACCTGTTCGCGCGTGCGCAGCGCCTTGGGGTCGCCGACGATGTCGTCAAAACGGATCTCGTTGGCATGGGCGAAGGCCTCCGCCGAACCGGCCACCCACGGCGCCTTGAACGCCAGAAAGGCCAGCAGCCGCGACATGCCCGAGGTCGACAAACACTTGACCAGCCCCGGCGCGGATACGGCCAGATGCCCGTACAGCAGGCGGATGAACACGTCCCCGGCGATGGGCTCGCGGCGGATATCGTGCGTGTATCGGTCGATGTGCTCGCCGGACCAGTCGGCCATGTCGTTCCCGCGCCTCCGAAAAGCGTCTCGCGCACGTGACTTTAGCGAAGGGGTCGCCGAGCGTCGAGGCGTTCGCCCACTTGTCGCCAAGCACAAACAATGCACAATAAAAATTCATGACCGACGAAACACCACAAGACGAAGCCGCCCCACCGGCGCGCAAAGGCCGCTCGAAGGCGGGAGGCCAACGGCGGACGTTCTGGGACCGCTGGATCGCCGGCGGGTCGGGCTCCACCGAAGGCCTGTTTCTTCTGGCGCTGATCGTCTTCTATTTCGACTTCGCCGTTGAAAGCCACGTTCCGATCCGCCCCGCGTTTCGCCTGCTATTTGTCGTGGTCCTCGCCGCGTGGATCGCCTACAAGGCGCTCTCCCGCAGTCGCCAGAGCGTTCTGCTGGCCCCGGCGGTGTATCTGGTCGCCGTGTTCGCCCCGTTTTCCTTGCTCGGATTGGCCGGTCTTTATCCACGCGCGTGGCTGATGGCTCTGGTGGCCGTCGTGTTTGCGTTGGTGGCTCGGTCGATCCTTGGCAGCACGGTCCGCGCCCTGATCGGCGGTGTGCTGATCCTGTTGGCCATGGGCGCCGTGGCGTCGAGAATCACCACCGATCCCGAATGGGGCGGCGACTGCGCCGAGTTGCCCGACGTGGTCATGCGCTACGGCGGCGTGCTCAAGGACGAGGCCGGGGCCCAGGCGGTGCAGTGCGACGCGGGCGGCCATTCGGTCTATGTGAGCTACCCGGACAAGGAGGCCGTGCTCAATGTCCTGCCCTACCAACAGGGCGTGGAATTTCCCTTGAGCACCACCGGCCGGGTGCAAACCCTGAACCTGACGCACCCCGAAGGCAACCTCGTCGTCCCGTTGTTGGACAGCGGACAGGTGCGTGTACTGGATGCGCGGACCGGCGAGGTCAAAGGCGCCGGCGAATTGAGCAACGAACAATGCCGCACGCCGATCGCGGTGGGCTACAGCGCCTACAGCCACGCGGTCGCGCTGTTGTGCCGCGACTCCCGGAGCCTGCATTTCGCCAGTACCATCGGCCAGCCCAACCCCATCGTCCGGGACTATGTGGTGCGTTATCCGTCGGGCCTGGCGCTCAATCCGGTCTATCATCGGGCCTACATCACCGACCTGTTCGGCACGCGGCTGCGGGAGATGGACCTGTCCAAGTTCGACTTCTCGCGGGAACTTTCCGTGGGCCTGTCCGCGGCGGGCGCGGCCGTATCCTCCGACGGCAAGGAGCTCTACATCGGCCGCCCATTGCAGGGCCGCGTCGACGTCTACGACGCGGTCGAGTTCACCAAGCTGCGGGAACTGCCGGCCGACTTCGGCGTGTCCAAGCTGCATCTGTCGTCCGACGGCAAATACCTTTTCGCCGCGGGGGCCATGACCGGCAAGGTCACGGTCTTCGACTTCGAACGCAACGTCCGCATGGGGCCCTATCAGGTCGGCCGACCCATCCGCGATATGTCCTACTGCCACGGCTCGCGCCGCCTGTACGTCACCACGCCCTGCTCGGTGCGTTTCCTCGACATGCGTCTGCTCATCGAAGGCACTCCCGCCGCCGATTCTTGACCCGTCCCGCGCGGCCCCTAAGATGGCGCGGAGCCGGGTCTTAAGAGTGTCATCCCGAACAAAGTGAAGGACCTCTCGTACGATGAGCCGAACCGGTGACGTACAACGAACGAGAGATTCCTCGCTTCGCCCGGAATGACATTTTCGTGGTCCAAGCCAAGCACCCTTTTTCCGGCGAAACCCGAAAACCACACGCCCCACGGAGTCCCCATGAACCGCGAAAAATCCCAGGCCTTTCACCACCAAGCCCAACGCACCCTCGTCGGCGGCGTGAATTCCCCGGTGCGGGCGTTCAAATCGGTGGGCGGCGACCCGGTGTATTTCGAGTCGGCCCTCGGCGCGTTTTTGCGGGATGTGGACGGCAACGAATACCTGGACTATGTAGGCTCGTGGGGGCCGATGATCCTGGGCCACGGCCACCCGGACGTGGTGGAGGCGATCGTCGAGCAGGCCCGGCGCGGCACCAGCTTCGGCGCGCCCTCGCCCCTGGAGGTGAAGCTGGCGGAGAAAGTCGCGTCGATGGTGCCTTCGGTGGAGAAGGTGCGGTTCGTCAATTCGGGCACCGAAGCGACCATGTCCGCCATCCGCCTGGCCCGAGGCGCCACCGGGCGGGACAAAATCGTCAAATTCGAAGGCTGCTACCACGGCCACGGCGACAGCTTCCTGATCGCCGCCGGTTCCGGTTCGTTGACCTTCGGCGAACCCGACTCCCCCGGCGTCACCCCCGGCACGGCCCACGACACCTTGCTCGCCCCCTACAACAGCCTGGACGCCGTGCGCCGACTCGTGGAGCAAAATCCGGGCGAGATCGCGGCGGTGATCCTGGAGCCGGTCGCGGGCAATATGGGCGTCATTCCCCCGGCGGACGGCTTCCTTACAGGTCTCCGCACCCTATGCGACGAGGCGGGGATGCTGCTGATCTTCGACGAGGTCATGACCGGATTTCGCGTCGCCGCCGGCGGGGCCCAGGCGCTTTACGGCGTCGCGCCGGATATCACCACGATGGGCAAGGTCATCGGCGGCGGGCTGCCCGTCGGAGCCTACGGCGCGAGCGCGGAGCTGATGGACCACGTCAGCCCGGCCGGGCCGATCTATCAGGCGGGCACGCTCTCGGGCAATCCGCTGGCCATGGCGGCAGGGCTGGCGACGTTGGAGCGCCTCACGCCCGAGGTCTACGACGAATTGGAACAACGCGGCTCGCAACTCGAAGCGGGCCTGATCGACGCGGCGAAATCGGCGGGCGTCCCCGCGTGCGTGAACCGCGTCGGGTCCATGCTGACGCTCTTTTTCGGCGAGGCGCCGGTGCGGAGCCTGACCGACGCCAAGCGCTGCGACGCGGCCCGATTCGGCAGGTTTTTTCACCATATGCTCGACGCGGGCATCGCCCTGCCGCCCTCCGCGTTCGAGGCCTGGTTCCTGTCCGCCGCCCATGACGCCGCACAGATCGAACGCACCCTCGAACACGCCTCGGTTTTTTTTCGGAACCGGGAGGGCTGACCGGGCGTCGCAAAAAAGTGTTGTCTTGCGCGGGAAAAGGCGTAAAGTCTTCGCCGGTCGGCCGATGACGCTTTGGGAGAGACGTGATCGGGCGCACCGAAAAAGAAACGATGGACGTGGACGTTACGTATATTGATTCGCGGGCGCTTTTTGACGTGGGCCCCGGCGGATTCCAATGTATGGAGCAGTAATGTCGATGCAACGTCCCCTTCGTTTCGCGCTCGTGGCCCTGGTCGCCGTCCTGGTGTCCGCCCTGCCGGTTTTCGCTCCGCCCGCGTCCGCTCAAGTTCAGGAAATTCAACCCGACGAGAATCTGGTCAAACCCGAATTGATCGCCGACGTCGACGCGGTCAAGGCGGGCGAACCGTTCCGCGTGGGCGTGCATTTCACGATCCAGGACGAGTGGCACATCTATTGGACCAACCCCGGTGACGCGGGCATTCCCACCGAGATCAACTACGACGTCCCCGAAACCGCGATGGTCGGCGCGACGCGCTACCCCGCCCCCATCTACTTCGGCGCGGGCTCGGATCTGGCCGGTTACGGCTACGAGCACGAAACGCTGCTGCAAAACCCGGTTATGACCACCGACGCGGCGAGCGGCGACATCGCGATCGAGGCGACGGTCTCGTGGCTCGTGTGCCGTGAGAAATGCATCCCCGGGGGCAAGCGCCTGAGCCTGACGATCCCCGTCGGCGCCGCCACGAAACCCTCGGCCCACGCTACCCTGTTCGATAAATACGCCGCCCAGGTCCCCGTCCCGGCCGAGGAATTTTCCGGGGTGCAGTTCACCGGCCTGCTCGACCGTTCGGGCGTCGCGCCCAACACGGAGTTTGACGCCGTCTTCGTCGCCAAGGCGCAAGGCGACGCCAAGATCGCGCCGCTTAACGACAAGCATCGTCATTTCTTCACGCCGCAAATTCCCGAAAACTACGAGATCCTCGAAGCGGGACAAGCCGCCGCGAATAAAACCGGCGATAGCGAAATCGCCGCGACGCTCAAGGCCCGCACTTATCCCGGTGAAGCGGCCGACGAAAAGATCGGCGGTGTTTTCCAATTCAACCTGACGCAAAACGGCGAGACCAAGCCGGTTTCGGTGGAGTACTACATTTCCCTGCCGCGCGTGGCCGAGGGCGCCGAGGTGGAGATGATCGTCCTGCCCGCCGTCACCGCGTCGCAGCCCCCCGCGTCCGGTGCGGCCGGCGGCGGATATTTGACGACACCGGCGACAACCAGCCTGGGCCTGATGCTCCTGTTCGCCCTGGTCGGCGGGCTGATCCTCAACATCATGCCGTGCGTGCTGCCGGTGATTTCCATCAAGATCCTCTCCCTGGTCAAACAGACCGAGATGAGCGCGGGCGAAATCCGCCGCCACGGCCTGGTCTATTCGGCGGGCGTGCTGGCCAGCTTCCTCGCCCTGGCGACGCTCGTCGTCGTGCTCAAAAGCGGCGGCGAGGCCGTGGGCTGGGGCTTCCAGTTCCAGTCGCCGATTTTCGTGTCCATCCTGGCGGCCATCGTGTTCACCTTCGGCCTGTCGCTGTTGGGCGTTTACGAAATCACCGCGCCGACCGTCAAAACCGCCCATGAAGACGGCGAGAGCTACAGCGCGTCGTTCAACAACGGCGTGTTCGCCACCGTGCTCGCCACCCCATGCACCGCGCCGTTCCTGGGCGCGTCGCTGGGCTTCGCCTTCACGCAGCCCGCGGCGGTGACGTACCTCATCTTCACCACCGTCGGCCTGGGCTTGGCGCTGCCGTTTCTCATTCTCGCGTTCGTGCCCGGCTGGACGCGCTTTTTGCCCAAGCCCGGCAACTGGATGGTGACGTTCAAGGTGCTGATGGGCTTCCTGTTGATGGCGACGGTCGTATGGCTGATGGACATCATCGGCAAGCAGACGGGCATCGCGGGCGTGACGCGCATGCTGGGCTACCTGGGCCTGCTGGGCTTCGCGTCGTGGGTGTACGGCCACTGGGGCAACATCATGCGCGGGACGCGGACGCGCTGGATCGCGACCATCGCCGCCGCGTGGATCGCCCTGGCGGGCGGGTTCGCGCTGGTGCCGACAACGCTCGCCGCGCCGTCGACGATGGCCGCCGGGGAAGACGTGCCCGAGGGCGAGATCGCGTGGGAGCCGTTTTCCGAGGCGCGGGTGGCGGAGCTGGCGGGGGGCGGTCAGACGGTATTCGTCGACTTCACCGCCGCCTGGTGCCTGACGTGCAAGGTCAATGAGAAGGCGGTCATCAATACCGATCCGGTCAAGGCGGTCCTCGACGAGCTCAACGTCGCCACGCTCAAGGGCGACTGGACCAACAAGGACCCGGCGATCACCGACTTTCTGCGTCGCCATGGCCGCGCCGGAGTGCCGATGTACGTCGTCATCCCCGCCGGCCGCCCCGACGACGCCCGCGTCCTGCCCGAGGTCATCACCAAGGACATCGTCATCAACGCCCTTCGCAATGCGCACGGCGGGGCGATGGCGTCGGCGGAAGCGATGTAATCTTCAGCAAGCATCTGACGGGTGCCGCACTCTTACGAGGACGCCGGTCCGAGGAAAGGTGTGAACTTTGATTGCGTCATTCACACCCTTGCCCGCTTACGCGGGCTAAGAGTGTGGTACCCTCGCCTTGTGGCAACCCATCTCTGACACGACACGATCACTTCTTATAATAAACGCGATACACCACGCCCGCGCGGTCGTCGGAGACCATCAAGGCGCCGTCGGGCATGACCTGCACATCGACGGGTCGACCCCAGACCGACTCGCCCTGCAACCAGCCTTCGATAAACGGCGCGACCTTCGTCACCGTCTCGCCGGCTTCGTCCACGTTCACGAGCATGACACGGTAGCCGATCTTCTCGCTGCGGTTCCACGAGCCGTGCTGGCAGACGAAAATCTGGTTCGTGTAGTCGCCCGGGAACTGATCGCCGTCGTAAAAACGCATCCCCAGCGCGGCGACATGGGCGTGGAAATTGTGCTTGGGCTTGGTGAATTCGGCGCAGGTGCGCGCCTCGCCGAAGACCGGGTCGTCGATGGTGCCGCCGTGGCAGTAAGGGAAGCCGAAATGCATTCCCGGCTCGGGGGCGGAGTTGAGTTCATCGGGCGGGATGTCGTCGCCGAGCATATCCCGGCCGTTGTCGGTGAACCACAGCTTGCCCGTCTTGGGATGCCAGTCGAATCCCACCGTGTTGCGAATGCCTCGGGAGTAGATCTCGAAGTTTTTGCCGTCGGCGTCCACGCGGGTGATGGTGGCGAAGCGCTCGTCCTTCTTTTCGCAGACGTTGCACGGCGCGCCGACGGGGATGTAGAGCTTGCCGTCGGGGCCGAACTTGATGAACTTCCAGCCGTGGTGCGTGTCCGTCGGGTAGGTGTCGTTGACGATTGCCGGTTCGCCCGGATCGTCCAGATGGTCCTCGATGTCGTCATAGCGCGTGATCCGGAAAATCTCACCCACGTACAGGTCGCCGTCGTGGACCTCCACGCCGTTGGGCTGCACCAATCCGTCGGCGATCACATGCACCGCGTCGCCGGTCTTGTCGCCGTTTTTGTCTTCCACGGCGTAGACCGAATCAGCCCGCGTGCCGACGAACAATGTCCCCTTGGGCCCCACCGCCATCGAACGGGCCGAAGGCACCTTGGCATAGACACAGATATGGAAGCCGTCGGGCAGCGAGAGTTGATCCAACGGCAGGCCCGCCGTGTCGCAATTCGCGGGGGCGGGGTCTTCGTGCGTATCGTCGTCCGCCGGGTGGTCGTCGTCCGGCGTATCGTCATCGGGTGTGTCGTCGTCGGGCGTGTCGTCGTCCGAGGAATGATCGTCGTCGCCGGAGGGCGTGGGCGTGGGCGTGGGGGCGTCGTCGTCCGCGGACGTGGCGGTGCCGGCGTCCGAATCGCCGTTGGAACAGGCGACGACAATCACCGTCGCCAGCAGCAGCGTCAGGAAAATCGACGCAAGGCGCGTGGCCTTCGCCGACCGGGTCGAAATTGCGCGCGTCATGAAGGGCCCCTCGATGGTGTGCGTCGATGGTAGAAGCCCCGCGCGGGCCTTGTCCAGTGCGACACACCGATCGGTCGAGGGCGATTACAGGGTCGGTCGATCAGGCTCGGTCTTTTAGGCGAAGGCGACGCGGCGCGCGTAGTCCCGCATGCTCACCGGCAGGCGCCGCGAACCCCAAGCGCCGGGGCGGCTTTCGAACACACCCGGTAACGGCATCCGGCATTTCGTGCATCGGCCGTGTTCGTCCAGATTCCACCGGCCCAGTTCGTACCAATCCCGTTCGATGAGCCGTTGGCCGCAATTTCGGCAATACGTCGAGGATGCCGCGGCGTCATGCACATTGCCCACATACGCGTAACGCACCCCGTTTTCCATCGCGATTTTGCGGGCGCGCAGCAGGGTCGACGGCGGCGTGGGCGGCAGGTCCATCATTTTGAAATCGGGATGGAACGCGGAGAAATGCAGCGGCACGTCCGGGCCGACGTTGTCCACCACCCACTGCGTCAGCCGATGCAGTTCCGCGTCCGAGTCGTTGAGCGTGGGGATGAGCAGCGTGGTCAGCTCGAACCACACATCCGTTTCGTGCTTGAGGTACTTGATCGTCTCGAGCACCGGGTCCAGATGCCCACCGCAGACATCGCGGTAGAACTCCTCGGTGAACCCCTTGAGGTCCACGTTGGCCGCGTCGATATGGGAGTAGAAATCGGCGCGAGCCTCCGGATTGATATATCCGGCGGTCACGGCGACGGCCTTGATGCCGACCTCCCGGCACGCGTCGGCCACGTCGGTCGCGTATTCCAAAAAGATCGTCGGGTCGTTGTACGTGAACGCCACGGAACGACATTCCAGGTCTTGCGCCGCGCGAGCGATCAGTTCGGGCGAGGCCTGATCGGCCAGGGTGTCCATCTGACGCGATTTGCTCATGTCCCAGTTCTGGCAGAACTTGCAGGTGAGGTTGCATCCGGCGGTGCCGAACGAGAGGATCGGCGTCCCCGGCAGGAAATGGTTGAGCGGTTTTTTCTCGATCGGGTCGACGCAATACCCGCTGGAGCGGCCGTAGGAAATGAGCACGATTTGATCGTCCTGGCGGGCGCGCACGAAGCACAGACCCTGCTGGCCTTCCTTCAGTCGGCATTCACGGGGGCAGACGTCGCACTGGATGCGTCCGTCGGAAAGTCGGTGCCAATGGCGGCCCGGCACCACGTTGGGCCCTTCGTAGCGAGGCATGATGTCCCTCCCGGCTCGTGGCCGGTTTTATTTTACCACGCTTGCGGGACAACGGCGGAGAAGAATCTGTTTCGTTAAGGTTGGGACGCGACGGCGCCGACGGCCAGGAATAGCAAGCCCGCGAGAAGTAGCAGGCCCCAAATCACGTTGGCGACCCAATTGAGGACGATCGCGCCGTTGGCCAGGCCGCGCCCGCCGAAGGTTTCGGGATCGGCGTCGATTTTCGCCCGAGCGTTGTATCCCAGGATCAGGCCGGGGATCGACGCAAGCGGTCCCAGGCAGATCGGCGAAACGGGCAGGCCGACGATGCCGAGGACCAGCGACCACACGGCTTCGGAGGGCGTTTTGAGTCCGGGCCTGTCGACGGACGGCGTCGGGCGCGCCGTTTGGATCATCGCCGGGACGCGAAAGACCTGGCCGCATACGCACGTCACATGGGAGTGGGGAGCAAGGCCCGTGACGTCGTGGATGCGTCCGCAGTTGGGACAGGAGACCTTCATTCGGGTTCTCGCCTACTCCTCTTCCATCGCGGCGGCGCGGGCCGCGTCTTCCTCATCGGCGATGCGTTCGGCCTCCAGGCACTCGGCCGCCAGTTGGGCGCGCAGGATCTTACCCGCGCGGTTTCGCGGGATGGACGGCATGATGAAGATGCGCTTGGGCATCTCGACGGGCTTGAGGGTTTCGGCCAGCATCACGCGCAGGGCCGTCTCCATTTCCGCCGGATCGCCGCCGCCCACCACGGCCAACGCCACCGCCTCGCCGGTCCGCTCGTCGTCCAGGGGAAACGCCCCGGCGTCCTCGACGCCCGCCATGGGCATGGCCGCCAGTTCCACATTCTCCGGATGCACCTTCTCGCCGGCCACGTTGATCAGATCCTTCGTCCGGCCCGTAATCACCAGGCGGCCGTCGTCGGTCAGGCGGCCCAGGTCGCCGGTGTGGAAGCGCCCGTCGCGCAACACCTCGGCGGTGCGCTCCTTGTCGTTCCAGTAGCCGTCCATAAGCTGGTCGCCCGAGACCATCACATGCCCCTCGACGCCCGGTTCCACCGGCCGACCCTCGTCGTCGACCACCTCCACCGGCAGATGGGGCACGCCCACCGAAAGCGGTTCGCCGTCCACATCGCCCGGAATGCCGATGGACAACCAACTGCACGTTTCGGACATGCCGTAGTTGTTGTGCAACGCCACGCCCCAGTCCTTGGCCGCCCACCGGCGCAAATCCGGCGGCAGCATCGACGACGCGCAGCAAACGCCCATCAGGCTCCCCCGCCCCGGCCGCCCGGCCCGGTCGTAGAACCCGCGAAGGGCGGTGAGAATCGCCGGGACGCATGACGTGCCCGTGATTTTTCGCTCCGCGACGTTCTCGAAGAACCGCGCCGGACCGAAGGCGTCGAAGGCCCGGTCGATGAACAGCTCCGCCCCGGCGTACAAGGGCGCGAGCAGCGTCATGATGATCCCATGCCCGCTATGCAGCGGCAGCACGCCCAGGAAGCGCTGATCCGGGCCGTAGAACGACAGGCGCACCGTGGCCCGCTCGATCGCCGCGACCAGCGCCCCTCGGGAAAGCACAATGGCTTTGGGATGGCCGACGGTGCCGGAGGAAAACAGGATCATCCCCTCCCGGGACGGTTCGAGGGCGAGCGGCGTCGACGGCGGCTCGGCGCCTTGGGCGATGCGTCGCTCGATCTGATCGTCGTCGAGCGCCAGATGACGGCTGCCGCGCGGCACCACCGGCGACAAACGCGACGGCGCGACCATCACGTTGATCTGGCCGAAGCGGGCATGGCGCTCCAACTCCGAGGCCCGAACGTCCATGGCGAAGGGCACCAGGGATCGCCCGCTCGCCAGAACCGCCAGGGCCGTCAGGACCGCCGCCGGGGTGCGTTCCATGACCACGCCGACCCGCGCGCCTTGCTCCACGTCCGACGCGTCCAGCCAACCGCCAAGGGCCGCCACCGCCCGGCGGGCCGCATCCGCGTCGAACCCGCGACTCGACTCGAGAAAATGCATCGCGGGCGCGCTCGGGCGATCGGCAAACCCGTGCGACAGAACGTCCAGGGAATAATCAGAGTTTTCGGCCATGGGAATTTGCTAACCCCGATCGGACCTGCGTGCAACCCGCAAGGCGGCGCGGGCCGATTTCCCCGACCGATTTCGTCCTCAATTCGGCTCTTGACAGGAACGTCACTTTTGAAATAAAAAATATCAGTTTTGACAATCGCCTATTCACAGGAGACGCGCCGTGAAAAAACTGCTCGTGGGTGTTCTGGTTCTGGCTTTGGCCGGAGTGTTGGGCATGAGCCTGGCGACGGCCCAGGACAAGCCGATGGAAAAGGTCATGATCGGCACCTCCCCGGCCCTGTCCAGCGCCGGGATCTTCATCGCCATCGAAAAGGGTTATCTGGCCGAGGAAGGCATCGACGCCGACGCCACCACCTTCCACCGCTCGGGCGGCGAGCTTTTGCCGTCGCTGATCAAGGGCGACCTGGACGTGGGCGCCGGCAATGTGAGCGCGGGCATTTATAACGCGTTCAACGACGGCCACGGTTTGCAGATCGTCGCCGACAAGGGACGCGTCGCCAAGGACCACGGCTATCTGGCGCTCATGTCCGCCAACAAGCACGTGCCCGACGGGGACATCTCCAAGTTCAAGCTGCAAAAGGGCTTCAAAGTCTCCACCACCGGCCCGGGCGTGAGCCAGGAAGTGGTCTACGCCAAATGGGCGAAGCACTACGGCATCGACATCGAGGACCTGGAAATCGTCAACCTGCCCCTGCCGGGCGTGGGCGCGGCCCTGGGCACGGATCAGATCGACGCCAGCATCATGATCGAGCCGTTCATCGCCAACTCCATCGAGCAGGACCTGGCCGTGAAGATCGCCGGTGACGAGGAGATCTATCCCGATCAGCAGTCCGCCGTGATCCTCTTCTCCCCCAAGTTCGTCGCCGAGCGACCCGCCGTGGCGCAGAAAGTCGCCAAGGCCTATGTGCGGGCGCTGCGTGACTACAACGACGCCTTCGAATACGGCGTGGGCAAGGAAGAGATCATCAAGATCCTCATGAAGTACACCAGCGTCAAAGATCGCGCCGCCTACGACAAGATCGTTCCCGCGTTTCTCCATCCCGATGGGGCGATGAATCTCGAAAGCCTGGCCGAGGACGTCCAGTTCTTCCGGGACCGGGGTTATATCAAAAAGCCGGTGGACGTCTCCAAGGTCGTGAACACCACCTGGATCGAGAACGCGGTCAAGGAACTGGGCCCCTACCAACCGCCCAAGAAATAGTGTTCACTGGGGCGCACGCTGCAATTTCGCGCCGGAATCCTCGTGACCGATAACGACAATTCCTATCACATCCGCCTGGAAGGACTCGGCAAGTCCTTCCAGGACAAAACCCGCCACGTGCGTGCGTTCGATGACCTGAATCTTCGGGTGCGTCATGGCGAGTTTGTCTGCGTGGTGGGCCCGTCCGGCTGCGGCAAGACGACGATGCTGCGCTGCCTGGCCGGCATCGAGACGCCCACCGACGGCGTGATGGAGGTCCATCGCGCGCCCGAACCCGAGACATCGCCCCGGGCCATGGTCTTCCAACAGCACGGTCTCTACCCGTGGATGACCGTGCAAGGCAACCTGAAATTCGTCCTGGACGCCAGCCCGATCCCCCCCGAACAGCATGAAGAGATCATCGACCGTCACCTGACACGGGTAGGCCTTTCGCGTTTCAAGAATTTCTATCCCTATCAACTCTCCGGCGGGATGAACCAGCGCCTGTCCCTGGTACGCGCGTTTTGCGTGAACCCTCAGCTTTTGCTGATGGACGAGCCGTTCGTCTATCTGGACTATCAGAACCGGGTGAACCTGCAGGCGCTGCTGCTTGAACTTTGGAGCGATCGGGAGCCCACCATTGTCTTCGTCACGCACAACATCAACGAGGCGTTCACGCTGGCCGACCGGGTGATGGTCATGACGCGCAGCCCGGGCACGTTTAAGCGCGAGGTGGCGTGCGATTTCCCCCGGCCTCGGGACGTGCTGGAATTGCGCAAGAACACCGAGTTTCAGGACAAGGTCTTCTTCGTCACGCAGGATCTGAAAGAAGAAATTCAGGCGGCGGCCCGCTTGATCGAGGAAGAAACCGCCCGCAAAGCCCGGACGGCCCGATGAGCAACGGCGAACGATTTCTGGACCGGGAACCCAGTCGGCGCGACGAGCGATGGCTGTTTATCGCCAGTCCGATCATCGTGCTGCTCCTCTGGGAAGCGGCGGTGGCCACGCATCTGATCGACGGCCGATTCTTCCCGCCGCCCCACAAAATCTTCGCGAAAATCTGGGAGCTGGCCGTCCACGAAGATCTGCACGAAGACGTCCTGGCGTCCATGCGACGCATCGTGGTCGGCACGGCGATGGGCTTTTTCCCCGGCGTGTTGCTGGGCATCGGCATGGGCCTGTCCCGATGGACCCGGGCGTTCTTCGCGCCGCTGGTGGCCCTGTCCTACCCGATCCCGAAGATCGCCATCCTGCCGCTGCTGCTCATCATTTTCGGCATCGGCGAAATGACCAACCTGATGGTCGTCGCCATCGGCGTGTTCTTCCTGTCGCTGATCAACACCTTTGACGGCGTGCGTCGCATCCCCAAGCAGTACTTCGAGGTGGCGCGCGTCTACGGGGTGTCCAAACGAGATGTCTTTTTCCGCATTGTGCTGCCGGCCACCGCGCCGTCCATCTTCACCGGCCTCAAGCTCGGCGCCGGATACGGCCTGATCCTCATCGTCGCCGCGGAGATGATCGCCGCCCGCCACGGCCTGGGACACCGCATCTGGAATAGCTGGGAAACCTACATCATCACCGAACTCTACGCGTGCCTGTTCCTCATTTCCCTGATCGGCATCGCCCTCGCCTTCCTGCTCGAAAAGCTCGAAACCCGCATCATCCACTGGAAGCAAAAAGACGCGGATTAGGTGCCGTAGTCGGCACAGACAAACGGGTGCCACATTTTCGCGGCGACGAACGTCGGAGAGAAGGTGTGCATTGAAGGTCCGTGCCCGACCTTCCAGAGCCCCGAACGGCTCGCTCTGAAAGGTCGAGAAACGACGCCTAGTTCACCGATCCTTCGAACCCGAGGGCCGCGCGGACGACCTCGAGAAGTTCGGCCCGTTGGAAGGGTTTGGAAAGCGTGCGGATTGCGCCCAGCCCCGCCGCCACCGGCAGGTAGTCCATGACCCCCTGCTGGCCGCCGCCGGACATGGCCACCACCACCGCGTCCGGACGCTCGCGACGCAGCGTCATGAGCACTTCCAGACCGTCCTGCTCGGGCATGACAATGTCGGTGATGATCAGATCGTAGGTATTCTCACGAACCTTCTTGAGACCCTCTCGACCGTCCTGCGCCGAATCGATCTCGTACCCTTCGAATTCCAGAAGCTGGCGCAGGGTATCGCGAACGTAAGGTTCGTCGTCAATAATCAGGATGCGGGCCACGGGCACCTACCTTCCTTCACTTAGTTTGCAATGCCGCCATGTTCGCGAGATTTCCCGATAAAAACCCGCGTGGGCGGCAAATTCGTTAATCGAATCATCGGCAAATCGCCGAGATTTATCAAGCGACATCCTCAACTTCCCGAAGAGGGTTCGCCCAAGAAGCGCCCGTCCCGGGCAAATATCCTAATAACTATCGAATCCGTCCCCGGGAAACTTAAGGGGAAATCGTCCCATGTGCGCGATAACACCCGGAAATCCGAAAAGGGCGGCAAAATCCGAA
Organism: Deltaproteobacteria bacterium; assembly: GCA_020633895.1. GTDB lineage: Bacteria > Lernaellota > Lernaellaia > JACKCT01 > JACKCT01 > JACKCT01. Next base: position 17,088 of record JACKCT010000016.1, on the reverse strand, counting down.
ACAGCCGCTAGCGAATGTAGTCGCCCTGCCCGAAGCTGAATCCCAGGCGCACGTACGGCCCGAGATAGCGGTGGTCCACCGAGCGCTCCAGGCGGCCGTGCTTGATCATCCAAAACGACGAGAGCAACTCGCCCTGGTAGCCCACCTGCACGAACGTGGAGAGATTGAACGCCTCGCGGAAAGTTTTCCCGGCGGAAATCCAGATGGGGTTGTGCAATTCGAAGCCGAAACCCACATCGCCCGGCACGCCGATCTTGGCGCCGCCGAAATCGGGGAAGAAACGCTCGTTGGAGCCGTTGATCGTCAGGTTGGTGTAGGACAGTCCCAGACCCAGGTAGGGATAGAACTGATGGCGCGAATGCTTGAGCAGATCCAGGCCCCCGTGGGGAACGAACTGCACCGTGGAGAGCGTCGCGCCGCTACCGGGCCCCTCCCGGTGCTGCGTGGTGTACATGATCATCAGGTCGGTGATGAACTGGTCGTTGCGTTTGGAGACGGTGGAGATGCGCGCGCCGCCCACGGCCGTCATGCGCTTCCAATACCCTTCGGATTGGTTGGCGCCGAACTTGTCCACGTCGCCCTTGCCGATGTAGTTGTTGATGTCGGCGTAATCGACCAGATGCATCGCGCCGAAGATGCCGTAGTTGACGTAGGACTTCAGACGCCAGGGGCCTTCGCCATCGTCCGAGTCGCCGCCCTCGGTCGTTTCGGAGGCCGTGGGCATGGACTGGGCATGCACCGTCGCGGCGACCGGTCCCATCAGCACAACCAGCATCAACGCCGTCGCTGTCGCGAACCGTTTCATGTCGCGAGCCACCTTCCCATATTCGAGCCCCAGGTCATTTTCATCATAGGTCGCCGGCCCTTTGCCGACAAGGTCATCGACGCGGCGCGGCGGACTCGTCCTCACGGTCTTGGGACAAACCCATCGACACCGGCCGCTTGCGGGCTTAAATTAAAGGCCCCGAAAACGCGCGCAATTTGCGTGTCGTGCGGATCGCTTGAAATTCCATCACATGCCAAAGGGGTCGAATTTATGTCCCGCGACTTATCCCGCATTTTCCTGATTCTCACGGCCGCGATCGCCGCCCTTGCGATGACGGCCTCCAACGTCCGAGCCGAAATCCAAACCAAGACCGTCGAATACAAAGACGGCGACACCGTCCTGGAAGGCTACGTGGCCTGGGACGATACCTATACCGACGACCGGCCCGGCATCCTGATCGTGCATCAGTGGATGGGCCTGACCGACTACGAAAAATCCCGCGCCAAGCAACTGGCCGACCTGGGCTACGTGGCCTTCGCGGTCGACGTCTACGGCAAGGGCGTGCGGCCGGCCGATCCCAAGGAAGCCGGCAAACAGGCCGGAATCTACAAGGGCGACCGGGATCTCTATCGCCGTCGCCTGCAAGTCGGCCTGGAAGAGCTGAAGAAGCAAAAAGGCGTCGACGCCTCCAAGATCGCGGCGATCGGCTACTGCTTCGGCGGCACCGGCGTGCTGGAGCTGGCCCGGAGCGGCGCGGACATCGCCGGCGTGGTGAGCTTCCACGGCGGGCTGGACAATCCCCGTCCCAAGGACGCCGCCAACATCAAGGCCAAGGTGCTCGTCTTCCACGGCGGCAAGGATCCCTATGTGCCGCAAAAGGATGTGGATGCCTTCTGGAAGGAAATGAACACGACGAACGTGGACTGGACGCTGACCATCTACAGCGACGCCGTGCATGCCTTCACGCAGAAGGCCGCCGGGAACGATCCGTCCGTCGGCGCGGCGTACAACGAACGGGCCGACCGTCTGTCCTGGGAAGGCATGCGCGAGTTCTTCGTGCGCATTTTCTAACGGATCTCACCAAACATCGACCGGCCGAGGCGCGGGTACGAACCACGTCTCGGCCGGTTTTTCGTTCTATTCCTTCTCTGGTCGAAATCGTCGCGTCCCTGTACAAATAGCATCCCATGGAGCAACCCACGTCTCGTCCGCCCCGGCGCCTTCTGCCCGTCGAGGTCAAACTCTTGGCCGTCGTGGTCGTCGGCGCGGTGGTGACGATCGCGATCCTGACCTTCGAACAGCGCGCCCTCGAGCCCATCGGCAGCGGTCCGGTCGTCTACAACGACGGCGACCTGCCCCTGGAAGGCTACCTGGCGGTCGGCAAACCCAAGGCGGGCCCGGCCGGGGCGCCGGGCGTGTTGATCGTGCATCAATGGCAAGGGCTCACACGCTACGAACGCACTCGCGCGCGCCTGCTGGCGGCGGAGGGCTATGTGGTCTTCGCCGCGGACGTCTACGGCCAAGGCATCCGCCCGATGACCGAGGAAGAGGCCGAGGCCGAGTCGGCCAAATACTACGAGAACACGGACCTGCTCCTGCGGCGCCTGAACGCGGCTTTGGAAACATTGAAGGCCAATCCGCTGGTGGACCCGGCGCGTATCGGATCGGTGGGCTATTGCTTCGGCGGCATGGGCGCGTTGGAGTTGGCCCGGTCGGGCGCGGACCTCAAGGCGGTGGTCAGCGTCCACGGCACGCTCAAGACCAAGCACCCGGAAAAGGCGAAGAATATCAAAGCCGAACTGCTGCTTCTTCACGGCACCCGCGACCCTTGGGTGCCTCTGGAGGAGGTGGACGGCTTTTTCGAAGAGATGCGCGGCGCGCCGGACGTGAAATGGCGCTTCACGGCCTACGGCGGCGCCTACCACGCCTTCACGTCGCCTTTCGTCGGCGACAACCCCTTCTATAGCGGCGCCGCCTACCACCCGGAGGCCGACCGCCGGTCCTGGAACGAGATGGTGCGGTTCCTGGACGAGGTGTTATAGGTCCAGGTCCAATCGCGTCCACATCCGAACAGAGCCCCAAGCGTCAGCGCGGGGCCGTCGAGCGTTGCGACCACGACGTTCACGGACGACGTAGGCGTAAATCCTCGAACCGCTCGACGACCCCTCCCTCACGGTCGGGGCTCTGATTTGTCGCCGTCGTTTCGGACAACGTTTGAGTTTGACCCCTCACTACCGTTCGGGGCTCTGAACGGGCGACATCGCACGCTGACCGTCCGTGCCGACTACGGCACATTTTCGCCGGGAAATCGCCCTCTTGACCCGTTGCGTCGATCTCATTAAGGTTCCGTGCGCGCCAGGCCGCGCCGTGGTTGCCGGGCATTGTTCGGCGGGCCGAAGAGCGGCCGATGAGAGACGGTGCGGCCAAGATTTCCATCCCCTCATTTGAGCATTGCGACAGGGGTCGACGCCGGGCATCGGCGTTGTCGCGACGAGGAACGAACTTTTTGGGCGATTCGTCGAACAAGACGTACCGGACCGGCTCGGATATCGAGGTGCGTCCGGTTTATCGGCGCGGGGATGTTTCCTCCGACGCCGACGACGCGCCCGATCCGGGTTCGCCGCCCTTCACCCGAGGCCTTCACGCCGACGGCTATCGCACCCATCCCTGGACGATTCGCCAGCGCGTCGGGTTCGGCACGCCCCGCGACACCAACGAACGCCTCAAGACGCTGGCGCAGCTCGGCCAGACGGGCATCGCCATCGACTTCGATCTGCCCACGCACATGGGCTACGACGTGGACAATCCGCTCACCCAGGCCGAGGTGGGCAAGGTGGGCGTGAACGTCATGTCCCTGGCCGATATGCGCGCGCTGTTTGACGGCATCGACCTTTCGAACGCGGACGTGATGCTCGCCGCCGGAGCCACGGCCCCCGCCCTGTACGCCATGTATGTCACCGTCGCCCGCGAGCAAGGCGCGTCGGACGGCCGGATTTGCGGATCGGTGAAAAACGACGTGCTCAAGGAATACGTCGCCTGGGGCAACTTTATCTACCCGCCCAGCGAGGCGATACGCCTTTCCACCGACCTGATCGCCTATGCCTCGAAAACGACGCCGAATTTCGCGCCGCTGACCGTGGCGGGCTATCACCTGCGGGACGCGGGATGCAGCGCGGTCGAGGAAATCGCCTACGCCCTCGCCTTCGCCCGGGAATATCTGGACGCGCTAAAAGCCAAGGGGGCGGACGTCGGCTCCGTGGCCGGGCACATCCGCTGGTTCCTGGCGGCGCACAACGATCTGTTCGAGGAAGCGGCGAAATTCCGCGCCCTGCGGCGCCTGTGGGCGACGATGCTCGCCGAGCAATACGGCGTCACCGACGCGGACGCGCGCAAGCTGCGGGTCCATGCCCAGACGGCGGGCTCTTCGCTGCAATATCAGCAGCCCGAGGTGAACATCGTCCGCGCCGCCTACCAGGGTCTGGCCGCCGTCTTGGGCGGGGTGCAGTCGCTGGATCTGGCCTGTCACGACAACGCCATGGGCCTGCCCGGCGCCTTCGCCCAACAGCTCGCCATCCGAACGCAGCAAGTGCTCGCCCACGAAACCGGCGTCGCGAACACGGCCGACCCCCTGGGCGGCTCCTACTTCCTCGAATCCCTGACCGACGAAATCGCCGCCAAGGCCCAAGCGATTCTGGATGACCTGATCGCCTCGGGCGGCGCCATCGACGCCATCGAGCAAGGCAACCTCCAGGCCGCCATCGGCGACGCCGCCTACCGGGTGCAGCAACGCATCGAGCGCGACGAGTTGAAGGTCGTGGGCCTCAACGCCTATACCGACGACATTCGGGACGAAACGCACCCCAAACCCGCCGCCATGTCGGTGGACGCGGCGAAGGTGCGGACGGAACGGGTGGCGGCCTTGGAAAATCTGCGGAAAAACCGCGACAACGCCGCCGTCGAAAAAGCGGTACAAAGGTTAAGGGACGTCGCGGCGGATCCGGCGGCCAACCTGATGGAGCCGATCTTCCAGGCCGTGGCCGCCGAGGCGACCGTCGGTGAGATCGCATCGGCGCTGGCCGAGCAGTTCGGTCGCTACGGCGACGTGATGGCCGGGATCTGACGCTCGGTTCAGGTGAATTTGTTTGCCCGCTCCGCCGCCCATGACGGCGGAGATCGTTGAGAGGACGACACGAGTTATTTTTGCATCGCATGGGGGTCGACGGGCCCCCGTGCACGCCTTACCACGACACCCGCTTTTTCGGCGGGGTTGGAGGAGAAAGAGCCATGGCCGAATTCGACACAAGCATCACCCAACGCGCCGGAGAGCGTAACCGCAAGCTGCTGGCGGGCTACGAGAACCTGCATTACAAGCACGACAAGAAATATCGTCGCCAGTATGCCCACCTGACGTGCCCGGCCACCAACTGGAAGTACGTCGAGGGCGCGTCCAAGAGCGCGGCGAATCTGGTCATGCTCGACCTGGAGGACTCCATCCCGCGCGGCAACGAAGAGCTGCTCAAGCAGGGTCGCGAGAACATCATTCGCGGCTATTCCGAGCTCGACTGGGGTGACAAGATCAAATATTTCCGGCCGCGCGGTCTGGCCCTGGATCCGGATTTCGAGGACATCGCCTACATCGTCTCCCGCGCCGGCGCCCACATTGACGGCCTGATCTATCCCAAGATCGAGGACGCCGACGAGGTGCGTTCGATCGATCAGGTTCTCACCGAACTGGAGAAAAGCTGCGGACTGCCCGAAGGCAAGCTGACCTTCCAGGTCCTCATCGAGTCGGTCAACGCCGAGGAGAAGGTCTTCGAGATCGCCAATGCCTCCCGCCGCCTGAGCGCGCTGATTTTCGGTGCGTTCGACTACTGGGGTTCCCTGGGCTTCTTGCCTCACTTGTATTCGGCGGATCATCCCGCGGTCAACGACGTGCGCCTGCGCATCGTCAAGGCGGCCGCCGCCGTGGGCATTCCGGCTATCGCCGAGATGACGCTCAATTACCCGACCAAGGAAAAGACCGACGAGCAGAAGCAGGCCGCCCTGGACGAGTGCCGTCGCGACGCCGAGCTGGCCGCCCACTACGGCTTCGCCGGCAAATGGACCGGCATCCCGGCCCAGACCGCCATCGTGCTCGACGTGTTCGCCATTCCCCAGGAGCGCATCGACACGGCTCTCAAGGAAATGGAACTGTTCCTGCAGGCCGAGGCCGAGGGCAAGGGCGCGGTCATGATCGACGGCAAGATGGCCGACCGGGCCACCGACCGCATCAACCGGGCGCTCATCAAGCTGGCCGGCGAACGGGGCCAGGTGGATGCCGCAACCCTGAAGAAGTTCAATATTCCGGTCGCGTAACGGCGTCGGAGGCATTTCGGATACGGCGGTCGCCGTTCGCGGCGGCCGTCGATCGACCCGACCCCATCAGATGAAGGACGAGCAAAGATGATTCTCAAACCCGAAGGCGAATTCGTCGCCCCCACCGACGAGCAGGTGCAGGCGGGGCTTGCCGCCCTGGACGGCGCGCTGGCCAAGGCCAAGGAACACTTGATCTCGCTGTGCGTCAAGGACGGGCGCGTGGACAACAACGCCGCCAACGCCAACCAGCAGGCGCTGCACGGCCTGGCATACCTAGCCTGCGAACACGCCGCCGCCCACGAGTTGGTCGAATACGCCAAGCGCGTCGGCGAGGCGACCGGTCGCAACGACCTGGAAACGCTCATCGCCCAGGCTTACGTGGCCGGGTGCGTGCGTCGCTGGCGGTTCGGGGCGGATATCTCGGGTCTGGAACAAATCCCGTCGGCGGAAATCGGCCTGACCGCCGAGGTGCAGGCGGCCACCGTCGCCGCGCCGGAGCAGGACGATCTGATCGCCAAGGCCGGGGGCAGCGCGATTCTGTCCAAGATCGCCGAGGTGGTCCACGACCGGGGCAGCTTCGGCGACTTCGGCATCGGCGACGAACTGCTCTCCGACGTGCAGAAGCAATTCCAGAAATTCGCCGACAACGTGGTCGTGCCCATCGCCGAGCACGTGCATCGCAAGGATGAGCTGATCCCGCTTTCCATCATCGACCAGCTCGCCGAGCAGGGCGTCTTCGGCATCACCATCCCCGAGCAGTACGGCGGAACCGAACTGGGCAAGATGGGAATGGTGATCGTCACCGAGGAACTTTCGCGCGGATACATCGGCGTGGGCTCGCTGGGCACGCGCGCCGAGATCGCCGCCGAACTGATCCTCACCGGCGGCACCGAGGAACAGAAGAACGAGTGGCTGCCCAAGCTCGCCATGGGCGAGGTGCTGCCCACCGCCCTGTTCACCGAGCCCAACTACGGCTCCGACCTGGCCAACATCAAAAGCCAGGCCAAGCGCGTGGACGGCCAGTGGGTCATCTCCGGCCAGAAGACGTGGATCACCCACGGCTCCCGCGCCGATCTGTGCACCATGCTCGTGCGCACGTTGCCCGACGAGAAGGGCTACAAGGGCCTGTCCATGCTGCTGGTGCCCAAGACCCGAGGCACCGAGGACGATCCCTTCCCCGACGCCGAGATCACCGGCACCGAGATCCCCGTCATCGGCTACCGGGGCATGAAGGAATACGAGATCAGCTTCGACGAGTACAAAGTCCCCGAAGGCAACCTGCTGGGCGGCGAGGACGGCAAAGGTTTCAAGCAATTGATGGAGACCTTCGAGTCGGCGCGCATCCAGACGGCGGCTCGCGGCGTGGGTCTGGCCCGGGCGGCGCTGGAACTGGCCTACAAATACGCCAACGAGCGCAAGCAGTTCGGCGGTGAGATCTTCCAGTTCCCCCGCGTGCATCAGAAGATCGCGCGGATGGTCGTCGAGACGCAGGCCGCCCGCCAGCTCACGTATTTCTCGGCTCGCATGAAGGAGTCGGGCAAGCGCTGCGACCTGGAAGCGGGCATGGCGAAGCTGCTGGCGACCAAGGCGGCGTTCTTCGTCTCCGACGCCGGGGTGCAGATCCACGGCGGCAACGGCTACGCCGAGGAATACCCCATCAGCCGCGTGTTCGTGGACTCGCGCGTCCTGTCGATCTTCGAAGGCGCCAACGAGATCCAGGCCCATGTCATCGGGCGGCGGCTGCTGGAAACGGCGTAGGTACGAACTGTCAAAAGGGTTGTCATCCAGAGCGAAGCGAAGGACCTCTCGTCCGATGAGTCGCATCGGTTTCGAACAACGTCCGAGAGGTTCCTCGTTCCACTCGGAATGACAGGCATCATTGACGAATTTCACGCGTCACGACACGACGCGCCCTTGCATTGAGGAGGCTCCCATGCCCATCACCCGCCACGTCTACGGACGCAAACTCGACGACTTCAAAGAGGGCGACATCTACCGCCACCCGTGGGAGGTGACGGTCGACGACGGCCTGCTGGGCGTGGTCGCGGCCAGCTTCATGGAATCCTCGCCGGTCTATTTCTCCGACCACTTCGCCCAGGCGCTGGGCTTCACCAGCCGGGTGGTGCATCCGCTGGTGCTGCTGAACCTGGGGCTGTCGTTCTCGGTGCTGGATGTCTCCGAACAGGCCATCGCCCACCTGGCGTACATTGACGTGCGATATCCGAACCCCTGCTATGTCGGCGATTCGGTCACGGCCGCGTCCGAGGTCGTCGGCACGAAGATGTCCGGATCGGGCGACAAGGGCACGGTGCATGTCATCACCACGCTGTGGAACCAGAACAACGTGCCGGTGTGCATCTTCGAACGCAAAGCCCTCATCCGCGCCGGGGCCGTCGAGGGTTCGCCCCGCAAGCCTGTGTCCATCACGGTGCCGACGTCCGGCGAGCATTACCCGAAGATGATCGAGGATCTGGATTTCGCCAACGAGCGCGGCGTCGCGGCGTTTGACGGCTACTACGAGGATTTCTTCGAGGGCCGGATCTTCGTGCACGACACGGGCCGCACCGTCGGCGACTCGGAACACATGCAGCTCACGACGCTCTTCCGCAACACGCACCCTCTGCATTTCGACGCCGAATATTGCAAGGAAAACAGCTTCACCAAGGACCGCGTCGTCTACGGCGGCCTCGTCCTGGGCTTCACGCACGCCTGCGCGGCCCGCGACACCGGCGGCCAGGTCATCTGGACCGACGGCTACGACAACGGCGCCCATCCCGCTCCCACCCTGGCCGGCGACACGCTCATGGCGGCCCAAAAAGTCCTCAAAAAAGAGGACGTCAACGACCACTTGGGCAAAGTCACCTTCCGCTTGGTGGGTGTGAAGAACACCGACCCCCAAAAGCTGCTGGACGCCGGTAAGGACCTGTGGACCGCGGAGCGCGACAAGGACAAGGACGCCAAGGTCAAGGAAAAGGTCGTCGAGATCGACCGCACGGTGTTTGTGCGCAAAAAGCCGCTGTAATCGCACTGCCGGGTGCCGCACTGCCGGGTGCCGCACTGCCGGGTGCCGCACTGCCGGGTGCCACACTTTCGCGAGGACGCTAGTCCGAGAGAAGGTGTGAACTCTCTTCCGGGACGAAGACCACACCTTCCCGCCGACGCTGTCGGCGTGAAAGTGCGGCACCCGGTTCTCAGTCGACCTCCAAGTCCGGGCCAATCCCGTCTTGCGGCCCCACCGCCCGTGTGCTAACAAAATTGTAGCGGCTCGGCGCGTATTGACGCGCTCGCACGCCGATTGATCATCCACATTCCAATCAGACGGGCAATCATCATGTCGCGCATTACCAAGAAGATCCTGGCGAATTACGAAGGCGAAAACCCCGGCGTTTTGGCCAATCTCTACCGCTTTTTGGAAACCGGGCGCCTCAAGGGCACGGGTAAGCTGGTCATTCTGCCGGTGGACCAGGGTTTCGAGCACGGCCCGGCGCGCAGCTTCGCGCCGAATCCCGCCGGGTACGACCCGCACTATCACTTCAATCTGGCCCTCAAATCCGGGTGCAACGGCTATGCCGCTCCCCTGGGCTTCATCTCCGCCGGTTCGGCCACCTTCGCCGGTCAGATTCCGCTGATCCTCAAAGTGAACAACTCGGACACCCTCTATAACAATCCGAACCCCTGCTCGGCGATCACCGCGTCGGTGGACGACGCCCTGCGCCTGGGCGCCAACGCCATCGGCTTTACGATCTATCCGGGCAGCTCCCTGCGCAACACGATGTACCAGCAGATCCGCGAGATGAGCGAGGAAGCCCGGGCCAAGGGCCTGCCCACGGTTATCTGGTCCTATCCGCGCGGCGAGGGCCTGTCCAAGGACGGGGAGACGGCCATCGACGTGGTGGCCTACGCCGCCCAGATCGCCGCCCAGCTCGGCGCCCACATCATCAAGGTCAAGCCGCCCACCGCCAAGATCGAGCAGGACGAGGCCCGCAAGGTCTACGAGGCCCAGGGCATCAAGATCGACACCCTGCCCGACCGCATCCGCCACGTGGTGCAGTCCTGCTTCGACGGCCGGCGTATCGTCATTTTCTCCGGCGGCGCGGCCAAGGGCACGGCGGAGGTTCTCGAAGAGATCAAGGGCATCCGGGACGGCGGCGGCTTCGGCTCCATCATCGGACGCAATTCCTTCCAGCGCCCTGAAGCCGAAGCGATCGAACTGCTCAAGTCCATCCAGGACATTTTCAAGGGCGCCGCTTAGACACCGCCAATACCGCCTGACACGACACGCGGCGACGATCTTCGGATCGTCGCCGTTGTTGTTTTGTCGCCGCGACGCTCGACAAATGTCCGGGAAAAACCCGCCTCGACAGCAAAGGCGCACGCCTTTACCCTGACCGCCCTCACCGGGGGACCGTCGTTGATGAGCAATAGCCCGATATTCGAAGCCCCGCGCGTCTTCGCCACGCCGCGTCTGGAGTTGATCGCCGCGACACCGGATCTGATCCGCCGGGATCTGGAGGGGCGCGAGCAATTGGAGTTGGGGCTGTCGGCTCGGGTGCCGCAGGTCTGGCCGCCCGAATTCATCGATGTGAACGCGCTGCATTACACCCTGGAACAACTCGAAGCCGACCGGCGGCACGTCGGATGGTGGTCGTGGTATTTCGTCCATCGGCTCGATCCGAAGGGACGCACCGTCATCGGCGGCGGCGGGTACAAGGGCCCGCCTTCGCCCGACGGCACGGTCGAGATCGGGTATTCCCTGGTCAAGGATTACTGGCGGCAAGGGTTCGGCACCGAGATCGCCCGCGGCCTGACCGACCAGGCGTTTCTCCATCCCCAGGTCAAACGCGTCACGGCCGAAACGATGCGCTACATGAACGCCTCGAAGCGCGTCCTGGAAAAAGCCGGTTTCGCCCTGGTCGGCGAAGGCTCGGCATCGGATATTCTTTTATTCGAGACGCTGGCGTAGGCGGCGGGACGCTTCCTACTCCACCGGGTGCCACACTTTCACGCCGACAACGTCGGTGGGAAGGTGTGCTATTTCGTGCATTAAAATTTTCACACCTTCTCTCGGCCCTTGGCCTCGCGAAAGTGTGGCACCCATCATCAATCGGCGATTTTCAGCAACTCCGCCCGCTTCACCTTGCCGTTACGCGTGCGAGGCAAGGCGTCAACTTGGCGGAACGCCTTGGGGCATTTGTAGTCGGCCAGGTGAGCGTGGCAATGGGTTGAGAGCCCCTCGTCGTTGAACGTCGCGCCGTCCGCCAGCTTGACGAACGCCGTCATCACGGCGATCCCCTCCCGCCCGGTCGGCACCATCGTCACCGCGCACTCGGCCACCGTGGGGTGCGTCGCGAGGATGTGCTCCACTTCCTGGGGGCTGACGCGATATCCGAAGCTCGTCATCACGTCGTCGTCCCGGCCCTGATACCACCACACGCCGTCCTCGGCCGCCCGAGCCAGATCGCCGCCGACGAACCATTCCCCTTCGAAGTGCCCCAACTCTTCCTCGGCCCGATTCCAGTAGCGCAGCATCAGCCCCGGATCATCACGACGCACCGCGATGCGTCCCACCTCGCCCGGCGGAACCTCATGCAAATCGTCGCGCCCGATCAGGCGAATCGGCCGTCCCGCCTGGGGCACGCCGCAAGCGCCGGGCTTCACCGTCATCCCGGGCTTGAAAGAGATGTACGTCGAGATTTCGGTCATGCCCAGCGCCTCGTAAAGTTCGCATCCCGCGCGGCGCTTCCATTCGTCGTACACCCCCACCGGCAGCGCTTCGCCGGCCGTCAGCCCGTGGCGCAGGCTCGACAAATCAAAGGACTCCACGTCGGCGTATTTCAGGATCTGGCGATAGACCGTCGGCACCGCCGCGAAGACCGTCACCCGGTGGCGCTCGATCAATCCCGGCCAAACGGCGGGGTCTTTTTGCCCGGCGTACAGGATCGCCGTCGCGCCCACACTCCATGGGTCCATCAGCCCGACGCCCAGCGTGTACGTCCAATTCAGCGCCCCCGCGTGGCAGACGCGGTCGTCCTCGACCAGCCCCTCCCACTCGCGCACCACCGTCGCCCGCCCCATAAGCGAACGATGGGCATGCAGCACGCCCTTGGGATGGTCGGTGGTGCCCGAGGTGTAGATCAGATACGCGGGATCCTCATCGCCCACGTCGGGCAGGTTAACGGCGCCGGTTTCGTCGAGCATCGCGCGAAAATCCGCCCGTTCCAGGCCGCTAGGGAGGAGCGATTCATCCTCGCCGTCCACCACCGCCAGGCACAGCTCCGGCGGCCGGACAAGGGTCTCCCACAGCGGCGAAAGCAACTCCGGCGAGCCGATGATCGCCCTCGCACCGGCGTCGCGCAGGAGGAAGTCGACCTCCTCGGCCGTGAGCATGGCGCTGGAGGGCACGGGGATCAGCCCCGCCCGCATGGCGCCGAAAAACGCCACCGCGTAGGCCGCGCAATTGGGCAGACGGATCAGCACCCGGTCGCCGGGCGTCAGGCCGCGACGCAGCAACGCCCCGGCCAGGGCGTCCACGTGCTCGGCGAGTTGTCGGTAAGTGAAAGTCTGCTCGCGGCCGTCCTCGGCGGTGAAGATCAGCGCGGTCTTGTCGGCCCGGGACGCGTCCCGAGCGTGGCGAAGCAGGCAGTGTTGCGCAATGTTCAGGCGCACGGGTTTCCCGACCCTGGGGCGATCAGCAGATCTCTTCGGTGCGCTTGGCGATCGGCACCAATTGACGTTCCGCGGCGCCGACGTAAATCTGGCGAGGGCGGCCGATGCGCGAGTCGGAGAACATCATCTCCTTCCACTGGGCGATCCAGCCGGGCAGACGCCCCATGGCGAAGATGACGGTGAACATATTGGTCGGGATATCGAGCGCCCGGTAGATCAGGCCGGAATAAAAATCCACGTTGGGATAAAGCCGGCGGGAGATGAAGTAGTCGTCGGAAAGGGCTGCTTCCTCAAGCTCCATGGCCATGTCGAGAAGCGGATCCTTCTTTTTGAGCTTCGTGAGCACCAGGTCCGCGTGCTCCTTGATGATCGTGGCCCGGGGATCGTAATTCTTATAAACCCGGTGCCCGAAGCCCATGAGCCGCTGTTCGCTGGAATCATCCTTCACCTTGTCGATGAACGATTTGACGCTCAGCCCGCTGTCCCGCATATGCGTGAGCATCTCCAGAACCGCCTGGTTGGCCCCGCCATGCAACGGTCCCCAAAGCGCGCAGATCGCCGAACTGATGGCGGCGTACAGATTGGCCCGCGAGCTGCCCACCAGACGCACCGTGGAGGTGGAACAGTTCTGCTCATGGTCGGCGTGCAGCGTGAGCATCACGTCCAGCGTACGGGCGATATCCGGATCGACCTGGTATTTCTCCGTGGGGAAACCGAACATCATCTGCAGGAAGTTGGAGGTGTAATCCAACGCGTTGTCCGGGTAGATGATCGGCTGGCCCAGGGACTTTTTGTACGACATGGCCGCGATGGTCGGCAGCTTGGCCAGGATGCGGATGATGGACAGTTCCACGTCGTCGTCGTTCTTGGTGTTGCCCGATTCCTTGTAAAAGGTCGACAGGCCGCAGACGACCGACGAGAGGATCGCCATCGGATGGGCCGACGGCGGGAACGCGTCGAAGAAACGGCGCATATGCTCATGCACCAGCGTGTGGCGCGTCAGCTTGGTCTCGAAGTTGGTGAGTTGGTCCTGCGTGGGCAGGCAGCCGTATATCAGCAGATACGAAACTTCCAGGAAGGTGGCGTGGCGGGCGAGGTCCTCAATGGGATAGCCCCGGTAACGCAGGATGCCGTTTTCGCCGTCGATATAGGTAATGCTCGACTCGCAAGCCCCCGTGTTGCCGTACCCGTCGTCCAGGGTGATATAGCCCGTCTCAGCGCGCAAGCGGCTGATATCAATAGCCTTTTCATTTTCCGTGCCGACGACGACCGGGAGTTCGTATTGCTTGCCGTCAAAAGTCAGCGTGGCTTTTTCACCCTTGGTGACTGTTTGTTCGCCATCGCTCATTTATTCGCCTCCTGCCCGGCCGGACCGGGCCGATCTCGTCGATGAAATGCAAAGGTGTGCGCCTCCAAGACAGGGCCCGGTGGCGGATTCGGACTTGTATCAGGAAAAGCGCGTTCGGCTCCCAGCCCATCGTAGTCGCCCGCAAGGGCCCGGTCAAGAACGGCCGAATCGCCCAGGGCGCCATAATTGGCCGAAATCCCGCGAAATATTTGGAAAACTCCCGGACGTGACCGAGGCTCCGATTCGGTCGGGTTGTAAGGCCGATTGTGGACGGGACCGGCGATCTGGGATAATCGGGAAATCCATGGACACCGGCGCCGCGATCGTTCCCGTCGACTTCCTGGGCCGGGCCCCCGCCCCGCCCGATCCGCCGAGCTTCGTCAATCTTTCGATCACCATGCGATGCAACCTGCGTTGCCATATGTGCGACTGCCCGAACATCAAGGTCAGCGAGCCCACACCGGACCGGTGGCTGGCCTTCATCGACCGGCTGGGCGATTGGCTGCCGACCGGAACGCAGGTCCTCGTCACCGGCGGCGAGCCGATGCTGCATCACCGGTGCGTGGATTTCGTGGAGCGCCTGGCGAGCTACGGCCTCAAAGTCGCGCTCAACACCAACGGCACATTGCTCAACGTCGACAAGGTCGAGCGCCTGAAGGACGCCGGGCTGTCCATCCTCAACGTCTCCGTCGACGGCCTGGCCGCCACGCACGACCGCCTGCGCAACGGCCCGGGGTCGTTTCAGGGCATCGTCGACATCCTCCATTACGTCGGAAAGCATACCGACTGGACGCTCCACGTCGTGCCCGTCATCAATGCCCAAAACCACCGGGAAATGCCCGAGGTCGTTCGCTTTTTCACCGCCGACCCGCGCATCAAGGCGATGCATTTCCAGTCCGTCATCCCCACCATGGGCAAGCCTTGGGACGATGGTTTCTTCGACCGCGACGCCCTCTGGCCCAAGTCTTCGGACGAAGCGGAGGCGATCGTCGCGACGCTGGAAACGCTCAAGGAAATGAAACGGGACGGCGCGCGCATCGATAATCCGGAGGCCCAGTTCTCCGTCTGGCAACGCTACTTCCGCAACCCGCGCAACGGCCTGACCGGCAACGAATGCCGCGTGGCCTACGGCAGTCTGATCGCCCAATCCAACGGCGACCTGACCTTCTGCGACGTTTTCGGACCGGTGGGCACCATCGACGACGACGTGCGCGCCATGTGGGAATCGACCTTCGCGCAAAACCGCCGGGATGACATGAGCCGATGCAACCTGCCTTGCAACTATCGGGTCAACTGCTGCTACGACGAATCCACCGACCCGGCTCCCGCCGACGCAACGTGACGTACCGCATAGTTTGTCGTCGCCCGATCCCCTAGGATGCCCCTAAGCTGAATGCTGTCGCGAATCGTCACCGCGTGTCGGTCGCGGCTCTCATCTCACCATCGAAAAATCGGGAGTGGAAAATGCGTCGCGTCGCCGGGCTGTTTCTCGCCGTCACCCTCGCCTTATTGGCTTGCGCCGTCGCAAGCGCGCAGGTGCATCGGGCGACTTATCCCGACGAGGCCAAGGATCGGGCCGAGGGCGCCGTGGAACGTCTGTCGAAAACCGACGCCGGCAAGATTCTCCTGAAATCCATCGAGGCCCACGGCGGCATCGAAAAATGGTTCGCGGGCAAGGCGATCCGCTTCCACTACGCCTACCGCCCCGTCGAAGGTCCGGCCAAGGTCGGCACGCAGACCGTCGACCTGCTCGGCTCCCGCGCCTATGTGGACATGGAGGAACCCGAGTGCCGCGTCGGCTACCTGGGCGAGCGCGTCTGGACCACGATGGCGCCGAAGGATTTTCCCGCGCGTTTCTGGGCGTTGACGCCCTATTACTTCACGGCCGTGCCTTTCGTTTTCGGCGACCCGGGCGTGAAACTCGCCATGTTCGACGAACCGGACGAGGCCAGCGGCCTGGGCGCGACCTACAAGGTCAAAGTGACCTACGAAGCGGGAACGGGCGACGCGCCGGACGACTATTACGTCGCCTACATCGACAAAAATACGAACCTGCTGACGGGCCTGAAGTACGTCGTGAGCTATAAGCCGTTCATGAAGGGCGAGATGAAGCACACGCCGGAAAAGCTCGTCGTCTACTCCGATTTCGAACCCGCCGGGCCGCTCACTATCGCCCGAACGCACACCACCTACGCCACCAACGAGGACGGCTCGCGCGGCGAGTTGCGCACCAATTCGAAGGTCAGCGACTTCCAGTACGGCGTGGAATTCGACGAGTCCAAATTGCAGATGCCGGAAAAGGCGATGTACGACGAGGCGCTGGGGCCGGTGGAGGAGTGAGGGTAAGCCCAATTTGTAGCGTCAGAGCCGCGCGCAGCTTGCCAGGCCGTAACCTTGGCGAAGGCTGGTCAGCAAGCGGTCCAGAACTATCGTTGTTCGTTCCATGCAACGCCTCAAAATAATCATGGCATCCTGAGTGCAACTCACGACGGTTCGCGGCTCTGATCGATCGAAATCCCCACTGGCAACGAACGCGTCACCCGCTCGCTACGGCTCGCGGCTCGGACGGACACGCGGGCGACCCAAATTGGCTCAACCTCAATCCCGCGCCGGGCCCACCGCCAGCATGCGTTCCAGGGAGACCTTCGCGCGCACGCGGATGTCTTCGGGCACCTCGATAGCCTGCTCGTCGTGACGCAGAGCGTGGAGGACCTCCTCCAACGTGATCTCGTTCATGTGCGGGCAGCGCACCGAGCACAGGCGCAGGATATCCTTGTCCGGGTTGTCGGCGATGATGTTATCGCCCATGGAGCACTCGGTGAGGATGAGGTAATGGGGCGCGTTCGTTTCCTGGACGTGCTTGGTCATCTGCGTGGTCGAGCCCGCGTAATCCGCCGCGTTGACGACCTCTTCGCTGCATTCCGGGTGGGCGAGCACGTAGACATCCGGGAAC
>JACKCT010000015.1 GCA_020633895.1 Deltaproteobacteria bacterium | reverse complement strand
AATCACGATGCCCACATACGTCACCCACCGTCCGTTGGACGTGGCGTTCACCTCTTCGGCGCTCGGCAACCCCTTGGCCCGCACGACCTCGCGAATCGTGCGCATCGGGTGGGCGGCGGTGCTGTGCCCCGTCGTCAGATGATCCCAGACCACCTCTTCCCGCGCCGACAAATGGGCGAACGACGGCAGCGCCTCGGGTTGTTCGACGGGGAGCGGTGTCGTGCCGCCCCGACCGGCGCGCAACGCATCCCACAACGCCTGACGCCGCGTGACGCCGAACGCCGCGAACGCCCCCGCCTCGGCAAGGTGATTCATCGCGTCTTTTCGCAAGTGCGTGCGCCGGGCGAAGTCGTGAATCGACGTGAAAGGCGCTTTGGCCCGTTCCTCGACGATGCGCAACCCGTCCGCCTCGGGTAGCCCCTTGAGGAAGCACAGCCCGTCCCGCACGGCGAAATCATGCTTCCCCGGCGCGCGCTCCAGTGTGCATTTCCAGTGGCTAGCCGTCACGTCGAGGGGGCGGAATTCCAGGCCGTAACGTTTGGCGTCGTGGATGATCGTCGAGGGGGAATAGAAACCCATCGGCAGGGCGTTGAGTAGCGCGCAAACGAATTCCGCCAAGTAGTGACAACGCATCCAGGCGGTGGCGTAGGCAATGAGCGCAAAGGACGAGGCGTGAGCCTCGGGAAAGCCGTATTCGCCGAAGCCCTGAATCTGTTGAAAGATCCGCTCGGCAAAGTCGGGCTCGATGCCTTTTTTCACCATGCGTCGCACGAGCTTGTCCCGGTGGTGGTCGATGCGCCCGGAGCGTCGCCACGCGGCCATATCCTTACGCAGTCGGTCCGCCTCGCCGGGGGTGTAGTCGGCGGCGATGACGGCGATCTTCATGACCTGCTCTTGAAAGAGGGGCACGCCCAAGGTCTTCGCCAACACCGGCTCAAGGCTCGGGTGGGGATAGACCACCTCTTCCTCCCCGCACCGACGGCGCAAGTAGGGATGCACCATTCCGCCGGTGATGGGGCCGGGACGGATGATCGAAATTTCGACGACAAGATCGTAATAGGTGCGCGGACGCAGGCGGGGGAGCATCGCCATTTGGGCGCGGGATTCGATCTGGAATGTCCCCACCGTGTCAGCCCGGCAAATCATATCGAACGTCGCCTCGTCGGCGGGGGGGATCGTCGCCATCGACAGATCAATCCCCCGATGCGCCTTCAAAAGCCGAAAGGCGTTGTCCATGAGCGTCAGCCCCCCCAGGCCCAACAGATCGACCTTGAACAGCCCCAACTCTTCCACGTCGTACTTGTCCCACTGAATCACCGTGCGGTTTTCCATCGTCGCGTTTTCGATGGGAACCAGATCATGCACCGGCTCGTGGCCCAACAGGAAACCGCCGGGATGAATGGACAAGTGTCGTGGGAAGTCCTGAATCTCGTGCGTCAGGCGGATGAGGTGGTCGATGACTTGGGCGTCGGCGTCCAGGCCCGCTTGACGGAACAACTCGGGATCGACCGCGCCGTAATGAGGAAGGAGCTTCGCCAGACGGCTAAGGGAAACATCGGGAATGCCCAACGCCTTGCCCACGTCCCGCACCGCCGACTTGGCGCGATAACGGATCAGGTTCGCCACCATCGCCGCCCGTTGCCGTCCGTATTTCTCGTAAACCCACTGGATCACCTCTTCCCGGCGCTCGTGCATGATGTCCAGGTCGATATCCGGCGGCTCGTTGCGTTCCTCGGAAATGAAACGCTCGAAAAGCAGGTCCATGCGCACCGGATCGACCGCCGTCACCCCCAGGCAGTAGCAGACGGCGGAATTGGCGGCGGACCCGCGCCCCTGGCACAGAATGTCGTTGCGTTTGCAGAATTGAACAATCTCCCACATGGTCAGGAAATAGCCGCAATAATCGAGCTTCTCGATGAGCACCAATTCCTTTTGCAGTTGGTCGCGGACTTTCTCGGGGATACGTCCCTCGCTTTTGTAACGCTCCCGCGCGCCCTCAAAGGTCAATTCCGTGAGCCATTGGGCCGTGGTGCGCCCCTCGGGCAATTCCTCGGACGGATAGCGGTAACGCAGTTCCGAGAGGTTGAATCGGCAGCGGGCGGCGATTTCCCGCGTGCGTTCGACGGCTTCGGGAATGTCGGCATAGAGGTTTTGGAAAGCAAAGACGGACTTGAGGGCGTATTCGTCGTTGGGCTTGGTCCGACACCCGGCGTCATGGATCGTCACCCCATGCCGAACGCACGTCAGAACGTCCTGCAACGGACGGCGCGCGGCGGTGTGGTAAAGAAATTCCGGCCCGGCGACCAGAGGCAGGCCCCAAGCCTCCGCACGGGCTGTCAGGCGTTCCTCGTGTTCCTTTTCGTCCGGCAGGCCGTGGCGACAAACGAGGGCGTACAGACGATCCTCGAAAGCCTCTCGCAGCATCGCCGCCACCTCGCCCGGCTCGTCCTCGCGAACGATGAGACTTTCCGGCCCGCCCCACAGGGCGAGATTGCCCCAAGCGTGGTGCGCCACCTCTCGCCACGAGACGACAGACTTGCCTTTCTCGCATCGCCTTCGCCCTTTGGTGACAAGTCGGCAGAGGTTCTTGTACCCGCTGCGATGGGCGCAAAGCAGGATGATCGACGTGCCGTCGTCCACCGTGACTTGCGAGCCCACGATGAGGTGCATCCCCAACTCACGGGCTTTGACGTGAGCCCGCACCACGCCGTAAACCCCGTCCCGGTCCGTCACGGCGATGGACGACAGCCCCAGCCGGTACGCCTCTTCGACCATTTCGTCCGGGTGGGACGCGCCCTCAAGAAAGCTGAAATTCGTCTTGCAAAACAGCGGGACGTAGACGGGCACTATTCGACCCGCCCTTGCTCGAACCACCGGCGGCGGCGCTCGTCATAGAAGATCCAGTGCCATTGCCCCCGCTGCGTCTCGACGTAGAAATACCGGCGACGCACTTCCTTTCGCCACCAACCCCCGGAGACGAGATAGGGGCCGTGACTACGCACCACCGGCCCGGCGGCGGGACCGGCCACCATCCAACCGTCCGTCGCCGTGTCATGTCGGCGCTGCGTCGGCAGGGGCTTGGGCTTGGCGTGCATCGTGCGGACCAGACGCGGCTTGGTCGCCTCGCCCGTGTTGGGATAGGCCAGCTTGTCCAACCGCTCCCAACGAAACCCCGCCTCGGGCAAATGCCCGTCCTGCAAAACGGCATGGACCACCGCGTCCGGCCCAAGCTCCGTGCGGATGCGCGCCAAGGCCCGATTCGCCGCGTCCAGATCCCGGCGCGGCCCCTCGAAAAAGAGGCGAAGCTGTTTTTGGTCGGCGGGGGCGTCAAAGGCGATGAGCGTCACTTCCTCGACGGCATGTCGCAGCGGCTCCCCCTCGAAACGCAGTCGAATCAGGTCCATCAGCACGCGCTCGTCCAATGTCGCTTCGCTCGGACGGATTTCATCGACGCGGGGCGGGAGAATTTGCGACGGGCGGCGCTCGGGTTGCAAGCGGATTTCCAGACGGGCGAGCGCCAGGACCGCGTTCGCCAGTTCGCGCAAGATCGGATGTAGGTGCGTCTTGAGGGTGAACAACAGGCGTTCGGCGTCCTCTTCCGGCGGCTCGAATTGCAGCACGGCGCGGATCGGCTCGTCGGGCACGGACGGTCGCCAAGGCTCGTTGAGGCGTCCCGTCGCCAGATCGTGCAACCGGGCCGTTTCCTCGCCGAAGCGGCGGCGCAGGCTCGACGGGGCGAGTTTGACCAGATCCCCGATGTTATAGACGCCCAATTGTTCCAGCTTGTCGCGCGCCTTGGGGTCCATCCCCAGACGATTCAGGGCCACGTCCCGCATGGCCTCGTTTTCGTGGCGTTCGTTGCGCAGCACCACCACGTCCGGCCGGGCCTTGGCAATGGCGTAGACGGCAAAACGCCGATAGCCCAACACCACCGCCGCGCGAAAACCCAGGGAACGCAATGCGTCCTTGATGGCCCATGTCCACTGACTCGCCGAACGGAACAAACGCTTAAGCCCGGACGCTTGAAGCCAGAACACGCCCGGCTCGTCTTCGGACGCTTCGATTTCCGGCGCGAATTGGCGCAGCAATGCGGCGATTTCCCGCACGCCGTCCTCGATTTGCTCGGGAGGCACCACGGCGGCTTGCAGGGTTGATTCGGCGGACAAGGCGCGGGCGTAGGTCATCCCCGGCAGGATGCCCACGGTGCGGGCGTGCTCGTTGACCCAAAGCACCTGACCGCCGGGACGGTCGTCATGCACCACGGCGACGGCCCCGCTCGCCCACTCGGGACGGCGGCGCAGCAGAATCTGCAACGGGAATTCGTCGACATTAACGCACGCCAGGCGGTCCATCGTATGTGCTCCCCAAGGTCCATCCCGGCCCCCTTTGCTTGTCCCGCAAAGCGTGGAATTCCAGACGCGCCCGGCCCAGGCGCTCACGTTGTTTTCGCGTCTCGATGCGCAAGGAAACGGACGAGCCCAGGGACGGGCGCTCCGGCTTTTTTTCGGTCAGAAAAATGATAGCGGCGTCGTGCCTCAACGCGAGGCTGGCAAGCAACGTCAGGGCGTTGAGGGGCACCTCGTCCGCGCCACGGCAATCCACGACGATCAGGCCGAACGCGCCGCTCCGGGCGAGCTTTTCCACCGAACGCACCCGACTAGCCGCATCCCGCCCGAAGACGACGGCCAAGGCCCCCAGGTCGATCCCGTGGGTCGTCAGGTCGGGCGGGAAAAAGACGCCGTCTTGAGGCGTCACCCACGCGGCGGTTTCCCCTCGTTGCTGTGCGTCCGCCAACATAGCCACGGCGGCGGTCACGTTGGCCGATGCCGCCTCGCCGGACAATTCCACGAGACGGCCCTTGACCTCGCCCAACCGCCAGACCGGCGCATCCTGCTTACCCCGCGCGGATGGATGCCCTTGCGCCGTCGCGACACTTCCCGACAAACGTCGTGGAAATTCCAACACTTTGAGCACGGCATTCATGACGTGGCCTCTTGGCCCGACTCGCCGGTCCGCGCCCTCGTCTTGTCACTCGTTCGGGACTTTCCCATGACCCGTATCCCCCGGCCTGAAATCGTACAAGTGTACGACAATCGAGGCAAGGGGAAATCGGTAGGTGTCGATGGAAAACAATAGGCAAGCTACGGGGATGGGGGACGGCAACACGAACAGAGGCACAACGCGCGCGGGCGATTCCAAATCCAAGGGCTAAGGGCCGAGAATCGCCCCGTGGGAGGCGATTCTAAGCCGATGCGACCTTGCCCCGCCGTTTCCCCTTCGGCCCCGTGGAAAGGCCCCCGTGCATCCGACAGCGACCGTTCCGGGGGCGGTTGTTCGCGTGGTCCCAAACGGGCGGCGCTTGGCAGGGCGTCCCCTGGCGCGTCTTGGCCCCGCACTTGGGGCGGTTTCGCTTTCGGACCTGTGGCCCGCGCGACTTTCCGATTTCTTGAATCGAGGCGAGAAGTTTTAGCAGCCGCTCATGGTCTTTCAAAGCGCACTCCTTTTCGTGGACAAACTGTTCGGGAAGGGCAAACGCAATTTGCGCTAACCCCATGACACGCGCGCGCGCGAGTGGGCGGTCGGAAATAGTTGCAATATTTTCGCTTCTATCACGCCACCCGCCTTGGGGCTTTGAGGGCCCCGGCGGGGCGCGCTTAGTGACTAACCCTCATGTGGTCTACAAGATTTTCTACTAGATCTCGGACGCGAGGATCCGGTATTCTGGTATGGTTATCTATAAGTGCGTCCGCCCCGCGAACTTGGGTTGCAGGCTGTGTCGGTCCGCGCTTCGGACCGACAGCGCTCGCGAGTTTTGTATCCGCGTCCGAACGGCGGACCGACAGGGCGTCATCCGAGTTCGAGGGTCGGACCAGGCTTTTTTCTCGCCGAAGTTTGGGAGTCGATCTTTTCTTTGAAGGGGCGAGATTAGGATCGACCCCCGATACCCATTCCCCGTCTTTGGTGAAAAACGATTTCCACCTAGGTTGAACAAAAGGCGATTCTAAAAGGAATTTACCGGGATTCTCCGGATCGTATTTCGCCCACTTTTCGGAAATTTTATACCGAGGTTTACGATACTTGCCATCGTGGAGGACCGAACCTTCGACTCGTTCAATCACTCCTAATCGGATTAGAGTGAAAAGCCCACGGCTAACGCATTCCTTTCGCATCGGGAATGGGCCATCGGTGTAACCCCAAGGGATGCAATCATCGTGATCCCGATACCCGTTTTTCTGTGCCTGAAGGTTCAAGAGGACTGAGCGCGCGTCGGAGTGCAGCTCCTTGATTGCCGATGATTTCATGAATTCGTAGGGCATAAACCCCCAAAACCGCCCTCTATTCTTCTCTCGAGGTCGACGAGCCATTATGTACTCCTAGACGGACGCAACTGCCCGACGTCAAAACTGCGGGGCGCAATCTTGACCGGCAATGAACACACGGGTGTCCGATGCAGTGAAATCGCGTTTGGTGCCGGGACTTAGTTGGCGGTTTTGCCGGGATGAAATGCCCGCTCAGCCAGCCACTGGAGAAGAACATCGCGATCAAAACGGACGGATCGGCCGCTCAATCGAATGTGCGGTATCTGCTTTCGTGACACCAGGCTGTACAGGGTCGGGACTTTGAATCGTAGGAGTTTGGCGGCTTCTTCGTAGTTCAACAACTCAGGCACGGTGTTAACGGACGAGGGCGAAGAGTTCATGGCGCGATCCTTGATTTGTTGTGCCGAAAAACGTTCAACCCCCATTTTCGGCTGTTTCCCCCTCACCAGAACGCTTCTAGCACATTCGGTGGGGGTACGTAAGGAGAATTTTGGAGAATCCAACAACATATAGACGAATGAGACCGGGAACACCTGTACAAACTGTAGAGAAGTACCGCCCCGTCGTCGTGACGACACATATCGCGCAGAACGGCTTCGGCCATTTTTCGGCCATTTCGACAAGCCTAGTTATCTTTGATATAGTTTCGGCCATTTTCGGACACAGAATGCGTGATATGCCCATAAATAGGCATGGTGGACAAGATCAAGAACACAATGTATTTAGGTAGATAGCACTTTGACAAACCAAGAAATCGGGCTCATAACCCGAAGGTCGTAGGTTCAAATCCTGCCCCCGCTATGAACGATTTCATGGGGTTAGCCGTTTGCGGCTGACCCCGTTTTCTTTTTCGACGTGTCCCTATCACGAAACGCTTGGAATCCCTCCCCAACGATCTTCAGCAATTTGCCGGGCTCTTGCATGAACCGATGCCGTGGCCAAGGATAGATCCACAGCACTCGCGCCACGGCGTCGCCCATCGCATCGGCGGTCGCCCGGATCGCCCCGGAGGTCGAAATGAACGATGAACAAAGCAAATCCGTCAGCATTATCCGGTCTACCCCCGAAACCACGCGCAATGGACCGACAGATTATTTCACGGGAGACGTGAAGATCGCCGCGCCCTTCGGACCGGACGACCCGTCGCGCGTTCAGGGCGCCACCGTGTCGTTCGAAAAGGGCGCGCGAACCGCCTGGCACACGCACCCCTTCGGCCAACTCCTGATCGTGACCGCCGGATCCGGCTACGTCCAAAAACAGGGAGACGACGCCCAGCCGATGCATCAGGGCGACATCGTTTGGATCCCCGCCCACGTGAAACACTGGCACGGCGCCGCGCCGGACACCCCCATGACGCACGTCGCCGTCCAGGAACATCTCGACGGAACGGCCGTCGAATGGTTGGAAAAAGTCACTGACGAGGAGTACGGGCAATAATTAGACAAAATATAGATCCACTACCCTCGTCATAATATTATGATTTTTTGACAGTAGAGGTCAATATGGATAATTCCAATAGTCGCGATTGGCCTGAGCCTTAAGCGAAAATCTCCGACAGATATTTAATCTGCTATCACTTTTTTGATTCAGCATTATTGCTTTATCATATGCTTTACTATATTCACTGCGAATTTCGAACGGCAAGTCGGAAAGCGTCGTTTCGATCTTGCTGCGCTCCTCTTCAAAGCTAGGTAATGATTCGCCGCTTAAGAGAAAGGCTTTGACAAACTGCTGAGCAAGTACGACTTGCGATTCCGGCAAACTCATTCCCGGAAAAGTCCATGAGGTCCGATCTTTCCACACGCTCGGACGCATTCCTTCTCTCATATATTTTTTATATTCATCAAGTGAATCCAGGTCCGATAAAGCCAAAGTGATTGGGACTTCCAGCAACGCGTTCGCTGTTTCTTTGTCAACAGGACCCGAAAATCGACTTTCCAGGAAAAACTTAAGTTCCTCGAAGACTTCTTGCGAATTCACTCCCGAATTGTAAGCTGCACATAGCCCAATACCCCGAATGACAAGAGCCCAATTCGACTTGCGATGCACATTGTTTAATAACTCTTTAAATTCATGATAATAATGAGCAGATTTTCTAGGCCACATTCTGACACATCGCACCGTATTTGGTAGCTTGGGATTCAGCCACACGCCGTTGATGTACTTTTTGGCAATATCCTCATCCTCTTTAGGAAAATATTTCGAGCCAATAGCATCTTGACGGATATATTTTTCTAATCCTTCATCCAAAGCCCCGTTAGGCACAACCGGTGGTGAGGCTTTGACGTGCTCTGCATACAATTTCGTTAGATACTCTCTAATAGTGTCATCTTTTGCGAGCATCAAAGGCTCTACAAAAGGTCCCACGAAGAAATTGCCAGGCTCAATCATAGCCTCACTAAACAAGCTGTCGATATCAACGTTTGACGTCCAATATCGCCAATCTACCGCCTGTTTTAAAAATTCAATTGCTGCCGGGTCCCCATTTTTCGCCATGATTGCGAGTGCGCGACTCGCTTCGACAGCGCGTAAAGTCCATGTTGAAAACCCATCCTTAGGTATTTTCTGGATAAGAACATCGCGCAAGATACCGACACTTTTGGCTCCGCCTCGACGAGCCAATTCCATGTATGCCTTGTGGCTATTTGTTCTATAGATGATTTCTCTTAGGTGCTCATAGCTTATCTCGGAATAGGTTGCGCTTCTCTCGATGTCCGCAAATTTTTCTGTGTGGCTCTCGCGTTGCCACCTTGATCCAGAGTTGCATGCAATAACGCTTAGAGCAAGCAATATTGAAATCATGTTTCGACAAGTGACGGCACTTTTTGCCGAGAAAAGCAGTATTGCTGTTTTTATAGGTCCTATCGGCATCGTTCATCTCCCGACAAATTCGAACTCGTACTTATCTTCTCAATCCTCAAATCCTTTGGCCGCATCAAATCATCCACAACTTACACCCTACGCGTATTCCCAGATTAATTTTCATCAGCAAAATAATTATAGCAACGCAGCCTTTCGCTTTTCCCGACCCAAGTGCTTTTTCACTCCGCCCTAGAACTGCCGTTCTAACGGCAAGGCCGCGCCATGCCGCGCATTTATCCTGAGAATCTGCTAGACAGAAACCAACAATAACCAACTGCATTTCACGGAGCCTCCATGCCCCGACGTCTTTTCACGGCCTTGGCCCTGGTTTTCGCCCTTGCCTTGGTTCCCACCTTGGCTATAGCCGTACCTCCCGATTATCAGTTCACCGGCCAAGTCGATCGCGACGATATCGGCAGCTATCTCTACCTGGACTTCGACGTTCCCGGCGGCACGACGCGCATCGACTTCACCTACAACTACACCGAAATCGCCACCGGCAAATCCAAGGCCATCTTCAATCCCGTCATCGACATCGGCGTCTTCGATCCGGACGGCTTTCGCGGTTGGAGCGGCAGCAACAAGAAGTCGTTTTCCGTCGGCAAGAGCAAGGCCGCCACGTCCGACTCCTACATCCCCGGCGCCTTGCAGACCGGCACGTGGCAGGTGGAATTGGGCATCGGCTACGTGCCCGACGACTCGGCCCTGGCCTACACCGTGACGGTCAATTTTTACGACGGCGACGTGGGCGACGCCTTCGAGCCGGAGGAATACAGCCCCGTCGTGCTCAATGACGCCGCCGGCTGGTACAAGGGCGATCTGCATTGCCACTCCACACACTCGGACGGCTCCCAGACCATGGCCGTCACGATGCAGTACGCCCACACGCAAGGCCTGGACTTCATTGCCCTGACCGACCACAACGCGATCAGCCACATGCTCTACATCCCCGAGTTTCAGGACTCGTATCCGGACATGCTGCTTATCAACGGCGTCGAGCTGACCACCTACGCCGGGCACTACAACATCTTCGGGATCCGGGGGTACATGCCCTACCAAGGCACCGACATTCACTACGACATCAACGAGGTCTTCGACGCGGTGCATTCGGATGGGGGGTACGTTTCGATCAACCACCCCGTCGCGCCGGGCCTGCGGGACACGCCGCGCGAAGGGTTCTCCTACGGCATCGGCTGGGGCATCCCGGATACGGACTGGGGCAAGGTGGACTTTTTGGAAGTCATCAACGGCTCGGTCAATCCGTCGGGCATCAACTTTTACGGCAACCTGCTCAACATCAACCTCTGGGACGACCTTCAGGACATGGACTACGTGCTGCCCGCGCGCGGCGGCTCGGACGACCACCGGAGCGGCACGGGCACGGGCGACACCTACGCGCCGATCGGCGTGCCGACGACCGTGGTGTATGCCGACGAGTTGAGCGAACACGCGGTCATGGAAGCCCTGAAGGCCGGGCGGGCGTATGTGAAGATGATCGGGCCCGACGGGCCGGACTTGTTTATCAACGCGACCGCCGGCGACGCTGAAGCCATGATGGGCGAAACGATCCGCGGCGATAAGGTCACGATCACCGCGCGCGTCGTGGGCGGCAACGGCTACGCCCTGCGCATCCTCCAGGACGGCGCGAAGATCGACGAATACGACAAGATCCCCGTCGATAGCGACGACTTCGAAACGTCGTTCACGATCGACGTGGGCCCGGAGACCGACACCCGCTACCGCGCCGAACTCTACGACGGCGTCATGCCCGTCGCGCTGACGAATTCCCTGTACGTCCGCCCGCCCCTGCCCGGTGACGACGACGATGATGACGATGACGACACGGGCGACGATGATGCGGCGGACGACGACATCGCCGATGACGATGCGCCGGACGATGACACGACCGACGACGACGCCTCGGATGACGACGGCGATGATGATGCGTCGGATGACGACGATGACGACGACAGCGGGTGCGGCTGCTAAATGTGTCTAAATGAGGCTACTGGACGCGCCTAACTGGCGCCCTTGCCCAGGAGCACGACGGGGATCGTCTTGCCCAGGATGATGAAGTCGAGTTTGAGAGACCAGTTGTCGATGTACTTGAGGTCCAGGCGCATCCACTCGTCGAAGTTGACCTCGTTGCGCCCCGCGATCTGCCAGAAGCACGTCAGCCCCGGGCGCATGGACAAGCGGCGACGCTGCCAGCGTTTGTACTGCTGCACTTCCTCGGGGATCGGCGGCCTCGGGCCCACCAGGCTCATTTCGCCCTTGAAGACGTTCATGAGCTGAGGCAACTCGTCCAGGCTGTACTTACGCAGCCAGCGTCCGATCGGCGTGATGCGCGGGTCGCCCTTCATCTTGAAAACCGGGCCGGTCATCTCGTTGTAACGCATCAATTCTTCGCGAAGCTGCTCGGCGTTCTCCACCATCGTGCGAAACTTGAACATGGTGAAAAGGCGCCCGTTCAGGCCGCAACGCACCTGCTTGAAAAACACCGGCCCCCGGCTCGTGATCTTGATGAGCGTCGCCACGACGACAAACAACGGCGAGAGCACCAGCAGCCCCAGGCCCGCCAGCGTGCGGTCCATCAGGCCCTTGATGAAAAGCTGCCCCAGCGCCGAGGGCGTGGACGAGAACGTCAGCAGCGGCACGTCCAGGAAATAGCGCAGATGCGCCTTGGCGATGGACGTCTGGATGACGTCGGCCATCAGCGAGAAGCGGATGCCGATTTCCTCGCACAGCCAGATCAGCTTGGGCAGTTCCTTGACCAGGTGAAACGGCATGGCGAAAAACACCTCGTCCACCTGGTCGCGGGAGAGGATCTCGGCAAAATCCTCGGTGGAGCCGATGACCGGCACGCCGATCACGGTCTGCCCCACCCGCTCCGGGTCCGCGTCCACGCAGCCGACGATGTGGTAGCCCAGCTCGGGGCGCTCCCGCAGATTCTCGATCATGCTCACCGCCATCGGCCCGCTGCCGACCACCAGCGCGTTGATCGGGTTGTAGCCCAGGGTCTGCATGCGCCCGGTGACGAGCTTCATGGAGCATTTGAGAATCGCGGCCACCACCAGGTTGAACAGCACGAAAAGCGAGAACAGCAAGCGCGATAAGGTTTGGATTTTAAATAGGAACATCACGGTGATGATCGCCAGGGCGACGATGCCGATCGACCGGGCCGTCTTGCTCAGAAGCTCGCCGTAAGTCAGCGTCCGGCCGAAGGTGTACATGCCGTTCAGGTAGTTGGCGATCAGCAGCAGGAAGAGATAGGTGGCGAAAAACCACGCGTACGAGTCCAAGGGGGCCAGACTGGAAAGCTCCTCGCCGGGCAGGCTCGATTTCCAGTTATAGGCCAGCACAAAGGCCGCGACGGCGGCCAGGATGTCGATCAGCACCGAGAGGACGGTGAGCGCGGTCGTGCGCTGTTCGCGAAGAAAGGACATGGAAGGGCCTCGATAAGTCGGTCCCCAGACCGCCGCCATCATAGGCTTTTTGACGCGGTTCGGCAACGACCATTCTTCGTTTTTCAGTCAGCGTCCTCCCATCCCACGCGGCGGCGCCAACGATGCGAGGCCTCATGCCTTGACGAATGGGGCGAGCGTGAAGAAATTGACGGGACGCATTCCCGTGGGTCGCGCGACCGGCCGACCCGACGCCGGAAAATCCGAATGATTTTTCCGAATGATTTTGCTGAAAAGCGGTCCATCATCGGGCCGGAGGTGACGATGACCGAAGACGCCCTGCCGACCGCGGTGACGAACAACGTTCGCATCACCGTCCAGACGCAGTATTCGGCCGACCACTCGGCGCCGCCGTACCGCTATTTCTTCGCTTATCACGTCACTATCGCCAACGAGGGCGAAGCCCCGGTGCAGCTTCTGTCCCGGCGGTGGGTCATCAAGGACGCCAACGGACGGGTGCAGGTCGTCGAGGGACCGGGGGTGGTCGGCGAGCAGCCGCGCATCCTTCCCGGCGAAAGCTATGAATATACCAGCGGTTGCCCCCTGCCCACCGCCTACGGGGAAATGAAGGGCTGGTATCGCATGGTCGACGACGACGGCGACTCGTTCAACGCCATCATCCCCACCTTCAAGATGATCGTGGTGCATGATACGTCGGTGAATTAGGCCACCGACCGCGACACCGCCCCTTCAGAGCCGCGCACAGCTTGCCGTGCCGTAGCCTTGGCGAAGGCTGGTAAGTAAGCGGGTTGGTTCGTCGTGGCAACCCGCTCCCTGACGGTCGCGGCTCTGAAGTCGTGATCGTTGCCACCATGCACAACGTCCCCTATGCTCGCCCGGTGCGAAACGGACTTCCCATATTCATCCTGGCGATCCTGGTGCTGGTCACGGCGTTCGGCGTCTTCACCGCCTGCAACGAGAGCGACAACGACGCCAAAATCCCGCCGCCGACCCCCAATCCCGACACGGATGACGACACCGCCGTTGACGACGACGATGACGACGCGGACTGCACCGACGCGGACAACGACGGGTGGTGCGTCCCGGAGGATTGCCAGGACAACAACCCCTTCGCCAATCCCGGGAGCATTGAGCAGTGCGACGACGGCATCGACAACGATTGCAACGGTTTTTCCGACCGGGAGGATCCGGCCTGCCCCGCCATCGATGACGACGACGATGACGACGATGACTTCGTCGACGACGACACGGACCTGGTTTAGGAACCCCGCGCCCCGATGAGGACACGCATCTTCCACCCCATGGCAAAGATCGCGATTTTCCTCGCGTTGGCCCTGGTTCTCGCCACGGCGGCCGGATGCAAGGAAACGTTGTCGGAAGACGATCTCTTCGCGACCGAGCAGGCCCATCGCCTGGACGACGAGCCGTCGGTCAGCGCCCTTTCGCCCCCCTGCCCGGCCGGTGTGATCCCGCGCGGCTTCGGTTATTCCTGGCAGACGTACAACCACCGCCTCAGTTTTTGGCAGAACTACCTGGAGCCGCCCGAGTGCCGGGAAGGCGCCGTTGAAAAGGCGACGTATCACGTCGGCCTGATCGGCGGTAACTGGTCCACCGGCAAACCGGCCCGCGACGCCCAAACCGGGGATTTTCGCTATCAGGTCGCCGTGGACGTGCCCAAGACCTGGTTTGCCTACGCCCATGTCACCCTCGACATGCACGCCCCCGAACACCGCGCCGAGCAGCGCGCCCTGTTCACCCTTTCCGAGCCGATGCTCGGCGCCAAGCACATCACCGCCGTGCTCGCCGGCTTCGAATTTCGCACCGACGTCCCGCAAAAGGAGGGGCGGCGCTGGTACTACGATCCGGCGCTGGGCTACACCTTTCGCGGCATCGGCGCGGGGGTCGAGGAGGTGCGTCGGGAGGAAGGGAAATTGGCGATGAACGTCTGGTCGCGCTTCCTGCCCGGCAAGGCCGACCGCCTGACGATGAACGCCGCCATGGACCACGCCACGACACAGATGACCGTCCACATCCTTGTCATCGCCTCCGACGAAGCCCGCTTCACCCAAGCCGAACACGCCTTTGAGCACGTTTACGCCAAGCCCAAGTTCCTGCGCGAGCAGAACTTGCCGCCGATCCCCGAGGACAAGCGACGCTTCGAGGTCGATGTCGCGCCCGACCTGCCGACCTACGCTATCGGGATGCAGTCCTTCGACTTCTCTTTGTTCACCGACTCCCAGGCCAAGGGCGACTATATGCGCGCGCTGCACGCCGCCCTGGAAACCCTCTCCTACGACGAAGGCACGGGGAAAATGGTCGTCGACGCGGACTTGTACGCCTCCAACGCCTCCCGCCTGACCATCCGACGGCTGTTCGCCGCGGCCGACGTGGGATTGCTCGTGGCCCAATGGCCGGGCGGCACGGTGTGGGATGAGCGATATTACAAGGAGCGGGAGGTTCCGGCTCAGGCGGTGGAGCTGCCTTTGTCGCCCGGGGAAAAACCCGAAGTCGACGAACCGGCGACCGGCGAGACGGGTTCGAAGGAAAAGTCGCAGGATTCCTGATCCGCCGCCAGCGTGCGCGTGCGCAGGAAACGCACCCTCGGCTGCTCGCGTTCAAAAAAGATCCCGTCCCCCTCGCAATAAAGCGGCGCCAACTCCGGATGGCCCACGGCGAGCATCAACTCGGGGAAGCGGCAGCGGGTCACGAAAAAGCTTACCCGGTTGTCGCCGACCCGGTGATTCGCCGTATCCGCGTTGAAAAATCGATCGGTCAGCCCGCGCAGAAACGCCAGCCGCTTGGGTTCCTCCCAACGCAAAAGCTCGTCCGGGTCCAGCACCGGAATCTGCTCACGCAGGAAGATTTGCGTGGCGTCGATGACCACCTCCCGGGTGATCTCCAAGGCCTTCTCCCGTCCCACCTGCTTGCAGAGTGCGCGATAGAGCAATACCGCCGGGCCGGATTGTTGCCGGGAAAGGCGTTCCTTGTCGTCCTCCGGCTTGGGCAGGCCTCGCCACGGCTCGCCGCGCATCTGTCGCCATGTCAGATTCGCCGCCGTCCCCAACATGCGGCCCCACCCCAGCCGCCGACGCAAAATCGACAGCCCCAGCAGAGCCGAGCGGATCTGAAACGACACGGAAAGCGAAGCCATCGAACCGTCCTTGGCGCCTTGTTGTCGACACTTCGGTTATAGGCCCCACGTCCCCCCCTGGCAACGACGACCGCGCCGGCAACGAACTTCCTCGGCGACGTCCGCCGGTTGCAGGGGCCAAGCGCGTGGGCTAAAACTTCGGCGGGAGGCAATATGGCCAAAAACGAAGACGCGCCGCGTCGCAAGGTGCGCGTTCGCGATATTCTGATCCTTTTGATCACCGGCGGGATTTTCGCCCTCACGCTCTATTTATTGCTGGGCATGGCGGATGTGCGTCGCTTCATTCCCGCGGACGAGGGCGCGGTCGTCCGCGTCGACCGGTTCGGCACGACGGTCCAAAAGATCTTTACCTCCGACATCTTCCGCTCCCTGGCCGCCGCCGGCATGACCGACGAACGCGCCGGGGATGTGATCCGGCGGCTCGATGAGTTGGAATCCTCGTCGATTGCATGGCCGTTCATGCAGTGGCTGATTCCCAAGTTCACCCTGGTTCTGCCCACCGACGTCGCCTCCTACCGCTCCGACCAGTTCCCCGTTATCGCCATCGCGGACATCGGCCGTCAGGGACTGCTGTTTTCGATGTTGGCCGGTTCGGTCGCCGAGGCCGGCGGCACGAGGCTTATCGACGAATATCGAGGCCACAAACTCTATTTCGACGGCGCTTATACCCGCTGCTCGATTCGAAACATCCTGCTCGTCGGCAACGAAGACCGGGTGCGCAAGGCCTTGGACGCCTACCACGGCGCCACGCCGTCGGTGAAGGATCAGCCCGAGGCCTACGAGGCCGCCGCGAAAAACTGGCCCGAACAGGCCGACATGCGCATCGCGATCCTGTCCGAAAATTTCCTCAAACAACCGGTGCCCCTGCCCAATTCGAAGATGGACACGGGCACGATTGTGGAGCCGGGCGGCTTTGCCAGCGGGTCCGCCGAGATCACCTTGGACGAAACCGGCCTGCGAATGCGCGCCGTGCTCGATTCCAAGGAAGGCAAGTCGGTCATCAACCTCCTTTCCCAAAAGCACGAGCCCTTCGCCGTCTCCCGATTCGCCGCCGACGACCAGGCCTTTACCTTCGGGCTGCGGACGGAAAACCAGGCCGCGCTGGCGGATCTGCTGATGTCCATGACCGGCAAATTCGAGCCCAGCGACACGAAAATGGGCAAGTTCCGCCTCCAGTTCGCCAAGATGATGGTGACAAGCATGATGCGGATGCTCGGACCCGAGTTCCTGGTCTACGCCGACAACAACGGCGGCCTGAACCTGGTTGCCCAAATCCGCGACCGGGAGGCGGTCGACGCCTTTCTGGCCCGTTTGCACAAACAAGACCTGCTCAACGCGGCGAAAACCGACCTGAAGGATCTGCTCGGCGACAGCCCGGCGATCAACGAGATGTTCAAGCCCAAGGAACTCAACGAAGGAATGCTGGATTCCGTGCTTTCCTCCTTGCCCGCCGCGGATCGGGAAACGGTGCGTTCGCTGGTGAAGAACTATTACAACTCCGCCGACACCCCCGCCGATCCCGCCGCGACGATCACGTCCGGCAAGCCGCTGGAATTTTTGGGCACCGACTTTCACTACGCCGCCACCGACGAATTTTTCCTCCTCGCCTCCACGCAGGGCGAGTTGGACAAGATGAACAAGCGCGTCGATCAGCACGCTCCGTCCCGACTGGAGACCTACCTGGACGGCCCCCCGTCCGGCAGCGCTTTTTTCGTGACCGATCTGGGTCCCAAGATCATCAGCCAACTGCCGCCCGAGACGAATCCGGCTTTGGGCGAAATTTTCCAAAGCGGCTGGCGCCTGATCGGCGACATCATCGACAATGGGTCCGAGGTGGAGATCAAAATCGGCCTGGACGCGGACCTGGGCGTGTTGCCGCCGCGCGGAGGGGGGAGCGTCGCCGCCGCCTTGCCTGTCATTTCCTGGCTGCTGATCACGCTGGGATTGGGCTGCGGGGTGCTGTTCGCGCTGCGAGTGCGTCGGGTGGTGCGCGCCGAGTGAAGCCGACCGGCCAGGCCGTGCTAATCGTCGCCCTGTTCGCGGCCGCGCTGGGCGTCGCGGCGCTCCTGGCCCTGGGCCCCGCTTGGCGGTCCGCCGATCCGGCACCGGACGCTTCCGCCGCCGTCCCCGCTCACAACCCCACTCCCTGCGAAGACGACGTCTTCAAGCTCTACGCCAAATGCGGCGGCATCGTTGAGGAACTAAGCTTCTACGACGCCCTCGCCCAATGCGAGCAAGCGGCCGAACCGAACCTGTGGGAATGCGTCCGCTCGTGCCGCGACACCGCGTGCGACGCCTACCCGGCGTGCGTCGTGCGTTGCGTGGACGACGCCGAACCCGCCGCCCGCCCTGCCCCCAAGGCTCCCGTCGGCATGGCCGCCGTCTCCTCCGGATGGTCCGTCACCCGCTTCGAGGGCGAGCGATGGGCTTCGCGCAATCGGCACTTCCGCCTGGTCCGTGTCCCGGCGTTCGCCATGGATGTCTACGAATATCCCAATCGCAAGGGCGCCATGCCGGCGACGCCGACGTTCGCCGAAGCCAAGGCGATGTGCGCCGAGCAGGGCAAGCGCCTGTGCCGCCTGGACGAATGGCAGAAGGTCTGCGGGCAGGCCGTGGGCCTCGACTATCCCTACGGCGACACCAAGGACTGCGACCGATGCAATACCGCCACCTGTGACGATCCGCCCCGGCCGCGCGAATCGGCGCCCTCGGGGTCGTTCGCCCGGTGCCATGGGAAATACGGCGTCTACGATCTGTCGGGAAATGTCTCGGAATTTCTGGCCGAACCCTGGGGGCCGTGGAGCGACGACGTGGCCGTCGCGGGGGGATCGTACAACCTGAACTTCGCGAACTCCCAAGCCCTTCTCGACGACGGAAGCTGGAAATTTTCCACCTACTCGGACAAATGCTCGGCGCTGCACAACCACGCCCCGAACATGACCAACAGCCCGGATGACGGGTTTCGATGCTGCCTGGGATTGGAAGACGGCTCTGACGAAGCGTCAAAAAGCGACAACGCCCCTGCCGCCGACTGAAGGGCGAGGCAAGGGCGAATGTTCCCCGTCGCCGTGGTCGCGGCGACGGGGCCCGGAATGTCTCGATCGAGGCTTAGAATCCGCCGTAAATGAACGGCAGGACCGCGCTGCCTTCGGTGGCGAAGATAAACACCGCCAGCAAAAGCAGGATAATGACAATCGGCGAAAGCCAGAGCAGCTTTTCCTCTTTGAGGAATACGAAGAATTCCTTGACGATTTGCATTCTGTCTCCCTAGGCCGACGCGCAGTCGCGCTCTAGTCCAACTCACGCACCACCGCGACGCGATTTGCCGCCGCGCTGTCAGATAGCCGAAATTCTAAGACAATCCCTTCCTTGGATGCAACAACGTCGTAAAAAATCGTGGGATTCCTCGCGCATTGACGCTGGCGCGACGGCTGTGGGATGATCCCGCGATTTCATGCCCATGACCAACGCACCACACAGAATTTCCCGATCCCTGGCCGCCCTCGCCGCCGCGTTGATCGCCCTGGCGACGGGCTGCTCCGAGGGCTATTTCAACGCCCTGCCCGTTTACACGGCGCGGGAGATGGTCACGCGCGAGGACAAGGTCTTCGAGCTGGGCTTCGCCATGAACGAGGCCAAGGTCAATGCCGTGGCCCTCGTCGCCTCGCCCGACGAATCGCCGCCGGAAAAAGACCGCCCCGCCCCGCTTGCGTTGGGCGACACCAACAAGATCGTGTTGGAACTGGCGCCGCGTATCAAGGCGCGAGTCTTTCCGATTGTGCATCTGCGCGATGACGTGCCGGACATGGCCGCTGCTCTGCAAGACGACCGCCGCGCCGGGGCGAAGGGTCTGGCGATCCGGGACACCGGCCGCGAGGGGGAGTTGCCCTGGTCCGACCCGCGCGTTCGCGGAGCGATGGACTACGCGGGCATCAGCGGCATGCCGGTCTTCGCCACGGTGAACGGCGGCGAGGAACACTGGCGCAAGTTGTCGGCGTTTCTGCACGATCACCCGGAGATGACCGTCATCGGCGCCGGCTACCTGGGCCGCCCCGACGATCTGGCCGCCGTGCAGGCCATGATGGAACTGCATCCGAACCTACAGGTGGACACGGGCCTGGACGCCGAGCCCGGCGCGGAAAAGACCCTGGCCGCCCTGGCCGAAAACCGCGACGCCACCCGCCGCTTCTTCAACCTGATGCAACGCAAGATCCTCTTCGCCACCGGCACCCTCTATGACCATCGCCTTTATCGGCGCGGCTTTTGGGGCATGCAGGTCTTTAAGACCTATCGTCAGTTCCTGGAGCGGCCCCGCGTCGAGTCGGGCCTGATCGGCGAGGACCGGGGGTGGTACACTTTCGAAATCCCCGGACTGGACCTGTCCGACGAATTGCTCAAGCGCCTCTATATGCAGAACTTCTACGCCATTTTCGACGGTCTGCCGGACGAGCCCGCGACGCCGAATCTGGACACGCTGTTGGTCGACGCTCCCGAAGGATGGCGCGGCGACGAGGCGTCCGAGCGACAGTTGATCGCCATCCTGACCACGCCCTACGACCGGGGCGTGCTGCGCCTGTCCACCGCTCAACTGCGGGCGATTTTCCTGGGCAAGCTGACCAATTGGAGCGACCTGCGCGGCCGGTCGGGACGCATTCGTCTGGCGTCCTACGGCAATCTGGCGGAGCTGGCGGCGCGGGTGCTCAAGGTGCCCTTGCGCGCCGAGGTGGTGCGTTTCGACGATGCCGCCGCGATGACCGAAGCAATCCGCGAGGCCGGGGACATGATCGGCGTGATGCCCATGGGCGCCGCGGACGGTCGTTTGGCGACGTTGACCGTCGACGCGGACAACCCCTTTGTCAGCAACGTCGCCCTGTGCGCGTCCAAATCCCAACCGGTCGTGCGCAATTATTTTCAGACCTACCCCCTGCTCGTCCCCATCGCCTTCGACGGCGACGCAAGCGACGCGGCGTTCGACCCCTTCGAACTGCGTACGGTGCTGGTCGGCGGGACTGTGACGCCGCCGTCGTCCATGCCGGAGCGCCGGCCGAACGACCCCGACGAACTGGCGGCGTGGGAAATCCGGGAAGCGTCCCGCCGTCAGCGGCCCATCGTCACGGTGTCGCTGGAAGTGCGTCGGGCGGATGTGGCGATCTTTGAAGGCGCGGCCCCGGACGAGGACACGGCGTTTCTCTATCGCAACATGGGCGTGCGGGCGCTCGTGGACGGGGGCAAGGTCACACCGCTTTCGTGGAAGACCGAGGAGCCGACCGATTCGTGGAGCGCGAAAGTGCGCGGACGAGACGTGTGCGTGGTGGACGATCCGGCCAAGGCCGCGCCGGGGTGCCTGACCGTCGTGTCCCTGCCCGACAACGCGAGCCCCGCCGCCGTGCGATCCGCTGTCGCCGCCGACCCCTTGGCCGTAATGCAAAGCGGCCGCATCGTCCATGCTCGCGGCCTGGGCGGCGTGGATATCCCCCTGGGGCAATTCCTGGGCGAAGACGGCGCGAAGGGCCTTTTCGTCGCGTTCACCCTGTACAAGGACCGCCTGACGAACGTCTACGTCCTGCCCGTCAACACGGACGGCGGCGCGGCGGCGTTGTCCACGGACGACGAGTCGATGCAGCGCGCGGTCGCGGCTTATCGCAGCGCCGAAAGCCCGGTTAGTGGTACGGAGTCCACGGAATAAGTTGCGAGGGGTTCAGTCCTTGGCCAGCGCCTGATCGATGCGCTGGAAGACCTTGGGAGAGACGACCAACCCGGCGTGGTTGGTGGAGATCATGATGTTGCGCGCCCCCTTGAGCACGCAGCAGCGCGGGTCGACCACCGAGTCGTTCTTGGCGATGATGCTCACCACGTCCGCGTCGTCGGGCAACGGCGCGGCGCGCAGATCCTTGAGAAAATCGCTGTCGGGCTTGAGCTGCCACATGCTCTGGGCCACCAGCCCCGTCCAAGGCATCGCCACCAGCGCCGCCGACGCCAACCAAGCCCCCTGATACGGCGTGCCGATCGTCACCAGGCGCCGCACTCGCTTGTTTCCGCCGAGCTTGGTCAGATAATACAGGCCGATCAGGCCGCCCATCGAATGGCCGAGCACGTCGATTTCCTCAAGCTGATAGCGCTCCAGAACCGTCTCGACCTTTTGGGCGATGCGCGAGGCCGACTTGGCGATGTCGTCGATATTCAGCACGCCCAGCGGGAACGAGAACACCGGGATACCCGCCACCTTCAGGCGCCGTTCCAGCACCAACATGGCGCCCCGCGTCCCCAAAAATCCGTGGATCAGCAGCAAAGGCCGACGATGACCCGCCCCCGGCTGGCCGAAATCCTTGTCCGGGATCTTGTTGCCGGTCAGTTGGGAGCGCGTGTATTTGATCATGTCGAAGGTGGTCTGGGTGGTGACGCGGCGGATGCGGTCAAAGTCGCGCAGACGTTCGCGCAAGGTGAGCGGCTGTTGGGACAGACGCGTGAAACGCACCTCGATTTCGCCCTTCTCTCTTTTTCCGGGGCCAAATTCTTCCGGCTCGCGAAAATTCGCCACGCGCCCTTCGCCGACGTAGGGATGGATCTCGTCGACCAGGGTGAATTCCAAATCCACCAACGCCCCAATCGGCAAGCGTTCGCTGGTGCGCACGCGCATGCCTCGCGACCAGATCATCGCCTCGTCGGCCACGATGAAGTTGTGCCCGCGATGGACCAGAACCTTCGCGGCGACTTCCACGGGAATGCTGGGGAACGGACGATAAACGAACGCGTCGTCGAACAGGGGCGATTCGTTCGGCATGGCGGCGGGGCTCATTTCGGCATCAAGGACGGAAACCAAAGATCTCCTCGGGGGTCACGTCGAAGTCGATCCCCAGCACGCGCGTCAGAATGAGCAACGTCAACGACAGGCACAGCAGCAGGACGACCAGACACGACAGGCCCACGCCGCCCAGGATCGCCACGGTAATCAGGCTGGCGGTCGTGACCAGGACGGTCAGAAGGCCCCGGCCCTGAAACGGCGGCTCGGGTTCGAAGACGACGAGGGCCCGGCCGAGCTGCTCGGCGTTTTTCTTGGCGTTGTCGAAGATTCCCTGAAACGACTCGAACATGGCCGATCTCCTTGATAGCCCTCGTTTATACCACCGTTTGTGCCGTCTTAGAAGACTGGAATGTCGCCGGACGTCGCCGGCAACCACGGGGGCTTTGCCCGGACAAGGCCGGAACCTCTACCCCTCCGCGCGCTTGGTGGGCGTCCAGGTGGCGAAGGGCTTGCGGAAAATATAGCGCAGCCACGCGACGACCAGCGCCGCTTCCACGAGCAGGAAAAACGACGCGAATTTCTGCATCTTGCGGATCGGCCCCCGGCGGCGCTTCTTGGGCTCCTTGCCGGAAATCAAGGCCCGGCGTTCGATCTCCGCGTCGGACACCGCCGCCGCCACACCGGTCAGCCCCAGGACATAGACCACCATCTGCAACATCATCAGATAGGCAAACGCCGGATGCAGCGCCACCAACACGCCGTTGGACACCAGCGCCAGCAGCGCGAAAAACGGGCCGTACCACCGCATCTTCTTGTGCCAACGCAGGTGCGTCTTCACCTTGGCCAGCCCGCCGCGCCCGACTTTTTTGCGGA
Organism: Deltaproteobacteria bacterium; assembly: GCA_020633895.1. Classification (GTDB taxonomy): domain Bacteria; phylum Lernaellota; class Lernaellaia; order JACKCT01; family JACKCT01; genus JACKCT01. The sequence goes on along the minus strand of JACKCT010000015.1, from coordinate 38,954 downwards.
TCGCCCGCATTGTGAACAGCGCGCCGGTGAAAGTCCGGACCTTGCGCGCGAACTCCGCGTCCAGGTTCGCCGTGCGACGCACGATGGCCTTCGCGTCCTCCGCGGCGACGACGCGATAGCCCTGGGAGACGACATAGAGCGGCACGTAGAGATCGTCCACCGAATCGGCCGGCACCGGCGGTCGCAACTCCTTGCGCACCGCGAACAGGCACCCGGACACGCCGATCAGCGTTCCCGTGTTCTCGGCCTCGCGGCGGCGGATCTTGATTTCCAGTCGCGTATAGAACCCCGCGCCCGCGCTCTGGTCTTGGTCGTCGGCGGCGGTGCTGACGTCCTCGCCGGTGACAGCGCCTACGGTGGGATCGCGCATTTGCTCCATCAGCGCCGCGATCGCCCCTGGGCGCAGCAGCACCGATGCGTCGGTGAACACGAGCACGTCCCCCGTCGCCAATTCGACGGCGGAATTTTGCGCCATGCTCTTACCGCGGCGTTCGGGCCGGCGATGCAGCCGCACGCCTTTCTCGGCGTAGCGCTGGACAATGGCGTCGGTCTCGTCCTCGGAGGCGTCCGAGGCGACGATCACCTCCATCTCGCCCGCGTATTCCTGCTCCAGCAGATTATCGAGCTTGGCGGCCATGACGCGCTCTTCGTTGTAGGCCGCAACGATGACGCTGATCTTCGGCGCGGGTCCGTCCTGCCTTTCGCCGCTTTTGAAAACCCGCTTGGCCGAGCGCAGCATCCGCGGATAACCCACATAGGGATAGAGAATGCCCAAGCCGGAGGCGACCATCGCCGCCAGGGCCAACGCCATCAAAACGATCGTCACGCCTGTGTCTCCATATTGCGTTCGTTGGGGGACTTCCCGCGTTTGAGCAAGTCGGCCAACCCTTCGAGAATTGTCGTGTACATCAAATAGACCCCGAAACTGATGCGGTCGCTGCGCGACGAGAATAGGATCCCGCGCAGGTAAAACAACCCGGAGCCCAGGGAGCTGGTCATCATCGCCGCGTTGAATCGCGCTGAAACCACCCGGATGAAACCGAAGCGCAGTTTTTCGGCCAAGTGCAGCGGCACCGTCTGAAACGCCACCAGATAGGGAGATCGCTCCAGCGCCCGCGTGAATTCGAAGAGCGTCCCCGCCTTGGGCGCGATGCGTCCGTCCCGTTCCAGATCCCATACGACCACGCCCGACAATTCATCGACCAGATCCGGGTGGCGATCCAATTCACCCGAATTCGCCCGCGCCAGCACCGCCAAGCCGTCGTCCTCGCGAATGCGTCGCACCAATGCGATCGGATCGCCGACGTCGTACGCACGGCGCACGCCCATTCCCAGAATGCTCAGCCCCGCGTCAATCCGGAAGATCAGGCCGGGAATCAGCAAAAACTCCTCCGTGCTCTCCCGCTCGCACATATCGACAAATTGAGCCACGTCCTTGTCGTTAAACCCGGCCGCGTCCCAGCTGAGAAAAGCGAAGCGCATCCCCCGCGCGTCCAGGCGGTTGCGCAAGCCCGCCAGCGTATTGGGCGAGAGCACGTACGGCGAATCGGTCGTGATGACCAGGCCCTTGTAGCGGTCGATCTGCAAACCCACTCGCGCCAAGGGACGCCGTCCCAGGCCGCGCAGCCAGTCGCGCAGCATGCGTCGCCGGGCGATCTTGTAGGGCAGCGGATCGTCCGCCGATTTGATTTCCAAGTGCGTGGCCGGGTCGTTCATATCCGCGATGAACTGGGCCAGAAATTCCAGTCGCGACGGCGCCCGATACGTCGAACGCACCGCCGCCGACCCGTGACGCAAATACTCAATCAAATAAAGATAGTCGCCGAGCAGCCACCGGGAACGCACCCCCGTGCGGATCACCGGCGTCGGCGTCACCTGCCCCCGAGCCGCGCGAACCGAAAGCACCGGCAGGTCGACCCCGGCGTCGATCGCCATCTGCAACGATGCCCAGAAATGAGCATTGACCTTGATGAGGCGCGGGGTGCCGCCGGGACGATCCCGCCGATACTCCACATGCACCGGGCCGTCGTATTTCAGTCGGCGCAACAGGCGCCGGGACCATTCCACCACCTTCGGATCCGGCGGCTCCGCCTGACGCAGCACCGACGCGCCGCCCATCGGCGGATATTCCCGCAATCGCCGCTGGCCGAACTCGACGATCGGTTCGCCGTCCCGATAAAGCCCGAAATAACTCTCCACTTCACCGGCCATGTACTGCTGCACCAGATACGGAAACGCCTCGGGCGGGAACGTGCGCAGGAGCAGCGACAGGTCGTCCAGGTTGCGCACCACCCGGGCGCGCAGGCGATGATATTCGCGGTTGATCTTGGCGAAGGGCCGATGGGGTTTGACCACGCCGGGAAAGGCGAACCGGATCACCGGCAGGCGGCTTTCCGGCGTCTCGATAACCGTGTGGGCGGGCGCGGGAATCTCCAACTCGTCCAGGAGAGCCGACAGGCGCATCTTGTCGGTGATTTGCTCCAGAATCGACGCGGACGCCAGGGGAAGAGTCGTGTGCTTCTCCAACTCGGCCCGGCAACCGGTCAGCGCCGTGATGGACGCCCGCGAGCAATGGAGCATCGCCGCCAGATCGTCCCGCGACACGCGCTCGGTCACGATTTCCGCGTAGGCCTCGGGGGAGTCCAGGGGCGAGGGCGCGAGCAGCACTTCGGAGACATAGCGGCTGGCGAACGCCAGGGCATCCCGCCGCGAAGCCAGCACGCTGACCGGATATCCGGCCCGCCCCAACGAGCGCGTCGCCGCCAGGGCCGATCTCGAATCGCCGTCCAAGATCAGGATGCGTTCGCGGGCCGGTTCATGCACGACAGGCGATGTCCTTTCCCGTAAGGCGAAGACGCGCGACGCCGCGTTGTACCGGTCGCCGCAAGCCCGTCTATAGCAGGCCCGAGATGAGCAGGTCCAGGGCCGCCGCGTTGGGCGCGCCCCCTTCGTGAACGCCGAAACGCGGCAGGGCGAACATCTCCGCGCCCACCTGGGCGAAGCCGGGCACCACGGTCGTCGCGCAAAGATAACCCGCCCGACGAATCTCCCGCATGACGGTCTCGTCGTGATTGCCGTTGGGATAGGCAAAGCACAACGGCCGCTTGCCCATATGCTCCGTCATCGTCTGCATGCAGTCGAAGGCCTCGCGGTACGCTTCCTGGGCCGTCAATTCGGTCATCAGCCGATGCGTGACCGAGTGGCCGCCGAAGTCCACGCCCGCCTCGGCCATCTCGTTGACCTCGTCCCAACTCATGACGGTGCGCTCGCCGGGATGGTCCATTTGGGCCAGAAATTCGAGGAAGGCCGTCACCCGGTCGATGGCGTCCAGCGGCATGACCTTCGTCTGCAAAATCGCCCGGTCGATCATCTGCGTCGGGCCCAGTCCTTCGGACAAGGCGTCCATGACGAACGCCGCTTCCGGGGGCATGTCTTCATCGGGGAACGCGGCGAGCAGCTCGTCGCGGCGGGCATGGATACGGGGCATCGCCAACTCCACGCGGGCGTTCCAAAAATAATCCGTCTTCCCGACGAACCCTGTCGGCAGAAAGATCGTCGCCGGGATTTCGTAGTGTTTCAGAATCGGAAACGCGAGGGTGTAGTTGTCCAGCCAGCCGTCGTCGAAGGTGACGACCGCGGTGGGCCGGGTGATCGGCTCGTTGCTGGTCAGGCGGCGGCAGACTTCGACCAGGCCGATGACATCGAAATGGCGCGTGAGGAAGTTCATGTGCTCGGCGAACGTCTCGACATGCACCGCCATGCCCGGCTGGAATTCCTCGATCGGCCGGTCGACAACCCGGTGATAGCACAGGATCGCCGCCCCGCCCCCGGCCATGCGCCGGGCCATCGACGGAATTTTCGCGGCCGACAGCGGCGCCGCCACCGCCTTTTTGATCGTGGACCTTATCCCCATCCCCGATCGCCTCCCGCTTTGGTCACTCGACGAATCACTTCGGCGAATTTGGCCACATCCCGCTCCCGGACCCCCGCGTGCGTCGGCAGGGTGAGGATCCCCTTGGCGACTTTTTCCGCGCCGGGAAACGGGCCCAGGTCTCCATACACAAACTCGGAGGCCCCATCAATCAGATGCACCGGCTTGGGATACATCCGCGTCGCGCCCAGGCCCTTGGCGCTCAAGCGCATCAGGGCGGCGTCCCGGTCGGCCGGGTCCTCGAACACGACGGGAAAGCGCAGGTACGTCGCCGTCATATTTTCCCTGGGCGCCGGCAGGATCAGGCCGGGAATGTCGCTCAAAGCCTCGCGCACCAATTCGCCCATGCGCACCCGCTTGGCAATGAGCGCATCCTGCATGGAGAACAAACGCAGGATGAGCGCCGACCGGGCCGCCGACAGCCCGCCCACGGCGAATTCCGGTTTGAACTCGTTGACGCCCATGGTCACGAACGGGAGCGCCTGGACCATGGGAAACAGCCAGCGCCGCACGGCCAGGGCTCCGGCCACGGATTTGAAGGCCACTTTCAGGCTGTTGAGTTTGGTGTCGACCGGGCGGCTGCCTTCGACCGCGTCGCCCAGGGCCTGTCCGCGCGTGACCAGCACCCCGCCGCCCACGCCGCCCAGGGGCTTGCCTCGGCCGAAGCTGGCCAACCCCGCGTCGCCGAAGGATCCGGCCGCCCGTCCGTCGACCGTCGCCCCCCATGTCTGAGCCGCGTCGTCGATGAGAAAAACGTGCTTGTCCCGGCAGGCCGCCTCCAGGGTCGTCAGATCGGCCGGCAGCCCGAACAGGCCCGGCGAGACCACGGCGAACACATCCGTCGGCCAGTGGCCGTCCAAATCCTTGGGCGCAAAGTCGAGGGTTGCCGGGTCGATGTCCATCGGGTAGATCCGCAGGCCGGACCGGACGATGGCGCTGGGCACCGAATAGCAGGTGTAGGCCGGGACGATCACTCCGCCGCCGGTGCGTTGCCCGGCCAGCACGGTCAACAGCCACGTCAGCGCGGCCCGTCCCGAGTTGAACGCCAGCGCCCGATCCCCGGACAGGCGATCGGCCGTCTCCCGTTCGAGGATCTCCCGTTCGCCCCCGCGACTCCCCAGGGGAGCGAGCGCGGCGCTGACGGGCGTCATCGTGGCGACCGGCGGCAGTCGATGCATCCGGTGATCTTCTCCTAGGGCAAACGCCGCGCCAGCGGCGGTCCAATCCATCGGGTCAACCAGACAGGCAGCTTCTTCCAGATCCGGATCGCCAACGCGAACTTGGGATTATCCGGATTGAGCCCCGGCATCTCCGATCGCGTCAGAAGCTGGTACGTCCAAGGCAGCGGCTCCACGTCCACGCCCCAATATTTCTTGAAACTCTGGTGCGTCGAGTCCGGCGAGCTGCGTCCGAAATCGACAAAATCGCACCCCGCCTCGCAAGCGTCGCGAATCGCCGCCCAATTCAAGGCATGCACCGGCGCGAACTTGAGTTCCTCGCGCACCGCCGCCGCCCAGACGAAATAGCACGTCGTTTTGTCCGTGACGACGACTTTCGCGCCGATCAGCCGCCCTTCCAACGTCGCGCGGTAGATCCCCACCGCGTCGGGCAAGGAGCGCTGCAATTCGGCGAAGAATTTCCTGGAGATCACCGGCGTGCCCAGGTCGCGCAGGTTACGGCTGTAGACCCGGTAGAAATCGTCGAGAAACTGCGGGCCCTTTTCCACGACGACGCCGTTTTTCTCCGCCTTGCGGATCTTGTTGCGCACGTTCTGGTGGACCCGCGCGAAGACCTCGTCCGCTCCGCCGGTCAAGGGAATCAGACTCGTTACCTTGCGATCGGACACCGGCAGATCCAGCGTGGTTGCGTATCGCTGACGCCATTCCATGTATGACGCGCCGAATTCCCGGCCCAGCTTTTCGCTCTCGGCCGCCAGGGCCGCTTCCGCCTCGGCGTCGTCGGCCGCGATTCCGCCAATGTTCAAAAACGGCGAACTCACCGCCAGTTTGCCGAAGACCCCCGTTTCCAGCAGGAACAGGGGCAGCACGCCCACGACGCGCCCGTCCCGCTCGGCGAAACGATACACGGGCTTGTGCCCCGTCGCCCGTGCGATGACGTCGCGAAACGCCGCGCGGTGGAAGATCGTCGCCTTGGCGCAGGCGGCCACATAGGCGTCCCAATCGGCGACGCGCCCGTCGGTCAGGGCCTCAACGCGCATAGATTTCCTCGGACTCGGTGGCCGCGCCGGCCTCGGCCGCCTCCCGCGTCAGATCCAGGGCGAGGATCGAAAATACGCTCAGGATGTAGATATGCGGGTAATAGCCGACGGACAGAAACGCGCCGGACACCAGATAGCCGATCAGTCCCGACACGATGGCGTCGGCGAAAATGCGATTGTCCCGCTGCACCCGGGGATCCATCAAACCATAGCGATGCACCCGCCTTGCGTCTCGGAAGATGAGAAACGCCAGGAACATCAGCAGCGTGATGCCCGTGAAGCCCAACTCGGCGCTGATTTCCACATAGAGGCTGTGGGCGGCGCGCCAACGGGCCTCGATGGCGTCGGGCGGCATGTATTTGCGGCCGTAGGCGTCGGGAAACGCTCCGGCGCCCACGCCGAACAGCGGGTGGTCCTTGAGCATCCGCAGGCCCGCCTCCCAAGCGTCCAGACGTCCCAGCGCCGACTCGTCCTCCTCGAACTCCGTGATCGTCCCCATGCGCTTCTGGAAACTATCCGGCGCGAAGACCGACAGCGCGATCACTCCCAGGATCGCCGCGACGATGATGAGCATCAGGCCCTTGCCCCACTCCCGCGTCCGGGCGATGTAGAGCACGAACATCATGCCGAACACCGCCACCAGGCCCAGCAGGCCGCCGCGGCTGTAGGTCGCGACGATGGCGGCGATGTAGATCAGGATCACATAGATCGCCAGCAGCTTGAGCCACTTGCTCTTTTCGATGAACACGAACGCAATCGCGAAAGGCATCATGACGTTCATCGCCAGGGCGAAGTCGTTGCCGTCGCCCAAGAAGCCGCCGACGATGCCGCCCGAGCCGCCGTTGTCGATGATGTACAGGCCCATCGCCCAGCCGCCGAAGTTGATCGTCGCCAGCAGCGCCAGGGACAGCAGGATCGACCAGACGGTGATGCGCAGCTTGGCCATCGAATCGACGATGTGCGTCACCAGCACGACCATGATGATCACGCGCACGATGTCCATGAATTTTTCCAGCGTCGCCGAGGCGTAGAACGAGCCGAAAATCGAAATGCCGATCGTGCCCAGGAACGCGACCACCACCACAATCTGAAGATTTTTGCGAACCGGGGTTGTGCGGAAAACCAGGACGCGCAGCAGGAAGGACGCGGCCATCGCCAGCACGATCAGAGCGTTCAAACGCAGCGGCGCCAGGAACGGAAACGCGTCGCCGGGGCGGGTGTACAGAAAGATAAAATAGATCGGCACGCACGCGAACGGAAAGCTCAGCAGCAATACGCCCACGCCCAGGGCCAGCAAACCGCCCAGGATGAAGATGCCGTCGACCTTGAGCATCGCCAGCGCCAACACGGCGCAGAACGTGCCCAGACCCAGCAGTGCCAGAGGGCGGTTGTTGGAGAGGCCGTCAGTCCAGCTCATGCCGGGCTCCGGGGGTCGGGATGCGCGCGATCAATTTTCGCATCATCGACACGACGAACGCCTCGCGCAGGGCGCCGGTGATCCAACCGGCGACGAGATAGACGACAATTCCCACCGCGATCATGACCACCAGCGGCCAATCGCGAACATACCAGACCGCGCCGGCCATCAGCGCCGTGGAAACGAACACGCCGGGGTGAATGCGCATCTTCCACGCGGGCAGAATCAACTTATGCACCTGAGGCAACAGCGTGCACAGGTAAGTGGTCTCGCTGATGAGCGTGGCGATGGCGGCGCCCATGTAGTCGAACTTGGGAATCAGGATGAAGTTGGCGACGATGTTGGAGATCAACGCGGCCATGTTGGCGCGCAGCACGTGCTTGAGTTGGTTCCGGGCGGTCAGGGCCCAGGACAGGCTCATGGTGCCGAACCAGATCAACAGAAACAACGACAGCAGCGACAGCGTCGGCGCCGCCGGGTCGAATTTGTCGCTGAAGACGAATTCCAGCGCCTTGCGGGACGTCAGGGCCATGCCCACGCCCACCGGCAGGGCGATGATGCCGAAGATGCGGATGCTCTTGCGCAGAAGTTCCGAGTCGTCGCCCTCGGCCTGCGTCGCGGACAGGGCGGGAAACAGGGCGCGGCTGATGAGAATCGGCAGGACCAGCAGCACCTCGAACAGGCTGTAGGCGGCGTTGTAGTAACCGACGCTCGTCTCGTTCATCAGCGCGCTGAGCATGATCATGTCCACGCGGAACGTAACCATCCAGACGACACCGATGAGCAGATAGGGCACCGCTTCCCGGGCCATGCCCTTGATGTATTGGAACGAAAACGACAGTCGCAGCGGCCCCAGGAAATGTCGCGACAGGAACGCGGCCACCAGGACGCCGACCACGTAGTGCATCGTGTAGGCGACGACGATGCCGTACAGGCCCCAATCGAAGAGGATGGAAACACCGACCAGAGCCACGAGGGCCAACGTCCTCGCCACGGCAAAGCCGCCGTCCAGTTCCATGCGTTGTTTGCCGTCGTAGCGCGACACATAGGTCGAGGAAAACACTTCGGCGGGAATCGCCAGGGCGACGATGATGATCGCCCAGCGGCTGACCGGATCGTAGTCCAAGGCATAGGTCAGCCCGATGATGACCAGGATCGCCGCGGAACTGAGGATCGCCTTGAGCACCTGGGCGTTGCCCAGCAGGACGGACTCGTCCTCCTTGCCTTCGGCGACGCGGCGGATGAGCATCGGCCCCAGGCCGAAGTCGGCGATGACCACGAAGATCACCATGAACGACTTGGCCAGGGCGAAACGGCCGAAATCGTCCACCGCCAGCGCCCGGCCGACCAGGAAGATCACCACGAACGCCATGACCCGCCGGACCGCCTCGGCGATCAGCAGAATCATCGAATTGACGCCGACCCGTTCGCCGCTCAAATCAGTTCCTCGTATAGCTCGGCATATCGCCGCACCATCACATCCATCGAATATTCCGCGTCAAACCGCGCCCGACCGGCGCTACCCATCGCCTCTCGTCGCTCGCGCGCCTCGGCCGATGCCAGGCTCGCGAAAGCCGCCGCCAACGCCGCCGGATCCTCCGAAGGCACCAGCAACGCCTCCGTCCCGTCGGTCACGGCCGCCGGAATGTCGCCCACCCCGGTGGAGACCACCGGCAGCCCGGCGCTCATCGCCTCCAGCAGCGCCATCGGCAGCCCTTCCCAGCGGCTGGCGAGGAAGAAGGCGTCCGCCATGCCGTAGAATTGCCCGACGTTCATGCGCTTGCCGGCCAGAATGACCGTATCCGTCAAATCATATTCCCGAATCTGCGAAGCGAGAAACGATCCCTCGCTGCCGAAGCCCACGACAACGAATTTCGATGTGATTCCCTGCTGTTTGGCGATTCGCACCGCCTCGAGAAGGACGTCGAACCCCTTCTGGCGCTCCAACCGGGCGACCGACAAAAACACCGTGTCGTCCTCGGCCAACCCGAGTTCGTCCCGCAACGCCGCGCGCCGGTCGGCCGACACGGGCGCCACCGGCTGCACGCCGTTGGGAATCACGTCAATCTTATCGGCGGGAATCCGTAAGAATTTCACCATATCCTGCTTGTTGTGGGCGCTGACCGAGACAATCCGGGCCCATCGACTCAGGAATCGTTCAATTTTCTGGATGCGCGGCTTTTCCGGGTACGGGCGGGAGTGGTCCGTCACCACCATGGGCAGCCCCAGGCGCCGGGCCGCCAGGGTGCCGGTGAACCACGGCCCCGAGTTATGACCGTGAACCAGTCGGATGCCTTCCTCGCGCAGCAAACGGGCCAGACGCCCCGGCAGACGCAAGTCCACCCCCGGCTGCTTGCCCAAGGCGATGACATCCACGCCCTGCTCGCGCGCCAATTCGGCGAACTCGCCCTCCACCGTGAGGCACACGATGAGCGATCGCCATTTTTCCCGAGGCAGCCCCAGCGCCAAATTCAGCGCCACGCGCTCCATGCCGCCGATCTCCAGGCTATGCACCACCTGGGCGACACCGATCGGCTCGGCCATCGCACGCTCCTTTCGCTTCCCAATGTTTCCCCCCGGACAACTTGGGCGCGACGCGAGGAAGGGTACACGAGCCCAAGACCGCCCGCAACGAACCGCCGGGTCGATCCGTCGCTTTCCCGACCCGACAAGCGACGCCTCGAAAAGGCGCATCGGAGGCCGGACGCCGTTTGTTGACAAAGCGGCCCCCTCCCCGTAGATAAGAAACGTCCACGACGCATGAGGCCCCGATGCCCAAATTCGCCCGTATCCTGCTGTTTTTGCTGGCCGTCGCCCTGGTGGCCCTGGCTCCCGTCGCTTGTTCTCCCGACGACGAGGAGGACACCGGCGAGCCGTCCGACGCGGTCGAATTCAACCTGGAAGTGGACCACGACGACTTTTTGGGCTACGCCGAGGAAGACGTCATCGGCGATGTCTTCTTTTCCGACTCCAAGGGCCTGGTCGGCACTCCGGTGACGGTCATCGTCCGCATCCTGCGGGATGAGTACAGCCGCTTTGACGAACTGACGCCGATCACCGGGCGCATCTTCCTGCACAACCCGAGCGCCATCAAAGACGAAGACTTCGAAGTGGAATTCGAGATCGACGAGCGCGAGGAAGAATTCGACTTCGTCATTCCCCAAAGCCAGACGGTCCCCGCCGTCCTGGACTTCGAACTGCGCATCGACGCGGTGAACCCGAGCGACGACACCGAGTCGTTCCGCGCCAAGGTCGACTACCAATTCCTGATCAATTCCGGTTCGCCGGCGACTTAGGGCGAGTTCGTCCACCACGGCGCGGCGCCCCTGCCCGTCAGAGCCCCGAACGGCTTGCCTCGCCGTAGCCTTGGCGAAGGCGGGTCGTGAGGGGTCAAACTCAAACGCCCTTGGAGGCAGCTACGCAGGAAATGGGGACTGGATCCAATTTCGGACCGTCGAAATTGATGCCTGTACACATTTCTTTTCGCGGATGCCTGCGATGACCGAGCCGCGAGCCGTAGCGAGCGGGTGGCGGGTGCGTCGTTAGTAAGGCGCTTCGGCACATTAGATCCTGAAGCATCAGCGCGGAATCCGAACAGATTGGACGATCTTTATGCCGACAGCGGGAGTGTCACCCGCTCGCTACGGCTCGCGGCTCGGATAGCGCGAGGTCTTGTCGCACATCGTTCGAGTTTGACCCCTCACTACCGTTCGGGGCTCTGCAACTAAGGTCGCCGGTCTCTCCTAACAACGTCACCGCTTGAACGCTTAAGCCCGACGTGGTATCCGACACGCAGGCCCTGGGTTTTCCATAATTTTTTATTTGATGAGTGCGGCGTCCCATGGATCTTTCCATCGTCATTCCCTGCTTCAATGAACGGGAGTCATTGCCGGAATTGTTCCGCCAACTCACGGCGGTGCTGGAGCGGACCAAGCGCTCGTACGAAATCCTGATGGTCGACGACGGCAGCTCGGACGGCACGTGGGACTACGTGGCCGAGGCGCACGAGGACGACGAGCGCATCCGGGGCATACGCTTCCGACGCAATTTCGGCAAAAGCGCGGCGCTGACCGCCGGGTTCGCCGAGGCACGGGGCGACGTGGTCATCACCCTGGACGCCGACCTGCAGGACGACCCGGATGAGATTCCCCGTTTCCTCGAATTGATCGACGAGGGCGTGGACATGGTCACGGGCTGGAAGCAAAACCGCCAGGACCCGCTGGAAAAGACCCTGCCCTCCCGCCTGTTCAACCGCGTCACCTCCCGCCTGACCGGCCTGGATCTGCACGACTTCAACTGCGGATTCAAAGGCTATCGGCGTGCGGTCATCGACGAGATCCGGGTGCAGGGCGACATGCACCGCTTTATCCCGGTGCTCGCCCACCAACAGGGCTTCGCCATCGCCGAGTTACCGGTCAAGCACAACCCCCGTCGCCACGGCAAATCCAAGTACGGCTTCGAGCGCTACCTGCGCGGCGCGACCGACCTGGTGACGATTATCTTCCTGACGAAATACGCCCAGCGCCCCGGCCATCTTTTCGGCGGCGGCGGCCTTCTGCTGGGCGGCGCGGGATTCGCGATCTGCCTCTATATGGCGATCCTCTGGTTCCTGGGCTTTCGCCCCATCGGCAATCGCCCATTGTTGCTGCTCGGCATTCTGCTGCTCATCATGGGCGTGCAGTTCGTCTCCATCGGCCTGATCGGCGAGATGCTCAGCCGCCTGACCACCACCACGGACACCAGCCATGCCTTCTCCATCCGCGAGCGATTGGACTGACGACGTCGCGGCGCCGACGCGTCGCGCTCGCATCAAGGCGATCGTCCGCTGGGCGGTGGCCGGACTGATCTTTGTCTTTCTGATCGGCGTATTAATCGCCGGTTGGGAGCAGATCCGCGAGCAGAATCTGACGCTCCATTGGGGGCCGTTGGCGCTGGCGACTCTGCTCAACGCCGTCTTCTTTGTCCCCCAAGCGGTCGTCTGGCGGGACGTGGTCACGCGCCTGGGCTACCCCATCCCCGCCCTGACCGGCGTGCATGCCTGGGCGGCGTCCCAGGTGTCCAAATACGTCCCCGGCAAGGTGATGCTCTTCGTCGTGCGCGCCGCGCTGGCCGGACGGGAGGGGGTGCCCAAAGCGGCGACGATCCTGGGCGTGTTTGTCGAGTTGCTGCTGAACATGGCGGGAGCGGCGGTGGTGTTCCTGATCTGGGGCGGCGCGCTTTTGACCAAGCTTGCGGAACTGCAGGTGCCCACGTGGCTGCCTCCGGTGCTGGCGGCGTGCGTCTTTATCGGGATGCACCCCCGGATCATGAACTTCGGCATCAACCTGGGCCTGCGTCTGATGAAGCGAGAGCCGGTGCTCATCGATCTGCCCTTCCACCGCACGCTGGCCCTGGGTGCTCTGCTGTCCGGCGCGTGGGTGGTGCACGGCGTGTCCGCGTATTTCTGCTTCGCGGCCATCGGCATCACGCCGGAGCAAGGGGTGGGGGTCTACGCGGCGATCTTCGCCCTGGGCTGGCTCATCGGCCTGCTCGGTTTCGTCACCCCCGGCGGCATCGGCGTTCGCGAAGGAGCCATCGCCGCCATGCTTTCGGTGTACTATTCGCTGGAAATCGGCGTGGCCGTCGCGCTGGTCTCGCGCCTGGTGTGGGTACTGGCGGAGATTTCGCTGACGGCGCTCGTCTGGCCCTGGCGCGCCCGGGTCCAAGCCTTCGGCGCCCAGGACACTCTCACTTCCGAGGCCAACGCATGACGCTGCTCGACCGCCTCGACCACGACCGAAAGTTCGCCCTGGGCGCGCTGCTGATCGTCACGCTTTTCGGCATCACCGTGCGTCTTTCGTTTTTGACCGCGCCCATCGCCGATCGCCAGTCGTGGAATCAGTGTTCCACGGCGACGGTCATCCGCAACTTTGACAAGCACGGCTTCTCGCTCAAGCCCGAGTGGGACGTGCTGGATCCGGGCCCCGCCCGCCCGAACATCGAAGCCGAGGAAGCGCCGATCTACACCGGCGTCTCCGCTCAGCTTTATCGCGCCTTTGGTCCGTCCCACGCATGGCCGCGCCTGTTGTCCATCCTGGCGATGGTCGTCGGCGGCCTCTATTTATTCCGCCTGACCGCGCGCATGTACAACGCGAGCGCCGCGATTTTCGCCGTCCATTTCTGGCACATGACGCCCTACGCGTGGTTCTTCGGACGCACCATCATGTCCGATCCGTGGATGCTCGCATGCACCATCGCCGCCGCCGATTACTTCCACAAATTTCTCGAGGACGACCGGGGCTCGGACCTGGCCAAGGCCGCCGTCGCGACGAGCCTCGCCGGGTTGTTCAAAGTCTTCGCGCTGCATATCGGGGTATTGTTCGCGCTGGCGATCCTGCTGCGCCGGGGCGTAGCCGTCTTCAAGGACTGGCGATTATACGCCTTCGCCGTCGTGGCTCTGGCGCCGCCGTTGGGTTGGATTGTCTATGCGTCGCGCATCGGCACGCTGGGCAACGTCACCGAAGGCGTCGGCGCGTCGGTCGTGGGCGCCAGCCACCTGTGGACGCAAGGCGGCATGCTCGGCGACCCGGCATTTTGGATGCGTCTGCAATCCCGCGTGCTGGACCGGGCGATGACGCCGATTGTTTCGGCCCTGGCCTTTGCCGTCCTCGTCTTCCCCACCGCCCGACGCAAGAGCGCGTATGCCTGGATGTGGCTGGCGTCGGTGATGGTGTACGTCGTTGTCATGGGCGGCGGCAACTACGAGCACAACTACTACCAGCTCCCCTTCGTCGCCCCCATGGCCCTGTTGGGCGGCATGGGCTTGGAGCGCGTGACACGTCGCCTGGAGTCGCGATTTCACCCCGAGAACGTCCTGTCCGTCGTGCTCATCGCGTTCCTGGCGGTCTCGTATCTCTACGTGCGCAACGAATATCGCATGGACCTGTCCAGCGTGTACGCCGGCAAAAAGGCCGCCCAATACACCGAGCCCGGCGACCTGCTCGTCGTCCTGGATCCCGGCTCGACGCGCAAAAACCAGGTGCTCTACCACGCCGACCGCCGGGGCTGGCACGAGCGTCGCCTGACACCCGAAAAAATCGAGCAGTATCGCGAATGGGGCGCGGACGATGTCGTCATCTGTCTGTCGCCCGATCAAAAGGAACGCGGTTCCCAGGCCCTGCAATACCTCATCGCCAACTACACGCCGCTGCTGTCGACCGTCGCCTACGGGGACGGCCGCATCCATCAAATCTACATCTTCTCCCTCAAGCCGACGCACCCGTGAGACGACACCTGCCATGGTGCCTCGCGTCGACCTTGGTGTTGGCGCTTGTCGGTTGTCAGGTCGACCACCGCTTCGTGACCGGCCACATCTGGGCCGACCTGGCGTTGCTCGCCTCGCGACAAAACGCGTCGGCGACGACCGTCATGGTCGGCGACATGCACAGCGACACCGAGGAACGCACGGCGCTGTTGCTCCAAAACGAAGACGATGAAACCACCCGCTCCGCCGAGATAGCCGTCGACACGCTGCCGCCGGACGGCCGCCTGGTTTATTCGTACTATGCCGCCCCGCCGGTCCTGAATGCCGGGGAGATCCGCCTGTCCGTTTCAGTACGCCGGGACGACGGCAAAGTTATCGCCCAGGCGGAGCACCGCCTCGCCCCCTCGTTGGGGCACGACATCGCCCAGGTCTTCATCGATTTTCTCGGCGGCGGCGACCGGGACGGATTTCGCGATTTTTCCCTGGACCTCACCGATCAGGCCGGGCTGGCGGCAACCGTGAAATTCACGGTCCGCGCGACGATGCCTCCCGACGAAATTCAGGAAGACTTCGAGGACAAATACGGATTCCCGATGCCGACGCCGTTCGCGATCGCGTCGCCGCGCGTGTTGGGCGAGACGCCTCGTCGGGAAGGGCCGGAGCGCGCGGGTTCGCCGTTCAACGTCGTCCTGTTCGTCGTGGACGGACTGCGGGCCGACGCGGTGGGCGCCTACGGCTACGGCCGGCCGACGACGCCGAATATCGACCGGGTCGCCGCCGAAGGGCTGTTGATGGAACGGGCCTACGCCCCCGCCAACGCGACGCGCGAATCCTTGCTGGCCGTGCTCACCGGACGCGCGCCGTCCACGCTCGGCCTCGTCCCCGCGCGACGCACCCTTTTGCCGACCGAACGCGCCGCCGCGCGCCTGCTGACGACGGACCCCATCGCCATCACCGACAATCCGCCGCCCGACCGCGAGCGCCTCGACTCCCTGCCGCGCTACCTGGGCCGCCTGGGTTACGCGACCGGCCTGGTGGGCGCCGACGCCGACACCCAGGGCAGCGCGCCCTTCGGCGTTGACGCGGGATTTCGCTGGAGCCGCACCTTTCACCACGCCGTCACGGACACGCGGGACATCGCCGAAGCCGCCGCCGAATACATCCGCGCCCATCGCGACCTACCCTTCTTCCTGACGGTGCATCTGCGTAACGGGCGCGGCCCGCTGCGCCCGCCCGATCGCTTCCGAGGCCGGTGGGATGCGCCGATCGACCCGGACCCTCGCGTCTGGCCCGACATCTACGACGGCGAAATCGCCTATGCCGACGAGCGGATCGGCCGCCTGCTCGATCTGGTCGATCAGGTGGGACTGCATTCGCAAACGTTGGTCGCGGTCATCGGCGGACACGGAGAAGGCTTCGAGGAAGGCCACCCGCGAGGGCACGGACACAGCCTCTACGACGGCGAAACACGCGTGCCGTTCATCGTGCGTCTGCCCGGGCGCGTGCCGGTGGGTCGCCGTCTGGCGGGGCCGACGACAACGGCCGACCTGTATCCCACGATCCTCGAATTGCTCGATGACCCCCTGCCCGCCGCGTTGGCCGGTCGGGGCCTCATCGGGCGCTTGGACGCGGCGACGTTCGACGAGGCGGTCTACTTGGAATCCGCCGACGCGAGCGCGTGGATCGAAGGCAAGCAGAAGCTGATCGTCAAAGAGATGGCGTACGAGAACGTCACGGGCGACCCGGTCGACGGCGGCCATTTGATGGAGCTTTACGATCTGGATAACGACCCGAGCGAGACGACGAATCTCGTCGATGAGCAACCCTACCGCGCGGCGACATTGGCGCGCCGCCTGCTCGACCATCGCCGAGTCCTTGTCGAGCGACGCGAACGACAGATCGCTCAACTGACGGAGCTGTTGCCCCGCGCCGCGACGCTCTACCCCGACCGCTTCGTCGAAAAAGTCCATGTCCGCCTCAATGCCGGGGCGGAGGACCGGCGCTTCTACGGCACCGTTCGCGCGGGCGTGCCGGTCGCGTCGTTCCACGGCTACGACGCCGACGCGGGCGACCGGCTGGACCCGTGGCCCAGCGGCGTGGGCTTGTCGTTCGCCGTCGCTGTCCCCGCCGGGCAGTCGCGCCAATTCGCCTTTACGCCGTGGCCGCCGGACGCGCCGATCGCGATTTCGATTTTGGACAATCGCGGCCCCGTCAATCCCAATCGGGTGCATGCCGGGCCCTATCGCCTGCCGTATGTCGACAATCCGGCCCAGATCGGGACGATGCGCGACGTCGTTCTGCTGGCCGCGCCCGACGCGCCGTTCGTCGACGCGGGCAACGACCACGGCGCCGACATTTGGTACGCCGATCGCGACGCCCGCGAGGACGCCCGCGCCCCCGCGCCGGAGGTCGGGCCATGACGCCGCTCTGGCTGACGGAAAAATGGTGGCGGCCGGTGCTCGGCGGCATGGCGGCGTGGGCGGCGTTGTTCGTCGTTTCCTTGTTGACCGCGCCGGATGTTTTCAACGCCCCGTGGACGCCTGTCGTCGCTCGCGAGATCGGGCCGGAACAACTCGACCTTGCCGTTCGATTGCAGGCGGCTCTCCTGGGCGTGCATCTGCTGTTGGGCATCTGGTTCGCCCTGCCCGCCGCGTTTTCGCCGCGTCGAGGCTCGTTCCTGCTCGGCTTCATCTCATCGCTCGGCGTTGCGTTGGCGTTCTATTTTTACGAAATCGGCATGCGCCCCGCCCTACTGGCGGACACCGCGACACGCGGCGACGGCGTGCTCGCCGGGTGGTATCAACTCGTCATCCACGAGCCCCTATGGGGCTTCGCGTTTCTCGCGCCGGTGGGGCTGATGCTCGTGTACCGCGCCATCCGCGAACGTAGCGCCAAGGAAGCGCTCGCGCTGGCCGTCGTCGGCGCCGTCACGTGGCGCGTGTTTTTTTACATCGATCCGATCCCGGCCCCGGTGGCCGCCGCGTCGCCGGAGCACCCCGACATTGTGCTCATCGCGGCGGATTCCCTGCGTCCCGATTTCCTCGGCTGCTACGGTGATCCGGCCGGGACGACGCCGCGTCTGGATTCACTGTGCGCCAACGGTACGGTTTTCGAGGAAGCCTTCGTTCCCTTGGCGCGCTCGCTGCCGTCGTGGGCGTCGATCCTCAGCGGGCGGGCGCCGTGGGATCACGGCGTGCGGCATCGGTATCCGACGCTCTCCCAGGCGGCGCTGGACGAAACGCTGCCGCGCTGGATGCTCGACGCGGGTTATCAGACCGCCGTCTTCGCCGACGCGGCGGGGGAAATCTTCACGCGCATGGACACCGGTTTCGAGACGGTGCAGGCCCCGCCCTATTCCCTGAATACCCAGGCCGTCGCGCGCATCGTGGCGTCCCATCGATTTCTGCTGGCCTTCGCCGACACCATTCCCGGCCGCCAGCTCTATCCCAATCTGGCCGCCGTGCCGGTCATGGCCGACGCCGATCTGCTCACCGACACCGTGCTGCGCTTCCTCTCGCACCCCACCGACCGGCCGCGATTCGTCGTCGTCTACTACACGCAGACCCGCGCGCCCTTCGCCGCCACCTATCCCTATTACGGACGCTTCACCGAGGACACCTACGTCGGACCCTACGCCGCGACGCAGTCCTCCACCTCCCGAGACGCCGAGATGACCTCCAACGAGGCCGAGCGGGTGCGGGCGCGATATCGGGATTGCGTGCATCAGGTGGACGATCAGATCGGGCGGCTGGTCGACGCCGTCACGCAGCGGCGCGGCGGAGAAAAAACCGTCTTTCTCGTCACCTCGGACCACGGCGAGAATTTCGAAACCCTCAACGACGACCCGAGCTTCGACGACCGCTTCCGACGTAACGACGCGCTGCGTGTCCCGCTGATCCTCTACGGCCCCGAAAGCGTGCCCAAGGGCCTGCGCGTGCCGGGTCTGGTCAGCACAACGGACATCGCGCCCACGCTTGCCTCGGCCGCCGGGGCTGAATTTCCCGAGGGGCTTAACGGGCAGGATCTGTACGCCATGATCCGCGCGGAAAACAGCGGTCGCTCGGCGCTGATTTTCGAATCGGGGCTTTGGCAAAACGAGCCGGGCTCCGGCAAGGACGAGGAACGGCGCATCGCCTATCCGGGACTGGCGACGACGCTGGAAGTGCTGAACGGCGACGGGCCGTACCTGGCGCTCAAGCCCGAATACACTGACATCGTCAATATCGCCAAGCACCGCATGGTCTACGATGGCCGCTACAAACTCATCTACATCCCGACCGTCAACGGCATCCGCTGGGAACTCTACGACCTGCTCTACGACCCGATGGAGACCAACGACGTTGTCACGCAGGATACCGAGGCCTTCCGTCGTCTGGCGCGATTCCTCTTCGAACAAAGCGAATTGGCGCCGAATACCGAAGTGCGTCGCGGGTATGTACTACCGGTGACGCCGACGTACTAGCCGCCTGTCGTTAAAGGTCCGACAACGGCGTCGAAAAATTCGGCGCGGGAGGGATGGTCGGGGACGAAGTCGCAACGCAGTCCCGCGCGACGCATGGCGGCGGCGGTTTTTTGTCCGATGGCGGCAAAGAGGATGGACGGCCAATCGCCCTCCGCCAGTTCGGGAACCGAGGCGACGACCGACTCGGCCGCGCTACCCGACATGCACAGCACGGCGTCCACCCGTCCGCCCAACAGGCGCGAACGCACATCCGCCGGAATGGGCTGGGGCACGCTGTCATAGAGCGCGACCGGCCGCGCGTCGTAGCCTGCCCCGCGAAGGGCCTGGGCGTATTCGTCGCCCGCGCTGGCCGACCGAGGCAGCCACACCGTCGCGCCTTTCTCCACCCGCAGTTCGCGCAACAACTCCAACACGGCCGCCGCCCCGGGTTGCGCCGGGCAGAGCACCTGACGAAACAGCGTAGCGTCGTCGGCGCCCTCTTCCCGGTCCGGCTCCAGATCCAGGATACGCCGCCGGATCGCGGGCGTCGTCGCGATAAATCGCGGTCGCTTGGCGTCGTCAACCGCCTCGCCGTGATGCGCGCGGTGAAATTGCAGATACATCGCCGCCGCCACGCCGCTGGTGAACACGACGACATCCCGCGACGTAACCTCGGCAAAGAGGCCGTCCACCTTCGCGTCGCCCGCCCGCGCCACGCACCGGATCACCGGCAGGTCAATCACCCGCGCCCCCCGCAGGCGCAGGCCGTCCGCCTCGGGATACTCCAGGTCTTCCGCCCGCGCGAGCATCACCGTCTTGCCCGCCAACGGCCGCGGGATGACCGCGCCCAGTGTGTGCTGCAACGCCGCCACCTTGCCGATCACGCAGATCGACGGCGGCCGCACCTGGGCCGCGTCGCACAACGACGCGATGTTCGCCACGTCGCCGACGACCGTGCGCATGGACGGCAGATTCCCGTCCTGGATCACGACCGCCGGAGTGCCCGACTCCATCCCGGCGGCGATCAGTTCCTCGGTGATTTGCGAAAGGGACGCGACGCCCATGTAGAACGACAGCGTCAGCCCCGACTCGACCAGCGCGCGAAACGGCAGACGCACCCGGCCGTCCTCGCGATTGCCCGTCACCAGCACGACGCCCGCGCTCGCCTTGCGATGGGTAACGGGAATGCCCGCCGCCGCCGGGGCCGAGATCCCCGCCGTGACACCGGGAACGACCTCGAACGGCACCCCCGCGTCGGCCAGCGCCAGCGCCTCTTCCCCGCCGCGACCGAACACGAACGGATCGCCGCCCTTCAGACGCACAATCCGTCGCGGGCCGTCGTCCTTCGTCGCCAGATCGACCAGCAGGTCGTTGATTTCATCCTGCGTGAGCGTGTGGCCGCCGGCCGTCTTGCCGACGTAGATTTTCTCCGGCGCGTGGGACTCGCGCACCAGTTCGTCGTCCACGAGCCCGTCGTAGACCAACGCGTCGGCGTCGCGCATGAGGGCGTATCCCCGGCGCGTGATCAGGCCCGGATCGCCCGGACCGGCGCCGACGAGGTAGACGATGCTTTTGCGTTCGATGTTTGAGATCACGGTTTACCTATTTGTCGGCGTTAGGCTCGACAACCCCGCGCTGACGCTTGGGGCTCTGATCGGGCTGGAGCGAAGCGACGACCCTCCCTTGGTCTTCCAACCCCGCGCCAGCGTCAGAGATACGAAGTATCTCCCAGTCCGTGGCGACTACGCCACTATTCGCCGATGATTTTGATGAGGGCCCGCTTGCGGCGGCGGCCGTCGAATTCGAAATAAAAAATCTGTTCCCACGGGCCGAAGTCCAGTTGTCCGTCGGTAATGGCGACGACGACCTCCCGGCCCATGACCTGGCGCTTAAGGTGGGCGTCGGCGTTGTCCTCGCCGGTGCGGTTGTGCAGGTACTGCTCGATGGGCGCGTGGGGCGCGAGGCCCTCAAGCCATTTCTCATAGTCCTGATGCAGTCCGCTTTCGTCGTCGTTGATGAACACGCTGGCCGTGATGTGCATCGCGTTGACGAGCACCAGGCCGTTTTGCACGCCGGACTTGTCGACGGCCTTCTGCACCTTGGGCGTGATGTTTTCCAATCCCCGCCGGGCCGGAATGTTGAACCAGAGTTCCTCGCGGTAGTGTTTCACGAAAGCCCTCCATGAATCGTCGGTGGGAAGGACCCAACGCTAGCAATCGCGCCATGCGGTGACAAGCGCCGGACATCGCGCTACCGCCGACGACGACGGGGATGCCGCCCGTGTCATTCCGAGCAACGCGAAGAATCTTGCCGCGATCTGGCAAAGCGACTACGTCAAGCCGATTCCAGGTTGGACCAAGATCCTTCACTTCGTTCAGGATGACGTGAAGCTGCGCCGCCGTCTCGTGAAATTCTTGAGCAATATGCGCTATATGTAGCCATATTGTTGTGGATATCGTCTAAATCTTGACGCGCGAGGGGTCGTCGTGGCAAGACGGGCCGTCGAAACCGTCGCCGAGGGCGGCGGTGGACTCGCCCCCGACGCGCGGAGGCGAAAGGAGCCGTTTCGTGGCGAAAAAATCCGACGCCGGCCAGGTCGCCTACACCGAAGACCACATCCGCAGCCTGGACTGGAAAGAGCACATCCGCATGCGTCCGGGCATGTACATCGGCCGCCTGGGCGACGGATCCCAGACCGACGACGGCATCTACATGCTGGCCAAGGAAGTCATCGACAACAGCGTCGACGAATTCATGATGGGCTCCGGCAAGAAGATCGAGGTGAGCGTTGAGGAGCGGTCCGTCACCATCCGCGACTACGGCCGAGGCATCCCCCACGGCAAGGTCATCGACTGCGTGGCGAAGATCAACACCGGCGCGAAATACGACGAAGGCGCGTTCTATCGCTCGGTGGGCCTGAACGGCGTGGGCACCAAGGCGGTCAACGCCCTGTCCGACGTGTTCGTTATCGAGTCGTTCCGCGACGGCCAGGTCAAACGCGCCGAGTTCGCCAAGGGCGAGTTGGTCAAGGACGACAAACCTCAGCCCACCAAGGAAAAAAACGGCACGCGGGTGCATTTCGTGCCGGACGAGACGATCTTTCGCGACTACCGCTACGACCCGGACATGCTCGAAGAAAAGCTGTGGAACTACGCCTACCTCAACCACGGCCTCAAGCTCGAATACAACGGCAAGACGATCTATTCGGACAACGGCCTTCTCGACCTGCTCACCAAGGAAGTCGGCGACGGCGCGCGCTACGAAATCGTCCACGTCGTCAGCGACTCCATCGAATATGCCCTGACGCACACCGACGCGTACGGCGAGTCGTATCAATCCTTCGTCAACGGCCAATACACCCACGACGGCGGCACGCACCAGGCGGCGTTTCGCGAGGGCGTGCTCAAGGCGTTCAAGGATTTCTTCAAGAAAGACATCGACGCCTCCGACGCTCGCGGCGGCATCGCGGGCACGGTGCTGGTGCGCATCCACGAACCCGTCTTCGAATCCCAGACCAAGACCAAGCTCGGCAGCACGCACGTCACCCCCGACGGGCCGACGATCCGCTCGTGGGTCGTGGATTTCGTGCGGGATACGCTGGTCAAACACCTGCACAAATACCCGCAAGTCGCCGACGAGATCCAGAAGAAAATCCGCCAGAACGAAAAAGAGCGAAAAGAGCTGGCCGGCATCAAGAAACTGGCCAACGAGCGCCAGAAGAAGGCGAATGTCCACAACAAGAAACTGCGGGACTGCAAGGCCCACTACAACGACGACAAGGGCGAGAATCGCGAGTCGACGCAGCTTTTCATCACCGAGGGTGACAGCGCGTCCGGCTCGTTGACCAAGGCGCGCAATGTCCTGACGCAGGCCGTGTTCTCCCTGCGCGGCAAGCCGCTCAACTGCTTCGGCTTGTCGAAAAAGGTCGTGTACCAGAACGAGGAACTCAACCTGCTGCAGCACGCCCTGGGCATCGAGGACGACCTGGACCAACTGCGTTACAACCAGGTCATCGTCGCCACCGACGCCGACGTGGACGGGATGCACATCCGCCTGTTGCTCCTGACCTTCTTCCTACAATTTTTCCCCGAGTTGGTGCGCAAGGGGCACGTCCATATCCTGCAAACGCCCTTGTTTCGCGTGCGAAACAAGAAAGAGACGATCTACTGCTATTCCGAAACCGAAAAGATGGCGGCGCTGGAAAAACTCGGGCGCAAAGCGGAGATCACTCGTTTTAAGGGCCTGGGGGAAATCTCGCCGGACGAATTCGGCGACTTCATCGGCGCGGGAATCCGCCTGGACCGGGTCACGCCCCACATGGGCGACAAGCACAAGCCCATCAAGGACGTTCTCAATTACTTCATGGGCAAGAACACGCCCGAGCGCCGCGACTTCATCACCTCCAACCTGGTGATCGAGCCGGTGGATCTGGTCGGCGAGGCGGATGACGAGGCCGCGACCGAGGCGGTGGCATGAGTTCGAAATCGACCAACGGCGCCGGCAGTCGAAAATCCTCCAAGGGCGCGTCGAAATCCGACATCGTCCCCATTCCCGAGGCGCGCAACGACCTGGAACTCGAGGAAACCTACCAGCGCTACTTCCTGGAGTACGCCTCCTACGTCATCACCGATCGCGCGATCCCCGACGTGGAGGACGGCCTCAAGCCCGTGCAGCGGCGCATTCTGCATTCGCTGTATGAGAACGAGGACGGACGCTACAACAAGGTCGCGAATCTCGTCGGCCACTGCATGAAATACCATCCCCACGGCGACGCCTCGATCTATGCGGCGCTGGTGGGTTTGGGCCAAAAAAACCTGCTGATCGACACGCAGGGCAACTGGGGCGACCCTGTCACCGGTGACTCGGCCGCGGCGGCTCGGTACATCGAGGCGCGCCTGAGCAAGCTGGCGAAGGAAACCGTCTTCGCTCCCCACCTGACGACGTACAAGCGCTCCTACGACGGCCGCAACAAGGAACCGTTGGCCCTGCCGGTGCGTTTCCCGCTGCTGTTGGCCATGGGCGCGGAGGGCATCGCCGTCGGCCTGACGACGCGCATCCTGCCCCACAACTTCGTCGAATTGCTCGAAGCGCAAAAATCGTACCTGCGCAAGGAGCCGTTCACCCTCTACCCCGACTTCCCCACCGGCGGATCGGTGGACGTGAGCAACTACAACGACGGCCTGTCCGGCTCGCGAGTCAAAGTGCGCGCGACCATCGAACCGGGCGACGGCAAGTCGGTGGTGATCCGCGAAGTGCCTTACGGCGTGACGACCGACTCACTGATCGACTCCATCATCGCCGCGTCCGACAAGGGCAAGATCAAGCTCGCCCACGTCGAGGACAACACCGCCGCGCAAGTTGAAATCGTCGTGACCTTCCAGCGGGGCGTGGACATGGACAAGGTCGTCGACGCCCTCTACGCCTTCACCGACTGCGAGGTGTCCATCAGCCCGACGGCCATGGTCATCCGCGACGGCCATCCCGCCGCCATGGGCGTCACCGAAATCCTTAGGTACAACACCGACCGCACCAAGGACTTGCTCAAGCGCGATCTGGAAACACAGCGCGACCGCTTGGAAACACGTTGGCATCATAAGAGCCTGGTGCAGATCTTCATCGAAAACCGCATCTACCTGCGCATCGAGAAATGCAAAACGTGGGAGTCGGTGCTCAGCGAAATCGACAAGGGCTTGGAGCCCCATAAGAAGAAACTGCGCCGCGAGGTGACGCACGATGACCTGGTCATGCTCACCGAGGTGAAGATCCGCCGCATCAGCGCCTGGGACGCGGAGAAGGCGAACGAAGAACTCATCGCCATCGACAACGAACTCAAGCGCGTCAATCGGGATCTCAAAAACCTGACCAAGTACACCATCGCCTACATCGACGCGCTGCTGGAAACCTACGGCAAGGACCGCGAACGCAAAACGCGCCTGGACTCTTTCGAGACCGTCAAGGCGGTCGAAGTGGTGGAACGCACCTCCAAGCTCTATGTGGATCGGGAACACGGCTTCATCGGCACGGACCTGAAGAAGGGCGAGGAGTTGGGTGCGTGTTCGCCCCTGGACAATATCCTGGTCATCACCGAGGACGGCCGGCTTGTCGTCGTCAAAGCCGAGGCGCAGAAATACGTCGGCGAGGGCATCGTCCACGCCCAGATCTACAGCGACGAGGATCGGGACACGGTCTTCAACATCGTCTACGAGGACCGCAACACGGCTCAGTCGTGGGTCAAGCGCTTCACCGTCGGCGGCACGACCCGCGACAAAGGCTACGACCTGTGCCGAGGCGCGAAGAAGGCCCGCATCCTCTATCTGTCCATCGGCGAGGACCAGTTCGCCCATGTCAAATTGCGCAAGAAGCCGCGCATCAAGACGGATTACTACATCCGCTTCGACGAATACCTGGTCAAAAGTCGCGGCGCCGGGGGCGTGACGCTCAACAAAAACCGCGTCTCGTCGGTCAGCGAATTGTCCAAGCTGCAATACGCCAACCGCATGGAGATGACGGTCGAGGAGGTCGATGAGACGGCGCCGGTCCCGACCGAAGAAGCTGCCGAGGATGCTCCGCCCGCCAAGGCGAAGCCGAAGGCCGCCAAACCCGCTCAGCCTAACGGCAAGACGAACGGCGCGCCGCAGAAGGGCCTGTTCGACGATCTGGACGACGAGGATTAGGGGGATTTTTCGTTTGCAGAGCCGCGACCCCCTCTTTCAGAGCCGCGCACGGTCGTAAGCGGTCTGTAGCAACCTGGCACGAGCGGCGCGTCTACCGGGCGGCGTACCGGGTTGGAATAGACCCCTCCCTACCGGTCGGGGCTCTGACGGAAAGAGTCGCGCCTCCGAAAAATCGAGCCCTCTCCTTGGCCCCGCGCCCCCGTCGCGCTAGACTCCCCCACGCAACGCAACCCGAAAGGACCCGACGCATGCCCAGCGTCCTGATCACCGGCGCCAACCGCGGACTCGGCCTGGAATTCGTCAGCCAACTGGCGCTGGACCATTTCCGCGTCCACGCCTGCTGCCGCGATCCGAAAAAGGCCGACGCCCTCAACGCCCTGGCCGCCGAGCACCCGGAGCTGATCTCGGTGCATCGGATGGATGTGACCGACGACGCGGATATCGCCGCCGTCGCCAAGGAATTGGCCGACGCCCCCATCGACATCCTCATCAACAACGCCGGCATCTACGGCCCCGAAACCGCCCAGCGCCTCGGCGACATCGATTACGACGGGTGGCGGCGCGTGCTGGAAACCAACGTGCTCTCGCCGATGAAGGTCACGCGCGCGTTGCTGCCCAACGTGAAAAAATCCAAACGCAAGATCATCGCCGTCCTCTCCAGCCAGATGGGCAGCATCGGCCAGAACGAATCGGGCGGGCACTACATCTACCGTTCCAGCAAAGCGGCGGTGAACGCGGTGTTCAAAAGCCTGTCGGTCGATCTGCGCGAGGAGGAAGTCACTGTCGTCATGCTCCACCCCGGTTGGGTGAAAACCGACATGGGCGGCCCCCGAGCGCCGCTGACGGCCGACGCGGTCGTGGGCGGCATGCTCACCCTGTTGGAAAACCTGGATTTTCAGGATTCGGGCCGCTTCCTTACCTGGGAAGAAGAGGAATTGCCCTGGTAAGGGGCGGACTTGTCAACAAACGGCCGGCGTGCTAATCAGGCCGTCCGCCGTGGGCGGGTGTAGCTCAATTGGCAGAGCACCGGTCTCCAAAACCGGGGGTTGGGAGTTCGATTCTCTCCACCCGTGCAAGACGCACAGCGCGTGCTTCGGACTCGATCCGGGGCGCGCGTTTTTCTTTTCCTGCCCCTCGTTCGCCTCGCCCGGCGATGGCGCCCTCGCCTCTTTCCCCCGTGCCGCCGACGCGCTAACGTTTTGACATGATTCTCGAAGGCGACCTTTGGTGGCGACTGGGACTGGCCCTGGGGCTGGGGCTGCTCGTCGGCCTGCAACGTCAGTGGAGCGGCCACCAACTCGGCATCCGCACGTTTCCGCTAATCACGTTGATGGGTGTGGCGACCGCCGCCATCTCCGGTCCCGCCGGGCCTTGGGTGGTGGCGATGGGCCTTTTGGTCCTCGGAGCCGTCCTGGTGGTGGCCACGCGACTGTTGGCCGTCGCCAAAAACGCCGAATTCCAGGTCACGACCCTGGTCGCGGCGCTGGTCATGTACCTGGTGGGCGCCATGATCGCGATGGGCTACACGCTCGAAGGCATCGCGCTGGCGGGGGTGACGGCGGTGTTGCTGCAATGGAAGGCGCCGCTGCATCAATTCGTTGAACGCATCGGCCAGGACCAGATCCGCGCCGTCTTCAAGGTCGTCCTGCTCGCCCTGGTCATTCTGCCCGTCATGCCCAATCGCACCTACGGGCCCTACGACGTCCTGAACCCCTTTCACATCTGGTCGATGGTGGTGCTCATCGTGGGCATCAGCCTGGCCGGATATCTGCTTTCCCAATACCTGGGACCGCGCACCGGGTCCGTGCTCGCCGGGATCCTCGGCGGCCTGATTTCCAGCACCGCCACCACCGTCAGCTACGCCCGACGGGCCAAAAGCCACCCGCGAACCACCGAGGCGGCGACCCTCGTCATCATGGTCGCCTCCACGCTGGCGCTTTTGCGTGTCGCGGCCGAAGTGCTGGTCGTCGCCCGCGAACACGCGCTGCTGATCGTGCCTCAATTCGCCGTGCTGGCCGGGTGGATGGCGCTGATTTGCCTGGCGATTTTCACGACGGTCAAAAACACCCCGTCGACCGGCGACAAGGAACCCGAGGACGACCCGTTGCAGTTCCGGGCATCCATTGCCTTCGGATTGTTGTACGCCTTCATCCTTCTCGCCGTCGCCGCCGCCCAATCCCATCTCGGCAAAGCGGGGATGTACGCCGTCGCGACCCTCTCCGGCCTGACGGACGTGGACGCCATCACCCTCTCGACCGCGGAACTCATCAACTCCGGGCGCGTGCGCGTGGACACCGGGTGGCGCATGATGTTCATCGCGTCCATGGCGAATCTCGTCTTCAAGGGCGGCGCCGTCGCGTTGCTGGCCGGGGCCCGTTTGACCCGCGACATCGCCGTCGCCTTCGGCCTTTCGTTGGCCGGGGGCGCACTCATCCTGACGTTCTGGCCGCCCGTCGGATAGCCCGCATACGGATTTTCCCCTCGCATTTTGTGTCGTTTTCGCCCAATTTCCGTCGACTTCCGTCATCGCGACCCCTAGTTCCCAAATTTTCCCTTGGGTATCCTGGTGGCCGGTGAAAGGTTTTTATGTCATCAAATAACTTTTGCATTCTCACCGGGGCTCGAAATTTTTGGCGTCAGGAAACCGCCGACCGGTTGTCGTTGCTGATCGACGGGGAGACGTACTACGCGGCGTTCGTTGACGCTCTTTTGCAAGCCGAGCGCTGCGTCTACATCGCCGGATGGGATTTCCAGAGCCGACTTCGCCTCCTTCGCGGCGAGGCCGCAGACCGCTCGGACGTTTCGGTCGAACTGGCCGAGGCGCTCAACCACGCCGTCCGCCGAAACCCCGACCTGCACATTTATCTGCTCGCCTGGGACTACGCCACGATCTATCTGTTCGAACGCGAATTCCTTCCGGCGATTCGGCTGGATTGGAAGACCGATCCGCGCGTTCATTTTCAGATGGACGCCTACCACCCCCTCGGCGCGTCGCACCATCAGAAGATCGTCGTACTGGACGACGCGGTGGCGTTTTGCGGCGGGATGGACCTGTCGATCTGGCGGTGGGACACGCGGAAGCACCGGCCGGACGATCCGCGTCGGGTCACGCCGGACGGCGAGGCCTATCGCCCCTTCCACGACATGCAGTGGGCCCTCGAAGGCGCTCCCGCTCGGGCGCTGGGCGATCTTTTTCGCGAACGCTGGAAACGGGCGACCGGCGCAAGTCTATCCGAACCGGCGACGGACAACCGTCCCTGGCCTCGGAGCGTCAAGCCCGACCTGGAAAACGTTTCGGTGGCGCTGTCCCGAACATGCCCGGATTACAAGGACTGCGTCGAGACGCGGGAGATTCAGAATCTCCATCTGGATGCCGTGGCGGCGGCGGAATCGAGCATCTATATCGAAAATCAGTACCTCACCTCGTCCATCATCGGCGACGCCTTGGTCGAGAGCCTGCGCCGGGAAACGGGGCCGGAGATCGTCATTCTGCTGCCGTCGGACAGCGGCGGATGGCTCGAAGAATCCACGATGGACGCCCTGCGCAACCGCATCTTCGCCAAACTCCTGCAGGCCGACGAACACGGGCGTCTGGGGCTTTATTATCCCGTCAGCGTTGACGAAAACGGTCGGCACGGCGAGACGATCAAGATTCACGCCAAGCTGCTGATCGTTGACGACCGCTTCATCAGTGTCGGTTCGCCGAATCTGACAAATCGCTCGATGGGCCTGGACACCGAGGTCAGCCTGAGCCTGGAGGCAGCCGGGGAAAATCGGGACGCCATCGCCGCGCAAATCGCGCGCTATCGCGCCGACCTATTGGCCGAGCATCTCAAGAGCGATATCGAAACGGTGCAAGCCGCGATTGCCGAAACGGGATTGGTTCTCCAAGCCGTTGAACGCTTGCGGAGTGAGTCCGGCGGCTTGGAGCCGTTTGACGAAGCCTCCCTCCGAGAAAATTCGACCCTGATCGCCCCCGAGGAAATCATCGACCCGGAAAAGCCCGCCTCGGCCGACCGGGTTCTCACGCAATTTCACAAGAGTCAAAAATCCATGTCCAAAACCAGCCAGATCATGAAACTCGTCGGGGTCGCCGCAGCGTGCGTCATTCTGTTTCTTCTGTGGCGTTTCACCGGCCTGTCCGAATACATCGATCCCCGGCGCATCGCCGAGTATCGCGACTACGCCGCCGATCACACCTGGGCGCCGGCCGTGTGGACAGGGCTGTTTTCGCTGGCGGCGTTTTTGATGGTTCCGGTGACGGCTCTGATCGCTTCGAGCGCGGTGCTCTTCGGCCCGGTCGAAGGCTTCGTTTATGCGCTGGCCGGATCGCTGATCGCCGCCGCCGTGTCGTTCGTGGCCGGGTCGCTCATCATGAGCGATTCGCTGCATCGTCTCTTCGGCGGCGCCATGGACCGCGTCAATCGCGCCCTCTCCCGACGAGGCATGTGGGTCGTGGCGATCGTACGCGTGGTGCCGGTCGCCCCCTTCGCGGTGATCAACATGGTCGCCGGGGCGACGAAGCTGCGTTTTCGCTATTTCATGTTCGGCACGCTGATCGGCATGGCCCCCGGCGCTTTCGCCGTTTCGGTCGCGTCGGAGAGCGTCGTCAAGGCCGCCCAGGACCCGAGCGTGGTCAACGCGCTGGTGGCCGTCGTCGTCCTCGCCGTCGCCGTCGGCGGCTTCTACCTGGCGCGCCGTTTCATCAAGCTGCCGGGCTTGGGTCCGTCAAGCGAGGAGACGCAGGACGCATGAGTGCCTTGCCGCCGCCGAGTCTGAGCGTCGCGACGTACAACGTCCACGCGTGCGTCGGCATGGACGGGGTGCGCGATCCGGAGCGCGTGGCGCAGGTGATTCGCGAGTTGGACGCCGACATCGTCGGTTTGCAGGAGGTGGACGCGGGCTATTGGAACGCGGGCGGCGTCGACCAGTTGGCCGTATTGGCGCGACAGACGAAGATGCACGCCGTGGCCGGGCCGACACTCGTCGAACGGTCCAAATCCTACGGTAACGGGTTGCTGAGCCGCCGGCCGCCGACACGGATCCAACGGTTGGATCTGAGCGTGCCGGGATTCGAACCACGGGGCGCGCTGGTGGCGGATTTCGACAACGACGACCGCAAGATGCGCGTGGTCGTCACGCACTTCGGGCTGTCCGCCGCGGAACGACGGGCCCAGGCCGAGCGGCTGCTGTCCCTGTTGGATCCGCGTCCGGGAGGGATCCGGATCTTGTTAGGCGACTTTAACGAATGGGCGCCGCGCCGCCGGATGACGCGGCTGCTGTCGGCGTGTTTCGGACCGTCGGGACGAATGCGGACCTTTCCGTCGCGCTTTCCCCTCTTTGCCCTGGACCGCATCTGGGTGACGCCCTCGACGTGCGTCACCACGCGCCGCACCATCAAGACGCCCCTGATCCGCGTGGCCTCCGATCACCTGCCTGTGGTCGCGGAACTGAACCTTCCCGTAGCCGTCCGGCGCTAACGAGGCAGATGCCTCCACCACTGGGCCGTCTCGTGATGGGCCGAGGGCGTCATGCCGAAGCGACGCGGCACATCCGCGTAAGCCGAGGCGGCGGACTTGGGCAGGCCCGGCGCGTCGAACGAGCCGTTGCCGTCCACATCCACCCAGATCGGATTGGTGATCGCAAAGACCGGCTCGCCCCGATCCAACGGCGCGATGCGCGCGGAGGTGTGTCCCGCCTCGACGACAAAGTACGCATCCACCGGCGCCGACACGCTGATCGTCTCGTCAAAACGCACCACCTGATCCGTCGAAGTCGTGATCTCCTTCTGCGCCACGATCTGACCGTTGTTGGAGTACACGCGCACGTAGTTGACGTCGACCCAAGACGGCGCCTGCACCTTGATCTCCAGCTCGATGTCGGGCGAAGGATCCTTCGCCAAGCCGGTCACAAGGCCGCCCACCGGAGTGCCTTCGATGGAGAAGCTGATGAAGGGCCCATTGCATACGACATTGCGCGCGCCCAGGATCGAATCGACCATGTCCGCCGGGTCGGCCTCGGCCGGATCGTCGGTGGGCATGGCGAAGTAGTTGCGCGGATTGCCCAGCAGCGACGACGAAGTATGGGAATCCGAGTTGCCGTTCATCGTGTAGGCATAGCCCTGGTCCAGGAAGCTGAACCAATCGACGAGCGTGCCGTTGTCGTTCTTGCCCGAGTTCCAGACCTCGATGGCGCTGAAGTTCGGCGACCACTCGCTCGGGTCCGCGGACGAGACGCCGACCATCGGATCGTAGCCCACCGAGTCGAACCAGCCGGAGCCGTCGCGGGGATGGTTCACTTGGAAGACCTGGGCGCCGTAGTCGCTTTCGGCCAGATCCCACAGGTCGCCGAAGGTCCGCTCTTTAACGAAATCGCCGTTCTCGTCGTACTCGACCAGGCCGATGCCGAAATAGGCGTCGGCGTCCGTCGGCGGGACTAGGGGCCAGACGTTCGTGTGGCCCTTGTACGGGCTGACTTCGTTGCCGCGCACCGGGTGGATGAACGGGGTCAGGCCCTGCTCCTGGGCGTAGGGCATGTAGTCGGAGACGAAGTCGTGGTCGGTGATAACGGGCATCTCGATGCCCTCGCCGGCCAGTTCACGGATGCGGTTTGCCGCCAGGACCGTGGAGTCGATGGAAAATTCGGTGTGGATGTGGAAATCGCCGGACATGTAGCCCGTCGTGTCGACGGTGCGTTCCAGGACGAAATCCACGCCCGCCGTGTTGCCCGCCGTGACCGTCACATTTTGCCGGTCCAACTCGTATTCGAATCCGCGTGTCGCCACGACGGTGTAGTCGCCCGGGACGAGGCGAACCAATCCCTCGCCGTTCGCCGTCCAAGAGCGTGTGACCACGTTGGCGTTCAACGGCGCGTCGTGTCCGGCGAAGATCGTCACCCGCGCCGGGATCGGCGTATCCTCCCCGTCCTCCACGGTGTATCCGAAGAATCCCGCTTCATTGAGCGGCACGGTCGCGCTCGCCGCCGCGCTCGCGGTGACGTTCACCTCGACGCTGCCCGCGTCCGTCCGTCCCTCACCCAAGGCGGTCAGCTTGTATTTTCCGGGAATGATCGGCAGGGAAAAATCCCCGGACGCATCCGGGCGGATCGCGGCCACATAGTTCTTCCCGTCCGGCTTTTTCGTGTTCTGCACGACAACCGTGACGTCGGAGATCACTTCCCCGTTTTCCTTATCGACATGGCCGTCGATCGTGCCGAAATCCGCGTTGGCGTCCCACTGGAAGAGCGCTTCGTCGATGTCGCCCGTGCCGTCGTCGCCGACGATGAACAGCCGCTCGATCGTTCCGCTTTCCCCTTGAGCCAACGGAATGAACCCGACCACCAGTGGGATGATGTCGCCGTCCTGATAGGGCGAATAGAAGCTCTCGTCCGGCGAGGTCGTCGCCAGACCGTAGGTGAGGTTCGCGCCCGTGTAGTTCAGCCCGGCCACCCAACGCACGCTGGCGAACAGATCCGTGTCGCCCTGCTCGAAACCGGCGCGCGGTGCGAAGAAGCGCATTTCGTCGCTCCACAGCGGCAGGTCGGCGATGAAGATGCTCTTGTCCTTGTCGTCCTCGTTGGTCACGGTCGTGCGCAACAACAACACATTCGCGTCCGGCTCGAGGACATAGTCGTAGACGATCTTCAGGTTCTGTTTGTCCGTCTGGATGATTCCGTCGACAATCCCCATGCCGCCGTCGTCGCCGGAGACGCGCAGGATCGCCGCCTGACCGTCCGTGCCGTCGTTGACGATCTCGGCCTGCGTCGCGCGAAAGGCTCGCGGAATGGAGATCATCGTGTCCATCGCCAGCAGGCCGTCGTTGCCCGGCACGCCCACCGGCCGCGCGATGTCCGCGTCGATCAGGTTGCCGCCGAAGGTGAACCACGACACGCCGGGATTATCCGGCGAACGCACGATGAATTCGACGTCGGCGTTGTAGAGCTTGTAGTCGCCGATCGCCCCCGCCGCCCGGGGACCGCCGATCAGTTCGCGGTCGTCGGTGATCTGCCCGAGACGCACTTCCCCCTCGCCCAAAGGCTCGGCCAGTGGCGCGTCGTCGTCGCCGGTGTCATCGTCGCCGGTGTCGTCGTCAGACGTATCATCGTCCGATGTGTCGTCATCAGCCGTGTCGTCGTCGGCTGTGTCGTCGTCGGCCGTGTCGTCGTCAGCCGTGTCGTCGTCGGCCGTGTCATCGTCAGCCGTGTCATCGTCAGCGGAATCGTCGTCGACCACATCGTCGTCGCCGCTGTCGTCGTCGTCATCGCCGCCGCCGCAGTCACTGCCGATGAGGCTGAAAGCCAAGAGAATCACAAAGAATATTGTCGTCCAACGTCCAAAGGGCGAATGCATCCTACACCTCGAATTGTCATGCCTTCGACACATTATCGCCACGGATGGATTTTTTCCAGTTGATTATTTTTCCGACGGCTCCGCGCCACCCAAAAGGGACCGATCCCTATAAATCCGGGCACGTGAAAACAAAAAAGCGGGCCACTCGGGCCCGCCTTGGTCGGTCGAAAGATATTGTGGAGAGAACTACGCGCCGGTGGGATTCCCTGAGCCCAAACCGTGGTGATGCACGTCCATCTGGGGATAGGGAATGCCGATGCTCGCGGCGTCCAGGGCCTCCTTGATGCCCTTTTGCAGCGCGAAGAAGACGGTCCAGTAGTCGGCGGTGTTCGTCCACTGGCGCACAACGAAATTGACCGACGAATCGGCCAACTCGGCGACTTCAATGACCGGAGCCGGCTCCTCGTGGACAAGGCCGATGCCCTTGACGACCGACTCAATGACCTGTTTGGCCTGGTTGAGATCCGCGTCATAGGAGACGCCCACCGTCAGGTCCACGCGACGTGTCGGGTTGCAGGTGAAGTTCTCGACCGGCCCGCCCCAGATGGAGCTGTTGGGGATCGTGATCTTCCGATTGTCGGGCGTGGCGAGCATCGTGGCCATCATGTTGATCTCCTTGACCGCGCCCGAATGCCCGGCGACCGTCACGAAGTCGCCGACCTCATAGGGACGGTTCAGGATGATCATCAGCCCGGCGGCCAGGTTGCCCAGGGACTCCTGGAACGCGAAGCCCACGATGAAGCCCGTGACGCCCAGACCGGCGATGAGCGGCGCGATGTCGATGCCCAGGCGCGGCAGCGCGATCATCATCAGCACCACCCACATCACCTTGCCCAGGACATTGACGAAAAAGCGCTCGAGCGTTTCGTTGATGCGTTGAGAGGCCTTGAGCAGACGAGCGACGATGCGCTTGATCGTCGCGATCACAATGGCGCCCACGATCAGAATCAGCAGAAACACGACCAGATTCATCACGAAGTCCGGCCCCTTGGTCAAGAGCCATTCCTTGCCGCTGTTGATCCATTCCATTTCGTTCAAAACATACTCCTAACCGTTGAGAAATCGATCCGAACCGCCGATTGATAGCCGGGATCGGCCGGTGTGTCCAGCGTATTCGGCGCCGTGGGATTGCGCCTCGCCACGCCCCGGCCCCATGGGCTATGCTGACAGGGTCGATGACGAATTCTTCAAGCAGGAGAACCCTTTGCGATTCGCGATTGCCGTGCTCGCCGTGTGGATGCTGTTCGTCGGATATCCGACCGCGCTGGAGTGCGGGGACGACGACGATGACTCCACCTTCCCGCCGGAGGAACAGGAGCCGCTGTTCGAAAAGGGATTCATCCTGCCGAAGGATTCCCTGGAATGCGCGCCCTACGACACGGGCATCCCCCAATTCAACTGCAATAACCACGGCTCCACCATCGCCGAATTGCCCGACGGCACTATCGCGGCGGTTTGGTATCACGGCGTGGCGGAAAAATCCCGCGACGCACGCATCGTGTGGTCGCTCAAGGAACCCGGCGCCGAGGAATGGACGTGGCCCGAGGTGATCTACGACGATCCGGAACACTCCGAAGGCAATCCCGCCCTTTGGGTCGACGAGGACGGCAAGCTGACCGTCTTCTTCGTCTCGATTTTCGGCGACAGTTGGAATCAATCCGTCGTCCGCATGATCACTTCGGCGGACCAAGGCGACACCTGGTCCCCGGCGACGACACTACGCGACGATTACTGCTGGATGACGCGGCACCGCCCCGTGCGCCTGGCCAACGGCGAATTATTCCTGCCGCTCTACAACGAATGCCTGGCGTATCCGGTGTTCATGCGCTCGGGCGACAACTTCGCCACGTGGACCGAGGAAGAGAATCTGTCGCTGAAGTTTTACTGGGATCACCGGGGGCAGATTCAACCGTCGCTGGTCGTGCTGGACGACGGCACCGTCTCCGCCCTCACCCGCGACGGCACGTTGGACAACCACATCAAACGCATGGTCTCGGACGACAGTGGCGCCACCTGGACGGCGAGCGAATCCACCGCGCTGCCCAACAGCGGGACGTCGATCGACCAGGTGCGTCTGTTGGATGGGAACGTGGTGGTGGTCTACAACGACGCGCCGGACGCGCGCTTTCCGCTGACGGTCGCTTTAAGCCGCGACGGCGGCGCGACCTTCGACGCGGTGAAAAACCTCATCGACGAATGCGACGCCCCCGCCTGCGCCTACGACTACCCCTCCATCACGCAGTCCACGCACGACGGCAGCATCTGGGTCACGTACTCCCACAACCGACGCACCATCGGCTGGGTGCATTTCAATGAAGCGTGGGTCTTGGGAAATTAGGCTCACGCTGGCCCGCTCGCGGCAATCCATGCACAATATCCGACATGATTCGTCGATGCCGGCCGGCCTTGATCTTGATTCTGGCGATGGCGTTCCGCGCCGCGAGTGCGTGGGCCGACGAGGCGGGAGATGACTTCGCGATCCGCCCGGCGGGGGACGCGTATTTTTCCTGGCGGCAGAATTGGACGATCTGGTATCCGGATTACGACGAGCGGCGGGAGACGACCGGCGATTCGCAGTTCGACGTGGAGCGCGTGCGGCTTGGATTCGACGCCCACGGCGCTGACGGGTTCTATGACGTGCGCGTCCTCGTCGCCGCGACGCGGGACCCGGGCGACGACGAATGGCGCGCCGACCCGGACCATGCCTGGGTGCGCCTGAACTTCGCTCCCGCCTTTTATGCCTCGGTCGGGCTGGTGCCGACGTCCTATATCCCCTTTCTCGATGAGGCCTGGCGATACCGCTTCATCGAAAAATCCGCGTACGAAAAATGGCTCTACCGCCGAGGTCCCCTCGTCCCCCAGCCGGTCGTAACCGAGGACGGCGAGGCGCCGTTTCGCCTGGTGGCTCTGCATCTGGGCTCCCCGTCGGAGACCGACCTGGGCGTGGCCGTCGGCGGCCGAGTGGGCGAATGGATGGAGTGGCGCGTCGGCCACTACAACGGCGAGGGTGCGGCCCATCGGGAAACGGGCGGCGGCAAGGCGGTGGACGGACGGCTGACGGTGCGGCCGCTGGCGCGGGTGGAATACCTGGAACGCCTGTCGATCACCGGCGCGGCCTGGTATGAGAAAATCGACGCCGACGAGGAAGAGACCCTGTGGCGTATCAGCGGGCTGCTGCACTATCGCACCACCACGGCGTCGGGCCGCATCGTCAATCTGGGTGTTGAGACCGACTACCAAATCTACCGCCCCTTCCGCGACGCGACGCGCGAGGACACGGTGCATGCGTCCGTGCTGTCGGTGTTTTTCGAGGCGGGGCTGACGCGGCGGCTCGCGCTCATCGGCCGGGCCGACCACTTCGACCCGGACCGCAAAAACGGAGTGCATGACAGCGGGTACAAGGACGAGCATTCGTCGTATCTGCTGGGGACGGCGTTCAACCTGGATCGCCACGTGCGTTTCGCCGTGAACCTGGAGGCGACCAGCTATCGCCGGGAGCTCATCGACGACGGCGGCGACAACCGCATCCCGGACCCGGAATTGTTCGGCGCCTTCCACCTGGGATTGGAACTCTAGGTCCCTCGCCTAGAAACACGCCTAGAACTGAAACAGGACATTCCCGCCGACGATGGGCGCGTAGTACCCCTGCTCCAGGCCGTCACGCGGCGTTTGATAATACAGATCCGCGTCGATTCCGCCGGAAACGACCGTGCGCCCCGGCGCGGCGAACAACGGCCCAAACGCCAGGCGCGCCCCCGCCAGCCACGACGAAAACCCCTGCAATCGGGGGTCGCCGGAATAATAATCGTCGGCGATATCCGCCGAGAGCGTGGAGTAATCCGACGGCGACTGCGTATGGTAACGCACCCGAAGACGGAGCAGCACGTCCTGCCCCGGGCTGACGTACCATGCGCCGGTAACGCTGTGGCCGCGCGTGCCCCACTCGTCGAGGTCGTATTGATAGATTCCGTGGACGGCCGATCCGGGACGGAGATATTGCGACAGGCGCACCGACCCCGCCGCGCGTGTGCGTTCGTCGGGAAGGCGCTCGGGGCCGACGGCGGCGATTCCGTCCGCGAGATCGAATCGCATATCCCGCTCCGGCGATTCCAAAACGCCCCGCTCGATTCGCCCCGACGCGGAGACGATCACCACGGTCGTCCGGCTTAGCGCCTGCTGGAACGCGGCCGAGACACCGTCCGCGTCGTTGCGCGAGGGAAGCCCCAACTCGTCGGCGCGTTCTTCGTCTTCGTCGGGCAGCACGCTGTCGAAGTTGTGATACCAGGTGGCGGACACCGACGCATTGCGTTGGGCCAGGTGGCGCAGGTATCGAGCGTAGACCGTGTGGCTCTCGTAGATGGATTCCCAGGAGTAGATGTATCCCACGCCGGTTTCGTTCTCGCCGAAATTCGCGCCGCCCGAGGCGGACAGCTCGTAGCGCGCGCGGCGCCAGTTCGGCTGGCTGAATTTGTAGCGGCTGCGCTGACGGTTGGAAAAGCCGCCGACATAAGCCTGGTCCAAGTCGGCTCCGACCTTAGTCGACGCGGATGAAATGCCGTCGACCAGCGCCCGCGTTGACAGAGAGTACCCGCGCTCGGCCTTAGCCGTGAATTCCATGGCGCCGGTGAGGACATAGTTGTTTTCCGAATCGGCGAAGACTCGTGTCAGCCCGGCCAACTCGTC
>JACKCT010000014.1 GCA_020633895.1 Deltaproteobacteria bacterium | reverse complement strand
TTTGTCCGTCGTTAGAGGGGCATCTGATCCCAGACGCGCCCATCAAGAGTACGTCCAGTTTTCTTTTTATTAGTCCCACCCCATTGTTTAAAAAAGAAGGGTACGTTGGCAGCAATGCATTGATCGCGAATATCAACTACCCATTCAGGATCGACCCGTCTTGCTTTCGGACCGGATTCCCCGCCAACAATCAGCCAGTCGATTCCCTCTAGGCTCAAATCGGAGAGAGGACCCAATAATGGCTCGACAGACAGGAATTTGACGGCGGCATTGGTATGGCGCAGATGGTCAATGCGGTAACAGTAGTCCCTATTTTCGACACTCACGCCCATCCAAATATTTGTTGCCCATTCAAGCTCATCAGACATTTTCAGTAGTCGGTCAGAGCGTTTTGTTAGGACTTGGAATCGGTGCCAGTTAGCTTCACGCATTGTTCGAAATACGCGATGGATGTACTCGGGCGGTACATCGTCGTGAAAAAGGTCGCTCATGGAATTGACGAAGATGGTTTGAGGTTTGCTCCATTCAAGAGGACGATTCAGCATTTGAGGTTGGAGGGTAACACGGAATTCGTTTTGGTAATTTGGATTGCCCATGGCGTGAAGGCGCTTGGCCATGCGCTCGGCATAGCAAAATTTGCAGCCGGGGCTGATTTTGTCGCAACCGGTGACAGGATTCCATGTCGCCTCAGTCCATTCGATTGTCGAACCTTGTGCCACTAACCTAAGCCCTTCAACAAGTGATTGGCGATCCTTTTTGCAATAGGACCACCCTTCTCATTAGCAGCAGCGAAGCAGAATAGAAAGAGTGGGCTTTTCTGGCGGTTACAGAGAATACCTAAAGTAGAAGATACGGCGGGAAAGATCTCTTGAAGGCGCTGAAGAACGAAATGACCGATTCCTTCGACATTTGCAACTTTTCGATGAGTAGGTTGGGATGAGAAGAGGTCGGCTTGTTTGCTGACCTCATAGATATGTTCGTACCAGTCTTCCGCTCCCAGGAGCCGGTCAATGCGCTTTCGCGTCGCCTCGTCGATTTTGCCATCCTTCCGCAGTTGCCGATTCAAGCCGGATAACGGAAAGAGAAGCCAAAGGTCGATTGATTGCGTTCCAGCAATCGCTTTGATGGTGTCCCAATCAACCTGCAGTCCATATGGATCAAGAAATAGTACTGCTCGTGTTTGATGCCATTTGATTTTTTGGCAAAGCCTTTGTATTTCGGAGTTGGCTTCACAGTTTCGAACGTAAATTCTACTTTCGAGCAAAGGGAATTGTTGTTTTAGATATTCCAGCTTTCGACAACGTTCCGGATCTTTTTCGATGAAGATATATCCATCAAAGGGTGGATCGATTTCCAAGGCGTTCGCTGCGGATCCGTTGAATAGTGTTTGTGCATCTTCATCCCGAAGATTATCGAAAAGGTATTCATTCGCCTGTTCAGCGAGGCTTCGACGCCCTGCGTCGATTCGTTGGCCGGAGCCAGCGAACGCATCGATGTAGATCTTCTGAAATGGCTGGTTCTTTAATGCAAGGGTGTAATTTTTTAGGTAATTTCGTAGAACTCCTAATTTCTCTTCTGTCCATGGACCACCGAATTCATGCTCATTTTGCTCGTCGGGATACCCACCGTCTGACATCGCGATTTTTCCTCCATATTTACCTTTAGCTTACATCGGTTTTTTTAAACCCATCAAGGCGATGACATTGTTCCGTCGCCTTGACACCCCCGCGCGCCGCCGGAACAATCGCACGGCTTTATCGGGCACATCGGGCCGCGTGGGGGAGACGTTGGCGAGTTTTGCGCGCAAGGAATTGGGCGGTCCATGGCAGTTGGCGCCGGTGGCGTCCTTCGCCGGGCCGGGCGGCTATGGCGACGTCGCCTGGCTATCCCAGGAGATCCCCGCCCACTGGCAGGAGCACCCCGAGCTCACCACTCACGTGGGCAAGGTCGCCTACCGCAAGACCTTCGATTTCAAACGCGCCCGAGGCAAGCGCACCCGCCTCGTCCTGCCCGGCGTCTTCTACTACTGCACGACCTATCTGAACGGCACGCGCCTGGGCGATCACGAGGGCTTTTTCGAGCCCCAGGTCTACGACGTCACCGACCTGCTCGCGTCGTCCAACGAGCTGATCCTCGAAGTCGAATGCCCCGACGAGGAAGACAAAAACCGCAAGCGCATGGTCACGGGCGTTTTCTCCCACTGGGACTGCCTGGACCCGGCGACCAATCCCGGCGGCATCTGGCGGACGCCCTATCTCCAGGACTCGGGCGGCGCTTATGTTTCCGAGAACCTGATCCACACCGAGCGCCTGTCCGACGAGGGCGCCCACCAGGTCGAACGCCTGTTCATCCAGGCGGTCGAAGGCGGGGAGGTGCGCGTTACGACGACGTACACGCCCGAGACCTTCGACGGCAAGGCGCAAAAATTCGTCAACGAATTCGAGATCCGGCCGGGTCTCAATTCGGTAAAAATGCGTCACGTCGTCGCCGACCCTCACCTCTGGTGGACGCACGATCTGACCGCGTTCGGCCGTCCCGACCTTTACCGCGTCACCGTTGTCATCACCCAAGGCCGACGCACCCTGGACGAATGGAGCGATTTGATCGGACTGCGGACGCTGGAGTGGAATGAATATCAGCTACGCTTGAACGGCCGGCGCGTTTGGATCAAGGGCTCGAATCTGCCGCCCATGGACACCCGCGTCGCGCGGTCGAATCCGGAGACGGCGGCGAAGGACATGGAGCTGACCCGCGCCGCTCATCTGAACATGCAGCGGGTGCATGCCCATGTCGGCGCGCCGTGCCTGTATGAAGCGGCGGACCGGGCGGGGGTACTGCTTTGGCAGGATATGCCGCTGCAATGGTCCTATCGCAAGGAGGCCCAGGACACCGTCCGTCGGCAAGCCGAAGCGATGGTCCGCCTGCTTTACAACCGGCCGTCCGTGGCCGCCTGGTGTTGCCACAACGAGTCGTTCTTTGTCTTCGACACCGCCGAGGAGAGCCCCCGCGTGCTGGCCAAGACGGTCTTCACGCTGGCGATCTGGTCGTGGAACCGGGACGTGATGGACACGGGCACCAAGGCGGCGGTGGGCATGATCGACCCGATGCGCCTGGTGGTGCGTTCGTCGGGCGAGATCCCGTTTTTGCGCGAGGGGACCGACTTTCACTTCTACGGCGGATGGTATCGCATCATGGGCACGATGCGCGCCTTTGACCGGATCTGTCGCCGGGGCGGCGGGCACCCCAAGGCCCTGCGGTTCATCACCGAATTCGGCGCCCAGTCCTTCCCCAACCTGGAAAACGCGACCAAGTTCATGGACGCGGATATCGAAAAGATCGACTGGAAGCACCTGGAGGCGAGGCACAGCCTGCAACCCGCGTTGATGGAGCATTGGACGCCGCGGGCGGGGCACGATCTGGCGTCCTACATCCAGGCCACGCAGGATTACCAGTCCCGCCTCAACCGCCATTACATCGACCGCCTGCGGCGCTTGAAATACCGGCCGAACGGCGGGGCGATCTCGTTCATGTTCCTGGACCCGAACCCGGCGATCCTCTGGTCGGTGGTCGATTATTGGCGCACGCCCAAGTCCAGTTTCGCCAAGCTGGCCGATGCGTTCCGGCCGGTGTACGCCTTCGCGATTCTGGACAAGGACCGATATCGCAAGGGGGAGACGGCGCCCGTTCGGGTGTACGCGGTCAACGAC
Organism: Deltaproteobacteria bacterium; assembly: GCA_020633895.1. Lineage (GTDB taxonomy): Bacteria > Lernaellota > Lernaellaia > JACKCT01 > JACKCT01 > JACKCT01. Next base: position 61,920 of record JACKCT010000014.1, on the reverse strand, counting down.
GAGCGCCGCCCGATCCCCGACGCGCGGGTGCACGTGCGCATCACGGACGATGAGAATCGCCCCCTGATCGACGAGACCGTGCCCCAAGCCCTGCCGCCCGACAGTTACGCCGTCCTCCTGGCCGAATACGGCGTCCAGGCCCACGTCGCGGGGCGGCTGCGCGTCGAACTGACGCTGCTCCATAGCGACGAGAGTTTCGAGAATGTCTACGAGGCGGAGATCGTCTGAGTCTGTCCCGCCCCCCAAGCCTCTTGTAGACCTCCTTGCCGTCCCATGACCTCGCCGTTGCATTTTACCGAGAGTTGTTGTCCCATCGAGGTATTGGGGCTGATGACGTGATCCGAAGCTCCGGCGTCAGCGAGAACGACGTCGGCGAGGGGACCCGTGGCGAGTCACGAAGCACATAGCCATGAACGTTTGGACAACGATCCGACGCACGACGCGGCCCTGGTCGACGACCTGATCGCCGGGGATCTGGCGGCCGAGGATTTGCCCGGCGATGACGCCCATCGCTTCGCGTTCTGGTTGCGCGTGGTGGCGGTCTTTATCGCGGTCATGGTCCTGATGCTGGTGGTGCAGTTCTTCATGTTCCACATCGGGGTGGCCGACGGCAAACTCAAGGCGTCCACCGCCCAGACGTCGATCCATCTGAATCTGGCGCTGGTTGTCTACTGCGTGGCGATGGCGGGCGGTGTGTATTACTGGTGGCGTTTCAAATCCGAGAGCTTTGACGCCAACCGGCCTCGCATCTTCTCCTTCGTCGCCCATCTGACCACCATTGTCCTGCTCGCCGCCTGGGTCACGCACATCCACTTCGCCGGTTCGCAAAACACCCTGCTGCTGATGATCATCCCCGCGACCATCGTCGCCACCGGCCTGGCCCTGGGGTTCACCTGGGGGTGGATCTATTACGCCCTGGGCAACGCGGTTTACCTCGCCGTTCTCTATTTCGAGGTGCAGGGCACGCTGACCTACGCGCCGCTCTTTAAGGTCGCCGACGAGATCCGGCCCTATTTCACCGATCCGCGCTACGTGGCCGTCAATGTCTCGATCTACTTCTTCATTTCGTGCTTTACCGTCGCCGTCATTCAGTTTTACGAGCGCCAGCGCCTGCGCCGGAACGTCCAACTCGCGTCGGCCGTGCGGGTGCTGGAACACACCATTGACGAGATCAAGCGCTTGCAGGGGCTGCTGCCCATGTGCTCGGTCTGCAACAAAATTCGCGACGACGAGGGGTACTGGATCGAAGTTTCGCGCTATATCCAGTCCCAGACCGACGCCAAGGTCTCCCACGGCATCTGTCCGGAGTGCATGTCGAAGATGTATCCCGAATACGCGGATCGAACCGACGGCGAAAATTCGGGCGGATCGCCGGTGGAGCAAACCTGATGCCGGTGGAGATCCATCCCGGACCCCTGCCCGACCGTCGCGTTTGCCCCCAATGCAAGCAATCGGCATTTTTCATCTTCGACCCGGTCGATGAGAAGCGTATCTACAAATTTTCCGTGGCCCTGTCGGGCAAAGTGCTTTTCGAATCCCCCACCGACGAACGCGACTGCCCTTCCGTGACGCCGGGAACCGAGATCCACTGCGCCACCTGCCCCTGGTTCGGCGTCATGGCCGACCTCTTCCAGCCCGCCCCCCGGGTCCCATGACGCCGGCCGGTTACTCGGGCACGCCCCTGCCGAAAAAATTGGGCATCAAACCCGGCCATCGGGTGCGGGTGATCGCCGGACCGCCGGATTTCGACGCCACCTTGGGGGAACTGCCCGAGGCGGTGACAGTGCGTCGCGACTTGCGCGGAAAAGACGCGGCGGACGTGATGCTCTTTTTCACGACCGACGCGAAGGAACTGCGCGAGCGCTTCGCCGCCCTGGCCGGACGTCTGGAAAAAAACGGCGGTCTTTGGATCTGCCGGCCGAAGAAGGCTTCCGGTGTCGCGACGGACGTGACGGATAGCGTCGTGCGGGAAATCGGCCTGGCGGCGGGCCTGGTGGACAATAAGGTCTGCGCCGTGGACGAGACCTGGTCGGGACTGCGTTTTGTGTATCGGTTGAAGGATCGGTAGGCGGGTAGCGAGCGGGCGCCGAGTTCGTTGTACGCAAACCGCTGCGACCTTTCAGAGCCGCGAACGGTCGTGAGCGGTTTGGGACGTGCCGGTACGTCGCGTGCGATGTGCCAACAACGTAAGGTTCGTGCCGGGTTGGATCAGGCCCCTCCCTACAGGTCGGGGCTCTGAAACGAACGAACATCGAACGATCAGTGCCGGGTTGTCGCCAACCGCTCACTACCGTTCGCGGCTCTGATGCGTTGTGTCCCCGGTGGCGAACCACAAGGCAATCCGCTATTGTGCGCGGGCCGAATTTCCCAACGAGTTTCGGGGAGGAGCGACAATGAGTGACGAGCCTTTGGTCATCACGCGCCGGGACGGACCGGTGGCGATTATCAGCCTCAACCGGGCGGGCGCCTTTAACGCCTTTGACGCCGACACGATCACCGCGCTCTGGCAAGCGCTGCGGGCGGTGGGTCGGGACGACGCCGTGCGCGTCGTGGTGCTGACCGGTGAAGGCAAGGCCTTTTGCGCCGGGGGCGATCTGAAATCGATTCTGGGACTGAATCCGGACGCGCCGGGCGAGGCGTTCTACGAACTGGCGACCGTCTTTCATCAGGCGATCACCGAGATCCGCAACATGAAAAAGCCCGTGATCGCGGCGGTCAACGGCGTGGCGGCGGGCGGCGGGTTTTCCATGGCCCTCGCGTGCGACCTGCGCGTGATGGCCCGCTCCGCGTTTTTGCAGCAGGCCTACACGGCGGCGGGCTTGGCGATCGACGGAGGCGGAACATGGACGCTGCCGCGCTTGGTGGGTCTGGCCAAGGCGTTGGAGATCGCCATGCTCGACGAGCGCATCGACGCGGACACGGCGCTGTCTCTCGGCTTGGCCACGCGGGTGGTCGACGACGGCGCGGCGCTCGACGAGGCGCTGGCGATGGCCCATAAGCTGGCGGCCAAAGCGGTGGCGAATCTGGGGCGTGTGAAGTTGATGCTGCGTTCGAGCTTCGAGGCCCAGTTGGAGCAGCGCCTGGAGGACGAGCGCATCGCCCTGGCCGAATCGGCAAACGCGCCCGAGGGCTTCGAGGGCCTCACGGCGTTTTCCGAAAAGCGCAAGCCGGTGTTTGACGATCCGGAGAAGTCGTCCTAGCCGTCGGCGTCTTGGTCCTTTTCGGCGAGGGTGACGTCGTCCAAGCCGGGCATGCGGATGCGCAGCTTGGGGCGGTCGGGGCCGGGGCTCCAACCCAGGATCATGTCATCAACCTCTCCGCCGCCGCCCAGGGAATCGCCCGGCGCGGTGATGAGCACACCGCCGTTGTCTTCGCGGACCTGGACCGTGGCGCGCACCAACCTATGGGCCGACGGCGCCAGCACGCACGGGTAATCGCCGGGTCGTAACCCGCCGCCCACCGCCCGAGCCAGCAGCAGGAACAACGTCTGATCCCGCTCCTCGAAACGCATGGACCGGACCGTCTTGGCCCGCGTGTCCTGCATGGCGACGCGACCGGCGGCATGGTCAAAGAGCAACGTCGTCGCCACCTTTTGCGCGCCCTGATGACGGATGCGCCGACTGCAGGCTTCGCGGGCGGCCAGGGGCGTGTAGACGCCGTTTTTGTAGGCGAAGGTCGATTGGTAGACAGTGACGAGGGTTTCCGGGGCGCTGGTTTCCTTGGCGGCGACATGCAGGCTGGCCTGAAACACCGTCGGGCCTTTACGTCGGATGCGGTAGGCGGCGCGGATCGTTCGACCGCCGGAATCGACGGCCGGGTCGAAGTGCGTGGTGATGATTTCGGGTTCGGCGTGCGCGAGGCGGACCAGTCCCGGCGCCCAACCGACCGCGACGCTCGCTCCCAACACCGTCAAAAACTCCCGCCGCTGCATCGCGCCGTGTCCCCTTCATCCGACGGCCAAAAAGGAAACCCGAGGCACAGCCCCGGGTTTCACGGAAATGTCGTTATCGCGACGGCATCCTAGAAGTCGTCGTCGAAGTCGTCGAAGTCCTCGTCGAAGTCGTCGTCGAACTCTTCATCCGCGCCGGCGCCGAGGGACTGGCCGCCGTACGAGGTGGAGTACATGGTCTCGGCCAGCTTGTGGGAGGCCTTGTTCAGCTCGTCGATGGCCTTGCGGATCGCCCGGACTTCGTCGCCCTTGAGGGTTTCCTTCAGCTCGTAGATCGCGTTTTCGATCTGATCCATCTCCTGGTCGGAGAGGCGGTCGCCGAATTCCCGCAGGGATTTTTCCGCGGTGTAGATCAGGCCGTCGGCGCTGTTTTTGAGTTCGGCCAATTCACGACGGCGCAGGTCGGTCTCGCGGGATTCCTCGGCCTCGCGAATCATGCGGTCGATATCGGATTCGGACAGGCCGCTGCCGCCGGTGACTTGGATCGTCTGTTTCTTGCCGGTGCCCAGGTCCTTGGCGGACACATGCACGATGCCGTTGGCGTCGATGTCGAACGTCACCTCGATCTGAGGCACGCCTCGCGGCGCCGGCGGGATGCCCACCAGTTCGAACCGGCCCAGGCTGCGGTTGTTGGAGGCCATCTCGCGCTCACCTTGCAGGACGTGCACGGTCACGGCCGGCTGATTGTCGGCGGCGGTGGAGAAGACCTGGCTTTTCTTGGTCGGGATCGTGGTGTTGCGTTCGATGATGGGCGTGAAGATGCCGCCCTGGGTTTCGATACCCAGGGAGAGGGGCGTCACGTCCAGCAGCAGGACGTCCTGCACCTCGCCACGAAGCACCGCGCCCTGAATGGCCGCGCCGATGGCGACGACCTCGTCCGGATTGATCCCGGCGTAGGGCTCTTTCTTGAAGATGGTGCGGACCTTCTCCTGCACGGCGGGCATGCGCGTCATGCCGCCGACCAGGATGATGCGGTCGATGTCGTTCGGGCTGATCGCCGCGTCCTTAAGGGCCGATTGGCAAGGATCGACCAGGCGCTCGATCAGGTCGGATACCAACTCCTCGAGCTGCGTGCGCGTCAGGTGGATGTTCAGATGCTTGGGGCCGGATTTGTCGGCCGTGATGAACGGCAGGTTCACATCGGTTTCCTGCAGGCTGGACAATTCGTGCTTGGCCTTTTCCGACGCCTCTTTGAGACGCTGCATGGCCATCTTGTCCGAGGTCAGGTCGATGCCCGTCTCGTTCTTGAACTCGCTGACGAGAAACTCGATGATCCGGTTGTCGAAATCCTCGCCGCCCAGGAACGTGTCGCCGTTGGTGGATTTGACCTCGAAGACGCCGTCGTTGATCTCCAGCAGGGAGATATCGAACGTCCCGCCGCCCAGGTCGAACACACCGATCAGCTCGTCGGACTTTTGCTCCAAGCCGTAGGCCAGGGAAGCGGCCGTGGGCTCGTTGATGATGCGCAGCACGTTCAGGCCGGCGATGGTGCCCGCGTCCTTGGTGGCCTGGCGCTGGGCGTCGTCGAAATACGCCGGCACGGTGACGACCGCGTCGGTGACTTCCTCGCCCAGGTAGTCCTCGGCGGTCTGCTTCATTTTTTCCAGGACCATGGCGGAGATCTGGGCGGGGCTGTATTGCTGGCCCTCGACCTGTACCCACGCGTCCCCGTTGTCGGCGCGCACGATCGAGTAAGGCACCATCTTCATGGTGCGCTGCACCTCGACCGAATCGAACTTGCGTCCGATCAGTCGCTTGATGGCGTAGATCGTGTTGCCCGGATTGGTGATGGCCTGACGCTTGGCGATCTGGCCGACGTGACGTTCGTCGTTCTCGTTGAACGCGACCATCGAAGGCGTTGTGCGCGAGCCTTCAGAATTCGCGATCACAACCGGCTCGCCGGCTTCCATCAAAGCCACGCACGAGTTGGTTGTCCCCAGGTCGATCCCGATGCTTTTGCTCATCAGTGGCCCCTTGCCGTCCCATTTCGCCATGTCGGAAGAAAGATCAGTCTAGCCGGAGTGTGACACCCGGTCAAGGTTATCTGCTTTCGTCCAACGCCTCGGAATCCGTGGGTTTCTCCACGGTTGTCGCACTTTCATCCCCAACGTGGGCCTCACCGGCTCCGCCGTCGGTTTCATCCGGTAATTCGGTGATGTTTTCATTAACCGGATCGGCGTTTTTCTCGCGGACCTCAAGGGTTTTGTCGGAGTTTTCCTCACTACTGTCCGGTGTGGCCTTCGATGTCGCGGCCTCGCGGCCGGCCGTTTTTTCCGCGACGACCACTTTGGCCGGACGCAGCAGCCGTTCATGGAGCAAATAACCGGGTTCGTACTGGGAGATCACCTTGCCGGCGTCGGCGTCGTCGGTGGGCATGGTGGCCATGGCTTCGTGAAACGCCGGATCGAAAACCTGGCCCGAGGCGTCGATCTTGCGCACGCCGTTTTGCGCCAAGGTGTTGTGCATCTGCTTGAGGATGAGGCGCACGCCGTCGATGGTGGCTTCGGCGTCGTTGGTGGCGTCGGCGTGGGCCAAGGCCCGCTCGAAGTTGTCGATGATCGGCAGCAGCGATTGGATCAGCGCCTCGTTGGAGAAGCGCACCACGTCCTTCTTGTCCCGATTGATGCGGCGCTTGAAATTCTCGAACTCGGCCTGCATCCGCACCATGCGCTCTTGAAGCTGGCTGACCTGCTCTTCTTTTTCCTTGAGCGCCTTTTCGTCGTGCGGGCCGGACCCGCCGGAGCCCGCGCCCTCCATCAGGATGGAGCGAAGAAACTCCGCCTCTTTTTCCAGGGTGCGTTCCTCTTCCATGAGTTCGGCGAGGCGGTCCAGGTCGCTTTTGGTCGCCATGGGTTCGGGACGGGCAACGGCGGTTGCGACGTTTTGCCCGGGGTTCGCGGATTCGAGGGTCTCGAGAAATTCGCCCAGCCGTTCGGCGTCGCTTTCGACGTCGATCTCCACGTCCGCCTCGTCGTTTTCCGAGGGAGACGGGGCCGCCGGACGTTTGGTCTTGGCGGTGCGCTGGATATTCTCGACCGCCCGGAGGGCCTCTTCAAAGGCCGACAGGGGAATATCGGTCGTGATGCTGGATTTTTCCTCGTCGGAACTCAATGTCGAAATAGTCCTTGGCGTCGCGGAAGGCGAACGGGTTTCGATCTAATTTGATCGAATGTTCAAAAAATGTCCCAATGTCCCCTTCGCAACTTTTTACGGACGGCTCCGAGCCTTGTCAAGGAATTTCCCTGCATTCCTCGTGACTTGCCGTCATTGTGTCCAAGGCATCCCGCCGAGGGAGTTTTCGCCGATTTCGGTCGATTTCGCCGTTCGGCTCCGTTTGTCCCGGCGTGATCGCTGGACAGCCGCCTCGCCCTCGGATAAGTTCGGCGCCCGTTTTTGGGAGGCGGGCCCTATGGACGCGCAAAATCTTATCGAAATGGCCGAAACGTACGGTTCGAGCAATTACGCTCCCGTTCCCCTTGTGTTGTCGCGGGGAGAGGGGGTCTGGCTCTACGACGCCGACGGCCGCCGCTATCTGGACATGATGTCCGCCAACTCGGCGACGAACCTGGGCCACGCCCACCCGCGCATGGTCAAGGCCGTGTGCGACCAGGCGGGCAAGTTGTCGGTGATCAGCCGGGCGTTTTACTCGGAAACCCTGGGACCGTTGATGAAGAAGCTGTGCGACATCAGCGGCCTGGACCGGGTGCTGCCCATGAATTCGGGCGCCGAGGCGGTGGAAACCGCGGTGAAGATCGCCCGCAAGTGGGGATACGTGAAAAAGGGCATCCCCCTCAACGAGGCGCGCATCCTGGCCTGCACGGGCAACTTCCACGGACGCACCACCGCGCTGATCGGTTTTTCCGATACGCGCAAGGCGTACGAATTTTTCGGTCCCCACACTCCCGGCTTCGACGTGGCCCAATACGGCGACATCGAGTCGGCGCGGCAGCGCATCACCGAGAACACCTGCGCGATCCTGGTGGAGCCGATTCAAGGCGAGGCCGGCGTGCGCATTCCGCCGGAGGGCTACCTGCGCGAACTGCGGGCGCTTTGCGACGAGCACAACCTGTTGCTCATCCTCGACGAGATCCAGTCGGCGTTCGGCCGTTGCGGCATGATGTTTTCCCACGACGGCGAGGACATCAAACCGGACGTGCTGACCCTGGGCAAAACCCTGGGCGGCGGCATGGTGCCTATCAGCGTGGCGATGGGGCGCAAGGACGTGATGGACGTGCTGGTGCCCGGCGAGCACGGCTCCACCTTCGGAGGCAATCCGCTGGCCTGCCGGTGCGCGTTGGAGGCGATCGCGATCATCGAGGACGAAAACCTCTGCGAAAACGCGAAACGCCAGGGCGCGAAGTTGATGGACGCGCTGCGCAAGATCTCCAATCCCCAGATCGTGGATATTCGCGGCCGGGGCTTGCTGGCGGCGGTGGAGATGGGCGAGGGCGAGATGTCCGCCCACGACTATTGCGAGCGGCTGCGCGAGCGCGGCGTGCTGGCCAAGGAGACGCGGGTGCATTCCATCCGTTTGGCCCCGCCCATCAACATCAATGATGACGAGATGGACTTCGCTATCGAGCAGTTGGTCGGGGCGCTGAGCGCGTAAGGTCGCTGTTCCAAAGCGTCACCCCCTTCCAACGCCGACCATCCCTATGCCAAGATGCGCGTTCGGTTTTCTTTGTCTTTCTTGTGCATCTTCGTGAAGGGTTGTCTTCCATGTCCGAGAATCCGGATCCCAAGCCTTCGTCGCCCGTGGGGCGCGTTCTCAATTACATCCTGATCGTGCTGGCGATCGTCGCCGTGGCGGCGGCGGGTTGGCGGTTCCTGCGTTCGCCGATCGGGCCGCTGGTGCCCACGCCCGACGAGGGGATGGCCGACGCCTCGTCCGAGCCGTTCGAGCAGCGCATGCGCGAGATGGAAGACCAACTCGAATGGAAGACGCGATCCACCGAACGCAAGCTCGACAAGGAAACGGTCCTCGCGTCTCTCGAACTGGACAAGCAGTTTCTGCTCAACAACCAGAAGCCCGAGGGCAACTTCAACTACCAATACGACTTCGTGAACAAAACCTTCGACAAGGACGACAACCAGGTCCGCCAGGCCGGCGCGCTTTGGGGCATCGCGTTGATGCTGCGGGAGATGCCCGACGAGGCGACCTTCGCCGCCGTCAAGAAGGGCATAGACTTCTTCGCCGAGCACACGAAGGAATGGAAAGACGGCCGCACCTACATCAAGTATCCCGGCAACTCGTCCTGCGACAGCGGCACCGTGGCCTTGGTGGCGCTGGCGCTGATTGAATCGCTGCGTTCGGATTATGCGATTCCGGACGATCTGCGCGCCGATTGGAACGCGAAGCTGGACGGCTACCTGGCCTTCCTCCAAGCGATGCAGCTCGACAACGGGCACATCTCGCGCGGTTTCAACACGCTGACCAAAACCTCCTCGCGGGGTTATAGCCCCTACTACGACGGCGAAAGCCTGCTGGCGATGGTCAAGGCGGCCAAATACCTGGATCGCAAATCCTTGGTGCCGACCATCGAAAAGGCCGCGCGGGCCATGGCCGAGACGTACACCGTGAAGGCCTGGGCGAAGAATCGCGACTCGGATCAGACCAAGGGTTTCTACCAGTGGGGGTCCATGTCCTTCGAGGAATACGGCGGCGCCGGTTGGAAAGACGCGGATCTTTATGAAGACATTACGCTGGTGCTGGGTTGGTGGATGATCCACACGCACCAGACGCTGCGCCGCACGCGCAACACCGCCTACGCCCACGAGGGCATCGCCAGCGCGTACGCTATTGCAAAAAGGCGAGAAAATAAGGCGGCAATGAACGATTTAGGCTTTGCGATCGACTATGGATTGTATAAACTCATCTCATGGCAGGTCGAGGGTCCGCTGATCAAGGAGAATCGTTTTCTCCAGGCCCACCGCACGGACGATCCCATCGCGGTGGGCGGCGTGATGAACCATCGCAGCGAAGCCCCCTTGCGCATCGACGTGACGCAGCACCAGTCCCACGCTCTGCTCTTGGCGCTGCAGCACCTCTATTCCGACTGACGAATTCTCATCGGCGATTTGAGCCGTATTTGCCCTAATAATCATGAATTTACGCCGCCTTGCGGCATCCTGACGCACTGCGTCGTTTTTTGCTTGACCTGACCGGGCGTCAGCGAAATAATGCGCCCATGAATTGGCCTTTGGGGCATGGCGGGATGAGAAATGCGCACGGATTCACAAATTATTACCGACTTGATGGCGGCCGGCGTGGTCGAAACCGGTCACTTCGTCTTGGGGGACGGGTACGGCAATCCGGGGCTGCACGCGTCGGAATATATTCACGTCGACCGCTTGCAGGATTCGCTTCCGCTCTATTCGGAGTGCGTCCAGCGGATTGACGAGCGCCTGGGCGATCTGGGCATCGATTTCATCCTCACCCCCGACGACACGTCCAAGGCTACGGCCCGCTTCCTGGCGCGCTATCGGGCGACGCGCTTTCGCCTGCCCAAGTTGGAATATGTTTCGGCCGAGTCGGACACGCTGCGTCCCGGCCCGGCGCGGGTGTTGATCCACGACGACGTGCTGCATGCCGGGCGCATGGTCCACGAACTGCTCTGGCGTATCTACAAGAATCGCTATGAATTCGTGGGCATCTCGTGCCTGTTTCACCGCAACGAAGGGGAGACGATGTTCGGCCTGCCGGTCTTCCCGGCGGTGCAGACAGTCTTCAAGGCGGTGCATGCCGAGCAATGCCCCGACTGCACCCGCGGCCTGCCCTCCACCCGCCAATACGGCCTCGCCGAACGCACCTTGCGCGAGAGTTGGGTGGACGAGAACCTCCTGCCGGTGGCGGACACGACGCGGTAGGCACCAACGGGTTGCTCCCGCCGCTTCAGAGCCCCGAACGGTAGTGAGGGGTCTGGTCCAACTTGGCACGAACTAAACGTTGTTTGACGCATCGAATGTGGCGTACCGGGACGTGCCAAACCGCTTACTACCGTGCGCGGCTCTGTTTGGGCGCGGTCGGTCGGGCGCGATCCCTCATCTCTCGGTCACAAACTCCGGATCGCTTCCACCGGATGCACCCGCGAGGCGAGCCACGCCGGGTAGAGGGACATCACCACGGCGATGGCGACGGTCAGAGACATGACCAGCGCCAGGTTGTCGGCGGTCAGGTAGGGATACATGATTCCCGCGCCGCCCCACATCTCCATGCCCTCGGCGGCGAACGAAAAATCCAGCCCGACCTTGGCGAAGTAGGCCACCACGGCGATCGAAATGCCGCCGCCCACGATCGCTCCGGCAATGGCGACCAGCACGGCCTCGATCATCATCATTCCCATGATGAGTCCCTTGGATACGCCCAGCGCCAGCATCACGCCCAACTCGCGGGTGCGTTCGTGAACCACCATCAGGAAGGTATTGGCGATGCCGAAACCCATCGCCAGGTAGAACACGCCGTAGAAGATCCACAGCGTCGACTTGGTCAGTTCCATCATGTCCGTCAGCAGCGGCACCAGCTCCGTCCAGGCCTGAACCTGATAGGTCTTGGGGTCGAACTTGGCGGCGACCTTTTCGCGCACGACGGGCGCGTCGTTGATGTTCACGCCGACGATGGTGTGTTCCGTGACCCGGTCGCCGAGGGCGAAGAATTTCTGCGCCTCGGACAGGGAGGTGTAGACATGCTGCTCGTCGAACATTTCGGTGTCGGTCTTAAAGGCGCCGACGATCTTGAACGCCTCGCTGGCGATGTCGCCCTGGGAGTTGTACGCCATGAGCACGACGCGCCGGTCGAGCTTGGTTTTGTAGCGCTTGAGAAACGCCTCACCCACCACGAGGGCCCGGTCCTCGCCGTCGCGCAGCCACCGGCCCTGTGTGACGCCCCCGGGGACGGCGGAGATGGACGCCTCTTCATCCGCCATCACGCCCACCAGCGTCACCTGTTCGGTGCGCTCCGGGTTGGCGGCCATGGCCACCCCGATCACCCGGCTGGCGGCGCCCTGGATGAGCGGGTCCTTTCGCAGTTCGGCCAGCAGATCCTCGTCGGCGGGGATGTTCTTGGACGGCGACGGGTTTTCCTGATAGCCCGGCGCGTTGACCTTCACATGGCCGGTCAACGTCGCCACGGCGTTTTCCTTCATCTGTTCGAAATAGGCGTTCACGAACCCGATGTAGAACAACACGCCGAACAGCCCCACCGACACGCCCGACAGCAGGATCACCGTGCGTCGCACGTTGCGCCAAAGGTTGCGCCAGGCGGTGGCGACGATCATGAGCATCTACACAAACCTCAGCGCCTGCACCGGACGCAGTCGCGTGATGCGCCAGGCCGGGTAGGCGGAGACCAGCGCGACAATTACCCACACCATGCCGACGGTCATGTACGCCACCTCGCCGGTCAGGGACGGAAAGATGGTCTGGGACATGCCGTAGGATTCGTACATGGCGTCCGAGCCGGGGAAGGTGATGCCGTCGCGGGAGAAATAGAGCGTCACCAGCGTGCCGACGACCGTTCCGGTCAGAAAACTGACAAGGAACAGAAGCTGCCCTTCGAGAATCAGCATCCACGCGCAGGTGCGGGGCCGCACGCCGATGGCGAGCATCACGCCGAACTCCCGCGTGCGCTCCAGGGCCGACATCAGGAAGGTGTTCATGATGCCGAAGCCGACGATCATCACCAGCACGAAAAGCATCACCTGGCCGAACGCCTTGTCCAGCCGGATCGCCTGGTCGATGCCGGGGTTGATCTGCTTCCAATCCAGCACCACCGGCGCGTCCTCGCCTGTCGGCAGTTGGGCGGCGATGGCGTCGCGCGCCTTATTGATGGACCGATTGTCGTCCAGCAGGATGGCGATGGAATGCACCCGCCCTTCCATCCACGTCCATTGCTGTACGGCGGATAGGTTGGCGTAGAACGATTGGCGGTCCAGCTCGGGCAGGCCGGTCTTGAAGATCCCCCGCACATGCACCCGCTCGGCCGCGGTGGAGCCGTCATAGGACGTGCCCATCAGGATCAATTCGTCACCGATGGTCGCGCCCAGGTTGCCGGCGAGGGTCTTGCCGACGATCACGCCTTGGGGGTCGGCCGGGTCCAGGTATTCGCCCTCTTTGACCAGAGTCTTAATCGTCGTCACCCGCGCTTCCCGCGCCGCGTCGATGCCCATGAGCATGGCGCCGAAGGACTGGTCCTTCTTGCTGACCAGCATGCCCGTTACGATGCGCGGCGAGGCGGCCACGACGCCCGGCGCGTTGTCGGCGATCTTGAGCAGCTTGTCCGGATCCTCCAGCGCCAGGACGATGGACCCCTCCTCGCGAAACTCGGGATGCTGGATCTGAAGATGCCCCGAGTTGATGCGCACCGTGTTTTCGATCATGGAATCGTAGCTGCCCAGTTGCAGGGCTTGAAAGAAAATCAGCAACGCGGTGGCGAAGGCGATGGCCGCGCCGGACAGCGCCGTGCGACGGCGATTGCGTCCCAGGTTGCGCCAGGCCATGACGGGCAGGGTGTTCATTTCGAAATCGGCCTACGAAAAATCCCTATCATCCCTTACCGCCCGCCGCGCGTCAGGTTGCCTTCGCTGAAGGTGTCCTCGTCGACCTTCACGTCGAAGTTGATCTTGTCGAAATCCAGGATCGTCTTGTTGCCCGGCTTGGATTTGTTGTCCATGACGTAGTGCGTGGCGATGTGTCGGCCGTCGATGGTTTTCACGTCGTCCAGGCTCAAGACCTTGGTCAGTTCCATGTCCTGGTCGTAGTACTCCGTCCGACGCAGCACGAAGTCGCTTTTCTGCACCAGGGAGACGAGCTTGCCCCAGTACACGGGGGCGTCTTCGTGGGGGATGCTTTCGATTTTCCATGCTTCGTTGTCGTCGATGACTTCGCTGCCGACGATCTTATGTTCGTAGTCCGTGACCATGGAGTCGGCGCGGGCCAGGTCGTCGTTGGTGAAATCCGAGTTCATCCAGGATTGGAGCATCATCGACGGGGGAATCTTGATCTTGCGCTCGATCTTGGGCAGGTACTGCCACATCTGATTGCCGCGCTTCAGGAAAGTCGTCCCCGCGTCCCGGGCAGGGGCGGTGATGACGATGAAGGCCTTTTCGGTGCCCTTGGTCCAGCTTTTCAAGGACATCTGGCGGTCCCAGTGCTTGGTTGTCACGCGCATGGTGATTTCCGAGTAACTGGTCTCGCCCCGGGCCAGCTCGTCGGCTTTTTTGATGATCCGGTCGGCGGTGATCGATTCCTCGGCGGCGTAAGCCATGCCCATGGCCGGGAAAGAGTACAGCATTAGCGCCAGGATAAACCGGAATCGTCGCGGATGCATGGGTCGTGTCCTTTCGCTTTTTTGCGCGCCCACCATAGAAATCGCACGGTGGAGCGTCAATGCGCGGCGATTCGGTGGAATTCCGGATACGTCCAAGGCAGTATGGGGCGTAGTTGACGATGGCATAGGAGAGAAAGTGCGCGAGACCATCGCCGCATTCATTATCGCGGGCGTGCTGGCGGCGGTGCTGGCGCTGCCGGGAAGCGCCGGGCTGTTCGGCGTGGCGCCGGCGGCGCCGGACACGGATGTTTGGAACACCCTCTGGATTTTCCACGTCGTCGCCGATCGCTTCGCGGGCGACGGCCCGCCCCTGTCCGCCAACCCCATTCTCGGTTTCCCCGGCACGACGAATCTTTGGCCCCACATCGGGTCCATTTTCGTGCCGCTCCTCCTTTCGCCGATCACGCATTTTTCCGGCCCGACCGTGGCGCTGAATCTGGCGGGACTCGCGGCGATCTTCCTGTCGGTCTTTGTCGCGTTTCGGTTCTTCCTGACCATCTGCGGCGACGGCGCGCCCGCGTTGGCGGCGGCGGCGTTGTTCGGCGCGGGGGCGTTCGGGGTGGAGGAAATCCACTTCGGCAACCCGGAACTGGCGGCGATTTTTGTTGTGCCCCTCGCGGCGTTGTCGATGGTGCGTCTGTTGGATGACCCTTCGACCGGGCGCGCGTACGGGGCCGGGGCGGCGTTGGGGTTGGCAACCGCGGTCAACCCCTACCACGGCGTCACCGCCCACGCCTTCGCCGTGCTGGCGGTCGCCTACAAGTATTTCGAGAAGCCCGCGTCGGTGGAGATTGAGCCGGTGGAGATCGAGCCGGTGGAGATTGAGCCGGTGGCGGAACCGGAACCTTCGAGCGAAGACGAATTCGTCGAAAGCACCGAGGACGCGACGGTCGCGGAACTCTTGGCCGGGCCCGACGACGATTTGGACGATTTGGACGAATTGAATTTCGGCGGCGGCGACGACATCCTCGCGCGCGGCGATCGAGCCATGGAGCGGATGCATCCCGACGACAAACTCGCCCTCCGTCTCGGTTGGCGGGCGGTTTCCATCGGGCTGGGCATCTCGGCGATGATCCTGCTGCCGACGCTCGTCGGCGCGTTGTTCAGTCCGGGCTACGGATCGGCGACGAAGGCCGGGGCGGACGCGGCGACGGCGTCTTGGGATCTGCTCGAGCCGATCTTTTTCGCCCGTGCCTACCCCGCGACGCTGAGCCTGCCGCTGCTGGTGATCGCGCTGGCCGGGCTGTACAAGGCGCCGAAGGGCTACCGCTTTTGGATGCTCGCGGCGCTGGCGTTTTACCTGCTGGCGCTGGGCCCGGAGGTGCGGGCTTGGGGCCGTGCGACCGGCGTGCCCGGCCCGATGGCGTTGCTCGACGCGATCCCCGGCGGCGATCGACTGCGTTTCGCGTATCGGTTTGGGGTGGGGTTTCATCTGACGATCGGGGCGGCGGCGGCGATCACGCTGCGGCGGCTGCTGGAATACGCCGAGCGCCTCAACCTGCCGGATCTGGTCTTCGGCCGGGCGTTGGTGCTGTTGGCGGCGGTGCTGTGCCTGGCGAGCCTGCCGACGATTCCCTATCCCGTGCGCACGGCGCCGGTGGACTATGTGCTCACCGACCGGCCGGAGAAGGGCGCGGTCATGGAACTTCCGGCGACGGACGATTTCTATCTCAATAGCCGACGCTTGTTCGGCCATCGCATCCATCATCGACCTTTTCTCGGCGGTAGGCCCATGCCGGACCTGCCGCAAACGTACAGCCCGACCCTGGCGAGCCCCCTGTTCGACGCCTTGATGGCGGCGGGAGGGCCGGAAGGCACGCCGGTGTTGTCGGACCGGCAGATCGAATCCGGTCGGTTGAAGATGCGTCGGGAGCATGTGGCCTTCGTGGCGGTCCATCGCAAATGGCCCGGAGCCGAGGCGGCGGCTCAACTGGCCGAACGGGCCTTCGGCGAGCCCGTCTTCGACGATGACAAGACGGCGCTGTATTTCGTCGGCGGGGGGCTGTAGGGGCGGCGCGTAGGGCGCGACCGAACAGAGCCGCGCGCGTCGCAAAGCATCACGACAAGTCAGAGCCCCGAACGGTAGTGAGGGGTCTGGCTCGACCCTGTTCGCCGATTCGTCGCGCGTGGCGTGCCGGGTCGAAGCAAACCGCTTACTACCGTTTACTACCGTGCGCGGCTCTGTTTGGTCGTGGTCTTCGCTGACATCGTTCGAGTTTGACCCCTCACTACCGTTCGGGGCTCTGAAAGGGCGAGAGGCTATGGCGGCCGTCAGCCCCGTGCCGGCTGCGGCACTTGTAAATTTTGGGGATTTCCGCATGATCGGGCGAATTTGTGCGGCGCGTCATGACGCCGGGGACGAAGGGCCATGAATTTACGTGAAAAATGGTTGACCAACCTGGGCCGTTTTCAAGCTCGCCATGCCTGGGCGGTGCTGGGCGTGTGCCTGGCGCTGACGGCGGTGTTGGGGTCTTTCGCGTCCCAACTGACGCTGAATCTGGGCTTTTTGAACCTACTGGACCGGCACGACCCCGAGGTCAAGCTGGTCGACTACGTCAACGACAACTTCGGCGGCATGGACTACACCTTCGCGATGGTGCAGTCCGAGGACATCCGCCACGCCAAGGCGTTCGCCGAGGAATTCGCCAAGACCATCGACGGCGACAAACGCATCCTTCGCACCATCCTCAAGTCGGACGCGGATGTTCTGCTGGACTACGCGTTCCTGTTCATGAGCGAGCAGGAGATCGCTGACTTCGAGAAGTTCCTGCGGGACAATCAAAAGGACCTGGTCGATATCTTCAAGGACACCCATGTCTCGACGTTCCTGACCGGCTTCAACGACATGCTCGAAAGGCAGATCATCGAGGCCGACAAGATCGGCAACGAGAAGGACGCCGTCGAGCGCCTCAAGGCCTTCGATGAATTCGTCAACACGATGGGCGCCTATTTCGAACGGGGCGACCGTCTGGGCCGCTCGCCGTTGCGCCGGTCCATCCGCCAGTTGTTCATCACGTCGGACAACCAATCCTGGGATCTGATCGACGATGAATACATGCTGGCGCCGGGCAAGAAGACGCTGCTGATGCTCATCATGCCCTCCGAGCCGGGCGACAATCTGGTCTTCAACAAGGACTACGTCGAGTTCCTGGAAGGCCACGCCGCCGCGCTGACGGCGAAGCATCCGGATGTGACCTTCCGCCTGGCCGGTAACGCGCCGATCATGCGTGACGAGTACGTGGCCCTCAAGGCCGACACGCGCCTGTCGACCATCATCACCTTCGTCGCCGTTCTGCTCATTTTCGCCTACTTCTTCCACAAATTTTCCGACCTGCTGCTCATCGGCGTGTGCCTGGTGGCGGGGTTGGCGTGGGTGTACGGCATCGCCCAGATGGTCATCGGCTATCTGGGGGTGACGACGGCGTTCATCGGCGCCATCCTGCTGGGTTTGGGGATCGATTTCGCGATCCACATCATCGCCCGCTACAACGAGGAACTGGTCGAAGGCGTGAGCGTCGAGGACGCGCTGGGCTATTCCCTGGGACGCACCGGGCCGGGCGTCGTGACCGGCGCCGTGACCACCTCGGCCGCGTTCCTGGCGCTGCTGGTCTGCGAGTTCAAGGGCGTTTGGGAACTGGGCTTCGTGGCGGGCATCGGCGTGATCACGATGCTGGCGGCGATGATGGTGATGCTGCCGGCGCTGATGGCCATTCGCGATCAGCGCGCCGGCGCGGTGGCCAAGCGCGTCGCCTTCGACGCCAAGGAAAAGGCTCGCGACGTCAAATGGGAGACCAAGCACCACCGGCACAAGGAGCGCGGCGAACTGGGCTTCCTGACGAGTCTGGCCGACTTTGTCATCAAGTACCGGGCGCAGGTGATGATCTTCGTCGCGGTGTTTACGGCGGTCATGCTCTACTTCGCTTCCCACACCAAGTTCAACTACGACTTCCGCTCCCTGGAGCCCCGAGGCTCGGACGCGGTCGCGGCCAACGCGTTTTTCCGCACGGAGTTCGACAAATCGCTGGACTACAGCGTCTTCTTCGCCGACTCCCTGGAAGAAAGCCGCAAGATCGCCGCCGAGATCGAAAAGAGCGATGTGGTCAAGGACGCCAACAGCATCGCCGACTACATCCCCCAGGATCAGGACGCCAAGATCCCGGCCATCAAGGAACTGGCGCCCCTGGTCGCGCCGATCGCCATCGAGACCCGCGTTCAAAAGGACGAGAAGGTCGACGAGGCGCGCATGGCCGAGATCGCCAAGGCCCTGGAAGGCTCGCGGCGCGTGACCCTGGCCGTCAAGCAGATCGCCATCGCCGGCGGACAGTTCGACGTGGAGGACCAGACGACGAAGGTCATGGCCTCCCTGGACCGGCTGCAGGAACAGATCGGCTCGAAAAAATCCGAGTTGTATGAAGGCGCGACGTATTATCAGCGGGTCTTCGGCGAGGAGATCGAGGGGCTGCTCGACCACTTCAAGGCTTCGGCCCAAGGCAAGGAACTGACCGTCGAGCGCCTGCCTTCGTCGGTGCGTCAGAACTTCATCGGCGACGACGGCAAGTACATCATCTACGCCTACCCGAACGACTACCTCTGGAACAGGGACATGCTCGAACGCACCCTGGAGGCCATTCGCGGGGTCTCGCCGAACTCCACGTCCATCGGCACGGCGTTCCTGCATATCATCCAGCTCATCACCAGCGAGGTGGAGGGCGCGGTCGGCCTGTCGGTCCTGTTCGTGGCGATGCTGGTGTTCTTCGATTTCCGGCGCTTCACCACGACGATCCTGGCGCTGATTCCCCTGGTGCTTTCGACGATCTGGATGGTCGGGACCATGGGCCTGCTGGGCATCAAGTTCAATCTGGTCAACGTGGCGGTGGTGCCGCTGATTATCGGCATCGGTATTGACGACGGGGTGCATATCACGCACCGCTATCGGATGGAGCTTGACGAACGCATCCACCGGGCGATCCAGCACACGGGACGGGCGGTGTTGCTCACGTCGCTGACGACCATCGCCGGTTTCGGATCGCTGGGCTTCGCGTCCTACATCCTGATCGCGTCCCTGGGATGGGTATTGTCGATCGGCGTGGCCTATTGCTTCCTGGCCAGCGTCATCGTCCTGCCGGTCATCATCAGCTACGTCGAGAAGAAGGTGAGCATCTAGGCGGGGCTTCGACGACGCCACCCAATCGTTGTCATCCTGAGCAACGCGAAGGATCTGGTTTCGACCACGCGACGTTTCAAGCGGTACGAAGAATAGCGACTGTATTACACGGGGATGTGCCCAACCGCTCACTACGGTTCGCGGCTCTGTTTCGGCGAGATCGGTTCAATCCACGTTCGTGTCACCCGCTCGCTACGGCTCGCGGCTCTGACGGGCGAGTCCTCTAAGAGACTTCACTTTCCCCAAACAAAAACCGCCCCCGATTCGGAGGCGGTTTGTTCGTTCCGGGAAGAATCGATTCTAAGCGGCGCGCAAATCAGCACTCATTGATGCACGCGTCCGCGTCCGAGCAGTCGGCCGAGTTGAAGCTGTTCAGACCGCACTCCGCCGCGCACACGGCCAGCGTGTCGCCGTCCTGGCAGAAACCGATGACGTCCGCCAGGTCGATGGGCTCGCCTTCGCTGTCCTGCAGGCCCCAACCGCAGTAGTTCATCTGGTTCCAACCGTCGGTGCAGTCGTCGCCCGTCGAGGTCAGGCCCGCGTCCAGATCGTCATCATCGTCGTCGTCATCCGTCGCGTCGTCGTCATCGTCGTCCGAAGCGTCATCGTCGGACGCGTCGTCATCGTCCGAAGACGGTCCCGAGAGCTGGCCCTCGTCGATCAAGGGCTCCAGGTCGCCCGTGTCCTCTTCGTCATCCGACTGGCCGCCGCCGACCGTGCAAGCCGTCAGCGCCCCGCCGCCGATAATCAGCAACGCCGCAAGAATGCCGAACCACCAAAGATGCCGCCGCATCCTTCCCTCCCGATTGCTCTTTGAAGCGTCCCTTGTGGGGATGTGTCGTTGAAGTGACAAGCCGGATTAGCGCAGAAAATCCGGCATCCGTCAAATGCTATTGCGCGCCGGCGACGAATTGCGCCACCGCCGCGACCACCGTGTCCACCTGCTCGTCCGTCAATTCCGGGTGCATGGGCAGGGAGATCAGCCGGGAGCACAGCCGCTCGGCCACCGGAAAATCCCCCTCCCGATACCCCAATTCCCCATACGCCCGATGCCGATGCACCGGCCGGGGATAGTGAAACCCGTAGCCGATGCCGCTCGCGTCCAAGTGGGCGGCCAGACCCCGGGGATCGTCCACACCCAGCTCGTAGAGATGGAAGACGTGCGTGCCCCATTCGGCGACGGCGGGGGTGTCGACGGGCAATCCGGCAAGTTTCTCCGTATACCGGGCCGCCGCGCGACGTCGGGCGTCGTTCCACGAATCCAGATGGGGCAATTTGACCGACAGGAGCGCGGCCTGCATCGAGTCCAGGCGGGAATTCGTGCCCAAAAGGTCGTGGACCGTCTTGGCCGACTGGCCGTAGTTGCCCAGCATGCGCACGCGCTCGGCGAGGCCGCGGCTGTTGGTGGTCACGGCGCCGCCGTCGCCCAGGGCCCCCAGGTTCTTGCCCGGATAGAACGAAAAGGCCGCGATATCGCCCAGTGTTCCGGCCTTGCGGCCGTGGTGCGTCGCGCCGTGGGCCTGGGCGGCGTCTTCCAGGACATACAGCCCGTGCGCCTTGGCGACGCGGTTGATTTCGTCCATCGGCGCGCATTGACCATACAGATGCACCGGAATGACGGCCTTGGTCTTCTCGGTGATCGCGGCGGGGATTTTTTGCGGATCGATCAGGTAATAGGTCGGGTCGCAGTCGACCAACACCGGACGGGCGCCCACGCGGGTGACGGCCAGCGCGGTGGCGATGTAGGTGTTGGCCGGGACGATCACCTCGTCGCCGGGGCCGATCTGAAGCGCCAGCAGCGCCAGCACCAGCGCGCCCATGCCGCTGCCCGCGCCGACGGCGTAGTCCGCGCCGATGTAGGCGGCGAATTGCTCCTCGAAGCGCCCGACCTGGGGCCCGAGGATGAACTGGCCCGTGTCCAGAACCTCGGCGACGGCCGCGTCCAGCTCGGATCGGAGCCGGGCGTGCGTTCCGGCCAGGTCGACGAAGGGGATGGACAATCCGACTTCCCGTCCGGCGGTTACTTCAGTTCCAGCGTGTAACTGGTCGCGCCGCTGGATTTGAGAGTGATGTAGCGGAAGAACTTCGACGCCTGGACCGCGCCCGGCGGCGTGACGGTGTAGTCCCCGCTGTACTTGACCTTCAGCTTGCTGCGGCCGGCCGTTTGGACATGCCACGTATTTCCCGTGCGGGTGAGGCTGACGCGGTCGGTCTTGCGGGACTTCCACAGGGGCAGTCCGGCGATGTCCAGGTCGCCCTTGCCGGAAATGTGCACCGTGTCCGAATCGCCGTTCGGTTCGTGACGCCAGACGACGGTCGCAAGGCTTGTGGTCAGGGCCGGGCCGCCGGTGTCGGAAGAGGACAGGCGGTACTTGGTCGTGCCGGTCTGGGCCAGGACGACGTCGGTGGCGTTGCCCGTGCTCACACGGGCGGCGGCGGCGCCGGAAAGGTCGATGGGGGCGTACACCAGGTCCGCGGCCGAGGCGACGTCGAAGGGCAGCGCGACGGTGACAAACGCCGCGTCCTCGGCGGTTCCCGCGTCCTGGGCGCTGAGCACCGAGTGGGTGTCGAGCTGGCCGTAGATGAGGCCGTGGAGGTCTTCGTAGGTCGAGAAGTTCAACGACGAGCCGGTGTGCGTGACGTGCACGTCGACCCCCGCGTCGGCCTGGGCCCAGGTCGCGCCGTCCGCGTTGAGGGTGAACACGCCGCCCGCGTCGCCCCCGGCCAGCCCGTGCCACAACATGCCGTATTGATGCGCGTCGCGGTCAGTCATTTGGTCGATGACGATGACGTAGTCGCTGCCGGGGGCATACAGGGTGCGTGTCATGTCCGCGCCGTCCCAGGAGGCCTCGGCGGTGGCGAAAGGCACGGCGCCGTCGTCGATCGCGTCGACGATATACGCCTCCGTGCCGCCCAGACCCGACAGGCGGATCGGCGCGGCGGGCGGCTCGCCGTCCACGGTGGGCACGTTGTGGTTCTTGCCTTCGCGGACGTAGATGTTGTTGTCCCACTTGGAATAGCCCGAGTCGATGAGCAGGTACTGCCCGCGGGCGTAGAGGCTGACCGACAGGGCGTCGCCCTGCTCGTGGCCGCCGCCCCGCTTATGGGGATCGCCGTTCTCGGCGAGCATCATCATCCACGAATCTTCCGGCTCCCAGCCCGAGCGAAACACGGCCTGGCCGTTGGACGGCGAGACGTACGACGTCGCCCAGCCCGCCTCCTCGGGGTGCGTCGGCTCCAGGTCTTCGTCGTACATGGCCATCGCTTCCACATCCAGGCTGACCACGCCGTCGGTGTACGCCGGATGCTCCTCGTTCATCCACCAGTCCCAGGCCAGCACGCCGTCGTCCAGGCGCCCGGCGACCAGGCCGTTGTAAAAGCTCGAAAGGTTGGCGTCGTCGATCGGCGGCATTTGGCCGTCGGGCATGCGCACGCGCACCGTCCATTCGTGCTGCACGCGCAGCTTGGGGTCGTCGAAGGGGTTGAGGATCTGGGTGGGCGTCCAGTCGCAGCCCGGTCCCACCAGGCACAGCTCCCGACGCAGCCACGTGGCCGTCTCGCCCACCAGGCGGTCGTAGGCGTAGAAGGCCGGCAGGTGCTCCAACGCGCTGTAGGCCATGTAATACGGCCCCTCGGCGATGGCGCCTTCCTCGGCGGTCTGAAACTCCAGCCACACGCGCACCAGGTTTTCCATCGCGAACGAGAACCACTTGAGGGCGTCCGGATCCTGGTTGAGCACCATGGCCGCCAGCACCATGCCGCCGCAGATCTTGGAGGCGTGGTTGTTGGTGGACACGGCGACATAGGACGCCAGCTTGTTGGCGTAGTCGTCGTAGAGGTTGGCCATCATCGTCGCGAAACGGTCCTCGATGCCGGCCATGCGCGTTTCGTCGATGAGCCCGGATCCGGCCAGGAAATCGAAGGCCACCGCGTAGCCGTGCAGGGCCTCGGCGATGTGGATGTCGTCGTCGATCTGCTCGTAATCCCACTCGCCGTAGTCGACCGCCATCACCTCCAGCACGCTCGCCGCCTTGTCGGCCATGGTTTCGTCGGCTTCCAGCCACGCCAGAAACGCGGCGTTTTTGGCCACGCGGCCGTTGGCGTTTTCACGATTGACGTCGTAGTCCTCGGGCACCACGGACGAATAACCCGCCGAGGCGCGGGAGCGGATGCGGTTCATGAACGTGGCGTAGGGCTCGCGGGTCGCCCGATCGGAAAGGAGGGGTAAGTCCGCGTCGTCGACGAACAGGCGGGGATAGGTCGTCAGTTCGGGCATCCACGGGCCCGTCGGCGCCGGGTCGGCCCACGCGGCGGGAGCCGCCGACAAACCGAACAGCATGACCGCGGTCCAGATCATGAACGCGGCGCGATATTTCGTGACGATGCCTCTCGACATGACGATCCCTCTTTCGTTAACTTAGTTAACGATGACTCGACAGTATGACGATTTTCAAGCGGCCCAGCTCTTCTGCCCTAAGTGCAAGGCGGCGCGACCGGTCAGGCCGGTTCTGCTCTTGGTGTTGCCCGGTAAGAATATCTACGATTACCGTTGCGCGCAATGCGGAACTCGCCTGGGCACCCGGGAAGAAGCCGACGCCCTGGCCATGAAGCGGGGCCTTGCGCCCCAACCGGCCGCCCCCACGACCCCGCAGCGCCGCCTGCCCGCCCAAGCCGGCCCCCAGCCGGGACGTCCGCCCCGCAAACGCATTCCTTAAGTTCGACAGCGAAACGGGAACCGGGGAAAATGGAGCCAGTCCCCATTTGTTTCTTGTGATGTCCGAGCCGCGAGCCGTAGCGAGCGGGTGGCGGTAACGTTATTGACAATGAACTCAACCAAACAGAGCCCCGACCAATCCGTCAGAGCCCCGAACGGTAGTGAGGGGTCAAACTCGAACGATGTTTGCCAACGATCCCGAGGAATCAGAGCCGCGACCGTCAGGGAGCGGGTTATCGCGAACCCGCACTCAACGTTGATGATCGGGTCGTATCAAACCGCTTACCACTGTGCGCGGCTCTGATCGGGCGGGTTCGTCTCCGACGCCGCAAGCGTCACCCGCTGCCTGATCCACCTAGGTCAAGGCCCCGGCGGACAAGCCGGTCGCGGAAATGCCTAATGATTGAGTCGGGTTAGCGCCTTTAGGGCACCCGGTGCGCCCTTGGGCGGTTCGGGCGGGAAAACCCTCCGGCGGCGCGGTCGTTTCCATGCCGTTGGGTGAATGAAATCACATAAATATTCCGGTGACTTACGGCATGCTAGGGGTCGGCTCTCCACCCGGTCGAAGGGTGCATGGGAAATGGACGCGGGCATTAGTTGAAATAATGCGTTGCGTCGTGGTATAAGTCGGGGCTCGCTCACGCTGCTTCCGCCGGCCGCGTAACTAGCAAAATCGCCTCCCGGGGCCGGGAGGTCGCCCATCCAAGTACGGAGATTGACGGGTATGAACCCAACGACGCATACGTTTGAACAAATGGTCTTCCCCCTGGGCCGGGAGCGGGATGCCTGCGGTGTGGGCGCCGTGGCGGTCGAGCGCTCCAAGGTCGGTCGCGTTCCGTTGGAGATGGCCCTGCGGGCCGTCGGCAACTTCGAGCATCGCGGCGCGTGCATGCCGGACGGCACCGGCGACGGCACGGGCTTCCTGATGGACCTGCCCAAGCAGTTTTTCGTCAAGGAACTCAAACGCTTGGCTCCGAATGTGGACGCGTCGTTCATGGACGGCACCGGCTGGGGCGTGGCGACGCTGTTCATCAACCAGGGCACCGACGAAGCGGCCGTCAACGACGTCTTCAAGAAGACGCTGGCGAGCGTGGACATGGAGTTGATGGCCTGGCGCGAGGTGCCGCTGAACAAAGACCCGCTGGGGCTGCACGCCAAGAAGACGGCGCCCCATATCGTGCAGGCGGTCATCAAGTGGGAGGAGTTCGCCAACGACCTGGGAACCTCCAGCAACAAGATGGTCACGCAGTTGCACACCTTCCATGCCATGCGCCACGTGGAGCGGGCCTTCGCCGAGGCCAATCTGCCGGTGTATGTCGCGTCGTTTTCCGACAAGACGATCGTTTACAAGGGCATGATGGAAGGCAAGCAGTTCGGGGAGGCGTTCCCGGACCTGCACGACCCGGATTTCCACGTCAACGTGGTCATCTTCCACCGCCGCTTCGCCACCAACACGGCGCCCAACTGGTCCATGTGCCAGCCGTTCCGGGTGTTGTGCCACAACGGCGAGATCAACACGATCAGCGGCAACCGCAACTCCCTGCAGATCTGGGAGAACTACATCAACTACACCGGCCAGGTGGAACAGCGCTGGCCCCAGACCCGGTTCACCGTCGACAAGTCCGACTCGGCCGACCTGGACAGCGCGGTCAACGCCTACCACGCCGAGGGCCGCTCCCTGGCCTACACCGCCGCGTGCCTGATGCCCCCGTCCTGGGAAAACAAGGTGCGCAATCTGTCGGTGGAGATGAAGGCGTTTTTCGAATACCACAAGCGGGCCATGGGCGGCCTGGGCGCCTGGGAAGGGCCGGCGGCGATCCTGGCCTACGACGGCCACCAGCTCGTGACCTCCCTGGACCGCATGGGCCTGCGCCCGTTGCGGGTGAGCCAGAACGATGAAGGCGTGTTCCTGGCCTCCTCCGAGAACGGCATCTTCGATCACCATCCCGACAAGATCGTGCATCGCAAGCAGCTCATTCCCGGGGACATCGTCTGCTTCAATCTGGAATCCGGGCGCATCGAGCAGCCGGCGGACGTGTACTTCGACATTCTGCACGAAACGTCCAAGAAGCTGGGCACCACGTTCCGCGACACCAATTACCGGTGCGTCCGCACGCCCACCCGCTACGGGATGGACAAGGAAAAATCCCACCCGGATCTGTCGGCCTTCCGCGGCCGCGTGGGCGGTTTTTTGCGGGCCTTCGGTTGGGATTCCAAGCTCAAGCAGGACTCCACCGACCATCTGATCGACTTCGGCAAGGAAGACATCTACTGCATGGGCTATGACCGGGCCATGCCCTTCCTGTCGGTCGACGGCCCGACGCTCTATCGCTTCTTCTTCCAGCGCTTCGCCCTGGTGACGAACCCGCCGATCGACCCCTATCGGGAAGGGCGGGACATGAGCCTGATCACCTATCTGGGCGCCATGCCGGACGTGCCGCCCCGGGTGGGGCCCGAGCGGCCCAACTGGCGCATCAAGTCACCGATCCTCACCAGCCGCACGATCAAGGAGATCGTCGACCACGAGGAGATCCCGACGCGGGTGCTGGATTGTTCCGTTCCCTCCGGTTCGACGGGCAAGGATCTGGCGGCCCGGCTGGACGTGTTGATCGCCGAGTCGGTGGAGTCGGTGAAAAACGGCACGCAGATCCTGGTGCTCTCCGACCGGGGCTGCTTCGAGAAAAACCACTGGCCCATCCCCAGTCCGCTGGCGGTGGCCTCGGTCAACCACGCCTTGGCCGCGGCGGGCCTGCGCCCCCTGTGCTCCATCGTCGCCCAGACCGGCGAGATCATCGAGGGGCACGACGTGGCGGTGCTGCTGGGCCTGGGCGCCAACGCGGTGCATCCCCACGCGCTGTTCCGCTACACGGCCGAGCGCTCCCGTCGCAACAACCGGCCGGTGGAGGCGGGCTTCCGCAACGTCCAGGAAGGCCTGGAAGAGGCGGTTCGCAAGATCATGTCCAAGATGGGCATCGCCACCGTGCAGGGCTACATGGATTCGTGCCTGTTCGAGGCGGTGGGCCTGGGGCCGGACGTGATGAAGTATCTGCCCCGGGTGCCTTCGCGCATCGGCGGCCTGAGCCTGGACACCCTGATGCGCGACATCGCCTATCGGGTGCGCCACGCGATCACGCTCGACGAATTGCCCGAGTTCGACTTTGACCAGCGGGCCTACAACGACCCCATGCGCTTCGCGTTGTGGGAGGTGTCCCGAACCGCGTCGCGTTCCGACTGGCAGCGCTATCAGCGGATCACCGACTCCCGCCGCCCGTCGGTTCTGCGCGACCTGCTGGACATTCGCCAGCCCGAGCAGACGCGCACCAAGGAGCCCCTGCCGGCCCAGGCGATTCTGCGGGACTGCGTCGTCACCGGCGGCATGTCCCACGGCGCGTTGACCAGCAACGCCCATCAGTCCATCGCCTACGCGGCCAACCAGATCGGCATGCTCTCCAACTCGGGCGAAGGCGGCGAGGATCGTCGGCGCAACCGGGGCGGCGAATGGGAGCACCTGCGCAGCCGCATCCGCCAGGTGGCCACTGGCCGATTCGGCGTGGACGCCGAGTACCTGGTCAACGGCGACGAGATCCAGATCAAGATGGCCCAGGGCGCCAAGCCCGGCGAGGGCGGCCAGCTCATGAGCTCCAAGGTGACAGAGGAGATTGCCTATCTGCGCTATTGCCGGCCGGGCATCAACCTCATCAGCCCGCCGCCTCATCATGACATCTATTCGATCGAGGACCTCAAGCAGCTTATCTACGACCTGAAGGCCATCAATCCGGAGGCCAAGGTTTCGGTCAAGCTGTGCGCGGTCACGGGCATCGGCACCATCGCCGTGGGCGTGGTCAAGGCCGGCGCCGACATTATCGAGATTGACGGCCTGGAAGGCTCCACCGGCGCCTCGCCCCGTTCGAGCCTGGAGCACGCGGGCCTGCCCACCGAGTTGGGCCTGCGCGAGGTGCACCTGGCGCTGACCGAGTTGGGGTTGCGCCACGTGGTCAAGCTGCGCGCCGCCGGTGGTGTGAAGACCGAGATGGACGCCGTCAAGTACATGCTCCTGGGAGCCGACCAGATCACCGTCGCCACGGCGCTGATGATCGCCCAGGGCTGCGTGCATTGTAACCTGTGCCATACCGGCAATTGCCCGACCCTGATCGCCGGTTCGCTCAACAAGCGGGCCATCTATCCGGGCAAGGGCGAGTACGTCAAAAACTGGCTGTTGGGCCTGGGCGCCGCGATCGCCGACATGGTCGCCAAGCTGGGCTTCACGCACCCCCGCGAGTTGGTGGGCCGCGTCGACCTGCTGGTCCCCCGGGATCCGGCGGAGATCGCCAATCGCCTGCAGGAAACCTACGGCTTCCAGCCCGAGACCCTGCTCCAGCGCGTGCAGGAAGTGGATCTGTCCTTCCTGACCAGCAACGTGAAGGGCCCGGACGAACTGTTCGGCGGCGACAAGATCGACAATATGGACCACCTGGTGAGCCTGGAGATGACCGGCGACGACGAACTCAACCGGGCCGCCTCCAAGGGCAAGACCATCGAACGCAAGTACACGCTGCGAAGCTGCTCGTCGGTCAACTTCGCCACGGGCGTGGCCTATCGCATCGCCAAAAACTTCGGTCGCGACGGCTGGCCGGCCAAGGAGCCGATCCACCTGCGCACCGAAGGCACCGCGGGCCAGAGCTACGGCGCGTTCTGCGTCAAGGGCATGGACCTGGTGCATGTGGGTTCGTGCAACGACGGCGTGGCCAAGGGCATGAGCGGCGGGCGCATCGCCATCGTGCAGCCCAAGGGCTTCCGGGGCGTGTCCTGGGAGACCACCCTGGTGGGCAACACGGTCGCCTTCGGCGCCACGGGCGGTAAGTTGTTCGTCCAAGGCCAGGCGGGCCAGCGGCTCGGCGTGCGCAACTCGGGCGCGACCATCGTCTGCGAGGGCGCCGGCCAGTACGCGTGCGAATACATGACCAACGGCATCGCCGTTTTCCTGGGCCACGTGGGCGATTCCATCGGCGCGGGCATGACCGACGGCAAGCTCTACATCTACGACCCGGACGATTCGTCCGACGTGCGTTTCAAGATCGACGACCGATCGGTCGCCATGGCCACGCCGGGCGAGACCGAGTTGTACGACGAGCTGATTCCGCTGTTGCAGGAATATTACGAAGTGACCGGGTCCATCCGGGCCATGGAAGCGATGCAGAACCTGCACGCCTTCCACAAGGTCATTCCCATCGCCACGCAGGTCGAGGAGATGCGGCGCAAGCTGGCCATCGACCTGGGGCATACGATCGCCGGGTAAACCCCCAGGGGCCTTGGCGGGGCGACTTATTTCGCGCCCCGCTCGGGCCCAATCGCGACGCACCCCGGTTGCCGGAGCCACACCCGGCGGCCATAGGAGAGCGCCGATGAGCAGAACCGATGAGCAAGCCGACGGGTAAGCTAATGAGCAACAATGACAATACCGCTTTCGAGCGGCTTCGAAATCAAATGCCTAGGGAAGCCATGAGTGAATCCGACGCCAAGCAAGAAGATTTGACGCCCAACTGGTCGCCTCGTCTTCCCGAAGAGCGCATTGCGAAGAACTTCGAGGAGATCAAGCCGCCTCTGTCCAATGTGGAGGCGATGTTCGAGGCCCAACGGTGCTTCTACTGCGAATACGACGTGCCGTGCATGCGCGGCTGTCCCACGCAGATCGACATCCCCCGGTTCATCAAGCAGATCTCCGAGGGCGAGCCGATCGAGGCGGCCAAGACCATCTTGAACGCCAACATCTTCGGCGCCGTTTGCGCCCGGGTCTGCCCGGTGGAGAAGCTGTGCGAGAGCCTGTGCATCTGCAATACGATCCACGAAAAGCCGATCCCCATCGGCAAGCTCCAACGTTTCGCCACCGACTCGCTGATGCGATCGGGCGAGCTGCCCTTCAAGCGCGAGGAGCCCACGGGCAAGCGCGTGGCCATCGTCGGGTCCGGCCCGGCGGGCGTGGCGGCGGCCTTTGAACTGGCCCGGCGCGGTCACGACGTGGTGATTTTCGAAAAGGACAAGCTGGCCGGCGGCCTGGATCGTTACGGCATCGCCGAATACAAAATCGGCGACCGCTTCGTGCAGGAGGAGATGAACTTCCTGTTGCAGATCGGCGGCGTCGAAATCAAGACCGAGCGCGAGCCGATCAACGAAAATTCCCTGGCCATGCTGCGCGAGGACTACGACGCGGTGATGCTGGCCGTGGGCCTGGGCATGACGCGACGCCTGGACGTCAAGGGCGAGGACATCCCCTGGTCCATGGATGCCCTGTCGTTCATCCGCCGGGTCAAGACGCAGCCCCTGCACACGATTCCCGTGGGCAACAAGGTCATCGTCATCGGCGCGGGCAACACCGCCATTGACGCCGCCACCCAGGCCAAGCGCCTGGGCGCCGAGTCGGTGATCATCGCCTATCGTCGCGGCCGGGAAAACGTCAAATGCACCGACCACGAATATGACATTTCGGTCGCCGACGGCTGCCAGTGGGTGTGGAACGCCTCCCCGGTCGAGGTCATCCCCGGTGAAGACGGGCGCGTGAAGGCGGTGAAATTCCGCAACAACAAGGCCAAGGAAAACGGCGAGGAAGAGTTCTTTGAACTGCCTTGCGACCATTTCGTCAAAGCCACCGGCCAGGTGCCTTACGAATGGCTCACCAAGGTCGAGGGCTTGAAGCTCTATCCCAACGGCACCGTGCGCGTCGACCCGATGACCTGGCAGACCAGCGTCAAGGGCCTGTTCGCCGCCGGCGACTGCGTGAAGAACGCGAAGGAAGTCGTCAACGCCGTCTACGAAGGCAAGCGCGCAGCCCTGTCCATCGACGGCATGCTCACGCACCCGGCCGGGCACACGCTCTAACCGCCCGCCATCCCCGAAGCGAACATCCCACACCCCCGGCCGCCAGGTCGCGGGGTGTTTGCGTTTTGGCGCCGCGGCAAAGGTGGACGCCACACTTTTTCGAGATCGAAGTTTGAGGAAAGGTATGCTCTGCGATGACAGAGCCCCGATCTGTAGGGAGGGGTCTGGTTCAAACTGGCACGTTACTCTCGTTGTTTAGGCAATGCAGGACAAAAGATTCGGGCATCGAACGTGTCGTGCGGGGTCTGGCCGGACCGCTTACTACCGTGCGCGGCTCTGACAGCGCATTCGAAGTCGCCGTGCTACGAAAGTCCGCCTTCCATCGGCGACGCTTCTTTTCGCAGGAATTCAATGACCTCTTCGGCGGAGGCGTCACGGGGGAAGATGCGGCGCACGCCGGCGGCGAGCAATTCGTCGATCATCTCATGGGGAATCACCCCGCCGCCGAACACGACGATATCGCCGATGCCCTGGGCCTGAAGCTGTTCGAGAATCGGCTCGAACAGGGGCGTGGTGTCCTCGATGTCGCTCCACAGGCCGATGGCGTTGGCGTCCTCCTGGATCGCGGAAAACACGATGCCGTCCGCCGCGTGATCCAAGTGCGTGAAGATGACTTCGAACCCCGCGTCCCGCAGCGCCCGCGTGATGGCCTTCGCGTCCCGTTCCTCCACATCCAGCCCGGCGTTCGCCATCAGGATGCGCAGCTTCCGATCTTCGCCCATGGCCCCTTCGATCCCCCTCGTTCTCCGATTTTTTCGGCCGCCCGCCCGAGTCGCCGGGTGGATCTGCAACTTTAGTCGCCGCCGCCGAACGCATCAAGTCGCCGCCATATTCGTGACTATGCTCGTGGCCATGCCCGAGACCAAGTCCGTGAAATTCGTGATATTTCGCATGTCACGATTTCCCGCCTGTCGCGTATAGTTCAAAGGCAATCCGAATTTGAACGGCGAAGAAGGATGCGAAACCGATGAGGACGCAGGGACGATATCGATGGTGGGTCGGCTTGATCGCGATGCTGGCTTTGCTGACGGCGGGCGCGGCCGTGGCTTGCGGCGGGTCGGGCGATGACGATGACGATGACGACGATGAAGTCGCGACAACCGACGACGACGATGATGACGCCGCCGACGGCGAGGTGACACCGTGGTGGGATGCGCCGACGGCCGACGCGACGGTCGAGGGCTACTGCTACAACGGCCCGTACTTCGGCGAGGTGCCTCCCCTGCGCGAGGACTACGACGGCGTGCCGTACGGCGATAAGGTCGCCAACTTCACGCTCAAGGATATTTACGGCGACGAGCACGAACTCTACGAACTGCTCAAGACCAAACCGGTGATGCTGCAATTCGGCGCCTACACCTGCGGGCCGACCAATCGCAATCTGGAAGAGATGCGCCAACTCCAGGAGAAATACGGCAAACGCGCCGACGGGGCGCATATCATGATGGTCTATCGGTGGGAAACGCACGCCTACGGCCCGCCGAACTGCCAGGACGGGGCGTGCCTGCGCATCCCGTACAGCTTCGAGCCGGGCTGCGACTTCGCGGACCCGGACTACGTGGAAAACTGCGACAAGATCCTCCAGCCCACCACCTACGAAGAACGCGTCGCCCTGGCCACGCGCATGGTGGAGGAAAAGACCAAGTCCGACTACCTCGTGCTTATCGACGAGATGGACAACGCCGTGACCTGCTCCCTGGGTGACGATACCAACTCGGCGCTGCTGATCGGCGTGGACGGACGGGTGGTGGAATACCACACCTGGTTCAACCGGGAAGCGAATATGGAAGACGCGATCATCGACTACCTCGCCTTCCTCTGGCCGGAGGCGTAGGAGGGGCGAGGAAGTTACGAGCATCGTGGGTGCCACATTTTCACGAGAACGAAGTTCGAGGGAAGGTGTGCATTGCGACGCGTCAGAGCCACGGTCAAATTCGAACGTGGTCATCCTTGAGGTTACGTCCAAACGGAGCCCTGACCTGCTTGTCCGCCGTAGCCTTGGCGAAGGAGGATCAGGGAGGGGTTGTTGAGCGGATCGACCCAAATCGATCTGCGTTGAACGCAAATTGCGGACTCGAAAGGCTCGACGACCCCGCGCTAACGCTTGGGGCTCTGATGGGGCGCAGTCGTCTCCAACAACGCACGAGAGATCCCTCACTGCGTTCGGGATGACAAGCATTTCATCAAGGCCGGAGCGAAGCCACTTCCACCGTGGTTGGTTCAACCTACGCGACAGCGTGCAGGCTGCTCCCAGCATCCGCCCGTCCGTGGCGGCTACGCCACAAATTATTTCACGTGCATGGTCATTTTCGTCTTGACTATCGTGGGCCTCGGAATTAGATATCGCGCGCTCTTCGTTGTTGCGAAGAAGCATTTTCGAGGGCCGTAAAAATGGCGAACGACCGCCGTCCCGCTCCGTCCTCCGACAAGTCCGCCGCCGCGAAAAAACCGCGCCCCCGATCCCTGGGGCCGATTGCCGATCTGGAACGGCACCTGCCGGCCGACTGGTGGCGAACTCTCTTTAATTCCCTGTACTTGAAGACCGACGGGGACGTCGTGGAAAACGACGTGAACACGGTCAAGGAGATCGACTGGGTCCTTTCGTCGACGCGCTTTGAGCAAAACGACCGCATCCTGGACCTTTGCTGCGGCCAGGGGCGGCACTCGCTGGAACTGGCGCGCCGGGGTTACACCCACGTGTTGGGCCTGGACCGCTCGCGCTACCTGGTCCGCCTGGCCAAGCGCCGCGCCAAGGACACGCATTTGCAGGTCTCCTTTCACGAAGGGGACGCCCGCAAGTTCCGCTTCCCGGACGAGGGCTTCCACGGCGCGCTTCTGATGGGCAACTCCTTCGGCTATTTCGAACACGAGGACGACGACGCCCAGGTGTTGGCGGCGGTCAAGAACGCCCTGGTCTCCAAGGGCACGATCGTGCTGGACCTGGTGGACGGCGGCTGGATGGCCGAGCATTTTCAGCCCCGGTCGTGGGAGTGGATCGACCAGGATTACTTCGTATGTCGCGAGCGGTCGCTGGCCAAGGACGGGCGGCGGCTGATCACCCGCGAGGTGGTGGTGCATGCCGAGAAGGGCGTGGTGGCCGACCAATTCTACGCCGAGCGCCTTTACACCCGGGACGGCATCCAGGAATTGCTCACCCAGGTCGGGTTCGAGCAAGTGCGTTTCGGCGATCCGATGAAGGCCGAATCCACGCGGGGGCAGGACCTGGGCATGATGGAGCATCGCTTCCTGGTCATCGCCACGGCGCCGCGAAAGGCCGCCAAGGCCGCGCCCAAGGGACCGCTGTTCCCCCAGGTGACGGTGGTCATGGGCGACGCCACGTTGCCGGACATGGTCAAGAAGGGCGGCAAATTCAACGAAGAGGACTTCGAGACGATCAACCGCCTCAAGCACGCGTTGGCGGAACTGCCGGGCTATCGCTTCCAATTCCTGGACCGTCACGACACCCTGGTGCACGACCTGCGGCACGCGCCTCCCCACTTCGTGCTCAACCTGTGCGACGAAGGCTACATGAACGACGCGTTCATGGAACTGCACGTGCCGGCGACGCTGGAGATGATGGGCATTCCCTACACCGGCGGCGGCCCGGCGTGCCTGGCCCTCTGCTACAACAAGTCCCACGTGGCCGCCATCGCCCAGAGCATCGATGTGCCGGTGCCCATGGAGACCTACTTCGATCCCAATGACTCGGCCGCCCATCTGCCCTCGGTGTTCCCGGCGCTGGTCAAGCCGAACACCGGCGACTCGTCCCTGGGCATCACCAAGGACGCGGTGGTGCGTTCGATGGATGAGTTCATGGCCTATCTGGAAAAATTACGCCACGAGCTGGCCGGGCGGGCGCTGCTGGTGCAGGAATACCTGGAAGGCGGGGAGTATTCGGTGGGCCTGATCGGCAATCCGGGCCAGCGCTTCATCGCGTTGCCGGTGCTGGAGGTCGACTATTCCAAGCTGCCCGAGGGGCTGACGCCGATCCTGTCCTACGAATCCAAGTGGCTGCCCGACTCGCCCTATTGGACGGACATCTCGTACAAGCAAGCCGTCCTGGACGAAGACACGCAACGCAAGCTCGTGGATTACTCCATGCTCCTGTTCGAGCGCCTGGGGTGTCGCGACTATGCGCGGTTTGACTTCCGGGCCGACTCGCAGGGCACGGTGAAGCTGCTGGAAGTCAACCCGAATCCGGGCTGGTGCTGGGACGGCAAGCTGAACCTGATGGCGGGTTTCGCCGGGATGCGTTACGCTGATCTGCTCGGCGCTATTCTCGAATCGGCGCAGGAGCGCGTGGCGCTGGATCTAAACCTCAAACACGGCCGGATCGCCGCGAAGGCCGCCGCCGAGGCCTAGGCGCAAGGCAAGGCCGGGTCGATAATTTCGGTTAAGGGGCGGTGGGGAAAACCGTCGCCGCCGCGATGCCGTCCGCGTCGACGCCGAAGTCCTCGGCGTACGCCCAGAGATTCTCGAAAATCTCCGCGTTCACCTCGCCGTAAGCGCCGGTCGGTACGCCGCCGTCGCGCATTGTCGCCAGGTTGAGCGAAGGCGAAAGGCCCCGGTCGTCCGCGCCGCCCACCTCGGAGAGCACCACCGCCGCGTAGATCGCCCCCGCCTCCATTGAGCTACCGGCCGCGGGCGTGAGCGTCAGCAAATTCGCCGGAGTCGTGTCGGTCGCCGCCGCCTGCCAGACCACGTCCACCGCCAGACGCTCGCCGTATCGGGCCGAAGCCGAATCCACATTGACCAGGTACGCGGTCGCGCTTTCGGACTGGGAATCCGCCGGGGTCGCGGGCAGGCGCGTCGAATTGATCGCATCCTCGAAAGGCAGGTACACCGCCGCCGCGATCGGGAAGCCGTCCGTGCTCGCGTCCGCGGCATCCAGGTAGTCCTGGACCAGGGCGTTGGTGTCCGGTTCGGGATAGAGGTCGTCGCGGATGGACCCGTCGGCGGCGCGCATCTGAACGCTGGGCGCCGGGGCGTCGAAGAATCCCGCGTCCGAGGTCATGTCGAACTTCGAGTGCACGGGCGCCGTGATCTGTCCGCCGGTGCGCACCGGACTGGGGCCGACCGCGCCGGTGCCGTCGTCCTCGCAAGCCGTGCCGCCCACCAGGACCGCCGTCGCCAAAAACAAAATCGCCGTAAGGGCCCGCAAGTATCCCATCGTTTCGTTCCCCGCCGAATTCGGCGTCGATTGTGTGGTTGGCGCCTATCCTCTCGATATTTTTCGGGAAAGGCAAGGCGCCGCGCGCGACGACGTCCGCAAATTTCGCCGCGCTCCAACTAAAAAGAGCGGGGCTTGCGCCTCGCTCTTTCCTCTCCTCTCGCTTCCCGAATTTCTCGGGTGCCCCA
Source organism: Deltaproteobacteria bacterium (assembly GCA_020633895.1). Classification (GTDB taxonomy): domain Bacteria; phylum Lernaellota; class Lernaellaia; order JACKCT01; family JACKCT01; genus JACKCT01. The sequence goes on along the minus strand of JACKCT010000014.1, from coordinate 25,538 downwards.
TCAATCCTGGGGATCTTACAAGGTTTGCATCCATTTGGATAGGGCTTCGCCGATGGCGTGGGGGTGGTCCTCCTGAATGAAATGCAGTCCCGGGCCCAGGTCGAGGCACTGCAGATTCTTTATCGAGGCCTGGCACCACTGCACCAGCGGCGCCAGGAGGATGGACCCGGGGTGCACATAGAGAAGCAGTTTGGGCAACTCGGTCTGTTGCAGCCAAACGTTGTAGGCGTTGACGATCTCGGCGACGTCCGCCGGTTCGCCCTCGATGGGGATTTCATTGGGCCAGCGAAACAGCGGCTCCCGGCTCGGCGGGTCCAGGTAGGGGGCGCGGTAGTGTTCCATCTCCGCGTCGGTCAGGCCGCGCAAAACGGCGCCGGGCAGGGCCCGTTCGATGAAGGCGTTCCGGCCGATGATCTGCTCCCGACCGGCGACCGGGTCGCGGAATGTCTCGAAAAAGGGGCGGATGTCCGGCGGGAACACGTCCCAGCTCGGGATGGCCATCACGATCGCTTCCATGAACGCGATGCCTTTCACGTTGCCTTCGTTGCGATGGGCGTAATGGAATCCCAGCGCCGAGCCCCAGTCGTGAATGACCAGCGTGATGTTCGTGAGCCCCAGCGCCTCGATGAAGCCGTCCAGGTATTTCACGTGGTCGACGAAGCGATACTCGATCTCCGGTTTGTCCGACTTGCCCATGCCGATCAGGTCCACCGCGATCGCCCGCCCGTGCTCGGCGGCGTACGGCAGGATATTGCGCCACAGATAGGACGAGGTCGGATTGCCGTGCAGGAACAGCACCGGGTCGCCCGCGCCTTGCTCCACATAGTGCATCTTCGATCCGTGCACCTCGACGAATTTCGACTCGAAGGGAAAGTCCGGCGAAATGGGCTTGCCGTCTTCCATGGGTGTTGGCATGGGCGTGGACGTGGATTCGGACATGGTCGCTCCTTGTCGCGCGATAACGTTCAGGCCGGGTTAAATTGATGCGCGTATTATGACGGCGACTTGTCGCGAATGTCTAACGTTAATGCGAGGGGCTATTCGGTGCGTTCGATGAAACTCAGCGCGGTGCCGAGCTGGCGGCGAATGTCCTCGGCGCTTGCTCCGCTCTTGAGCATGACCAGCGTGCCCAGGCCGTTGGCGGTCATGAACAGCGCCAGGCTTTCGATGTCCGCGTCGGCGTCGATCTGCCCCGCCGCCTTGGCGCCGGTCAGGGCGTTGGCGTAGGCCGCGACGGTGCGCCGCTGGTGGGCCTGAACCATGGCCGCCACGTCCTCGTCCTTGCGCCCGAACTCCATGACCGTGTTGACCATCAAGCAGGCCCGGTGGGCCACCTGGGAGTCGGCGGATTCGATGGCGTGCTGGGCGAAATTGCGGATGGCGTCCATGGACGCGCCGGGCGCCTCCAGTTCGGAGTAGACCATGCTCGCGTACTCGTCCATGTAATATTGGAGGGACGACAGGAACAGGCGGCGTTTGTCGCCGAAGGTGTCGTACAGGCTCTGGCGGCTGATGCCCATGCGTTCGAGCAGGTCCTGCATCGACGCGCCTTCGTATCCCTGTTCCCAAAAAACGTCCACCGCTCTGGAAAGAGCGTCGTTGACGTCAAAGCTTTTCGATCTGGGCGACATGTCGCCTCCTTGTCGGCTCTAGTCCCTATCCCCTGATCATAGCGTATAGAAGGTCTGGATCGGTCAATCCAGTATTATTGTCAGCCCCCGCCGTCTTTTTGTGGGGAGCGTTCCATCTTTTCGGTCCGAGGCAGGGCGGCGAGGGTCGCCATCAGCGCGGCCACGGCCCGAGGCTCGCGACGCAGTCGGTGCCCCACGCCGTCCAGCAAAATCGTTTCGGCTTTGGGTCCGGCGGCGTCGGCCAGGAGGCGCGCTTCGGACACCGGCACCGTGTCGTCGGCCCGGCCGTGGATCAGCACCACCCGTTCGGCGCGGCACCCGGCCATGGCGTCCAGGGCGTCGGCTTGGCCGAAACCGGCGATCCAGGATTCGGCGTCGCCTTCGAATCCGGGGCGGATCAGTCCCGCGTCCTTGTAGGCTTGAAAGAACTCCTCGTGGGCGGCGTCCAAGGGCAGAAAGCGAAAACTCGACGGCGCCGCCAGGGCGATCAAGACCGCGACGCGCTCGTCCCGAGCCGCCAGACGGATGGCCGCGTTGCCTCCCGCCGAAAATCCCGCCACCACGAAACGCCGCCTTCCCGTGCGTTCCTGCAAGGCGTCCAAAACGGCCGCCAGATCGTCGGGCCAGCGCTCCACCTGCACATGGCCGCCGGACTCGCCGGTGCCCCGAAAGTTGAAAATCGCCGCCGAGTGTCCCGCCGAGGCCACCTGTTCGGCCAAACCGGCGTAGCCCCGGTCGGTATCCTTGGCGTTGGAAGGGCGAAAAGGGTTGGGCAGCCCGTGGGCGATGATGACGGTGTCGGCGGACCCGGCGACCGGATAATGGGCGACGACAATCGGAACGCCGTCGGCGGCGGTGGTCGTGAACTGCTCGACGATCATGGAGATCCTTCGCGGCCCGGTCGCGTGAATTTTCGAGCGTCGATGGTAGACAAACTCGCCGAACGTGCCAAGGCGAAGCGCCCCGCCGTCGGTCGCGTCGAGATTTTGCGACTGAGGTTCATGATTTTCCGAAGCGTCGAATTTTATTCAAATGTATGAACGGGTCGACCGCCTTCGTGTCTGCGCGACGATTGGATTTTGAATGAATGCGCCGAAAATTGCGCGTGGTGAAAATATGTCCCGACAGTTTTTGCGGTTGTCCGTGAAACGCACGGACATACGTGAAACAATTGGATTTTTTAGGGAATTTTGGGCGGTTTTTTGTGGACAACCCCTCCAAAAACATTCTACATATGTTCCTCGCTCCGTACGATACATTTGAATGAAAAGAAAGGCTCCGGCGAAGGTATATTGGCGACGGAGTTCCGACCGAAAGGACGTCCGATGGATTCGATTCGCGCCCTCGTTATCGAAGACGATCAAGTCGACATCATGCACCTCACGCGCTTGCTCGGCGCTCCCCGTCAGAACCCGACTTATCGCTTGGACGTCACCCAAAGCCTCACCGAAGCTATTGACGCCCTGGGTTCCGAGTCGTTTGACGTGATTCTGATGGACTTGGACCTGCCCGACAGCGTTGAGCTTTCCGGCGTCGAACGCATCGCCGCGGACTATCCGCTCATCCCGATCGTGGTGATGACCGGTCTGTCCGATGATCGCGTCGCCCTGACCGCGATCAAATCCGGGGCCCAGGACTACATCGTCAAGGGCGAGTACGACGTCAAAACCCTTCGCCGTTCCTTGAGCCACGCCATCGAACGCAAGCAATTGGAAAACAGCCTCAAGCAGGCCCGGCAGACCATCGTGGAGCAGCAGGAGCAGCTTTTGGAAGAGGAGCGCCGCCGGCTGGTGATCGAGATGGCCGCCTCCACCGCCCATGAACTCAACTCGCCGATCACCGGCATGGTGGGCTATCTGGAAATGCTGCGAAACGGCGAGTCGCCCCTGGACGGCGAGGCCCTCAAGTTGCTGGCGAACATGGAAAAGTGCCTGGAAGATATGCGCATTCGGGTGCGCAAGGTGGAGAAACTCAACCACTACCGCACCAAGGAATACGTGGGCGGCAAGCGCATCATGGACTTGTCCACCGTCAACTCCCGCCGGGTTCTGCTCATCGACGCGGACGTGCATCAGGCCACGCGCATCCGCAATCTGATCGAACGGGATTCGGCCTGCACCGTCGATTGGGTGCGCGACGGGCGATCCGCCCTGGCTTTGTTGCAGCATCACCGCTACGACGCCGCCATTGCCTCGGAAGTGCTGCCCGACGGCTGGGCCGTCAATTGGTTCGGGCGTGTCGCCGCCGACGACCAGCGTCCCTTCGCGATCATCGTGCGCGAATATCCCAACGACAGCGTCGGCCGCGACTCGCTGGAGCATGGCGTGGCGGCCTACCTGTCCAAGGACACCTTGAGCGAAACCACGCTGCACACCGCCTTGGAGCGGGTCTTCGAACGCACTCGCCTGGAGCGGGAGATGGACCGCGTGGGGATCGTCGTTCCGGCCAACGGGCATTCCCGGGCGGAGTCTCCGAAGAACGGAAGTCGGTAATTTACCGCAAATATCTCTGTTTGCGGATCGGTTTCGGGTCGACCGGTCCAATAAATCGCCATAAAATTTACATGAATGTGTCGGAATCCGACGATGAGTGCTTGTTATGGACGTGCCGCGCTTGCTCCGCCTGTTGATCGTAAACGATCAAGGGGCTGAGTCCGTCTACGGTTCGTCGCCACCTACCGGTTTGTCACCAACTTTGCATCTCGATCATGCGGCCGATCTGCGCGCGGCGCTGGACGTGCTCAACCGCGTTCCCGAGCCGGACGCGATCGTCATTTCGGAACGGCACGTCGGTCCCCACCCTCGTCAAACCTTCGCCAAGATTCGCCATGTTGCCCCGGCGGCGCCGATTATCGCGCTGCTTGACGACGCCGACGAGGCCGCGGCCGCCGCTTTGGTCGAGGCGGGGGCGCAGGACTATCTGGTGTGCGGGACATTCAACGAAGTCGTTCTGCGTCGTTCGGTGCGTTACGCCGGCGAACGCAAGCTTCTGGAAAATCTGCTGAGCCAGAAAAATCAGACGATTCTCAACCAGCAGGTGGAGTTGCTGGAAAAGGAACGGCTGCGCGTGCTATTGGAAATGGCCGGAACCACCGCTCATGAAGTCAACAACCCGCTCACCGGGCTGATCGGCTTTCTGGAACTGCTGGAAATGGACGACGAGTCCTTCTCCGAGTCCACCCGCGATGTTCTGGACAAGATCCGCTTTTCCGCCGAACGCGTCGTCAAGACCATCCAACGCATTCAGAACGTGCATCGCTATCAAACGCGCAAGGTGATGAGCGAGATGCGCCTGGGACAGCCCGGACGTCTGTCCCATCGGGTGCTGGTGATCGAGCCGGACAACGAACGGGCGCGGGAATTAATCGGCGTGCTCGACAGCTTTGACGGGGTGGAGACGACGCGCGTACGTACCGGACACGAGGCGTGCGAATACCTGCGCCACGGGCGCGTGGAAGGCGCCATCGCCGCGCAGGATCTGCCGGACGGCCCGGCGATCGACCAATGGCGTGCTCGGGATTCGTCCGGGAAGGCGGCGGGGCCGTATCTGATCGTGTTGGCCGACGACCCACTGTCGGTGGAATTATCGCCGCCCTTCGAAGGCGGGGTGGCGACGATTCTGGACCGGGATTCGCTGACCGTCGACGATATCGCGCGGGCGCTGCACGCGGTTTTCGAGCGGGTGTTCATGGACCGTTTGGCCGAGGACCGCTCGGGCCCTCACGACAGCCACGCCCATGCGGCGTTTACCGACGCCGAGGAACCGGATCGCGATCGGCAATGAAGGAAAGGAAAGCGGGGCTTGAGGGATTCGAACCCCCGACACCCAGGTTCGAAGCCTGGTGCTCTATCCAGCTGAGCTAAAGCCCCATAACAGTATCCGCGTAACCGGTCACGTTTCATTCAGAGCCGCGCACGTTAGTAAGCGGGTTGGTTCGACTTGGCAACCCGCTCCCTGACGGTCGCGGCTCTGACGGGCAAGGGCGCTTCCTGCGATGTCAGAGCCCCGACCTGTAGGGAGGGGGGTCTGGTGCGTCTCTGAACGACACGATCGCCACGCGATACAACGTCGCTTACGTGCCGATTCGAATCAAACCGCTTACTACCGTGCGCGGCTCTGACGGGCAAGAGTCCTAACAGCCCGCCGCAACGGCGCGGCTACACGTCCAGGTTCACCACGTCCAGCGCGTTGTCCTCGATGAACTTGCGGCGCGGCTCGACCTGATCGCCCATGAGCACCGTGAAGATGTCGTCGGCGCCGATGGCGTCGTCCACGCGCACCTGCAGGAGCACGCGGTTTTCCGGCTCCAGGGTCGTTTCCCAAAGCTGCTCCGGGTTCATTTCCCCCAGGCCCTTGAACCGCTGCAACGTCTGGCCCTTGCGTCCGGCTTCCAACACGGCCCTGAGCAGGTCCAGGCGCGAGGTGTGCTCCGACTCCTCCTTGCCGCCGTCGAACCGCAGGCGGTAGGGGCCGGGATATTCGGCCAAAACCTTGTCCAATTCGATCAGGCGTCGGAATTCGGCGGTCTGCGTCAGTTCGGCGTCGACCGTGCGCTGATGCAGCTTGCCCGCCTCCTGGTAGGTCACGTCAAAATCGAAGGTGCCTTCGGCGTGGTGCTGTTTGACGTCCGAGACGTTCTCGTCGGCGTTGCGCATCGCGTCGGCCAGTGATCGGACGCGGCCCTCGTCGTTGAAGTCCTCGCGGGAGATCATCCCGTGTTGGAGCATCAGTTCGAGCAGATTGCGTCCGAAGCCTTTGCGGGCGAGGACGTCCATGGTGCGGCTGTAGCGGGTGAGCTGACGCATGAACTGCAGCATCTCGTCGCCTTCGACGTCTCGTTCGCCGCATGCGACCTTGGCCGACTGGCTGGAGTTGGTCAGCAGAAACTCTTCCAGGTCCGCCTCGCGCTTGATGTAGGTGATGTTCTTGCCTCGCGAGATGCGGTACAGGGGCGGCTGGGCGATGTAGAGGTAGCCCCGCTCGACCAGTTCGGGCATCTGGCGGAAGAAGAACGTCAGCAGCAGCGTGCGGATGTGGGAACCGTCCACGTCGGCGTCGGTCATGATGATGATCTTGTGGTAACGCAGCTTTTGCAGGTCGAATTCCTGCTGGCCGATGCCGCAGCCCAGGGCGGTGATCAGCGTGCCGATCTCGTTGTTGGAGAGCATCTTGTCGAAGCGGGCCTTCTCCACGTTGAGGATCTTGCCGCGCAGGGGCAGGACCGCCTGGGTGCGTCGGTTGCGCCCCTGTTTGGCCGAGCCGCCGGCGCTGTCGCCCTCGACAAGGAACAACTCGGAGAGGGCCGGGTCTTTTTCCTGGCAGTCGGCCAGCTTGCCGGGCAGGCTGGAGAATTCCAGCACCGACTTGCGCCGGGTGAGGTCGCGGGCCTTCCGGGCGGCTTCCCGGGCGCGGGCGGCGTCCACGGCCTTCATCACCACGCGGCGGGCGACCTGGGGGTTTTCTTCCAGGAATTCGCCGAGTTTTTCGTTGACCAGCGACTCGACGATGCCCTTGACCTCGCTGTTGCCCAGCTTGGTCTTGGTCTGCCCCTCGAACTGGGGTTCGGGCACCTTGCAGGAGATGACGGCCGTCAGGCCCTCGCGCACGTCCTCGCCGGAGAGCGTGCTTTTCATGTCCTTGAACAGGTTGGACGAGGTGCCGTAGGCGTTCACCGTGCGGGTCAGGGCCGCGCGGAAGCCGGAGAGGTGCGTGCCGCCTTCGGTGGTGTTGATGTTGTTGACGAAGGTGTTGATCAACTCGGCGTAGCCGTCGTTGTACTGCAGCGCGATCTGGACGATCACGCCCTCCCGCTCGCCCTCGAAGGAGATCGGTTCCTCGTGCAAGGGCGTTTTGTTCTTATTGAGGTGCTTGACGAAGCTGACGATGCCGCCTTCGTAGTGAAAGCTGTTCTCGTGGTCGTCCCGCTCGTCCTTGATGTTGATGCGCACGCCCGGATTCAGGAACGCCAGTTCGCGCAGGCGCGCGGAGAGCGTCTCGAACGAGTATTCCAACTCGGAGAAGATCTGGAAGTCGGGCTTGAAAGTGATCTTGGTGCCGCGACGGTCCGTGTCGCCGACCACTTCCAGCGGTTTGCGGGCCACGCCTCGGGTGAACTCCACCAGGTGCTTCTTGCCGTCGCGGAAAATCTCGCAACGCAGTTCCTCGGACAGGGCGTTCACGCACGAGACGCCCACGCCGTGCAGGCCGCCGGAGACCTTGTACGCGCTCTTTTCGAACTTGCCTCCGGCATGCAGCACGGTCATGACCACCTCGGCGGCGGACTTGCCCTCTTTTTCGTGCCAGTCGACGGGGATGCCCCGGCCGTTGTCGGTGACGGTGATGGAGTTGTCGATGTGGATGGCGACATCGATGGTGTCGCAGTAGCCGGCCATGGCTTCGTCGATGGAGTTGTCGACGACTTCATAGACCAGGTGATGCAGGCCCGCCGTGCCCGTCGAGCCGATGTACATGGCCGGGCGCTTGCGCACCGCCGAGAGGCCCTCGAGCACCGTGATGTCCTTGGCCGAATACTCGCCGCCGCCCGTCGACGGGCCTCCGTCCCGGCCGTTTTCCCGAGGCGACAAATTTTGCAGGACCTCCACGGCGTCGACTTCGCCTTCGCCGCCGGGGATCGTCTTCTCGTCGGACATGAAATCATCCCTTGGTCGCCGATGATTCCATCGACGATGAGAGGGGTGGAATGCGCGTTTTATCCCGAGTCGAAAGGAGTCCGCCGAACCAGGGGACGACCGGATTCCAAGACGAGGAATCTTAGCAAAATCGGGCCCTTGCGGTCAAGGCGCGGTGAGGGCGTCCGGGGAAAATCCGGGCGGGTTAAGTGGTCGATTTCAGGAAAGAAATCAATGATGACCGATCCGGTCGTGGGGTCGTTTTGAACAACGTTGGCCGGGCCGTGTGCGCGGTCAAGCCCGCGCCGGCAAAAACCCGGCGAACATCACCAGTTGCACAACGATGTTGGCGTAGACCCCGGCGGCGATGTCGTCGAGCATGACGCCCCAGGGCGTGTCCATTTTGTCGAAGCCGTAGGCGGGCCAGGGCTTGATGATGTCGAAGACGCGGAACGCCAGGAACGCCAGCAGCAGGTGCTGCCACGTCAGAGGCACAATGTACATGGCGATCATGAAGCCGCAGATCTCGTCGATGACGACCTGCCCCGGGTCCTTTTTTTCGTAGTGGGCCATGGCGATTTTCGTGGCGTAGACCCCGACAAAGAACATGACCGCCGTGACCGCCAGCATCACCCACGGGGGGAAGAACGCCGAAAGGCCGATCACGATCGGAATGCCCACCAGCGTGCCGAACGTGCCGCTGGCCACCGGCGCCAGGCCGCTGCCCAAACCCGTCGCGTAGGCCAGCCAGAACTTCTTCATCGCTCGTGTCCCCGTACGTGTTGCGAGTTGTGCGTTGCGTGGGGCGCGATCCTATCGCACCGCCCCCGACCGGGCAAGGCGGCCCAAACCCCGTCTTGGAGACGTCACAAGCCCGCCTTCCAATAACGCATCGCGTCATGGTATATTGCGTTGGTGTCGGCCCGAAAAGGAGAGGCGCCGTGGGGCGGAACCCAAAACAAAAAACGGGAGCGAACGGGGTGCCCAAGGGCGCCTTCTGGGCGGACAAGGTCGTCGATCCCGAGCGCGTGCTGGCGGCCGTTGAGCCGGGGATGAGCGTCTTCGTCTCCACCGGCGCCTCCGAGCCCCAACTGCTCATCAAATCCCTCATGGCCTCCGACTCCCGCAACTTGCAGGACCTGGAACTGATCCATATCGCCAGCTTCGGCCGGGCCATCTCGTTGGACGGTCTGATGTCGGCCAAGTACCGCCTTAAGACCTTCTTTTCCGGTTGGATGGCCAGCGAGCCCATCGCCGGGGGAATGGTGGATCTGATCCCCGCCCGCTTCTCGCGCATCCCCCGGCTCATCCAATCCGGCGCGGTGGCGGTGGACGCGGCCTTCGTGCAGATCACCCCGCCGGACGAGGACGGCTACGCCAGCCTGGGCATTTCCATCGACGCGGCCCGGGCGGCCATCGAGCGCGCCCGCCTGGTCGTCGGCGAGATCAACCCGAATATCCCCCGGACATTGGGCGACACGTTCGTGCATGTCGGACAGTTCGATTACCTGGTCGAGTCGCACGAGGACCCCATCCCGTTTCCCCGCTGGCCGGTGGACGACACCATGCGCCAACTGGCGCGCAACGCCGCCTCGGTCATCGACGACGGGGCGTGCATCAATTGGTCAATCGGCGCGTTTTTCGAGGCGTTGGTGCCCCATCTGGCCGAGAAGAAAGACCTGGGTGTCCATGCGTCGATCATCACCGACGCCCTGATGGACCTGCTCAAGACCGGCGCCGTCACGAATCGATACAAGGGCGTCTTCCGAGGCAAGACGCTGGTCTCCTACGCCCTGGGCACCGACGAGCTGCTGCGTTGGCTGAATGAAAATCCGCTGGTCGAATTCCAGCCCACGGACATCGTCAGCAGCCCGGAAAACATCGCTAAAAACGACCGCTACATCGCCTTCCAACCGGCCCGCAAGGTGGACCTGACCGGGCGGATCGCGCTGCATTTCGGCAAGGGCATCGTCAATACCGGCCCGGCCGAGACCTACGATCCCCACACCGGCGCGGCCCTGTCCAAGGGCGGGCGAACGATCATCGCCGTGCCTTCGCGCAACCGGGACGGCGAACCCAACGTGGTCTTCAGCGTCGAGGGCTACCCGAACAAGGTGCCCAACCGGGAAATCTTCGATCTGGTCGCCACCGAATACGGCGTGGCCTATCTGGCCGGACGCACCGTCCGGGAGCGGGCGCTGGCCATCATCGAGATTGCCCACCCGGACGACCGGGCCGAGCTGTTCGAAATGGCCAAACGTCATAAGCTGCTGTTCGCCGACCAGGTTTTCCCCGCGGGCGACGGCCACTATCCCCACGAGATGTCCTCCACATTCCAGGCCAAGGACACGCCGCTCATGCACGTCCGGCCCATCAAACCCTCCGACGAGGACGAGATGCGGCGGCTGTTTTATCGATTCAGCGACCAGGCGGTTTACTATCGCTATTTCAGCCCGATCCAGGTGATGCCCCACAACAAGATGCAGACCTATGTGAACATCGACTATCGGCGGACGGTGTCGCTGGTGGTGACAGTGGACGTGGAGGGCAAGGAACGCATCGTGGCCGAGGCCCGGTACGCCTACGCGGACAGCCTGCCTTATCCGGATTTGGCGTTCGTTGTCGAGGAAGCCTATCAGGGCAAGGGCATCGCCACGCACCTCTACGAAACGCTGGTGCGCATCGCTCGGGAGCGGGGCATCGTGGGTTTCACGGCGGACGTGGTGGCGACGAACAAGGCGATGATGGGCGTCTTCGAAAAATCCCGCTACCCGGTCAAGGCGCGCCTGGAACAGGGCATCTACCACCTGACGATCTCGTTCCAAGACACCGGCGAGGGCCCCGGCATCCGCTATTTGCGGGATTGAGGCCGGGGCTCTGATCCGGCGGGCCCTTTTCAAAATCGACAACGGCGATCCCGAAGGATCGCCGTCGCGTTTTGTCCGTCTTCGCTGATTCGCTAGCAGCCGCAGCTTCCCGACGAGCCGTCGTCGTCGTCCGAGCTCACGCTCAATTGGCCGTCGTCGCCGCGGATGCCCAACTCGTCGTCCGACGCGTGGTCATCGTCGTCGTCGCCTTCGCCGATCTCGTCGTCATCATCGTCAGCGGTATCGTCATCGTCGACCGAGTCGTCGTCACTCGTGTCGTCATCGTCGCCGGTGTCGTCGTCACCGGTGTCGTCATCGTCGCTGTCATCGTCCGATGTGTCGTCATCCGACGTGTCATCGTCGATCACGTCGTCATCGATCACATCGTCGTCACCGGTGTCGTCATCCCCCGTGTCGTCGTCACCCGTGTCGTCATCGTCGTCGTCGTCACCCGGCACGGTCGTCGTGGTCGTCGACGTCGGTGGGCTCGTACTGGTCGTGCTGCCCGGCGAGGTGGTGGTCGTCGTGGACGGGGTGGTTGTTGTGGTTCCCGGCGATGTCGTCGTGGTGGTCCCCGGAGAGGTTGTCGTGGTGGTCGACGGGGAAGTGGTGGTGGTCGTCGTCGTGCCGGGGATCGTCGTGGTCGTGGTCGGCGGCACGTCCGAGCAGTAGTCGGTCAGGCCCCGGAAGGCCGCGTTGTAGACCAGCGTGCCGCTCAGGTCGTCGATCTTGTTCCAGTTGCCGATGTAGGCCCAGGTCTGCTCCTGGTAGTCGTTGGCGTCGCAGGAGACGTTGTTCAGGCCCAGCGTCTCCTTGTCCGTCGCGTCGAAATACCAGCCGATGCACCACCCGCCGTCGATGATCGGCTTGGCGAAAGCCGGTTCTTCCGAGACGTCCAGGTAGTTCCAGTTGTTCACCAACGGAATGAAGTCGTCCGATTCGAAAATCGTCGCCTCATTGTTGCCTTCCGGGCCGTCGGCGACGGTGCCCCGGTAGACCAGCCAGTGGATCGGCCGCCCCGAGCTGCCCACGCGCATATGGCCTTGGAGCTGCGTGAGGCGGGCGGGGTAATACTCGGGCTCCAGGCAGTTGACGATCTCCACGTCGCCGCTGGTGGCGCCGATGGATTTTTCGTACGAGCCGTCGTCGGCGGCCAGGGTCTCGTTGCCGTCGTAGACGCATTCGCCTTCCAGGGTCACGGCGTCGATGGCCCAATAGCCGGTATTGCCTCCCGATTCGGCCCTCCAACGCAGCCGCACCGAGTCCTCCCCGTCCACCAGGGCGGACAGGTCGTAGGATTTGACGGCGTCGATGTCGTCGGAGGTGAAGGTGGCGACGGTCTGCCAGCCGATGCCGGTGCTGATCTCGAAATAGCCGGTCATGGCGTTGCCGTCGCCGGCGTCGAAGCTGCCGGCGAACGAGGCGGTCACGTCGGCGGTGAACTCGAAGTAGAGATTGTTGGTGGTCAGCGTGGTGGACGTGGCGCCGGCGCCTTCCAGGAACGGCGCGGCCGAGGCGAACGGGTCGTCGAAGTGGCTCCAGTCAAAGAGCGACTCCATGTCGCCGTCGCCGATCATCCAGACGGCGCCCGACGAGCTGGCGGCGTTCCATCCGGCCGGATCGCCGTCGAAATCCTCGTCGACCAGCACCTTCGCGTAAGCGCCGGTCACGGACGACAGCAGGATCACCAATGCCACGATCAACGCGAGTACGAGGCCCAAACGAACGGACACGGTCCCTCCTCCTTCGCGCGGAAGCATCCGGCGCGATGTGGTGGTGTCCGCCCCCCAGGAGGTCAAAAAGCGTCCCGACCAAAGAACCGCTTTGAAACCCTCATCGTCATCCCCCGCCCCGAACTCAAGCTGAATCTTTCAGGAGATGACCTAATGACCGTAGCATACATTCAGTCAAAGGGCCAAGGGTTTTTATTGATACGCGGGTCAGGGGGCGCGTCCGCGAAGGCGACCGTCCGTAAGTAGCTGGTAACGCGATGTCCGAGCCGTGAGCCGTAGCGAACGGGTCACGCGGACGTTGTTGAAAGCGGGTCCTGCCAAACTGAGGACTGACCTGCTTGTCCGTCGCAGCCTTGGCGAAGGTGGATCGGGGAGGAGTTGTCGAGCGTGTCGGGTTAACGGGCGATTTGGACCGCTTGCTGACCGGCCTTCGCCAAGGCTACGGCCCGGCAAGCTGCGCGCGGCTCTGACGGGTCGGGTTTGCTTCCAACATCGATGGCGTCACCCGCTCGCTACGGCTCGCGGCTCGGTTTTTTTCAGGAAGCGGCTCGCGAATTCGCACCAACCAGCTCTCTATCCGCCCCCTACGCCGCTTTCTTTTTGCCCACCAGATACGCCAGCCCCGTCGCCAGCAGGTAGAGCACGGTCAGCGGAACGGCGAGGGCCATCTGGGAGAGCGCGTCGGCGGGGGTGAAGATGGCGGCGACGACGAAGATGATGAGCACCGCGTAGCGAAAATTTTTCCAAAGCCATTGGGGCGTCACCAGCCCGATGCGCGCGAGGAAAAAGATGAACACCGGCGACTCGAAGGTGACGCCGAAGGCGATCAGCAAGCTCGTGGCGAAGCTGAGGTATTCCTTGAGGGTGATCATCGCGACGATTTCGGGCGTCTGGAAGGTGTCGATGAAATACTCGAACCCGATGGGGAAGACGACGAAATAGCCGAACAGCGCCCCGCCCACGAAAAAGAACGTGCCCACCATCACCACGGCGGCGAAGTAGGTCTTCTCCTTGAGGTACAGACCCGGGGCGACGAACCGCCAGATCTGCCACAGGATCACCGGCGAGGCCACCAGCAGCCCCGCGATGGCCGCGACCTTCAGGTAGGTCATGAACGCTTCGTGGGGCGCGGTGAAGATCATGTGCCCCTGGTCGCCCAGGACGTGGGTGAGCGGGCGCGTGAGCAGGTGGAAAATGTGTTCGGACACGCCCCAACAGATCAGAAATCCACCGAGGACCGCGCCCAGGCTGATGAGCAGGCGCTTGCGCAGCTCCAGCAGGTGATCCACCAGGCTCATCGACCCGCCCAATTCCTCGGCGATTTTCTCGTCGGCTGTCGTGCTCATGAGCCGTCGCCCGGTTTCTCGTCGGGGTCATGGTCGGCGCCGTCATCCGAGGGCGCGCCGCCTTCCTCCGCGTCCGAAGCGGGATCGGCGTCGAAGGCGTCGTCCAGCCCGTCCCAGTCCGGATCCCGCTCGCCGGGGGCTCCGGCGCTGCGCGGGTCGACGACCGGTCGGCCCAGCACGGCCTCGTCCGCCGGGTCAATGCGCTGCATCCCCGCTCCGCCGTCGGCGCCTCGGGGCACGGCGTTTTCCTGGGGCACAGCCTGGGGTTGCGGCAGGTTGGGGGCCGTGGGCGCGACCGTGGCCGGTCCGGCGATGGATTCGCCCACCCCCACGTTGGTCTTGCCTTTCTCGGCGCGTTTGGCCTTGAGTTCCTCGAGTTCCAGGGCCCGGACTTCGTCGTCGATGGCCATGCGGAATTCGTTGGTGACTTTGCGGGCGTAGCTCATGAACTGGCCGACGGCGCGGGCGACCTTGGGCAGGTTTTTGGGGCCCATGACCAGCAGCGTGACCAAGAGAATGACGACGATTTCGCTGCCGCCGATGTCGAACATGCGTCCTGGCGCCTCAAAGGTGGGGAAAACGAAGCGGGGGGATGCCGTCCAAACGCGGCGGCGCCCGCTCTCTTTCGCGGCGATGTTAGCCCGCGTGCGAGGCAAGTCAAGGACGGCTTTGCGCCTTGACAAGGATAGGCCGCCCCCTACAATCAACCGCGATTTTTCGGGACTTTTCGGGCCATTGGCCGCGGTCGGGCGACTTGGTTTCGGCCCCGGCCGGTCCCTTCCCCTCAAAAAGGACCGCTCATGGCGCGCACGGGCATCGTCCGCGATCCGGTTTTCTTGGAGCACAAAGGCACACCGGGTCATCCCGAAAGCCCCCGGCGCCTGGAGTCCATCTACGCGATGATCGACGCCGGGCAGGTGGGCTTCGCGCTGGATGTGCTGCCGGTGCGTCGCGCCACGCGTGATGAGATCTTACGCGTCCACACCCCGTCCCATTACCAGCAGATCGCCGACACGGAAGGCAAATCCGTCTATCTGGACCCGGACACCTCCACCGCCCCCCGCAGCTTCGAGGCGGCGGTCACGGCCTGCGGCGGCCTGATGAACGCCCTCGACGCGGTCTTCGAGGGGCGCGTGGCCAACGCCTTCGCCCTGGTGCGCCCCCCGGGGCATCACGCCGAGGCCGACCGGGCAATGGGCTTTTGCCTGTTCAACAACGTGGCCGTCGCGGCGGAGCACGCCTTGCGTCGCGAGGATGTGAGCCGGGTGCTGATTTACGACCCGGACGTGCATCACGGCAACGGGACACAGCACAGCTTCTACGACCGCACCGACGTGCTCTACATCAGCTCCCACCAGTATCCCTACTATCCCGGCACCGGCGCCCTGCGCGACACCGGCCGGGGCGACGGCGTGGGCTACACGATCAACATTCCCCTGGACTACGGCTTCGGCGACGGCGACTTTGCGCGCATCATCGAACGGATCGTCGCGCCGGTGGCCCGGGCGTACAAGCCGGATGTCATTCTGCTGTCGGCGGGGTACGACATCTACGAGCAGGATCCGCTGGGGCATATGTCGGTGACGCCCGAGGGCTTCGGGCTGATCTTCGAGCGGATGACGGCCCTGGCCGAGCAGGTGTGCGGCGGGCGGCTGGTGGCGACGCTGGAGGGCGGCTATCATGTCCCCGGCCTGACCGCCTCGGTGCGCGAGAGTCTCAAGGTCCTGGCGACGCCGCCGGACGAGCGCGCTCATTTGGATCCCCACCCGGAGCGGGGCGAGGCGATCGACGCCATCCTGGACCAGGTCGTCGAGACGCACCGCGAGCACTGGCCGACGCTGGCCTAAGGCAAGGATGGGAATGACGGCGGCTTCCGACGCGACAACCGATTTGACGGACTTGGATTTTACCGCGTACGCGGACTCGCGCCGGGCGATGGTGGATGATTATCTGGCCGCCTACATGGCCCGCCGCGCCGACGGCGAAGGGTTCGACAAACTCAAGGAGGCGATGTCCTATTCGCTTCTGGGCGGCGGCAAGCGCTTTCGCCCCGTGCTGGCCATCGCGGGCTGCGAGGCGGTGGGCGGCGACTGCGAAAAGGTCCTGCCCGTCGCGGCGGCCATCGAGATGCTGCATACGGTCAGTCTGATCCACGACGACCTGCCCGCCATGGACAACGACGACCTGCGCCGCCATCGGGCGACCAATCACAAAGTCTTCGGCGAGGCGCTGGCGATTTTGGCCGGCGACGCGCTGATTACCGAGGCCTACCTGTTGCTCTCCGCGCCGGACACCGCGCCCCCCGCCACGGCGATGGCCGTCATTCACGAGATCGCCCATGCCACGGGCCTGTCGGGGATGGCCGGGGGGCAGAGCCTGGACATGCTCACCGCGCCCGACGAAATCGACGAAGCCCTCACCCGACAAACGCACCACGCCAAGACGGCGCGTTTCATCGCGGCCTCGGCGGCGGCGGGAGCGCTGATGGGCGGGGCGGACCCGGAGACGGTCGCGGCCCTGCGGACATTCGGCGAGAACGTCGGCCAGGCCTTTCAGATTGTCGACGACATCCTCAACGTCACCGGCGACGCGGCGCGCATCGGCAAGTCGGTGGGCAGCGACGCGAACGCGGGCAAGGCGACCTACCCGGCCGTCCACGGTCTTCCCGAATCCCGACGCCTGGCCGCCGAACACATCGACGCCGCCCTGGCCGCCGTGCAGCACCTGGGCGAGGCCGCCGAGCCCCTGCGGGCCGCCGCGCGTTTCGTCATCGAACGGGACCGCTAGATTCTTGTAAGTTCGTGTAGCAATGGGAATCGTGGCACTCCAAAAACTTGGAGCAACTTTCTTGTTCCAAGCAGGTGAGCCAGCAATCATCAACATCCTCCACGTCATCGCCGTCGTCCACAATCGTGTCCACGCATTGTTCGATCACGGAGGCGGCGTCCTCATCAGAGTCAGGCATTGTGAAGCCGGGAGCGCACATCAAAAACAGCTCGCAATATGATTTAGCTTGGTCCCGCGTAATGGGTGTATCGCTATTGGTGCTGTCATCGTCGTCGTCTCCACCGCCGCAAGCGAATGAAGCCGCCAATGCAATAAAAAATGCTAGCAGACAGGCAAGTTGGGGGTAGCGCATGGTCATGAAATGAATCCTTTGGCGTTGATAATTTGAACCACTGAGCGACAAGCTGATGAAGCAGGGGCTGCGGAATCGACAAACTTGCCGCCCTTCGCCACAATAACCAGCCATGAGTCGACAATATTTTTTGGCTTTCCGATCCGGAAAATCAAGGCCGCGCCAACCAAGTCGATCGAACGATATAACTCGACAAAAATGGTTTTGGATTTGCGTGGTGTTAGGCGCTGCCGGTTTCTTGAGCGCAGCTTCGACAACAATTCAAGCGACCGCCCCCGCCTCGCCGATCATCGCGCCGACGACGCCGACGATGGATACCGCTCCCGCCCACGACTATCTCTGGCCGGTGAAGGCCAAGCCGCTTTTGACCTCGCCCTTTTGCGACCGGCGCAACGACCATCCCCACGGCGGCCTGGATCTGTCGCTCTACGGCAAGGTGGGCACGACGCCGATCGTGTCGGTGGACGACGGCGTGCTCATGCGCATCCGCGCGTCGCGCTACGGCTACGGCAACGCGGTCTACGTGCGCATGGCCGACAAAATGGTCGCGGTCTACGCCCACCTGGATCGCTTCTCCGACCGGCTGGAGCGCGTGTCCGACGGCATTCGCCGAACGACCGGCGAGCAGAAATTGGACTACTACTACGAGCCCTGGGAGGAGCAGGTGCCCATCGCGCGGGGCGAGGTCATCGGCTACGGCGGCAACACCGGCACCGGCTCGCCCCATCTGCATTTCGAGGTGCGTTACGACGATCTGGTCAACCTCAATCCGCTGACCAACGGCTTTCCCGTCGCCGACCACGTTGACCCGACCATCCACGAAATCATGCTGACGCCCATCGACAATTTCGGCCGTGTCAACGGCACTTACGACCCGATGCGTTTCGCCGCCGATGGGCCGCCGAGCACGCCGATTCCCGTCAGCGGGCGCGTGGGCGTGTCGGTGCGGGCATGCGACCGAAAAGACGGCGGCGATCGGTGCATGACGCCCTATCGCATCGCCGTGGCGGTGGACGGCGCACCGTTTTTCGAGACCCGGTACGAGCAATGGAGCTACGAGGACAAGAACATCCTCCATGCCCAATACGAATCGTTGCGCGAGCGGGGCACGCGGGCGTTTTATCGGGCGTACAACCCGTACCCGGTCGAGATTCCCTTCTTTTCCCAGGCCGAGGGCGGCTCGTTCGACAAGCTGGAAATCGGGATGCATTCGGTGCATGTGACCGTGGAGGACGCGGCGGGCAACGCGACGACGGCGCATTTCGAAATCGACGTGCAACCGGCCGACGACAAGTCCTTCCGCCCCTGGCCGAAGGGGACGGGCGGGCAAGTGCTGTTCAACGAGCAGACCATCGCCGTGGACGACGGGGCGTTCGTGCTGGACACCTACGAGGCGTCGTTGTTCGAGCCGGTGCGCGTCGACATCACCCGCGTGGACGGCGCGCCCGAAGGCGTGTGTTATCGCGTCGACGGCCCGCCGGTGCTGATGCGTCAGACGTACGCGATGCGCTTCGCCTACACCGTCGACGACGACGCGGCCTCGCGCCTGGCGATCTACGAGCGCTCGCCCGCCGGGCGTCTCACCTACGCCGGACGCACCTGGAACCCCCTCGACCGCACATTGCAGGCGACGGTCGATCACTGGGGGACGTTCTGCCTGGCCTCCGACACCGACAAGCCCGTCATCGGTACGCCGCGCGTGGTGCGTCGGTCGATTGTCGTGCCCTTGCGTGATGACGGCGCCGGGCCGGTGGACCATCGCTCGGAGATTTTTGTCGGCAAGCGACGTCTGGTGACGACCTATAACGCCGCCCGCCGCGAACTCTCCGCGCCGATCCCGTCCGGCCTGGGCGGCACGCGCACGGTGCGCGTCGAGGCCATGGATCGCGTCGGCAATTTCGCGACACGGGAGGCCGCGCTCACGCTGCCGTAGGGGGCAATTTTATCGCAGCCCCGCCCGCCCTTCAGAGCTCCGCTTGCCTTTTCAGAGCCCCGAACGGTCGTGAGGGGTCAGGTCCCACCCGGCACGGAGCATCCGCTGTTCGGCACATCGAGCGCGGCGTACCAGGTTGGACCAGACCGCTTACTACCGTGCGCGGCTCTGTCATCGCAGGACGTCGAAGTCGATTTCCCAAGTCGAACCAACCCGCTTCCTCACGGTCGCGGCTCTGAACGGTCGTGGCTCTGAACGGTCGCGGCTTTTTCATGACAACATTCGAGTTTGACCCCTCACGACCGTTCGGGGCAATGAAGGACGTTTGTCATCCTGAGCGTCGCGAAGGATCCGGCTCCGATCAGGAGCGCTCCCTAGTCGGCGTCGATCCGATGGGCCTCGAAGTAGTCCCGCACCGCCTGGGCCGCCTCGGCGAGGGTGTCGCACAGCAACGCTTGATCGGTTTGCCCGGTCCATCCTGCCTTGGTCAATACCCGCCGAGGCTGCTCCCGCAGACCCGCCAGCACGACGAACACGCCGGCCTCGCGCAGGCGGTCCCGCGCCGACTCCAACGCCACCATGCCCGTGGCGTCCATCGCCGGGACGCTGCGGATGTCCAGGATCACGGCGCGAATCGTCGTGCCCGCGCGCCCGATGTCGGCCAGGGCGGACGTCGCCTTTTCCGCCGCGCCGAAAAACAGCGGACCGGCGATCTCGTAGATCAGCGTCTTGGGCGGCAAGGGAACGCCCTCGGCGTGATCGGGCTCGTGGATGAGGTTGCTGCCGGTGACTTCGGCCATGCGTCCCATGAACAGCAACGACGCCAGCACCACGCCCGCCGTGACGGCCACGACCATGTCGAAGACCACCGTGAGCAGCATGCACGTCACCAGTACGAAGGCGTCCGATTTGGGCGCCGTGCGCAGGATGTGGACCGCGTGACGGGCGTCGCTCATGTTCCAGGCTACCAGCATCAGCAGCGCCGCCAAGGCCGGCATGGGCAGATAGCCCAGCAGGGGCGCGAGGGTGATCATCGCCGCCAGCACGAACAAGGCGTGGATAATTCCCGAGATCGGCGAGCGTCCGCCGGAGCGGATATTCGTCGCCGTGCGCGCGATGGCGCCGGTCGCCGCGATTCCGCCGAAAAACGGCGCGACGATATTGCCGATGCCCAGGGCCAGGATCTCCGCGTCCGGGTCGTGGCTGTCGTGCGTCATGCCGTCGGCGACCACGGCGGACAGCAACGATTCGATGGCCCCCAGCAGCGCGATGGCCACGCCCGACAGGAACAGCGTGCGCAGCATGGCCAGGTCCAGGGTGAGCGGCGCGCCGTCCCCTCCCGGCAACATCCACGGCAGCATCGGCAACGGCGGCGTTCGCGGGATCCCCACGCCGGACACGCCGCCTACGTCAAAAGTGAAGCGGCTGTTGATCGTTGGGATCGCCAGCCCCGGCCAATAGTGGTTGACGATCGCCGCGACCACCCCCGCCAGCCCCAGCGCCACCAACGGCGCCGGCACCGAACGCACAAACCTCGGCCAGATTTTCAGCACGGCGAAGGTGAACAGGCCGATGCCCAGTTGGGCCGGTTCGATCGTGCGCCACGCCGCCGCCGACTGGGCCAGGCGCTCCAGGGCGTGGGTGGACGGTTCGGCCATATGCAGTCCCAAAAAGTCGCGCCACTGCAGCGAGGCGATGACGATGGCGATGCCGGCGGTAAAGCCCGTGGTGACGGGATAGGGGATGAACTGAATGAGCTTGCCCAGGCCGAATACGCCCATTGTCACCAGGACCAGCCCGGCGAAGAGCGTCGCCACCGACAGGCCGCCCAGGCCGTATTGTTCGGCGATGGGGGCGAGGATGACGACGAAGGCGGCGGTGGGGCCGGTGATCTGCAGGCGCGATCCGCCCAGGGCCGCGACCACTGCCCCGGCGACGATGGCGGTGTACAGGCCGTGCTGCGGGGGAACCCCCGAGGCGATGGCCAACGCCATGGACAGGGGCAGGGCGACGATGCCCACCACGATGCCGGCCATGACATCCGCGCGGAAGTCGGCGGCGCGATACCCGGCGCGCAGGCTGCGTCGAAGGGCCCAAGCGGGCTTGGTGAGAAGTTGATCCCGAAAACTTGACGTCGAAGATTCGTTGGCGGACATGACCCTCCGGGCGTGACGTTCGCGAAACGATTGTCGCGAAACGCGGCCCAACGGTGCGCATCTCTACGCTTTTTTGGCCAGAGAGGGAAGTGGGGTCGCGCGGCGAGGGCAATTTTTTTCACAAGAAACGAACGAGAAACGAAAAAGAATCGCCGGGGCGGGATTCCCCGGCGACGGAAATTTTCGAGGGAGCCGAGCGGGGGCCGAGCCGCCCGAGGGTCAGGTCTTGCCGGTCAAGGCAAGCGCACGCACGTGACCATGCCGCCGAGGGATTTGTAGATGGTGTTAACGCCGGCGTACCGGAAATCGATATACCAGACCGTGTTCTCCAGATCGGAGACCGGTGTCGACGACCAGACGACGTCGGAGCAAATGTCGTAGACATAGGGGTCGTAGCACGACGGATATTCGTCGCAGGTGCAGTCTTCGCCGTCCCAGCACTCGGACGACGTGCACGAATCGGAGACTTCGCAGGACCCTCCGGTGTTCGTATTGTCGCACTCGTGGATCAGGGTGCGCAGCTCCGTGATCGTCGGCAGATGCCAGTCGCCGCCGTCCAGCGTCAGGTTGTCGCAGTATTCCACCGCGTCATCCCAACTGACGGGGATGGTGGGCGGTTCGCTGGGCCACTCATAACCGGAAGTCGGATCCAACCAGACGCCGTTGTCATCGTCGTCATCATCGTCTCCACCGTCGTCGTCCCCTTCGTCGTCGTCATCGTTATCCGCGTCGTCGTCGCTATCGTCATCTCCATCGTCGTCATCGTCGTTGGTGGCGCCTTCGTCCCGGACACATCGGACCTTTTGCGTTCGTTCCGTATCCGCGGTGTAGATCCCCGCGTGGTCGTACTCGATCATCCAATAAGAGGCGGGATCGTCGATGACTTGGGTGGCCGACCACGTGGGTCCGCAGCCGTTGAGTTCGTCCCGGATATAGCAGCCGGTCGAGAGAGTCGGGCAGCCGATGCAGCTAGTTCCAGCGGCACAGTCGGATTCGGTGCAATTGTTGTCCGTGACCCCGCACGAGCCGGCGGCCTGTGTTTGAGAACAACTCGGCCGGATTGTGGTGCGCAACTCCGAAATCGTCGGCAGGCGCCACCCGCCGCCCTCCAATTCCAGCTCGTCGCAGCGGATCTCGGCCGCGCCGTGGTCATAGGCGTTGTCGCTCAACTTGACCTGCCATTCCAACTCCGTGGTGCGGTCAAGCCAGATGTCGCCGAGATTTTCACCACCGCCGCCTCCGTTGTTGTCGACCTCGCAATCCAGTTGGGCGAACGCCGGTTGGGCAAATAAAATGACGGCAAGAACAGACACGAACGGGACGAACAAACGCATGGCTCAACCCCCCGAACGCAATATGGTGGTGTGACAAGATGAGACGTTAATAAGCGGATGAATCATGGTCAATATATTTTTCTAAACAACCGAAAGGATGTCGCAAACCTCCCATAATACGGAACAATGCCTCGGGAGTTCATGATGTAAAGTATGATCATGGTCAAAAAATTATTACATTAACAACGAGTGCTCGTGTACAGTATCAGCCGCCGGCTGGGGTGGCGCCGGTCATTGTTACAAACCGGACGTGTCGATCATATCCAACGGCGGAGGCGTGGGGACGGGCGCGGGGGTGGGCGTCGGCGTCGCCTTTTTCATCAGGGATTTGACCACCGGGTCCAGGGGCGCGAAATCCGGCGAAATGCCCTTGGGCACGTCCTCTTCGTCGAACGCGCCGCCCGGCGTTTCGCCGTCGGGACCGGCCTCGTCCTCCTCGGGTTTTTTGCATCCGCCGGGAGCGGGCTTGCCGTCCTTGGAAAAGACCACCTCAAAAGGTTCGCACCAGTCCACTATCTCGTGGGAAATCGTCCCCCGTCCGGCCATCTTGGACAGAATGAATTGCAGCATCGAGCCCCAGTTGCCGGTGTAGCCCCGCTTGTAGAAGCGGTCGTGGAATTTCACCGGATTAGAGATGATGCTGCCCAGAAACGCCGCCTGCAGGGGCGACAGATCCTTGGGTTTCTTGCCGAAGTAATGCCGCGCCGCCGGGCCGATGCCGTAGATCTCCGGGCCCCATTCGATGATGTTCATGTAGATTTCCAGGATGCGCTTCTTGGGGATCTCTTCCTCCATCCACCAGGTCAGCAGCATCTCCTGGAATTTTCGCGACAGGGTCTTCTCGTGGGAGAGCCACAGGTTTTTCGTGGTCTGCATCGAGAGGGTGGAGGCGCCCCGGACGAAGCGCTCGTTGCGCAGATTGGTGCGGATGGAGTCCCGGATGTGCTTCAGGGAAAAGCCGTGGTGGCGGAAAAAGCCCCCGTCCTCGCAGGTGAGCACCGCGCCGATGATGTTCTCGCCCAAATCCTCGTAACGCACGAAATCCGGATCTTCCGGGCCGACGGTGATCGTTTTGACGACCTTGCCGTTCTTGCGAATCGTGTGGCGAAAGGGCCCGTTGAGCTTGGTGATGTTGGCCCGGGGCGGCGGCGTGATGACGCGCAGGTCGCGCACCTCGAGCTGGGGATTGAAGCGCGCCTCGGAGGGCTTGGCGAAATCCAGCGCGACGTCGAAGCGCCCGTCCATCTCCCCTTCCACCACCGCCCCCTGCAACACCGGCGCAAAGTCGCGGGGCAGGGCGTCCAGGGCGTCCTGCAACGGCAGGTGGTCGGTCATGGCGGTCAGTTCGAAGAAGGGCTTGGCGCCTTCGGGCATGTCCAGGCGTCCGCTGAAGGTCATGGTCGCCGGGCCCAGGAAGACCTGCGTGCGGCTTAGGACGAAGCGGCGCTCGGCCAGATCGGCGGTCAGGCGGCCCTTGGCGCGGACGGTGACGTCGCGCACCGGCTGGGAGGCTAGGCGGCGGTTTTCCACTTCCAGATCGCGCAACGTTCCGTCGAATTTGATGGGCAGGGTCTTGGACCCGGAGGTCCGGGACAGGGAGACGCTGCCTTGCAGGCGGCTTTGGGGGCCGACGCGCACGCCCTCGGGCAGGTAAGGGTCCGCGGGGGCGAGGCTCAGATCCCGGCCGGTCAGCTCGATCCACTGTTGGGCGCTGGAGGCGGTCAGGTTCACGTCGAACCCGCCGCCCTGGTCGGCCAGTTCGCCCTTGGCGTCGGCGCTGATCTTCTTGCCCAGCAGGTCGACGAAGAGTTTGCCCCGAATGTCCTTGGCCGACAGGCGTCCGGGCGGGCGCCTGGCGAAGTGGCGGTCGACCAGGTTGACGCGCCCGTCTTCCAGCACGATCTCCAGGCCCAGCAGCGCGGCCATCGCCTTGCGCACCAGGGCCTTGGCGGCGTTGGGATTTTTTTTCAGATCAGCTTTCAGGCCGCCCTTCAGGTCGCCGGCGGGGGATTCGTCATCGGCGGAGGCGGTCTTCGCGTCGTCGTCGAGCAGGGCCAGGGCCTGAGTCGGCAGATTGGGGCGGCCGTCCTCGTCCAGGACCACATTCATGCTCGCACCCCGCAGACGCACCCGGTTGAGCTTGACGGGGATGTCGCCGACGGGCGTCAGTTCAAATTCCACATCGACCCGATCCACGAAGGCGAAAGGCTCGCCCGTCGCGCCGGGGGTGGTCACGCGCAGGCCGAACAGGCTGGCCATGTGCGTCATTTCCAGTTGGAAATCCTGGTAATCGATTTCGAAGCCGGTGCGTTCCTCGATGCCCTCGATGGCGCGGGACAGACGGTCGGCAATCATCCGGTCCGAGGAGCGCATCAAGGTCATGACCGCGGACGCGCCGATCACCAGAGCGAGCACGACCAGACCCAGCACAAGGCGGGCGATGCGTTTGCGTCGTCGGATGGTCTCTCGGTCGATCGGCAATGCGTCCTCAAAGGGGCGTGGGCGCTCCGGCGATCTTAAGGGGGGATGCGGCGTCAGGCCAAGTAGGCAACTTTTTCTTGCGCTGACACTGCTGTTGGTTCAACAATGGAATTGAAATTAATTTTGCGGCAAGGATGGATTCCGATGCCTGATTTCGATGGTGATTCGCGGATTTCTCGCCTATTTCTCCTGCTTTCAGTTCTAACCGTCCTCCTTTGTCTCCTTCCGGCGTGCGTCGGGGGCGACGATGACGACGACACCGCTGCCGATACGTCCGACGACGATACGT
>JACKCT010000013.1 GCA_020633895.1 Deltaproteobacteria bacterium | reverse complement strand
CGAAACCGTCGTTGTTCAGATCTCCCGTTGCGTGCCAACGGTAGGTTCGCGGCTTCTCGCCGATCGGTACCGCGCGCACATTCGCGTCGGACAGGCCCTCGGACGATCCGAGATACGCCAACGCCAGCTTCTGATCCTGGCGATAGACGATGACGTCGTCGTAGCCGTCGCCGTTCACATCACCCGGCGCGATCAGGGGCGTCACCCAGCGGGCGCCGTCCAGCCCCGAATCCCAATAGTAATGGAGAGTCAGATCCGGAAGAGGGTCATCGGCCGCTGCCGGGGCGACGATAGCGACAAGAACGAATAGGCAGGAGATTGCACCATACATCGCGGCGAATCGCACGCCGACGCCATTGCGCCGAAGAAACATTGGTTTCACTCCGGTGGTGCGTTATCCCCCGACAACGACAAACGATCCGCCAAGTATGGATTAAGACGACGGCGAAAGGCAAAGGAAAAGCGCCTCGCGCCTCGACATCGCAGTTCACACCTTCCGTCCACGTTCCATATCGTGAAAGTGTGGCACCCGGGTCATCGTCGCGGCGTTGATACGTCGGCCCTTAGCCCGTGCCGGCTTCGGAACTTTTGTCAGCCAGATTGCCGGATCGGACCGTCCGGTCCGGTTGTCGGCTTGACACCCGCATTGGCGGCCCTTAGCTTTCTTTGGCTCGCGGGCGCGCCAAATCGCGTTTGCGCCCGGCACCCCAGGTCCCCGATGCCTTGATCGGGGATTTTTGCGTTGATTGTGGTTCGAGTCGCGCGTCGGCAACACCGGGGCGCCTTTCGCGTTGGAGACGCCCAGTGCCCCCGGCAATTCTCACAAAAAACCTGCGCCGCGAATTCCAGAAAAAGGGCAAGACCAAGCACGTCGCCCTGGACGGCGTGGATATCGAAGTCGAGCCCGGCGAGATCTTCGGTTTCCTCGGCCCCAACGGCGCGGGCAAGACCACGCTGATCAAGATCCTCTGCACCCTGCTCTACCCCTCGGGCGGCGAGGCCTACGTGGACGGCCTGGACGTCGTCAAGGACACGCGGGAAGTGCGTCGGCGCATTGCGATCGTGTCCGGCGGCGAGCAGTCGGGCTACGGCATCATGACCGTCTTCGAAAACATCTGGATGTTCAGCCAGTTCTACGGCATCCCCTCGAAGATCGCGAAAGACCGCATCTGGCATTACCTCAAGGCCTTCGGCCTGGAGAAGGACGCCCACACCAAGGTCTCCAAACTCTCCACCGGTATGCGCCAGAAGATGAACATCATTCGCGGCTTCGTGACCGATCCGAAGATCTTCTTCCTGGACGAGCCGACGCTGGGCCTGGACGTGCATATCGCCCGGGAGGTCCGGGACACGATCCGCAATTGGACCACCGATCATCCGGACAAGACCGTCTTTTTGACGACGCACTACATGGCCGAGGCCGAAGCGCTTTGCGACCGCATCGCGATCATCGACGGCGGAAAGATCGTCGAGTGCGACACGCCTGCTAACATCCGTGAAAAGGTGGGCGGCGGCGCGGTCTATCACCTCAAGCTCGAGCCGGTGCCGCCGGATCTGTCGTTCCTGGACGCGATCCCCGCCGTGCGCAACCCCGTGTTGGCCGACGCGAACGAGGCGACGGGGCAGTGCGAGGTGCGTTTCAACCTGGATTCGGACGATCAGCTCTCTCACGTGCTTCAGGCGGCGGAGACGCGGGGCTTCCGCGTGGCCGGATTCGCCAAGGCCGAACCGGCGTTGGAGGACCTGTTCATGACCATCGTCGGACGTAAGCTGCGGGACGAGGAGTAGGCCCCGATGACGCTCACCGACGCCGTCGATTTCAACCGCGCCGTCCTGGCCCGGGCCTACGTGCGCGTGGTGGGCGTGAACCGGGAGATTTCGTGGATGCTCGCGGAGATCTTCCTGCCCATGCTCTCGGTGACGGCCTACATCTTTCTGTATCGGGCCCTGGGCGCGCCGAAGATGTACGAGGGACTGGTGGTTCTGGGCGCGGCGATGATCCCCTTTTGGCTGGTGGTGCTGTGGAGCATGGCGATGCAGTTCTACTGGGAAAAGGAGATGGGCAACCTGGACATCTACATGGCCTCGCCGACCAATCCCATCGCCCTGCTTTTGGGCATGGCCATCGGCGGGCTGGTGATGGGCGGGCTGCGCAGCTTCGCCGTGCTGCTGGTGGGCCTGGGCGTGTTTCGGGTCGAGCTGTCGGTGACGAGCTGGCCGGCGCTGGTGGTCGCGTTCGTGTTGACGCTTTCGGCGCTGTTCACGATGGGCATGGCGGCGGCGAGCGTGTATTTCGTCACCGGCCGTAAGGGCATCAAGATCAACATCGCCCTGATGGAGCCCATTTACATGCTCTCGGGCATGTTCTTTCCCATGAAAAATATGGGGCGAATCCTGGGCGCGGTCGCGTCCATCGTGCCCCTGTCGATCGGTCTGGACGCCATCCGCCAAGTCACCCTGCCCGGCATGGCGAATCTGGAATTCCTGCCGTTCAAGGTGGAACTCGCCATTCTCATGGTCATGACCGTCGTCTTCGGCGTTCTGGCTCTCAAGCTGATGGCGCGCATGGAACGCAAGGGCAAGACCGAAGGCACCCTCACGGAGAAGTGGCTGTAATGACCGCCGACGACACCCCCATCGCCGAAAAACCCGCGGTGCCTCGGGACAATCTCGCCCGGCGGGAGATCATCGGCGGCCTGCGCAACGCCATGTGGGTCGGCTGGCAGATGGAGTCCAACTGGACCAAGACGTGGATCTATTTTCTCTACGCCGCCACCCGGCCGCTGGCCCTGTGCCTGATCATCTTTTTCATCTTCAAATTCGCCGGCAACCGCCCCGGAGCCCAGACGCAGTTCCTGTCCACCTACGTGGGCAACGCGTTTTTCACCATCTTCATCGCGGTGGCCTCGGGCATCTCGTGGGTGGTGATCCAGGACCGGGAGCACTACCGCATTATCCGATATATCTACGCCACCCCCATGCCCTTCTGGATCTACATCGTGGGCCGGGCGACGGTGGTGTTGGCGATCTCCCTGGTGAGCCTGGCCATCATCCTGACCTTCGGCAATCTGGCCTTGGGCCTGGGGGCGCCGTTCAGCCGAATCGATTGGGCCGTGCTGATTCCGTCGACGGTGTTGGGCATCGTCTCGGCCGCGTCGCTGGGGCTGATGTTCGCCGGGGTGTGCCTGGTGACGGCGCGGCATTCGATCCTCATGGCCGAAGGCGCCGGGGCGGTGTTCCTGCTGACGTGCGGCGTGATCTACCCGCTGGAAGTGCTGCCCGGCTGGGCGGCGGCCATCGGCAAGGTGCTGCCGATGACGTACTGGATCGAGCTGGTGCGCCGTTCCTTCGGCGGCTACAACTTCACGCCCACCCTCGCCGACCTTTCCACCAAAGGCACCCTCTTGGGCCTCTCGGTCCTGACGGTGGCCTTCGCCCTGCTCGCCTTCCGCTGGTTCAAATTCGCCGAAGACCGCGCCAAGAAAACCGGCCAACTGGACATGACGACGAACTACTAAGCGCGTTCGGCCTAAGTGCGTTCGGCCTTTTGGAGCCGCGACCTGCCTGTCCGCTGTAGCTTTAGCGAAGGCGGATGAGGGAGCGGGTTGGTCCGACCCGGTGAAAGTGATCGCCGTCCTGCGATGTCAGAGCCCCGACCTGTAGGGAGGGGTCAGGTGTGTCCCGGCAAAGGCCAACGCCTTCCTGCGATGTCCGAGCCGAGCCGCTTGCCTCGCCGTAGCCTTGGCGAAAGTGGGTAGCGAGCGGGTAGCGGTTGCGACGTCGAAGGCGATTTCGCTATGACAGAGCCGCGCGCGTCAGCAAGCGGTCCAGAACGTCCGATGAATCGACAGGCTCGACGATCCCTCCCTGACGGTCGGGGCTCTGTTTTGGCGATCTCGATTCGGACATCGTACGCGTCACCCGCTCGCTACCCGCCTTCGCCAAGGCTACGGCGAGGCAAGCGGCTCGGCTCGGACATCGCAAAACGTCCCGAACATCGACGCCGGATAAAGGAGAGGACCGCGTCGCCATGATCGACGCGATCCTCAGATTGGAACAGGACACAAAGAGGAGGAGATGAGGCGGGTATCCGGGCTAGGGGTGGAGCCCGGAAACCTCAGTATCGAGGAACCATCGTCCCTCAACCGTTGTTCAAGTTGCGTCCGCCGACTTGGAAGTCAGCTATCCCTGGGGCTTGGGTTATATGGGAGCCGGGGGCGAAATGCCCCCAGCCCCGTCAAAAAAGCTCCCTCCCTCATCGAGAGCCGCAACGCCCGGAACATAGAGCAATCCCGATGCCAAGCCGGGCCAAAATAAAAAAACAACACATATTCAACGACTTGCCGCAGCGCGGCGCGAACGCCGGTCGGAAATTTCGCATCAGATTTCTGAGATGTCTCGGGAAATCTGGTACGCGGAAGGTGAATTTGAGGGCAGATTTTGGGAATGGAATTTAGTCGTCCGACAAGGCCGGCAGATCGAGTCGGGCCAGGCGTTCCGGGTCGGTGAAGACGTTGATCTCCAAGATTCTCGCGCCGCGGACCACGAATCCCAACACGCCCGAAACGCGCCCTTCCCGATCGTACGAGACGATGCCCGGCAAGCCGTTGACTTGGACGGCGCGGACGGCGCCCCCGGCTCGGGAGTTGACGACCGCCTGCTCCGAAATGGCTTTGGCGCCTTTGAAAACCTGGAACGTTCCCGGTTGCGCCCCCCGATCGGTTCGCAGCACGACATCCGGATCCAGCACACGAAGCAAGGCCTCGAAGTCCCCGCCTCGCGCGGCGGCCAGGAAGGCGACGACGGCCTCGCGCTGTCGTTCCGGGTCGCCCTCGGGCGCGGCGGCCTCCCCTTGCACCCGGCGGCGGGCCCGGCTGGCGAGTTGGCGGGCGGCGGCGGGAGTGCGTTGGACCATGGGGGCGATGTCCTCGAAAGGTACGCCGAACATATCGTGCAGCACGAACGCCAGACGCTCGGCTGGGCCGAGGGTTTCCAGAACCACGAGCATGGCCAGCCCGACGGCTTCGCTCATCAATAGCTCGTCCTGGGCCGGGGCCGTCTCGACGCGCGTGACGATCGGGTCGGGCATCGCGTTTTCCAGCGGCGTCTCCCGGCGCGTTTTGCGCGAACGCAACCAATCCAGGCATAGCCGGGCGACCACGGTCGTCAGCCACCCCTTCAGATTCTCCACCTCGCTCGCGTCCGAACGGCTGAGCCGGAGCCACGCCTCCTGGATCGCGTCATCCGCCTCGCCGGCCGAGCCGAGCATGCGATAGGCCACGGCCCGCAGGTGCGGCCGGTGCGCCTCGAATTTTTCGGCCAACCAATTTTGTTCATCCATCGGTCACATCTCCCCCGCGTGATCCGTCATTCGAATGACGAACGGCGCACGCCCGATGTGACGCGCGACGGCGTCTTTTTTCCACGTCCAGGCGAACACCGCCCTAGCTTTTCCCGCAAGGAGGAGTCCATGCAACCCCGAATGAAAAATCCGGCCATGATCCTTTCCGAGACCCTGCCGTCCCTGCTCGCCGTGGGCCAGACCGCGCGAAACGCCGGCGTGCCGGCCAAGACGTGCTATCTGATGTACCTGCGCGCCAGCCAGATCAACGGCTGCGGCTTCTGCGTCGATATGCATTCCCGCGAGTTGCGCGACATCGGCGAAACGCAGGAGCGTCTGGCCTCCGTCGCCGCCTGGCGTCACACGCCCTATTTCACCGACGCCGAGCGCGCGGCCCTGGCCCTGACCGAGGCGACGACGCTGGTGGCGGGGGTGAGCGATCCGGTGCCCGACGAGGTCTGGAACGAAGCGGCCGAGCACTACAACGAAAAAGAGCTGGCGGCGCTGGTGCTCAATATCTCCCTGATCAACTTCTGGAATCGCATGAACATCCCCACCGGCGTGATGGCCGGAACGCCCGTCAGATAGATCGGCTTGGAGACGGGCCCGTCCCCGCGCTAAGCTGTCCCCGAAGCGGAGCCGTCTTTGTCGCTTCGGGGGTATTTTCTTGGCCGACCATCGCTACCAGCGCCAGACTCTTTTCGACGCCTTCGGCGAAGGCGGACAGGAGCGGCTGCGCGCGTCGTCGGTGGCGATCGTCGGGGCGGGCGCGCTGGGAACGCACCTGGCGGAGCAACTCGCGCGGGCGGGCGTCGGGCGGCTGCGGGTGATCGATCGGGACGTCGTCGAGTGGTCGAATCTGCATCGCCAGTCGTTGTTCATCGAGCAGGACGCGCGGGACAAGGCGCCCAAGGCGGTCGCGGTGCGCCGGCATCTGGCGCTGATCAATACGGATGTCGAGGTGGACGCCCGCGTCGCGGACCTGACGCCACGCAATGCCCACGAGTTGCTATCCGGCGTTGACGCCATTCTCGACGGCACGGACAACGTCGAAACGCGCTATTTGCTCAACGATTTCGCAACGATGCACGCCCTGCCGTGGATCTACGGCGGCGCGGTGGGGGCGACGGCGGTCGCGGCGGGATTCGCGCCGTCCGAGGACGACGGGCCGTGCCTGCGCTGCGTATTTCCCTATCCGCCGCCGCCCGGCGAGCTGCCGACCTGCGACACCACCGGTGTTCTGCCCCCGACGCCCGCGTTGGCGGCGAGTCTGCAAGTAGCGATTTTCCTTAGGTATCTATCGGATGTCGCGATGCCCCGGCAACTGACGCAGATAGATCTCTGGACCGGGCGGACGGCGTCGGTGGCGATGAAGAAGCGGGCGGGGTGCGTTTGTTGCGAGGGGCGGCGGTTTGAATATCTGGACGCGCGCGCGTCGAGTTGGACGACGTCCCTTTGCGGACGCAACGCCGTGCAGGTGCATCCGCCGGAGGGGTTCGCGTTCGATTTGGAGTCGGTCAAGGCGCGGCTCGCCAAGGCGGGGCGGGTGGTCGACCGGCATTTCTACGTGGAGTTCACCGAAGGCGCCGCCGCGCAAGGCGAATCCGCCGACTCCGGCTCCGACTCCCCCACCCTGCTCATCTTCCGCGACGGCCGCACCCTCATCCAAGGCACCACCGACGAGGCCCGCGCCCGCGCGTTGGCGGCGCGATGGGTGGGGTTCTGACGCGCGGCGAGAACAATTTCGCGGGATTCTCATCGACAAAGACCCACTGATCGTGAAATAACCCGCTTTTCGTCGGCGCGCGGAAAGTCCGCGAGCGGGGCGACGATGCGAATCGAATCTCCGAGGGGCGATGAATGCTTTGGATTTGGGGCGGATTCTTGGCCCTGGTGGTGGGTCTGCTGGCGCTGGATCTGGGCGTTTTCCACCGCAATCCCCACGCCGTCTCGGCGAAGGAGGCGCTGGGCTGGACGGCGTTTTGGATCGCGCTGTCGCTCGTGTTCAACGCGGGGATCTATTTCCTCTACGAGCACCACCTGTTCGGCATCGGCGAGCACATCGGCCACGACGTCGGCGGCAAGGAAGCGGCCCTCGCCTATTTCACCGGTTATATTATCGAAAAGTCGCTAAGCCTTGATAATATCTTCATAATTGCTCTGATCATCTCTTACTTCCATATTCCGTTAAAATATCAACATCGACTTCTATTTTGGGGAGTATTAGGCGCCATTGCGATGCGCGGCGCGATGATCGCGGCCGGCGTTTCGATGATCGAACGCTTCGAATGGACGATCTATCTGTTCGGCGCGATCCTGATCGGCACAGCGATCAAGATGCTCTTTTCGAAAAACGAGGAGGTGCACCCCGAGCGCAATCCCCTCGTGCTGCTGATGCGAAAATTCTATCCGGTCACGACGAAATTCGACGGACCGCACTTTTTCGTGGTGGAAGACGGCGTGCGAAAACTGACGCCGATGGCGCTGGCGATCGTGGTGATCGAAAGCGCCGATTTACTCTTTGCCGTCGATTCCGTGCCCGCCGTTATTGCGGTTACGCACGATCCCTTCCTCGTGTTCACTTCCAATGTCTTCGCGATTTTGGGACTGCGTTCGTTGTATTTCGCGCTGGCGGCGATCATGGGAAAGTTCCATTACCTCAAGGCCAGCCTGGTCCTGATGCTGCTGTTCATCGGTGTGAAGATGCTCCTGGCGAACACCTACCACATCCCCATCGGTCTGTCCCTGGGTGTGATCTCGCTGATCCTCGGCGCGGGTATCGTCGCGTCGTTGATCTGGTCGAAGCAGCATCCCGAGGCGGACGCGCATGAAGAAGACGCGGGCGCATATTCGAAATAACAACCATTAAACATCAATAAATTAATGTAACTATTATGCTTTAGGCGCTCGCCCGGCGATCCCGCTCGATTTCCAGCCAAATGGCATTGAGGGCGGCGGGGGTGATGCCGGGGATGCGTTGGAGCTGTCCGAGATTTTCCGGGGAGATAAGGCGCAGCTTCTGGCGGACCTCGGTGGAAAGGGACGGCACCTTCTCGAAGTCGAAGCCGTGAGGCACCTTCACGCGGTCCGCGGCGAGCAGACGGCGGGCCTCCTCCTCCTGACGGGCGAGATACCCTCGATAGACGATCTGCGTCTCGACTTCGGCGACTACGTCGGCGGGGAGGTCGGGGCGATTTTCGTCGAGTACGCGGAGGGCGTCGTAATCCAGTTCCGGCCGCGTAACGAGTTGGGCGAGGGTCGCCGGTTTCTTGAGCGGCGCGCTTCCCAGGTCGGCCAGTCGGTCCTGCGTCCCCTGCCCCGTGTTGAGGGTTACTTCATCCAAGCGATTGATTTCCCTATGGATTTGTTCGCGTCTGTCGGCAAAACGCGTCCAGCGCTCGTCGCTGACCAGGCCGATTTCGCGTCCGACGGGCGTCAGACGCAGATCCGCGTTGTCCTCGCGCAGGAGCAGGCGATATTCGGCCCGACTGGTGAACATGCGATAGGGCTCGGT
Organism: Deltaproteobacteria bacterium; assembly: GCA_020633895.1. Taxonomy (GTDB): domain Bacteria; phylum Lernaellota; class Lernaellaia; order JACKCT01; family JACKCT01; genus JACKCT01. The sequence continues at coordinate 104,651 of JACKCT010000013.1, read as the reverse complement.
CACGCCGCGCGAGATCAGGTCGTCGATGAGCACCCCGATATACGCCTGGTCCCGACGCAGAATCAGCGGCTCCTCGCCCCGTAATTTCCGCGCGGCGTTGATGCCGGCGACGAGTCCCTGGGCCGCCGCCTCTTCGTAGCCGGACGTCCCGTTGATCTGCCCGGCGAAGAACAAGCCCGGCACCTGATCGAGTTCCAGCGAGTAATTGAGCTTGGACGGGTTGATGAAATCGTACTCGATCGCGTACCCCGGCCGCGAGATTTCAACGCGCTCCAACCCCGGAATCGTGCGCAGCATCGGGAGTTGCACCTCGTACGGCAGGCACGTGGAGATGCCGTTCGGGTAGTACTCCTCGCCGCTGCGGGAGGTGGGCTCGAGGAAGAGCTGATGCCGGTCTTTTTCGGCGAAACGCACCACTTTGTCCTCAATGGACGGGCAGTATCGCGGCCCCACCCCCTCGATCTTGCCGCCATAAAGCGGCGATTTATCTAGGTTTTCCCGGATGACGTCGTGCGTTCGCTCGTTGGTGTAGGTGATATGGCACGGGTGGTCGACCACGTCCAGATTGTCGTGCATGAAGGAGAACGGCACCGGATTATCGTCACCGGGCTGCAATTCCAGGCCGTCAAAATCGATGGTGTCGGCGGCCAGGCGGGCGGGGGTGCCGGTCTTCAGGCGGCCCATGGGCAGATCCAGCCCGCGCAGGAATTTCGCCAATCCGTTGGAGGGGGGGTCTCCGAAACGGCCGGCGCCGTAAGTCGTTGTGCCGATGAAGACCTTGCCGGCCAGAAACGTCCCCGTCGTCAGGATGACCGCCCTCGCCCGATATCCCACGCCGTGCTTGCCGATCACGCCGGCGACGCGGCCGTTTTCGATGAGCAATTCCTCGGCCGTGTCCTGTTTGACGGTCAGATTCGGCTGAGCGAACAACGCGCGACGCATGTACTGGCTGTATTCGTACATATCCGACTGGCAGCGCCGGGAGCGGACCGCCGGGCCCTTGCGGGTATTCAAGCGGCGGAATTGCAGGCCGGTTTTGTCGGCGGCGATGCCCATTTCCCCGCCCAGGGCGTCGATCTCCCGGACCAGATGCCCCTTCGCCAGCCCGCCGATCGCGGGATTGCAGCTCATCTGGGCGATTCGGTCCAGATTCATCGTAATGACGCACGTCTTCATGCCCAGGCGCGCGGGGGCGAGGGCCGCTTCGATTCCCGCGTGGCCGGCGCCGACCACGACGATGTCGTATTCGAAGAACATGGGGCGCTCATTTACCCCAAAGTCGGCGAAAAACCAAGAATTTCGGCGCTTAAGCGAGCATTTCTTCGCGATTTCGTGCGTGGGAGGGATGTTTCACGTGAAACAGTCGTTCGGCGGAGGATCTCAAACAAGTGGATGTTTCACGTGAAACATTCCGGCAGAGGCGTCGGATGTTCGCTGAGTGTTTCACGTGAAACACCGAGTGATTGAGGGAGCAGAAGCCTAGGAGCCTAGGTTGCCCAGGGCGAAGACGGCGTTGAGTTTGATGAGGAGGGGATGGTTGATTTCGATTTCGTACTTACCGGCGGGGTTGTCGAACTCGAATTTGTTGACAACCGGGTCGAAATCCACACGCAATTCCGCGCCCACCAGACCGGTCGCGTATTCCTTGCCCAGACCGACACCCGCGCCCAGGACCGCGGAGTATTGCTGGTCCGACCCGGACTCGTTGTCCGCGCCGTCGTAGTCCGTCTTCACCGTCGCCGTTTCCCAGACGAAGCCCGCGTCGGCCAGAATCCACGGATGCCATTCGTCGTCGCCGAAATAGCGGATGTATCCGGCGCGGGTCGCCAGGGCGGACACGCCGAGGGTGGAGTCGCCGGTGTAGGCCTGGATGGAGTTGTCGTCCACGGTTTGGTCGAAGCGCGCGGCGATCAAATCGTAGGAGAGCATCAGCAGCAGGCCGTTGCGACCCCAGGTCGGCACGAACGCCAGTCCCGCGCCGAATCCCACCGGGTTAATGGACACCGAGTCGACGTTGACGATCACGTTGTCGTCCTTGCTGGATTCTTCAATGTCCAGGATCGGCGCGCTGTTGATGCCCAATTGAAGTTGAAAAAACCCTTCCGCGCCGTAGCCGAGGGGCGTGTCGCCGGTCTGGGGAATGCGCGTCTCCTGAGCGCGGGCGGACGAGGCGGCGAGGACGATCGCGGCCACGAAGAACAAGGCGAAAATGCCGCGAACGGCACGGGACGAATGCGTCATGGGTCCATCCTCGGTGGGGTCGGCAGGGACGATAAGACGCCGCAAGCGCAGGGTCAAGGCACCAGGGCGGCGGCAGCGGGCCAGGGGGCGTCGCAACGGGGAAACCCGAGTGACTTTCAGGAAAAAATGAATCAAATCACGTTCAAACGTCGTGGAAGCCGATTTCAAACCCTTCGCCGAGAGTGTTGAAAGCGCTCGAAATAAAAGCCTTCTTGACAACGGGGTGGAAAACCACTATTCAAATTTGAACTCATGTTCAATGAATTGCCCTGACCGGCGGTCGTAGGTCCACGGGATTGTCGAAGCGGGAAACTGTTCGGATTTTTCCGCGCATATTCTGGAGGCAAGCGGCAGGCGGCGCCGATGGAGTTTGAGTCGGCCCGCTGCCGGTCGTGTGTTGGTTTTTGCGAGAGAAAGGTTAGTGGGGAGATGCCGAAGAAGACGTTTGAGAAGTTGTCGGAGCGTCAGCAGAACAAGATTTTGAAAGTGTGCCTGGGGCAGTTCGCCAAATACGGGTACGACAACACGAGCATCAAGACGATCACCAGTCGCCTGCGCGTGGCCGACGGCTACCTCTATTATTACTTCGACGGCAAGGAAGACATCGTCAAGTGGGTGATCGACTGGGGCATCGGCAAGTGGATCGAGGAATACCGGGCGCACCTGGACGCGACCGGGCCGGTCGACATGTACGACAACTTCAAGCAGGCCATCATCTACATGGCCAATTTCATCCAGAACAACCGGGATCTGTACGGCTTCTATTTCCAGCTCATCCACGATCCGAATTTCGTGCATCGGGACTATTTGGCCATGCGCATTCAGGATCTGGATTACAACTACGAGCCGGCCATCGACGAGAAGAAGGCCAACGGCGTGATCCGTAGCGACCTGCCGTCGGACACCATCGCGATGCTCTTCGACGTGGTCGCCACGCGGCTGCATCAGTTCATTCATATCCCGAAGGAAGACCCGGTCGGCGTTTCCCAGATGAACGAGGAAGAACTCGGCCGCTTCGTCGACCAGATCGTGTCGATCTTCCGGTATGGGATCGAGCCGCGATAACGGCCGGTCGTATTGAGCCATGGGCAAGATCAACGCCGAGTGGCACGCCAAGCATGTGATGCCCAAGAACCCGACGACGCGGCAGCGGATCGAATGGCACATCGAGCACGCCGAACACTGCGCCTGCCGGCCGATTCCCGCCAAGCTCCAGGAAGAGATCGATCGATATCACAAGGACGGCAAGGCGGTTAAGCCAAAGAAATAACAAGGCTTTTCGTCGGATTGACATAAGAAAACCCTCCCGATGTCGGGAGGGTTTCGTGTTTTTCGACGATGTCGTGGGGGTTAGGCGCGGCTGTCGGCCATGGCCTCGTCGTCGGTCAGGGCACGGCGGAAGACCGTGACGCGGCGGGCGGCGAAGCCGAACATCAGCGTCAGGAAGCCGAGCATGCAAAGCTGGCCGCCGGTGATCGTGAAGGGTGTCAGGTCGGCGACGGCCGGGACGATCAGCGCCAGGGCCGCGAAGGCGGCGCCGAGGACGGTAACGAGATAAACCGAGGTGAACGCGGGGCGGCTGTCGGCGTCGAACTTGGCCGCCAGGCGGGAAAAATCGCGCCCAAGGCCTTGAAATAACAGGAGAAGTCCGCAGAAGCCCATCAGCACGGGCCAGGTCGCGGTCCAGTCCCAGTTCAACGTCGCGATCGCCACCATCGGCACGCAAACGCCGATCGTCGCCAATTCCATTCGGTCACGTTCCGACAGACGCATGATTTCCCCCGAGCACGCGCAGTGTCCACCTTGCAGTGTCTACCTTGTAGCGTCCATTTTCAGGTCAAATTATCGGCCCAAAAGCATGATTAGCGATCGGATGAACGCTGTTCCAACGCTAGCAAAGAAGTCGTTGAATGATAAGAAAAATCGTCCCGGAGGCGAATTTCGTTTTTATAACGCGGACTTCCGGTTCGAGAATTCCAAAAAGAGAAATGATATTATTAGCGAAATTTTCATGACCGGCGTTCAATTCTGAATGAGACGTCGTCGCAAAAAGTGGCACTTGGTGTCGATTTTGAATTGTGCGCTATCATCGCCCGCCATCTCGGGCCTGGCGAATCGGCATCTCGGCCGGTCCCTTGCCGGGATTCACCGGCCGATGTTACACATTGGATTAGGTATCCGAGGCCGGGATATCGTTGGCCGGAAATTCCACCGGTCGCCGCAGGGCCGTGACGCGCCAAAGCCCGATTCGAGGCACCCATGGCGAAGAAATCCGAATTCGAAAATCTTTCCATCAGCGCCGCGCTGGACCGCCTGGGGGTTGAGGAAGCCCGCGGGTTGAGCGCCGAGGAGGCGGCCCGGCGCCGCGGCGAATACGGCGACAACGAGGTTCGCGAAAAGGAAGAGACGCTCGCCCGTCGCATCGCCAAGCGCTTCTGGGGACCGATTCCGTGGATGATCGAAGCCGCGGCGATTCTTTCGGGCGCGGTGGGCAAGTGGGAGGACTTCGCGATCATCGTCGTGCTGCTCGTGGTGAACGTCGTCATTGATTTTCGCCAGGAGGCCTCGGCGCTCAAAGCCCTCAAGACGCTCAAGGACAAGCTGGCGCGCTCGGCGCTGGTCCTGCGCGACGGGGCCTGGAGCGAAATCCCCGCCCGGGATCTGGTCCCCGGCGATATTGTGAAGCTGCGCATCGGCAACGTCCTGCCGGCGGATGTCAAACTGCTGCGCGGCGCGTATCTGCAGGTGGACCAGTCGGCGCTGACCGGCGAATCCCTTCCCGTCGACAAGAGTCCGGGTGACATCGCTTATGCCAACTCCCTGGTCAAGATGGGGGAGATGACCGCCCTCGTCACGGCCACCGGGCAGAATACTTTTTTCGGCGCGACGGTCGCGCTCGTCGCCCAGGCGCAAAAGCAGCAACGCAGCCATTTCCAAAAAGCCGTCGTCAATGTGGGCAATTATCTCATCCTGATCGCCGGGGCGATGATTGTCCTGATTGTCTTTACCGGCATTTTCCGTGGCGATCCGATGGCCGAGATCCTGCGCTTCTGCCTGGTGCTGACGGTGGCGTCGATTCCCGTGGCGTTACCGGCGGTGCTTTCGGTGACGATGGCGGTGGGGGCGCTGCGATTGGCCAAACACCAGGCGATCGTCAGCCGCCTGGTGGCAATCGAGGAGCTGGCGGGTGTCGACGTGCTGTGCAGCGACAAAACCGGCACGCTCACGCAAAACCGGATGCGCCTGGGAGAGCCGGAGACGGCGCCGGGTTTTTCGGCCGAGGATGTGGTTTTCTACGCGGCGCTCGCCAGTCGGGAAGAAAACAACGACCCGTTGGAGATCCCAATTTTCGAGGTTCTCAAAAGCACCCCCGGGGCCGTCGAGCGCCACGCGGCGCGCATCGCGACGAATTTCATCCCTTTTGATCCCGTCCGCAAACGCACCGAGGCGACCTTCGAGGATGCCTCGGAGCCGTTGATCGTCACCAAGGGCGCTCCCCAGGAGATCCTGGCGCTGTGTGATGACCAATCGGTGGCCGAGGCAATGACCGAGCATGTGGAGCGGTTCGCGCACAAGGGATATCGCACGTTGGGCGTGGCGCTCCGGAAAGGGGGGGCGGGACCGTTTACGTTTGTGGGGTTGTTGCCGTTTTTCGATCCCCCAAGGGAAGACTCGGCAAAAACGATCGAGGACGCCAAACGCCTGGGCATCGACGTGAAGATGGTGACGGGCGACAACTTGGCCATCGCTCGGCAGATCGCCGAAATCCTGGGAATCGAAGGAGAAATCCGCGACCACAACGAACTCAAGGAAGATCGGCCCGTCGAGCTGTTGCTGATTGCCGACGTGGTGGCCGAAGCGCTTTACGGTCGCCTCAAGCCCGAGGCCCCGGCCGACGAGGTGCGCGCGGTGGCCGACGAGATCGTCGACCGCCTTGAGGACAAACTGCGCCATGTCCGTCCCCACGACGGGTTCGTGCGTCGGCATGAGTCGGAGATCGTGCGGCTCATCGAGCAGACCGGGGGCTTCGCCCAGGTGTTTCCCGAAGACAAGTACATGATCGTCGACCGGCTGCAGAAACACGGCCACATCGTTGCGATGACGGGAGACGGCGTGAACGACGCCCCGGCGCTCAAGAAGGCGGACGCGGGGATCGCCGTGTCCCGGGCGACGGACGCGGCTCGGGCGGCGGCGGATGTGGTGCTGCTGGCGCCCGGTTTATCGGTGATCGTTCGCGCGCTGGAAGAGTCGCGGATGATTTTCGGGCGAATGAAGAGCTACGCCATCTTCCGTATTTCGGAGACACTGCGCGTGATCTTGTTCATGACGCTGGCGATCGTGGTGTTCAATTTCTATCCGGTCACGGCGATCATGATCATCATCCTCGCCCTGCTCAACGACATCCCGATCATGGCCATCGCTTATGACAACGCCAAGATCGAGACCAAGCCGGTGCGTTGGAATATGCGCGAGGTGCTGACGATCGCCTCGGTGCTCGGACTGGCGGGGGTGGTCTCGTCTTTCCTGTTGTTTTTCATCCTGGAAAAGCTGCATTTCTCGCGGGATTTGATCCAGGCGATCATCTTCCTCAAGCTCGACGTGGCCGGACATTCGACCATCTACCTGGCCCGTACCGGCGAGCGGCACTTCTGGCACCGCCCGTTCCCTTCACTGAAACTGTTCATTCCCGCCTTCTCGACGCGCATTATTGGGACGCTGGTGGCGTGCTACGGGCTGTTCATGACGCCCGTCGGCTGGAAATACACCGCCTATATCTGGATTTACGCCACCGTCTGGTTCGTGTTCAACGACATCCTCAAGGTTTCCGTCTACCGGATGCTCCATCGCACCAAATGGCTGCTGGGCCGGGAGCACGCCCACGAGTTGATCGATTAGGTCGTGATTTTTCAGTGCATCAGCGGCGGTTTGCCCGTCGTCGGGGCGAGGGGAGAGTCGAGGGTGGCGGCGTAGCGTTCGAGTTCGGCCATGTCGTTGGTGACGGGGAACTCGGGCAGGCTCTTCAAGACGGTCTTGCCGTAGCGACGGGTCAGGACGCGGGTGTCCATCAGCGCCAGGATGCCCCGGTCGGTACGACGGCGGATCAGGCGGCCAAGTCCTTGTTTCAATGCCAGAATCGCGCGCGGAAGCTGGTAGTCCATAAAGGCGTTTTCGCCTCGGGCGTTGATGGCGTCGATGCGCGCCTCGATGAGCGGGTCGCCGGGCGATTGAAAGGGCAGCTTGTCCACGATCACGCACGAGAGCGCTTGCCCGGCCACGTCCACCCCCTGCCAGAACGACGCCGTCGCGAACAGCACCGAGTGGGTGTCCTTGCGAAAGTCCTCGATCAGCGCGCTCTTGGAGCCTTGGCCTTGCATCATGGTCTTGTAGGGCAGGCGGCCGGAGAGCATCTCGAAGGCCTCGCGCATATTGCGATAACTGGTGAACAGCAGGAACGCGCGGCCCTGCGTCGCGGTGAGGATGCGTTCGGCCTGCACGCAAAACGCCTCGACGAAATCCGGGCTGTTGGGCTCGGGCATGAGCTTGGGCACGTAGAGCAGGGCCTGCGTGGCGTAGTCGAAGCAGGTGGGCAGGATGTCTTCCTCGATGGCGAAATCCAGCGCCATACGTCCGCGAAAATACTTGAAATTCCCGGCGGTTGAGAGCGTGGCGGAGGTGAAGACCACCGGCCCGGCGGTGGAAAAGAGCGCGTCGCGCACCTTCGGCCCCGGCTCGATGGGCTCGGCCACCAGATGCACCCCCCGGCCGCGCGACTCCACATAGCGGACGTTTTCCGTGTCCTCCGAATCCATCACGGCCAGCGACGCGCCGAGGGTGCCGACGACGCGGTCCTTGAGGGCGGCGGTGAACGCGTCCTGCGTGTCGCCTTCGTCCTCGCCGACGGGTGCGTGCACCTTGAGGATGTAGGCGATTTTGGACAGGTGCGTCGTCATGCGGTCGAAGTCTTCCAGCGCCTTTTGCGGCACCGTGGCCGGAGCGAATCGGCGTTTGGAATCGAAGCTGCTCGTCATGCGGAAGTTGTCGAAAAACGCGTCCGCCGCGTCGGCCAGACCGTCCATGGCGACGTAGCACGCCTCGGGCACATTGCGCCATTTGCCGAAGTGCCCGGCCAGGTCCCGATGCAATTCCTGCATCATGTAGTTGGAGATGCGGGCGGCAAAGTAGGCCGTCGCTACGTCTTCCAGGTCGTGGGCCTCGTCAAAGATGACGCCGTGATACTCGGGGATGACGGCGCCGGGGCTGGAATGCTTGAGGGCCAGATCGGCGAAGAAGAGGTGGTGGTTGACGACAATAATATCCGCGGAGTCCGCCTTGCGACGCATCCGCCGCAAAAAGCAGTCTTCATAGCCGTTGCAGACCTTGCCGGGGCAGTTGTACTGGTTCGAGTTGACCTCGCGCCACAGGGGGTCGTCGTCCGCCAGCCACGAAAGCTCCGCCCGGTCGCCGGTTTCGGTGGTATGCACCCACTCGCTCAAGCGCGTGAAATCCTTGGCTTCCTGGGGGGATCGGAAACGGCCTTGCCGGTTGTAGGCGGCCCAGCGGGCGCGGCATAGATAGTTCTCCCGGCCCTTCATCACCACGACCTTGGCGTCGAAGCCGATCTCGTCGCGCAGAAACGGCCAGTCCTTTTGCATGATCTGTTCTTGCAGATTCTTGGTGCCGGTGGAGATGACGACGCGCCGGTCGTAGAGCAGGGCGGGGATGAGGTAGGCGAGCGTCTTGCCGGTGCCGGTGGGCGCCTCGGCGATGAGGGTGCCGTCGTGGACGAGCGCCTCCATGACCTTGCGCGCCATGTGGGCCTGGGCCTGGCGCTCTTCGTAGCCGTCCACCGACCCGGCCAGCAGACCGTCCGGGCCGAAGAAGCGTTTCAGATCGTCGAAGGGATCGGCCATGGGCCTAGTATTTTTCCTGGATTCGCCCGTCTTGGACGCCCAGGAGGAACAGGGATTTGTCGACTTCGCCGTCGCCGCGCAGGCTGGTCTCGCCCGTGGCGCCGTGGTGGGAGCGGATCAGGGCGAGTGACCGACGCAAGGCTCCCCGCGTGTCGGACGCGCTGCCGGCGGCGTCACCGATGAGGCCCACGGCGTCGAATCCCATGGCGGACAGGCGCGAGGGCTCCCGGCCGAACATGTCCTGAAAGCGGCCGGTGAAGTTGCGCACGGTGGGGTCGTTGGATTCGGCGAAGAAGCTGTCCACGATCACCGCCCGGCCCAGGTACGCGCCGGCCTTTTCCGCCAATTCCGGCTGGTTCCACGACGTCGGACCGAGCAATTCCACGTCCTTGACGCCGAAGTAGACCAACTGGGGCGCGATCAGGGCGACCCGGTCCGCTGAATCGGGGATGAAGATGGCGTCCGGGTCGGCGCCCTTGATCTTGAAGATCGGGCCGCGAAAGTCCGTCTCGTCGGTGGGATAGGAGGCGGCGGCGACCATCTGCTGGCGGCTCGGGTCCAGCGCCCGTTCCAGTGACGCCAGAAACGCATACCCGAACTCATTATCCGGATGCATCACCGCGAAGGTGGTCGCGCCCAGGTGCGTGTCGGCATAGCGGACCAGGGCGCGGGTCTGGTGGTCGAAGGTGATGCCCGCGCGAAAGACGAAGGGCTTGTCCTCGACCAGGCCTTCCATGCGCGAGAGCGTGAGCATGGGCATGCCCAACTCGTCGGCTTTTTGCGCGGCCAAATCCGCTTCCTTGACCAAAAGCGGCCCGACGATCGCGACAATGGCCGGATCGGCGGCCAATTCCTCCACCATGGACGCGGCGATATTTTCGTCGCCTTCCGAATCCCGGATGACCACCCGGATCGGCACGCCCTGCTCGCCGCTGGTCTCCACCGCGAGCATGATGCCGTCCAGGACCTGCGTCCCGTAGACTTCGAACCGCCCGGAAAGCGGAAGAATTACGCCTACATGCAGCGCCGGGCCCTCGGCCACGGGGCCGTCGTCCATCAGTCCCGCGTCGGCCATGGGGTCGTACAACCCGCCGTCAGGCACGTCGGGAATGTCGCCGTCGCCGGACTTGGCCTCGGGCGCGGGGGTGTTGTCGCCCTCGTCCTCGGCGGCGGTGCGCGCCTGGATCGGCTTGGACCGAGCGGGAGCGGCGGAGGCGACAACAGGCGCGGCCTTCACCCCGGCCAGACGGTCCAGTTCCCGCTGGGCCTCTTGATAGAACTGGAAGTTGGAGCGGGAAAAATCGATGCCCGACAGCACCGTGCGCGCCTGCCCCTCCTCCCGCACCGACAACAAATCCTTGCCCGCCCGATAACGCACGTAATCGGCGACGGGGCCCGCATTCAGATCGCCCATTCGGAGCAGCAAGTCGCGGGTGTCCAGGTGGTCGTCGATGAGGACCTTGGCGCCTTGCAGGATCTCGATCTGTTTGTTGCGGTCGCGCTCGTCCCGGGAGGCGGTGGCGTAGTAGCGCAGGGCCTCGTCATGGCGGCCCAGTTCGGATAGGGCCTGGGCGGCCAGGACGCGGGCGCGGTTTTTGTTTCGGGCCGAGGAGCGCGTCAGGTAGAGCTCGTAGGTTTCCAGCGCGCGCTTTGTCTCGCCCATCTGAAAGTAGCAAAAGCCCATATTGTAGATGGACTCTTCGGCGTAGGGGCTGTTGGGAAACGACGCCTGAAGCTGCTGAAAATAGACGACGGCTTTCTCCGGCTGTTCCTGCTTCAGGTGAATGCCGGCGATTTTGTAGAGGGCGTTGTCGGCGAAATCGCCTTCGGGATCGGCGTCATAGATGGCCTGGAATTCGGTCAGGGCGCGGGCGTAGAAGTGGTTGCGGTAGTAGGCGTCGGCCTGCTTGAAACGGGCGGCCATTTCCTCCTCGTCGATGGAGGACGAGGGTCGGCCCGACGACGACGCGCACGCGCCGGCGAGCATCGTCACGACGACAAACAACGCCGCCAGGGTATGTCGGGAAAGTCGTTCCACGCGGTGCGTAGGATAGTCGATCTTGGGGCTTCGGGGCTAGGGTGCCGTCGTTTTCCAGCGATGTCCGAGCCGCGGACCGTGTTCGTCAGAGCCGCGCACGGTAGTAAGCGGTTGGTATCGCCGGGGTATCGATCGTTCGATGTTGCGGGGCGAGCGTGCCGGGTTGTTCTCAACCGCTCACTACGGCAAGCGGCTCGCGGCTCGGATAGACATTCACACTTTCGCGCCGCTTTCGGCGTCGTGAAAGTGCGGCACCCGCGTGAGGTATTCATGGAATCTTACGTCGCGAAGCGCTTGACCAGCTCGTCGCGGAAAAGGCCGGCGGGGGCGTCCTCGGGGCCTTTGACGGCGTGGAGGTATTGGCGGGCCAGTTCCCGGTCGTCGCTAGGCAGCGCGTCGGGAATGGCGATGGACAGCACGGCGAAGAAATCGCCCGTCTGCCCCGTCTTGGGATCGCGAAAGCCCCGCCCCGGCACGCGCAATCGGCGGTGATTCCACGAGGCCTCGGGCACGCGAAACTTCAGGCGCCCATGGGGGAACTCGGCGGCGGCCACGCCCCCCAGCGCGGCGGTGCGGATGTCCACGTCCACCGGCATGATCAGGTCGTTGCCCTGCCGGGTGGCCAGGCCGTCGAGCAGGACCGTCACGTTGATGACCAAGTCGCCGTCCTTGCCTCCGTGGCGACCGCCCTCGCCCTGTTTGGACAGACGCACCCGCCCGGCGTGCTGCACTCCGGCGGGGATCTTCACCATGACGCCGTGGTAGTCCTCGACGCGCCCCGTGCCCGAGCAGGTGGCGCAGTTTTCCACGCCGATCCAGCCCTTGGCGGCGCATCGGGGGCAGCGCTTGCCCACCATCGGCATAAAGTCCGAACGCAGTCGCCCGGCCCCGTGGCAGATCTCGCAGACCGCCACCTTGGCGAATCCCGAGCCCTTGCAGTCGGCGCAGTCGATTTCGCGCTTGTACTCGAAACGTCGCTCCACGCCCTGAAACGACTCCCAGAACGAGAGCGTCGTGCCCAAGGTCATATCCCGGCCCGGCTCGCCCACCGGTTTTCGGACAATGCCCGAGGCGACGGCGAGCATGGTGCCGACCTTGTTCATGAGCTGGTTGAAGGCGACGGGGTTGGCGACCGTGTCGCGCAATCGCGTGATCGGCCAGCCGAACGACAGCAGGCGCATGGTGTCGTATTTCTTGCGCATTTGGGGATCGAGGAGGACGCGATAGGCATCGGCGACCAGGCGGAAGCGCTCGTGATCGTCCGGATCGGCGTTCACATCCGGATGCAGTTCCAGCGCCAGACGGCGATAAGCGTCCTTGATCTCGGCGGTCGTCGCCTTCACGGACACGCCGAGCAGCTCGTAATAATTCGACGTCGGATTGATCTTCTGGACCATGGCCTACCACACCCGCCGCGTCGCGCGGCTTGAAGCGGCTATAGTTTAGGGGGAACGCGGCGAGGGCGCAACGAGGAAGATTCCGAGGGGGCGGTGTGGCACCCGTCCGCTGATGGGAATTTTTACCGCGCCGCGAACAGGGCGTCGTGATTGACGGCGACGGCACGATGGACCGCCGCGATGCGCGGATCGTCGGTGGGCAGGTGCGTGTGGTAGATGGTCAGCGCCTGGAGAAAGGCGTCGCCGGCGGCCGTGTAGTCACCTCGGGCGTGGCGCGTCCGGCCGATCATCACCAGCGCGTCGGCCTGGCCGATTTCATCGTCCGCGTCCGTGGCCAGGCGCAGCGACTCGGCCGCCGAATCCTCCACCGCCGACGTATTCGCACCCGCCTTCGCGAAAGCGGCCTGGGCGATCAGCAGATGCGCCCGCGCTCGCTGAATCGTGTCATCGGCGGACAGGGCGTGCGTCGCGGCGTCGTTGGCGGCCGTTGTGTCACCCATCATCAACGCCAACTCCGCCCGCGCCAGATGAGCCTGGACCGCTTCGGACCACGTCGGCGGGTTCGTGCCCGCGCCGGCGAATTGTCCGTCGCCGTTTCGTTCGCAACTTGAAAGTTTGGAGCGCAGATGCGTCGTGATGATGGTGAGGTTGTCGGCGGTCAACAACGCGGCGGATTCGGCGTCGTCGGCGATGTCCACCAGCATCGCGATGCTCACCCGCGCCGACGAAAGGCACGCGCGCGCCGGGCCCATGGCCGACGATTCACCGACGGGCGACTCGGTAGTGGTGGCGGCGAACTCGCGCTCTCGACATTCCGCGGCGGTTTGCGCCTTCCACGAGTCCGTCAGGCGATCGATTTCCCCGGCCGCGTCCGCGCCGACCGACGACGCCCGGTGCACCGCCGCCTTGGCCTTGGGCGTCCACACGCGCTCCAGCCGGGATGCCGCCTCGACGCACGGATCGGAGGTCGGTGTCGTGACCGCGCGCAGGTTGTCGCCCTTGAGCGCCACCGCGCATGCCGCCGTGAACAGGGCGAGCGTCAACGACGCCGCCAGCCCCACGCCCACCCGGCGAGGTCGCCATTGGGGGCGGGACGGGCAGACGGGTCGGCGATTTCGTCGGCGCATCGTCATGACGTTACCCAAGTGTCCCACGCGTTGTCGTGCACGCAATATACCATAGGGATCGTCGATCGACGCCGAGAACTTGATGCAAACCTCGTTTTTCCAACAACCGGTGTCATCCCGAATGCCATGAGAGATCGCTCGTGCGTTGTCCCGAGCCGATTTCGAACAACGAACGAGAGATTCCTCGCGTTGCTCGGAATGACAATCTCACAGACCGGGTCGTGCGCGAATCGGAAAACGCGGCGGAGGTTGACGAGCCCGCCCAAGTTCCCATGCTGGCACCCCAAGGAGCGACGATATGGACGATACGGACCCGAAAATCGCCGAGGCCGCCAAGCTGCAAGCCGAAGGGGAGGCCGCCCTCAAGCAGGACAACCCGGACGCGGCCAAGGTGTGCTTCGATCGGGCGATGGAGCTGTACGAACAGTGCGGCGAGTTCATCGGCATGGGCAATTGCTACCTGGGCCTGGGCGATTGGAATATGCGCATGGGCCGGGGGGAGGCGTCGAAAAAGGCGTACGAACGGGCGCTGGAAATCTTCGAACCTCGCGAATCGGCCCTGGGCTGCGCGAACGCTTACCTCGGCTTGGGGCGCGTCCTGGCCGATCCGATCGAGGCGATGGAGCGGCTTTACCACGCCCTGGCGCTGCATCGGCAGTTGGGGGACACGGCGGGGGAGATGGCTGATCTGGGCTCACTGTCCCAGCGCTTTATCGACCTATCCGACTACAAGAAATCGCTCAAAGCCGCCGAGCAGGCCATGAAGATCGCCGACGAACTCGACGACAACCTGGCCAAGTGGATCATCCTCGGAACGCAGGCCGAGGCCTTTCAGAGTCTCGGCGAGGGCCAGGCCTTCCAGGCGTCCATGTTCCTGTCCGACCTCATCTCCGCGGAGCACGACGCCCCCGACTCCGACGACGCCCGCGCCCGCTTGGCCGACTTCGAACGCCAGGTCGGCTCCGAGACCTTCAACCACCAAAAAGAAACCGCCGACATGATCCCCAAGGAGGCGATTCTGCGCCTGACGGCGTTGTTGGATTTTTTTTAGGATCGCGAAGGATCGAGAACAGCGTCGGGTGCCACACTTTCACGACGCCAACGGCGAAGGGAAGGTGTGAATTCCTGCGATGACAGGTCCGCGCGCGTCCTTTCAGAGCCGCGACCATAAGGGAGCGGGTTGGTCCGCATCGGTAAACGCCCCCAACCGCTCACTACCGTTCGCGGCTCTGTTTGGTCGTGGTCGTCGCGAGCAACGTACGATCCCGCCCACCTTCCCGCCGCGTCAATTCGGCTCAATCGGCTTGTAATCCGACTGGGAGGCGCCCGAGTGCGTCGTGCCTCCGACGAAGCGGTCGCGGGCCCCGGCCGAGGGCATGAGCAGGACCATCAGCACGAAGCTGCCGGCGATGAAAGGCATGCCGTTGATCGGTTCGCCGGAGAGGATGGCGATCACCAGGCCGAAGATCGCGATGGATTCGACGAGCGCCCAGCGCAGGATGCAGTACGTCAGGAACGCGCCTTTCACGCCGTCCTCGCCCCGGGATTTGCGGGCGTTTTCGCGCATGGCGGGGGCCAGGCGGGGGATGACGAACAGCGCCATCGCGGCGATCGAAACGCTCACGGCGCCGAGGACCAGGGTGAGGATTTGCGGCGTCTCGCTTCCGGCGTTCTGGTTGTTGGGTGCGACGACGAACGCCACAACCGCGTAGATCACCACCGCCATCAGCAGGGAATACCACATAATCCACGGCGTCATATTCGCGGGGGCCTGGGGGCCGCTCGAAGCGCCGCCGGCGTTCAGCTTGATCTTCACGTCCATCTCCTTCATCGCATCGGCATTGGGCTCACACCCCATATTAATAGGACGGCCCGAAGGACGCCATTCCAACCGGCGCGGGAAATTTTCGTGGGCGCTGTCCGCATTCGTGCGCAACATTTCAGAGCCCCGAACGGTAGTGAGGGGTCAAACTCAATTCTGAAAGAGCAAACGTAATCCGAATCTCAGGACGTCGGACTCACCGCCTTAGGCGCGCTCTCTCGCGTGGTCGCGGTACCGGCGATTTCGGGTTTGCGTTTGTAGAGCGCGACCGGGCCGGTGCATTCGGTCTGCATAGTGTCGATGGGATCGAACATGGCCGCGATGCGCTCGCGATAAAGCGGATCTTCCGCGGGCACGGGCGGCGGCGGCACGCCGGGCGTGTTGGTGTTCGCCCAGTTGACCATCACCTCTTCCAGGTCGCTCGGTGTCGTTTCCCAGATTTCCTCGGGAACCAGCAGCAGATCCGCCTCGGCCATGCGCTCCGGGTACGCCAGATATTCCTTGGGCTCGAAGCCGATGGCCTGAAGCTTTCGCGAATGGTCGGCGTTGTATTGGATGGTGCGGATGTAGAGCAGATCGACGTGGTAGCTGAGCGTCATCGGCGAAAGAGGGTGCGTGGCGACACGGACCTCGGCGCCGTCGGGGTATTGCTCGGCGGCCTTGGTCACGGCGGTGAACACGGCGTCGAAATCATTCAGGCAACGCAGATCCTCGTGCCGCAGATCGCCGGAATCCAGCGGCAGGACATCCTCGCGAAAGCTCATCGCATAGGACGTCCACGCCGTCGCGACGCACAGCACGATCCCCACGGCCGCCGCCGCCCATTTGCCGAAACGCCCCAACAGGTCGCCCGCCGTCGCCAGGCCGACCGGGATCAGGTAGGCGAACAGGGGCAGCAGCGCGTCCATGTAGCGCGTCTCGCGATGGGGGATGAACGAGAACGCGAAATAGCTCCACAGCGCGCACAGCGCCACCGACATGGACACGCGGCGATTCGCCGTAAAAAACGCCCACGGCAGGCACAGGCACAGGGCCTTGGTCGTGACGGGCGTCAGATTGTGCACATTAAGCTGACGCAGATACCAGATCAGCTTTTCGCCCAACGCGCCGCCGCTCGGGTCCGCTCCCGCGTCGCCGAAGACGCGGGGGTCCATGGCGTACAGGTACCACGGCGCCGTCATCGCGACCGCGACCGCCACGCCCAATAGCGCCACGGACAACTGCCGCCAGGTGACGATCGGTCCCGCGCCGTTTCGCCAGCGCTGCCAACCGGCGACGAAGGCGTCGATGGTGAAGTAGGCGAGGGGCACGACGGCGTAGGCGACGAACGTCCACTTCATCATCATGCCCGCGAAGAAGGCGACCGACGCGGCGAGCATCGGCAGCGCGCGGGTGAAGCGCTCATTGGCCGCCATCCCCCAGATCAGCACGACCAGCGCCGCGCCCATGGGGATTTCGTAGAGCGGAACGCGGAAATAAAACGCCGCGTGGGGGAACACCAGCGCCAACGCGCACGCGCATAGGCCGACCCAGACCTTCGGCGTCGTGCGCCAACACAGGTCGTAGAGCGCCAGCAGGCCGGGGATGAACAGGAGCGTGTTGCCGATAGGAATCGATTTGCTCGACGCGCCGAAGTAGTGGTGGAGGATGCCCCAGATGGACACGGATAGGGGCGGGTAGTAGTCCTCGCCGGCCCAGGCTTTGAGTACGCCGATCATGCCCTGTTCGCGGAAGATGTGTTGGTAGCCGATGCTCCACGACAGGTGGAACGCGCCGAAGGGATAACGCACGCGGTCCAGCCACGCGAAGTGCGTCGCCAGCGCCAACGCCAACATCCCCCCGATCGCCACATACGGCCACCAGGGGCGCTCGTCCTGCTCCTCCACCGCCATGGCCGCACGTTAGGGGAACACGGGGTGGGTGTCCATGCGGCAAGCTTCGCCCTATCAGAGCCGCGCACGGTAGTAAGCGGTCTGGGACGGCCCTGTATCAATCGTTGTCATCCCGAACGACTTGTCCGCCGTAGGCTTGCCGGAGACGGAAGCGAGGGACCTCTCGTTCGTTGTCCCAACAACGTTCGCGGGTCGATGAACCGTCACTCTCGACGACCCATCCCTGATCCACCTTCGCCAAGGCTACGGCGGACAAGCAGGTCGGGGCTCTGTTTCCTCGAGATCGTTTCAAACAACATTCGAGTTTGACCCCTCACTACCGTTCGGGGCTCTGATTGCCGGTGAGCCCCTACTTCCTCACCGGCACGAGCACCACCGACGCCGGGGTCGGTTCGCGTTCCAGGTCGCCGGGGGAGTAGAGCAGGGCGCGGTCGCGGCCCTGGTCCCAGTCGTCGAGCATTTCGATGTAGGACGGGTGGTTGGGGATTTCGGACTGGCCGCCGGGCAGGGCGATGCGCGCCTGATCGGGCCGGGCCATGTCGACGAGGAAGCGCAGGGACGGGTACGTCTCCATGTCGTACGTCGTGCCCAGGCGGAAGCCGCCGACACTGACCGTGTTGCTCGACCCGCCCTCGGCCAGCACCGGCACCTCGTACTTGCCGCCGATCACCGATGCCCCCGCCAGCGGGTGCCTTAACACCAGCCGATGCAGATCCCCCCACATGGCCGTCGGCAGATTCTCGCCGAAGCGGCTGCGCAGGAACGTCGCGGTGCGTTTGAGCGCGGTACGGATCGCCCGGTCACGTTCGGCGTCGTCGCTCCACAGCGCCGTCTTTTGTCGTCCCAGGGCGTCCACGGGGGAGTAGTAGAAAGGCGAGCGGTCGGTGTAGGCCTTGCGCGCCGATTGGGGCAGGTCCTCGAGTACGACCTTGGAAAATTCGGTGATGAAGACCATGTAATACAGCGCCCCCCGCGAGTCCCGGCGCACATGCCGGTCCCACTTTTTGAGGGCATTGATGACCATGACCTCGTCCTCGTCCGTCGTGCGGATCGCCAGGACATAGGGCAGCACCACCTCCGCCTGCATCGACCGCTGATCGTTTTGCATCAGGCGCATGTCGTCGATGGAGAGCTTCGCGCCGCCGGCCCGCAGCAGGTCGTCGATGCGCTGGTAGCGGTAGTGGGCGGAGTAATACTGCGACACGTTGTCGGCCAGGGGCGATTCGGGGCGGTTGTTGGCGGTGACGATGTAGCCGCTGTCCGGATTCTTCGCAGAAGGGCGCTGGTTATAGGGCACCACGCCGCGCCAGCCGTGCGTGGGGATGCGTCCGTCGCGGGGAACCAGGCCGGTGAAGCCGCCGCGCTCGGGGATGGCGCCGGTGATGACCCAACCGATGTTGTCGTCCCGGTCGGCGAAGACCATGTTCAGCGACACCACGTCAATCTTGCTTGCCGCCCGCATCGCCGCGTCCACATTGGGCGCGCGCATCAGTTCCAACGCGCCGTCCAGGCCCGTCGTCGCGTCCCAACCCGCCCAACGCAGGGACACGCCCGCCTTGACGCCGCCGTCCAGCCGCGTGATGAGCGGCCCGTTGGGCGTGGCGTAGACGGTGCGTTTCTCGCGCTTGTCCGCGGCGCCGACCCAGACGTCCTTGGCGCGCAGGGGATACCACCGGCCGTTTTGCTCGTAGGCCTTGAGGTCCGGATTGACCGACTCGATCGTCAGGTCCGTGACGTCGGCCATGGAGACGGTCACGCCCCAGGCCGTGGTGCCGTTGTGGCCGATGGGCATGATCGGCACACCGGGCACGAAAGCGCCGGCCGCGTCCATCTCCGGGCAACGCAGGTGGGCGAAGTACCAGAAGGTGGGCAGGCGGCGGCCCAAGTGGGGATCGTTGGCCAGGATCGGCTTGCCCGATCGCGTGCGCTTGCCGGCGACGACCCAGTTGTTGGACCCGGCCACGTCCGCGCCGGACAACAGCGTGCCCATCTCCAACTGACGCAGTCGCTCGACGCCGGGGACGAAGTTCATGCCCCATAGCAGAGGGGCCATTTCATCCAGATAGGCGTAGGGCGTCGGGTCGATCTCCCGGGCGGGGGAGAGCAGGTCGACGATCTGCGCCGAGGTGGCGCCGCCTTGGAGGGCCTGGATCGCGAAGGTCTCTTCCTGGACGTTTTTGGAATTGCTCCACGCGGCCAGCATCATAATCGCCGCGGAGTCGGCCGCGCTCCATTTCTTGAACGTCTTGCCGCCCAGGCCCCTGGGGATCGAGTAGGGCGCGGACAGTTTCTTTTCATGCACATGCACGAACGCGTTCACGCCCTGGGCGAAGGCGTCGAAGTCGAAGCGCGTCTGGGCGCCGGAACGGGCGAGCAGGCGTTTGCCCGAGTCGGTGAAGTCCAGGATTTTCAGGTAATAATCCACGGACTTCAGGGGGATTTCGATTTGCTCTCCGCCCTGCGTGAGGGTGACGGCCTCGCCCAGGAATTCGGAGAGGCGGCCGTGGGCGGTTTGGCGCATAACGTCCATTTGAAACAGGCGCTGTCCGGCCATGGCGTAGCCCAGCGCGAACATGGCGCCGGTCTCGGACGAGGCGTGGACGTGGGGGATGTAGAGGTCGTCGTAGTCGATGCGGATGGACGAGTCCAAGCCCCGCACTTCGATCTCGGCCTCCCCGGCTTTGGGAAATCCCTTGCCCACCCACGACGGATTGCATCCGGTGAGAAGGATCAGACAGACGATGATGATGGATGTGCGTCGCATGCGTGTTGTGCCCCCGATGCGTGGTCCTTTTTACGTGGGCGAAGGACTCGGGGCAAGCGGGGGAGAACGGCGACGTTTCGCGTGGGGGCGTCGCGATGCCGTCGGAGCCCCGAACGGTAGTGAGGGGTCAAATTCGAACGATGTTTGAAACGATTCCGAGGAAACAGAGCCCCGACCATCAGGGAGGGGTTGTCGAGCAGTTCGAGAAGCTTGGTGCTTTGTTGTTCGCATTGTGCCGGGCCGATCCGCTCGATGACCCCGCGCTGATCCACCTTCGCCAAAGGCTACGGCGGACAGGCAGCTTGGGGCTCTGAAAGGGCGTGGCCCTCTCGAATGACGCACCCGTCACCCGCTCGCTACGGCTCGCGGCTCGGATTAGTCGCTACCCCCCCGGTGCGCACGGCACGTCACGCTGATGCCGCCGCGGGCGTTGTAGAAACCCTCAACGGTCAGCCAGGCGGGCGCGGCCTGGGCGAAGAGCTTGTCGGCCAGTTCGTCGACGATGGCCTCGTTGAACGCCTTTTTATCCCGATAGCCTTGCAGAAAGAGCTTGAGCGATTTGGTTTCGATGAGCTTGGCGGCCGGCCGGTAGGTGATGCGCAGGCGGCCGAAATCCGGCTGGCCGGTCACGGGGCAGATGGTCGTGAACTCGGCGCAATCGAGCGTCACCGTCACGTCCGACCCGGACCACGGAACGCACTCCACCGCGTCGATCGGCCCGGATACGGGCTGGCCGAGGTAAGTAGTGGCGTAGTCCTTGATCTTTTCTTCGGTCATGGGCGCCTCGCGTCTCTTGATCTCTCGTTCGATTCGCCGACCGGGTGACGAACAACGCACGAGAGGTTCCTCGTTTCACTCGGAATGACAATTCCTATCTTAGCTCGAAATCATCCCTCGCAGCGTCGCGATCTGCGCCTTGACCGCCTCGGGCGCGGTGCCGCCGACAACGGCGCGGGCGGAAATGGACTTTTGCGGCGTCCAGCGGCATTCCTCGATCGGCAGTTGCAGATGCTCGGCCAACTCCTCGGGAGAATAATCCTCCAGGCGCTTGCCGGATTTTTCCGCGTCCTCGATGAGCCCCGCCACCCGCTCGTGGGCCTGGCGAAAGGGCAGCCCCGTGCGCACCAGGGCGTCGGCGAAATCCGTCGCGGCGCACTCGGTGGGGATGGACGCGGCCATCGCCTCGGCGTTGTAGGTCACGCCCGCGAAGTGCGTCGCGGTGACGTCCAGGCACAGCATCAGCGCGTCGTGAACCTCGAACGCCGCCGCTTTGTCCTCCTGCAAATCCTTGCCGTACGCGGTCGGCAGCCCCTTGAGCGTCGCGAGCATCCCCGTCGTGCGTCCGAGGATCGTCGCCGCCTTCGCGCGCACCAATTCCAGACCGTCGGGATTGCGTTTTTGGGGCATCATCGAACTGCCGGTGCTGGTGGCGTCGGGCAGCTTGTGGTGGCCGAATTCGCGGCTGGCGCGGATGATGCCGTCCTCGGCGCGCCGGGAGAGGGTCGTCTGACAAATCGCGGCGGCGGTCATATATTCCAGCGCCGCGTCGCGCGACGACACACCGTCCAGGGCGTTCACCGTCGGCCGGTCGAAACCCAACGACGTCGCCAACACCTGACGATCCACCGCCACGCCCGATCCCGCGAAAGAACCCGAGCCCAAGGGGCATTCGTTCAAGCGTCGCCGTGCGTCGGCAAATCGCGAGCGGTCGCGGGCCAGTTCCGAGGCAAAGGAGCACAGGTCGAACGCCAGCGTCATGGGCAGGGCGGGTTGGAGGTGCGTGTAGCCGACCATGACCGTCTCGACGTGGCATTCGGCGACGTCGAGCAGCGCGGTCATCAGCGACGCAACGCGCTCGGCCGCCTCGTCGCAGGCGTCGCGCAGGAAGAGACGAAAGTCGGTGGCGACCTGATCGTTGCGGGAGCGGCCCGAGTGGATCTTCGCCCCGGCCGGTCCGACGCGCTCGGTGAGCAGACGTTCGATCAGGCTGTGGACGTCCTCGTCGGGCAGGGCGTGGGGATCGAATTTGTGATCCTCGAATTCGCGCAGGATATTCGTCAGCTCGGCGTCCAGGGCGTCGTGTTCCTCGTCCGTGAGGATGCCCAGGCGCACAAGTTCGGCCATCCACGCCCGATTGACCGCCGCGTCCTGGGGCAGCAGGCGGATGTCCACCGGCAGGCTCTTGTTGAGCCGCTCCATTGACGCGTCCATCGGCCCGGTGATGCGGCCTTTCCAGAGGGACATGTTCTTACCTTTCGCCTTCGGAAAAAGACGTTGTCATCCCGAACGAAGTGAGGGATCTCTCGTCCGCCGAGTCGAAACGATAACGAACAACGCACGAGAGGTTCCTCGCTTCGCTCGGAATGACAAATATTATTGATAGTCGCGGCCTCACACGATATCCGACGTCGAAAATCAGGCCGTCGCCTTACCCCTTCTCCGCCGCCTCGCGGACCAGACCGCGAATTTTGATCGGCAGGCCGAACAGCTCGATGAAGCCCTTGGCGTCGGCCTGGCTGTAGACCTCGTCCTCGCCGAAGGTGGCGAAGTCCTCGCGGTAGAGCGAGTGGGGGCTGCGGCGGCCCTGCGTGATGACGTTGCCTTTATACAGCATCAGACGCACTTCGCCGGTGACGTTCTTTTGCGTCTCTGTCACGAAGGCGTCCATCGCCTCGCGCAGGGGCACGAAATATTGCCCGTTATAGACCAGTTCGGCGTACTTGAGCGCCAGCGTCTGCTTGAAGTCCAGCGTCTGATGGTCGAGCACGAGCGACTCGAGTTCCTCGTGAGCGCGATAGAGAATCGTGCCGCCGGGGGTTTCGTATTCGCCCCGGCTCTTCATGCCCACCAGGCGGTTTTCCACCAGGTCCACGCGCCCGACGCCGTGCTTGCCGCCCAGCTTGTTGAGCTTCGCGACCAGTTCCACCGGCCCGAGCTTCTCGCCGTTGACCGAAACGGGCACGCCGGACTCGAAGGCGATGGTGATCATCTCGCCCTCGTCGGGAGCCTTCTGCGGCGACACACTCATGTGATGCACCCGCTCGGGCGCCTCGTGCCACGGATCCTCCAACTCGCCGCCCTCGCTGGAAACATGCCAGAGGTTGGCGTCGTGGCTGTAGATTTTTTCGGCCGTCGCCTTGATGGGCACGTTGTGTTTTTGGGCGTAGGCGATGGCGTCCTCCCGGGAGCGGATGTCCCACTCGCGCCAGGGGGCGATGATTTTGATGTGGGGATTAAACGCCCGGAACGACAGGTCGAAACGCACCTGGTCGTTGCCCTTGCCGGTCGCGCCGTGGGCCACCGCGTCGGCGCCTTCCTCGGCGGCGACTTCCATCATGCCCTTGGCGATCAGCGGGCGGGCGATGGACGTGCCCAACAGGTATTTCTTCTCGTAAATCGCCCCGGCCTGCATCATGGGGAAGAGGAAATCGCGGACGAATTCCTCTCGCTGATCGGCGATCACACAGCGGTCCGCGCCGGTGGCCAGGGCCTTGTCCTCCAGGCCGTCCAATTCGTCTTCCTGTCCCAGGTTCGAGGCGAAGGCGACCACGCGGCAGCCGTAGTTCTCCTTGAGCCAGGGGATGATGACGCTGGTGTCCAGGCCGCCCGAATAGGCCAGAACGCACGTTTTGACTTGGGGTTTGTCGGTCATGGTGTCCTCTGTGTTGTCCGATTTTCGATCAGTAAGATTTTCGATCAGTTAAAGGTTGTCGTCCTGAGTTTGACCCTGTCATCCTGAACGAAGTGAAGGATCTCTCGTCCGTTGTTTGAAACGTCGCTCGCGATTCAATGCGCGATCCGCTCGACGACCCTTCCCTGATCCTCCTTCGCCAAGGCTACGGAGGGACAGGCAGGTCGGGGCTCTGAAATCTCGATGGCCGATCAGGGCATCGTCAGCGTCACCCGTTCGCTACGGCTTACGGCTCGGACATCATCATCATCGGTTCACACCTTCTCTCGACCTTCGGTCTCGCGAAAGTGCGGCACCCGCGATTGTTCCGTATCCTTCCTCAGCCCCGCGACAGGCGCGCGAGGACGGCGTTGCGGGCCTGCTTGGATCGGCAGGCGACGATGACGGTGTCGTCGCCGGCGACGGTGCCGACGATCTCGGGCCAGTCGCTACGATCCAGATGCAGTCCCAAGGCCGGGGCGGTGCCGGGTTCGACCTTGACCACCGCGATGGCGTCGGCCGGGGCCGCCTCCAGGATGCGCACCGGCGGCGGCGTGTCGTCGGACGCGGCGGGGATGACGTAGCGCCCGCCCGCCTTGACCAAGCCCAAATGAGCGATGTCCCGGCTCACCGAGCTTTGCGTCGCGTTGATGCCCGCCTCGGCCAGGCGCTCGACCAGTTCGGCCTGCGTGCCCAGGGCATGCTCGGCGATCAACCGACGGATCGCGTCCCGCCGCGCGGCCGCCTCGCTCATGCGTCGCCTCCGGCCGAAAGACGCCGCGCCAGTTCGACGTACACCTCCGCCGCCCGCCGTACCTGATCCATGGGCACGTGCTCGTCGGGCTGGTGGGAGATGCGCGTGTCCCCCGGCCCGATTTTGACTGCCGGGATGTCGCCGAGAAACGCCCAGTCGCTCGCCGCCTTGCCTTGCAGCGCCTGCCCGCCGGTGACGGAAAGCGCCGCGTCGAGAATCGGATGTCCCTCGGGGGTACGGACGGCGGGCCAATCGCAACCCACCTTGCGCACCTCGCAATGCCGGGCCGCGTGGCGGATGCGCTCCATGATGTCGTCATGGCCGTAGGCCGGAATCGTGCGGATGTCGAACAGCGCCGTCGCGACGGGCGGCGTCACGTTGTCCGCGACTCCGGCGGACAGGCGCACGGGCGTGATCTTCACACCGCCCAGGTGCACGTCGGTCTCGTGAAACGGCAGCGTGCCCACCCGCGCGACGTCCTGCGCCAACAGCAGCGCCGTCGAGGGTTCCTCCACATGGGCCGCGTGGCCCTGCATGCCGCGACAGATCAGTTCCACGACCATCAGCCCCCGCTGGGAGACGCCGACATTCAGCTCCGTCGGTTCACCCACGACGGCCGCCGCGATCTCGCCGAACCGGGGCACCGCGTGGTGCGCCTTGGGCCACTCGCCCTCTTCGTCGGCGGAAAGGAACAGCAACACGGGCACGTCGCCGCTTTGGGCCAGGGCCGCCGTCGCCGCCGCCATGGCCGAGGCCGCGCCGCCCGCGTCGGTGGAGCCGCGCCCGTAGAGCAGGTTGTCCCGCGCCTCGGCCCCGAAGGGATCGACGGTCCATCCCTCGCCCACCGGCACCGTGTCCACGTGGGAGATCAGCAGCAGCGGCGGCTTGTCCTTCGGCCCGACCCGCGCGGTGATCCCGTCCCCGTCGCTGACCACCTCGCGCACCCCGTGCGTGACCAGCCACTGGGCCACGACATCCTGCACGGCGTGCGTGTCGCCGGTGATCGACGGCGTTTTGATCATCGCCGTGAGCAGTTCGATGGGATCGGGGATGGTCATGGTCGTTCCTCGGAAAGTTGATCGGGTGCCACACTTTTACGCCGACAACGTCGGCGGAAAGGTGTGCATTTTCGAACGCGAATATGTTCACACCTTCTCTCGACCTTCGGCCTCGCGAAAGTGTGGCACCCGGGCGCGGTTCCGCCGCACCTAGCCGTGCTCTTGATATTCCACCTTCTCCCGTTCGCCGACAATCATGGTGCCGCAGCCTTCCGCCGTGAACAACTCGGTCAGCAGGCTGTCGGGAGTCAGGCCGTTGATGATGTGCGTCCGTTTGACGCCGTTGGTCGCGGCGCGAACGCACGCCTTGATCTTGGGCAGCATGCCGCCCTGGATGCCGCCGTCTTTTTTCATCGCTTCGATGTCGGCCGGATCGGCGAAGGGCACCAGGGACAGCGGGTCTTTGATGTCGCGCATCAGGCCCGGCGCCTCGGTGAGAAACACCATCTTCTTGGCTTGCAGAGCGATGGCCAATTCGCAGGCCAGGGTGTCGGCGTTGACGTTGAGGATGTTGCCGTCGGTGTCGGCGGCGAGGCTGGCGATCACCGGCACGAAATCGGCGTTCGCCAGCGTGGACAACAACTTGGCGTCGATCTGCTCGGCGGTCACGTCGCCCACGTGGCCGAAGTCGGTCTCCCGCTCCTCGCCGTCGGCGTGCGGCACGCTGATGGGCGCGCGGCGCACCGTATGGATCAAGCCGCCGTCGATGCCGGAAATCCCCACCCCATGCACTCCCGAGCGACGCAGCGCGGAGAGCACGTCCAGGTTGAGGGTGCCGCCGTAGACCATTTTGACGATGTCCAGGGTGTCGTCGTCGGTCACGCGGCGTCCGGCGATGACCTGGGAAGCGACGCCGAGGCGCTCCTGCATCTTCGTGGCCTGGGGTCCGCCGCCGTGGACCAGCACGCAGTGGATCGACAGTTGATCCAGCAAGGCGACCTGCCGCGCGAAGCCGTCCAACGCCTCCTTGTCGGCGATGATGCCGCCGCCGATTTTCAGGACGAAGGTGCTGCCCCGATACAAGCGAATGTAGGGCATGGCCGATTTGAGGGATTCGATCAGCGGCGAATCGGCGGGGAAGTTGGCGCCCATTTATGATGACCTCGTGTTTCTAGTAGGGGAAAAATCCGGCGGCCGTCAGTCCGGCCGTCTCGGGCAACCCCAAGGCAATGTTCATATTCTGCACCGCCTGCCCGGCGGCGCCCTTCATCAGATTGTCGATCACGCAGGTGACAAGCACTTCGTCGCCCTTTTGCGTGACGTGGAGATAGGCGTGGTTGACGCCCGAGGACGACGACAAGGCCGGGGGCGCGTCCAGCACGTGGGTGAACGGCTCGGCGTCGTAGTAGGTCTTGTACAACTCCGGCACGTTCACCGCCCGCGTCTTGTCGCAAACGATATGCGCCGTGGCGTGAATGCCTCGGACCAACGGCCCGGAATGGGCGATCATGCGCGTCGTGTTCGACCGCCCGGCGACTTCGCCCAGCAGGCGGTTGATCTCCGCCTCGTGCTGGTGGGCCAGGGGCTTGTAGTTGAACATATTCGCGGCCCGGTAGGGATGGTGCGTCGTATGGCGCAACTTCGCGCCCGCGCCGGACGAACCGGTGACGGCGAACACGGTCGAGCGCTCGGGCAGGATCTTCGCCGCGGCCAGCGGCAGCAGCGTCAGTTCCGACGCCGTCGCCATGCATCCCGGGTTGGCGATGCGGGTCGCCGATTTGATTTGGCTTCGCCGCGCCTCGGGCAGGCCGTAGACGAAGGTCTCGCACAGGTCGAAGTGGGGGTGATCGCCGTAGTGCGTCTTGTAGTCGGCTTCGTTGGACAGGCGGAAGTCGGCGCCCAGGTCAATCACCAGGCGCGGTTCGGTCGCCAGAATCTCGGGCATGACACTCGACGACTCGCCGTGGCCCAGCGCCAGGAAGACGACGTCCGCGCCCTGGGCGGCCTCGACCGGCGACGCGTCGGAAAACGTCCGCGCCCGTTCGTACGCCAACGCGGGATGCACCGCCCCCCACGGCGCGCCGGGGTTGCTGCGGCTGGTCGCGACGATCTCGCCCACGTTCGGGTGCGTCGTTAGTACGCGCAGCAATTCGCCGCCCACGTAGCCCGCCGCGCCCAGGACGGCGACGGAGAGGTTTTGGTTGTCGTTGCTCATGACGTTCCTAATCATCGATTCGTGACCGACCAGAGCCCCGACCGTGAGGGAGGGGTTGTCGAGCCGTTCGAGCGGTTTGGTGCTCCGTTGTTCGCATTATGCCGGGACGATCCGCTCGACGACCCCGCGCTGACGCTTGGGGCTCTGTTTGGTCGATGGCGTTTACCATTTCGTGACCGCTCCCTCACGGTCGCGGCTCTGAAGCGCCGGAGCGAAGCGACTTCCACCAAGGTTGTTTCAACGACGCGCCGGCGAGCAGGATCGCTGGCGATCCGTTAGTCCGTGCCGACTACGGCGCCTAGTCCTCGTGTTCCGGCAATTCCTCCAGGCCCGTGACCGCCGGGCGGGGGGTCTGGTGTTTGAGGGATTCGAGTTTCAGCGCCTCCAGCACCAACTCGGCCAGGCGTTCCGGTTCGAGCACGGCGTTGGCGGCGGCCAGACCCAGGTTTTTGGCGATGTATTCGCGGCCGACCAGGGCGTCGGTGACGGGGCCGGAGATGACGTCGATGGGCACGCGGGTGAAACGATCGGCGAACAACCGCTGCGCCCCCCAGGCGGCCACCTGATCCGGCGCGCAGACCACGCACGCCTGGGCCGCCTCGGCCAACTCAGCATCCTCCAAAATCTCCGCCACGCCGTATTCGCCCAGGATGCCGTCGCCGAGTTCCGCGACGATCACGTCCGGCGAGAGCGTGGCCAGGTGATTGAAGATGCCCTTGGCCGATGTGACCGCCGCGCCCGCGTAGGTGGTTGCCACACCCGTGTCGTTAAAGCTGATCGCCGCGATGGCCCCCGCGTCCTCCATGGCCAATGTGTCCCGACGCAGCGACACGCCCGTCAGCTTGCACGCCGCGACCTTGAGCCCGGCGCGGGACAGGAACCGCACCGTCTGGATGCACGCCACGGTCTTGCCGCTGTTCATCGCGCTGCCGGCGACGAAAACGACGGGCGGGATGTTGTCGTTAAGCGTAGTCGCGGGAGGCACCGCGCCTTCCAGAATGGACGCCGGCACGCCGACCCGGTCGCCGCCTTCGGGCAGTCGCTGGATGGCGCCGAGGACTTCGCAGTCGAAGGGCGGGCCCAGGTCCGGTACCTGGCTGCGGCATTTGCCGATGATGCCGCCCTGGTTGAGGATCTGGATCGTGTCGCCGACCTGAATGGACTCGGGAACGTCGCCCGCGTAGCCCTTGAGCGCCCGCCGACGGCCCAGCACCCCGGCGACGATATCGCCCTCGCGCACCTTGATCTGCCGACCGGTGACGTCCTCGATGACGTTGTAGACCGTCTTGTCGTTGAGCACGCGCACCGCCAGGATGTACCCCTCCTTGGCGATGATTTGCGGCCCGACGATCACCTCGCGCGGCAGATTCGCGTTGCGCGTCGCGCTGGAAATCCGATCCAGGCGTAGCCGGAAATTCGACACCGTCTCCCCCTCGCGACTGCCTAAACAGCATAAATAATCATATTATGATGCAAATACAGTCGTCTATGGCGAAATATGCAGGATATATGTGGATAAGTCAAGGGGTGCCACCAGTCACGGCGAGCACGATTTCGGGTGCCGCACTTTTGCGACAACGTCGTTGGAGGAAAGGTGTGAAATTTGAAAATCACACCTTTGACCTTAATTCTTCGGTCAAAAGTGTGGCACCCGACGTTTGCCATTCCCCCGCCGCGTCCTATCCTACCTCCCATGCCGCGCGTCTCCGTCCTGCTACCCGTCCGTGACGAGGAACCGACCCTCGCCGAGGCGCTTGATTCTCAGCTCGCCCAGCGGGAGGCGGATTTCGAAATCGTCGCCGTGGACGACGGGTCCGCCGACGCCTCTCCGAGCATCCTTGACGCCTTCGCCGACCGGGACCGGCGCGTGCGGGTAGTCCGCCAGGAGGCATCAGGCATCGTCGCGGCGCTGCAAAATGCCGTCACCCACGCGTCCGGCGACATCCTGGCCCGCATGGACGCCGACGATTCCTGCCCGCCCGACCGGCTGGCGAAGCAGTTGGCGCTGCTGCGTTCGGACCCGTCGCTCGGCCTGGTCGGAACGCAGGTCGGACCTATGCCCGGCGAGCGCTGGGGCGGCGGCTGGCGACACTACGCGAAATGGCAGAACGCCCTCACGACGCCCGACGCCATCGCCCGCGAAATCTGGGCCGAGTGCCCCATCGCCCATCCAAGCTGGATGATGACGCGCGCGGCCTATGACGCATCCGGCGGCTATCGGGAACGCGGTTGGCCCGAGGACTACGACCTCCTGCTGTCGATGCATCGCGCGGGGGTGCGCTTCGCGAAGGTGGACGAGGTGTTGCTGCGTTGGCGGGATCGCCCCGATCGATTGTCGCGAACCGACGATCGCTACAGCCCGGACGCCTTCGCTCGATGCAAAGCCCACCACCTGGCGCGTGGGCCGCTGGCGGGTGTGCGGGAGGTGGGTGTCTGGGGCGCGGGGCGCACGACGCGAAAACGGGCCGAGCACCTGGTCGTCGAGGGCATTGAAATCGCGGCGTATGTGGACGTGGACCCGAAGAAAATCGGCCATCTGGTCCACGGCCGCCCCGTCCTCGCCCCCGCCGACATCCCCCGGCCCGCCCCCTGGCCCATGCTCGCCTACGTCGGCAGCCGAGGCGCCCGCGAACAAATCCGCGCCGTGTGCCGCGAGCTGGGTTTTGTTGAGGGGACGGATATCTTGATTTGCGGTTAGCGGCGATCGTGCCCGTCGTGCCGTGACAAACGGGGGTGCCACACTTTCACGACGACGACGTCGGCGGGAAGGTGTGAATTTCCGATCCGCGATCCCGCCCCATCAGAGAGGGGTCAAACTCGAACGATATTCGCAACGATTTCGAAATAACGGAGCCCCGACCGTGAGGGAGGGGTGGTCGAGCGTCTCGTTATATCGAACGCTTTGGACCGCTTGCTAACGCGCGCGGCTCTGTCGGAAGTGGTCGTCGTGCGCGTCGAAATGGGGACAGGCTCCAATTTCGACGGTCCGAAATTTGAGCCTGTCCCCATTTCATGATCCCAAAATCCAGTACAGGCACGAATTTTCCCCGAGCGAAAAATTCGAGCCAGTCCCGGATTTCACGGTATTTGCCGGGACGGACCAGACCCCTCACTACCCGCCTACGCCAAGGCTACGGCGAGGCAAGCCGTTCAGGGCTCTGAAAACACGAAAGGCGGGTCGCCCATCCGAGGCAACCCGCCTTTTCCTATGCTGCTAATTATTCACACCTTCCCTCCACCGACGGTGTCGCGAAAGTGTGGCACCCGCCGACCGGGGATCGTTACACCACCTCGCCCATCGGCTTGGGGCCGATATAGACGGCGTCGGGCC
The DNA here is from genome assembly GCA_020633895.1 of Deltaproteobacteria bacterium. Taxonomy (GTDB): domain Bacteria; phylum Lernaellota; class Lernaellaia; order JACKCT01; family JACKCT01; genus JACKCT01. Next base: position 73,491 of record JACKCT010000013.1, on the reverse strand, counting down.
GGATCAGGCGGCCGGTGACGTGCTGTTCGCGGGTGTGAGCCAGCCAGCCGGCCATGCGCCCGACCGCGAAGGTGGGCGTGAACTGTTGGCGATCCAGGCCGACCGCGTCCAGCAGCACCGCCGTGTAGAACTCCACGTTCGCCCGCAGGGGACGGGTCGGATAGCGCTTGGCCAGCGCCTCTTCGGCCGCTTTCTCCACCGCTCGGGCCAGCGAGAGCTTTTTGGTCGCCAGGCCCGATTCCACGAGCTTTTCGACCTGCTTTTCCAGCACGAACGCGCGCGGGTCCCGCACCCGATAGACCCGATGGCCCATGCCCATGATGCGGTTTCCGGCCGCCAGTTCGCCGGCCACCCAGGCCGCCGCGTGTTCCGGCTCGCCGACCGCGTCGATCATGTCCAGGACCGGACCGGGGGCTCCGCCGTGCAACGGCCCCTTGAGGGCGCCGATGCCCGCCACGACGGAGGACACCGGATCCGATCCGGTCGAGGACACAACCCGAGCCGCGAAAGTCGAAGCGTTCATGCCGTGATCCATGACCGTCACCAGATAGGCGTCCAGGGCGCGAATCACGCGGGGATCGGCCGATTCGCCGTGACACATGCGGTAATAATCCGCCGCCACTGACGAGCTGGGATCCGGAGCCACCGGCGCCTTGCCGTTTTTCATGCGCCACCAGGCCGCCGCGAACACCGGGGTCGCGCCCACCAGGTTGATCATCGTCTCCGTTTCGTCATCCTGAGCGCGCAGGTGGGACAGCGACGCCCGCAGCGCGTCCATCCCGTTGGGGGCCGACAGGGCGTTGCCCACCTTGGGCAGGGCCTCGAACGCCTTGACCCGCGCCTTGCCGATGGCCTCGCACAGCGCTGCGGACTCCCGGCTGTTGGGCAAGCTGCCTTCCCAGAACAGATGAGCCACGTCTTCGTAGCACCGCGCCCCCGCCAATTGCTCGACGAGGAAGCCACGGTAAATCAAACGGCCACGACGGCCGTCCACCTCCGAGAGACTTGTCTGCGCGACAACGATACCTTCCAGCCCACTTTTCACCGTGATTTCCAATGCTTCCATCGTCTCACTCCTAATAGCTTCCCAAAGAGGTGATTGGAGTGTATATAGATCGACTATATGGATCAATCTCGATTCGATAATCGACATGAAGAATTTTTGGATGCCCCTTCGGCGGCCGAATTTCTCGGCGTGAAGGCGGCGACGCTCTACACCTACGTCAGCCGTGGATTGATCCGCCGGATCCCCGGTCCGTCGGGGGAGGGCTCGCGTTATCGTCGCGACGACCTGGAACGCCTACGAGCCCGAAAGCACGCCCGATCGGGGCACGGGCCCGTGGCGGCGGCGGCGCTGCATTGGGGGGAGCCGGTCATTGATTCGGCGATCACCGATATCCGCCCGGACGGACCTTATTATCGCGGACGTAGCGCGGTGGATCTGGCGAAATCGGGCACGCCGTTCGAGGTGGTGGCCGATTGGCTATGGAGCGGAGACGACGCGACGCACGAGCCGTGGGCCGTGGACGAGTTCGAGCCGTCGCCGAATGTCCGCCCGTTGATTCCGCCGGGGGCGCCGCCGATCACGCCGTTGGCCCTGGCGATTCCCTTGCTCCAGGTGCGGGACCCGGCGCGCTTCAACTCGACACCGGAGGCCGAGCGGGCCCGGGCGCGGCGCTTGATCCCCATGTTAATCGCCACGCTGGGCCTCTATCACGGGCGGGAGGTGCACGGGTCGGTGGCTGAGTCGCTGCTGTGGGCTTTGGGCGCCAAGCCGGACGCGGTGTCGATCGACGCGGTCAACCAGGGGCTGGTGCTTTCGGCCGATCACGAACTGAATGCGTCCACCTTCGCGGCGCGGGTGGCGGCTTCGACGGGAGCGGATTTGTATGCGTGCCTGAGCGCGGGGATGGCGGCGTTGTCCGGGCCGCGTCACGGGGGGATGTTCACGCGCATCGAGGTGATGTTGCAGACGTTCCGCCCGCCCGAGTTGGCCGGAAATGTCGTCTTTGAACGCATGCGCCTGGGGGAAATGGTGCCGGGCTTCGGCCATCCGCTCTACCCGGAGCGTGACCCTCGGGCCGAGCCGCTGCTCAAACTGGCGTCGCAACTGCATAGCGAGTCGCGGCCGCTGGCGAAACTGCTGGCGATTCGTCACGCCATGGCCGAGGCGGGGCACGAGCCGCCGACGTTGGATTTCGGGATGGTGGCGCTGGCCAAGGCGCTGCTGTTGCCGCCGGGATCGGCCCATATCATGTTCGCGGTCGGACGCATGGCCGGCTGGATCGCCCACATCCTCGAGCAACGCACCGAGCCGGACGTGCTGCGCCCCCGCGCGCGATATACCGGGGAGTGACAGAAGACGGGCTTCGCTTCCGTTCAGAGCCGTGATTATTCCGTCAGAGCCCCGACCGTCAGGGAGGGGTTGTCGAGCGGTTCGACTCAACGGTCGCTTTGGACCGCTTGCTGACGCGCGCGGCTCTGAAGAACGCGGCGACCGAACCCCTTACCCCTCGTCCCGGCCGAACATGGCGTCGACGAATTCCACCGCATTGAACGGACGCAGGTCGTCCACCTTCTCGCCGATGCCGATCATGCGGATGGGCACCTGCAACTCGTCGCAAATACCCACGATGCATCCGCCCTTGGAGGTGCCGTCGAGCTTGGTGAGGATCAGGCCGGTCAATTCGATCGCGTCGTTGAAGACCTTGGCCTGATTGATCGCGTTCTGGCCGGTGGTGGCGTCCAGGACCAGCACCGTCTCGTGGGGAGCGTCGGGGACGATCTTGCTCATGACGCGCTTGATCTTCTTGAGCTCCTCCATGAGATTGGCCTTGGTATGCAGCCGCCCGGCGGTGTCGACGATGACCACGTCCGCCCCGCGCGAGACGCCCGCCTGGACCGCGTCGTAGGCGACCGCCGACGGGTCCGCCCCCGCGTCCTGCTTGACGATCTCCGCCCCCGCGCGGTTCGCCCAGACCTCGAGTTGTTCGATGGCGGCGGCGCGGAAGGTATCGCCCGCGGCGATGACGACTTTCTTGCCTTCCTGGCCGTATTTGGCGGCGATCTTGCCGATGGTGGTCGTCTTGCCCACGCCGTTGACGCCCACAACCATGATGACGAAGGGCTTGGCCGAACCGGCGTCCATGGGGATCGCCTCGGTTTTGACGATCTCCAGAATCTGTCCCTTGAGGACGTCGCGCAGAGCGGCCGGATCCTTCAGATCCTTGCGTTCGACGGTTTCGCGCGTGTTTTCCAGGAGCTTGTAGGCCGTCTGCACGCCGATGTCGGCCGTGACCAGCGCCTCTTCCAGGTCCTCGTAGAGGTCGTCGTCGATCTCCTTGCGCCCGGTGATGACGGCGTCGATCTTGCCGACCAGCCCGGCGCTGGTCTTGGCCAGTCCCTGCTTGAGGCGCTGGAAAAAGGAGAGCTTGGGTTCCTCGACGACCGGAATCGGTTCCGGTTCGACGACTTCTTCCACGACCGGCTCGACCGGCTCCGCGACGGGTTCGACGGCCTCGGGCGCGGCTTCCGGCTCCGGGACCGCTTCGGGCTTGGGGAGGGGTTCGACGGCTTCGGCTTGGACGGCTTCCTCGGCCAACTCCGCTTCGATCTGCTCGTCGGTAAGGGCTTCCTCGCCCTCGCCCCACTCGGGTTCGGGCGCGGCTTCCGGCTCGACGTCCGGCGCAAAGTCCGGCTCCTCGTCACCGAAGGTGAACGGCTCGGGGCGGCCGAGCAGGGCGTTGCCCAGGCGTCGTTCCAGTTCCCGGCGTTGGAGAACCTGGCGGTAAACGACCCAAAGCAGGATCAGCACAACGACCGCGAACGACGGAATCAGCAGGGTCGCGTCGTTATGCGGCCCGAGCAGGTAGTCCAGCGCGACGTTGAAGTTTTCGAGGACCGGCCGCCAATAGTCGTTCATGAACGGGCCGATCAGGGGGATGCTCGTCCAATCCATTTCGGATATCCCTCGCGATGCGTGATTTCGGATGGGCGGTCGGCGGGCGTGACCGCGCCCGTGAAATACACGATCTGCCGAGCGAAGGCAATGTCAAAGGGCGTTGGACGGGACTCGCGCTTCAGAGCCGGACTTGTAGGGAGCGGGTTGGTTCGACTTGGGAAATCGACTTCGACGTCCTGCGATGACAGAGCCGCGCACGGTAGTAAGCGGTCGGGTTCGTTTTGGTACGCCGCGTACGATGTGCCGAACAACGGATGCTCCGTGCCGGGTTGGACCAGGCCCCTCCCGACCCGCCTTCGCCAAGGCTACGGCGCGGCAAGCAGGTCGCGGCTCTGAAAGGGCGAAATTGCTGTCCCGGTCGGAAGCGTCAATCGAACTCATGCCGATGAGGCAGGTCGACCCAATCCAGGTCGCGGCCATCGCGGACGGCGACGGTGGTCTGGCCGCAGCGGCCCTGGCAATCGGTCCAACTCACCGGGCCTTCCAGATACTCGGACAGGGTCCGGCGGTTCTCGTCGGATTCGGGCGGCAGGTAGGCGGCACAGAAATGCCCCCGGCAAACGAACGCCCGGCGCGCGCCGTCGTGATACTCGGCCACCGCCGCCGCGATAGCCGCCTCCAACGCATCCGGCGCGGGCAACACCCCGTGATAATTGAGGAATCCTTCCAGCACGGGCAGATGCGTCGGCGGCACGCGCCCGTCGTACTGCACCACCACGCCCAGGATGATGCGGTAGCAGACGGGGTCGACGGTGCGGTCGACAATGCTCATGGCCGCTCGTGCCTCGCTTCGGCGAAGGTCAGGGGCTAGGACGCCTTCTTCATGGGCATCAGTTCCACGCCGCCACCCGCGTCTTCGTCGTCGGTTTCGGTGTCGGACGCCTCGGCGGCTTCTTCCGCGGCGGCTTCGGCGGCCTCCTTGGCTTCTTTTGTCGCGGTGGGCGGCTCGGCAATCTCTTCGATCGGCGCCACGGGCTTGCCTTCCCGTTGGAGCATGATGCGTCGGGTGCCGATCAGCGCGCTGGTGGCGTGCTGGACGTAGTCGATCTGAATCTCCGGCGACCAGTAGCTGCCCATGTACCCGCCGATCGCCTTGTTCCCGTTGGGGAAGAAGATCGTGTTGTATTGGTCATACTGATTGCGGCGTAAAAACTGCGAGCCGATCAGCAGGCTTTGGAACAACTGCTCGGCCAGCTCCTTGTCGCCCTCGCGCATGGCCCAGTCGTAGCTGGCGGAGTTGGCCTCCAGACGACAGGCCGCCGGGGTGGACCGGGGCTTGCGATAGAAGCCGCCGACGAAGTCCGGATACTTGCTTTCCATATTCATCTTGGACATCAGCGCCTCGGTGACGCGCCGGGAATGGACGATGTGGTGGGGCTTGGCCTTCCAGGCGTTGACCTCGTTGACCGCGTACATGAGCCAGTGGTCGTGCTCAAGCTGGCTGGTCTTCTTGTGGGCGTCGCGCACGTCGGCGATCCAGTCGATGCCCCGGCTGGCCACCTCCATCCAGTGCTCGTTGCCGTCGATTTTGTAGAGGGTGGCCAGGCCGAAGAACGCCTCGCCCGGATAATAGAGGACGGGCTTGCGCCGGTCGCGAACCCGCTGGGGGACATTTTCGAAGAAATAGTAATGACGCACTTCCCCGTCGGGGGCCATCATGTATTCGATGAACCGGGCGTAGTCCTGCATCAGAGGCACGTATTGCATGTCGCCGGTCACACGGGTGTAGGTCCCGAAGGCCAGCAGCGCCAGGCCCGCGCCGCCGAGTTTGTAGTAGTCATAGCCGTGCGTGCGGATGGCTTGCCAATGGAGCTTGTCGTGGTCGGGCTGAGCCGGGTCGGGGCCGCCCGAGTTGTTCGCTAAAAACTCCAGCGCCCGGCGCAGGCTCGCGAGCATCTCCGGATCCTGCGTCAGCTCGTAGATCTGGCCCATGTTAAAGGCCGTGCCGCCGTGGCGGAGCATATTGTAGGCGCGGGAAAAGGTGTTGCGGGAGGGATAGTAGCGATATTCGAACTCGCCGTCCTTGCGCACGGCGTTTTTCAGGTAATCGCCGGCGGCCACGATAGCGTCGGTGAGGGCCTCGGGGGTGGTGTCGTAGCCGTTGAGCCGGTTGCCGCGATAAAGCACCAGGGCTTCGCCGCCGGGTTCGGACTCGATGAACGACTTGGTGGTGAACCGGGCGAAGGCGACCTCGTCGTCCTTGCCGAGTTGACCGGCGATGTCCTTGGATAGTCCCCGATTGCGCAACAGGGACTTGAGGCGGTCGGATTTGTAGCCCCGCTGCTCGGTGAGGATGCCGTAGTCGCGCAACTCCTGGGGCAGGAAGGCGACCGGCGGGTCGGTCATGAAGTAATAGCCGCGCCGGGTGGCGCCCCCGCGAACGGCCCGGCGGGTTTTCAGGCTTCGGGTCTTGGACAGGTTGGAAACCACGTCCACGCGGATGAGGGCCTTGGAAAAATCGGTGCGCGTGTCGCGGGTTTTCAGGTCCTTGGCGGCTTCGACGAGGGCGTCATAGACCGTGCCGGCGGTGGCGAAGCCGGTGAGCGCCCGGTTGCCGTCCCGGGAGGCGGAGACAAACACGCCGCTGTTGCGGTCGTCGAACAGCCGGGGGAAGTCCGATTCCTTCAGGTCGACCGCCTTGCCTTCCAGCGTTCCGCGGGCGATGCGCAGCATCCGGTCCCGGTCGTCGCCGGAGATCTTTGTCCGTTTGATCTTCATGAAGCTCACGCTGTCGCCCCCGGTGGAGCGGTCGGCGTCCTTCGAGCAGCCGTCGATCAATATCAACGCCAAAAGGCAGATCGCCACCCGCGCATAACGGGCTTGAAGGCGAAGTCGTGCCGGGCGAATCGTGGTCATGGAGTCCTCCAAAAGCATCATCCGAGGCAAATTCCCGCCACGCTAACAAGGCGTATCGCGCCTCGTCAATGCGGGTGCGATCGGGTGGGAACGAAAATCGACAAGGGATTTTGGAGCCGGGTTCCCATGCAGAGGCGTGGATAAAATTCCGCCCCGGCAACAAGGCCGAGGCGGCGAGGAGGAATCGAGGTTTGCGGTCGGCTATTCGGTGAAGGAGTAAACCAACTCGGCGTCGTCGGCGATCTGCATCTGCTCGGTGATCACCGGACGCAGCGTCGCCGGGTCGGGACCGTTGAGACGGAACTCGTAGTTGCCCGGCACGAACGGCAGTTCGACACGGCCGAGTTTGTCGGTCATGCCGAATGCCGAGGTCTGCGTTTCGAAGGAGCTCATGGAAATTTCGGCGTTTTCCAAGGGTTTGCCGTCGGCGCCGAACAGTTGGGCGGTCAGGGTGCGGAATGCGGTTTCCCAGACCAGATCGCCGGAGCCGCTGACGACCACGTCGTCCTTGCGTCCGATGCGCCCGTACATGCCCTCGACGGCGAGCCACGCTTCGACAATGTAGTCCCCGTCGGGAACCGCGATGAGGTACTCGCCGTTTTCGTCGGTGGTGGCGCGATAGTAGTGCTGGAACAAGGAGCCCGGCTCCCCGCCGATTTCGTAGAAGGTCACGGTTGCCGCCTGAATCGGATTTCCTTCCGCGTCCGTGATCGCGCCGGACTGCATGGAGGCGGGCTGGAGCGCCAGGTTGGGGGAGAAATCGTCGGTGATCTCGTTAAAGGTGATCCAGGTCTTGGCGTACCCCGTGCCGAAGGGGGGGGTGATCGCCGCCTCCAGCTTGTCCTTCCAGACCATCGCGAAGAAGGCGCCGGTGTCCTCGCCGTTGATCTCGAAGCGCTGGAAATTGCGTTCCCGGTCGAGCAGTTCGACGGTGACGGGAAAGTCCACCTGGGCGCCGAGCTCGTCGGTGACTTGGGCGAACATGTGGGCGTAGTCGAACTGGAAGATCAGCGGTTCGGTGCCCTCGCCGCCCACGTCCACGCGGCCGAAACGGCGGGAGTCGAAGGGCGGAAGGTCGATGGGCAGCACCCCGGTTTTGGGCAGCAGGGCAAAGTCGTAGGCGCCGTCCATCAGGCGCGTTTCCCAGCGCCCGGCGCCGGTGGTGACGTCGGCGCTGGTGAAGAAGGACTGGGTTCGATCCTCAATGACCGGCGAGGGCAGCACCGTGAAGGGGCCGATGGGCGTGCCGTCCCGATCGAGCACGTCGCCGTAGATCTCCCGACCCTCGAAAAGCTCCATGTCCTGCAATTGTTCGGGATCGTCCCGGTCGACGATGAAATCGAGCATGGTCAGCCCGGCCACGACCCGTTCGGCGTCCGGACCCCATTCGGTGTAGAGCGGATCCACGCGCACCGTGTATTTCGCGGCGGGCAGGGCCAGGCCGTAGTGACCCTCGCCGTCGACGAACGCCGAGCCCCGCAGGGTCAGGCCGCCGTTCTCCCGTTTCTCGAAGAACTGCACCTCCACCGGAGGCAGGGGAATGTCGTCACCGCCCTCCGGGTCGGTGATGTGATTCACCACCGATCCGTTGATCAGGTAGTAGTCGAGCTGAGCCGTGTAATCGATGTCCGAGGCCATCTCTTCGGTGGAGAACGTCTTGCTCAACAGGCGGCCCCGGGGAACCATCAGGCCGCCGGCGTTGTTGGAGATTTCCACCGTCGCGCCGAAGCGGGGCGAGACGGCCAGGCGGAAGCGACCGGCCTCGTCGGTGAAATCCACGCCGGCGGAGGAGGGGGCGTTGGCCGCGATGCCGAAGACCGGTTCGCCTTCCCGGTCGAGCACCAGGCCGTCGATGTAGACATAGGGGTGAATCACGTTGCGCAGCTCGAACCCGCCCACGATGCGCGATTCCTTTTCACCGATGCCGACGCTCACATCATAATTGCCCGTGGCCATGCCCTGGGGCAGGGAAAGGGTGATCGTCGTATCGTCGACGATGGTGAATTCGCTGCGAATCAGTTTCTGCGACCCGAATTTGACCCACCAGGCCTTTTTGAGGTTCGACCCGGTCAGGGTCAGGGTCTGCGTGAGCAGGTTGTTTCCCACCGCCGGGGAGACGGCGTCGAGTATCGGCGCGTTCGGATCGACCACGTCGTCGTCATCGTCGGAGACATCGTCGTCCACCACGTCATCGTCGACCACATCGTCGTCGGAGACGTCATCGTCATCGTCATCGGACACCACATCATCATCGGAGGCATCGTCGTCATCGTCGTCCGAGTGGGTGCCGGCGCCCAGATCGTCGTCGTCGTCCGCGTCGGCCGGAGTCGTCACCGTCCCCCCCGTCGCCGAGTCGCCGCCGGACGATCCTCCGCAGGCGGAAAAGATACCGATCAGTACGATCATCGTCAGAGTGACGAGAACTCGACCCCAAGGATGATGACCCAGGTTCATGGCGTGCTCCGAAGGCTCGTGCAAATGTAGCGTCTATGTAATCGCGATCACCCGTTCCCGGTCAAGGAAAAACGTCATATTTCTAAGTAATAAATCTCACAAAATCAAGGTAAAGATATTTTCCAAGTACCGAATTTTTATGCTTTTGTTGAAACGATTTCACGCGAAAAAAGCTTGACCAATTCGCGCCCTTGGATTTACCTTAAGTCCAATCTGGAATCGTTGAAAATCGACATCGGGGAATCCCGGACGGACGGTCATACTTCACCTGAATATACCGTTTGGTTTGGGAGAAAGAAGGGATATATGGGCCTGGGCGATTTGTTTGGAATTACACCGGCGAAGGTGGAGAAATGGGTCGCCGAGCGCAACGTCGCGAAGCTGACGCAGGCGCTGGAGAAAGGCGACGGGGCGGTTCGGCGCGCGGCGGTGGAGGGTCTGGCGCAGATTCGGGGCGGCGAGGTGCTGCAGTTTTGCAAGGACAACGCCCGGTCGAGCAACGAGCAGGTGCGTTGGGCGGTGACGCAGATCCTGGGGCTGATCGGCACGCCGGCGGCCATGGAGATCCTCGGGACCGTCAAGGACCCGGATGAAGAGTTGGCCAAGAAGGCGAAAAACTGGAAGGCTCAGGACAAGACCGTCGGCAAGTAACCGTCGGTCCACCCAACGCACTCGATCGTTTCTGAAGGGACAGGCGATGAGCAGCATTCTCCTAATCGACGACGACCCCATCATCCGCAAGATGGGACAATCCTATTTCACCGCCAAGGGACACAGCGTCATGGTCGCCAAGGACGGGCGCGAGGGCCTCAGCCATTTCAAGCGCCACAACTTCGACCTGGTCATCACCGACCTGATGATGCCCGACGTGCACGGCTTCATGGTCATCGACGCGGTCAAGGGCTCGTCCAAGGGCGCGACCACGCCGGTGATCCTGCTGACCGCGGACATCAAGGAACCCGAATTGCAGTCCTACGAACGCAAGGCCTTCGCCGACGAGCACGTGGCCAAGCCCTTCGACATCCCCACCCTGGAAGAAAAAGTCAACGCGCTCCTTGCCGAGTTCGGTGATCGGGTCTAAAACCGAAAGACCGTTTCCATTCAAATCGGCCGTTCGGGGGTTCGCGTGGCGCGTCTGGATATTCGAGATCGTGAAGGCCACCTGGGATGGGTGGCCATCACCCGCGAATCGTCGATCCTGGGCCGCGACCCCTCCTGCCACATCGTCGTCAACGACGAACAAGCCAGCCGCCGCCATGGGGAGATCGTCTTCCACGAAGGCGCCTACTGGATTCGCGACCTGGATTCCACCAACGGCACCTATGTCAACGGCGAACGCATCGACGCCTTCGCCCTGACCGACGGCGACAACATCCGGGTGGGCACGCACATCATCGTCTTTCGCGACGGCGAGGCGGAGGAGGCCGAGGCCAAGCCCGAGGGCGAGGCCGCTTCCCCGGGCGTCAAGGCGGCCATCGACGACGACGAGGCGGCGCAGATCCTGCGTCAGGCGTCCCGGAACGCGGCGGCCGGCGGCGGAAAAAGCGATCAGGAATTCTACGTCGCCGAGATCGGCGAACTGCTGCAAACGCGCGTCGCGGAGGACTCCCTTTGCCTCGCCCTGCTCGACTTGGTGGTGCGTTCGGCCAATGGGCATCGGGCCGGATTCGTCTTTCGGCGGGAGGACGGCGATCTGGCGGCGGTCTACGCTCGCTCTCGCCAGGGTGACGCCGCCGGGTGGATGCCGGATGTGGATACGGCCGCCCGTGCCGTGGATCGGCGCATGTCCTTCATCACCGGCGCGGCTCCCGGGCAACAATTGGAGACCGAGGCCCGCTCGGTCATGGTCGCGCCCTTGCGCAGCCGGGGACGGGCGATCGGCGCCGTGGTGGTGGAATCCTCGGACGTGGACGCCTTCGACAACGACGACCTGCGACTTTTGACGATCATCGGTGACGAGGCGGGCTACGCCGTCACGCAAAATCGCCTGGCCCGCCGCCACATGACCGGGCAGCGCATGGAGGGCGTCTCGCGCACCATGGCCGGGCTGCTTCAGGTGCTGGCCGAGAGCGTACGTTCGTTGAAAACAGGCAGCGAATTGGTGCAGGACGGCATCGGCGCCGAGTCCTTCGAGCGGGTGGCCGGCGGGCTCGAAAAGGTCAAGGACGGCGTGGAACATCTCTCCAAAATCACCCACGACCTGTCCGAATTCGTCGGAGAAACGCCCGGCGAGCGCCAAGCGGCCAACATCAACGAGCTGGTCGGCAACGTGATGGACGTGATGCGCGGCCGGGCCGAGGAGGCGAATGTGGAGGTGGAGGTGCAGGCCGACGAGAGCGTCGCCCCGGCCCACCTGGACCCGATGGGCGTCTATCGGGCGATCAAGTCCCTGGTGCACGCCGGACTCAAGGCCGCGACCAAGGCCCCGCGAGGCAAGGTGATCGTCGCCACCGCCATGAGCCCGGACGGCCGCCATGTGCTGGTGCGGGTCAAGGACAACGGCCCGGGCCTTTCGCCGGACAATTTGCAGGCGATTTTCGAGGCCTTCCCCCCGGGGGCGGCGAGCGATACCATGGGCCTGGAGCTAGCCGTCGCTTATAAGATCATCCGGGACAACGGCGGGGAGATTCGGGCCGAATCCGCGCCGGGCGACGGCTGTGAATTTACCGTGCGGCTGCCGGTGGAGCGCTCCGTCCATCAAAGCGCCGTGTAAGGCGAAAATTTCCATGACACCCATCGACGGACAATTCCGATTCGAACATACGGACCAATTGGCGGTCATCACCGTGGATCGGCCGGCCAAGGCCAATTCCTACACCGCCCAAATGCTCGACCAACTCGACGGCCACCTGGAACGCATCGAGCAGGACGAGAGCGTGCGCGTGCTCATCGTCACCGGCGAGGGACGGCGGCATTTCTGCGCCGGGGCGGACCTGACGTATGTGGAAGGCCGCACGGTGATGGACTCGTACGAGCTGCCCACGGCCCGCATCTTCAACCGTCTGGCCGACCTGCCGATTCCCACGATCGCCGCCATCAACGGCGCGGCGGTGGGCGGCGGGTTGGAGTTGGCGCTGGCGTGTGATTACCGCCTGGCGGCCGAGGACGTGGCGACGATGGCGCTGCCGGAGATCACCAAGGGCCTGATTCCCGCGGCGGGCGGGGCCCGTCGGTTGCCGGCGATCATCGGCCTGGGCCGGGCCACCGAGATGGTGCTCGGCGGCAAATCGGTTTTCGCCGCCACGGCGTTGGACTGGGGCCTTGTCACCGCCACGCACCCCAGCACCGTGCTGCTGGATGCCGCCCGTCACCTGGGCCACAGCCTCGCCAAGCGCGACCGCATCGCCCTGCGCTTCGCCAAGCAGGCCCTGCGCCGGTTCGAAAACCAGTTCGGCACCGACTTCGAGGACCGATTGGCTCAATCCCTGCTCACCTCGCGAAAAGACGACTTGGCGGTGGACAAATCCACGTCAAAATGAGTAGCCTGCGCCGTTAAGAACGCGATTTTTCCGGGGGATTTCTTGGGCACGGCATCCCGACAGGCGGCGTCGCCTTCCGGCGCGAAGGCGCCCCGAATTTCGGCGGTCGGCTATGCGGTGCCGCCCCGGCGCTATTCCCAATCCGAGATCGTCGAGCGATTTTCGATCGATGATGCGAAGATCCGCGCTCTCTTTTCCAAAAGCCACATCGAAGGCCGCCATCTGTACATGCCCCCGTCCGTCGACGGGCAGCCCTCCGACGACCTGGACGAACTGATCGCCCGGCACAAATACGGCATGCTCGACATGGGCCGCCGGGCGGTGGAGGCGTGCCTGACCGAAGGCGGGCTGCGTCCGGCGGATGTGGATCTGTTCGTGACCGTGTCGTCCACCGGCTTTCTGTGTCCGGGCATTTCGGCGCACCTGACCAAGGCGATGGGATTTCGCGAGGACGTGCGTCGGTTGGATATCCTGGGCATGGGATGCAACGCCGGGATGAACGGCCTGCAACCGGCGACGGACTTTGTGCGCGCCCATCCGGGCAAGAAGGCGCTGGTGCTGTGTTGCGAGGTGTGCTCCGCGGCCTATCTGCACGACGGCACCATGCGCACGGCGGTGGTCAATTCCCTGTTCGGCGACGGGTCGGCGGCGGCGCTGATGACCGACGACGACGCGGCCTATCCGGACCGGCCCCGGCTGTTGGATTTCGAATCCCACATCATCGTCGGGGCCATCGACGCGATGCGCTTCGACCAGGAGCAGGGGCGTCTGTCGTTTTATCTGGACCGGGAGATTCCCTACGCCATCGGCGCGAACATCCGCAAGCCCGTCGAGCGCCTGCTGGCCCGCGCCGGTTTGAAAAAACGGGAAATCGCCCACTGGGTGGTGCATTCGGGAGGCAAGAAGGTCATCGACTCCATCAAGTACAACATCGGCCTGTCCAACCACGACCTGCGCCATACGCGCTCGGTGCTGCGGGATTTCGGCAATGTGTCCTCCGGTTCGTTCCTGTTCTCCCTGTCGCGGCTGTTCGAGGAAGCGCGGCCGGTGGCCGGGGACTTCGGTGTATTGGTGGCGATGGGGCCGGGCACGTCCATCGAGACGGGATTGGTGCAATGGTAGAGCAACCCGACGCGGTCCATCCGCCCGAGTTCGAGACGCTGCGCATCGTGGAGACCGCGGACGTGGCCACGCTGACCCTGCGCCGTCCCCAGGTGGGCAACCTCATCAACGTGACGATGGTCAAGGAGCTGATCGCCGCGTTGGAGTGGTTGGAAGACGAGTCCCGCGCCAGCGTCTTGGTGCTGCACGGCGACGGCGACGATTTTTGCCGGGGCATCGACATGACCGAGTTCGAGCCGGGCAAGGCGCCGGACATCCACGGCTTTCATAAGTGGGAAAAGGCCTGCCACGCGCTCGAGCGCTTGAACAAAGTGACGGTGTGCATGGTGCATGGGATGTGCGTGGGCGGGGGCGCGCATCTGGCCCTGGTCTGCGACATGCGTTTGATGCACCGCCAAGCCAAGGTCTGCTTCGACGAGGTCAAGCGCGGGTTCATCCCCGGGTTGGCGACGTTCCGTCTGGCGAAATATATCGGCCTGGGGCGGGCGAAATCGCTGGTGCTCACCGGCCGGGCCGTGGGCGCGGACGAGGCGCTGCGCATCGGCCTGGCGGATCGTATTTACGAAAAGGCCGTGGGCGATCCGGTATTGGAGGAAACGATCAACGAGTTCTTCCCCTTCAACGCCGATTCGTTGGAGCTGTCCCGCCGCCTGCTCAACGAGTCGTACGCCGTGGAATACGAGGACTTCGTCGGCCATTTCCTGGCGGCCCAGCACCGGGCGATTTCCTCCGAGGCCTTCGCCGAGCAGGTGCGTCGGGCCCATGAGGCGTCCAAGGATTCCGCGAAAAAAGACGAGGGAGAATAGACCGTGAGCGCGACGTCCGACGTGCAGAATTCCGAAACCGCCCCGCCGCCCGCGCCCAACGGCGCTTCCTCCGCACATCCCACCGCACAGTCCTCCGCGAAAGCGCCCAAGTGCGCCACGCTGCCGCCGCTGCAACTGGACCCCCGTTGGTACAACCACGTGCGGCCCCTGATGCGCGGGGATGTGACGACGGTGGCGGAACTGCATGCCAAGGGGATGGGCACGACGCTCTGGGGGAGTTTCGGGCGGCATTTTCTGGAAGCGCTCTATCGGGCGATGTTGGACGACCCGGATTTCGTGGCGTTCGTGTTCGAGGAAAACCGCATCGTGCGCGGGTTCATCGTAGGCAGTACGGACGGGTCGAATATGATGAAGCGGACGTTTCGCAAGGCGTTTTGGAAGCTGCTGCCCCATGTGGTGAAGGCGGGTTATCGGGATCCGGCGCTGATCCGCGAGGCGCTGGCGACGCCGCGATATTTCGCCAAAAGCGCGACGGACTCGCGCGCCCGCGACGCGGCCGAGTCGTTTTTCTGCTACATCCAGGAAGAATGGCGAGGCACCCGCATCAGCGGATTGATGAACAAGTTTTTGTTCGACGAACTGCTGTTTCGCGGCTTCCAGCGGGTGAAGATCACGACGGAGGCCGACAACGACGGCGCGCTGCGCCAGCTCGATTCGTGGGGCTTCGAGCCGGTCGGCGAGTTCGAATTTTACGCCAAAAAAATGACGACGCATCTGCTCGAACTGCACATCTGCTCCCGCGTCCAGCCGGTCCGCCGGCATATCATCAAGGACACGGAGCAGGTGCAGCGGTTGGGGAGCGGGTAGCTCGAAACCTTTATAATTACCGGAGTCTTTAGCAAATTATGGAAATATCCAGTTTGACGATCCGTCTGATCTTCCTCCTGTTTCCCGGCATTGTCGCTTGGGTGATCGTCGAACGATTAACGGCGAAGGAGGATGCGAAGACACGAGATATCGTGTTTTTTGTCGTTATCTATGCCGTTCTTAGCTACCTTTTTTATTACTTCGGCCAAGCAGCCTTTCGGCGATTGGGCTCCGACACCTTTGTCCCCGACGATTTTTCATTTTTTACCGCCTTACTGAGCCCATCCCAACCCATCGATGTTCGAGAAGTCGCGTGGACTAGCGTCGTTGCAGTCCTCATGGGAATCGGTTTCTCGATTGCGGTGAATCAGAATGTATTTTATCGAATCATGAGACGGGTTGGCGCATCTCGGAATATCGGTTTCGCAACCGTTTGGGACTACGCGTTTGCCTGGGATGCAGTGCCGACATGGGTTGCCATCCGAGATCATGCCAACAACCTTGTATACTATGGAGAAGCCGTCGCCATATCCGATTACCGGGTGGGCAACGGCGAAATCCTTTTGTCGAAAGTGAAAGTCAGCGACAACGAGACGGGCGAACGGCTCTATGAATTAGAATTTCTTTACCTTTCACGAGAAAAAGGGGATTGGACAGTCGAGTTCATTGACCGGTCCGAAGGCACGGACGAGATTGTTGGCGACAGCAATGTTTGAAATTGATTCTCGACCGGCGACTTTCGTGGTATAAATAACGAGCTTCGTCTTGATTCGAAGCGATGGAGAAGTCGAAATGGCAACTCGTGAATCGACGGTAAAAAAAGGCTATTCGATCAAACCCGCGTCAGATGCGGGAAGAGTGCTCGCACACGACAAAGCCTATATCGTCTATGGAAATATCATCCGCAAACCATCGACGCCACGGCCTATTCCCAATGTCCCCGGCCAAGGTCGGCGCCAAAAATCCAAATCCTTGTCTGAATAATTTCCTTACCCCACGCCCTCGGCCACTTGGCGGATGTTGGAGCCGCCGGTGGAGAGGTAGGCCGGGCGCATGAGTTCGCTGAAGATGCGCATGGCGTTGCCGGGGGCGAGCAGCGTGTCGGCGGTCCATTGCAGAATGCGTCGGTTGGTGGCGTACCGGCCGATCTGCGCGGGACGCAGATAAAACCGGCGATAGGCACTGCGTAAAAAATCCTGCAACTCGTCTTCCGAATATTGCGGATTGCGCGGGCGCGGCGGCGTGGCGGGCACGTCCTTCATCAGCGTATAGTCGCGCCAGTAGTCCTCGGTCTCGCCGTTGAAAAGTTCGGTCTCGTAATCCACCGTCGCCGGGTTGAGCTGCGTGACGGTGAAGCTGGCGAAATCCAGCCCCGACTCGACGGCGAAACGGATCGTTTCCTCGATCTCCTCGCGTGTCTCGCCCTTGTAGCCGAGCATGAAATACCCGCGCGACGTGAGCCCCGCCTTGCGGCACATCTCGATGCCCTTGGCCATCTGTTCGCTGGTCACACCCTTGTTCATGACTTTCAGGATGCGGTCCGTGCCCGACTCGATGCCCATGTTCACCGAGGTGCATCCGGCTTCTTTGAGCGCGACGGCCATCT
The DNA here is from genome assembly GCA_020633895.1 of Deltaproteobacteria bacterium. Lineage (GTDB taxonomy): Bacteria > Lernaellota > Lernaellaia > JACKCT01 > JACKCT01 > JACKCT01. Next base: position 56,379 of record JACKCT010000013.1, on the reverse strand, counting down.
CGTAGGTGATGGTGTCGGCCCGGGCGCGGATGTTGAAGCCCACCTTCACGCCCAGGTCGCGGATGGCGTGGCATAGCTCGATCACCCGCTTCTGGCCGATGGTGAACGTCTCGTCGAAAAAGAGGATTTCCTTGGCGCGAAAAGCCTGGATGTGCCACTCGATTTCCTCGGCCACGTGGCTGACCGGCCGCTGGCGGAATCGGCCTCCGGCGTATTGCTGGGAGCAGAAGTGACAGCGGAAGGGGCAGCCCCGGCTGGTAATCAACGTGGTGAAGGGCGAGCGGACGGTCAGCGCCTTGTACCGGGCGATGGGCAGCAGATCCAGCGCCGAGAACGGCAGGGCGCCCAGCTCCTTGATCGGCGGATTCGGCGCCGCGCGATGCGCCCGATTTTCCCGCAGGCACACCACGCCGGGGACGTGCATCGGGTCGCTGCCGGTTTCCAGGGCTTCGATCAAGCCGACCAGGGCGAACTCACCTTCGCCGACGATGCCGTAATCCACCTCGGGAAAGGAGACGACCTCGTCCGGGTAGACGTCCATCTGCGGCCCGCCGACCACGACGACGCACTTCGGCGCGATCTTCTTCAGGGCGCGGATGGAGGTCAGCGTCGAGCGCCAGTTGAGCGTACCGGACGAGAAGCCCACGACGCCGGTGAAACCTTCGCCGATCAGGCGGGCCATTTCCTCGGGCGTGGTGTTTTCGATGGTGCCGTCGATCAGGCGGACGTTGCGACCGCTCTCGCGCACGACGCCGGCGAGTTGGGCGATCCCCAACGGCGGAAACGCGCCGAAGATGTTGGTCTCCGGCGGCTGGGCTTCGCCGCGAAAGCGCTCGTTGGCGCGGCAGAGGATGACGTCGAGCCTTGGCATAGCGGGCATCCTAGCAGCAATCGCCGGGACGACGCATCGTTGATCGCTTACAATCGCGCGGATTTGTGAGGGGGCTCGAATTCGCGAAAAAACGGCGAAAAACCAACGGTGTCGGGGGATCCTAATTCGCATGCCGCGCCTATGGATCACCTTTTTTTGGGGAGGGGTTTTCCACGGGCGTGCGGCCCGTTGGGGGTGGCTGTGGGCAAGATCCTCAAAAAGATCTTGTCCATAGGTCGTCGTTTCACTGTGAGGCGCTATGAAACCTAGCCGGTGGGCGGGCCGTCGGGATCCTTGCGCACCATCCATCCCACGTCGCCGTCGCGCATGTAGAGCCAGCCGTCGACGCGGAAGACGACCTCGGACATGAAGCCCTTGTGGTGGCGCGCATAGCCCTCGACGCACGTGCCTTCCGGGTAGGCGGACAGGGGTGGGGCGTCGCCTCGGGCCGCGTCGTCCACATCTTCCATGGCCGGGAGCGTCACCACGTCGCCCGCGTCGGTCTTGATGCGAAACTTCACGACCGGCGATCCGGCCACCGTCTCCGGCGGCATCATAGTGCCCGCGAAGCGGTGGTAGCCCTCGGCGCGCATCTCTTCCGAATAGTCCTGCAGCACGGCCCATCGGCGCATCAGCAGCGTCATCGCCAGCACGGTGATGCCGACAAACAGAGCGGTGTAGGCGGCGGTGCGCCAGGTGTGCCTTGGTTCCGGGGGCGGCGGGGGCGTCAGATCGCGAAACGGCCGGGTGCGGCGCTCGCCGGATGGGGCGTCGGGGACGGGGGCGTCGTCTCGCGTTTCGTCAGACATTCAGCCTCGAAGGCAGTCGGCCGCTCGTCGCCAGTTCCAGAACCCGGGCGGCGACACGCCGTTGCAGGGGCGTCATGGCGTCCGGGATCTCGTCATCGGCCGACAGCCAGCGCATTTCGGTGACTTCCGCCGAGGGGAGGAACCGCCCGCCGACAAATTTCGCCAGATAGATCATCTCCACCGTAGCATGATCGCCGCGCACGTCCACCGTCAGCGGGCCGACGACCTCGACGGCCAGGGCCGATTCCTCGGCCACCTCCCGCACCAGCGTCATCTCCGGCGAGTCGCCTTTTCGCAGCCAGCCGCCGGGAAAGCCCCAGGGATGGATGCGGCGATAGGGGTGATGAAAGAGCAGCAGGCGGTTTTCGTCGTCCAGAATCACCGCGCAGGCCCCGACGACGAAACGGGGATTGAGTCGGTGAAGAAGGAAATATTGCAGCCGCGTCGAGCGGGACAGGACGCGCCACGTCGCGAAAAGCAGTCGGGGAAAAAGGCCGACCTTGGCGACCGGCGCGGGGGGCGAATCGGTCTTAGCCACGGACCCGGATGCGTCGCACGCCCACCTGAGGCACCGTGCTTTTCAGGTCCGACATGAAGCTCTCCGCGTCCTGCACCGACTCGATGAGATGCTGCACCTGGTCGCGTTCCTCCCGGCCCGGCGTCGCCATGCCCACGGCGTAGTCGCCCAGCAGGTTCATCGTGTTTTCGATGGTGTCCAGGCGCGCCTCGATGACGCTGCGCTTTTCCATCACCTCGAAATACTTGGAGCGCCGCTGCTCGTAGATCGCCAGATTCTGGGCGATCAGCTTGCGTTCCTCGCCTTCGGGGGTTTTGTCCAGCCGGGCTTTGAGTTCCATGATCTTGTTGTCGTAATTTTCGTGAATGCCCTTCACATATTCATCGATGCGGCTGCGCAGGATGAGCAGTTCCAGGAAAAGCTGCGACATATGGCGAATCTGTTTGACCTCGCCGGACAGCAGGATGTCGAGCTGCTTGACGTTCTCGAAGTCGTCGGTGGTCTGCTTGACGCGCTCGAGCAGCTTGAAATAGCGCTCGCGGGAATCGCGCTTGAGGAAACGAAGCTGCCACAGGGGGCGGCCGGAATATTCCAGCCCCATGCGCACGGCCACATAGACCAATTCCGCCAGCACGCCCCAAAGGAACGCGGGCGGGTTTTTGGCGAAAAGCGAAAATCCGATCCAACCCCCGAACGCAAGGATATTGAGCCGATTGAAAATCGGGTGGAGGATGAAGGATTTGTACCACTTGAGCATGCGTCGCCTTTGTGGGCCGAAAAGCCCGCCGATGACCCGCCGCGCCCCCGATTGTGCCGAATCCGGCCGGGCGGCGCCATGACAGAAAGCCCGCCGCATTATAAGGCAAGGACGAAGATCCCGAAAGTTAATCAGTCCACGACGCCGATGGGCGGCCGATCGTCTTTACAGTCCGCGCGCCATCGGGTACGCCTAGAGACGACGCATCGGCGATCAACGAGGGAGGATAATCGATGAGCGTTTCTCACGGCCTTTCGGGGTCCTTGCGGCTGACGTCGCACTACAAGGAAAACTCGGGCTTGATGATCGTGGCCGTGGGCGCGGTGGCGGCGGCGGCGTTCGTCGTGCTGGGCCTCGTCTCGGCGTTGTTCTGCTGATCGTGACGCCCGTCCGCGACGCCATTTACGCCCGCACGAGCACCCGCCGGTTCGACCCGGATCGCCCGGTCGAGCAGGAGAAGCTCGAGCGCGTGCTGACCACGGCCCTGCAGGCGCCCTCGTCGTCCAACACCCAGCCCTACAAGCTCGCGGTAGCGACAGGCGCGACGCGCGACGCCATCTCCAAGGAATTGGCGGGTCTGTTTGCCGTGGCGCGCAAACTCAAGCGCATGTCCCTGCCCCGCCAGGCGATCACCGCCATCCTCACCGGCAGCCGGCCGACCAACGACGTGAAGGTGATGTTCGACCTGCCGCCGGAGATCCACAAACGCCGCTCGGTGACGGGCCACGGGCTTTACGAATTGCTGGGCATCGACCGAAAGGATCTCAAGGCCCGGGACGATCACATGGCGCGCAACTTCGACTTCTTCGACGCGCCGGTGGCGATTTTCGTGTTCGCCTACGGGCCCATGGAGCACCACGGGGCGCTGGACACGGGCATCTTTTTGCAGACGCTCATGCTCGCCGCCCATGAAGAAGGCCTGTCCACCTGCCCCCAAGGCGCGCTGGCCCTTTGGAGCCATCCGGTCCGCAAGCATTTCAAAGTGCCCAAGGATTACAAGCTCATCTGCGGCGTCTCCCTCGGCTACGCGGCGGACCACCACGTCAATAAGTACAAGCCGGGCCGCGTCGGGCTGGATGAGTTGCTGCTTAAAGAGAAGAAGTAAATCCGCGTGGACCCCGAAACCGGAGGGTGCCACACTTTCGTGAGGGCGAAGCCCGAGCGAAGGTGTGCATGTCTGTCAGCGTAACGTTCTCCATTTCAAAGTCCCGATAATCCGATCAAAGCCCCGAACTGCTTGCTGACCAGCCTTCGCCAAGGTTTCGGCGAGGAAAGCTGCGCGCGGCTCTGTCATCGCACAACGCCAAGCCTGTTGCCCCGAGTCGAACCAACCCGCTCCCTGACGGTCACGGCTCTGAAAGGTCAATGCCATTTTGGCACAACGGACGAGAGGTTCCTCACTGCGTTCGGAATGACAACGATTTTGTGCGGGCCGGAGCAACGCGGCGACTACGCCGCCTAGAAATGCGCCGCCACGCCCAGCAGGCTTTGCACGTCGTGGACGTCGTATGTCTTGGCGGGGATTTCGGCGGCGAGGGCGAGGGAACCGGCGCGGGCGTTGAATTTCTCGATGATCTTGCGTTCGCCGGCGGCGAGGCGATCCAGATTGGCGGCCAGTTCCAGGTAGGCGTCGAGCACCGTCGCGTAGGCCGGCAACTGCTCGGTCAACTCATCGGCCAGGGCCAGGGTGTCGGCCGGTTCGTTGTGCGTGAGCGGCTTGTGGACGCGGTTGAAGAGCACCGAGACCAGCGGCATCTTCGAGGAACGCAGCCGGTCGCGAAAATACGCCGCTTCGTCGACCGCGGGGTGCATGGGGGTGGTGACGATGACGAAGCCCGTCTTGGAATCCGCCAACATCCGATGCACCGCCTCGGCCCGGTCCTTGAACCCTTCATACAACCCGTCGAAGGCCAGGAAGAATTCGGACAGATCGGCCAGCGTCTGGTAGCCGGTGCCTTTCTCCAGGATCTTGAAGATCATGGCCGAGCCCTTCTGGAGGAAGTTGAAGCCCATGCGCCCGGCGGCGAGGTACGGCTTGACGAACCACTGCACGACTTTGCCGTCGAAAAATTCGGTCATGCGTCGGGGAGCGTCCAGAAAATCCAGGGCATGTTTGGTCGGCGGTGTGTCCAGGACGATCAGGTCAAAATCGTTGTCCTGGGTGACTTCCCAAAGCTTCTCCATCGCCATGTATTCCTGGCTGCCCGCCAACGCGCCGGAGACCTGCTGGTAATAGTGGTTATTCAGGATGCGCTCGCGGGTTTCCCGGTTGGGGGCGATGCGTTCGATGAGTTCGTCGAAGGTGCGCTTCTGGTCGAGCATCATGCCCCAAAGCTCGCCCTTGGCTTCCTTCGGCAGCTCGATGCGCGACTTCTGGTTGCCCAGTTCGGTCAGACCCAGGGAATTGGCCAGGCGCTTGGCCGGATCGATGGTCAGCACGAGGGTGCGTTGGCCTTCCATGGCCGCGCGCAGGGCGATCGCCGCGGAGACGGTCGTCTTGCCCACGCCGCCCGATCCGCAACAGACCAGGATTTTCCGATTTTCCAGCAGCTTGTCGAAGGACATGTCACCCCGAGGCGCCGCCATCAGTCGCGGCAAACGAACGCAGCATAAAGGACGCGGGCATCGGTGAAAAGGGACGGACTAACTGCTTAACACCCGCGCCGTGTCCTTGGCGAAATACGTCAGGATGAGATCCGCGCCGGCGCGCTTGATGGACAGCAGGGACTCCATCATGACGCGGTCGTGGTCGATCCAGCCCTTCTCGGCCGCGGCCTTGACCATCGAAAACTCGCCCGAGACGTTGTAAGCGGCGATGGGCACGTCGAATCGGGCGCGGGCCTCGCGGATGATGTCCAGATACGCCAGCGCCGGTTTGACCATGACGATGTCCGCCCCCTCGGCCAGATCCAGTTCGATCTCGCGCATCGCCTCTCGGGCGTTGGCCGGGTCCATCTGGTAGGAGCGGCGGTCGCCGAAGGCGGGGGCCGAGTCGGCCGCGTCGCGGAACGGGCCGTAGTAGGCGCTGGCGAACTTGGCGGCGTAGGACATGATCGGCGTATTGACGAATCCGGCTGAATCCAGCGCCCGGCGGATGCCTCCGACGCGTCCGTCCATCATGTCCGAGGGGGCCACCATGTCGGCTCCGGCCTGGGCGTGGGAGACGGCCATGCGCGCCAGCAGTTCGACGGTCGGGTCATTGGCCACGTCCCGGTCTTGGATCAGGCCGCAGTGGCCGTGGTCGGTGTATTCGCACAGGCAAACATCGGTGATGACGCACAGCTCGGGAAGCGCGTTTTTGAGCGCGCGGGTCGCCTTTTGCACGATGCCGTCCTCGGCGATGCCTTCGGAGCCGGTGGCGTCCTTGTGCTCGGGGATGCCGAAGAGGATCACCGCCGGGATGCCCAGGGCGTGGATCTCGCGGCATTCGCCGACCAGCCGGTCCACCGACCAGCGGAAGTTGCCGGGCATGGACCCGATGGGCTCGGCGACATCCGTGCCGGGGCGGACGAACAGCGGCATGATCAGATCGTCAACGCTCAGCGACGTTTCCCGCACCATGCGACGCAGGGTTTCGGTGGCGCGAAGGCGGCGCGGGCGCTGGATGGGAAAGGACATGGCATCTCCGTTAATGCGGATGAGTATCAATAATCACGGGACGGATCCCCGGAAGGCCGACCGGTGTCTTAGCGTGCTTTGAAGCGCGCGTCGAGAGCAGTGACATAGAAATGACAAACAAATGTAAAGAAATTTATACAAAAAATAAAATTACTTCTTGACATTTCTCAAAAATCGGCGTAACGATTCCCTCGACCCGTAAAAACATTGGGGATTTTTGTTGTCACCGGGCCTGTGGATTGATATAAGGTGTTTGTCGCGTTCAACGCATTGCGGCATAAAAAGCACTTGACAAGGTCCGGTGGCCCGACTATAAGTCCCCCAAGTTGATCGACTAGGTCGGGATTGACGGCGATGGCCAACCTGATTTCACAAAAGTGCTACTACGGAATCAAGGCCGTTTACGATCTGGCCGACCATCGGGCCGAAGCGCCGGTCAAGATCAGCGCCATCGCGGCACGCCAGAGTATCCCCATCCGTTTTCTGGAAGCGATACTCCGGCAGCTCAGGCAGGCGGGTTTTGTGGATTCCCGTCGGGGTTCGGAAGGCGGCTATCTTTTAGCCAAGCATCCGTCCCAGATCAAAATCCTGGATATCATTCAATATTTCGAAGGAGATTTCGCCCAGTTCCCGGGTCTTGGCGAAGGCCCTCCCGCCGAGGAGGACGACGCCGGACACGTCCTGGCCGATGTTTGGGGTCAAAGCCAGGAAGCTTTGTTGAAGGTGCTGGACCATTGGACCATCGCCGATTTGCTCGACAAAGCCGAGGAACAACGGGCGACGTACGTGGCCAACTTCACGATATAGGGCCATCGGGAAGTTCCATTCCGCCGCGTCGCCGCCTAGCGATGAACACGTTGATATTTCGCGGCCCCCATCAATGCGATCCGGCCGTTGGGTCGTCGGACTCTTGGGAGGTCCGGGCCACGACACGGCGGCCAAGGAGATGATGTGACGCTCGCATTGGAAAAATTCGAAGGAATCAAAGATCCGCAAAAGCTTCTGAACGAGGCGACCGCGGCCTATGGACGTCGCTTGGAACTGGCGTGCAGCTTCGGCCCGGAAGACCTCGTTCTGATCGATATGCTCTCCAAGACCGGCAACGAGTTCGGTGTGTTCGCCCTGGACACGGGGCGCCTTCCCGAGGAAACCCTCGAGGTCGCCGACGAGATTCGCCGGAAATTCGCCATTGAGATTCGCTGGATGTTTCCCGATACCCAAGCGGTGGAGAAACTCGAACGGGAAAAGGGCCTTTTCTCGTTTCGCGAGTCGTTGGACAACCGCCACGAGTGCTGCGGCATTCGCAAGGTGGAGCCGTTGAACCGCGCGTTGGAAGGACTATCCGCGTGGATCACCGGCCGTCGGCAAGAACAAAGCATTACCAGGTTCGACTTGGCAATGGTGGAAGTGGATCAGGATCGGGAAGGCGTCCTGAAATTCAACCCTTTGGCAGCGTGGACTTCCCGCCGCGTGTGGAGCTACGTGAAGGACGAGGGCCTGCCCTACAACCGCCTTCACGACCAGGGCTACCCGTCCATCGGATGCGCCCCCTGTACCAGGGCGGTGGGATTCTGGGACGACGAGCGCTCGGGTCGTTGGTGGTGGGAGACCCCCGACAGCAAGGAGTGCGGCCTGCACGTGGCTCATCACGACGACGAAGTGGAAGTCCGAACCTGAAATGCGAGGTATATTGTAATGAGTGCAGCTAGGGATTCTTTGAGTCAACACATCAATCAGCATCTGGACAACCTCGAGGCCCAGAGCATCTACATTTTCCGGGAGGCCTACCGGCATTTCGAGGACCTGGCCATGCTCTGGTCCATCGGCAAGGACTCCACGGCCATGATGTGGCTGGCCCGCAAGGCGTTTCTGGGCCGGGTGCCCTTCCCGGTCTGCCATGTGGACACCACCTACAAGCCCCCCGAACTGATTCAGTTCCGCGATCACTACGCGAAGGAGTGGGGCCTGAACCTGATCGTGAACATCAATCACGAGGCCGACAAGAAGGGCATCACGCCGGACAAGGGCCGTTTCGAGTGCTGCACCGCCCGCAAGACGGTCGCCCTGCAGCAGATCATCGACGACAACGGCTTCAAGGGCATCATCGCCGGTATCCGCCGCGACGAGGAAGGCTCCCGCGCCAAGGAGCGTTTCTTCTCGCCGCGCGACAAGAACTTCGAGTGGAACGTCAAGGATCAGCCGCCCGAACTGTGGGATCAGTTCAACGTGTCCTTCAACGAGGACACGCACGTGCGCATCCACCCGCTGCTGCATTGGACGGAGTTGGATATCTGGATGTACACCAAGCGGGAGAACATCCCCGTGTGCAGCCTCTACTTCGCCAAGGACGGGAAGCGCTTCCGTAGCCTGGGGTGCATGCCGTGCAACTTCCCGACGCCCTCCGACGCCTCGACGATCGACGAGATCATCGAAGAGCTCAAAACCACCAAGGTGCCCGAGCGGGCAGGTCGCGCTCAGGATCACGAGACGGCCTACATGATGCAGAAACTTCGCACGCTGGGGTACATGTAAGCTTTCGCGTTGTGGCCGCCCCGGCATTTTCGGGCGGCCGCCTTACCATGAAGCGGTCCCGTTTTTTCGCGGGGCCATGGATCAGGTCGCAACGAGGGATGGAGAGAATCGATGTCGAGTAAGACGGATGCTTTGAAGATGGTGATTGTCGGCCACGTCGATCATGGCAAATCCACACTGATCGGCCGCCTGCTGTACGACACCGGATCGCTGCCGGTCGAACGATACGAAGAGATCGTCGCCACCTGCGAGCGCCAGAACCGCCCCTTCGAGTTCGCCTACCTGATGGACGCCCTCGAAGAAGAGCGCGAGCAGAACATCACGATCGAAACGGCCCAGACGTTTTTCAATACCGACAAGCGCAACTATGTCATCATTGACGCTCCGGGCCACAAAGAGTTTCTCAAGAACATGATCACCGGGTCGTCGATCGCCGACGCGGCCATCCTGCTGGTGGACGCTTACGAGGGTGTTCGCGAGCAGACCCGGCGTCACGCCTATGTGCTGTCGCTGCTGGGCATCAAGCAGATCATCGTGCTGATCAACAAGCTGGACCGGGTCGATTACGACAAGGCCACCTTCGAGAAGGTGACGTCGGACATCAAGCACTTTTTGCATTCGATCGGTTTGGTCGCCAGCTATGTGATTCCCATGAGCGCCCGCGAAGGCGACAACGTGGCCAAGAAGTCGGATAAGACGCCGTATTACGACGGCCCGACCTTCCTGGACGCGCTGGATGTTCTCGATTCGGTCACGGCCGACGAGACCAGCCCGCTGCGCTTCCCCATTCAGGACATCTACCGCTGGGACAACAAGCGCATCTACGCCGGACGCATCGAGTCGGGCACGTTGCGGGTGGGCGACGCCATCGTCATCAACCCGGGCAACAAGAAGTCCCGCGTCAAATCCATCGAGCGCTGGAACAGCCCGGACAACGATTTCGCCAAGGCCGGCGAGTCGGTCGGCGTGACGCTGGACGATGAACTGTTCGCCGAGCGCGGGCATGTGATCGCCCATGTGGAGAACGCGCCCCTCTCGGTCAACGAACTGTCCTGCTCGATCTTTTGGCTGGGCAAGGATCCCCTGCGCCGGGGCGGCCGGTACAGCTTCCGCATCGCCACCGAAGAGGTGGAGGCGGAGTTGTTGTCCATCGACGAGCGCCTGGATTCCTCCACGCTGCAGGTCATCGAAACGGACGCCGAGGTCGTGGAGAATACCGAGACGGCCAATGTGCGCTTCCGCACCAAGCGGCCGGTGGCGATCGACACCTTCGACGAGAATATGCGCCTGGGCCGCTTCGTGCTGGCCTATGACGATCGCGTCGCCGGCGGCGGCATCGTGCGGCAGCTCCTGGACACCGAGAGCCACCGCGCGGCGCACCGCGTGATCCGCCTGTCGGACGTGGTCACGGACTGGCCGGAGCCGAACGTCATCGACCTGCGCAAGGAAAACGCGCTGGTGGAGTTCGAGGCGGATACGACGTTCCTGGAGGCCCTGCGCAACGGCGAGCGCTACCTGTTCCGCTTCAACGCGCTGGATCACCTGGCTCCGCTGACGACGCTGGCGTACGAGTATGACCTGGTTTACACGTTCCGCCGCGAGGAGAAGGGGCTTTCCGCCCTTCTGCGCAGCAAGGAACCCCACGAGCGCCTGACCTCCCGCCGCAACGGCAAGGTCGGCGAAGTCAGCGACGTGGCCATCTAACGCTCGCTGCTTCCGATTCGGATACGACGAACCCCGGCGCTACGCGCGCCGGGGTTTTTGTTGGTGGGATCTTCAGAGCCCCGACCTGTAGGGAGGGGTCTGGTCCATGCCTACACACCTCTCGCGAAGTTTCGATCAACGATCACGAAATGTCAGCTCGTACCCAACCGCTCACTACGGTTCGCGGCTCAGTTTCCTCCAAACCCTCCGCAAACAACGAAACCAAGACCCCTCACTACCCGCCTACGCCAAGGCTCCGGCGAGGCAAGCCGTTCGGGGCTCGGACGGACGTGGTCGAGGCCTGAAGCGGCGGTCCCCAAACCAAAAACGGCACCCCCTCGCGGAGATGCCGTCGCGATTTTTCAACCTTTGTCGGACGCTACCCGTAACTCACTCCGAGGATTTCCAGGCTGCGGATGCCGCCCGGCGCGCGCAGGTCGATGATGTCGCCCGTCTCCTTGCCGATCAGCGCCCGGGCGATGGGCGAGTTCACGGAGATCATCCCTTTGTCCAGGTCCGCCTCCAACTCGCCGACGATCTGATACTCGGACTCCTTGTCCGTCTCCAGATCCATCACCCGAACCGTCGCCCCGAAGACGATGCGCTCGGATTTGATCTCCCGGGGGTCGATAATCTCCGCGGCGCCGAGTTGGCCTTCCATATTGCGGATTTTCGCCTCGAGCATGCCTTGAGCGTCCTTGGCCGCTTCGTATTCGGCGTTTTCCGACAAATCGCCGTGCTCCCGAGCCACGCCGACCGCGCGCGCCGCCTTGGGGCGCTCGACGCGGATCAGGCGGTCGAGTTCTTCCTTGAGTCGCTTGTGGCCTTCGGCCGTTATGGGATGGCGTCCGGTCATGGACTTCCCCTTCTCACCGGTTCAACGGGCAATCGTTTTTGTGAATGAACGCGGCCGACGCGTTTGGTTCGAATCGGCCCCGAAAAAAGAATCGCCAACCGAAACCGACACCCCGGTCGGGCTCGATCGCGGAAATAAAACCCCGGCCCCGTAAGGGGCCGGGATCCACACCTTATGCTATACCGATTTTCCGATTATTCGTCAAAGGTGACGCAATCCTCCGAGTTGCCTTCCGGCTCGCCGTAGATGACCGCGTCCGCGTCGTCGACCAGGATCTCCTGGTAGAAGTCCCGCAGGAAATCCGAACCCCAACATTCGAGCGCGTTGTATTGCTTGAGCGGCTCGTAGTCGGGGTAGACAATGTCCGGCAGGTCGCCTCCGGTGACGAGCACGTCCGCCCTGCCGGTTCCGTCGGCCAGCCAGCGGGTGACGACGGTGATGTCCTCGAGTTTGTCGTACATGGACAATTCCGGGTCATCCCGATGCACATCCGCCATCCAGTCGAACCCGAACACGCCCGTGTTGTCGGCGTGGTTGTGGTAGACGTAGGTGGCGTTCAGGAAGAAGTCGTCGCCGGGCCATTCGGGATCGTCATCGGGCTGAAATTCGGTGTAGCTCACCTGGATCTCCCGCCCGTCGGTCATGGTGTCATATCCGACCGATATCAGCCCCGCCGGGTCCTGCGTCGGGTCGAGCCGGGCGATCGCGTCCACGTCCAGGGTGAAGTAGCCGATGCCCCGGCGCGCCGTCTCGGAGGTTTCCTCCACCCGGCCGAACCACACCGGCGTCCACTCGTCGTCCGTGTCCTTGGGCCGCCACGACAGGGCGTAGTCGTAGATGTCCTCGCCCACGCGGGACATCACGAAAAACGACTCAACCGCCGAGAGGCCGTCGTCCTTCCACGGACCCCAGACATACGAATTGGAATTGGAGTCGGTGGGCGGATAGCTGGTGATTTCGTCGATGAACGACAAATACGCCAGGATCTGGTTGTTGACCTCGCGGGTCATGTCCACGGTCGCTTCGTAATATTCGGCCAACTCGCCCAGGGCCTTGGCCTCGCTTTCCGGCACCGCGACCGTCAGGCTTTCCGCCGAAGGCAGGGCGCTTAGAAACGCCTCCAGATCCTCGGGGCTGCCGCCGGTGTCGTCATCTCCCAAGCCGTCGCCGTCCGAATCGTCGTCGTCATCGTCTCCGCCGCCGCACGCCAAGGGCGCCGCCAGGCTCGTCACGACGATCAGCAGCATCGTCAAAAATAGTCGCCAACGCATGATTGCCCTCCCTGATGGGTCGTTCCCACGGCGTCGATGGGACACCGCCAGGGTCGGAAAGTTACCACGCTCATAAGAGAGGTAAAGGAAATAACGCGTTCGCGGGCAAATGCACGGGGCGGTTGACGGGGGAAGATGAAAATTTGTAATCTCGCTGAAACAAGGTAGACGAATCGTTAGACTACCGGTCGGAAAGAACGAAAGACCCCCACCCGACAGGGCGACCTCAAGACCGCATCGGTCATTTCAACGCCCGTCGATCGGAGGCCCCATGAGCGCCGACGAAGATCTCTTTACCAACATCATCGGTCGATCGACCAAGATGACCAAGGTGCTCACCGTGGTGCGCAAGGTGGCGCCGTACAAGAGCACGGTGCTGGTGACCGGCGAGTCGGGCACGGGTAAAGAGTTGTTCGCCCGAGCGGTGCATCTGCTCTCGCCTCGCCGGGACAATCCCTTTGTCGTCGTCAACTGCGGCGCCATCCCCGAAAACCTGATCGAGGCCGAGTTGTTCGGCCACATCAAGGGCGCGTTCACCGGCGCGGTGGCGTCGCGGGAAGGCTATTTCGAGCAGGCGGAGAAGGGGACGATCTTCCTGGACGAGGTGGGCGAGCTGCCTCTGGATATGCAGGTCAAACTGCTGCGCGCGATTCAGGAAGAGGAGATCATGCGCGTCGGCGACCGCCGGCCGATCAAGCTGGACATCCGAATCGTCGCGGCGACGAACAAGGACCTGGACGAGGAGGTCGCCGCCGGGCGATTCCGCGAGGACCTGCATTACCGCCTTAACGTGGTGAATCTTCAGATCCCGCCCCTGCGCGATCGCAAGGACGATCTGCCGGCTCTCTCCAAGCACTTCATCGACCGCTTTTGCGACAAGATGCAAAAGAAGGTCGACGGCATCACCGGCGAGTCCCTGGGCATGATGCGCAATTATGACTGGCCGGGGAATGTGCGCGAGCTGGAGAACGTCATCGAGCAGACCATCGTGATGATGGACGAAGGCAAGGCGATCGAACCGGCGGACCTGCCCGTCTTCCTGGAGCGACGCGGCTACGAGCGGCGCAATCGCTTTCGCCAGGAGGCGCTGGACAAGAAGCTTTCCATCGCCGAGTACACCCGCGAATTCATCCTGAAATTCGAAACCGACCACACCGAAAAGGAACTGGCCCAGTTCCTCGGCATCACGACCAAAACCCTCTGGGAAAAACGCAAGACCTGGAATATTCCACGAAAGCGGTAGGGCCGTAGTCGGCACGGACTAAGGACGCTGTCGCGGAGTTGGAAGGGCCGTGGTGGCCCGTCGCATTGCTCCAACCGCTTCAGAGCCCCGAACGGTAGTGAGGGGTCAAACTCAAACGATGTTCAGAACGACTTCGCCAAATCAGAGCCCCGACCGTAAGGGAGGGGTTGTCGAGCGTTTCGAGGATTCACACCTTCCCGACGTCTTCAACGTCGTGAAAGTGCGGCACCCACCTGAGTGCGGGGCTAAAACTCCCGCCGCCCGCTGAGCGCCAACCCCAACGTCACCGAATCGGCGTACTCCACCTCGCTGCCGACGGGCACACCGTGGGCGATGCGCGAGATCTTCACGCCCAGGGGCCGGAGCATGTCGGCGATGTAGTGGGCCGTGGCCTCGCCCTCGCGATTGGGGTTCGTGGCGATGACCACTTCGCCGGCCCCCGACTTCACCCGCTCGACCAACTCCGCCAGATGCAGCGCCTCGGGCCCGACCTGATCCAGCGGCGAGAGCGCGCCGTGCAGCACGTGGTACACGCCGTTGTATGCTCCCGCCTTCTCGAAGGCGGCGACGTCCGGCGGTTGCTCCACCACGCAGATCACGGCCTGGTCGCGCGTCGCGTCGGCGCAGATGCGGCAGGGCTGCGTGTCGGTGAGGTTGAAGCAACGCTCGCAAAGGGCGATGCGCTCCTTGACCCCGACCAACGCCTCGGCCAGCGCCCGCACGTCCTCGGTGCTTTGCTTAAGGATGAAATAGGCCAGGCGCGTCGCCGTCTTTTCGCCGATGCCCGGCAGGCGGGACAGGTGCTTGACCAGATCGTCGATGGGCCCCGGATCGAAGGACAACGCCGCCCCCTTTAGGCTCCGCCGCCGAAGATGTTGCCCAGCCCCGGCAGGTTGAAGCCGCCGGCGATCTTGCTCATTTCCGCGGTGGCCATCTCCTGAGCCTTGCGCAACGCCTCGTTGGCGGCGGCGACGATCAGATCCTGGAGCATTTCCGGGTCGGCCGGATCGATGACCTCGGGCTTGATGACGATGGAGACGATCTGCTGCTTGCCGTTGGCGACGACCGTCACCATCCCGCCTCCCGCGCCGGCCTCGACGGTCATGCGCGCCAGTTCTTCTTGCATCTGGCCGATTTGGGACTGGGCGTCCCGGGCCATTTTCAACAGGTCGGTCATACTGGGCATTTCGTGATCCTCTAACGGGCGCGAGGGCGTCGCGCCTCGGCGTGCAAGTCTTTAGCGACCCTCGGGACGCACTTCAATGGTCAAGCCGGGCACGGACTCCAGGATCTTCTTGACCACCGGGTCCTTGAGGGCCTGGGCTTCGAGTTCCTTTTGCTCGCGACTGCGTTGGGCGGCGATTTCCTGGCGGCGCTGGATGTTGCCCGTCGCGCCGTTGGACGCCCCGGCGACGGATTCGAGTTCCACCCGCGCGCCCGGCCCGAAGACCTCGACGGCGTAGTCGTGGACCTGGTCCTTGCTGTTGAGAAACGCCGTGAAATGCAGCCCCTTGGGCAGGCGTAAGGTCAGAACGCCCCCGGCGAAATCGGCCGACCCGGCGTTCATCAGCGTGGCGAGTTTGTAGTCCCGCTGCCCGAGCAGGGCCAGGAAGTCCTTGACGCTCCCATTTCCGGAAGGCGCGGACGGCGCCGCCGGAGGAGGCGAAGCCATGCCGTTGGACACGGATGTCGAGGGCGTGCCGTTGACGCTCGCCGCGCCGTTGACCGGGGCCGGTCCGTTGCTGGGAGCAGCGGATGTCGTTGCCGGCGAGGGGCCGGGTTCCGAGGCGCGATAGCTCGACCCGCCGCGCGGGGGCGTCGAGGGTCGCGACGTGCCGTGCCGCCCCGAGCCGGAGCCGCCCATGCCGCCGCCCGAAGGGGCCATCGACCCCTTGCCCGAGGCCAGCAAGCCGCGCAGCCGCCCGATCTCCCCGGCCAACTCGTCCAGCGCCTTGACCGGCCGGGCCGTCGCCAGGCGGATGAGCGTCATCTCCAGGATCAGGCGCGGATACGCCGAACGGACGATCTCTTCCTCGCTCTGCACGATGATCGAAAACAAATTCTCCAACGTTTCGTAGGAGACGTTTTCGACCTGCGTTTGCAGGGCTTCGAGTTCGTCGGAGGTGGCGTTGACCAGCTTCTCCGGCCGCTTGGAGAGCTTGGCGATCACCAGGTTGCGAAAGTGCTCCATCAGGTCGCCGTAAAACTGCTTCACGTCCCAGGCGACGGCGGCCATGCCCTCCAGGATGTCGAGGGTCTTGTCGGTCTCGCCGGTCAGAATCGCGCCGGACAGATCCAGCAGCACCCGCCGGTCCATGATGCCCAGGACCTCGACCAATTCCTCGGTGGTGAGCTTTTCCCCGGCGAAGGACAGGGCCTGATCCAGGTAGCTCATCGCGTCGCGCATGGACCCTTCGGCCTTGCGGGCGATCAGGACGAGCTGGTCGTCGGAGAGCTTGATCTTCTCCTTCTTGACCACGGCCTTGAGGGCGTCGTGGATCTCCCGAAGGGGGATCATCTTGAAGTCGTACTGCTGACAGCGGGACAGGATGGTGTCCGGGATCTTATGCACTTCGGTGGTCGCGAAGATGAACACCACGTGCTCGGGGGGCTCCTCCAACGTCTTGAGCAGGGCGTTGAACGCGTTGGTGGAGAGCATATGCACTTCGTCGATGATGATGATTTTGTAGCGGGAGGCCTGGGGGAGGAATTTGACGTTTTCGCGCAGCTCGCGCACGTCGTCCACGCCGGTGTTGCTGGCGCCGTCGATCTCGAACACGTCGGTCGAGGAGCCCTTGGTGATCTCCACGCAGTTTCGGCATTTGTTGCAGGGCTTGGCGGTGGGGCCGTGTTCGCAGTTCAGGGACTTGGCCAGGATGCGGGCGGCGGTTGTCTTGCCCACGCCTCGGGTGCCGGTAAACAGGTAGGCATGGGCGATGCGCCCGGACTCGATGGCGGCCGACAGAGTGCGCGAAACGTGGCGCTGGCCGACGATCTCGTCGAAGGTCTGGGGGCGATATTTGCGGGCTAGGACCAGATACGACATGTCGCCCATCCCGACGCGACGCCCCGTTTCGCGGACGGTTCCGCCCGGGCGAACCGGACGGGCCCCGCGGCCGTCGTCGCCGGCACGTCGTTGCGTCGTTTTGTCAGATCGATCAGATCGAGTTGTCGCGCGAGTTTCGCGGGACGAATTTTCCCGGGACTCAAGAGACCGTACACCTTCCCTCGACCCCATGGTTTCCCGGCGTTTTTCCCAAACCGATCCACCAGGCAATCCACGGCACACGCGAACGTTCCGCTTACCGCTGCTACGTTCCCGTCCTGACGGAGTTCACGGCATCGCGTTGCGTGGGACCCAATAGGCCGGTCCATGAAACGGACCCGATCCGCCACAAGGGCCTCAAAAAGGAATTCGACCTCGATATAGCTCCGAGTTCAGGGAGGCGCTAACTCCCCGTCTAGTACGGTCACTTCAGTCCCGATTTGCCTCGTCAAAGACCCGCCCGAAAGGGGCGAACGCCTTTCGGACACCCGCCGGACCCGCAGCGGACAAGGGGCCTAGAATAAGGGCGCGGTGCGTCCAAGGTCAAGGCGAACGTGGTCCGATCCGGACCGGCCAACCGGCGCCGATTCAGTTTCCGCGACGGGATCGACGAATGTCGACGGGCTGCCCCTGAAGCTTTTCTTTAATAAGCGTCTTGATCTTATTGTTTTATATCATTTTTATTGTGTCTGCGTGCCGTTCAACCATTGCGACGGACTTTGGGAAGCCTTGGTCGGCCTTGGGGCGGGGGTCGTCTCGACGCGCGGTAGCGCCTGTCCACGAGGTGTGGCGGGGGTTTCGAGGATTCAAGACGGAATGTTCGGCCGACTTGGCGCTCCAAGTGCCGGGCCGAGTTTCGCTCGGGTTCCTTTCGCTTGAACTTCGAGGTCGAGTTTATCAACAAATTAAAGATATGTTAAACGTAAATCTAACCCCTATTGGATCGGCGAGCGCGAAAGCGACGTTGACGCGGCGTGTTGGTATCGGTCCAATGGCGAAACGCGACCGCTCCGGTTAAGGATTTTAAGGTATTTGCGTTAATTGGGATCGAGGGAAATCGCATGATCCCCCTGTCCCCATTGAATCCTGCGAAATATCAGGAATGGTCCGGACGTTGTGGGTTCAAGGTGAACTCGGTTCAAAGCGACGGGCGGTGGAGCGCCCGAAAAACCGGACTGACGCGACGCGCTATAAACCGGCTTGGCCGGATTTTATCTGAAATAGTATTGAGACTTCATTCAAAAAATGATAGCGAAAATTAAGCTAAATATTTGAATTCACAGCGTATTGTGACAATTTTGAAAAAAGGGCTAGGCAAGCGCGTGAAAGTGCCTATAATTCGCCTCGGTTCTACAACAAAACCCTGTGAGGGAGGATAACCGATGAAATCGATGTGGAAACTGTTCATTCTGGCTCTGGCCGTGGCTCTGTCGATGTCTTTGGCGATGAGTGTTGCCTGCGGCGACGATGACGACGACGATGACGATGACGACGCCACCGACGACGACACCGACGACGATGACGACGACACGATGGACGACGACACGATGGATGACGACACCATGGACGATGACACCATGGATGACGACACCATGGATGACGACGACGATGACACGGCTGATGACGACACCGCCGACGACGACACGGCCGATGACGACACGGCCGATGATGACACCGCCGACGACGACGTTGTCTAAGTTCTAAGCGAGATTCGAAACGAAAATCGGGCAGCCTTCGGGCTGCCCGATTTCTATTTTGGTCTCGGGATTGAGAAAGTGGGACGCGGTAGCTCCCCACCGGTGATGTCGATTTAGAACCGGACGAAGAATACCAGCGTCGCGTCCTTGCCCGGCTTGGGCAGGCTTTGGTCTTTCATCGCCTTTTCCAAGGCGGCCTTGGCCTTGGCGGACATCGTCCCCCTCACCAGTTCCACCTTCGTCACCTTGCCTTCGGGCGAGAGGGCGACGCGGACCATCAGTTCCTTGCCTTTGAGTTCGTCCTTGCAGGCCTTCAGTTTCTCGGTCAACGCCTGGGCCACCTTGCCGGACAGATCGCGGCGGTAAGGGCCTTCGTCGGCAATGCCCAGGAACGCCACCGGATCGACGCTCGCGTACCAGTCCCCGCGCGGAGCCCGATCCTCGGCTTCGTCGGCGGCATAACCGCTCGCCTGAGCAACGGACATTGCGGGCGGCGGCGGCGCGGCGGCTCCGGCCCCGGCGCCGGTGAAGGCTTTCGATCTCATGACACGACCTTGGATGGCGACATCCGCTGTCGCCATTTCGGCTTTCGCCCCGAACACCGAGTCGTACTGCATCCCTTCGGGTAGCTCGACCGGAACCTGCACGGTGGTCTGCTTGCCGCCTTCGTTGCGGACCTTTTCTTCCACGGCGACGAACGACGTGTAGTCGGTCATCAAGCGATACTCCAGACCCAGCGCCGTGATCTGTTGAGTCAGCTCGCCACGGTCGCCTCGGCCGTATTGCAGTTCATGATCCAGCCGCTCAACCTTGGCCCGCGCCCACATGGTCGGCAGGGCGGCATAGCCTCCGTCCTCGGCGGGGAAGGCGACATCCGCCTTGATCTCGCCGGACCCGTCGCCCAACCGACCCAACAGACGCACTCGCCCCGATCCGGGCTTCGTGAACCGGCCTTGCAGCACCACCGGCTGCCCGGCGTACAAGTCGGGCACGCGGGCGGGATAGACGTCCGCCACCGAAAGGCCGCCCCAGTCGACCTCGATGTCGGCCATCACCGGCGTGTCCAGGCGGGCATAGAACGTTTCCACCACCTCCTTGGTCGGCTCATCCGGACGCACGAACCGGGAATAGCCCCGCCCTTCCTCGGCCATGCGGTCGAGCAGATAGCGGTTGACCGACCCGCCCACGCCCAGGGTGAACAGGCGCGCGTCGCCCAGATTGTCGTGCAGCTCCTTGATGATCTCGTCCTCGTTGCCGATCAGGCCGTCGGTCGTCATGAATACGATGCGCAGCCGGGACTTGTCCGGCGGCAAGACCAGCGCCGACTGGATCACCGGCAGCATGCGCGTGCCGCCCGTGGCCTGGATTCGGTCCACGAACCGGCGCGCCTCCTTGACGTTTTCGGCCGTGGCGGGCACCGGCTCCGGGGACATGGAGGTGACGATGTCGTTGAAATTGTAGACCTGGAAGGTGTCGCCCTCGCGCAGGCCCATCAGCGCCCGCTTCACCGCTTCCTTGGATTTGGTCATGGCGTCGCCGGCCTGGCTGCCCGACGAGTCGACGATGAACAGGATCTCGCGGGGGACGATCTCTTTTTTCGAATAGTCCGCCTTGGGGGCGAGCATCAGAATGAAGTGGCCCTGCCGGTCTTCGGTGTACGTGACCACGCCGGCGTCTTCCACCCGTCCGAGCACGCTGTAACGCACGATCAGATCCTTGTTGGGGATCGTGTCGCGGGGATCGAGGGTGATCGTCGCCTTGGCGTCGTGCTGGGCCGAGATGTCGATGGCGTGGGAGGGGCTGTCGATCTGCTCGATGGGCACCCCGGCGTCGATGTGGAGCGTCACGTCGATGTCGTGTCCGGAGCGCTCGTCGGGCTTGAGCACCGGGGGCGCGATGCGCGAGGCGTCGGGGACGCGATTGGTGTCCGGGGCCCAGCCGCCGCCGCTTTTGCCGACGATTTTCTCGCCGGGGATGTATCGCGGGCCGACGACCATGGGGAAGACGAATTCGTAGTAATCGTCCACGTAGGCCAGGGCGTTGGCGTAGCTGATGCGGATCTCGATCTTGTCGCCGGGCAGGATATTGGCCACATGCTGGGTAAAGATATTGGGCCGCTCCTGATCGAGCAGGGACGCGGTTTTGCCCTCCCGCTTGGCGTCTTCGTAGATTTTTTGGGCTTCCTCGCGCTTTTTGATGACGCCCTTGATGACGCGTTCGCCGATCGTCATGGTCATGTCGTCCACGGCGGCGTCGTGAGGCAAGGGGAAGACGTAGACGGCCTCGATGGGATCCTTGGAGTTGTTCACGAAGGTCTGCGTGACCGTCACGCGGGAGAGGAAACCGCCCACCTGGGCGTCGACGCTGGTGTGCGTCAGGGGGATGTCGATTTTCTTGTTGTCCTTGGTGACGGCCAGAAGGCGGCCGGTCCCGATTTCGTCGTTGGTTTCGTCGCGCTCGGGGTTGCCGTCGGTTTCGGCGGCGGCGGGCATCGTCAAGAACATCGTCGCCGCCAGCGCCATGAGGGTCATGGCGATCGTTCGTAGGAACGTCATGGTTACTTCCTTCCTCCGATTTTGCGCGCAAGTCCGCGTCCATGGGCCGTACGCACCCGCGGATCGTGATGGTTCGTTATCACGGCTTGCGTTGGGGTAGGACACCGGACGCGGGAGGCGGTTCCGGCGGCGCGTTTTGCCGATCATCGAAAATCCGTCCTTCCGGTCTCAGCCCGCCGCCGGTTTGACGGCGGTGACGGTTCGAAAGACATCGTCGTTGTCGATAAATTCGATGTGCCCGAAGCCGATCGCCTCCAGATGACCTTGCATCTCCTCCCGGCTGGAGAACAGCGGGAACTGCTCACCCTGGGCCTGACAAAGCCCGAGCCGACCGCCGGGTTTGAGCACGCGAAAGATCTCGGCCAATGCCCGGCGACGGGACGGCGGCGGCAGGTGCGCCAGCATGAACGAGCTGACCGCGGCGTCGAACGACGCGTCCGGCAGGAGCAATTCAACCGCATCCCCCCAACGCAATGCCACATTGGGATAGCGCCATTTCGCGATCTTCAGCGCGGCCTTCTTGAGCATCGCGCCGGTGTAATCCAGACCGACGTACTCGGATGCGAGCGGCGCTCCAAACTCGATGAGAAAACCGGTCCCGGTGCCCACGTCCAGAACACGATCCGATTTATGAACCACACCGCGCACCATGCGCTCGCCGGTACGGCGGTAGGCCGGATCGCTGCGTAGCCCTAGGTCGTAGAAGACTGACCAGACTTTGTAGAGCCGGCGCGTGTAGCGACGATTCCCCTGCCAGAGAATCGAAAGGGAGGTGCATTTCATGTAGAGGCGTCGGTAGGTGCTTCGAAGGCTCATCGGCGATCTCCCGTCCGCATTTTCTTTACGAGTGAGTTGACGGCGCTATGGCGCATTGTACACGGATCACGGGCGGTTGTTTTGTTGGAGAACCTTGTTGGTCTCCTAGAGCCAGCGATAGGCCAATGCGGCGAGGTTGATGGTGACGAGCAGGGACAGGGCGAGGCCGTCGCGCCGGGTGACGGGGTGGGCGACGAGGCTGGTGCGTTTATGGCCGGCGCCGAATCCCTTGGATTCCAACGCCAGCGCCAGACCATCCGCCCGACGCAGCGCGCTGATGAGGACGGGCACGACGATGGCGACGTGGCGGCGAGCCTTTTCGACAAGGCCGCCTTCGTTCAGGTCCAATCCGCGAACCTTTTGCGCCGCCGCGATCTGTTCGGCCGATTCGAGAAAAAGCGGCGTAAGGCGAAACGACAACGACAGCGCGAACGCCAGACGGTAGGGCACCCCCAGGCGTTCCAGGCCGTAGCCGATGTCCTCCACCCGCGTCGTGCCCAGGAAGATCAGCGCCAGCGCCAGGAAGCTCAGCACGCGCATGCCCATCGCCACGCCGAACAGGAGTGATTCGACCGTCGCCGTGATCGGCCCGATGGTCAGCAGCGGCGTGCCCGGCAGTGGCTTGAAGAACGTCCAAAGGCCGGTGGACATGACGAGAAAGACGACGATCAACGACTTCACGCGAAGCAGGCTGCGCCACGCGCCGGTCGCTATCGCCGCCATGAGATAAAACGCAAGCAACGCGGCCATCGGCGGCCATGAGTTGACCAACAGCGGCGCCATGCACGCAAGCACCAGCAGCCCGATGCGCGTGGAAGGATGCGTTCGGCCGATGGGGTTGTCCTCGCCGACGAAGAACGCGCGCATCACTCGTCCTCCGCGCCCAGCAGCATCAGCAGCTCATCGAACCGGGCCGTGGGATACCCGAACCGGCGCGACAGCTCCGCCATCGGCGGTGGGGTCAGGCGCGTCGCGGCCATCAACTCGCCATCGGCGAAGTCGGTGTTGTCGATCGCCCGCAGTCGGCCTTCGTGCATCACGCGGATCTCGCGGGCGTAACGCATCGCCAACTCGACGTGATGCGTGATGAAGATGACCGCATGGCCGGACGCGCAAAGGGAGAGCAGCAGGTTCATCATCGCCTCCTGCTCCAGCACGTCCAAACCCGTCGTCGGTTCGTCCAGCAAAATCACCTTCGGCCGGCACGCCAGCACCGACGCGAGCGCCAGCTTCTTGCGCCGCCCCTTGTCCATGGAAAACGGGTCCGCGTCCGCCTCGTCGGACAAACCCACGAACGCCAGCGCCTCGGCGACGCGCTCATCGATCGCCTCCTCGGCCACACCCACCTGACGCACTCCGAACGCGACCTCCTCGGCCGCGCTCGCGCAGAAAATCTGGTGGTCGGGATTTTGAAACACCATGCCGATGCGTGTCGCCCGCTGGGCCGCGCTCATGGACGCCACATCGCGACCGTCCACGACGATCTCACCGTCCCAAGGCTCGACGATGCCCACCAGATTGCGCATCAGCGTCGTCTTGCCCGAGCCGTTCTGGCCGAGAATCGCCAGCGCCATGCCCGCCGGCACCGACAGATCCACCCCTTCGAGCACCGGCGCCTCCGGCCGATACCCGAAACGCACTCCCGACACCGACAGGACCGTGTCGCCCAGCGGCGGGTTTCGGGCGTCGATGTCCGCGAGGTTCTCGGGGTGTCCGTCATAGCCCGCCTGGCGGATGAGTGCCTCGGCGTCGTCCACATCCCTGGGCGCGCGCGGCAAACGCAGCCGCGCCGCCAGACGCGACAACGCGGGCGCGACCAGGCCGTGCCTTTCGAGCAACGGCCCATCACCCAGCACCGCGTCCGCCGCGCCGTGGGCAACAAGGCGGCCCTGGTCGAGCACGGCGATTTCGTCGGCGTCGCGTAGGAAGTCCAGCTCGTGCGTGATGAACAGGATCGTGCGCCCCGAATGGGCGAGGGCCTTGAGAGCAGCGAGGAGTTCCGCAGCGGAGATGGGGTCCAGGTCGGTGGTCGGTTCGTCGAGCACCAGGATCGGCGGCTCGGCGGCGAGGATGGACGCCAGCGCCAGACGCTGCTTTTGCCCGCCGGAAAGCGTCGACGGTTCGCGTCCGAGCAGGTCGCGCAAGTCCAGCCGGTCGACCCAGCGCTCCACGGCCTCGCGCATTTCATCGCGCGGTCGTCCCAGATTTTCCATCACGAATGCGATCTCGCGCATAAGGCCGGTGGAGAAAATCTGCGTCTCGAAGTCCTGGAAAACGATCCCCACCGACGGCGTCATCCGGGCCACGGTTTCCCGCGCCACATCGCGACCCAACACGCTCACGCGCCCGTCCAGCTTGCCTTTGACGAATTTGGGGACGATGCCGTTCACGCATCGGGCGAGGGTCGACTTGCCGGCGCCGTTGCGTCCGATGAGTCCGACGAAGCGGCCGGATTCGATGCGCAAATTCACGTCGGCCAGGGCAGGGCCGTCGGCGCGCTTATAGGTGAAGGTGAGGTTTTCGAAATGGACGGCCGGAGCATTGCCCGGCGAAAGGTTGGTCGCCTCGTCCATCGCTTAGAGCAGCAACGCGCCGACGAAGATCAAGGCGATGAACGGCAAAAGGCCCCACGCGACGGTCGCGGTGCCGGCCTGCCCGGCGAATCCGGCGACGCCGAAACTCACGCCCATCAGCCCGATGGACAACGCATTGCCGACGCACACCGCCGCGACCGCCCCGGCCGTCAGCAGCAACACGCCCAATGCCCGCCGTGCCAGTTGTCGCATCCCGGCGCTGTCGGCCCGCAGCTTGGTCAGACGCGCCATCATGACGCCGCGCCCGCTCGCGGCCGTGACGGCCGTGTTGCTGATTTCCACCGGCGGCTCGTTGTCCATGATCTCGTGCCACAGCAGCCCGGCCTTTTCCACGCGGGGATAGAGCGCGGCCAGCAGCGGCACCGCCAGCAGCAGGGAGGCCAGCGAGTTGTTGACCAGGATGATGTTGCCGATGGCGGCATACGGCGCCAGTCCCAGCGCGTCGGCGCCCCATCCGATGACCCCGGCGATTGTGAACGACGAGATCAGCGAAATGAGAATCACCAGCACCCAGTCCCGCGCGCCGCGAACGCCCGGCCGGGCCCGGCCTCGCAGGGCGCGCCAGAAGACATAGGGGACGTAGCCGTAGAGAAAGTTGCCGGCGAAACCGACGATGCTGCCCGGACCGAACATGCCGCCGAGCATGTCGCCGATGGTGTTGCCGATCGCCGCGCCCCACGCCGCCGCCGGGCCGAACAGGAACGAGAGAAGAATCGGGATCGCGGCGCCGGGACGCACCTCGGTCAGGCCGGGCAGGATCACGGCGATCTTGAAAGGCACCAACACGGCCACATAGCTGGCCGCCGTCACCGCCACCAACACCACCATGCGCGTACTGCGCCACATGGTGAAAAGCTCGACCACCTCGGTCCTCCGATCCTCTTTGGAAATGCGGCGTTCGCCGTTCGGGAAAGTTTAGAGGATGGGGTGCGCGGGATCAATGTCGAGGGGAACGCAAAAGGAGGAGTTGAGTCCGGGTGCCATACTTTCACGACGCCGTAGGCGGAGGGAAGGTGTGAATTTTTCGCATGCGACAATACAGGCATTTAAATTCACACCTTTCCTCGAACTGCGTTCTTGGAAAAGTGTGGCACCCACGATTTTCATATGCTTTACGTCGACGGTTCGCCCTCGGGCAATTCGACCTTGTAGGGGACGGCGGGGCCGTTGGTCGCGCTGACGCGGGTGGCGCGTTCGTCGTAGGTCCAGCGGTACTCCTCGTGCTCGCCGTCGAGTTTGCGCGTGAAGATGATCTCCCAACGCTCCCGAACCATAGGCAGGATGGACCACTGCTCGTCCTCGACCGTTTGCCCGCGTTGCCGCTGCACCTGGCCGAGCTGTTCGAGATACGCCCCGAGCGTCGGCTGGGAATCGCCCTCCACGTTCACCAGCCGGGCGCCCTTGACCATCGCGAGCACCGCTTCGGCGGTTTCGGGATCGTACTCGGCCCGGTTGTTTTCGCGGGGATCGAAGGGCTTGAGGTAGTGCGTGGAGTCGACGGCCATATAAACGCAAAAGGCGAAGAACGCCGCCAAGGGCACGCCCAGAATGAGCATGGACTTGGGCGACATTTTCCTCGCCGGTTTGCTCTTCGCTTTCTTCTTGCCTTGACCCATTTCGGATATTCAACGCGCCCGGCGCGTTCGGGTCAAGAGCGACGGCCTAGCATCCGCAGCCGCCGCCGCTGTCGTCGTCATCATCGTCATCGCCGGTGGGCGTCGTATCGTCGTCATCCGTCGTGTCGTCGTCATCGTCGTCCGCAGACGGCGCCGTCGTGGTGGTCGTCGTCGTGGTCGTGCCGACCAGCGTTGTCGTGGTGGTCGACCCGGACGTGGTGGTCGTCGTGGACGAATCCCCGGTCGTTGTCGTGGTGGAAGTCTCCGTCGTGGTCGTTGTCGATCCGTCGGTCGTGGTGGTGGTGGACCCGTCCGTGGTGGTCGTCGTCGACCCATCGGTGGTGGTCGTGGTGGACCCGTCCGTCGTGGTTGTTGTCGAGCCGTCCGTCGTGGTGGTGGTGGACCCACCCGTCGTCGTGGTCGAGGAGCCGGACGTCGTGGTCGTCGTCGATCCAACGGTCGTTGTCGTTGTGGTGGGTGTCGTGGTCGACGTCGAAGTAGTGGACGTGGTGGTGGTTGTCGTCGTCGTCGTGGTCGTCACGCACACCTTGATATTCGCGATCACCGTCAGCAGCTCGCTGTCCGGCTCGACCGGTTCGGGCTCGGCGTCGGTCGGCGTGCCCCGAAGGCCCACGCACCAGCCGCCGGCGTAGATGGCCTGATCAAACTCGGCCAATTGCCAGGAGGCAAGCGACTGCCAGCGGCCCCGGGACATCGCCACCGGCTCGGAGATCCAGGTGGGGGCCTCGAGCTCGTCGATGAACGGGTCTTCGAGCTGATAGACCACCCATCGGTTGAAGTCTTCGGGGAACGACTCGTCGACGAACACCGACAGGTCCGACAAAAACGCCGGGTAGCTCTCGGGCTCGAAGCAGTAAAGGACGTCGTTACCCGACGTTTCCAGGAAGCCGTCGTCGGCCGCGGCGGAGGCGTCGCCGTACATCACGGCGCCCAGTTCGGAAGCGCCTTCCTTGGAGCAGTCACCCTCGATCTTGACGTTGTCGACGGCCCAGAAGCCGCCGCCCAGCGCGTCCGAGGACAAATATTGAAATCGGATCTGGGCCTTGTCCTTGCCGTCGAGTTCGCTGGAGACGTTGATGGTCTTGGTCGTGTCGAACTGGTCGGCGGTGTAGGTGCCCTTGAGGATCCACGCCACGTCGTCCTTGTCCCGTACGTACACCAACGCCTTGGTGACCGAGGAATTTTCGGTCAGGAAGGAGTGGGAGAACGTCAGTGACGTGTTGGACGCCGGCGTCAGATCGATCAGGTCGGAGATCAGGTCCGTGTCGTGATAGGTGAACGGGCCGTCGTAGTAGTTGTCCGCGTAGGCGAAGCGGCCGGAGAAATTGTTGGTCCATTGGGGACCGTACGTGCTTTTGAAGCCGCCGGTACCGTCGTACCAGTGGGAGGTGACGAAGCCGTTGTTGACGGTCACTTCCCACGTGCCGGGGATGCCGGTCGTGAACTTTTCCCAAACCAGGGTTTCCGCGGCGGCGGGGGAGACGAACAAACCCAGGCAAACCACAGACACCAAGACGATGCCGATACGCAACGTTCCCTCCTTTTTTATTCGTCCCCCAGGAGCGCTCATTGTGCCAGTTGGGCGCGTCAGGTCAAGACAAATCGGCCGGATTGACCGGAAAGGTCGGCGAGAACCCGGACACGGGCGACGACGACAACAGCCTCGGGCGCGCTTTGGGGGGAAATTCGTCGGATTTTCGCTTTCGCCGCGCGGACGGAGTCTAGACTTCCAGCGTCGTGAGACCTTCGCGGATGGCGTATTTGGTCAGTTCAGCGACGTTGTGGATGCCCAGCTTGTGCATGATGCGGTGCCGGTGCGTCTCGATGGTTTTGACCGAGACCTCGAGCTGGGCGGCGATGCCCTTGGTGGACTTGCCTTCGGCCAGCAGACGCAGCACTTCCCGCTCCCGAGCCGAAAGGGCGGCCTGGGCCGAGCGTCCGTCGGGGGCGCCGCCCTTGCGCCGATAATCCTGCACGAGGACGCCGGAAATCTCGGGGGACAGATAGGTCTTGCCTTCGAGCACCACGTTGATGGCCCGGATCAGTTCCTCGAAGGCCGAGTCCTTGAGCAGGTATCCGGAGGCGCCGGCTTCGAGCATCTCGGTGACGAAACGCTTCTCGGTGTGCATCGATAGGGCGATGATCTTGGTCTCCGGCGCGAACTCCATGATCTGGCGCGTGGCGTCGATGCCGTTGAGGTCGGGCATGACGATATCCATGATCATCACGTCCGGCTTGTGCTCCCGGGCCAGCTTGACCGCGGTGGCGCCGTCCTGGGCCTCGGCGACCACCTCGACGTCCGCCTCGCTTTGCAGCAGGGCGCTCAGGCCTTCCCGAATCATCTTGTGATCGTCAGCTAAGATAACTTTGACGCTCATGGCCCCTCTCGCTTTCCACGTCATATTCGGTCCGCAACGGCATCACGAAGGAGATCTGCGTGCCCTTGCCCGGCGTGGAGTGGATCTCGACTTGACCGCCGAGATATTCCAGTCGTTCTCGAACGTTAAACAATCCGAAGCCCGTTTCGCCGCCGGCGGCGGACTCCAAGATGGACAGGTCGAAACCCACTCCGTCGTCCTGCACCACAAAGAGAAGCTCGTTGCCCCAGATCCGGATGTCCACGCTGATGCGCTTGGCCTGGGCGTGCTTGGTGGCGTTGACGATGAGTTCGCGGATGGACCGAAAGAGGATCACCCGCAATTCCTCGGGCAACTCGGCCCCTTCGGCCGCGCCCTCGAATTCGGTCTCAATGCCGTGTTGTTCCTGGATTTTGTCCAGGTACCACTCGACTGCCGCTCCCAAGCCTAATTCGTAGAGAATCGGCGGGGACAGCTCGAATGTCAAGGTTCGGGTGTCTTTAATGGTTAAATTGACCAATTTAATCATATCGCCCAGCGGCTGGTTGAGTTGGCCGTCGGACAGGAAGCTCTTGAGGGACGAGAGCTTGATTTTGAGCAGAGCGAGGTTCTGACCGATGCGGTCGTGCAGATCGGAGGCGATCTGGCGGCGCTCCCGCTCTTCGACCATGGCCACCTGGCTGGACAGGTCCCGAAGCTGGCGCTGATATTTGTAGAGCTTCTGCTCGGCGAGCTTGCGGTCGGTGATGTCCATGATCATCAGGTAGTCGGCCGGGCGCCCCTCGTGGATGACGGTGCGAGAGTATTGTTCCACCCAGATGGTGTCCTCCCGGCTGTTGATGTAGCGATAGGTGGTGATGATGTCGTCGCCGCCCCGGCCGGATTGGGCGCGCTTGATCTCGGCCAGCACGAATTCCCGATCGTCCGGATGGATCAGATCGCCCAGGCTTTCCACCGGCTGGCCCACCAGCAGATCCAGGCCGAAACCCGAGTCCGCGGTGACGATGGGGTTGACGTATTTGATGTGGTCGTCCTGCACGATGACGATGCCCAGCATGGTCTGCTCGGCCAGGGAGCGGAATTTTTCCTCCGACTCCTTGAGCTCGGTTTCGGTGCGCATGCGGTCGGTGACGTCGGTGGAGATGAGCGTGACCGCGTCGACCCGGTCATCCCGGAAGATGGGGCCCAGGCGGGTGGTGAACCACGCGAGGACGCCCTGAGCGTTGGGAAGCTGCACTTCGTAGGTCGCGTGGCGGCCGGTCTCGAACACATAGTTGATGCGGTCGCGAACGATGGAGCGGTACTCCTCGGGCATGAGCAGGGTGATGTCCTTGCCCAGCGCGGCCTGGGCGCCGCCGGTGCTGGGGTAGCGGTTGGTGAAGGTCAGGCGATATTGGCGGTCGACGATGCCGATGATGTCCGGGGCGTTATCGACCAGGGACCGCCAGCGCTCCTCCGACAGACGCAGCGCGTCCTCGGTCGCCTTCTGGTCGGTGATGTCGCGGGTTACGCCGATCAGGCCGATGGGCCAGCGGTTGGCGTCGCGCAGGAACAGGTGCGTCACCTCGCACCAGACCGGATAGCCGTCCTTATGCAGGTGGGCCAGGCGGATCGTGGTGGGCTTGACCTCTTCGTGGGCCAGGGGGTTGTCGTCCTTCATTTGGTCGTCAAAGACGTGGACGGCCCGCTCGTAGGATTCGTCGGTCAGCAACCGGCGCAGGCCCAGTTGTTTGGTCTCCCACCAGGTGTAACCCAGGATGCGCGTGATGGACGGGCTCACGTAGGTGAGGTTGCCGTCCAGGTCCATGGTCCAGATGACGTCGGTGATGTTCTCGGCCAGCATGCGGTAGCGCTGCTCGCTGCGTTGCAGGGCGTCCTCGGCGTGGATGCGAAAGGTCATGTCGGCGCGCACGGCCCACATGCCCCAGGCCAGAATCAAGGTGAACAACACCAGGAAGGCCAGCAGGCCGATCAACTCCATCGTCCAGAGAGACGTGCCGTAGCGTTGGATGACCAGCACCAGGCCGTCGGTGCCGGGGATGCGCAGGTCCTGGGTGAATTCGTTGTCGATCGACCCGGCCAGCGGCTCGGCGAAGATCTCCTGGCCCTTCTTGTTGAAGATCGCCATGTGGTAGGAACCGCCCACCAGCGGCTTAAGGGTCTGCTCGTAGAGCCCTTCCAACGTGCGGGTGGCGCCGATCATCCCCGCGAGGGCGCCGTCGCGATAGACGGGCATAAAGGTGTCGAACACCCGGCGGCCGGAGGCGTCGGCGTAAACCGGCGTGAAGCCGATGCCGTGCGTCTTGAGGGCCGCCTCGACGGCCAAACGCCGTTCCGCCTGCCCGGGAACGCCCACTTCGGTGATATTCGGCTCGGTCCAGTGGGCGACGGCTTCGGAGGTCAGCCAGACCAGCGAGGTAAAATCGGGACGGGACGTGAAATTCTGGGCCTCGCGCATGAATTCGGGCGAGGGCGCCTCGGTGGAACTGCGCAGCACCGCCAGCAGCTCCAGGATGCGCACATCCGAGGCCACCTGATTGTCCAGACGCACCGGCAGCTCGATGGTGTGGTTCTCGTGTTCACGCCGATTGTCTTCGATATTGTTGCGCGCGGTCAGGATGACCAGGGTGGCGAGCAAAATAAGAATACCGCCGGCCAAAATTGCCGGACGAATGCGTCCCAGTTCCGGGGGAGCGGATGTGCTCGAGGGCTTGTCCGAATCCGCCATCGATTGACCCACGGGCAGTTGACCATCAGGATTATTCCGGTCAGCTTACACGGAAAGTTCAAGTTTTCCAACGATTTTGATGCGCAAAGCGATTTTCCGCGCGACCAGGGGTCAGCAAGGCTATTTGACCGAATAAGTCACAATGCCATCCGTGACGTCTTGGTCGATCCCGGTCCCGGCGTAGTCGGCGGCATAATCGTCGAACCCGAGCAAGCGATGGTTGAAAAAGGCCGTGACGTATTCCATCGACCGGGCCATCACCGTCTCTTCGTCCGCGTCGCCCAGGTTGCAGGGATCCAAGGGAATCGGCGAGATGAAGTCGGTGTGGTTGGCGCCGATGAAGGTGATCTGTTCGGTGGGCGTGGGGGCGGCGCCGTAGAAGGTCAGGTAGTTGTCGTCCTCGGGCGCGCAGGCCTGGTTTCCGGTGGCCGGTTCCTTGCCCTTGGTGCCGCCCAGGTAAAGGGACGGGATGCGCATCTCGTCGGCGACGCGCTCGCTGGCGTCGGGGAAGCGTTCGGCGTCGTCCGAATCGATCGGCCCGGCGCCGTCCACCGGGTCCAGCCCCGCCACGGCCGCCACGCCCTCGTCCAATAGCGCCGCCAGGATGGACAGCTTGCCTCCCAAGCTGTGTCCTAGTGTCGCCAGGCGGGCCTTGTCCACCTTCCCGGCAAATAAGCCGGACGATTCGTCCGACGCGGCGCAAGCCGAATTGAGCAGGAAAAGGATGTCCTTGGCCGACTCGGTGTGGTTCACTTTGCCGATCTGCAGGAAATTCGTGTAGGGAAGCTGAGGCACAATCGCGATGTACCCCCAGGTCGCTAAGCGCTCGCCGTAGGGCACGACTGTCGAGCGGAACGACGTGAAGCCGTGGGAGATCACCACCACCGGGTAGGGTCCGGCCGCGGCCGATTTAGGCTGGGGCATGTAGATCGTCGTATTGATCTCCCGATCCCGCGATTCGTCGGTGAATGTCATTTCCGACTCGCCCACGGCAAAGGGGCCCTCGCCGTCGGCGGGCAGATCCGGCTCGGCAAACGACGGCGGACCCGAGGCCCCCGCGCACGCCGGGGTGTACGGCCGACCCGGCCCGGTATCGTCGTCATCGTCGTCATCGGACGTATCATCGTCGGACGTGTCGTCGTCGGACGTGTCGTCGTCGGACGTGTCGTCGTCGGACGTGTCGTCGTCGGACGTGTCGTCATCCGTGTCGTCATCGCCGACGGCGTCGTCGTCCGAGGCGTCGTCATCGTCGTCGCCGGTACAAGCCGGGGCCAAGGCGACCGGCATCACCAGCAGAATCGTCAGCAGGCAGCATCCCCAAACGCCCCAACGCACCTTTGTCATCGGCCTTGTCCCTCCGTCATGCAGCGCCGCACGGCCGCGCCGCACGGCAGCGGTATGGTCAAAAGGCCATACTAAAGGGGGAACGCTTGGTCGCGGTCGAGGTCTTTCCTTTTTCGCCGAATCGACAACAGGACACACACAAAAAAAACGATCGCCGTCGGCGAACCTCGCACTTTTTCCTTGACACGAACCGGGTCGATTCTCTATGAATGGAAAAACCTACTCGCGAGTAGAAACCCGGTGAGCGGGCCGCAGCCGGTCGCCGATAAAATTTCTCCTTGCGAGCCGGACGACGCCCGAAGCAAGATGAAGCCATGCGCTGAAATGTGGGGGATCCGATGACCGTCGACGCTCAATCCACCGATCGCTACAAGGCCGTTATGACCGACAAGGTGCGGTCTTGGCCGTTCATGATGATCTACCTGTTGCCGGCCGCGGTGTTTCTCGGCGCTTACTGGGGCGGGATCAACACCCTGACGGCGCTGATCTGGGCGTTCGTGTGGATCCCGATTATGGATTTTCTGTTTGGTCTGGACACGAAGAATCCCGAACGGGAGATCGAAAAGGACCTGACCGACAGCTTGTCCTTCCGCATGGTGACATGGGGGTGCGTCCCGGCGCTGTACGCCACGCTGATTTTCGGCGCGTGGATGGTGACGAACGGAACGATGTCGGTGTGGGAGTCCATCGGATTGACGATCTCCGTGGGTATCACCGGCGGCGTCATGGGCATCAACGTCGCCCATGAGCTGATCCACCGGGATGTGAAAGCCGAGCGCCTGCTGGGCCGCATGATGCTCTGGACCGTCAACTACACGCACTGGGCGATCGAGCATGTCTACGGCCACCACGCCCAGGTCGCCACGCCTAACGATCCGGCCACGGCCAAGCGGGGCGAGACGTTTTACGCCTTCTGGCCCCGTACGGTGAAAGGCACCTGGCTGTCGGCGTGGCATCTGGAAAAACGCCGCCTGGGCCGCATGAAAAAGCCGGTGTGGTCCCATCACAACCAGATCCTGCGCGGCGTCGGGATGCAGATCCTCGTCGCCGCCGGGTTGACCGCCGCTTTCGGTCCCTGGGCGTTGGCCTTTTTCATCGGTCAGTCGATCGTCGCGTTTTCGTTGCTGGAGGTGGTCAACTATCTGGAGCACTACGGTCTGGAACGCCGGCAACTCGACAACGGCAAATACGAGCAGGTCACGCCGATCCACTCGTGGAACGCGGCCAACCGCATCACCAACCTGTTTCTCTTCCACCTGCAACGTCACTCGGACCATCACGCCAACGCCGGCCGGCGCTACCAGGTTCTGCGCCACTTCGAGCACAGCCCCCAACTGCCCACCGGCTACGCGGGCATGGTCCTCCTGGCGCTGGTGCCGCCCCTGTGGTTCAAGGTGATGAACCCGAAGGTGGACCACTACCGCAACCTGGTCGAATCCGGCGAAGTCCAGCGCATCGCCGAGCAGGAAACGGCGGCGTAGGAACACTGTATCAATCGCCAACCTTTCCGTCCGAGCCCCGGCCTGTAGGGAGGGGTCTGGTTCGATCCTTTTCGGCGGATTCGTCGCGTGTGGCGTGCCGGGGCGAACCCAACCGCTCACTACGGTTCGCGGCTCTGTTTGTGTGTTACCGTCTCGAAGAACTTACGATCACTCTCGAAATTCGCGCCGACATCGCGTAGACTCCCTCCTCGTGCAACAACGCAAATCGATGGTGCTCGCCGCCCTGATCGGGGTGGCGGTCGGCGCCGCTGTGTTGATCGTCATGGGCGGCGGACCGGCCGCCGTGCAACGGCTGTTTCTCTCGAACCGGCCGCCGAAGATGCATTTTTCCGACGGGGCGAAGGTCGACACCGACTGCGCCATGCCGCCGTCCGCCTCCGAGCTGCCCGTCACCGAACGCACCGACCTGGACGCCGTGCCTGAGTGCGCCGACGCGAAGGCATGCGCCTGCACCAAAGGCTATGAGCAATACGTCGAACGCCTCGA
This sequence comes from Deltaproteobacteria bacterium, assembly GCA_020633895.1. Taxonomy (GTDB): domain Bacteria; phylum Lernaellota; class Lernaellaia; order JACKCT01; family JACKCT01; genus JACKCT01. The sequence continues at coordinate 21,439 of JACKCT010000013.1, read as the reverse complement.
CGCCCAGAAAACGCCCCGCGTCGATCTGGACGCCGAACTCGCCGATACCAGCCCGCAGATCTACGACCCGGATGTCGACCATTTCGCGAACGACGAACTGCGCGCCGCCCTCATCGCCGCGGCCCATTTGGACGATCTGCTGGAAGAAGACCGCGTCGTGGTCACGACCGTGCGCATGGGGGCCGATCAAGCGGCCTGCGAGCGGGGTTTGACGCTGCGGCATCCGAATCTGGGGGAGATGCGCGCCGTGCTTCGGGTGCCTCACGCGGGTAAGGCGCCCTATCCGGCGGTGCTGCTCCTGCACGGCCACACGGAGACCGCCGAGCAGATGATGGATCGCGTGGGCGACGCGCTGGTGGGGGCGGGGTTCGTTGTGCTCGCGCCGCAACTGCGCGCGCTCTGCGCCGACGGGAATGAGAATAAAATCGCCCGGGCGCTGCTCCTGCGCGGTCAGTCTCTGGTGGGGGTGCATGCGGCGGAGGTGGTGGCGTGGACGCGGGTGATGCGCCATTGGAGCATCGTCGACGACGAACGCATCGGCGCGGCGGGGCATTCGGCGGGAGCCTCGACGCTAAACCTGGCGGTACGCATCGACCCGAGCATCCGCGCCCTGGTCACCGACACCACCAGCACCTACCGGGAACGCAACGACGGCGATCTGCTGTCGACGACCATGAGCCCGGCGATCCACCCGTACCATCGCCTCATCAACGAGTTTTCGACGCTGCCGATTCCGGTGCTGCCGGTGCCTTACGGCCAGTTCGATCACGAGTTAGTGGTGGATTTTTTCCACGCCGTGCTGCATGTGGGCACGACGACGGTCCCGATATCAGACGGATGACGACAGCGACCTCATGACCGCGTCCGCGGCCCGTTCCCCCGAACGCACCGCCCCTTCCAGGTAGCCGTTCCAACGGCTCGCCGTTTCGGTTCCGGCCCAGTGGACGCGCCCGCAGGGGTGCGTGAAGTCGACGCGGGCCTTGGTGACGACGCCCGGCTTGCTCATGCCCGCGTAGCAGCCCCGCGACCAGGCCTCGTCGACCCAGCAATGGTCCACGTAGCGCGTGGCGTTGAGCGCTTCGGGCCCGAAGAATCGCTCCAGGCACGCCAGCACCGCCTCGCCCCGCGCCTCCATGGACTTTTCGCGCCATTCGTCGACGTCGCGCGCCTCGATGAATCCGCAGAGGATGGCGTGGTCGGCGGTGGGGGGCGTGCCGTCAAAGATGGTTTTCAGCGGGCCCTGGTCGCCGACGGCCGAGCCGGACAGCCCCGCCTCGCGCCAGAAGGGGCGGTCGTAAAAGGCGAAACATTTGATGACCCGCCCCGGCGGCGTGCCGTCCATCCACGAGCGCAGGTTCTCCGGCAAGCCGGGTGCGAAGTCCATCTCGCGGGTGAGCACCGGGGGTGTGGCGACGATGACCTGCCTTGCGCGGACGGTCCCGGCGTCCGATTCGATAACCGCCTCGCCGCCCTCGTCGCGAATGGCCCGCACCGGCGCATCGAGCATCACCTGACTTCCGGCTTGTATGACGGCTTCGGCGAGGGACGCGGCGATGGGCTGCGTTCCGCCTTCGACGCGATCCTGCTGGGCCCCGCCGGCCGATGAAGTCAGGCGCAGAACCCCGGCGTTGCTGCGAAAATAAAACAGCGCGTGCAGCAGGCTCAGGTCGTCCGGGTGGCAGGCGAAGACGGTCTCGGCGACGATCTCGATGAGGAAGTGGGTGTCCGGATTCGGCAGGTGGCGGCGCATCCAGTCGCCGAAGGTTTGGCGATCCAGCGCCTCGGCGTTCGCGGCTTTCCACGGCGTGTCCAGCGGTACGCGGCGGGATTGCCATTCCAGCGCGGCGAAGGCCCACGCCAGATTGGCCAGCGCGGCGGGCGGGAGCACGAAGGGGATGGTGCCTTTGTAGAGCCCGCGCTGACCCCGGCGATGCAGAACATTTTTGCCGGCGACGTACATGGGCCAGACGGTTTTGCCGAAGCGCCGCGCCAGGGCGTACATGCGCTCATGGCCCGGTCCGAGCCACTGGCCGCCCGCGTCGATCCAAGAGCCGTCGTCGAAACGGTCCGAGCGGCTGCGTCCCCCCACCCGGTCTCGGGCTTCGAGGACGATCACCCGCCGCCCGGATCGGGCCAGCCGATCCGCCGCGGCCAGCCCCGCGAACCCGCCGCCCACGACGGCCACTTCGGCGTCGGTCATTGTCGTCGCTCCGCGAGCATCCCGGCGCTTACTTCAACCGATCGACGGGGGCATAGACGTGCAGGGCGTTGATGGTCCGGCCCTCGGTGAGGCCGCCGTCCTTGCCTTCGAAGCCCAGCCAGGTGTGGGGCTCGGCCTTGGTGTACCAGAAGTACATTTTGGGCGCGACCACGCCGATCAGGCCGGTGATGTTTAGCTCCAGTTTGTAGGCCTCGAACTCGCCCATGGGGGTCTTGCGGGTCTCCACGCCTCGGTTGATTAACTCGGCGCCCATGACCTGGGAATCGGTGTTGACCACGCGCACTTTTTCCGAATAGCCCTCGCCCTTTTCGAAGGGAAAGGCGCGCAGGGAAAAGGGCATGGCGTCGGCGGCCAGGGCGTCATCGGGCAGTTTGATGGTTCGGGCTTCCTTTTTGCCGGTGGCCCGATCCTCGAACGTATAGTCGGCGGTCTTGGCGGCCCAGTTGTAGCGCAGCGTCCATTTCATCTGCTCGGCGCCGGAGGATTCCTTGCTCCAGGACTGGGGCTCGACGCCCTTGTCGGTGAGCTTGGCGGCCATGGACTCGGTCCAGGTGACGAGCTTGTCGCCGGTCTCGAAGTTGCGGCCCTCCATGGACCAGGTCAGGGCGCCGTCGTTGTTGGTGAGCTTCCACTTCATCTCGTAGAGCTTCTCGCCCGAGTCGATGTAGGAGGTCACTTGCGTTCCCGATTCCAGCGGCGCCACGTCCGGCTTGCCCCACCCGACGTTCTGAGCCGATGCCGGGCTTGCCAACAGCGCCAGCGTCAACGCCACGGCCACCGCCGCCGTCCAAAGAATCCGACCCATTCTCGCCCTCCTTGCGTCCACCGTCATTGTCGAAAGAGGGGCATCATATTACGGCGGTCTTTTTGGTACTAGAGGGCGACATCGTAACGTGGAGACGCGGAGAGACGGAAATCGAATAACGCTAAGCGGTCACGTCCAGGAGGATGCCGCGCTCGCGGTAGCCGCGCGTGATGCGGTCGACCTCGCCGTAGGAAAGAGCGCCGGGAGGCAAACGTCGGCGCAAGGCCAGATCGGCGCCGTCGTCAGCTATGTACTGGGGGTTGGGAATATAGCGAGCGGTGGTGGAGCGTTTGGCCATCGGGCGCGGCTCTTCGGCCACGGCGGGAACCGTCGGTGCGAACAATCGGCGTTGGGGATTGCGCGTGGCGTCGAACGACGAGGCGACCGCCACGGCGACGGCCGGCGGTGCGTACGCGCGGATGATATCCGTGCCGGACAATTCGGATTCCCCCGATGCTTCCAATAATTACATGCCGTCGGCCCGCATCCTGGAGCCCCGTCGGCCATCCCAAGCAACCCATTCTGAGCGTTTATCCACAGGCTTGGCAAGAGAAAAATGAGCCCCAACCGCCTCGAACGACGGTCAGGGCGTCGGTTTCCGTCAAGAAAAATGACGAATATCCCGATACTTTCTCGTATGAGGGGTCAAGACACGGACACCAAGAACAGCGGCCTGGGACGCTCCACGTGCCAGGGATGCGCCCATTACTTCGTCACGTGGGACCCCCGATTCCCCCGAGGGTGCCGGGCGATGGGCTTCAAAACGAAGAACATGCCCTGCCGCGAGGTGCATGCCAATTCGGGGATGCCCTGCCAATTGGCCACGCCGGCGAACAAAAAGATCCGTCGCGCCTCCGGCGGCTGGATCGCCTAGCTTTTCCCCGAAATTCGACAGGAACGCGATCCGGCGGCACCGGAACGGACACCGCCGTTAGGCGGTGTCGTCGTCGTCATCCCCCGAGGGCTCGCAGGCCGCCTGGGCGGGGACGAGGTATAGGCTGCCGCACTCGTTGATATTGTCGTCCGTGCAATTGACCGAGCAGGGATCGCAAATATCCGTGACGCAGTCCGAATAGTCCTCGACCGCTGTCTCGAAGCAATCGATGTCCATGGCGTTGGTTTTGAAGTGCTCGAATCGGCCGCTGCAAGTCTTGCGGATAAAATCTTCCTTGAACTCCGTCAGTTCGCAGTCCACATAGGCATCGGTGCATACGTCCGTGCCGTCTTCAATGGCCTGGAGCTGCTCGGGGGTGATGATGTCGTCATCGTCGTCGTCATCGTCGTCGTCGTCCGAGTCATCGTCATCGTCATCGTCATCGTCATCATCGGAATCGTCGTCGTCGTCGTCGTCCGTGTCATCATCGTCGTCATCGTCAACAGTGGGGATCATGTCGTCGTCGGCGGAGTCGTCATCGTCGTCGGTCGTCGTGCCGGTGCGGCCGGTGTCGTCATCGTCGTCGCCGCACGAGACGATCGCCGAGGACGAGATCAACAACACCGCGGATAACGCCACCAAGACCCAGAGCCATCGGTCGGACATAGCGGTACTCCCTCGCAAAGAGCGAATGAATGTTCGAATCCAAAGGGGGCGGCACGAAGCCCTTGGGCCCCCAAGCGGTCGGATTCTACCCGATTTTACGGAAACAACCCAAGCCGGAAATGCAAGGGTGCGGCCAAATCCACGAAAATTCGGCTACTTGGAGAAGCGTTCGATGACCATATCGTTGCCGGCGGCGGGGGCGTCGCCCCCTTTGCTCAGGCGCTGATATTCCTCGTGCTCGGCGTCGGAGGTGGACGAGACGCCCTTGAATTTGAGTTCGAAGTCGCCCTGGTTGGTGCAGTTGTCCAAGGCTTCTTCGTAGGTGATCTTCTTTTCGAGCACCAGGTGGGACAGGCACATATCGAAGGTCTGCATGCCGTAGTTGGAGTAGCCCTGGGAAATGGCCTCGCGGATCTCGTGCGTCCGGTGGGGTTCCTTGATCAGCTCGGCGATGCGGCTGGTGGCGACCATGACCTCCACGGCCGGGATGCGCCCCTGGCCGTCCGCGCGGGCCAGCAGGCGCTGGCAGACAATGGCGCGGATGACCGACGAGAACTGGTAGCGCACCTGCTGAGCCTGAGGGCCGTCGTAGAAGGCGATGATGCGGTGGATGGTCTCCATCACATCCAAGGTATGCAGCGTGGCGAGCACCAGGTGGCCGGTTTCCGCGGCCATCAGGGCGGTGGTGATGGTGTCCGGATCGCGCAGCTCGCCGATGAGGATGACGTCCGGATCCTGGCGCAGCGCCGCGCGCAACGCCCGGTGAAATCCGCCGGCGTCCAGGCCCACTTCCCGCTGGGCGATCATGCTCTTGCGGTCGGCGAACAGGAACTCGATGGGATCCTCAATGGTGATCACGTGGGCGGCGCGGGTGTTATTGATATGGTTGACGATGCTCGCCAGCGTGGTGGACTTGCCCGAGCCGGTGGTGCCGGTGACAAGCACCAGACCCCGGCGCTCCAGGGCGATGCGCTCGATGACCGGCGGCAGGCTGAGCTTGCGGATATCCGGCAGTTCGAAGGGGATGATGCGCAACGCCACCGCGATGGACCCGCGCTGCTGATAAATGTTGGCGCGGAAGCGGCCGAAGCCGGGCACCGAATAGGCCAGGTCCACGTCGTGATCCCGCCGGAAGGCCTGCACCTGCTCTTCGTTCATAATCAGGCGGGCGAACTGGCCCGTATCCCCGGGATGCAGCGGCGGCCAGCCGTCCACCTCCATGAGCTGGCCGTTGACCCGCAAAACGGGCACCTTGCCGGGCTTGAGGTGGATGTCCGAGGCGCCCACCTTGGCGGCGAGCTTAAGCAGCTTGTGCAGTTGTTCCAGGCGTCGGGCCAAACCGGGCTTATCCCGTCCGCCTTCGGGCAGACGGGCCTCGGCGGCGACGGGGCGTTCGTTCGTCGGGGTGTTGTCCTCGGCCATGCGGCCTCCTCGTCCGGCCGGTGGTGGCGGTGGGGGCCGGACTGAATGTTTTCGGACGTTTCGCCGGAGTCCTTGACGTTAAGCGACGCCTTCGTCCGAATCGCTCACGTCATCGCCGTCGCTCGAATCCGAATCCTCGTCCTCGGCTCCGGTTTCGTGGGGGATGTAGGCCTCCATCACGTTGGCGATGAGCTGCTCGCGAATATCCGGATTGTCCTTGAGAAACTGCTTGGCGTTCTCCCGGCCCTGGCCGATGCGCGTCTCGCCCACCGAGTACCAGGTGCCCATTTTCTCCACCAGACCCTGCTCCACGCCCATGTCCACCAACTCGCCCTCGATGCTGATGCCTTCGCCGTAGATCAGGTCGAATTCCACCTGGCGGAATGGCGGCGCCACCTTGTTCTTGACGATTTTTACGCGGGTGCGTCCGCCGATGACGTCCTGCCCGGTCTTGATCTGGGCGATGCGGCGGATGTCCAGACGCACCGAGGCGTAGAACTTGAGGGCGTTGCCGCCGGAGGTGGTCTCCGGGCTGCCGTACATGACGCCGATCTTCATGCGAATCTGGTTGATGAAGATGAGGATCGTATTGCTCTTCTTAATGGTGGCGGTCAACTTACGCAGGGCCTGGCTCATCAGGCGGGCTTGCAAGCCCACGTGGCTGTCGCCCATCTCGCCTTCGATTTCCGCGCGAGGGGTGAGGGCCGCGACCGAGTCGATGACCACCACGTCCACGGCGTTGGAGCGGATGAGGACTTCGGCGATTTCCAGGGCCTGCTCGCCGGTGTCGGGCTGGGAGAGGAGCAGTTCGTCGGTCTTTACACCCAATTTGCGGGCGTAGGAGACGTCCAGGGCGTGCTCGGCGTCGATGAACGCGGCCACGCCGCCGGTTTTTTGGGCGTTGGCGATGGCGGTCAGGGCGAGGGTGGTCTTACCGGACGCCTCCGGGCCGTAGATCTCCACCACGCGGCCCCGGGGAAATCCGCCGACACCCAACGCGATGTCCAGTCCGATCGAGCCGGTGGAGACGACCTCCACCTCGGTGACGACGCTGTCGTCCAGACGCATGATCGCGCCCTTGCCGTAGGCCCGCTCGATTTGTCCGATGGCCGCGTCCAGGGCCGCGGATTGCTGCTTTTTGCTTTTGTCCTCGGGCGTGCTCGCCGAGGTCTTGGACGCCTTGCCCGACGCCTTGGTTTTCGCTCGCGCAGCCACTTCGGCCGCCTCCTTGGAAGAGAGGATGTGAGAAATTTTCATAGCACATTTGTACGGTGAATGCCTAGGGGCCGTGGAAGGGCCTGTAAAGATTGACCAAGATTCACCTCCAGGCGTCACGCCGACAAATCGGGAACGAGACGCACGCCATGGAGGTCAAATTGCCGAATGGGTGCGTGAACCGCGCCGCGTCACGATCTGGACGATGGCCTCTCCCCATGTCGGGGCGCGAGGCGACGACGAATGCGTGACGCAAACGGGTCGATCGACGCCGGTCGGTTGACACCGATTCACACCGGCTCCTAATCTGGGAAGGGGCTGGGAGCAGGAGGTTGCATTGACGAAATCCACGGCCATCTCGCGTCTTTTGGGACGCGTCATCGGACGGCGGGAAGCATCGCGGGACATCTTCGCCATGATGGCGGCCTCGGCGGTGTTGCCGCCGGGCTTGGCCCGCGTCGCCACCGTCACTCGCGCCCGCGCCAACGACGATCTCGACGAAAATTGGCGCACCGCCGAATCGGACAAGAACCGGGATTTGGGCGCGCGCCGCAAGCGCATCGCCAAGGACCGTTTGGAAAAGGAAGTGCCTCCCGATCCGAAGTTCGCTCCGTTTCTGGGGGAGAAGACCACCTACGACGTCAGCTTCCTGTGGACCTTCAACGCCGCGAAAGTCACCGTAACCTTCCAGCAGGGCTCGGGCGACGAATACATCACCGAGATGGACGCGCGCACCACCGGCGTGGTGGAGTGGGCGACCAACCTGAAGCGCCAGTTCGTCAAATCCCGTCTGGTGATGAAGGACGACGGCGGCGTGAAACGTCTGATCTGCACGCACATGACGCGCATCTCCGAGAAGGGCGGCACCACCACCAAGTCCATCAGCTCGTATCACTACGACAAGGGCAAGCGCTTCTACCGGCGCATGGAAAACGGCGAGCTCAAAAAACAGCGCGTCTATAAAATGCCCAAGAACGTCTACTACCAGGACTTTGTCGGCTTTTGGTACAACCTGCGCGCCGGGATGTTCGGCAAAATCGAAAAAGGCCAGGACTACAAGATCCGCACGATCCCCTATAAGGGCATCGACGAATACACGATCCACGTGGCCACCACCGAGGAGATGGCCGAGGAGAAAGGCTGGCTGCGCGACAATCCGGACGCGGTATACATGGGCACCGTGAAACTCCACGAGAAGGTCTTCGGCATCAAGGCCCGGGAAGGCAAGATGCTCACCGACAAGGACTTCTTTCCCATGGCCGGCAAAATCAACGACGTGGTCGCCTATGGAGACGTGCACAGCAAGCTGACGTCCCGTTCCAAGACCTCGCCGCGCACCTCGTCCTAGACGGACACGCCCGGTCGCCGGTGCCGACCTTCGAGCGCGCCGGCGACCGAAAAGAAGGGATATGACCGATACCGCCGCCCAAAGCGGCGAGCCCGACGCGGCCGTCGAGCGTCGCCACCGCCTGCAAGGTCCCGTGGCCCAATGCGTGGACCTGCATATGCATTCCGATTATTCCGACGCCCCGAAATTGACCTTGGACATTATCGAACAACGCGCCCTGGAGCTGGGGATCGGTGTGTCCGTCACCGATCACAACGAAGCGCGAGGCAGTCTGAAACTCTGCGAGAGGGGCAAGATCCTGTGCCTGCCGGGCATCGAGGTGGGCTCCAGGGAAAAGCTCGAGGTGCTTTGTTATTTTAAGACGCCCGCCGAGTTGGAAGAGTTTTATCGAAAGCACGTCGAGCCCTACAAACGCAGCCGTTACTACACCAAGCTCGATCGATCGTTCACCCAGATCATCCCCGCCGCCAAGGAGCACGGCGCGCTGGTGAGTCTGCCCCATCCCTTTGGGCCGTCGTATAAGAACGTCAATTTTTCCAAGAAACGCAAAGCCGCGCTGTTCGATCCGGACGTCTTCGGCAAGATCGACATGATCGAAGTCATCAACGGCCACATGCCCGACAACCGCAACTTCAAGGCCTACATGCTCTCGGAGATTTTCGAAAAGCGGGTCTCCGCCGGGTCCGACGCCCATGTGCCCGAGGATATCGGGCGCATCTATCTGCGTTTCGATCGGGAAGAGGACGTGGCCGGCGTGTTCGAACTGCTTCAGCAACCCATCAAGCTGGGCATGACCGACAACTTCTCCGCCATGAACTTCGCCAAGACCTCCCGCCGCGTCATCCCGATGCATCTCCAACTCTTCTTCTCGAAAAAACATCAGCGCCAATGGATGATGAAACTTGACGACGGGGACGAGGCATAGGCGCTGGGGTCATGATTTTTCAGAGCCCCGACCTGTAGGGAGGGGTCTGGTCCAACCTGGCGCGAACCCTCCGTTGTTCGACACATCATGCGCGGCACCGACGGAGCGGTCGCGGTACTGATATAAACGGGTACAGGCACCCATTTCGACGGTCCGAAATTGGATCCGGTCCCCGCTTGCGTTCGTGAATTTCACCGCGAGAAAAATCCCCTCCCGTTGTACTGGCCGCCGATCGACGCGTTGGATATGCTCAGGTGGAAAGAGGACGCGCGAGACTCATGAGCAGGAAAGATCAAGACTGCCGCAACTGCGGCGCCCCACGGGAAGCGGGCGCGGGAGTATGCCCCTATTGCGGCACCGTATACCCGGATCAGATTCCGAACGTGGGCGGATCGGTTCCCTATGCCAAACCGATTACGCCCGGCCGGGCCGCCCCGGATTGGCAGGATGTCGCGCGAAAGGTGGCGACCGACCAGGACGTAAGGCGCCCCGACGCGGTCCAATGGCGTCAGATTGCGATTTTCTTTCTTTTGATTTTTTTCTGCCAGCCCGTGGCGTTGCTCTATATGTGGAGCCATCGGATGTGGTCGATCACGACCCGCGTGACGGTCACGATCCTCGTTCTTGGGTGGTGGACGTACTTCATCATCGCCGTTTCCGGCCAACAATAGCCGGCGCACGGAAATTTCCATGCCCAACACGCCCAACAACAAATGCCCCAACTGCGGAGCGCCGATGGAAGACAAATCCTGGCGCTGCGGTTATTGCGGCACGGCGGTGCGTTCGGAGGAGGGGACCGAGGGACCGCGCGGCGATTCGTCATCCGGGCAGGGCCGTCGTCCGTTGATGCGCCTGATCGCGATCGTGGTCGCGGCGATTGCGCTGTTTCCCGTCGTGGGGCGCATGTTGCCTCCGCCGCTTCGGGTGATGTCGGGATTGGCGGTGATGGGACTGATCGTGTACACGGCCGTGCGCGTCGGCCAAAGCGCCGGAAGCAAATAATCCGCCGCGACTACGCTTTGCTCGCGCCTCCGAGTAAGCGCCGCATCGTCCCCGCCGCCACCGCCGGGACCACCACCAGATCGTTGGCCATCGTCACCAAGACCGCCAGCACGGTGAAGCGCGGGCCTTCGTTTTCATGGCACATCAGATAAAAGCCGCGACGCAACTGGAGCTGCGTGGCGACGGCGGCGAGGGTGGCATAGCCCAAGACCTGCTGCCCGGTGACGATCGTCGCGGCCAGCAGGCCGATCACGGCGTAGGTGGACAAGGATGCCGCGCCCTCGCGAGGCGTGGTCGCGACCGTGTCGAAGGTGCGAGGCCGCTTGAGCATCGCCCACTGGTAGGAGCGCTTGGCGAAGTTTTTCAGATTGGCGAAAAAGCCGGGGAAATGGTGTTTGACGCGCATGGCGTGGTCGATTTCGATACCCGCCGAGCCGCCCAGGCGATAGCCCAGTTCGTAGTCCTCCACATCGGCGCCGGTGAACGATTCGTCAAACCCCCCCGCGTCGAGAAACGCCCGGCGACGCACGGCCGCGCACGCCGTTTCCAACGACCCGAAGCGGGCCTTGCCGTCGAACCACGCGTAGCACAGTAGGGCTTTGTAGAGAGGGAAGAATCCGCGATTGGCGGGCGCGGGGTGGTAGACGCCGGATAGGGCGAGCAGGGTCGGCTCATGGGTGAAGCGCCCGCGCACATGGGCGATCAGGTCGTCGAGGGGCACCACGTCCGCGTCGAGAAAGAGGATGACTTCGCCCTTGGCGGCGTGGACGCCCTCATTGCGCGCGGCGGCGGGGCCGCGAGAGCGTTCGAATCGATGGATCGCGAATCCGACGGCTTCCAGGATCTCGGCGCCGCCGTCGTCCGAGCCGTCGTCGATCCCCAGAAATTCGACCCCCCGGTCGGCTTGCTCGCGCAAGGCCTTGGCCAGAGGGCCGAGGGTTTTGTAGGCGTTTTTGAACGGCACGACGACGGACAGGGAAACGGGCCAATCCTCGTCGTGCGTCATGAGCGTTTACACCGTGTCGTCGTCGCCCGTGTCGTCATCGCCGAAATCGTCGTCACCGATCACGTCGTCGTCGTCGTCATCGTCGCCGATGATGCCGCCGAAGAAGTTAAGGTAGACGGTCTGCGTGACGCCGGCGTCGCCGCAGAAATCCTCGGCGGTGTACTGGAACGCGACCTGGTCGGTGTACTGGGCCTCGTTGCGCAGGAAGACGGCGGCGTCGGATTGGCAGCCCTCGAAGGTCGGCAGGTCGAAGCCGATGGTGCGCGTGTCCTCGTTGACGCGCTGGAGCAGCAGGCCGCGACGCAGGCCGCAGTCTTCGTCTTCAATCTTGAGCAGGAAGCCCAACGACTTGGTGTTGGGATCCAGGTCGAAGACGGGCCCGTCGGTCGGGTCGCCGGCCTCGGGTGCGTTGGCGGTCAGCTCTTCGCCGTCGGCGAACACGCGGATCTCGTTGATGTTCGCCGGAGCGTTTTCGCCGCAATAGTCGGGACGCACGAAGCGCGCGCCGCGGATGCCGTCCAACTGGCCGATGGCCACGTTGAAGCGCGTTTCCTCGTCCAACCGCGTGGCGCGCAGCACGGCGGCGCGGCCGGCGATCTGCCCGGCATAGAGGATGGCTTCGCCGTCGGCGGCGTAGTCGGTGAGGTTGACGACCGCGTCGCCGTCAAAGGACATCTGGGTGTTCGAGCCGTCGGTCAGGTCGTAAATGAACGCCCGGCCCTTGCTGGCATAGACGATCTTCGTGCCGTCCGGCGACCACTTGGGCGAAGTGGCCCCGGCCAGGAACGTCAACATGGTGCGTTCCTTCCAGTCGACGATGTAGGTCACGACCTCGGTGGTGCCGTCGGGCTGCGTGAGGGGCACGGGGGCGGCGACCAGCTCGTCATCCGGCGAGAAAACCGGAACCAGCCCGGGGATGTTCAGCGCCATATCGATCGTGCCGCCGTTGTAGTTCAGCGGAATCGGCTCGGCGAAGGGGATGTCCAGGTCGTGGGCGTAAAAACCGACCTGCTTGGTATAGGCCACGGCGGTCAGGTCGTTGCTGTAGCCGCCGCGCACCGCGTCGCGGGCAATGCGCAGGTCGCCGGGACCTCCGCCCGAGGATTCGTAGAGGTCGCCGTTGCGTTCGTAGAGAATGCGCCGCCCATTGGGCGCCAGCTTCGCCGTGGAATTCAGATCCGGGCGCTCGTGTTCGACCAGGGCCTCGTCGACGAACAGGACCGTGCCGTCCGTCCGCACGATCAGGTAGCTCTTGCCGTCCGGCGCGGGCGAGAAGGTCGTCAGATCGCCTTCCCACAGCGTCGTCGTCTGCTCCGTGGCGACAATCGTCGACTGAATGCCCGTGTCGTTGGAATAGGTGCCGCCCCATAGGATCGACCCGTTGACGGGCTTGGGATGGAGCTGTTCTTCGGTGGGTTCGGTGACTTCGTCCTCGTCGTCGGCCGAATCGCATGCGACGGGCACGAGAAACAGCAAGATCAAAAGACCGCAAATCCACCCTATCGAATGCAAGCGTCGACGCATTGGATCCCCTTGGTCATATCCCCAGGTATTACGGGGCATTGTCGTTTTCTGTCCGCCTTCCGTCAAGGTGCGAATCGGGATTTCCCCGACCGGCGGCCAACTTGCGCGACGGTGGGGGAAGATCACCCCCGGTAAAGCGGCTCATTGACACGAATCCGGCCGCGAAATTAAGACTAGGGCATGACTAAAACCCCGTCGAAAAAGTCGAATCCAGCGGCAAAACCGCCCCGGGAGCCCTCCAAGTCCCCCGACCTGATGGGCGCGTCCGAGCGCATCGACCGGCATATCGCCGGGCTGACCGATTGGCGGGGCGAGTGGATGGCCGAAATCCGGCGGATCGTTCACGAGGTCGATCCGGGCGTGGTCGAGGAATGGAAATGGAAAGGCACCCCCGTCTGGTCGCACGAGGGGATGTATGCCCACGCCAACGCCTTCAAGGACAAGGTGAAGATCACCTTCCTCCACGGCGCCCAACTCAGGGACCCGAAGAAGCTGTTCAACAACGGCCTGGACGGCAACAAGTGGCGGGCGATCGACATCTACCAAGGCGACAAAATCAACAAGACCGATCTGAAGGCCCTGTTTCGCGAGGCGATGGCCTACAACACGACGCACTCCGTGCCCAAGAGCAAGGGCTCGCGCGAAAGCCTCTTGAAGAAGACGGAGGCAAAAAAATCAGCGCCCAAGAAGCCGAAGCTCCTTTCCGGCGGCAATCCTCAGATCGCCAAGGCCGAGGGCGACGCGCCGGTTCAGGCTTACATCGACGCCATGCCCGGCTGGAAAAGCGACGTGGGACGGCGCCTGGACGCACTGATCATGAAAACCGTTCCCAAGGCGCGCAAGGCCGTGAAATGGAATTCGCCCTTTTACGGCATCGACGGCCAGGGGTGGTTCGTCAGCTTTCACACCTTCACCAAGGCCGTGAAAGTCACCTTCTTCCAAGGCACCTCGCTCAACCCCGTCCCGCCCGGCGGCCAGGCCAAGGAAGCCCGTTGGATCGACGTGCATGAAGACGATCTGGACGAGGCGCAGTTGAAGAAATGGCTCAAGCAGGCGGCGAAGTTGCCCGGCTGGGCGACATCGGACATCGCCGGGTCGTAGGCGAAGCGGATTAGGATTCGATCAGTTCGACGTTCGCGCGGGGAACCTGCACCGGCGCGGGGTCGCCGTCCAGATGCACTTCCAGGATGCGGGCCTTGGATTCGGAGTCGAGCACAACCGGTTCGGCGGGCAGGGACGTGACCTTGCCGATGCGTCCGAAGTAGGGGACGCGGATCACCCGGATCATGGCGCCCAGGTCCAGGCCGTGGGACACCTCGTGGGCGACGAGGGCTTCGTCGCCGGGGTCCATGGGGATGACCACCTCGGGTCGGATGACGCCGGCGCGGATCTGCGTTGCGCCGTTGACGCAAGCCTCGCGCCCCTCGTGAGCGGCCAGGATGTCGTAGGTTTTTTTCGCCATGTCCACCTGGCCGAAGCCTTCGGTCACGACCAGCGTGACACCCAGCGTCTCGTGCCCGGTGATCGCCACGCCCAGGTCGTAACCCAGGAAATCCTTGAGATCCTTGTCGTGGAAGCCGCCGGCGACGACGCCTTTGACCCCGATCTTGATCGCCTTCTTGAGCGCCTCGGCGGTGACGAGGTTGCCTCCGACGATGATTGCTCCGGCGTGCTCGTCCTTGATCCGTTCGGGCGTGAGGTGCTGGTCCGGGGACTCGCAAGCCATGACCAGCGGGCCGTGCGTTTCGCCGCCGATGCCGAAGATCCCCTGCACGAACGTGCCGTACGTCTCCACCACGCATCCCTCTTCGGGCACGATTTCGACGACCTTGCCCCGGACGTAGGCCTTGACCTCGACGGGCACGGGCGCGCCGCGCAGCAGCACCTGGCCGGTGACTTTGTTCACGTCCTCGACGGTGCCGGTCATGGTGGATTTGGCGTTGGATTTGAACAGACCGAAAAAGCTCTTGGCCTCGGCGAGGATCTCGTCTTTTTCCACGTGCTCGCCGACTTTCTTGACCATCGCGTCGGGCACTTCGTCGGCGGACACGCCCAGCAATCCGGCGACATTCACCAGGGTCGCGTCGCCGGGCAGGCTCGTGCGGGCGACCACGTCATCGGGCGCCACGTCCTGCCCCACCCGCACCACCACCTCGCCCTTGAGCGGCAGGATGCGCCGCTTGCGCAGCGTCATGCCGGTGGTGACTTTCAAGCCGGGGGTGTAGGCATGGGCCATGGGTCGGGCTTCCTCGTTCTAACCGGCGGCGCTTTCGGCCACCTGATGCAGTCGGTCCATGGGATAGGCGTCCAGGGCGCTCATCCACGCTTGCAGTTCGGCCACCCGGTCGGCGGGTTTTTCCGGCAGCACGATCGGACGCGGCCGTCCGTCCAGGATCAATCCCACTTCGCCGCCGTGCACCTCGCGGGTGACTTCCTGGCCCTTGCCGCCGCCCACGTCGAATCCGCGCGCGGGTTTGAAGGTCACTTGGGCCGTCTGTCCGTCGGGTAGGGGGAAGACCTTGGTGGTGTTGTAGATCAGCGCGCCTTCCTCGACCTTGCCGTCGGGGAATTTGATCGAATAAGTGCCTGTTTCCTTGCCGGCCTTGCCCGATCCGACCGGGCACAGGCACGTGCCCAGGAAGACCAGGCAGTCCTTGGTGAACACCTCGGTCGCCGCCTCGGGATGCACCTGAGCCGCCACGCCCAAATGGGGCATCATGAAGATCGAGTCCTTGGCCAGGCGGGTGAACCCGGTCGGCTGGAACGAGTCGATAAGCATCATCGCCGTCTGGCTCATGCGCGGCGCGTGGGACAGCACACCCCCCGAGCCCACCAGCAAGTCCAGCTTCATCATGTCCACCAGCGTCTCGCCCGCGGTTTCCTGGGAGAACACATCGCCGATGGTGCGTTGCTGCTGGACGCCCTTGAGACTGGTGGCGAAGGATTTGTGCTGGATAAACGCCAGGCGCAACGCCTCCTTGGCGATGGCCTGTTCGAAGACCAGGGAACCCATGGATTGGGGGATCGTGGTCGGCCGGATCATCTTGTTTTTCACGTTGTCGCGCAGATCCTGCTCGTTCAGGTCGTAGGGCACCCAGCGCGCGATATTGGCCAAGCCCGCCTCGGCGAAGACGTTGGAGATGGAATAGCTCATGCCCAGATTGGCCGAGACGGTGCGGTTGAACTGCTTGTCGAACACGGAGAAGACATCCGTCGTTGCCCCGCCGATATCCACGCACACTGCGTTGATGTCGTTTTGCTCGGCGATGGTTTTGAGGATGTTCCCCACGGCGGCGGGGGTCGGCATGATCGGCGCGTCGGTCATGGCCATAAGCTTGGCGTAGCCCGGGGCCTGGGCCATGACGTGCTCCATGAACAGTTCGTGGATCTTTTCCCGAGCCGGGGCCAGGTTTTCCTGCTCCAGCACCGGACGCAGATTGTCCACGACGAACAGGTGCGTCTTTTTTTCCAATTCCTCGGCCACGTGCTCCCGTGCGTCCTTGTTGCCCGCGTAAATGACCGGCAGGTTGTAGTCCGATCCCAGGCGCGGGCGCGGGTTGGCCGCAGCGATAATCTGGGCCAATTCGACCACATGGCTTTGCGTGCCGCCGTCGATGCCGCCGGAGAGCAGGATCATATCCGGGCGCAGTTGGCGGATACGTTCGATTTGCTGGTGGGGCAGGCGGTGGTCGTTGGAGCAGATGACGTCCATGACGATGGACCCGGCGCCCAGGGCCGCGCGTTCGGCGGATTCGGCGGTCATTTTGCGCACCACCCCGGCGACCATCATCTGCAAGCCGCCGCCGGCCGACGAGGTGGAGATGTAGATGTCGCAGCCTTCGGTTTCGGTGGCGGGGCGGATGATGTTGCCTTCGTCGTCCACCAGTCGTCGACCGGCCAGTTCCCCCACCTCGGTCACGGCGTTGAGCACGCCCATGGTCACGTCTTCGAAGGGCGCCTCGACGGTCGTCGGGGCCTCGCCGCGATGCGTCTGGCGGTATTCGTCGCCGATTTTTTGAATCAAAATCGCCTTGGTGGTCGTCGAACCGCAGTCCGTCGCCAGGATGACCTTGATGTCGGCTGGATTGATGGCCACGCGCGCCCGCCCCATGGGGAAAGAAATCGAGTCCCCTGTTTACCCGCGTTTGGGAGGGGTATCAAGACAAGAGGAAACCGGCATGGGGTGCGCGGTCCGTCGGAGCCGCGTTCGACCTTTCAGAGCCGCGCACGGTAGTCAGCGGTCCGGTTCGAACTGGTTCGAATCTTACGATGTCCATGCTCGTCAGAGCCGCGCGCAGCTAGCCATGCCGTAGCCTTGGCGAAGGCTGGTGAGCAAGCGGTCCAAAGCCCTCGCTGAGTCGAACCGCTCGACGACCCCGCGCTGACGCTTGGGGCTCTGATTGGGCGAGTCCTTTGCGGACAACGATCTCGTCCCCCGCTCGCTATCAGCCTTCGCCAAGGCTTCGGCGAGGCAAGCAGCGCGTGGCTCTGTCGAGCATCGCATTCACACCTTCCCGCCGACATTCGTCGTCGTGCAAGTGTGGCACCCGGTTATCGATTTTTCGCGCTCTCTTTTTCCGCCGCCTCGATCGCGTCGAGCAGCAAATCCACACTGCCGCGTTTTTCCAGCAATCGGCGCAGGTGGGCGTAGTCGTCGCCTGAGACCAGGCCGCCGACCATCGGCTCGAACACGGCCAAGGCTTGGGAGCCGAGGAAATTGAGCGGCCGGGCCGATTCGAGAAACAGCAACGCCGGCGTCGTCATCTGACGGCCGACGATTTTTTCGGCGATGCGTCCGGCGAGCGCTCGTTCCTCGTCGGTAAAGGTGCGTTCGCCCTCGTGGTCGATGGCGAAGGCATGCTTGAGGGAATCCAGCCAGCTCACGCGGCCTCCGACGACGCCCGAGCGGCGGATTCGGCGCGCTCGACCGTGTGGTGTCGCGCGACGACGGCCAGGACCGCCTCGCGATTGTCGGTGAATCGGCAGAACAACCCCCGGTGGTTTTCCAGGCGCGAGGGGGCGACATAGGGCGAAAAAAAGACGCCGTTCGCCTCGGCGACGACGCGCTTGATTCGGCTCCAATCGCGACGACGGGTGTGCAGGACATATCGGGCATGGGCGCCGTGCTCGTCGACGGTGTAGCGCACGGGCAGGAAATAATCGCGCAGGCCGATGAGCAATATCACACCGGCCAGGGGCACCCACGGCCATTGCCCGGTCAGCAGGTACACCGCCCCCAGCGCCGCCGCCCCGACCGGCACGACGATCAGCAACGACGACGCTCGGTCGCGCATCGGCCAACTGGTCCAAGTGATGGAGGTGGGGGACGACGCCATGGGCGGGAGTTTGCCATACGCGCGTTGGGATAGGCTAGGAGAATACGATTACGACCGAACAGAGCCCCGACCGGTAGGGAGGGGTCTGGTACGACCCTGTACGCCTCGTTCGTTGATAAACATCGTTCGTGGCGTGCCAGGTTTCACCAAACCGCTTACTACCGTGCGCGGCTCTGACGGATCCTCCCAAAGACAATTGTCCCCCGCCTTGCCTTTCGCCCCCATTCCCGGCTACTTGAAAAGCGATGGATGCGATTCGCGAAAAACTCATCGAAACGCGCAAGCAGCTCAAGGCCGCCCATCGCAAGGGCGCGGGCGGGTACGAGGTCGCCGGGCGCATGGCGGCGTTTTGGGATCGGACGCTGGCGACGCTTTTCGAGGCCGCCGGAGGGCCGAAGGCGGGGCTGACACTTTGGACCACCGGCTCGCTGGGGCGGCGGGATCCGTCGATCTATTCGGACGTGGATTTTCTGCTGCTCGCCCCCGACGATGTAAGCGACGCGGTCATCGAGCCGATCGCCGAGGCTATGCTCTACCCCCTATGGGACGCCAAAGCCAAAACCGGCCACCGGGTCCATCGCGTTTCCGCCGCGTTGCAACTGGGCCGGGACGACCCGGAAGGCCTGTCCACGCTTATCGACGCCCGGTTCGTCGCCGGGGACAAGACCGCGGCCGCCGCGTTCAGCGAGCGGGTCGACCAACTCTTAGCCGAGCCCAACCTACCGCCCCTGCGTCGCCAGACCGCGCCCCCGACGCATCCCGACTATCCCCCCAGCGTCCATGTGCTCGAACCGGACGTGAAGGAATCGCTGGGCGGTCTGCGTGACTATCACCTGGCCGTCTGGCGCGCCAAGGTTCGCTACGGCCGTCGCGGCTGGATCGACGCCCTGATCGAAAACAAGGTGCATTCGCGCATTGGGTGGGCGGAGTTGGAAGGGGCGGTGGATCTGCTTCTGCGCCTGCGCCACGAACTGCATTTCCAGGCGAAGGGTCCGTCGGACACGCTGATCGCCAGCCTGCAACCGGAGATCGCCGGGCACTTGGGCTATCAAGGCGCGGGCGAGGCCGAGGGGGCCAAGGCGCTGCTCAAGGATTATTTTTTCGTCGCCGACCGCATCATCCGCTTCGGCCGCCGGGTGGACGAGGCCATCGGCGGCGGCGATTTCACGACGCGCGACGACATCGTGCCCGGCGCGACGGCGAACGGCGACTTGCTGCGCCTGCCCAAGGATCTGGAACTCCACGACGCCCCGGCGGTGTTTGAGCTGTTCGGCCGTCTGGCCGGCACCGGCATGGAACTCACCGAACGCACCCGCGCGCGCCTCTCGATTTTGGCGACGATCGTGGACGACGACACCCGTGACGACCCGGACGCGGCGTCGGCGTTCATGAAGCTGCTGGACAAGGACCGGGCCGCCGACAGCCTGCGGGGACTGCATTCGATTCATGTGCTCGATGCGTATGTGCCTCAGTTCGGCCGATTGCGCGGGTTGGTGCCGTACGACGTCTTCCATAGCTATCCGGCGGACGAGCACACGCTGTTGGCGGAGGAATTCTTCGACCGTCTGCTCATGGGCATCGGGCCGGAACCATTGCCGGAGATCGCCGCAAGTCTGGCGCGACGGGATCTGTTGCGTCTGGCGATCCTGCTGCACGACACGGGCAAGGTCGGCGGGCCGGGTCACAAGGAGCGGGGCGCGCGCATGGCGCCGATTGCGTGCCTGCGGCTGAATCTGTCGCCTCAGGAGACGGAGTTTGTCGTGCGGCTGGTGCGCGAGCATGAGTCGTTGTCCCATGCCGCCCACACCCGCGACGTGGAGGATCCGGTCGTCAGTCGCGAGTTGGCGGAAAAATTCAGCGACGTGGAATCGCTCAACGCGCTGTATGTGCTGACCTATTGCGACATGCGCGCGGTGGGGCCGGGCGTGTGGACGCGGTGGCGGGGGCGGCTGATCGAGACGTTGTACAACCGGGCGTTGTCGTTTTTACAGCGCGGATCGCTGGCGCTGGATCGCAACGAGCAATTCAATGCGATCGCCGAGGCGATTCAGGGGCTGGCGTCCGAAAAAGTCGTCGAAGGCTACCTGACGCAGATGCAGCGCCGTCGGCCGGCGTGGCTGTCGCCCGAGCGGGCGCGGCAGCACGTGGAGGCGCTGGCGAAATTCGACGAGACGAGCGCGCCGGTGGTGATGCTGCACGAGACCGATCAGGAGGAGGGTGACTACGCCGTGATGTGCGCTCAGGACCGGCCGGGCCTGTTCGCGACGGCGGCGGCGCTGTTGGCCTCGGAGCGCATCTCGGTGCTGGACGTGCAGGCGTTCGTCAACGAGGACGGCGTCGCGCTGGACACCTTCCATATCGTCAATCGCAATCCGAGCGACGACCGGCAGGCCCTGACCGAGCGGCTGACGTCGACGCTGGGCGAGATCTTGTCGGGCCGAAAGACGGTGGAGGAGGTGTTGGCCAAAAGCGAGCGGCGTTTCGGATTGCGCGACACGCAGGCCCATATCGCCACCGAGGTGCGTCTGGATAATCACGCCTCGGGCAAGGAAACGGTGGTGGAGGTCTGGACGGCGGATCGGCCGTTCCTGCTTTATCGGATCACCAAGGCGCTGTTCGAGTTCGGCGTGTCCATCCGACAGGCCAAGGTCAACACCATCGCCGGGCGCGCTATCGACGCGTTCTATATCGTCGACGCCCAAGGCCACCAGATCACCGGCCAACACGCCCAGGCCTTGCGCGCGAAGTTGCACGCGGAGTTGGGGTAGGAGCGGCGGGTGTTACGGTGTGTGGGTCCGTCGGAGCCCCGACCGGTAGGGAGGGGTCTGGGGCGACTCGGTAAAAAGCGAACGTTGTCAGCGCCCGACAGAGCCGCGCGCGTCAGCAAGCGGTCCAAATCGTTCGATGAGTCGACACGCTCGACGACCCCGCGCTTACGCTTGGGGCTCTGATTCGTCGGAGTACTTTGCAAACAACGTTCGAGTTTGACCCCTCTGAAATGAAGAAAACGATTTGTGTCGGGTTGGACCAACCCGCTCCCTACAGGTCGCGGCTCTGAATCACTTGAAGCGAAGCGACTTCCACCGGGGATCTCC
>JACKCT010000012.1 GCA_020633895.1 Deltaproteobacteria bacterium | reverse complement strand
AAGAGGTTTAAGAATCCCGATGACCCTCTGCGTCTCGTGATTGTCAGGGATATGTGGCTGACGGGATTTGACGTGCCCTGCCTGACAACCATGTATGCGGACAAGCCCATGCGTGGTCATGGATTGATGCAGGCCATCGCCCGTGTGAATCGTGTCTTCAAGGATAAGCCCGGTGGACTGATCGTCGACTACATTGGATTGGCGGATAACCTGCGTAAGGCGCTAGCCACCTACACAGACGGCGAGAAAAAGAGCTACGGCATTGAGAACAAGGAAGAGGCCGTCGCGGTGATGCTGGAGAAGTATCAGATCATCGTGGACATACTGCATGGCTTTGATTACCTCCAGTTCGTGAAGGGATCTCCAGCCCAGAAGATGTCCGGCATGGTCATGACCTCGAATTATGTCTTGTCCCTGGAGGATGGGAAGAAGAGGTTCATCAAGGGTGTGACGGACCTATCCAAGGCTTTTGCTTTGTCTTGTCCTCATGAGAAGACGAAGGAGATCAGTGACGAGGTGGGCTTTTTCCAAGGGGTCCGGGCGACGCTCCTGAAGACCGAACCCAAGGATGGGCAAAGCACACGAGAGGATATGGAGTCGGCGATTCGTCAGTTGGTCTCCAAGTCCGTGGTTCCTGGTGGTGTGGTCGATGTGTTTGCCCAAATGGGCTTGAAGAGTCAGGACATCTCGATTCTGTCGGATGAGTTCTTGGAGGAAGTGCGGGACATCCCGCATCGCAACTTGGCGATGGAGCTGCTGCAAAAGCTGCTCAAGGACGACATCAAGTCCCATGAGCGACGCAACCTGGTGCAGGCCCGTTCCTTTGCGGAAATGTTGGAGAAGGCAATCCTGGCCTACCAGAACCGGAGCCTGGAGACGGCTGAGGTGATTGCTGAATTGATCAGTCTCGCTAAAGAGATGCGTGAGGCCAACAGGCGAGGGGAGCAACTGGGGCTCAGTGATGACGAGGTGGCCTTCTATGACGCCTTGGAGGTCAATGACAGCGCGGTCAAGGTCTTAGGAGATGATACCCTCAAGGTCATTGCCCGTGAGCTGGTGGAGGCTGTGCGCAAGAACGCCACGATTGATTGGAATCTTAAGGAATCAGCGAAGGCGAAGATGCGTGTGATTATTAGGCGTCTGCTTCGGAAGCATGGCTACCCTCCAGACAAACAGGATACTGCGACAGAGACGGTCATCAAACAGGCTGAATTGCTGTGTCGTGGAGTGGCAGCGTAAGGGATAGAGTTGTAGAGGATAATTCATGCGGAGGTTCGCGGGTGAAAAAAATCACTGTCTTGCTCGTGGTTGCGGTGGTTCTCGCTGGGTGCCAAACAGCTGAGCTAGAAAGCCTGAGACAACAGAACAAAGAGCTCAGCGCTACAAATGCTTCACTCGCCACTGAAGTCGACGAGCTTTCAAAAAAGATGGAGGTTCTAGAAAAGGAAAACACTCGTCTCAAGGAAACGGACCAATATCAGTTCCAACTTGGGGTTGATGCGTACGCACATGGGAAATTTGACGAAGCGAAGAAAGCCTTTATCGCCTTGATAGACAGATATCCCAAAAGCCAGTTGGTTACTGAGGCAAAGAAAAATCTCGGAAACGCCGAAAACCAAATTCGGCGGATTGAGCGGGAGTTAAAAGCCCAATGCGATACAATTCAGAAAGAGGTTGCGAAAGTCACCGCTCTTGAAGCTGTAAATCTTATCGAAGAATTTCAGACCACAAAGCCCGACGCTCCGTGCGTAGGAAGTCTGGCAACGAAAAAAACAGAACTCGCGACTAAAGCAGCGAAAGAAAAAAAAGAAAAAGAAAACCTCGCTCGACTGGGAGTCGAAATTTCGGAAATTCGTACTTACTGGAAGATCAAATCAGACGTGTTGGGGGGCCAGGAGCTTGCCGTGCCATTTATTCGTTTTAAATTGAAAAATGTCGGCGTTTCACCCATCGAACGCCTTGAGGCATCTGCTTCATTCACGCTCACGGACGAAAAAGAAGTGCTTGGTGACGGCAGCGTTTATGTAATAGGTTCCGTTGACGCACCATTGAAACCGGATTATTCGCGCGAAGTATTTTTCGGTTCGTCTACCGGGTACACCGGAATGGGGATAGTTTTCCAGCAGCCGAAGGTCGATGCCGATCTCTACCTGGATTTAGGACGCGGGAAGGTGCTTGTAAAAACCTTTTCCATCAAGCAGAAGCTTGAAGGCTTGGGGTACTAGCAGCGATGTCTCCGAGACACAACGACTCTTTACGGTGATCTTAGGCATTTGGTGTCACTACAAGTGTCACTATTCTCTGCAACAAAAACCGCCAAAAACGAAGAAATTGGAGGGGAAGCCCCCTCCTGTAAGTGTTGGATAATAGGGAGAAATGCCGTGGAATCAACCAGTTAGCAGTGTTGGCAGGGCTTCTTCAAATCCCGTTTCCCGCTCAAGAAGAATAAAGCCGGTAAGTCCTTGGACTTGCCGGCTTTTTTTACGTGAACCGCTGGGATGGCCGTGTGCGGCGGCATTCATTGGTCGTCGGAGATTTTTCTCCATGGATGGGCTTCTTCCAACTGGTAGCTCAAATCCAACAGCAGATCTTCCCGACCATGGTTCGCCCACAGGAGCATCCCAATCGGCAGGTCCGTTTCCTTGTCATGTCCCAGGGGGAGCGAAATGGATGGGCCGCCGGAAGCGTTCGCGTAGGGCGAGAAGCACGCCCATTTCACGATGCGGGGAAAAAGCTCGTCAAATTCTTGCTCCATCCCCAGGTAGCCGAGTTTCGGCGCGGCATTCGCCAAAGTCGGCGTCAAGAAAAAGTCCAAATCCATGTCCTGAAATGCCTGTTGATATTCATGGTAGCATCGACGCAACCGAGATATGAAAAACGGCGTTCGGTGGATGTTCTTTAGATGGTGGTCGGATAAACCTCTTGTGAGTTTTGTCAGCTTATCCGGCATGAAATGCGATCCGAACATGAGTTTCCCGAAACGATGGCAATAGAACGCATTCAAGGCCCAGAGATCAATAAAATCCTCAAGGAACTGGTCGGGAATGGCAAGCTCTATCGGCGTGACGATGTGGCCCAAGGATTCCAATTTCTTCGCCGTCGCATGCAAGACGTCCTTGGACGCATCGTCGGCTTTCATCCCTCGAATCGAATCTCCCGTAAAGCCTATTTTATAAGTGCGTTTTGACGGTCCTTCGATGAGGCCGATATCCGGCAGTTTTGGATTCTTATAATACTTTTCGGCTTCGGCATAAAAATAAGCCGTATCGCGAACGGAGCGGGTAATCACGCCGTCAATGGCCATGTGATCGATGAGTTGGGTTTTGAACAAGCTGGTCTTGAGTAATCGGCCTCGCGACGGCTTTAGCCCGACGACGCCGCAACATGCCGCGGGAATCCGTGTCGACCCGCCTCCGTCGGCTGCGTGAGCCAACGGGACGACACCGGCGGCGACCAATGCCCCGGCGCCGCCGGAGGACCCGCCGGCCGAATGTTCAATATTCCACGGATTACAGGTATCCGGCTGATTGACAAATTCCGTTGAGCACGTGAATCCAAACTCCGGCATGGAGCTGGTGCCCAAATTGATAAACCCTTGCGCGAATATTTGTTTTGCAATCGGATCCGTCTTTTTTGCGGGCTTGGCGTTGGCAAACGCTTCAGAACCGAAATAAGTGGGCATGCCTTTTACGTAGGTCATATCCTTGATGAAGGTCGGTATCCCGGCAAAAAAACCGGATCCGGGTTCCTTGGCTTGCGCCATGGCCTCGTCAAAACGATCCGTCACGACCGCGTTAAGGGCGGGGTCGATTTTTCGGGCTCGTTCAATGGACGCGGCAACGACTTCAACAGAGTCGATTTCCTTTTTCTCGATTAATCTTGCCAGGGCGACGGCATCCAAACCGCCGAGGAGATCATCCGCAAAGGCGTGAACTTTTTTTCGGGCATTCGTCATTCATGGATCTCCTGGAAATGCAAAGCTCAATGAACCTTTCGGGAGTTTGAATCGGGAGACGACGAGAGGCAAGGCGTTCTCGCCCAATGCGCTTTCGTGCATCCGTCAAGTCGTTTTTCATCCCGCTTCCCGCTCAAGAGACGAAAAGGCCGGTAAGCCGTTGGGCTTGCCTGCGTTTTGTTTGTTTGGGGTAGAGTTCGGACCTTCTCTCATACTTACAACGTCGCCAATTTGCCCGGCGCGGGGTCGTCGGGCGAATCCTCGCCTTGCCACCGGGATCGCAGGTGCTCGGATAACGCGCCGATGCTCAGCGCCGTAATGACCGACAGCTCGTTGAAGGCACGGGACTCGGTGATATCCGCGGCCATGAACATGCCTCCGTAACCGGCCAGGATGGACAGAACCACCGGGCGCCATCGCCGATCCGCCTTGAAAAAGACATAGGCCCACCAGGCCGACAAGGTGATTGTGAGCAACGACGTCACCGGACCGGACATCAGGCGATTCCAATTGAAGCCCCACATCACATAAGTCAGCCCCGACTTCGGCCAGACCTGATGCAGGATCCCGAATTTGATCGCCGACCAGCCGACCACGGCGACCGCGGCCGGCGCCCATGCCCGAGCCCATATCAGCCCGATCGCCAGCACGATGATCGTTTCCCGATTCACCGTCCCTAAAACCACCACGGTCGCCACGAGCCACCAGCGCCGTTGGAGCATCGCCCAGGTTCCGGCGACGAAGATCAGCGGGTGCGTCAGGTCGTAGGCGCACCAGCCTTCAGGGAAATTCCGGCCGAAGAGCGCCGGGGTGCGTTGGCCGACGACCATCAACCAAAAGCAATAGGCCGCGATGGCGATCCAACCGCGCCGGGCGCCCAGCATGGTTGTCATCGCCAGAAACACGCCCCACGTGGCCAAGGTCGAGAAAACGTAGAGGACGTCGATGTAGGTCCACGGGAGGCGAAATCCCGCCCAAAGGATTTCCCTTCCCCAATAGACGAGCAACGGCGTCGCCGCGCGGCGGGCGAAGATGTCTTCCATGGTGCCGTTGTAGAACGTGCTCAGGTCCGGGGGACGCACCATGCGCTGATAGGCGGAGACCACGACAATCGCCACGACGAGCATGCCGGCCGAACTGATCCACCGCTTCCGAGTAGGCGTCAGACGCACGCGCGGATTCTCCCTCAGGGCTTTGCTCGCCGCCTTCTTACCGAACGTTTTCGATGATCGTCGCCGGGGCCATGCCGCCGCCGGTGCAGAGGGTGATCATCCCGTAGCGCTTATGCGTGCGATGCAGTTCGTGGATCGCCGTCACGGTCAGTCGGCAGCCGGAGTTGCCCACGGGGTGCCCCAGCGAGATCGCGCCGCCGTTGGGGTTGACCTTCTCCCAGTCCGGGTGATGCTCCTTGCCCCACGCCAAGGGGACCGGGCTGAACGCTTCGTTGATTTCGATCACGTCCAAATCGTCCATGGCCAAGCCGGTCTTGTTCAGGACCAGCTCGGTGGCGCGGATAGGTCCGGTGAGCATGAGAACCGGGTCCGCGCCCGTCACCGCACTGCCGACAAAGCGCGCCAGGGGCTTGACGCCCAGTTCCTTGACCTTGTCGCCGGACATCATCAGGACGGCGGAGGCGCCGTCGGAGATCGGGCTGGAATTCCCGGCGGTGATCATCTTGGTGCCGAACACGGTCTTGAGTCCGGCCAGTTTTTCCATGGAGGTATCCGGCCGGATGGTCTCGTCGGTCTTGTGAACCCGCTTGCCGCCTTCGCCGTCCTCGACCTCCAGGGGCAGGATCTCCCGATCGAACAACCCGTTCTGCGTGGCCTTGGCGGCACGTTGATGGCTGTTGTAGGCGAACTCGTCGCATTCCTCCTTGGAGATGCCCCATTTTTCCGCGATCATTTCCGCGGCCTGTCCCTGGTCGGTCAGTTGCCCCACGCGTTCCAGGTATTTGGGGCCGAAGGGCATGCCGGCCGGTTGGCCGTTGTTGAGCGTTGCGCCGAACCACTCCGCGCCGATGGCGAATTTGCTCATGATCTCGCATCCGCCGGCGACCACCACGTCGCGCATCCCGGAGGCGATGTAGGCGGCGGCCATGTTGATCGCGGTCAGCGAACTGCCGCACTGGCGGTTGACGGTGACACCCGGCACCGTTTCGGGAAATCCGGCGACCAGGGACGCCAGGCGGGGAACCACGAATCCCTGCTCGCCGACCTGCGTGACGATGCCGCAGATCACGTCCTCGATTTCCGAGGGTTCCACCGAGGCTTGTCCAAGCAGGCCTTTTAAGACTTCCGCGAAAAGTTCATCCGGTCGCCAGGAGGACAGGGCGCCGTTCTTTTTTCCCACGGCCGTTCGGATCGCGCCGACGAAATACACGTCTTTCATGCAAAACTCCCCGTTGCGAAAATTCGATGAATGGAACTTCCGAGCTTCCGAACGTCGTCGGAATCGGCAATTCCCCCAGGCATCAAGATGATGGGGAAAATACGCCGGAACGGCTTTCGTGGCAAACCACGACGTCGAGTCCGAGAAAAATCGCCGAAGGGGGCGCTTGATATTTGTCGAGTTGATGTCCCCGGGAAAGCATGTCTGAATGTCGATGACGGAGGGCGTTCGATGGGACTCAAGGATTGGGTGCCTTGGAAGGGTAACGTGGAGGAGATCAGCGCGACGGAACTGGCCCGGGCGCTGAAGGCCGGGGAGGCGGTGCAGATCGTGGATGTGCGCACGGTCGTCGAGTTTCGCCAAAGCCGCATTGCCGGGGCCCGGCATCTGCCCATTACCGATTTTCAGCAGACGACCCTGGCGGCACTCGCGTTCGACGCGGACCGGCCGATCGTCGCCATTTGCCGCTCGGCCCACCGCAGCCTGCCCGCCGTGCGAAAGATGACCCGCTGGGGATTTCGCGCCCGCCAACTGCAAGGCGGCATGCTCGCCTGGTGGAGCGAGAATCACCCGTGCGAGTCAGGCGATTAGTCGGCGCTATTCGCCTCCGACGCCTCCAAGGCCAGGCGCGTCGCCGTGTCGGCGCTGACCAGCACGACGTGTTCCGGCAGCTTTTTCGACAGCGGGATGAACGCGTTTTGCAGGCTCAGGCCGCCGTCGCTGGTCGTATAGATGACCGTGACGGTGCCCTTGGGGTAGCCGCTCAGTTCGTCGGCCATGCGGTCGGTGTCAATAAAGTATTTTTCCGTCCACGTCCCGTCGCCGCTGTTGTTGATGCCGCGCCATTCGCGCGGGCGGAACATCACGACGCGGCCGCCGTCGCCGCCCTTGATGATCTTGAAGAAGATGTCTTCGTCAATGTCGTCCCACGTCGTGATATTGAACATATAGGGGACGTTGACCGGGAAGATCCCCTGGACCACCTCGTTCTCCGCGTATTTGGGCAGGAAGACGTTCTCGGCCCTATCCCAGCCGTTAAACCACTCCCAATGCACCGTTCCGCCGACATTCAGGAGGCGCGCATCGTTTTCCGTTTCGGTGACAAAGACGTCCTGCATATCGTCGGCGAGGGCGCCGGGGTAGGCGTAGAGATGGCCGCTGGGCGGCAGGGTGAAATAATCGTGGCCCGTCTCCAGCGCCCGCTCGAAGTACCACTCCAGCACATCCGGCGCGAGTTCGTGCAGGTGGGGCGAGATCGACCACGTCAGCGGCGGGCAGGCGCCTTCCGGGTCGGCGCAGGTCGTGAGCCGATCGCGCATCCAACTGCGTCGCGCGTCGAAGATAAAGCGGACGTTGTCTCCGTCGCCGATGATGAAGGCCACGTAGGTTTTTTCCGGATCGTAGGCGATGTCTTCCAGCTCGTTCGAGTCGACGAAACCCGGCTCCGTAATCGGCAGCCGCCGCGTGTTCCAGAAGGACAGGTTGGTGGTTCCCGTGGGAATCGCGCCCATATTGGCCGAGTCCAGGCACCGCGTCTGCGCCTCGTAGAGATAGCCGCCGGCGACGAGCCAATAGCTGGCGTAGCCGTACACGCCGACCAAACCGGTCCACGGGCTCTTGTTGACGATGTCGTCGAGCAGGTCCGATTCCTCGTTGCCGTCCACGCATCCGTTGACCAGGAAACTGACGAACAGGTGCGCCGAATACGCCCAGTCCACCGTCGTCGGTGACGTCTCGCTGGTGATGGGCGGATCCCAGTAGGGGAATTCGGACGTGGAGTAACCGGGATTGAGCATCGCCAACCCCCGCGTCTCGTCGATGTAGTTATCGTAGACGTACTTCGTCGCCAGATAGCGCGTGTTCAGGGTTTCGAACGTCGCCGCCGCGTCGAAGGCGGGATTATCGCACGAGACGGCCATGTTCAGATCCACCGGAACGGCGCGAAGGGCCACGCCGGCGGTGATGACGGCGGGGATGAGACCTTGCTGGGTGTAGTCATACTTCACGCACGGATACTGCGCGGCGCACTCGGCGACGAAATCCGCGGCGGAGATGGTCTCCACCGGTTCCAACTCCAACTCGTCGAGCCAGATCGGGTCCGTGGAGTTGGATAGCGTGTAAACCGAACCGCCCAACTCGTCGTTGTACAAGCCCTGGCAGGCATGGGCCGCAATCTTCAACGCCGGAGAGGCCGATCCCATCTCCACCGCCCGGAATTCGTCGGCGAACACGGGTTCCGTGTCGTCGTCGCCGGTGTCGTCGTCCGTCGTATCATCGTCCGCTGTGTCATCATCCGATGTATCGTCGTCATCGTCAGTCGTGTCGTCGTCATCGTCGTCGACCGTATCGTCATCTGTCACGGTGTCATCGTCGTCGTCGTCATCGGACGTGTCGTCGTCAACGGTATCGTCGTCGGCTGTGTCGTCGTCGGAAACGGCGTCCGAGTCGTCATCGTCGTCGTCGCCGCACGACGCGAACGTGGCGACGGTCAGGAGGCACATCAGCAAAATCAGGAAAAAATGTCCGAGACTCTTCATCGAAGAACCTTTCGAAAACCCGGTGGATTTCAGCCTATCGGCCAATAAAGACGGCGCTCAAGGTACACCGACCCGGGCGCTGACGTCGATAGTCGCCGTCACCGATCCGCCCTTATGGCCGGTTAACCGCCGGGCGATGTCACAAGAAGTTCACACAAATCGGACTTGATTTCAGGGGGGTGTCAGGCTACCACCGGTCGATTGCTTCGGCATTGTTGACGTCATTTTTTCCCTTTGCGGGTATCGGAGCCTCCATGCGTTTTGAGAAGTTCACCCGGTGGATCCTGGTGTTGGCCGCCCTGTCGGCGTTGATCGTCGCCTCGGCCGCGGCTTGCGGCGATGACGACGATGACGATTCGTCCGCGAGCACGGACGACGACACGTCGGACGATGACACGGATGATGATGACGACACCTCGGACGACGATACGACCGACGACGATACTGTTGACGACGATACCGTTGACGACGACACGGCCGACGACGATTCCGTGGATGACGACGACGACGGCTTGCCTAAGATCGCGGTCATTTCCGACATTCACGCCTGGTATCCCGAAACCGAACTCGGTGACGACAAGCAGACGCCCGACTACCCGGCGCTGATGGTGCATGAGCCGCTGGAGTACATCCGCAACGAGATCCCCGATATCTTCCGCGCGGCGGTGCATGACGCGATCGATCGCGGCGCGCGATATATCCTTATCAACGGCGACTTCTCCCGGTCGGTCGAACGGGCCGTTTATGCCGCGATCACCAAGGAGATGAAGGAGTTCGAGGAAGACTACGGGATCGACTTCATCTACGTGCGAGGCAATCACGATTTCGACGACACCGAATTCGTCGACTCGGGCCGACCGGGCTCGGTGCCGCTGTTCGGCGGCGACACGTTGGACAACTATTGGACCGAACATCTGGGCGCCGAGGAAATGGCGGAGATGTTCGCGCCCTTCGGCATGAGCGCCACCGAGCACGACGGCAACCCGGAGGAATACCTCTTTTACGAGCGCGGACCGGCCACGGAAAACGGCTGCGGCACGCTGGAGCCGGACGGGGAGTGCGTCACGCAGACGCAGTTCACCTATGTGTTCGAGCCGTTCGAGGATGTCTGGGTGCTCGTGCTGGATACGAACGGCTTTTCGACCAACGGCGGCGGCTCGGGCTGGGAGCCGGACAACTTCAAGCGCGCCAAGCCCCGGTCCTGGGACTGGATGTGGGATGTTTACGACCGGGCCGCCAAGCAGGGCAAATCGGTCATCGCGTTCGGCCATCACAACCTGGGCGATCCGCTGGTCGGCCTGACCTTCGACTATCTCGGCGGCGTGTTCGACGAGCTGGTGTTCAACACGAAGCAGTCGGCCGAGGAACTGGCGAAGATGGGCATGGGCCTGTATGTCAGCGGGCACCTGCATATGAACTACATTTCCGTCACCGAAAAGGGCAAGCACCGCATGATCGACATTCAGGCGCCGGCGCTGACGAACTACCCCGTCGCCTATCGCATGCTCACCTTCGAGGATGCCCGGACGATGCAGGTCGAGACGATCGTCGTGCGCGACGTGCCCAACTGGGATCGCTACATCGACGACTACAAGTCCTTTGCCGCCGCAGGCGACTACCCCTTCGAAAAATTCGAGGTGGAGCAATCCGCGACCTTCGACGAATTCGTCAACCGCACCTTCCGCAACATGATCACCACGAAGATCGGCGATTCGCTGCTCGACGCCCTCAAGGTCATCCCGCTCTACAGCCTGATGCAGCTCACCGAGGCGGGAAAGAGTCTGGACCTGGCCTCGCTGGAGTCGGGCGAATGGCTGGAGGAGACCGCCGGGTCGGCCGTTGCCGCATCGTCGCTGGACGAAAAAATCGAAGGGGCGGGGCTGTCGGTGGAAACGTTCAAGGCGATGTCCATGTACGACTTTGTCTTCGCGACCATCGATATTCAGTTCGGCGCGGCCCACGCCTTCGTCAAAATGGAGCAGGCCGGGACGCTGGAATATTTCCGCTTTTTCATGGATCAGATCACCTTCGCCGAGAAGGTCCGCAATCGTCCGCTGATCGAACCGGGGTCGGACGCGGCGGTGTCGGAGACCACGTCTCTTGTCGGCGGCCTACTGGGGCTGGTCGGCAATGTGCTGCAGGAGTATTGGTGGCAGCGGCCGTACATCGGCACGGTGCGCATCGGCCTGGATGACCAGTCCATCGAGGCGATCGACTAAACGCACCGTCCCGGCAGTTCAAAATCAAACGACCCCACGGCGTATGCCGTGGGGTTTTTGTTCGGCATTTTTATTTGGTTTTATTTGGTGTTGTCGCGAAATGAGCTCAGGGGGCGCGGAAGATTGTCGCCGCTTCCGATCGGTAAACCAGGGGATAGCGCCGTCCCAGCGCCGCCGCCGCGTCGTTCCCCAACGGCGCGACGACCGCGAAGTAGATCGGCGTGACCGGGCCGTATTCCCGGCGCGCGTTCGCGATGGCCTTGTCCGCCGCGACCGTATCCGCGACGGACCCGACGACATGACGGTCCGCGTAAAACGCCGGGACCATCTCCAACGCATCGCTCACGACGATGGACCCTTCCTCCGTGTGATCGCGAACCTCTTTGGCGAACGCGATGAGCCGGTCGTCTCCATGGTCGACGCGCAATTGCACAGCGGTGAATCCGATAAGGGATTTCAGGATCACGATCGGAATCACCACGGCCACGGCCACGGAAAGAGTCGCCCGCAGGCTTTCGTCTTGGGATGTTTCGGCTCGCTCGGCGAGGAAATGGGCGACGACACCCGCCGCCATCGCGCATGCGGGCACCGAAATCCAGACCTGATACTCGTGAAAATATACATGGTTTTTCAAAACGACCGACCAGCCCAACCACAGCGCTGCCCAACCCAGCGTTGCGCAAGCGATCCCGACGTGGCCCACTTTGCGTCGCGCCGCCGCGAGATATCCGGCCAGTAACGCCACGCAGAGAAAACCGAATTGTTCGACTTGGGCGAAGTAGAGCGAATAGCGGGAGAGCACTTCGGCGAAGGTCGGGGATTTGACGGCGCTGGCGGCGTTGATGGTCGACGACAGTCCGAGGCGAAATCGCGCGACTTCCCAAAGGTCCTGACGCAAGGCCGGGCTGACGGCGAAATAATATGCCACCACACTCACCGCGCCGAGGAACGACGCCGCGAAGAAATAGGCCGCGACTTTTCGCTGACGCTGATCGCCCCAGAGGACGGCGCCGATCAATGCTCCGGCAAACACAAGCGACGGCTCCCACGACGTCCATTGCGCCAGGACGACGGCGACGAGTCCCGGGACGAGCCGGTGGCGCTTCGCTTCGTCGGAAATGACGTCGGCAAGCGCGTAGAGGGCGATCAGCGTCCAAAAAAACGCCAAATGCAGATGCAGCACGAACGCCCCGTATTTCATGACAATCGGCGCCGCCAGAAAGACCATTCCCCCGAAATATCCGGCGGTGGGGCTCAGGAAACGGCGCAGCGTCGCGACGACCAGGAACGTGTTGGCGAACATGAGCAACAGCACGAACACCAGCGCCACGTTCGCGGTGGCGCCGAATATTCGAAAGACGACGCCCAAAACGATGGGGAACAGCGGCGGCCAGTGGGTGTAGTAATTGATGGTGTCGCCGTAGGGCGTGTTTTCCTGGACGGGAACGCCGCGAAGCGAAACGACGCCTTCTTTCGCGAAATTCTGCGCCATCACGGAGAAGTGGCCCGAGACGTAGGAATGGGGGCCTTGGAAGCCGTCGGCGAGGCGCAGGGTCGACCAGACGAGCGTCAGCACGACGGCGAAGACAAACCACGCCCTCGCGAGTTTTTCCGGATTCCATGGTGTCGGTTGGGATTGATGCACCTCGGGTCGACCTCTAGTTCGCCATGTAGGGGAAAGACGGCGCGAAAAAGTCGTGAATCCAGGGAATGTCCATGAAAAATAGGCAGACGATCAAAATCGAGCAAGCCGCCAGCGTAACCATCAGCCCGAATTCCTTGTAGAGTTTTTCCGGATTTTGGGCCGAACTGTCGGGCTTGAAACCGATGTTCAGATACTGCGCCATAACCAACGCAATCAACGGGAACGACAGAATCAGCTCCATCCGATAGCGCATGATGAACACGCCGAGAAACAGCATGCTCGCCGACCCGTAAAACACAATCGAAATGAGCAACCGCGTCGGCGTGTAATATTGAAACGAGGTTCGGTACTTCCCCATCGATGCCCGTTCGTCGTCCGAAAGATTCACCAGTTCGGAAAAGCGTTTGATCGCCATGAAATAGCAGCCGACCATCCAATACGCCGCGAGCAACGACCCCGGCGGCCAGGTGGCGCCGTCGACCATGTACCAACCGGCCATCAGGCGAATGGGGTTGTTGACCGCCTCGGAGATCACATCCAGATACGGCCATTCCTTGGAACGCAGCGGCGGCACGTTGTAGATGCATCCCATGATCCACAACAACGTCAGCAGATAAAATAACTGCACGTTCACCGCGCGGGCGAGAAGCGCTCCGGCCGCGAACAACGCCATCCATTGCAGTCCGCCGACCGGGATGTTGACCTGTCCGCCGGGCACCGGGCGCGATTTTTTGGAGGGGTGCCAGCGGTCGTAAGGGCTGTCGAGAATTTCATTGAGAACGTAGTTGCTGGATGTCACCAGGCCGACGGCCAAAATGCCGAGGACGATGTTCAGAGCGACCTGCGTCGTCAGTGGAACCTGCGTGAAAGCGATGGCGATCACGATCCCCGGGAGAACGAAGACGTTCTTGATCCAGTGGTCCAGCCGCATGATGCGAAAATGGCCGGCGAGTGTCGGCGCATGGGAATGTTGCCGCAGTTCGACCCAGGGGTAATGCAGCGGATTGTTCAACGCGCGATCCGCAGGAAGAAGAGGTGGGAGTCGAACAGGTTCAAAGGGATCGTCACCCGCAAGAGGCGTCGCCCCAGGCCGCTGCCCAGCAGCAGCTTCGCGAAGGGGGCGAGCAGGGGATAGCGCGTGAGGCGTTCGGCCAGGTACGTGCCTTCGAAGTACCACTTGGCCCGCTCGGTGCGCAGGATTTCCAGCTTCGCCCGTTGCGCGGCGATCCCGAAAGCGCGGCGATTAAAATATCCCACATGGGCGACGCGAAAATGCCACCATCCGAAACGCAGCAGGCGCGTCGCCAGGCTTTGGGCATCCGGCGTGACGACCACCAAGACCCCGCTGGGCGACAGCAGATCGCGGCAATATCCCAGCAGCGCCACCGGATCGCCCACGTGCTCGATGACGTCCACGAGAAAGACGATGTCGAACGTTCGTCCGGTAAGTTGTTGGGAGGGCAGCACGTCGGAGATCAAATCGACGTCGTAAAGCTGCTTCGCCGTTTCCGCGAAGGCCCGGCTCGGTTCGATGCCCACCGCCTCCAAACCGGCTTGGCGGCATTCGTTGACCAAAGCCCCGACCCCCGCGCCGACATCCAACGCCGTCTCGGCCCCCGGCGCGAACTTTCGCGCCTTCTCGACAATGCGCTGCATCTGCATCGTGCGGGTGTCTTGCGTGTCGATGTATTGATCGTCGGTGAGGCGTTCGTAGTACGACACCAGATCGGCCATGTACGGCGGATCGGCAAACCCGAAACCGCAATCCTCGCAACGCACCAGCGGCAGGGTCTGGCCGTAGGTCGCGTCGGTGATCCGGAAATGATCCGGCGACAGGTCGGTGATCACGTTCTCGCGCTTCCACGGCGACGTCCGATCCGATCCGCAAACCGGGCAGGTCCACCGCCGGGCTTCGCTAGGCAAGTCGCGCGTCACGTGGGCGTACCGAGGCGCCTCGGGCGCGTTGTGAGCATCGGGGTGATCGGCATGGTGCCGGTATCATTCCGCGCCGGACGGGGAGCGTCAAGCGCCGACGGTCGCCGATGACGACATGATGTTTTGCGCGGGAGACGGACGATTTCTTCTTGATTTGGCGCGCCGATCCGACGAAGATCCCACGCTTACTTGCATTCTTCTTTGGATGGGATGGCGATGACGTTTTCGAATTCGATAAATGGCCTTTCCGGCCGATTGATCCCGGCGCATGCCCTTCGCATTCTGTTTCTCGTTTTGCTGCTTTTGTTGGGAGTTTTTTCGACAGCATGCGGCGGCGGCGATGATGACGATGACGATGCCTCCGCGTCCGATGATGACGTGACCGATGACGACACCACAGATGACGACACCACAGATGATGACACATCCGACGACGACGATACGTCCGACGATGATGTGACGGACGACGACACTGCCGACGACGACACATCGGATGACGATACTTCAGATGACGATACTTCAGATGACGACACCGCCGATGATGATACCTCCGACGACGACACAGGGGACGATGACGATGATGACGTCGTTCCCGTCGAGTGTGACGAGGTGTCGTTCGTGCGCGGGCCGTATTTGCAGGACGTGACGCAGGAGACCATCCGCGTGATGTGGCGGACGGACGCGGCGGGCAATTCGGTCGTCGAGTACGACGAAGACGAAACGCTCGACGAGCGCGTCGTGGACAACGAGCTGACGGACAAGCACGACCTGCAACTAACGGGTCTGGCGCCCGGTACGTCCTACAACTACCGCGCCGATTCCTGCGGCGTGAAAAGTTCGACCGCCGATTTTTCGACGGCGCCGGTTTGGGGAACGCCTTTCAAATTCGCCGTCATCGGCGACACGCAGGATCACCCGGAGGTTCACACCCAGGTCGCCGCCGCGGCCTTGGATTGGCGGCCGAACATCCTGCTGCACGTGGGCGATCTGGTCGGCGACGGCTGGCGCAAGGGCGACTACGACACCGAGTATTTCACCCCCGCCGCCGATCTGCTCCAACGCACCACCGTCTTCCCCTCGGTGGGCAATCACGACGCCAATTCGCCCTACTATTTCGACTCGTTCCATTACCCGGGCAACGGCAAGTGGGGATACTACAGCTTCACCTACAGCAATGTCTTTTTCATCGCGCTGAACACCACCTGGCTCTACTATCCCGGCAGCCATCAATATCGCTGGCTCATTGAGCAGCTCGAAAGCGACGCGGCGGCCGACGCCGATTGGGTCATCGTCTATGCCCACCACCCGCCGTACTGCGAAGGCTGGGAAGGGTATGACGGCGAGTGGATGGTGCGGCAGTTCCTGGTGCCCGTGTTCGAGGACTACGGGATCGATTTCTACTTTTCCGGCCACACCCACGATTACGAACGCGGCAACCTCAACGGCGTGAACTACATCATCTCCGGCGGCGGCGGGGGGAGCCTCGACGATGTCCAAGTCCGCGACTATGAGCACGTCACCGTGTGGGCGGGAGTGCATCATTTCACCGGCGTGACCGTCGACGGCAAGACGCTGACGCTCAAGGCCTACGACCTGGACGACAAGGAGATCGACTCCTACACGATTACGAAGTAGGGGTCAGCAGCCGCACCCGCTGTCGTCATCATCATCGTCATCCGAGGCGCCGCCGTCGGCGGCTTCGTCGTCGTCCGCGGCGGACGCGTCATCGTCGTCATCATCGGCATCCACCGGTTCGTCGCCGATGTCGTCATTGAGGGTGTCGCTGTCGTCGTCACCGACGGCATCGTCGTCATCGGCCGGCGGAT
The DNA here is from genome assembly GCA_020633895.1 of Deltaproteobacteria bacterium. Classification (GTDB taxonomy): domain Bacteria; phylum Lernaellota; class Lernaellaia; order JACKCT01; family JACKCT01; genus JACKCT01. The sequence continues at coordinate 114,365 of JACKCT010000012.1, read as the reverse complement.
CGTCCGTGAAGTCGTCGTCGCCGTAGGGGCCGTCACCGGGCAGTGCGCCCCAATAAACCCCCATCCAATAAGCGATCAGATAATCCGCGCCGTGGGTGACATGCTCGGGCAAGTCCGCCTGGGTGCATTCGGTGTGATAAGGCGAGCGCTCCCAAAGCACCGACACCCAACAGCGATCCTCGATCTCATGGGCGACGGCGGTCTGGGGCTGAATGTTGATCAGGTTGCGCAGGAACGGCAGCTTCGTGAGCAGGTTGTCCGCCCAGACCGAGAACGGGTCCAGCGGCAGTTCGGGACACGTGCTCGCCCGCTGGTAATTTGGCGCTTCGTTCATCGCCGACAGGCCCTTGGCGATGTCGTTTTCCATGTAGGTCATCTCGCCCGAATCGCAGTTACCCAGCCGTCGGCACACACCGTATTCCACCGCGTCGAAGAACGCCTGGTGCGTATGCACCGTCCATTGGCGGCTGGCCTTGTACCAGATGTCATAAATCTCCTGGAGCCGCTCCCGGTCCGGCCACAGGCTGAAGATGGGCTGCATGATCGCCTGGTTGTTGATGAAGGCGTAGTAGTCGAAATACTTGTTGAAGTACGCGAACGCGCTCAGGTAGAGCTGCCCCTTCACCAGTTCGTAGTGCGTGTCCAGCAGATTCCACCAGTAGGGATCGCCGGTGACGACCGCCGTTTGCAGGATGAACGTAAGTTGCAGGTCCGGGCCGACGCTGGAGGCGGAGTAGGTGTCGCCGAAGGGGTCGATAATCGTCCAGTCGTTGTCGATGAGCGTCTGCAGCACGCTGACCATGTCTTCTTCGATGGTCGCGCGCATTTCTGCGTCATCCACCGTCGTGTGGGCCCAGGTCAGCGCCCAGAACCAATGCATGTATTTGTCGCGGGACTGGGCCCCCTGCCAGAAGTAGCCTTCGTATTCGCCGGTTCCGGCGTAGCAGTGCTCGCAGTTCTGGTACTCGCCCTGGTTCCAGGGCGGCATGTCGGGGGCGGCGATGCGGGCGAGGTATCCCGGATCGTCGGTGATGTCATGGACGATATGCAGGTAATGGGCGATGCGGATGACTTCGCTGCGCGCCTCGGCCTCGCCGGTGATGCGATAGCGCATGGCTTGGGAGACCAGATACGTCGCCGTCCAGTCGGTGCTGTCGCCGCCGCCCCAGAGGCGTTCGATTTCGGTGCGCGACTCGTCCGTGAACAGAATGTCCGACACGGCTCCCAATCCCGTCGAATGCCACTGCATCAACCAGTCCTGATAGTCGTAGGCCTTGGCATGCAGGACCGGATCAAAGTCCTCGGCGGCGGCGGGCGAGGAGATGAGCGCCGCAAAAATCATGGCGAATAGCAGACGGCGAATAGATGGCACGGGCGTCGACTCCTGGTCGTTGGGAAAGGTTCACGTTCGCGACAAATCGCGGCCATCATACGCGAATCATGCTCGGGTTATCCACCATGATTTCGAGGAAATCGCGGTCGAACTTGAGATTTCTTCCGGGCGGGTGTATGGCAAGGGGATCATTCAGATTTGCCGAGTTTTGTGTCACTCAATTCCTAGGAGGATTGGAATGCGCTGGTCGAAAGGTGTGCTGATGGCCGTGATGATCGTCGGGCTGGGGGCCTTTGCCGTGGGATGCAAGTCGCCGGTGGAGTCCGGCGGAATGAAGCAGAAGTGCATCGACAAATGCAACGAGCTGCACAAGGACAAGCCGGCCATCCTGGAAGGCTGCATCGATACCTGCGAGACGACGTACCGCTAGATATTCGGACATTCCACGTTCGGCAACCCCCACGCCGGCAGCCCGGCGTGGGGGTTGCCGATTTGAGAACACAAAATGATTCTGGGCCGACAATATGGTCGTTCGCTGGCAAAGCGCCTGATCTTCGTCACCATAGCGGTGGTGTTGGCGTTTGTGGTGATCGAGCGGCTGTCCCGTGTCGGCATTCGTCTGTATTGGGATTGGAACTACGAGTCCGTCAGCCGCGTGGCGGAAAACGACAAACTGCGCTACGACGAGAAGCGCGGGTGGAGTTGGGACGAGGAGTACCAGTTTCGCGGACGGCCTGATGCCTCCGTCGAGAAGCCAGTGGATACATTCCGTGTCATTACCCTGGGTGACAGTTGCACGCGGGGAGCCGGGGTGCAGCCGTGGCAGACGTATTCCTGGAAGCTTGAGTTGTTGCTGAACGAGACCAAACCGCCCTTGGACGTGGAGGTTCTCAACGCCGGAGTTTACGGCTACTCGTCGGGTCAAATGGCGGACTACCTGGAAGTCGAGTTGCTAGTTTACAAACCTGACGTAGTCACGGTCTACGCCAATCCTTTCGATAAAAGCGATCAGGCTGTCTCGCCCGCGCTAATCGCTGAGAGGCCGAGGGTCGAATCGCCCAAACCGTCGGTGGGAGCGCCGACTCCGATTATCCGTTGGATGCAGGAGCAACTTTTTGCATCGCGGACTTACTACTTGGTACGCCTGCTGATGGGGCAGGGAGCGCACCCTGGTCTAACCGCAAAAGGTCCGGACGATCGGCGACAGAGTACGAATTTTCTGCGCATTCGGAGTCTGTGCGAGTCGATCGGCGCCGAAATGGCGATTATCGAGTACGTGACCAAACCCTTGGATAACGGCCGGGACATTCTCTACGTACCCGAGACCAACGAGACGCGGCCTTGGGAGGCGGAGTTTGTCCGCATCTATCCCACCATGACCGCCGGGCAGTACGTTCCCGACGATCTGTTTAACGACGCCGTCCATCTAACGCCGCTGGGGCACAATATTGTGGCCCGCGAATTAGCCGATACATTTCTGCGCCGCGAATGGATTGCCGGCGAGGCAAGCGCACGTTCAATCTCACCTTAGACTTTTCAAACCCCACCCATAGGGCCGTCGCAGAGAAATGCGTCCAGGTTAGTGATTTTTCAATTGACAATACTATTGTCAAAATGGCAATAGGGTTGTCGATGGTGGCCGAGGAAGGAAGCGCAGCCATGAAAAAGTCCGATGTCCCGGCGCTCTATGACGTCCTCTACGACGTGCGTTCGCTGATGCACCGCATGATGGACGTCACGGAAAGGATGCACGGCGAGGGACGCTTTTCGCCGGGTCGGCGCGGTGTGATGAACGACCTGCTGCAAAACGGCCCGCAGACCGTCCCGGCCATGGCCCGCAAGCGCCCGGTCAGCCGCCAGCACATCGAATTTCTCGTCAAACAATTGCTCCGCGCGGGTTACGTGGAGGAACGTCCGAACCCGGCGCACAAGCGTTCGCGCCTCATCGCGCTGACCGAGACGGGCGAGCGGCGGATCAAGGACATCCTGGCGCGGGAGATGGCCGCGTTTCCCCAATTGAAACTGGAGGCGACGCGCGCCGAACTGGAACAGACCAGCGACGTGCTGCGCCGCCTGGTCAAATCGTTCGAAGACGAACGGTGGCTCAAAAAAATCACGCGGGAGGCGACACATGACGACAGCGACGCACGGTAGCGGCAGCGCGAGCGCGGCGGCTCACAAGGCCAAGGGAACATTCTCGTCTCATTTCGGCCGACCGCGTGGGGTCGTCGGCCGATTCGTCGGATGGTTCATGGCCTCGCGAAATCCGGCGCGCGGCGATTGGGGGCTGGAACTCCTGGACGTGGGCCCCGAGGACAACGTACTGGAAATCGGATTCGGGCCCGGTGTGTTTTTGGAAAAGGCGGCGGCCCGGACGTCGGGGCACGTGGCGGGCGTGGATCACTCGGACGTGATGGTCGCTCAAGCCAAACGGCGCAACAAGGCGACAATCGCCGAGGGGCGCATGCGCGTCGTCCAAGGGGATGCGTCTTCACTGCCGTTTCCCGACGCCCATTTTGATCGCGTGTTGTCGATCAATTCCTACCACCACTGGCACGACCCGGCGGCGGCGATGAACGAAATCGCTCGCGTGCTCAAACCCGGCGGCGCCGTGGTGATCGTCGAGCAGGCCATGGCGAAGGACGCGACGGACGAGGCCTCCCGCGCCATCGGCCGGGACGTGGTCGAGCGCATGAACCTGGCCGGTTTTTCGAATGTGGAGACGCGGGAGCGTCCGATGCCCCAGCGCCTGGCGGTCGGTGTGATTGGCCGTCGTTAGAGGAACGTCACGACGATCGCGTTCGTCCAGCCGTAGGAGGCCCGTTCGGTCTCGACCAGGCTGTTCACGTCCGGCGTCGCCGGGTCGCCGTCGTCGTCGAAGGTGACGTTCTGGCCCGTCTCGTCGAGTTCGTCCACCAGTCCGGGCTGGTTGGTGTAGTTGAGCGTGAAGGCCGTTTTGAACGAGACGCGGTCGGTCAGTTTGAACGTCAGGCCGGTCGCGGTGTCGACGCTGTAGTCTTTGTCGTCCTGGAAGTTGTGGCGATAGGTCGCCTCTTCGGTAAACTGCACCGACTTCTCGAAGATCGGAATCGCCGCGATCAGGCGCGCCAGACCGTTGTGCGTCGGCTCCCAATAGTGGAACGACCCGTCTTCCAGCTCCACCCGGTTGATCCAGTTGGTGTCGATGAAGGCGTAACCGGCTTCGGTCTTGAGCACCGCGTCGGCCGTGCCGAACCAGCTATAACCAAGACCCGCTTCCGCCGTGTACCGACCCCAGAATCCCTGGAACTCGTCGCTCAGCGCCCCGAGCAGGCCCCACAGGTAGGGCTTGCGGTTCTTGGCCAGGTAGACCTCGAATTTGTAGTTGCCGAAGTAGTTGTTGACGTTGACGATCGGGTCGCCTTCCGGGTAGGTGACGGTGCCGTAGGCGATGCCCCCTTTGAGGAAATGGCCGACCCAGCGCCGCTCGTGCGTGACGGCCAGGTCGCCGACCACCGAGTTCGTGTCCACGTACCCGCCCGAGGCGTTGTAGCCCAGCGAACCGTTGGCGGTCCAAAGGGGGTACTTTTCCACCTCGGACTCGGGCGTTTTTTCACCGAACGTGCCGATCTGGTAGTCGTCCTGGGCCGCGGCGAAGGTCGGCAGGGCGAGCAAGGCGAACATCAAAATCAGAAAGCATCGGACAAATCGCATAAAATCTCCCTTCCATCGGAACTAACAATCCAACACCCTACCTTGCCCGCTTTTGGACGCATGGATCAAGGAAGGACGGCGAAATCCCTGGACACCTGGACCGATCCATGTGGAATCAACAACAAAAAACTCGACGCGGGCGGCGTCGAGTCGGGGAGGCGAAACCTTGGGAGACCGGGTTACGAGGCCGTGTCCTGCTGAGATTTGAGCCACCGGGCCAGCGGCTCGAAGACGCGTTCGTGGGCGTGGTTGGAGATGAACATGTCCGCGTGGGCCATGCGAACGGCGTCGTCGCCGCATACGACGGTGTCCTTCGCCGTCGAACCGGCCAGGCGTAGCACCGAGACCGCCGTGTCCTCGGGCACGATGCCGTCGGCGTTGGCGATCATGCAGTAGATCGGGTTGGTCACGTCCTTAAGACGTTCGCTGACGTTGGCGCCGTCGATCATCAGATCTTTGTTGAGCACCCAATGGGCGATCTGTTTGTTGAGGCGCGGGTTGGGGTCCTCGACGGTGCGCGCCAGCATCTCGGGCCGGGACAGGTCCACAATCTCCGGATGCAGATAAATCTTCAGCAGGCCCGGCGCCTTGGCCACATAGGGCAGGGCTGCGGTCGCCAGTCGGCGCGTGTTGGACAGGCGGATCAGACCCACGAGAGTCGGATTGGCAAACGCGATGCGCAACAGCGGATGCACCCGCTCCCAACGCAGCGGCGCGCCCATGCCCACCAGCGATCCCACCCGGTCGTCCCGCTCCAGGGCGGCGTAGGCGTAGACGTACGTGCCGCCCAGACTGCATCCGATAAGGTCGACCTGCTTGGAGGCCGACGCGGTCTGGCGGGCGATGACATCGATGGCCGCCGGCATGTCCGATTTGACGATCTCCCGGAATCCGTAGGCCCGTTGGCCGCCTTCGCGGATGGTTTTGTCGGCGCCGCGAAAGTTCACCGACCACACCTCGAAGCCGTGCTCGGCCAGGTAGTCGTCCATGGCCTGTCCCCGGGGGTGGTAGCCGAAGATGAACGAGTTCATGCCGTAGCCGGGAATGATGAGGATCGGCTTGAGGCGCGGGTCGTGGCGCTCCGGGTTGCGGACCCGTTGCAGGTAAAGTCGCCAGCCGTCGTTGTTGCTGGGCTGGTAGGTGCGGATTTCCAGATGCTTGGGACGTGGATTCGGGTTCACGGCGTGGATCTCTTGGCGCGCGGCGCCTTGGGCAAGGGGTGAATTTATCCGATGTCGAAAATAGAGATTAGGCGAATTCTCGGCGGCCGAAAAGACGGGGAGGGACCGGACCCGCCGTCCCCTAGATCTCCTCCTCCAGATTCGGCGCGCCGGGCGTCAGCCAGGTCTTTTTCACGAAGAAAATGGTCGCGTAAAACATAATCAGGCCGACGAGAATCGCCAGGAACTGGGCGCTGAAAATATCCCGCCAGGTGTCGACCCGCTGCAATTCGCGCGTCACCGTCTGGGCCACCAGAATCAACGGCACAAGCCCCAGCATATTGCCGATGAAAAAGTCGCGGATGCGAATATTCGTCGCGCCCATCAGCCACGTCAGCGGTGGCGACATTTGCAGCACGACCCGCAGGATCGCCATGGTGATGACGCCGTGTTGCTCGATGCGGTCAATGAATTTGGCGAGGAAACTGCGTTGCAGGCGCGGTCGCACGAAGTCCCGCAGGAGATAGCGGAAGATAAAAAATCCGATGGTCGTGCCGAAGATGGACCCGATCATGCCGTAGACGAACGCCTTGACCGGCGGATAGACCAGGGCGGCGACGATGACCATCACCAGCCCCGGCAGTTGAATCTGAATGGCGACGATGGACGCGGCGAGGAAGAGCCAGAAACCATAGGGCCCGTTGAAGATCGTCCGCAGCCACTCGACCTTCTCGCGCAGCGAGTCCATGGTCAGTTGGTCGCGAATATCCGGGTCCGCGGCGAGCGTCGCGCCGAGCAGAACGATGCCCACCGCCACCGCCAGCTTGAGGCGGTTGACCTTGGGCTTCGGATGAGCGCCGACGTGGTGCGCCGTTTCGGCGTTGGGCTCGGCTGGCAAACTCACGGACGAACACTCACTGGCGAATGGTGTCCATCATGGAGACGATCTTGAACCGGGCGTCGTTGACCTGCGTCTCGAGATTGCTTCGGTGATTCGGGATGAATTGGGAAGTGAGCCCCCCGTCCAGAACCACCCACGGCGGGTTGGTGCTCGTGGCGTATTCCAACGACGGCAGATAGCTCTGGAGGAACGTCAGCGCGCCCTTTTGGCGCAGGATTTCGCCGAATTCCGCCTCGATGGCGCGGGAGAGGGCCAGCGTGGCATAGGCGACGCCCAGGCCGTAGTAATAATAGTCGTCGGTGTCGAAGAACGACACGTCACTGCCGTCCTTTTCCTGCCATTTGGCCAGCTTGCGGTGCGTGTCGCCGAGAAACTCCCGGTAGACGCCCAGCATGTCGTACAAATTGTCCGTGCGGATGTAGAATCCGGACTTGCCGTCGTTGACGAAGCGCTGATATTTGCGCATCGAGTCCAGGCCTTCGCGGATCTGGAAGCGGGTAAAGATCTTGTCCGTCTGGGAAAAGTTGAAGCGCTCGGACGCCTCTTCCAGGGCTTCGACGAACTCATCCGACCCGCCGCCGGCCCGGGAGATGCGCTCCTTGAGGAAGATGCTCGTCCGGGCGACGGTCTCCATGACGCCGAGTTGGAAATTCTGGACGTTGTCGAAGGGCATCAACCCGCCGAACCAGACGATATTGTCCGGTCGGAAACCGCCGAGCGGTCGGTCGAGTTCGCCCTGCACCAGGTTGACGACGGTGGAGATGAAGACCATGCCGTCGACGGTGGCGTCGAATTCGTCGGGAACGCGGTTGAGTTCTTCGGCGGAGAGGCGATCGGTCAGGCCGTCCACCGCCACGAAGCGGTCCAGGGCCAGCACCAAAAGAAACAAAATGCCGGCCAGCGCCAGCGTCAGTTTGAAAATCGAATACTTGGTCACGCCGTCCTTTTCGGTCTGAACGATGCGTTTGATCTTGCCGTCGGCCATGAAAATCCCCGTATCGGTTAGAGTTTACTTTCCTTATCCCGTCCGGCCCGTCAAGGGGAGGGTAAAGGTCGCCGTGGATTGTAGCGCGGCGCCGTGACGGCCGATCGGGTTTGCGGGCGCACGAGGAATTTATCCACTTGCCGAGCCGGGGACGTCCTGTTAGGCTCCCAACCTTGGGCGAATTGTCGCACCGCGTTAATCCTCATTTCGATAAGCGAGACCACCATGGCGCGAATCCTGGATTTGCATGTTCACCCGTCGTTGAAGATGTATTACCTCCCCCATCTGACGCACAATTTCCATTCCCGGACCTACTCGGGCGCCCATTGGAATCCGCTGTCGTTTCGCACGCGCTATCGCAACCTGCGGGATTCGCCGATCAAGGTCATGCTCTGCACGCACTACATCATCGAAAAGGGCTTCGTGGCCGAAGGGTTCATCCCGCCGGTGCGCGGCCTGTTTTGGGGGATGGCTCCTTGGTACTACGGCAAGCTGCGGGTGGCCGATCCGTGGAAAGCCGTCAACGAGATGATGGACACCCTAGAAAAATCGGTGGACGAGACCAACCGCTGGACCGGCGAGCATGGCCGGCATTTTCGCCTGGTCAAAAGCTACGACGAACTGGTCAATGACCTGCACGAAAACGAAATCGGCCTGGTGCATAGCATCGAGGGGGCCCACTGCCTGGGCTACGGGCCGGAAAAGGGCGAGACAAAGGCGGACTATTGGGCCCGGGCCGAGAAGCGCCTGGAAGAGTTGGCCGCTCGCGGCGTCTGCCTGATTACCCCGTGCCACTTCTGGGACAATATGTTCCTACCCCAGACCGACGGCACGGAGATCATCCCCCGAAAGATCGACGGCAAGGTTATCCCGACGCGCGACGACATGTTCTTCCACATGAAACGCGCCGAATTCTCCTTCGACGATCCGGACAAGCTCGCCGAACCGTTCGTGCGCAAATGCCTGGAATTGGGCTTTGTGTTGTGCCTATCCCATATGCAGGAAGAGGCGCGGTGGAGGATCTACGAGCTCTGCGAGGAATACGAGCGCCCCGTTACGCTGACGCACGTGGGCCTGAAGCATTTCTTCGATCACGAGTACAACGTTTCGGACGACGAGATCAAAAAGATCCATAGCCTCGGCGGCGTGGTGGGACTGATTTTCTCCCGACGCTGGCTGACCGATCCGCTCAAGCGCTACAAGGACAACGGCCACGGCATTCAGGACCTGATCGACTCCATGCTCTACATCCGCGAACTGACCGGAGACACCAAGGCGATCGGCATCGGCACCGATTTCGACGGCCTGACGGACCCGTTCAAGGATTGCCCGACGCCCCGCCAGATGCATCGCGTGGTCGACGAAATGAAGCACCATTTCACGGCCGAGGAAGAAGACGAGATCCTGTTCACCAACAGTCTGCGCCTTCTCGAACACGGCTGGGGCAAGCGCCGCCGCGTCCACGAGGATGTCTTCGAATTCGACGCGGGCCACATCGGCCCGTAGCCGGGTAGTCCCGGCGGACTGACGGATCGCAAGCGATCCTGCGCACTGTCGCGCTGTCGGAAGTGCCTTGCGGGAAGTCGCTTCGCTCCAGCCGCTTCAGGGCCGCGACCAATCTTTCAGAGCCCCAACTTGATACGTCAGAGCCCCGAACGGTCGTGAGGGGTTAAATTCGAACGATGCTCGAAACGACTTCGACCAAACGGAGCCCCGACCGTCAGGGAGGGGTCGTCGAGCGGTTCGACGCGTCGAACTATGGCCTGGCAAGCGCGCGCGGCTCTGAACGGTCGAGTTGCCGGTTCTTCACTGACTCACTTAACCGCCTCACCCCTCCGCCGCCCGATGCCCGATCCACGTCAGCACGATCACGCCCACGATGGGGACGACGCCCACCGTCATCGCCCAGCGGAAATTCGTCCAGTCGGCGACATAGCCCACCAGGTAGGGGAAGAACATATTGCCGATGCCCGCCGCGAACACGCACGACGAATACACCACGCCCGACAACCAATCCGGAAAGCGGCCCGAGTAGGCCGTCGCGACCGGGAAGATGATCGACGCCGCCAAGCCCGCCAGCAGGGCGTAGACATCCGAGGCGAACGCGCCCTCGGAGAGCGCCGTGCCGACTGTCGCCGCCCCCATCACCACGCCCGACACCGCGATGACCCGGTGGGGCCCCAGCCGTCCGACGAAGTGCGCGCCCGCCAACCGCCCGATCGTCAGGCCGATCCAGAAGATCGTCACGCTCAGCGCCGCTCGCATGGGCGAACGGGCGAATACGTCGATCTGAAACTTCGCCAGCCAAACGTTGAAGATGCCCTCCGCGCCCACGTAGAACATGACCGCTCCGAACATCGCCACCCAAAGCCGGGCGTTGTGCCGCCAGGTGCGTTGGATTTCCGTGCGATTCAGGTTGGCGCGATCGGGGATGTCGTGGAGCGTCGCGAAAGGGAAGAACAACAGCACCGCCAGCGTGATCGCCGCTTCCAACAACACCAGATGTCGCCAGGAGACGCCCGCGTCCAGCCCCCAGCCGATCAGCGCCGGCGTAAGCGTCACCCCCGCGGCGAAGAAGCCGAAGGTGAAGGTCATGGGCCGTTCGGTGTTTTCCTTGAACAGGGAGCTGATGTACACGCCGGGGTAGACGATCAGGATGCCGTACCCGGCGCCGGTGAGCAGGTAGGTCAGCGAGAGGCCCGCCAGCGAGGTGGCTCGCGAAAACAGCAGGAGCCCGACGAATTGCATCGCCGCGCCGAGCGCCATCGTCCGGCGGGATTTCAGTCCTCCGATGACGAAGTTCAGCAGGAAAATGCCGATGTTCATGCCCAGGAAGAACGTCAACGAAACGATCCCGGCCTGGGCACGCTCCATATGCACGTCCGCCACGATGGCGTCGAGCATGGGGCCGTAGGAAATCATCATCATGCCCGAAAGCCCGGCGGCCAGGTACATCGCCAACAGCGGCGAGCGCGGCGCGGGCAGGGCGGGAGCCGTCGGCGCGCCGGAGGCGGTGGGATCGTCGGGACGCGTCATGCCGGTGCTAACCCCTATTCACACGCACAGCTATTCATTTGCACTGCTATTCACACTCACAATGAAATTTGCGAGGATGCCGCGCATCTTGTGCCCGCAAAGAACGATGGGGTCAAGGGGTTGCCGGACCGCCGACGACCCGGCGACGACCCGCACCGCAAGGAGAACGTCATGGACCGTCCGTGGATGCTATACGGCGCCAACGGTTACACCGGGCGCTTGATTCTGGATCTGGCGATCGAGCGCGGCCTGCGCCCCGTTTTGGCCGGACGCAGCGCCGAAAAGATCAAACCCCTGGCCGACAAGCATGACCTGGAAATGCGCATCTTCGACCTGGACGAAGCGGCCAAGGTCGAGTCGAATTTGGAAGGCATGGGCGCGGTGCTGCACGCGGCGGGGCCGTATTCTCAGACCTCCCGGCCCATGGTGCTCGGATGCATGGCGACCGGGGCCCATTACCTGGACATCACCGGCGAGTATCACGTCTTCGAGCGCATCATGAAGGTCTCGGACAAGGCCAAGGCCGCCGGGGTCGTGCTGCTGCCCGGCGTCGGCTTCGATGTGGTGCCCACGGACTGCATCGCGGCGATGTTGAAGGCCGAGATGCCCGAGGCCAACAGCCTGGAGCTGGCTTTCGGCGCGTTCGGCGGCAAGGGGCCGTCGGTCAGCAAGGGCACCCTCAAGACGATGATCGAGGGAGCGGGCTACGGCGCGGTGATCCGTCGCAACGGCAAGATCGTCAATGTCCCCTTCACGTACAAGACGCCCCATGTGCCGTTCAAGAAAGGCGCTCATCGGTGCGTCACGCTGGCGTGGGGCGACGTGTCCACGGCGTACCATTCGACGGGCATCGAGAACATCATCGTCTATTCGGTCATGCCGGTTGCGCCGATCCGGGTGATGGGGTGGCTGGGGCCGATCATGCGCATTCCGCCGGTCGTGCGATTCCTGCAATCGCGCGTGGAGAAAAACATGGACGGGCCCGACGAGGAATCGCGCAAGACGTCGGTGACGGCCCTGTGGGGGCGGGTGAAAAACGATCAAGGCGAACAGGTCGTCATCACCGGCGAGACGCGCGGCGGTTATAGCTTCACGGCGGATTCGTCGCTGTTGGCGCTGGTCAAGGTGCTGAACGGCGAAGTGGAGCCGGGCTCCTGGACGCCGTCGCGGGCGTTCGGCAAGAACTTTGTCCTGGAAACCGACGGCGCGCACATCGACCCGCCGGTGCGCGGACCGTTCGAACCGCTGCTCTAGGCCGGCATCAGAATCAGCATCTTCACGTCCGAGCCGAAGGACACGGTCATCCGCTTGGGCTCGACGCGCAAAATCAACCCCAGGCCGAACGTCTTGTGACGCAGGGTCTGGCCCGGTTCGAAATTCCCCTTGGGCGAATAATCAACGGCGTTGTCCGGGTCGAGCATGACCCGTCCCGACGCCTTGGAGCCGGATGACGACGACGAGCGCCGGGGAGCGGCGGACGCGGTCATATGCTTTCGGACGGTTTTTTCGGGGACGGCGGGGCGGTAGTTGTGGACGGCGTGGCAGGCCAGGCATTCCACCCGCGCCGGCCGTCCGTCGACCATGGCGATGATGACATGGGAACGCACGGCCTTGCAGGCGCCGCACTTGGCTTCCACCTCGCCGCCGACGCTGAGCGCTTTTGTGGACAAAGACGAACTCCATGCAGTTGCATTCGATGACATACAATCGTCGCGGGCATATTGGCGACGGGCCGCGCACCCTAACACATCGACCGGGCGTCGTCGCGACTTGACAAAGTCGATTCCCGGTTCGGTGAACAAAAAAACGCGGGCTGTCCGAAGACGCCCGCATTTGTCGCTGTCGATAAGAGAAACTTTCCAGGGAAGCTTACTTGACCGCGGCCTTGAGGGCTTGGTCCAGATCGCGCTTCAGGTCGTCCTCGTGCTCCAATCCGATCGAAAGGCGCACGAAGTCCGCCGTCACACCCGTCTCGGCCTGCTCCTCGGCGGTGAGCTGCTGGTGCGTCGTGCTGGCCGGGTGGATGATCAGCGATTTGGCGTCGCCCACGTTGGCCAGATGGCTGAAGAGCTTGACGCTGTTGATGAGCTTGCGACCGGCTTCCAATCCGCCCTTGATGCCGAAGCCCATGATCGCGCCGTACATGCCGTCCCGGTGGTACTTGCGGGCCAGGGCGTGGGCCGGGTGGCTTTCCAGGCCGGGGTAGCTTACCCACGTCACCTCGTCCCGTTTTTCCAGCCACTTGGCGATTTCCATGGCGTTCTTGCTGTGGCGCTCCATGCGCAGATGCAGCGTTTCCAGACCCTGGAGGAACAGGAAGGCGTTCATCGGCGCCATGGCCGGACCCAGGTCGCGCAGCAACTGCACCCGCGCCTTGAGGATGAACGCGACGTTGCCCATGCCCGGGAAGTTGCCGAACACTTCCCAGAAATTCAGGCCGTGGTAGCTGGGATCGGGCTCGGAGAAGCCGGGGAACTTGCCGTTGCCCCAGTTGAAGTTGCCGCCGTCGACGATCACGCCGCCGATGGACGTGCCGTGGCCGCCGATGAATTTCGTCGCCGAGTGGATGACGATGTTCGCGCCGTGGGCCAGCGGCTTGACCAGATACGGCGAAGGCAGCGTGTTGTCGATGATCAGCGGAACGCCCGCCTCCTTGGCCACCTTGCCGACCGCCTCGATGTCCAGCGTGTCCAGCTTCGGGTTGCCGACGGTCTCGGCGTAGATCGCCTTGGTCTTATCGGTGATCGCGTTGGCGAAGTTCTGCGGGTCGGTGGGATCCACGAACTTGGCGTTGATGCCCATTTTGGGCAGCGTGTAATGGAAGAAGTTGTAGGTTCCGCCGTACAGGCTGTTGGCCGAGACAATCTCGTCGCCCGAGTTGCAGACGTTGAGGATGGCCACCATCTCCGCCGATTGTCCCGACGAGACGGCCAACGCGCCCACGCCGCCTTCCAGCGCCGCCATGCGCTTTTCGAACACGTCGTTGGTCGGGTTCATAATGCGCGTGTAGATATTGCCGAATTCCTGCAGGCCGAACAGCTTGGCCGCGTGGTCGGCGTCGTTGAAGACGTAGCTGGTCGTCTGGTAAATCGGCACCGCCCGGGCGTTGGTGGTCGGGTCCGGCTCCTGGCCGCCGTGCAGGGCGATGGTTTCCGCTTTCAATTCGCTCATTGGGTCTCCTCCAAGGCAGATGACATTGCTGGTGATGGCGCATGACCAACGACCGCCGTGCGTGATACGGCCCATTAACGGCGGCGCGGGATTGCGCCTAACGCTAAGAGTCTCGATCGGTAAGGTCAAGATCGGCCGGCCCGGCCCTCCCACATCCCCTTCATATTTCCTCCACATGCCGGTAACGCGCGACCGCCCGGTTCGTATCGACAATTACCAGAACCGAGCGGACAGACGGCTGTCCCATGGTTATGGTCCCTAAAGGAGGGGAAAGGAGCGCGGCTTCATGGTATCGGGTTTCGAACAGTACGAGGAAAAGACGTGCGGTCCGTTGGGCGGCGTGTTTCTGATCGCTATGATCGTGGCGGTGATGCTGACCCTGACGTTTCTGGAACAGGTGGCCCACGGCGCGGACAAGGGCAAATCGGTCGGAACGCATAAGGAGTACGAGGTGACGAAGACGGACGAGGAGTGGCGCAAGGAGCTGACGCCGGAGGAATACCACGTGCTGCGCGAGAAAGGCACGGAGCGGGCGTTTACCGGCAAGTATTGGGATAATCACGAGGACGGCGTGTACGTCTGCGCCGCCTGCGGAAAGCCCCTGTTCGACTCGGATACCAAATTCGACTCGGGCACGGGGTGGCCGAGCTACTTCAAGCCCATTGACGAAGACGCGGTGGACACCGAGACCGACCGCAAGTTCGGCATGGTGCGCACGGAGGTTCTTTGCAGCCGCTGCGGCGGGCACCTGGGGCATGTCTTCCCGGATGGGCCCAAGCCCACGGGCCTGCGGTACTGCATCAATTCGGCGGCGCTGGATTTTAAGGCCGATGCCGCCGCCAAGCACGAAGCCAAGGACGCCGCCGAAAAGGCCGCCGAAGACAAGTAGCCTCCTTTCCCTCGGCAACGATTTCGCCTCGACGACCCGCGCCCGACCGGCGCGGGTTTTTCTTTTGGGAATTGTAGATTCGAGTCCGTGCCCATGGACCGGACGGCCTGTGGGCAAGATCCTCAAAAAGATCTTGCCCATAGGTCGCCGGATTTGGGATTGCTTCGCGCCGCCGCCACCCCATTCCAATTTTCCCCGCCGGTTATCCTCGCCTCCCGGACAAATTTGGGCGATGCTGTTGTCGTCGATCGGTGGGGTTCGTAAGCTGATCGGCGTCATGCACCGAATGAAAAAGGGAGAGACAAATGGCGGCATTGATTGTCATCGGCGTCCTGGCGTTGGTTTTCGTCGGCGCCGTCGTGGGCATCTATAACGGCTTGGTCAGCGCGCGCAACCAATACAAGAACGCGTTCGCCCAGATCGACGTGCAGCTCAAGCGCCGGCACGATCTCATTCCCAATCTGGTCGAGACGGCCAAGGGCTATCTCAAGCACGAGCGCGAGACCCTGGAGGCGGTCATCGCCGCCCGCTCCGGCGCGGTGGACGCGAGCAAGCGCGCCGCCGACAACCCGGGCGACCCCAACGCGATGCAAAACCTCACCCAGGCCGAGGGCGTCCTGACCGGCGCGCTGGGGCGGCTGTTCGCCTTGTCGGAGAACTACCCGGATCTCAAGGCCAACACGACCATGAATCAGCTTATGGAAGAATTGACCAGCACCGAGAACAAGATCTCGTTTGCCCGCCAATTCTTCAACGACGCGGTCACGTCCTACAAAGTCATGCGCGAGAAATTCCCGAACAACATCATTGCCGGGATGTTCAACTTCGCCGACGCCCAACTGCTCGAACCGATCGAATCGCCCCAGGAGCGCCGGGCGCCGCAAGTCTCCTTCACCTAAACCCGGGCGCGGACGGCGACAATGGCCAAGACCGCTCCGGTCATGAATTTCTTCGAGCACCAGGATCGGGCCCGGCGCAAAACCGGCCGCCTGATCCTGCTGTTCGTCGTGACCTATGTGCTGATGACGGCGGCGGTCTATGTCGTCGTCTATGCGGGCCTTGTCTGGAAATTTCCGCCCAGCCCGTTTCAACAGCGCCTGATGCACGACTACGGCCTGCCGGTCTGGATCGCGCCCGAGATGCTCGGCATCGTCGCCGGATCGATGCTCGCCGTCGTCGCGATAGCGAGTCTGGTGCGTGTCGGGACTTTGCGTCAGGGCGGTAGCGCGGTGGCGAAGATCCTGGGCGGAACCCCGGTGCCGCCGGAGACGAGGGATCCGCACAAGCGCCGTCTGCTCAACATCGTGGAGGAAATGGCGATCGCTTCGGGCGTGCCCATGCCCCAGGTGTTCGTCCTCGAATCGGAAAACGGCATCAATGCCTTCGCCGCGGGGTACGAACCCGCCGACGCGGCCGTGACCGTGACCCGGGGCGCGCTGGTCAACTTGAACCGCGAGGAACTTCAAGGCGTCATCGCCCACGAATTCAGCCACATCCTCAACGGCGACATGCGTCTGAACATCCGACTGATGGGGGTGCTGTTCGGCATCCTCGCGATCGCCCTGTTGGGCCGCCTGGTGACGCGATTTTCCTTCGACGCCTCGCGTATCTCCACGCGCGTGGACGACGCCCGAGGCAAGCTGGCGGGGGCGGGGGCCTCGCTGTTCGTCTTCGTTCTGGGCCTGACGCTGATCGTCGTCGGCTACATCGGCGTGCTCATGGGGCGCATCATCAAGGCCGCCGTTTCGCGCCAGCGAGAGTTTTTAGCCGACGCATCCGCCGTGCAGTTCACGCGCAACCCCGACGGCCTCGCCGGTGCGCTGCGCAAGATCATGCACGCCCCGAGCGGGTCGCTGATCGGCAATGTCGAGGCCGAGGAAGTCAGCCATATGTTCTTCGGGCAGGGCGTCAAATCGTTCCTGCCGTCCATCTTTTCCACGCACCCCCCACTGGCCGAACGCATTGCACGCATTGAAGGACGGCCATATGACGCCAAGGCCGCCGCCGAGGATGCCCGACTCCATGCCGGCTCCGCCGTCCGCGACGACGCCTTGGGATTCGCGGCACAGGCGCATGACGAGCCCGGCGCGGCCGTCTCCCGGGCAATCCACGAGGCTGTTGCCCCGATGCGCGTGGATGCCGCCTCCGTCAAGACACGCGTGGGCAATCTCGGTCTGGCCGACCTGGGCATCGGCGCCGCGATCCGGGCGACCATCCCCCGCGAGGTGCATGACTCGTCGTCCTACCCGGCCGGGTCGAAGATCCTGCTGGCCGCCTTGTTGCTCGACGCGGACGAATCTCAGCGGGAGAACCAACTCCGTCTTCTCGCCATGCAGGGCGAATCCGTCGCCAGGACGGCCGACGCGGTATTTAACGCCATGGCGAAGATGGACCCCCGGGCACGCATCTCCGTCGCCGAATTAGCACTGCGAGCGCTCAACAAATTGCCGTACGAGGAAAAACAGGCGCTGGTCGACCGACTTCGGGCCTTGATCGACATGGACGGCCGCGTGACGTTCTCCGAGTTTTGTTTGCATTGGCTGGCGCGCCACCGGCTGTTGCGCTTGGATGAACCGCCGCCGGTGCATGACCGACGCCTGAAGCCGCTACGTGACGACGTGCGGGCCGTCCTCCTGGCGCTCGCCTTCGCCGGAACCGATTCAGCGGATGCCGCCCGCGACGCCTACGCCAACGGCGCGGCACGTCTGCCGGAATTGGACTTGGCGCCGGAAGATGCGATCGAGCAGCCGGACTTCGGACGTTTGGAAACGGCGATGGAGAGGGTGGGGTGCGCGACCTTCGCGGTTCGCGGACAGGTGATCGACGCGGCGGCCCATGTCATCTTCGCCGACCGCGTGGTAACGATCGCGGAGTCGGATATGATCCGTGCGTTGGCGATTGCCTGGGATTGCCCGCTGCCGCCGTTTGTCGCCGAATAACGCGGCCGTTCAGCGCCGTTTTCGCGCCAGCCGTTCCAGCGGAAAGAAACTCAGATAAATGAACCCCGACAGGTGGTAGGGAAACGTAATGTGCATGAACGCATAAATGCCCCAGTGCATCCCGAAGGCGGCCAGGCACCACCACGGCGCCAATTTGCGCCAACGCAACACCGCCGGGGCGCCGAACTCAACCAGTAGCGTGAAGTAAGATAGAGCCACGAACAGGCCGTGCAGACGAAACACGAGCCCCGCCACCGGCGATCCCGCCGACCCGAGCACTTCCTTGCGGATCGTGTCCCACGCGATCCAGTTGTGAATCGCCTGCCCGGTCAGCCAGCCCTGCCAATACAGGCCGAAGACCTTCGCGTAGCCCGCGATGAAGTAATGCAGAATCGTGATCAGGCACATGAGTTGGATCGGCCACCCGAAGCGCCAACTCGCTTCGGGCGGCGGACGGCGGCGGAACAGGGCGTCCACGCTGATTGTGTCGGCGGCTTGCCTCGCGAATCCGAGAACGAGCAGATGCAGCGCGAGGGTGTTGTCCGTGTGGTAGACCATCGTCCAACTGTTGCGATAGGTCAGCAGCCACAGCATCAGAAGGGCGAACGCCGGGCCGGTCACGCGATAGAGCGCTCCCGCCGCGAACAACACCGCCAGCACGCACGCCGCCATCACCAAGCCGTCATGGACCTCGACCGGCAGCGGCTTTTTGAGCCAGAAGACGACGCCGATCGGATCGTACGTCGCGAGGGACAAGCGGCCGTAGCGGCGGTAGGTGGCGTATTTGTCGAACAGATGCCAGACGCAAAACGCGCCGGTCAGCAGCCGCAGCATCCCCAGGCGCGCCGCCGGCATGTCGACCAAAAGGTAGCCTTCGAAGGCGGCTCGAAACTTATCGAACGCACGGCGGATCATTTCGCGCGGCCCCGACGTCGCGGGATTTTGCAGGTCACGTGGGTCACTTCGCTCAAGGGCTCTTTGTTCCCGGCGAAGTATTCCCGGATGCTGTATTCGCCCGTCACCACGCGAATGCGCGTCGGCCGGAATCCCTTCCATGTCGCGCGGCGCGCGCGCTTGGCGATCTTGCGACACAGCTTTTTCATCGCATCCGGCCCGCGGTCGACGATCTTGTTGAGCTGCTTGCGAGCCAGATTCATCGAATTGGAACCGCCGGTGACAAGAGCGGGCGGCACGTTCGCCCGATGCCCCTTGTTGTCCTCCGCGATGACGTAGTTGAGTGTGTCGGTATCCCGCTGATGGTCGGAGAACATGGGGAAATAGGAGAGGGGGAAACTGTCTTCCGGAATCGGCGTGGCGAATTCAATCAACGGCCAAAGGATGGCGGCGACCAAAAGCGCGGCGAAGACCGGAACGCGCCGTCGCGCCGTTTCGTCCACGGGGCTTTGGGGGTGGGTTTCGGAAGTCGGGGGCGTCGTCATACGGCGGCGTAGTTCCTGCGAGAATCGGAAAAATCAACGGGAGATCGTTTTTGGCTTGACATATCTACTCTCAGGTAGATAAATATGCCCCATGGCAAGGCCGAGAAAAAACTCCCTGGAAGAAGCCACGACGTCCCGCGTCCTGCGGGCGGCGGAAAACGCGTTCGGTCAACACGGTTTCGCCGCGGCCCGTCTGGAGGATATCGCCAAGGAAGTCGGGATCACTCGTCCTTCTCTTCTCTATCATTTTTCCTCGAAAGAAAACCTCTATCACCAGGTCGTCAAGCGCGCCTTCGACCAGCTTCGGGATGTGGTGCTCCAGGCGATGGTCGTGGAACGCACTTACGCCCACCAGCTCGACGCGGTCGTGCGGGACATGTTGAAGTTCGCCGATCAACGGCCGTTTCTGCTGCATCTGGTGTTGCGGGAGTTGGTGGATCCCACCGAGCCGGGCAAAAAGCTGGCCCAGGAGGAACTGCTGCCGCTCATCGACCTCATCGAGAGTCTGGTGATCCGCAACGGCGGGGATATGGTCCCCAAGAACGTGCCGCTGCGCAGCGCGATCATGTCGTTGATCGTCTCGTATTTGGTGCGCGTGGCGTCGGGAGACGTGGGGCGCGCCCTCTGGGGCGAAAAGGACCACACGCAAGAATTGGCGCGCTATCTCCTGCTGAAGAAAAGCGGCGCCTAAGCGTCGACGACGATTTCGCATTCCGTCTCCCGAAAGGAGCCAGCCATGGCCGCCCATCCGCTTCCCGCGACCGCCGACAATGCCGCGACGCCGAATGTCGGGAAGCCGAATATCGGCAAAAAGACCCCGCCGCGCTCCGGCAAGTCGGTCTCGTTGAAGATCGAAGGGGTGGCGTGGCCGACGATTTCCGTGGGTGTCCTGTCGCTGGTTTTGTGGGGCGGGGCGGCTTACGGGGCGGTCGCGGGGGTGCTGTCCTACGGCTGGGCGGTGGCGATCTGCACGTTCGCCGCGTACCTCGCCTTCACGCCCATGCACGACGCCACGCACCGCTCCATCTCCAAGCGCGGGTGGATCAACGACGTGTTGGGTCGTGTCTGCGGTTTGCTGCTGTTGGCGCCTTACCCGGCATTTCGGTATCTCCATTTGCAGCATCATAAGCACACCAACGATCCGGACGAGGATCCGGACCACTACAGCGGTAACGGCCCGGCGTGGCAGCTTCCCCTGCGGTGGTTCACCCAGGATTGGGCGTATTACCTCCGCTACATCTTCAAGCAGAAGGACCGGCCGCGCGGAGAGTTCGGGGAGGCGTTGATCGAGTTCACGCTGTTCTACCTGACGGCGGCGGCACTGATCGTCCTGGGCTACGGCAAGCCGACGATCCTGCTGTGGCTGCTGCCCGCGCGGCTGGCGATCGGGTTCCTGGCATTTTCCTTCGACTATCTGCCGCACTGGCCCTATGACGCCACCGGCAAGGACGACCGCTATCGCGCGACGCTGAATCTGCGGGAATGGTGGCTGACGCCGGTGTTGCTTTACCAGAACTACCACCTGATCCATCACCTCTATCCCGGCGTGCCGTTCTATCGCTACGCCGCCGTGTGGCGGGACCAACGGGAGACGCTCATCGCCCATGGGGCGCGTACGCGCTCGCTGTTCGCGTGGAATTTGGGGCAGCGCCGCCAAGCGCGATAATCCCGCAAGTTCATTCCTCCCTGGACCTCGAGACGCGCCGGTTTGCCGCCGGCGCGTTTTCCTTTGGGAAATCGCCAATTTCGCGCTTCCGATGCACGCTCGGTGTCGGGGGAACACTCACCAGTTGGTTTCCTCCCTGATCGGCGAAAATGGCGACGAAATGACTGAAAGTCATAAATATTGGTCCTGCAAATGTCGAAAAGGTTGCTCAAGGCCATAGTGAGGGCGTCCCATTCCGTGCTTGAAGAAATTTACATAAGTAATTGTAAAATAAAGGTAATCTTAAAATTATCATTGCTTGTGACTATGGTTCGTGCGAAAAATTTACGTGCGCAAATTTTTTGCTTGCTATTATTTCGGCCCTGATTTATAGCTGCGGCAGATGTGGTGACGCAACGATGCCCGTGTGGGGATTGGCTTCACAAGGATATCGGGGTTAACCCCACGCAACCCTTACCCGCCTATAGGGGTTCGAAATGAAATCGTTTTTCACTGCTCTGGCCGTCCTGATCTTGAGTTTTGCGCTGTTCGCCTGCGGCGAAGACGGCGGCAACGACGACACGAACACCACGACGACCTCCGCCGCCAATGTTGCGGACAACGACGCGGATGACGCCGCCGACAATGACGACGCCATCGCCGGCGACGCCATCGACTTCTCGGGCCTGGGCTGGCCCATCGACGCGCTGATCAACGAGCGCGGCGAGTTGGTCGTTCTGTATTCCAGCGATCCGTTCACCGAGGACGAGCGCGCCGCCGTCATCTGGTTCGACGACACCCTCAAGCCCATCCGGCAGATCAACGCCGAACTGCGTTTCCCCCATACGCTGGACTCCAACGGCCGCGAGCTGCTCATCTCCGACAGCCAGAACGAGCGCCTCGTTTTCATCGACGAGCAGACCTTCGAAGCGGACGTGGTGGATTTCGACGACTGGGAGCTGCCCAATGTGTGGCCCAATGACGCCGACTTCACCGACGACGGCAACATCATCTTCTCCGACCTGTACAACGGCACGGTCATCAAGATGACCCGCCAGGGCGACCTGATCTGGGCCCGCGACGTGGTCGGCGCCGTCGACGGCGAGAACGTCCCCGTCGGCGAACTGCATGACCCGGACGAGCTGCCGGGCGGCCATCTGATCTTCTGCCTGTCGGCCACCGGCCGCGTGGTCGAGGTTGACGCGGACGACAACGAGGTCTGGAGCTACGGCGACAACCTGGTCTGGCCCAAGTCGGCGCAGCGCCTGGGCAACGGCAACACGCTGATTACCGATCTGTTCCACATCATCGAGGTCAATCGCGCCGGCGAGATCGTCTGGGAGTATGTCATCCCCATGGACGGCGGCATGAACGCCATGCGCCTGGCCGACGGCACGACCCTCAACGGCACCAACGACATCTCGCTGATCAGCGACAAGGGTGACGTCCTGTGGCGCCTGCCGGACATGCGTCCGAGCGAGTCCTGGAAGGACAAGGCCGCCTCCGTCGCCCGGCAGGAACCGGACCACCGCCTCCTGCTGCTCAAGAGCATCGGCTACCTGGGCGGGTAAGCACTCGTTCCTAGCGATACGAGAAAAGAAGAAGGCCGGATCGGTTTCGATCCGGCCTTCGACTATTGACGGGATATTCCCCATTGACCGACGCGTCGATCACCCTTCGTCCAAACGCAGGTAACGACGCGCGTTGTCGTAATAAATGCCGGGACGTTGCTCGGGAGCGAAGGGAAAGCGCGGCACCGAATCGATGACTTCCTGATAGTCGTAAGGCACGTTGGGCCAGTCCGAGCCGAAGAGAATCCGATGAGCATGGCGGCGTAGCGCCTCCTCGTCGCCGCGCCATCGATTGTCGAAAAGCTCGGTGCGCGTGCCGATCATGGTCGTGTCCATGAAGACGTTGGGATAGTCGTCCAGCATCGCGAGGAATTCGTCATACTCCGGCCCGCCCATATGGGCCACGCACACCCGAAGCTCGGGAAAGCGCTCCATCAGGCGGCGGAAATGCTCCGGGCCGAGAAATTCGCAGGGATAGGGCGCCGACCCGAGGTGCATCGTGATCGGGAAATTGTGCTCTTGGCACGCGGCGTAAAATCCGTCCAACCGGCGGTCGTTCACGTCATATCGCTGCACCATCGGCTGAAATTTGAATCCGTAAATATGCGGCGAGTCCAACGCTTCGCGCACGTATTCGTCCAGGTCCCCATCCTCCGGATGCACGCTCCCGAAGGGATAGAGCATCGGGTATTGCTCGCCGAGCATCTTCATGTAGTCGTTGAGCGGCCGGGCCACGCCGGGCTTGTGGGCGTAGGACAGCACGATGGCGTCGATCACGTTGTGCGCGTTGAGCGTGGCGAGGATCTCGTCCAGCGTCTGACGATGAACCTTCCAGTCCAGATCGTCGAACCAACGCCAAATGGCCTCGAACATGCGCGGCGGAAAGACGTGGAGATGGGCGTCGAAATAGCGCTGGTTGCCGTTTTCGTGAGCGTCGGACATGTCCACGGGTTTACCGCCTTTGCGAGGCAATGCCAAGGCCGGGGGCGGCGTCGGTTGTCGCGGGGAAGACCCACGACGTAAGATCGGCGGATGGGCGAATTTGCCGAACAACCCGAGCCTCGGGCCACGGCCCCGGATCGCATTCCGGGGCCGATGTCGCCGCGCGCGTTGGCGGCTTTTTTTGCCGTCGGGCTCATCGGCCTCGTTCTCTTTCTCGCGTACTACCACCAGGCCTTTCCCGAAGCCTCCCTCGACATCCGCATGACGCGCCAGGAGGCGCTGGACGCCGCCGTGAAATATATCGCCGATCGCGGTTTCGACGTGGAAGGTCTGCGTCCCACCGCGATCATGAACAAGCGCGGAAACGAGGTGAACTACCTGGAACGCCACCTGGGCCTCGCCGAGGCGAACGAGTTGTTCGCTCGGGCGGTGCCGGTGTGGCGGTGGGAAGTGCGGCTGTTTCGTGAGCTGGACGAGTTGGAATACGGCGTCGACTTCTCACCCGACGGTCGAGCGGTCGAGTTCATTCGCGATCTACCGGAAAAAGACGAAGGGGCAAGGCTCGACCGCGAACAGGCCCGGCAAATCGCCGCTGACTTCCTGCGCGACAACAGCGGCCTGGACGCGACGCAATACGAATTCATCGAATATCGCGGCTTCGACCGGCCCCATCGCTACGACCACGAATTCGTCTGGAAACGACAGGATTTCGACGTCGGCGGCGCCCAGTTGCGCGCAAGCGTGACCGTGCAGGGCGACCGGGTGGGCGCGTTCGAGCAGTGGCTGAAAATCCCCGAGGCCTGGACCAAGTCCCAGGACGAACTGGCGCGCCGCCGCTCACTCCTCTCAAGGGTCGACGGTATCTTCGACTTCCTGCTCTTCGTCGCGATCTTCGGCGTTTTGTTCTGGCGACTCTACCAACGGGACGGCCGTTTCAAACCGGCGCTGTTGTTGGGGTTGGCCACGTTCGTGCTCATCCTCGCCGCGGAGGTCAACGCCGTTCCGCTCACCTTCCATTTCTACGACACGACGCAGACCTTTTCGTCCTACTGGATCGGGCGCTTCCAACATGCCGTCACCGATGCGCTCTTCGAGGCGTCGGCCATCGCGCTCGTCTTCCTCGTCGCCGACGCCATGGCCCGATATCGCCTCGCCGACCGTCCCTGGGCCGCGGGCGTTTTCCACCGGCGCTTCCTCGGCTCGACCAACGCCTTCCGCCAGGTCCTGGCCGGATATGCGATGATGTTCGTGGGCATCGGCTACGTGACGATCTTCTACGTCGCCGGTCAAAAGTGGTTCGGTTTCTGGGTGCCGGCCGATCTGCCGGGAATGGACTACGTCGCGACCTGGTTGCCGAGCTTCGAAGCTTTTCTCACCGGCTATCGCGCGAGCCTGTCCGAGGAGTTGATCTACCGCCTGTTCGCCATCGCGTTTTTGTATTGGATTACCGGCCGGGCCTGGGTCGCGATCGTCGTGCCCGCCGCCATCTGGGGATTCGCCCACACCTTCTACCCCCAGGAGCCGATCTGGGTTCGAGGCGCCGAGCTGACGATCTACGGCGTCGTCTTCGGCGTCATCTTCTGGCGCTTCGGCCTCGTCACGACGCTCGTCGATCATTACCTCTTCAACGTCCTCGTCGGCATCATCCCCCTGATGCAGTCCGGCCGCGCCTCGCTTGTTGCCCACGGCGTCGTCACGTTGTCATTGCCCCTCGTCGGAGCGTTGGTGGCGCGGGCGTTGTGGCGCGCGAAGGCCGAAGAAAAAGCGCGCGAACCCGCTCCAAATGACGGGAAAGAATCCGCGACTTCCGAACATGAATCCGAATCCGAAGCACCGTTGGGCGACGACGCATCGATCCCGCCGACGTGGATTCCCCGGCCGCGCGTGGTCGTCATCGGCTTTTTCGCGGCGTCCGTTGTCGCGGCGTTGGCGACGCGGTGGCTGCCGATTCCGGATTTCTTCGGCGAGCCGCCGCCGGTGAAAATCGGCCCGGACGAGGCGCGCGAAAAAGCGAAGACGTATCTGATCGAGGCGGGCTACGACGCCGAGGATGTCGCCGGTTGGCGCGTCGATACGTTTTATTCCAATGCCAAGCGCGCCATGCCGCCCTATGTCGTCGATCAACTCGGCGCGTGGCGGGCGGCGGAAGAGTACGCCGATCAATACCGATACGCGCCTGAGTGGACAACGCGCTGGTATCGCGACGGAGATTGGACGCACTACCTGGTGAAGGTCGGCGCGGACGGCGCGTTGGAACGTCTGTCAGTGCGTCTGGAGGAAGAAGCGCCGGGGGCGAAACTCGACGAGGCGCAGGCCCTGGCGGTGGCGACCGACTACCTGGCCAAGCGTGGACTCGACCTGGACCAGTGGGAACACGCGGAAACCAGCCAGCGCAAGAGACCCCACCGGCTGGATTACTGGCTGACGTTCAAGCATCGCACCGAGCGTGTCGCGGACGCGGAGCGGCGGTTGACGGTCGAGGTGGCCGGCGACCGCATCGGGGAATACTCGCAGAGCTATGTCAAAGTGCCGCAAGCGTGGTCTCGCGAGCGCGACATCGAACGCAAAGGGGTGCGCAATCGCTCCCGGCGCGTCGTGGGTACGGTTGTCAAAATCGCCCTCGTGCTGTTTCTGATCTACCAATATTTCCGATTGCTCCGGCGGCGTTTGCTGACGCGCGACGACTGGAAGGCGCTGGCGATCGGAGCCGTCGCGGTCGGCGCCGTGCCGACGCTATTGGGGCTCGTCAACGATCTGCCCACCATCGGACGCGGCTATTTCAGTGCGACGGAGACGAGCTACGGCGTGTATTTGGGGCTGCGTTTCGCGCGCTGGCCGGCCGGCATCTTGGGGGAAGCGCTCGTGATGTTCGTCGTTTTGCTCATCGCGATGCTCATCTTCAAGGCGTGGAATCCCGACAGCGCGAGCGTACCCGACTGGCGTCGTTGGCTGGCGCCGCTTCGGCCGAGGAACTGGGGGGCGTCGGTCAACCTGCAAGGGGTCGTGTTGGCGATCGGCGGCGCGCTGACGTTTCACGCCTTCGGCGAGACGATGCTATGGCTCAAGGCGAAAATGTTGCCCCACGCTTTTCAGCCGCAGAGCGCGTCGTCGCGGCTGGAACTTGAACAACTGTCGGAAATCCTGCGGTTTGCCGGTGATTTCTCCGAGGTGTTGGGCTTGGCGACGGTCGCGTTCATCATCGTCGCGACGCTGCGGCGGTTCTTGCCCCGCGACGGATATGTCGCCGCGTTCATCTTTTTTATTGTCCTATTCACGCAGGAACTCGGCAGCCTCTCCAGCGCCCAACTGGCTTTTGCCGTCGTCACGAATTTGATCCTGGGCTTGCTGGTTTACGGGGTGCTCACGCGCGTCTTCGCCGGGAACCTTACAGCCCACATCCTGTTTTGGTTCATCCTGCTGACACGTGCGAGCCTGCCTGACGCCCGGCGATATCTGGTGCATCACGATTTCGCGTTCCAATCGGCGGCGGCGTGGCAGGTGTTGGCCTTCATCGCGCCGTTTGTCGCGATCGGCGTTGCGTATGTCCTTCGGCGGCGTCGCGGGGCGACGGGAGAGGTGGTGTAATGCCGCGCGTGAGTGCGTCGTATTGGGTGAGTATGGGTATTATTCTCATTGTGCTGTTTTGCCTGCTGGTCCCCGTGACGGCTTCGGCGGAGGAACCGATGCTGATCTGCGGGGCGTCGAGCCTGACGGATCTGATCGACGTCGCCGCCCGCGCGTATGAAGCCAAGGCCGGGACGCGCGTCGTGACGAGCTACGCGTCGTCGTCCCAACTGGCGCGGCAGATTGAAGGTGGGCTGGCGTGCGATGTGTTCGTTTCGGCCCACAAGGATTGGATGGCGTACGTGAAGAGCAAGGTCGGCGTCGACGCGCCGGGCATCGTGAAGGTCGCGACCAATCGCTTGGTCGTCGTGTCCCCCAAGTCCACCGCGAAAACCGGCGATTATCGAACGATCCTGAACGGGTGCCGTCGCCTCGCGGTCGGCGATCCGGAACACGTTCCCGTCGGCATGTACGCGAGGCAGTCGTTGTCCAAGCTCGGTCTTTGGGACGCGATGCAGCCGCGCCTTTTGCCGACGGTGAACGCACGCGCCGTGGTGAGCTATGTGGAGCGGGGCGACGCGGACTGCGCGGTCATCTATCAGTCCGACGCGCGCTTCCTCGACGACGAACGCACGATCACGCCGCTTCCCGAGGACAGTCACGACGCAATCGTTTATGAAGCGGCCGTTCCGAAAAAAGCCGCTCGGCCCGAAGACGGACGCGCGTTCCTGAAATGGTTTTCCGCGGCGACGCGCACCGGCAACGCGCTCCCGACAGTCAACGAAGCCTTGGCGCGGCTCCAATAATGACACCCGATTCGTTTTGGACGCCGGTCGTATTGTCGCTGGAAGTCGCGGCGATTTCGACGGCGATGTGCGTCGTGATGGGCGGGGCCGTGGCGTACGCCATGTCGCGACGCAGCTTCCCCGGTTACGCATTGCTCGACGGCGTTTTCAATCTGCCGCTCGTCCTGCCGCCCCTCGTTACCGGCTATTTTCTTCTCATCGTTTTCGGCGCAAGCGGCCCGCTCGGACGCCTGTTGGAATCCGTCGGCATCCGATTTCCGTTCACTCTCGGCGCGGCGGTGCTGGCGGCGTTTGTCGTTTCGTTTCCGCTATTTTATCGCGCGGCGAAGTTGGCGTTCGAAAATGTCGACCGGGAATTGGAAGGCGTGGCCGCCACGCTCGGGGCGGCTCCGTGGGACCGGTTTCGAACGATTACCTTGCCGCTCGCCTCGGGCGGCATTGCCACCGGCGCTTTGCTGGCGTTCGCGCGAAGCCTCGGTGAATTCGGCGCGACCATCGTTTTCGCCGCCAACATCCCCGGCCGAACGCAGACCATCCCCCTGGCCATCTATAACGCCCTCAACATCCCCGGGGGAGAATCCCAGGCGATACCCCTGGTCGTCGTCGCGACGGCGCTGTCGTTCGCGGCCATGCTCGCGTCGTTGCGTTGGTCGCGACGAAACGGAGGCGAGGCATGAGCCTGCGCGTTCGTTGCGTCAAGACGTATGGAGATTTTTCCCTCGATGTCGACATGGCTCTGAACGCCGCCGCGACCGTCATTTTCGGCGCGTCGGGCTGCGGCAAGACGACGTTGGTCCGCGCCGTCGCCGGCCTTGTGACGCCGGACCGGGGGCAAATGACATGGCGCGACGAGACGCTCTATGACGCCGCCGCCTCCCGATGCACCCCGCCGCATTTGCGCCGATTCGCTTACGTCCCCCAGCAAGTCGGCCTGTTCCCTCACCTAAGCGTCGATGGGAATCTGCGTTACGGACAGCGCCGACGACCCGAGTCCGAGAAAAAAATCTCCTTCGACGAAGTCATCGCTCTCTTGGATTTGGGCGATCTCTTGATCCGCCGTCCGGCCACGCTCTCCGACGGGGAGGCGCGACGGGTGGCGCTGGGGCGGGCGCTGTTGGCGGGGCCGGAGCTGTTGTTGCTCGACGAACCCACGACCGGCCTCGACCGGGCGCGTGCGCTGGCATTGCTGGAATATCTTCGTCGCGCGAAGGAGCGCTACGATCTGTCGTTCGTTTACGTCACGCACCACCTGGAGGAACTGGCCGAGATCGCCGACGAGGTCGTGGTGATGGACGGCGGGCGCGTGGCCGGCCAAGGCGCGCCGGATCGTGTCTTCGATGAGCCGACGTCCTATAAGGCCATCGCGGCGGAGGGTCGCCTGAACGACTTTCAGGCGCGCGTCGTTTCCGGCGAGACGCACCCGTTGCTCGACGTCGACGGCGTGCTGCTCGATCCCGGGCCACGGGCGTTGGCGGTCGGATCGCGGGCGCGGGTTTGTGTGCATGCGCGGCAGATTATCGTCGCCGGATCGGCGCCGGGCGCGGTCTCGACGCAGATCCGGCAGGCGGGCGTTGTGGAGCAGGTCGTCGACCTGACTGATCACGTTGTGGTGCGAATGCGGACGGGAAATCTTGCGATCCTGGCCGAGGTGACGCCGAAAGCCGCCGCCGAACTCGCGCTGGAGCCCGGTCGCGAAGTCTGGTGGCTCTGCAAATCCCACGCGCTGACGGTCGACGCGATTGAAGATGTGAAGAGTTAGCCTTCCGAGGCTTCGACTTCGACCGGAACCGGTACGGGCTCCGGCGTGGGGACGGCGACCGGCGCGAGTTTTTCGCCGCCGCCCAGGGAGAGCAGGGCCGTTCCGCCGATGACCAGCAGGATGCCCAGGGCATGCAGCGCGCCCGCGTCTTCACCGAAAATCGACACGGCGGCGAGGATGGGCAGGACGTTGCTGAGGATCGTCACGATGGGCACGACGATGCTCGCCCGGCCGTTGGCGAACGCGCTTTGGAAATACACGCCGCCCAGCAGGTTGGTCGCGATAACGATGTAGACGGGGTAGTCGAGGAACGTTGCCGCCAGTGTCGGGCCGTGGCCCAGGCTGAACGGCATGCCCGTGGCCGCCTCGGCACGCATCGCGATGATCTTCCACATCAGGTTGGCCAGGCCGAACATCAGCCCGCCGGTGATCGCGAGCGTCACTTCCTGCTGAACGCCGACGCGTCCGAGCAACGCCGCGGAAACCGCGAGCACGCACGTGCCGATGGTGAAAATCACCAACACCCCGTGTCCCGGCAGTTTGGACGACGCGCCGCCGTCCGCCGCGCTCACGGCCACGACGCCCGCCAGGATCAGCGCGATGCCCGTCCATTCCAGGGGGCGCACCACCTCGCGCAGAAAAACGACGCCGATGATCGCCGCGACCACGCCGGTCAGGCTCACGATCGGCTGCACGAGCATGATGTCCGCGCGACCCAGGGCCGTGGCGTAGCAGATCATCCCGCCGAACATCATGGCGATGCCCAGCGGCCACACCCAATTGGTCAGCAGGCCCCACAGGACGCGGGGAAGGTTGGTCAGGATTTCTCGAACGCTTATTTTCGGAAAACTGGCCGAGACGCCGATCTTCTGTAGGACCGTTCCGATGCCCCAGAAGAGGCTAGCCGTCACGGCGAGGGCGATGGCACCCATCGAGCCGCCTCCTTTTCGTTCCCTTCGCATAACAGAGGCGCGGGAAAAAAGATAGGACGATTTGCCGCCCCGGCGCTTGCCGTGAACGGAATTCCGGGCGAAAACAAGGCCCGGAATCGAAATGACCATGGCAAAACCTCCGACCAAAAAACCCAAGGACGGCGCCAAGCGGCCCTTTATCGTGGACGTGATGCGCGTCGGTTTCCCTTTGCTGGGGCGGGTGGCTCCGCGCACGACGGCGCACATCGCCCACCGGACCATTCGACGGCCACGACGCTTTCCCCGGCCCGAGCGGGAGCATCGCCTCATCGAGCGCTCGATGCCGATGAATGTCCCGCACAAGGGAACGGAGCTGGCCGGTTGGGTGTGGGGCGAGGGACCGACAGTGTTTCTGGCTCACGGATGGGCGGCGCGGGGGGCGCAGATGGGCGCGTTCGTCGATCCGTTGGTCAAGGCGGGCAAGCGCGTATTCACCTTCGACGCCCCCGCCCACGGCGCGTCCCCCGGCGAGACGACAAATCTGGTCGACTATGCCCACGCGATCAAAACGGCCAACGAACTTTACGGCCCCTTTGAATCCCTGATCGGCCACTCGTTCGGCGCGGCGTCGAGTCTGTACGCCATGGTGCATGATTTTGTCGACGTCGAGCGGGCGGTGCTGGTGGCGGGCTTCCCGTCGCTGCGCCGTTCGATGGAGCGCTCGGGCAAGTTCGTGCGTATGCCCCCGGCGACGATGCGCGTCATCATGCGCCTCATGGTGGACGTGCATGGGCGGCCGCTGGACGAGTTGGATCTGGAACGGCACGTCGCCAAGCTCAAGTCCCAAGCCCTGCTGATCCACGATCCCCACGACCGCGAGGTGCCGTTTTACGAAAGCCGCCTGCTGCGCGATGCGTGGCCCGGGGCCCATTTGTTCGAAGTGCCGGGGGCGGGGCATGTGCGCATTCTCTGGAATCCGGCGGTGGTCGCGGCGGTGGACGGCTTCCTGATCAACGGAAATATCCCCGACGAGATTCAGCCGGAGCCCTCAACGTAAGGCAGGTCAACGCGGATGCCGAACCCGCGTTCGGGGTGCGTGAGTTCGATGCGCCCCTGATGGCCGATCACCAACGAACGCACGATCGAAAGCCCGAGCCCCGTGCCGCCCGTGTCGCGAGCCGTCGTGAAAAACGGCGCGAAGGCGCGATCCGCGTTGCGCTTTGACACGCCGGGGCCGTCGTCGTTGATCTCCAGGCGCACATAGGCGGTCTGTCCCACCTCCACGCGCGATAGGGTGACGCGGACGTTGGCGCCCGCACCCGCGTGCCGGACGACATTCTCCAACAGGTTGCGCAGAACGGTGGCAAAGTTTTCCTCGTCCATGCGGACGTGCGTCGTTTCCGAAATCGACTCGGTTATTTCCATCTTAAGATCGGTGAAGGTCCGCGCGATCTGACGCGTAGCCGGAACAATCGCGGCGTTGCCCGTGCCGGGCCGGACCACGTCGGCCCGGGCCTGTTCGAGCAATCGGCGGACCAGGTGGTCGAGGCGCTCGGCGTCCTTATCCAGGTTCGACAGAAAACGGCGCTGCTCTTCGACGGTCATGGTTTCGAAATGGTCCTGCATGATTTCGACCGCGCCGCGAATGGCCGTCAGGGGCGTTTTGAATTCATGGGAGACGCGGGCGGCGAAGTCGCGGATGTAATCGGCGCGTTCTTCCAGGGAGGCGGCCATCTGGCTGAATGCGGCGGAGAGCTGGGCGACCTCCCGCGTGCCGGCGTGGTCCAAGGGGACGACGGAGCCGCGTTCTCCGCGACGGGCGCGTTCCGACTGGGCGATGAGTTTGGCGACGGGACGACTGATGGTGCGCGAGGTGAGGGCGGCGACGAGCAGGACGAGAGCCAGGAGGATTCCGAACCCTTTGAGCAACGGCCATCTGTGGACATAGAGCGCCTTGGTGACATCCAGCGGCGTGCGGGCCAGCACGACGGCGCCGATGACCCGGTCGCGGGCGATGACGGGCATGGCGACATAGACCCGCACGCGCTTGCGTCGGCTGATGGAGTCCAGGGCGGGCTGGGGGTGATCGGTGAAACGGCGGCGCATCCGGCGGGCGTATTCGCCGCGCAGCGCTCGGGCGACTTCTTCGCGCCGGGCCAGCGACAAACCCAATTCGCCGGATGTCGTCGCGACCACGGTCCCGTTGACGTCCACCACCCGGATGCCGTCAAGCATGAGGCGCTGCGTGGCCATCAACGTCGGCGTGACCGCTTTGCCGGCGATGACGGCGGTCGAGATCGGCGGCGCCGGCGGTCGCTCGGCCGGTTCGGCGGGCGGCAGAATCGGATTTTCCGCGACATCAAGCGTGGGGAAGACCGGCGTGTAACGGCGTTCGCCGATGGATTCCGGGGCCGCGTCCGGATCGAGCGGGCGGCCGTAGCCGTCGAGGAAGGACTGCCGGTCGACGTTCTTCGGCAGGCGCTGCAAAAACTCTCGCCGATACACGTCCGCCAGCACGGCGCCCTGGCCGAGCAACTCCGCTTCGGTGCGTTGGATGAGTTCGGTTTCGTAGAGGCGCAGCGCGGCGATGCCGCCCAGAGGCAGCGCGAGAATCATCAGATTGACGACGAGCAGGACGGTCCGGACGCGCGGACGATACTTCGGCCGGGGGCCGGGCGGGACGGCGCTCAACGGCAGGGTCCGAGTTTGTAGCCGACGCCGTGGACCGTCTCGATGGGCTCCGCGCCCGCGTCGGCGAATTTGCGTCGCAGGCGGCGGATATGGCTGTCGACGGTGCGGTCGGTGACGACGTTGTTGTAGGCGTACGCGCCGTCGATGAGTTCGTCGCGGGAAAAGACCTTGCCGGGAAATCCCATCAGTGTGCGCAGCAGGCCGAATTCCGTCACGCTGAGCGTCACCTGCGTCGATCCCCAGTGGACCAGATAGCGCTCGGTGTCCAGCGTCAGCTCGCCATGGCGCAGGGTGCCGTTGCCCGGGGGCTTGGCCGTCGGTGGACCGCCTCCGCCAGCGCGACGCAGCACCGCCTTGACGCGGGCGACCAACTCGCGAGGGCTGAAGGGCTTGGTGACATAGTCGTCGCCGCCCATCTCCAGGCCGACGACCCGGTCGATCTCATCGTCGCGGGATGTCAGGAAGATGATCGGCGTGGCGGACGAAGCGCGGATGCGGCGGCAGACTTCCGTGCCGTCGAGTTCGGGCATGGCGATGTCCAGCACGATCAGATCGGGCCGAGCCGATTCGAATCGCGCCAACGCGGCGGCGCCGTCCGCGGCCTCGGTCGTCTCGAATCCCGCCTTGGTCAGGGCGAAACGCACGACCTCCCGGATATGGGCGTCGTCGTCCACGATGAGGATGCGTTCACTGCCGGCCATCGGTCCTCCGTGGGGCCATTTGAACAAACCGACGCACCACCGCCAAGCCTTGCATCGAATTTGCACAAAACTTTCAAACCCGTTGCACGCCGCCGCCGAACGCACGGCATACCCCGCCGCTAGCGTGGGTGTCCTCAACAAGGCCCGACGGAGGTTGTCATGGGTAAGCGGATTGCGGCGATTGTGGTGATCTATCTTTTCGCGTGCGTAGCGTGGTTTTTTCTGGGAGGAACGGTGGCGACGCGCACGAGCAATTTCAACGCGCGCCTGCTGGGCGAGGTGGAGGCGCTGTGGGGAACGGCCCAGGCCCAGCCCTCGCCGGAGCTGGTCTTCGAACGCAAGGTCAAGCGCATCGACAAGGAGTGGGTTAGTGTCCCCGGCACGAAGAAGCAGAAACTGGTCGAAAAAGAACGGTGGGAGTGGGTCACGCAGCCGGTGATCCTGGACAAGTCCCATCTGGACGTGAACTTCGACCTGGAGCATCGCAACAAGGGGCTGTTCTGGTACTCGACGTATGTCGTGGATTTCGACGGGCGCTATTCGTATCAACATGTGTCCGAGTACGACGGCTTTCTGAGCATTACCTACCGATTTCCGACGCAGCGCGCGAGCTACGAGAATTTCCGTTTCGCCGTCAACGATCAGGTCGATCCCCAGATCACGCCCGAGGCGCGCAACGGCGAGAAAGTCGTCGTCCAGCGCGTGCCGGTCAAGAAGGGCGACGTGGTGCCGTTCGAGCTGGCGTATCGGTCGCGGGGCATGGATTGGTGGCGGTACAACTTCGGCTCGGACGTGAACCGGATCAAGAACTTCGAGCTGGTGATGTCGACGAACTTCGAGAGCATCGACTTTCCCGCCGGCACCATCTCGCCCACGTCCAAGGTGGCGACGGACGACGGCTGGGAGCTGAAATGGGAATTCGACAACCTGATTTCCGGCTTCGAAGTCGGCATGCAGATGCCGGAGAAGATGAACCCCGGCCCGCTGGCGGCCCAGATCAGCTTCTTCGCGCCGGTGTCCCTGGGCTTTTTCTTTTTGTGGATGTTCGTCATTACGCTGCTACGGCGCATTGAACTGCATCCGATCAATTATCTTTTCCTCGCGGCCGCCTTCTTCGCGTTCCACCTGCTTTTCGCCTACACGGTCGATCACCTGCCGGTGCTGACGGCGTTCGGGATCTGCTCGGCGGTGTCGGTGTTCCTGGTGGTCAGCTATCTGCGGCTTGTCGTCGGTCTTCGCTTTGCCGCGCTGGAGGCGGGCGGCAGCCAACTGCTCTATCTGGTCTTCTTTTCCTACGCCCACTTCATCGACGGGCTGACGGGCCTGATCGTCACGATCGGCAGCATCGTCACGCTCTTCCTCGTGATGCAGTTGACCGGACGCATCCGCTGGGGCGAAAAATTCGCCGGTCCGGCCGCGCCGCCGCCCGCCATTCCCGACACGCGTCGAACCGCGACGGCGACTCCGTAGTCGGCGCCAACCGTCCACCAAGAAAAAACGCCCCGGCCAAGGCCGGGGCGCGTCGCCGTTTCGATCGCGAAAGGTCAGGCCGTGGTGTCGTGCGCCACGGTTGCGGGATCCAGCGGCGTGTCCAGGCCCGGGAGAAATTCCTTGTCGTCCTCGTGGCGGAACAGATTGGCCACGTCCTCGAGGATCACGTAGATCGACGGGACCAGCAGCAGCGTCACGCCCAAAGAGAAGAGGATACCGAAGCCCAGGCTGATCGCCATGGGAATCAGGAATCGGGCCTGCACCGACGTCTCGAAAATCATGGGCGCCAGGCCGAAGAACGTCGTCAGCGACGTGAGCATGATCGGTCGGAATCGGCGGCAACCGGCCTCGACGATACCTTCCCATGCGCCGCTGCCGTCCTGGCGGATGCGGTTGGCCGTGTCCACGAGCACCAGCGAGCCGTTCACCACGACGCCGGTGAGGGCGACGATGCCGAAGAAGCTGATGATGTTCAGGTTATAGCCCATCAGCACATGGCCGAAGACGGCGCCCACGA
The DNA here is from genome assembly GCA_020633895.1 of Deltaproteobacteria bacterium. GTDB lineage: Bacteria > Lernaellota > Lernaellaia > JACKCT01 > JACKCT01 > JACKCT01. The sequence continues at coordinate 78,221 of JACKCT010000012.1, read as the reverse complement.
AGCTGAACGGAATAGCCGACATAATGATGACCGGCTGCACGTAGCTGCGTAGGGGAATGGCCAGCAAAGCGAAGATGACAAACAGCGCCAGGAAGAAATTTTGCCCCAGGCTTTTGAACGTATCACCCTGCTCCCGTTGTTCACCGGCGTATTCGGCGGTCAGGCCGGGGTATTTGTCCAGGATGCGGGGGAGATCGTTGGCGGAAATCGATTCGAGCACCGGGCGAGAGGACGCGACGCCGGGCGCGAGCTTGGCGGTGACGTCGATGATGCGCTTGCCGTCCTCGCGGCGGATATTCGTCGGCGCGCGGCCCCGTTCGAACTCGGCCACGTAGTTGAGAGGCACCTGGCCGTCGGCCGGAGTGGTGACGCGGAACTGCTCGATGTCAAATTCGGAGACGCGCTCGTCCTCGGGCAGGCGCACCATTACCTTGAGCTCGTTGCGCCCCCGCTGCTCGCGAATCGCCTCGGCTCCGTAAAACGCCGCGCGAAGCTGGCGCGCGATGTCGTCGGCGGACAGGCCCAAGGTGCGGGCCATCGGCAGCAGGCGGAAATCGAGCTGGGGCTTGCCGGCCGAATAGGTGTTCTCGAAGTTCGTGAGCTGATCGTAGCTGCGCAGGGCCTGCTCCACGTCCTGGGACGCATGAGCCAGAACCTTGGTGTCGTAGTGGGAGAGTTGAACATCCACCGCCGGACCGGCCGACGGACCGGCCGACGAGGCGAACGTGAGCGAGTCGACGCCGGCGATCGGCGGCGTGTAGTCTCGCCATTTGTCGGCGAAGTCGAAGGCGGTGAACTCGCGCTGGTCCGAGCCGACCAGCAGCACCTCGATGGACAGGATGTGGCTGCCGGTCTCCGGGTCGACGTTCCAGGTCGGCGTGGATTCGCCGACGCGGGAGAACATGCCGCGCACATTGGCCTTCTTGAAGTCGGCGATGGTCTTTTCCGCCGACGCTTCCAGGACTTCCTGAACCTCGTAGGTGCGTTCGATGGCGGTGCCGTAAGGCAGGCGCGCCGAGGCGATGACCAGGTCGCCTTCCACGTCCGGGAAGAACGCGAAGGGAACCAGGCCCGATCCGACCGCGCCGATGGTGATGAAAAACAGCGCCACCCACACGGCGACCGCCACATAACGGCGGCGAATCGCGCGCTGGAGCCAGTGGCGGTACTTGTTGTTGATGAAATTTTCCAATCCGGCCGCGAAGATCAGCCGCTTGGACTCGATCCACGCCATGACGCCGCCGGGCTTGTTCGGGTGCCCGTGGGACAAATGGGCGGGCAGGACGAAAAACGATTCGGTCATGGAAAAGAACAGGATCGAGATCACCACGATCGGGAAGAGGGCGAAGATTTTGCCCATGGTGCCCGGCACGAAAAACATCGGCATGAACGCGGCGACGGTGGTCAGCACGGAAAAGACGACGGGGACCGCCATCTCGGTCGCTCCCTCCACGGCGGCGGGAACGCGGCGCATGCCCTGCTGCGTCTTGGTGTAGATATTTTCGCCGATGACGATGGCGTCGTCGACGACCATACCCAGGACGATAATCAGGCCGAACAGCGTGATCATGTTGATCGAGATGCCCAGTATCGGCATCAGCAAAAACGCGCCGAGGAACGACACGGGAATCCCCAGGGCGACCCAGAACGCCAGACGCAGTTCCAGGAACAGCGCGAGAATGATGACGACCAGAATCAAGCCCAAGCGGGCGTTGCGCACCAGCAGGTCGATGCGGGCTTCCAGAAATTCGGATTCGTCATTCCACAGATCGAAGATAATATTCGGCGGATATTCCTCGCGCAGGCGCTCGACCGTGTCATGCACGGCGTCGGAGACATCCGTCGGCGTCTCGTCGCCGACCCGGTAGGCCGTCACGCGGACCGCGCGCTTGCCGTTGAAGTAGGACGCCAGGTCCGTGTCCTCGAAACCGTCGCGGATCGTCGCGATATCCGCCAGACGCACCTTCGCGCCCTGGGCCGTGCTCTTGATGATCACGTCGTCGAACTCGTGGCCGTAGAGGCGGCGATCCGCCACGCGCACCAGGATCTGACCGCCGGCGGTCTCCAGCGTGCCGCCGGGCAACTCCAGGGATGACGCGCGAAGCTGCCGGGCGATCTCTTCGAGGGTCAGGTCGTACTTCAGCAGATTTTCCCGCGAAACTTCCACGCTGATTTCCAGGGGCGGCACCCCGGCCATTTCGACTTGCGTGACGCGCGGGTCTTCCAGCAGCATGTTGCGCGCGTGCTCGGCAATGGCATGCAGCCGCGACAAATCCTGGTTGCCCGCGACAATCAGTCCCACGACCGGCTTACGGTTGGACAGGAGCGTGACCGACGGCTCTTCGGATTGCTCGGGGAAGGACTGGATGCGGTCCACTTCGCTTTTCACGTCCTGGAGCGCCTTCTCCGGATCGGCGTCGAGCAACAACTCGACGTTCACCGTGCCCACGCCCTCGGCCGCGGTGGCCTTGACGTGTTTGACGCCGTCGATACCCCGCACCGCTTCCTCGATGGCCAGCACGATGCCCTGCTCGACCTCGGACGGGCTGGCGCCGGGATAGGGGACGCTGACCACGACCGTATCCAGGCTCGTGTCGGGAAAGACCTCCTGCTTGGTGCGAAACAGCCCCACGATGCCGCCGAAGATAATCACGATCATCAGCAGATTGGCGGCGACCGTGTTCTGCGTCATCCACGCGATGGGGCCCTTGATGTGCGCTACGGCTTCTCGATCGTTCATCGCTCGTTTCCTTGCGTCGAGGGTCGTGGTTGTGGTCGCGGGGTTAGAGGGTCGCCGGTTCGGCCTTGCCGACGCCCGCCGAGGCCGTGCCTTCCTCGGTCCCGGCGCCGGTGCCGTCCGAGGCGACGCGTTCGGATTCGCCCTCGCTGCCGGCGGCGCGCACCTTGACGGCCATGCCTTCCACCGGCATGGACAAAGAGCTGGTCACGAGGCGGTCGCCGGAGTTCAGGCCCGCGGTGGCGTACACTTCGTTCTTGTCGCCCCAGCCGATCGTGATCGTCTTCTCCACCAGGTGCTCGCCTTCGCCGACGGTCCAGACCTTGTTGCCGTCGAAGATCGCGCGTCGCGGGATCTCGAAGGCCGACGGAATGGAGATGCCCTTGATCGCCAGCTCCACGTAGGCGCCGGGGAGCAGGGGATAGCCGCCTTCGGGCGGATTGAGGGGATTGTCCACGCCGATGAGCACCTGGGCCGTGCGCGTCTGGGGGTCGAGGCCGCCGGCCAGGCCGAGGACCTGACCTTCGCGGACGATGCGTTGTCCGTTCGCCAGATCGTGCACGATCTCCACGGCGGACGCGTTTTCCGAATTCAGGCCGGGCAGTTCCATGAGCGCCAGTTGGGCGACCTCCACCGACGCCTTGCTCCAGAAGCGGTCGGTGCTGATGATCGTCGCCAGGCTCGAACCGGGGGCGACGAACTGCCCCACGTCGGCGTGCTCTTCATAGACCAGAGCGTCGAAGGGGGCGTACAACGCCGTGCGTTCCAGATCCAGGCGGGCGCGATCCAGGGCGCTGCGGGCGGCCTTGACCCCTTCCTCGGCGGCCCGCAATTGGGGACCGCGCAAGGCGAGGGATGTGTCGTCGGCCTTGCCCTTGCCGAGCAATTCCCATTCTTCCGAGGCGATGCGCCCGCGACTTTTTTCCATTTCCAAGGCGACCTCGGCCTCCTGGACCTGGCTTTGCCGCTCCTGAATGACCAGTCGATAGGGTCGCGGATCGACACGCACCAGCAATTCGCCCTTCTTGAGCTTGCCGCCGGGGACCAGATTCGGCGATTGCTCGACGATTTTGCCGGTGACTTCGGGCATCACGTTGACCAGCTTGGAGGCGGTCAACACGCCGGTGGTATAAATGCGCGCCTGGGCCGGGGCCGGTTCGACGGACTGGGCGTCCACCAGCACCGCCTCGGGGGCGCGGGCCTCGCTTTTGATTTCCGGTTTGAACGCCAGCATGACGATAGCCGCCACCAGGCCGCCGCCGACGATGATCGCCGGAATGACAGGCCGAGGCAGGCGCTTTTTCATCGACCGTTCGATGCGCTCGTTTTCGGCGAAGGGGTCCAAGTGCTCGTTCGGGGATGTCATGATTCGTCGTCCTTTGCCGGCATGGAAAGATCGTTCATCCAGGCGCCGCCCACCGCGTCGTACAACGCCAGGCGCGCGTCGATCATCTGTCGATGCGTTTGGATGACGGACAACTCGGCGGCCTGCTTGGCGTTGATTGCGGCGAGTACCGAGACGTAGTCCGTCAGTCCCGTGAGATAGCGTTCGGTCGATTGATCCAGCGCCGCCTGAGCGGCTTCGAATTGCCCCTGGTAGGCGGTCAGGGCTTCGTGCATTTCCCGGTCCCGGGCCACGGCCGCTTCCACCCGGCGCACCGCCGTCAACTGCAGGGCGCGGTAGTCCTGCCGGGCGGCGCGATAATTGGCCGCGTTGGCCCGATACGTCGCGATGTTGCTGCCGCCCTGGAAAATCGGGATCGACAGCCCGGCGCCGACGAACCAGATTTCGTTGACCTGATCCACGTCGTAATCGGGACGCTCCTGACCGTACTGACCGGTGACGGTCAACGTCGGCAGAAAACCGCCGATGGCGCTGTATTTGCGATTTCGCGCGGCGCGCATGCGCTCATAGGAGGCCTCCACGTCCGGCCGGTTGGATGGCAGAGCCTCCGGTTCGTCCAGACGTTCGAGCGCGGGAATCTCGGGCAAGGCATCCGCGTCGATGGCAACGGTCTGCGTCGGCTGCTGGTTGAGCAGCGTCGCCAGGGTTTGTTCCGCCAGACGCAGTTCCAGCCGCGTGTTCGGCAAGCGCGTCTTGCTGGAAGCCAGCACCTGCTTTTGCTGCAACACATCCAGGCCCGACGCGACGCCGGTCTCGAAGCGAAGCTGCATCAGGTCCAGCATTTTTTGGTTGGCCTGAATCTGCTTTTCGACCGCCCGCACCTTGGCCCGCGCGGCGATGACGTCGTAATACGCCCCGGCGATGCTCGCGGCCAAGGAGGCGGCATCGGCGTCTCGATCGCCTTGGGAGGCGAGGGCTTCCTTGCGATTGGCGGCGTAGGCGAAGGCGTTTTTGCCGAACACATCCAATTGCCAATTGCCGACCAGATACGCCGAGCCCGAGTCGGTGACGATGGGGTCGTCAAAGTTTGTACTGCTGAACGAACTGCCGCCGCTGCTCGACGACGCCGACGATCCGCCGCTGGTCACGGGATACTCGCCTTCGTCCAGATTTTTGAATTCGATGGACGTGCGTTTCAGGCCGAGTTCCACGCTCGCGTGAGGCAGCAACGGCGCCAGGGAGCCCGTCGCCTGGGCCTTGGAGGCCACGACGCGTTCGCGGGCGGCGGACAGATTCGGGTTCTGTTCCAGGCCTTGCTCGATCAATTCGTTCAGGCGCGGATCGCCCAGTTCCATCCACCACGCGGTCGCCGGCGCCGTACCGGCGGACTCGGCGGTGTAGGACTCGGGGAAGCCTTCCTTCGCCTCGTCGCGGTTGTCTTCCTGAGCCATGGCGACCGAGGCCGCCACCGCCCAGGCAGCCAGCACGAGCACCGGCATGATGACCGATCGCGATGTCATGAAGCGGACTCCTTTGTTTCGATTCCGCGGCAGACCGTGTCCACGAGATTTTTGATGAAATGTCGTGAGCTGCTTTTCACCAAGGCCTCGCCGAAGGTGTGATGCACGAAATGGCGCAGGTGAAAGGCCCCGAGGAACGTCAGGGCCAGGATGCCCGGGTCCTCCGCCTCGATCATGCCCAGTTTGATGGCGTGGCCGAACCATTTGGACATGGCCCGATGGCCTTGCACCGGCGGCGGCACGGCGTATCGCCCGCAAAGCCCCTCCGGCGTGAACCCCGCGGAACGCAGGACCGCCATGCGCGGCACCAGGCTCGACAAATACTCGTCGATGATTCCGCCGATCTCGATCAGTTGTTCGCGAAGGTCCCGCTCCGGGTCCGGTCCCGCCGACACCTGCTTGACCCAAGGCATTGTTTCGTCGGGCAAGATCGCGGCCAGGAGCAATTCCTCCTTGGTGCCGAAACGCTTGAACAGCGCCGCCTGGGAGACGCCGAGCTTGTCGGCGATGACATTGGTGGAAACGGACGGACCGTGTTCCAAAAAGCACGCGCGGGCGACTTCCAGAATCTGATCGTCGGTAAATTGTTGCTGGCGACCCATCGGCAAATCCTTGGGTAAGTGAGCGCATACTTACTAATTCTCTCGAACGCCGACGTCAAGACGCACTTTTTGCGCGGAAGGATTTTCGGTGGGTGAAATTACGAAAGGTCAGGGGCGGAGCGGGCGACGTCGTCCAGAACTTCGCGGACCTTGGCGGCTAAAGAGCGGATTTTAAAAGGTTTGTACAAAAACGGCGTCGACGCGTTGAGCACGCCCTGGTGGGCCAGCAATTCTTCCTCGTGGCCGGACATGTACAGCACTTTCAAATCGCCGTCCCGGGCGTGCATCTGTTTGTAGAGTTCCAGGCCGTTCATGCCGGGCATGACGACGTCCGTCAGGAGCAGTTCCACGGGGTGGTCCAGGCGGTCCGCGATCTCCAAGGCTTCGGGGCCGTTGGAGGCCTCGAAGACCTCGTACCCTTGGCGACGCAGTATGCGTTTCGCCAAGGCGCGCACGATGTCCTGATCCTCGACCAGAAGGATGCGTTCGGTGCCTTTGTGGCCCATATCCGCGGTGTCGTCCACGTCCACCGGCGCCGGTTGGCCGTCCACGTACGGGAAGTAAAGGCGGAAGACCGTGCCTTCGCCGACGCGGGAGTCGACCTCGATGGTGCTGTCGTGTTGCTGTACGATTCCGTAAACGGTGGCCAGGCCCAGTCCCGTGCCTTTGTCCTTGTCCTTGGTGGAATAGAACGGCTCGAAACTGCGGGCCAGGGTTTCCGGGTCCATGCCGCAGCCGGTGTCGGCGACGGTCATCTCCACGAAGCGATGCACCACCACGTCGTCGCGACCGGGCGACGGGCGTTCCTTGTCCTCGATGACGCGGGTGGTGATGCGGAAGGACCCGCCGCCGGGCATGGCATCCCGGGCGTTCGCCGCCAGGTTGACGAGGATCTGGTCGACCTGCGTGGGATCGACACGGACCACCGCCTTGTCGCGGGAAAAATCCAGGTCCAGGCGAATATGCTCGCCGATCATGCGCGAAACCATCTTCATCGAGTCGCGGATGACCTTGTTCAGATCGATCACCCTCGGTTCGATAAGCTGCTGCTTGCTGAAAGCCAGCAGTTGGCGCGTGAGCTGGGCCGCCCGATCGGCGGCGTCCTTGATTTCCTGGACGTCTTCGTAAAGCGGGTCGGGCGGTTTGACGCGGCCTTCGGTAAGAATCATCTCCGCGTAGCCGATGATGCCGGTGAGCATGTTGTTGAAGTCGTGGGCGATGCCTCCGGCCAGTCGCCCGATCGCTTCCATCTTGCGGGATTGCAGGAGCTTGTCCTCGAGTTCTTTTTCCTTGGTCACGTCGGTGAACAGGCCGTGGATGGCCCGGCGTCCGTCGTAGACAATGTCGCGAACGCGCAGGACGATGTGTCGTTTCACGCCGCCGATGCCGGTGATCTCGATGCGGTGGCCGGAGTCGACCTCGACGTCGTTGGACCATTCGGTGAAGACATCAATCATCTTCTGCTGGTCTTTGCCTTCGAGAAAATCGAACGCCATCTTGCCGATCATCTGGTCGGGCGTTGCGCCGAACATATTGCACATGGCCTCGTTCACGAAAGCGAAACGGCCTTCGTCCATGATGAAAATGCCGATCTCGGACGACTCGACCAGGTTGCGATATTTCTCCTCGGATCGGACGAGCGCCTCTTGATATTGGCGGCTTTCGGTCACGTCCAATCCGACGGAAATGGTCCCCAAGCGACGCGAGCCGTCTTCGGCCAGACGCACGGAGAACCACGAAACGACGCGATCCGTGCCATCCTTGTGCCGGATGTTCGACGTCTTGTTTTGGACGGTTCCGCCTTCCGCGTAGCTGGCGTTGAACTCCTTGGCGACGCGATCGAGGTAGGCGGCGTCGGGGTAGAGCATTCGCCAGATCTCGGAGCTCCCGACGACTTCGTCGGCGGAGTATCCGGTGATTCGTTCCGCCCCGGCGTTCCAGATGGTGATGGCGCTGTTCTCGTCGGAAACAACGATCATCATGCCCGGGTTGTTCAGGATCTCCGCCTGAAATCGGAGCAGGCGGTCGCGTTCCTGGGTGGCGCGTTGGCGCTCGGTGACGTCGATGGCGTGGCCCATGGTGGCTCGTCGGCCTTCGTGTTCGATGACGGTGGCCAGAACCTCGAGCAAAATTTCACTGCCGTCCCGCTTGAAGGCGCGCATCAGGTGGTGCGTCGGGAGGTCCTCGCCGTCGATGCGGCGGGTCCATCGGTCGCGGATGGCCTCTCGGTCGTCGGGATGCACAACGTCGAGAAATGATTTTCCGCTCAGTTTCTCCACGGAGATGTCGCCGTAGCCGAACATCTGGGCCATGCGGCGATTGAAATAGACGACCTTGCCTTCATCGTGGATGAAAATGCCGGTGAGCGATTTTTCCGTCAATTGGCGATAGCGGTTTTCCGACGCCGTCAGATTCTCGCGAAGTTGCAGGGTGTTGAGCACGACCCCGGCGTGGGCCGCGACGACGCGGGCGATTTCCAGATCGAATTCGTCGAAGGGCGGCTCGGCTTTGTTGTGCAGGCAGCACAGGCACGCCACGTCGCCGGTTTCGCCGTGGATCGGCACGACGAGCGCCGACGGGTCCGCGTATCCGCTCCAGCCGGACGGCTCGATCGCCGATTCGCGGGCCATGTCTTCGACAATGAACGCCTCCCGGTGGCGCAGCAGCCGACCGATGAGGCCCGAGCCGAGTTGGTTGAGCGGAAGCGTTTCGGGTTGGTGCCCGGGGTCGAGCCCGGCTTGGAGGCACAAGTGATCGTCCATCACGCGGTAGGCGCTGCCGCCCCGAGCCTCGAGCAGCTCACCGAGGATCGTCAGCGCCCGTCGGCACAGATCGCCAATCGACGGGGCGGCGGCCAGTTCGGGCATTCGAGCGGCCAAAAGACGCAAACGCGCGTTTTGGTCATCCACCGGCGACGTGGCCGGAGAAGCCGCAGGGGACGGACCGGCAGGGCGAGGTGTTCTACCGCTCTGCATATCGTGCTCTCAAGGCAAATTTTTTCATCAGGGTGCATGAGCCAATCGTCGGGCGGCCGAGCCGTCCCGACAGTTATTTCCTTATACCCGATCCGACGGCCAAGTGCGATAAAGAATCGATATCGCGACGAAAATTTCGTTTCGGCCCCGGCCGGCACCGATATGGAAAAATCGGTCTGGATAATTTTTTCGGAAAATGTTCCTTTCCCCTTGATGGGACGTTGGACTAGCGTGACGACATGACGCGAAATAACCCGACATTCGGTTATTCTGATTATTCCGCGACCACGTGGCGGCGCGTAAGGCTGGCCGGCGCGTCGGGCATGCTCGGTCAACCGGTGGAGAGGCCTTTGGCGACGGTATTGCGATTGGCGATGTGGATGTGGATCTTCGAGTTGATCGACATCCTGCTTCTGGGCCAAGGCCTCAACGCCCTGGGCATTCGACCGCGCACGCCTCTCGGTCTGATCGGCATCCCTCTGTGCCCGTTTCTGCACGGGAACCTAAGCCATCTGATCGCCAACACCATCCCGTTCGTTTCGCTCGGCTGGTTGGTGACGGTGCGTCGGCCCAAGGATTTCTGGGCGGTGACGGTGCTGGTGACGATCGTCTCCGGCCTGGGGATCTGGATCTTCGGGCGGGCCGGTTCGGTGCACATCGGCGCGTCGGGCGTGGTCTTCGGCTATCTGGGATTTCTGCTCCTGCGCGGATACTTCGAACGCAGCGCCGGGGCGATGTTTTTGTCCATCCTGGTCGGCGTGCTTTACGGCGGTATGCTCTGGGGCGTCCTGCCGATCCGGGACGGTGTCAGTTGGGAAGGCCACCTGTTCGGCTTCATCGGAGGCATTCTGGCCGCCCGACTCTTGGCCGACGATCGGCGCACCCGCTAAAGTCTTCTTCGCCATTTTGCGAAAGGAGACGCCATGTCGGGAATCACGCGCATTCGCATCTTTGTCGGGGTCGTTTTCGCCGGAATGCTCTGGGCCACCGTGACCGCGTCGCTGGACGAAAGCGTCTTTTCCGCCGGTTCCCGGTTGCTGGACGAGCCCTGGTTCGTCACCACCCTGTTCGACACCTATTTCGCCTTTTTGACCTTTTGGGCCTGGCTCGCCTATAAGGAAACGTCGTGGATCGCACGGTTGGTCTGGCTGGCGCTTATTGTCACCCTCGGCAACTTCGCGATGGCGACGTATCTGTTGATTCAAACATTCAAGATCAAGCCCGGCGAAGGTGTCGCCGAGCTTCTGACCAAGAGGGTGACGGCATGACGATTCGGCGGTGGGCGGCTTGGTGCGTTGTGATGTTGACGATGGCGATGACGAGCGCGTGCGCGGCGAAGATGCAGCCCCACGAGGGGTTGTTTCTCGACGAGATGTTGGAGACGCCTCAGCGGGTGATGTGGGTGGCCGCCCATCCGGATGACGAGTCCTTCGCCGGGTCCATCCTGGCCAAGACGGCGTACAAAGCCGGCGGCGAGTTGTACTTCTTCGTTCTCACGCACGGCGACGGCGGCGCCTGCCACATCCCCGGCGGATGCAATCCGGATCTGCCGACGGTTCGCGGCAAGGAGCTGGCCGAGGTCGCGCGCCTCTACGGCGCCACGTTGCAGCACGAGTATTATTTCAACGCGCCGCTGCCGGTGGAGTCCATCCCGGACCGCCACGAGATCGCCAAGGTCTGGATGGAGCAGGGCGACCCGACGCCGAAGATCGCCGCCGCGATTCGCAAGTTCAAGCCGACGGTGATCCTCGCCCTCTCGCCCGATCACGGCGGCACCGGCCATCCGGAGCACCAACTCGCGTGCCGATTCGCCATGGCCGGGGTACGCATGGCGGCCGACGGGAGCGCGTCGATTCCCGGCGAGGCGTACCGGGTGCCCAACGCGTATTACGTCCTCAACAAGATCGGCCTGTCCCGGATGATCGGCATGGACGACCCGGAGATTCCCAACGAGAATTTCAAGAACGTGCAGATCTGCGAGTCCGACGGCACGATGACCTGCCAGCGCTACGCCATCGAAAACACCAAGCCCCACCATTCGCAAAACGCCGACATGACCGGCATGCGCCTGGTCACCAGCGGCATGTGGAAGACCTATCTCTACAAGGTCGATCCCTTCACCGAGGTCAAGGATCCGATGGAACCGGCACGGAGCATCTGGCGCAAGGATTAGTGGCGGCGTCGCGGTGCGAAAGTGCGTTCTTCCAAATAGGAGGAATGTCATTCTGAGCGAAGCGAAGAACCTCTCGTCCGTTGTTAAGATCGTCGGATGAGAGATCCCTCACTCCGTTCGGGATGACAAACCTTATTCCATGGGCGATTGATTCAACGTCCGCGGCACCAAACGCCACAGCGTCCAAGCGCGCATGACCATGAACATCACCAGGCCGACCCAGAGCAGGTGCGTCGAACGCATGAGGTACGCGACGATCGTCACCGGCGCGGCGCCCAGAAGAGCCGACGTGACCATCGATTTTCGCAGCCACGCTCCCTTGGTCAGGCCGATGAAATAGCCGTCCAGCACGTACGCCGCCGCCCCGAAAAAGAGCGTCGGCAGCAGCCACCAGACGTGGCGGTAGATAATCGCCAACACGTCGGCGTGATCGGTGAGCAGGGCAAAGAGCGTCGTCGGAAAGACGGCGAACGCCAGGGCGAAGGTCACGCCCGCCGCGATGCCCGTGCCCATGGCGAAACGCAGCAGCGGCGACTTGTCTCTGCCCTCGCTTTCGAAAATCCCCGCCAGCGTTTCGACCGCGAAGGCGACGCCGTCGATGAAATACGACGCCATGGTGATGACCCGTTCCAGGATCGTCGTCGCCGCCAGGAACGCCGTGCCCAGCACGCTGCTGGTGTTGGTGAAAACCGACAGTGTCGTGATCAGCGCGAGCGTGCGGATCATCAAATCCCGGTTGAGAGCCAAAAGGCGGCGCAGGGCCTGGGCGTCGAAAGTGCGTCGGGCGACTTTGCGCGCGATCCGCCATTCGCCGACGGTGAAACTCAAACCCACGACGAACATCGCCATCTGGGACATGGCCGTCGCCAATCCCGCGCCGTAGCTGCTCATGCCCAGGCGGACGATCAGGAGGTAGTCGAGCACGATGTTGCCGAATCCGCCGACCGCGGAAAGCACGAGTACGCGGCCGCTTTGCTCCCGGCCCAGGAACCAGCCGATGAGCACGAAGTTCGTCAGCGTGAACGGCGCGGCGAGGATGCGTCCGTTCCAATATTCCCGGCCGGCGGCTTCCACGGTCTGCGTTCCGCTCAGGATCGAAAAGCCGATTTCGCGAAGCGGTTCTTGCGCCAGCCAGATCGTCAGACCGATGCCCACCGACATCATGCACGCGCGCAGGAGCGTCAGGACGACTTCCTCGCGATCCCGGCGTCCGTGGGCCTGGGCGGTGACGCCGGTGGTGCCCATGCGCAGGAAGCCGAAGGTCCAGTAGACGTAGTCAAAGAGAATCGCCGCCAGCCCGACCCCCGCCAGGTGGCGGATCTGAGGCAGGTGGCCGAGAAAGGCCGTGTCCACCATGCCCGCCAGCGGCACCATCAGATTGGAAAGGGCGTTGATCGCCGCCAGGCGCAGCAGACGGGCGCGAAAGGGCGGTTCAGGCTGGGAGACGGCGTCGGACATGGCGCGCCATCATAGGGACGGGCGTCGCCGCTGACCAGATTGATCGGAGAATCGACCCGTTCGCGCGTTCATCGGCGCAAACGGCAGGTGGCGCCGGGGAGTCAGGCTCCCCGGGCTTGAAAGACTGGTGAAGTCTTAGGAGGGTTACGTAGCGGAAATTTTAGGTGGGGTCGTTGGTAAGTCGACCTGCCGTGTTTTATCTCCCGCTTAAGCGGAAGCGACTTCCTTGAGTGCCCGAACCAGCTCGTCCGGGTCGAAGGGCTTTTGGACGATCGGCAAGCCCATTTGCCGCAGGGATTCGATGGCCGGGGTCCAGGCCAGACCGGTGATCATCACCACCGGCAGGTCGGGACGCACCCGCCGCGCCTGTTCGTAGAGATCGCCGCCGCAATCGCCGGGCATATTCATGTCCGTGAGCAGCACGTCGAAGCTCCCGCCCTCGGCGCCTTCGAGAATCTTGAGCGCCGTGCAGGCGTCCCTGGCCGTGACGCAGTCGAAATCGTTGAGCAGCAGCCCGCGACGAATCGTCTCGAGTTGGATCGGCTCATCGTCCACGACCAGGACTTTGAGTTTCTTTTCCAAAGTGTCGTTCAGGGCGAACGAACCGCTGTTCGCCTTATTGTTTTGCATCTGAAAATCCGTTTCCCGGTGCGCCACCAGAGTTCTCCTACCGAACCGCGACGGCGTCCGGGGTTTTCGTTGAAAGATCTATCGGGTTCGCCGGTGAGGCGGGGGCGCTGTGCGCCTCCGACGTCGCCAGCATGACGGCCGGCGTCGTTTTCGCCTCGTTCACATCGAACCACGCCGATGTGCCGGCGACCCGGGCAAACAGAAAGAGCATGATTGCGAAAGCGAAGAACGCGAATTGGAGGTTTTCGATCGCTTCTTTGCTCAACATGGCGACGCCTCCGCGCTCTTTCTGTGTCTGCGCGGTAATAAAGCAACCGCCATGCCAAAAAGTGGACAGCGAAATAACGACGTAATATCAATAGGATATAGCCATTGGCCGGTCCGACTGAGAATGTCAGGAAAGTCAGGGCTTTACCAAATTGGCATAGGGCGGGGCAGCAACATCGGAAGATTTCAGGGAAATCGTCCATGTTGTACCAAGATGGTGGAATCGGGGGCGTTTGTTGATTTTGGTCAAGCCGGAGAGGGCCGCCGAGAGCCTTAGGGGATGCGATAAGATTTCAGGCGTCGGATGAGCGTTTGCAGGCCGATGCCCAGGACGCGCGCCGCTTGGCTCTTGTTATTCCCGACGGCTCGGTAGACCGCGACGATGTGCTCGCGTTCCACATCGGCCAACGGGCGCAGTTTCCGGTCGTCGGCGTCCGTCTGCACCTGTCGCGAGCGCGCCTTGGCTTCGGGCAATCGCAGATGCTCCGGCTTGATGACCTTGCCCGATGCCAGATTCGCCGCCGCCTCCAGGGTGCCTTTGAGTTCGCGCACATTGCCCGGCCAGTCGTGGGCCGCCAGCACGTCCAATCCTTCTTCCGAGATTGTCGCCTCCGGATGGGTGGATTGGCGCAGGAACTGCGTGGCCAGAAGCGGGATATCCTCGCGCCGCGAACGCAGCGGCGGCAGGTCCAGATGGGCGAACTGAAGGCGATAGAACAGATCCTTGCGGAATTTGCGCTGGGCGACGAGCTTGGCCAGATCCTGATTCGTCGCCGCGATGATACGCACGTCCGCCTTCTCGGGCTGCGTCTTGCCGACGGGAACGAACTCGCCTTCCTGCAGGATGCGCAGGAGCTTGCCTTGGATCTCCAGGGACAGATCGCCGATTTCGTCCAGGAAGAGCGTGCCGCCCCGGGCCTTGGACAGGTACCCCGCCTTTTCTCGATCCGCTCCGGTGAACGAGCCCTTGGCGTGGCCGAAGAATTCCGATTCGAACAACGTCGGCGAGAGGGCCAGCATATTGACCGCCACCATCGGCCCGGCGGCGCGACGGCTGGCTTTATGGATCGCCTGGGCTAGCACCTCCTTGCCCGCGCCGGTTTCACCGGTAATCAACACCGGAATATCCGAAACCGCGTGCAACTCCGCTTCATGCAGCAGACGCAGCATCGCTTTGTTGTTGGTGACGATGTCCCCGAAGGCTTCGGGGTGGTCGAGCATCTTTTCGAACGCCTGCTCCGAACGCAGCAGCAGCGACGCCAGCAAGCGCTTGCGTTCCAGGGCGCGGTCGAGAACGTGCGTGAGCTGCTCGGGACTGACGGGCTTGAGCAGATAGTCATAGGCGCCCATCTTGATCGCCTTGATAACCAGTTCGATGGAGTCGTGGGCCGTAAGCATCACGCACTCGGTTTCCGGCGAGCGTTCCTTGATGCGTCGGAGCAGTTCGAGGCCGTCCATGCCGGGCATGGTGATGTCCAGAAACGCCACGTCGAATTTCGTGTCGGCCATCAGGGCCTCGACGCGCGTCGGGTCGGCCATGGCCGTCAACTCGTCGTACCCCTCGATGCGCAGCATGCGTTTGATGCTGTCGAGAAAGTCCTGTTCGTCGTCGACCATGAGAATGGACGTCATGCCGAATCGCTTTCCGAAACGTTGGCCGAAACATTGGGTAGCATCACGGTAAATCGGGTGCCGACGCCCGGCGTGCTGGCCACCCGAATTTCGCCCCCGTGTTCTTCAATAATACGCTGCGAGATGGCCAAGCCAAGACCTGTCCCCGATTCCCGGCCCTTGGTGGTGAAGAACGGATCGAAAATCTGCCCCAAAATATCCGGCGGGATGCCGTGACCGTTGTCTTCCACCTCGATCGCGACAAACCCCGGCCGATCGGTCGAATTCCAAACCCGCAAGGAGACGCGGGAGTCTTCCTTGTCCGAGGCCTGGGCCGCGTTGACCAGCAGGTTGATGAGCACCTGCTCGATCTTGCCCGAATTCATGCGCACCAAGGGCAGATCCGGCTCCACGTCCACATCCAGGTGACGCACCGACGTTCCGACCTGCTTGCCGGCCAGCGTCAGGACGTTGTCGATGACCTCGTTGAGGGGCTTGGGCGATTTTTGCTCGGCGTCGTGGCTGCGGATGTAGTTCTTCAGTTCGGAGACGATGCCGTTGATGCGTTCCGAGCCGTGTTTCATGTTGCCGATCAGCTTGTCCAGGTCGGCGATGAACTCGGCATAGGGCATGTTCAGAACCTTCAGATCGGGATTGCGCTCGGCCTCGGCGTCCAGAAACGGCTGAATCGCGGAGATATAGCGCTTGAGGATCGGCAGGTTGAAGTAGATGAAGTTGTTCGGGTTGTTGATCTCGTGGGCGATGCCCGCGCTGATCTGGCCCAGGGCCGCGAGCTTTTCGGCGCGGAACATCTGGGCCTCGGCGCGCTTCTGGTCGGTCAAGTCCAGAAAGGACGCGACGCGCTTGGAGGTGCCCGGCACCACGCTGATATTCACGATGCCCACGTGCTGTTTACCGGACGAATCGACGACCTCGGCCTCGTAGCGATTGGGCACCGATTCGGGTTTGCGGCCGCGCTTTTCGTGATAGTCGTCCATGTAGTCCATGGACTCGGGCGTGATGAACTGGCGCCAGGTGACTCCTCGGGCGACGTCTTCGTCGGTGATGCCGGCCAGGCGCAGAAACTCGGAATTAGCCAGGGTGATGACCGAGTCCTCGTCGAAATTGATCATCGCCGTGCCCGCCGCCTCGAAGATGGCCCGATACTGGCGCTCGGAGGCGCGGATACGTTCGTTGGACGCCATCATCGCCCGCGTTTGCAGCGAGAGCACCAACGCCATCGCAAATCCCAGAATGAGGATCGACAGATCGATCGGCGCGACAATGTTGTTCAGCACTTTTTCCGTCGGCGTCAGCACGACCAGCCATTGATGGTTGGCGAACTGCATATGCCGGCGGGAGGAGGGTTGGGCGTCCAGGATTGTTCGGGGATCGGCGTTGCTGGAATAGACGAGGGAGTTATGCCCGTCCTCGTCGTAGATGGCGAAGTCGTAGTTGTTGCGAATGCCTCGGGCCAGGGCGTCTTCGATCATCGGGCCGATGCGAAAGACCACGTTGATAAAACCGCGTACGTGGCCCTCGTCCATGATCGGAAAATATCCGGTGATGCCCCGGCCGCCTTGCACCAAGTCCAGCGGCATGGTCATGCGCGGTTCACCGGTCTTGGCGGAGGCGCGAAAGGTCGGTCCGGCCGTGGGGTGCGTGGCGAGGCTCAGGCCGCGAGCGGCCCGGTTGGTCGTCTCGGGGACCACCCACTGGATCACGCCGTATCGATCCACCCAGTTGATCGCCTGGATGCCGGAGAATTGGGATTCAATCGCCAGGGCGTGTTGGGTGAACGTCTCGGGCGTATTGATGCGGCCCAGCAGCCAGTAGTCGCGCATCTGACCGACGAGATTGAGCCGGATCTTGAAGAATTCCTCCAGGCGAATCGCCGCCTGCTCGGTCATCAATTCGGTTTGGTGCCGAATGGCTTCGGCCTTGTTTTTTTCCGCCAAAAGCCACGTGACGAAAAAAATAAGCGCGACGCCGAGAAAGACCCCCAGCGGAAGCAGGACCGTGCGGGAAAAGGAATGTCGCGTCGTCGACAATGCGCCTCATCCTCATGAATTTGTCGCACTTGGCGCGCAGCTTAGCAAGGGCGGGGTAAAAAAACGACCGCACAAAAAACGACCGGGGCCCATGGGCCCCGGTCGCGCGTTGTCGTGGTGTCGACGATTAGTTGCTGTAGGAGTCGCGATTGCGGCCGCATCCGCCGGAATCGTCGTCATCGTCGTCGCCCGGCGGGTTGTCGCACTCGGAGGTGTTGTAGCAGTTGGCGATGTCGGAGCACACGCCGTACAGGTCGATGCACGTGGACAGACAGCCCGGGTTCTGGTTGACGGTGCAGACCGTGTTGTACGTGTCGTTGTAGTCAGCGCCGCACAGGTCGACGTAATCCTGCACGATCTGCGCGCAAGGATCGCCGCTGCCGTCGGCCAGGTACAGGTACGCGGCGTAGACGTCCATCGCGCCGTTGCCGTAGGTGTTGTCCTCGCCGGTGTCACCCAGGTCGGTGGCCGTGTGCCACAGGGCGAACTTGATGTCTTCGGGGGTGGCGTTCGGGAAGGCGTCGCGAAGCAGCAGAACCGCGCCGGCCACGTGAGGGGTGGCCATGGAGGTACCGCTCTTGGTGCTGTACCCGCCGCCCGGAGCCGCCGAACGCACGTTCACGCCGACCGCCGAAATTTCCGGCTTGATCGTGGCGCCGTCGCAGTCGGACGGGCCGCGGGACGAGAAGCTGGCGATGGAGGTGTTGTTCTGGTTCAACGCGCCGATGGCGAAGGAGTTGAACTGGCTGGTGATACGGTTGCCGGGCGAACGCAGCGTCTCGGCGCTGGAGCCTTCGTTACCGGCGGCGAAGACCACCACCACGCCGGCGGCCTCGGCCGCGTCGATGGCGGAGTTGAAGTCGGCGCGGCACGAGCCGTAGAAGCCGCGGGGCAGGCCCCAGGAGTTGTTGACCACATCGGGAACGTCGTCAAAGGTGCCCGGGTTGCCGTCCGGGTCGGCGGACCACTGGAACGCGGCGACCGCGTCGGTCAGGATGTTGCCGCCGGGGACGTCGATGGTCTTGGCGCCGATCCACTTGGCGCCGGGGGCCATGCCGATACCGCCCGAGCCCACGATGGTGCCCAGGGTGTGCGTGCCGTGGGTGCCCGAGTCGGTCGGGAAGGTCTCGCTGCCGTTCGGATCAAACCAGGCCTCGCCGGCCGACACGCCCGAATCCAGGCCGCGCCAGCGGCTGGCGAAGGCGGAGTGCGTGCCGTCGGCGCCGGTGTCCTGATCGCAGGCCAGGGTGCCCGTGCCGTCAAAGCCCAGCGCCCACAGGTCGGGAGCGTTGGAGGCGTCGATGCCGCCCTCGTTGGCCAGCAGGGACGGGGGATCGGCCGGGGCCTCGAAGGTCGGCGCGATCACCTCGATGGGATAATCGAAATAAATCGACTTGATCGACTTGTCGTTGACCAGGCGCTTGGTGATGTAGTCGCTTTTGACCGTCATGCCGACCGCGTTCTGAATCCAGAACGTGCGGTAGTCGCTGACCAGGCCCAGGCGGCGATCCTGCTCCAGGCGGTTGATCAGGCCTTCCTGCGTCTCGGCGGCTTTTTCCTGCAGGGCCGAGATCACATTGTAGTGGCGCTGTTCGAGCGACAGATGACGCGCGTTGGCGTCCTTGACGATCGCCTCGAGATCCACTTCGTCATTCAGGGTCACGAAAATCGAGACCTTTTCGTCGGCATCCGCGGTCGCCAACTGATTGACCAACTCCGGGTCAAGCCAAGCGGCGTTCGCGGCCACCGATACGGCCAGCACGAAAACGGCGGCCAACACCAGGGACTTACGCATCATCCTCACTCCTTGAATAGGGCCCTGCCGACGTCGACAGGATTGCGTTGGGCACGAGTACCGTCACAAAACACACACAAAACGCACGCCAAAGCCATCGCTAGCCATGGTGCGAACGTTACCGCCGCGCAAAAGCGCCAAATCTTGATGAAGACGTTCGATGGTGACATTGGAAGTCGCTATCGAGCGCCCGGTATGTACCACATCGGCGTCACCAAGGCAAAGAATTTTTCTTTCCCGGCAACGTCCCGACTCCCGGTCATCCGCCCCGAAGCCCACGGGCGACACGACGCCCTCGACCCGCCTCGGCGACCCCCTCAATCCATAAGATATCGGCAGTATAGCAGGATTCATCCACCCATGGGGCCGAGAAATATTCATGTCGTGTTCCATCGTGATGTCATGGATTGCGTTGCGGTGCGCCTTTGACCACAATCAACCGATGGACCCAAGTCATGTGAAAATTGCCGCCGTCGCTCGCACGCGCGGTCGATGCGGCGAAATACTGCGCCATGTCAGCGACATTCCGGCCGCCGGCGGTCATACTTCGCGGATTCCCACGACGAGGGCCGCATGACGCATTCCGAAACGGCGCCGCCGAGCGCGATATCCCGGTCCGGGCAGGCCGTCGTCTTCGCCGTGGTCACACTGTTGTATCTCGTGACGTCGTCCTACGAGGCCCCGTGGGGCGAGGGGGCGGTGGCGCAGCTCCGGGCGCTGAACGGCTGGGATTTTTGGCCGGACGCGGGGCACCATCCGCTCACCACTTTGGTCATCAAGTTGTTCGTCCTGCCTTGGGCAATGGCCGACCACATTTCCCTGGGCACCGCCGGATGCAGCGCCGTTTTAGGCGGCCTGGCGGCGATGTTTTTCTATCGGGTGATGCGCCGCACAGGATTGGGCCACACCGGCGCTTCGGCTTCGGCGTTTTCCTTCGCGGCGGCGCACGCGGTTTGGACGGGAGTCCACGCCGGTCCGACGGTGCCGCTTTATGCCCTGATTTTGCTCGCGACGATCGACCGGCTCATGGCCTTCGACAAACAGAGGCCCCGCCCCCTGTACGAGGCCGCGTTTCTCTTCGGCCTGGGGTGGGTGCATCATCGCTTCTATCTGCCGGCGGTGCCGGGCATTCTGCTCTATCTTTATTCCCGACGGCGCGACCTGCCCGTCGGCTGGTTCAAACCCGCGGCGGTGGCGGCGCTGGTCGGCGTTTCGCCGATGATTCTGTCGTCGATTCTCTATCTCGCGTCGGGCCGGGACATCATCGACCTGGGGCACACCTATCTGTTCTCCGAAACCGATTTCTACAAGGACCGCATCCTCGGCACGCGTTACGTCGATTGGGGTCCGGCGATTGAATATTTCGTCGGATTTTGGGCGTACAACTTCGCAGGTCTGGGGCTGATTCTGGGCTTGGTCGGGATTCCCCTGGCGCTCGCGCGTGCCGGGGCGGCGAATTGGTGGATCTGGCCGACGGCGCTGGTGCATTTTATTTTTGCGCTCAAATACAACGTCGCCGAGCCGTGGCGCATGTTCGTTCCCGCGTTCCTCAGCTTCGCCGTTTTCGTCGGCTTCGGCGCGCAGGAACTTTGGCGACAGGTCATGGGGCGCATCAGCTATAGCCGCCACAGTGTCGCGGCGGGGCTGGTCACGGCGGGGATCAGCGGGTCGATGATCGTGATGCCGACGCTGGCCGACATCGTCACGCCGATGGCGCTCAACCTCGCGGGCGCCAATCCGTTCCAGGTCGCCGACGCCGGGGACTATCACCGCCAATTCCTGAATCCGACCTGTCCCGGATCGCCGACAGCCGGTCGATTCGCCGCCGATGTGCTGGACGCGCTGCCGGCCGACGCGGTGGTGCTGGCCGACGACCGGACCTATGGCCCGCTGGCCCTGACGAATCGCGTCTCGGCGAAGACGAGCGGGATAACCGTGGAGCGTCTCAAGGGGTCCGACGCGAAAGACGTCAAGCGACAGGCGAAGGCGTGGGGCGACGAGCGCCCTGTCTTTGCCGTCCTAGGGCCGTTTCACAAGCTCGACACGGGGCACGAGATGCACCGCATCGGTCGGGCGTATCACGGGACGCTGCCGATCTACCTGGTGCGGGCGCCGGGGATCGGCTGGGCGGGCTCGGAGAAGATCTGCCTCTGCCATGACGGGAAAAAGGGCGACGCGGGTAAGAAGTTGAGTTCGAAGCGGAGTTAGAAACAGTCCGTGAGCTTTACATCGATCGGCGCCACGAAGGCCGGCAGACCGTCGAAATCGTACGGCATGAACGTCACCTTGCCTTCGCCGTCCGACAGATAGAACCCGAAGGCGAATTCCGCGCCTTCCTGCCAGTACCGGGCATAGAGCGCCCACTTGCCGTTTTTCCACCACCCGGCGCGGGAATCTTCGTCGGCGACGAATTCGGTCGCGCCGCCCACATGCCACGGCTTTTCCGTTGAGCCGGGTAAGAATTCCACGCCGTATAAGATGCCCGTTTCCGGGATATTGAAGATCGCCAGGCGCGTCTTTTCGATGCCGGACGAGGCGTTCATGCACACGAAGCTGTCCGCGCCGATTTTGTCGTCCGCCGCGTCCACCTCCGCGGCGGTCGGCAGGCGGGGTACCTCGTCCGACGGCGGCGCCACGGCGCCGGATTTGTTGTCCGGCATGGGCTCGGGCCAGTTCAGGCACGATTCGATGGGGATCAGGTCCAGGAACCATTCGACGGTGTCGTCCTTCGGCTCGCCGGTGATGACGTCGAAGAGGTACTGCTGAGCCGGGAACGAGGCGATGTCCAGGATCGCGCTGTTCATGATCGACAGGCCGTAGCTGTAACCCAGGCGCGAGCGATCGAAGAGCACCCACCGGTCGTCGCGGAAGTGGTAGCCGTGCATCAGGTCGGTGGTGGCGTCGTCGAATTCATAGTGGGCCAGGCCTTCGATGACCGGCGAGTTGTCCACGTCCACATGAAGCTGCACGTAGCGGCAGTTGGCCGAGAGCTGGCAGGGCTGGGGATGGTCGCGGCGGGCGAGGAAGCAGTAGTATTCGTCGGAGAGGATGCATTCGTCCTCCGACTCGTCGCATTCCACGTTCACGCCCTGGCACGGGTCGCCGGTGGAATATTCGCCCAACAGGTCGTCGCACGCTTCCTGGCCGTTGCACCATAGGGAGTCCTGGAAGGCGGGGTTTTCGTGGCGGCATGTGCCGTCCTGGCACCAGTCGATGCCGTTGCACAGCAGCCCGTCGTCGCAATCCGTCTGATCCTCGACCGCGACCCAGCCGATGTCGCTATCCGGGCCCCCGCAGACCATGCACGGCCGTTCGGGATGCGTCTCGCCCACGTCGAAGCACTCGTTGCCGTAGAGGCAGCCCTCGCACGCGGTGCATAGCCGCAGCCAGGTCGGGTCAAGGTTTTGGTCCCAGTGGCCTTCGTCGTCAGAGACCTTGCACGCCAGGCACGTGTTGAGCGGGTTGGGCTCGCCGTCCTCGTAGCAACGGCCTTCAAACTCGCACGCGCGGCACTCGCCGGATTTGGTGTCGGAAAACAACGACTCGCCCGACTCCCACGCGCACGCCCCCACGGTCGTCAAAGCGACGAGGAAGACGAGCATCAACCATGGGGCGCGGCCGGACATCATTCATCCAGATCCAGTGTCAAATGCCGTGCAAGCAGTGCAGCAAGCAGTGCAGCAACCAGTGCAGACAGTGCAGGGCAATGAGCCCGATCGGCATTTTAGCGAAACGCCGGGGACCCTCA
The DNA here is from genome assembly GCA_020633895.1 of Deltaproteobacteria bacterium. Classification (GTDB taxonomy): domain Bacteria; phylum Lernaellota; class Lernaellaia; order JACKCT01; family JACKCT01; genus JACKCT01. The sequence continues at coordinate 55,309 of JACKCT010000012.1, read as the reverse complement.
AAGGACTTTTTAAAACTCGAAATAGGCCTTGAGCAGGCCGTCGACCTGCGTGGTTTCCAGATCCGACGCTCCCGTCGCCGCCAGACCCAACCCTCCGCCGTCGAACACGGCCAGGTCGATTCCCAGCGTGCCGAATCCGGCCAACTTGAGAAACGCCCGGCTGCCGCTACGCCCGTCGTCGGACCAATCCATCTGCGTGAAACGCACCGCCGGGCCCAGGCCGAGCAGGATGCGCAAAAAGTCGCCGTTCGCCGGAGCCCAATAATATCCGCCGCCGCCCTGGAGAATCTGATACGTCGCCCGGTCCAGGTCCGACGCCCCGGTTTGCATGTCTTCGCCGTCGCGGCCGTACCAGAATTCCGCGTGGGCGCCGACGTAGACGTTTTCCGACCACGAGGGCTGCACCGTGCGCAAATAGCCGACGCGCACTCCGCCGATGACGAGGCGGTCCCCGGAGGGCGTGTCCCGGGATTCCAGGTTCGACAGGCTCCCCACACCCAGGCCGATGGACCACTCCTGGGGCCCCACCGGCATCAGGCGCGGGCCGGTCACGCGGATGATGGGTTTGTATCCCCAGTCGGAAAGCTGCTCCAGGACAACCGTCATTTCGATGGCAAAATTCGTCTCCAGAATCATCCCGACGATGAGGCCGTATTCGTTGATGAGCGCGCCGCCCGAATATTCTTCCTTGACGTAGTCGGCGCGAAATTCGATGTGCTCGCGCAGGGCCTTGGTGATCACGGCGGGGCGCTCGTGGATGGGATATTCGATATAACGACCGTTCAGACCGACGCCGTAGACCGTCGAACCTTCGTTCAGGTCGTCGGTTCTGGCCACGACCAGCGTGGGGAAGACCTGCGTGGAGATGAGGGGCTGGTCGACCAGAGAGACGGCGATCACGGCGATGTCGCTGACCGGATCGTAATCCTCTTCGAGCACTTCCGCGTCGAATTTGGTGCCCTGCACGTCGCGCAGGCTCACCTTCACCGGCGACGCCGGGCGTCCGCGCTGGTCGTCGGGCCAGACCACATGGGCGGCGGTGACGATAAACAAACGCTTTTCGTCCCAACCGAAAATGATGCCCGTGCCGTCGACGGCGCCGTTGTCGGTCTGGGCGTCGATCTTGACCAGGAGCGAGAGGGTTTCGCGATAAAAGGGCGGTCGGCCGGAGGGCTCACCGGCGCTCGCGGGAAGGGACGTCCATGCGACCATGGCCGCCGCGACGGCCAGGAGCGCAAGCGCGGGCGCGCCTCGGCGCCGAGTTGTCAAATGCGAATTCGATGCGGTCATTACCGGCTCGTGAGGAGATAAATCATCCAAGCAATTTGAGCGAATATCATCAGCAGGGCGCAAAACAAAACAACGGGCCGGTAGTGGGCCCAGAATAGCTCCACCCAACTGGGCATCTGCGTCCGGGGGTGATGGTCCGGTGAGGCGGCGGCCGAGACGTCCGTGACCCGTCCCTGGAATTCCACCGTCAATCCCGCGTCCGCCGGGTCCAGCGACACGGTGCGCAGAATGCCGTCGGCGCCGCCCAGGCGCAGCAGTTCGCCGGGGCGGATTTCGTAGGCGCGGTGATTGACGTCGCGAAAGGACACCGACCCGGCGCGGATGGACGAGGTGGCGCGCTTGAGGTTGTTGTAGTCGATTACATACTCGAAACGCACATCATGCACCGTCAGCAGATCCGCCATGCGGCCGACGGTGCCCGGCGCCAGATCGAATTCCCAATTCACGCCGTCCGGCAGACCGGTCAGGGCGAACGCCCGCGCCACCGGGCCGAAGTCGATTGTCTGCGCCTCGATCTTGCCGGGCACCGTGACCTCGACCGGGCCGGAGACGACGACCTGCATCTTGAGGGGTTGGCGATTGCCGGCGACCGCCAGGCCGTAACTGTCGCCCATCTGCCCGCGACGCACCACCACGCGGGTGTTGGGATTGACGGGGATCTCGCGGATTTGCAGGCGACCGGCCTCGCCGTCGTCGTCGGTGATGGTGGATAGGGAGATGCTGTCGCTGGTGGAGACCATGCCGGCCAGGTTCGCGGCCGATTCGTCGACGATGCGTCGCGGGAAGGCGATGCGCGTCAGGCCCCAGATCTCCACGTGGGAGAGCTGCAACTCGTCGACGATATTCCGGGCCTCGCTGATGTCGAATCGCATGTGCGTGGCGTCGACGGCCAGATCGACCTGCGTCTCGGAGACGGGCAGCAGCAGGACCGCCGCAATGACGGAAAGCAGGACGAATCCGGCGAAGATGGCCCAATAGCGCCAAGCGGGGATTTTATCGCGATAGGCGAAAAGGCGAGGGGCGGGGACGTCCGGCCTCGTGTCGTTTTCCGAAGGCAAGGATCCGATGTCGGCCGACTCAGGTCGAGTCGGTCGGCTCTTGGATTCGTGTCTGGCGCGTTCCCCCCCGAAGTCCGCCATAGGCTTACGTCTAGGGGCTTTGCGGTCGGTGATAGAAGGTGAGTTCCCGCGTGTCCTGTCCGCCGCCGAGCAGGTCGGCCGAGACGGTTACGACGTAGCGACCCTCGGGCATGCGGTCGGTGATCGGCACGGTGAAGGCGATGCCCTTGCCGGCCGGGGAACGGCGTTCGCGCACGACGCGTCGGTCGTTGGAGATGATTTCGGCGCCCAGCTTACCTTCGGCATCGAGGGGCGCGGCGCTGACGTAGAGCTTTTGCACCGCCTTGGTCGGCACGATCACGACATGGTAGCCGTCGGATTTCGGGGCCGGGTCGGCGGCCTGGGCCTTGGCCGAAACCGGCAGGTAAACGCGCTGTCGATCGTCGGTCGTCGTCCACGCGGTCAGGCCGAGCATGTGCCGATCCACCCCGCTGGAGGCCAGGATATTCGTCTGCCAGTCAAACGCGCTCGTGACACCGGAAAGGCGGGTATCCATGCGATAGCGATAGGCGCCGCGACGCACCGTCTCCTGGGCCTGCACATGGATGTCCGAATGCGCCGCGTCGGGCGTCGGCCAGGAGAGCTGAAGCTGGGGGCTGGCGTCCGGATTGGACTTGTCGACCGCAAAGTCCGCCACGTCGCGGGTCAACGAGGCGAAAGACAGCACCCGCGTCGAAGCCTTGGGGGCGTACACTCCCTCGCAGCGGTCGCCGAGTTCCCGATAGGCCGGGGCGTCGCCGATTTGCGCGTGGCTGTCGGCGCCCACCTGGCGGATCGACGGATCACACAGGCCGGCCGCCTGGGCGGTCGCGGGAGAAAAACCGAGGCCGAAAGCGAGACAAAAGCTAAGGCAAAAGATGAGTGTCGGAATCGAGAGGGCGGATAATTTGGCGTTTTTCATCACGCTGATCCTTTTTGTCCCCGACCCCGACGAGGTTGTGATTTCCATCGGCCCGTTGCGTTTTCCGATTCCGTCGCTATCACGATTTGGACATCCCGTCAATAAAAATCCTTCCGAGATGGCGCTAAAAATCTTTAAACGTAAAAATTTATATACAGAATCGAGTGGCTAGCTCCTAGCTCACATCCCGCCTCCGTAGTTCGACGACATTCGACGGCGCCTCGTCGCCCGATGTCTCGATATCCTCGATTTCGGCGTCTCGCGCGGCCGGCAGGTCGATGTGGAAACGGGTCCATTCGCCGGCCTTGCTTTCCACATGGAACTCGCCGCCGTGGTCACGCACGATGCCGTGGCTGACCGACAGGCCCAGGCCCGTGCCGTGGTCCTTGCCCTTGGTGGTGAAGAACGGATCGAAGATGCGCTCGCGGATCTCTTCGGGGATGCCGCCGCCGTGGTCTTCAATTGTCGTTCGCACCCATTGCCGGCCGTCCCGTTCGAAGATGCCCGCGGTGATGTGAATGATCTTGTCCGGATCCTTGCCGGGAAACCGTCCGTTAAGCGCGTCGCGGGCGTTGGTAATCAGGTTCATGAGCACTTGCTGGATCTGGTGGGCGCGGCATGGGATGGACGGCAGGTTTTCGGGAACGTCGATCTTGAGGCGGATCTGGTCGTTGCGCACCAGCACCCGCACCAGCGACAAGGTGTCGTTGACCAGTTTGGCCATCGCGACCTGCTCGCCCTCGTCGACCTTTTGCCGCGAAAACGCCAACAGGTTTTTCACGATCGTCGCGACGCGCTCGGTCTCGTAGGTGATGCCTTCGGTGTATTCGCGAAGGGGATCGCCCTCGGGCAGGTCTTCGGCCAGAAGTTCGGTGTAGCCCAGAATGCCTTGCACCGGGTTGTTGATCTCGTGGGCGACGCCGGAGGCCAGCGTGCCGATGGCTTCGAGTTTTTGTTGTTGGCGTATGGTGGCTTCCATGCGCGCTTTTTCCTGCTGGGCGCGGCGTTGTTCGGTCACGTCGAGAAATTGCAGGATGTGCAGCCGCGAGCGCTCCCCCGTATCCTTGGGCGTCGTCGTGCTCAGGACGACCCACATCATGCCGTGATCCTTCGCCAAAAGGCGCAGTTCCTGATCGGCATGGCCGTCGGCTTCGTTCGAGGCGGCGTCGAGATGCGTCGCGAGCAACTCCCGGTCCTCGGGGACGATGATTTCGGCGAGGGGCATGCCCTTCAGATCCCCGACCCGATAGTCGAGCATGCGCGTCAGCTTGGTATTCGCCTGCACGATGCGACGGTCCCCGTCCACCAGCGCCAGGCCGATGGGGGCGTTTTCAAACGCGCTGCGGAATCGCTCCTCGCTTTGGCGCAGGGCTTCCTCGGAGCGCTTCATCGCGGTGATGTCGCTGACGATGGACTCCACCGCGACCGCGCGTCCCACCGAGTCCGTCACATAAGTATTGCGTTGGTGCATCCAACGCATTTCGCCGGATGGATGAACCACCGGGTATTCCTGGACCGCCGGGCGGGCGCCCCGGAGGATTTCCCGCCATTGATCGACCAGAAACTCCCGCCAGTCCTCGGCGTACATCGATTCGGGCAGTCCGAACTCCCCGGCCCGGTAAAACGCCTCGGCGGGTCGGCCGAAAATCTCCAACGCCGCCGGGCTGACATATTCGAAGACGCCGTCGGGAATGGAGCGACGCATAATGACGTCCCGGGCATTGTCGGTCAGTCGGCGAAACCGCGCCTCGTTTTCCTTGAGTTTGGTGTTCGATTCCCGCAGCGCCCGCGTGCGTGTCGCCACCTGACGGCGCAACAGGAAGCTGGCCAGGAGCAGCAAGCACGTCCCCGCCGCGCCGGCCGCCGCCGTGATGCGCACCCACTGGGGAAGGATGCGGCGGATCTCGGAGCGGTCGCCCAGGTGCATCGCGAGGGCTTGCTGATAACGGGAGAAGTCGTCGTTTTTCATCTCCGCCAGACGCAGATCCAAGCGATTGACGAAATAGTCGGCCAGCGGCGAGGCCTTGGAGACGGCAAAGCGCAGATTGGCGATGCCCAGGAGAATCGACGAGCGGCTGACGCGATAGTTCTTCTCGAACTGCAATCCGAAGAATCGCCCCACCACGCCCGCGTCGGCCTGGCCCGATTCCACGGCGTGCAGAACCTGATCGTAGTTGTCGAATTCGATGAAGCGACACGTGACGCCGAATCGCCCCGCCAGACTCCGAATGCCGTTGGGGCCTTCGTAGTAGGCGTCGTTGGTGACGACGGCGATGTTCTGGCCTTCCAGGTTGAGGATGGTGTCGATCGGCGAGTCCTCGGCGACGTAGACCTGGCCCCAGACCCGCAGCACCGTTTCCTTGGTGAACAGCAGCTTGCGGCCGCGCTCCTCGCTGTAGGTGAGGGCGGGGACGATGTCGACCATGCCCTCGGCGAGCATTTCCCGCGCGGTGCCGTCAAGCACATGCACCGTCTCCAACTCCCAGCCTTCGCTTTTCGCGATGTCCGAGAGGACGTCGCCGAAGACGCCGGTGGGGTGCCCTTCGTCGTCGACAAAGATGGCCGGGGGGCTGTCGTACACGGCGACGCGGGCGCGCACCTTGCCGTCATACGCCGACGCCGGCGAAACGAAACCCAAGCCCGCGATCGACGCCGACACGACGAGCGCAAGAAGCGCAATCACCGCCCGCAAGCGGGTTATGTTTCCACGTTTTGTCTTCATGTTGCGGATCCGCAAAACAAATCGTTGCCGATCCGCGCCGGAGGGTCAAGAAAGAAATGCGTCGGACGGAACGGGCGCGGCTACCCCCGCGTGGCGAACGGCGAGACGCGGCGGATGCCCGGCGAGGTTGTCGTCCGCATGGTCTTTTCCCGCAGGAACTGGCGGAAGAGGATCATCGACGGTCCGTTGCGGCCGGGCAGCATGTCCAGCACCATCGTGTAGTGATCGCCGCCGGGCAACACCTCGTAACGCACCGGCGCTCCGGCGGCCAGCAGTTTTTCGGCATAGGCGCGGGCCTGCGTTTCGGGGGTCAGGTTGTCCTCGCCGCCGTTGAGGATCAGCGTGGGCGGCAAGTCGGGGCGGATATACTTCTCCGGCTGGGTGGATTCATAAAGCTCGTCGCTGCCCATGATCTTATGCACGGCCTTGATGTCGCGCTTGGCGCCCGCGTCGTAGTCGAACGGCCCGCTCAGCAGCGCGATGCCCGCCAGGCGCTCGATGGGAAATTCCAACTGATCGCGGAATTCGTCGTCGGTGGCGATCAGCGCGAGAATCTGGGATCCGGCCGAATGCCCGGCCACGACGATGCGCGACGGATCCCCGCCGTATTGGTCGATATTCTTCATCACCCAGTTGAGCGCCGCGACCGTGTCCGTGATCCAATCCGGATGGTGGACGTCCGGGTAGAGGCGATAGTCCGGCAGCACCGTGACGAACCCTTCGTCGGTGAACGTCTTGCCCAGGGCGGCGTATTCGCTGCGGTGGCCGTACTGCCAATATCCGCCGTGGACGAACACCAGCACCGGCGCGAGGCCTTCGGTGTCGGGGCGGTAGATATCGAGCTTTTGCAGGTCCGCGGCGTTGTCGACGTACGGCACGTCCTTGGTCAGGCGCGGGTATTCGGCCCGGACCGCCTTGCCGGTCTTTTGCGCCAAACGCAGGTCGTTGATGTGTTCGAGAGGAATGCCGCATCCGGAAACCAGCGCCAGGACAAGAGCGACAACGGCGGCTTGAGCCAAATTCCGCCCAACACGCGACGCGCGGAGCGGGAACGAAAATCGGGAAAATGCCTTGGGATTTTGCATGCGGGCATTATGCACGTCGCGAGTTTGTTGCAAAGACGCTTGACGCATCGGTCGGGAAATTCCACCATGTCCGCCGCAATTATGGCACGGAGTGACACATTGGCCGCCGTCGAATACCAGCCCATCGGGCAACCCGCGGATTTGGAGTGGGATCGTTTCAGCGCTCCCCATCGACGTTATCTGGACATGGGCGAGTACCGCGTCTTTTACCTGGACATTGGCGAGGGGCCGGTGACGGTGCTGCTGCACGGCTTCGCCGCGTCGATGTACGTGTGGAGCCTGGTGGCGCGCAACCTGGTGGCGGCGGGGCGGCGCGTGGTGATGATCGATCTGCCGGGCATGGGGCAGTCGAGCATGGTGCCCACCGAGATGGACATGGGCGTCGACCGGCAGGGGGATCGCATCGCCGAGATCCTGCGTCGGATCGGGCTGTCCGACGTGGACCTGGCCGGCATCTCCATGGGCGGCGCAATCAGCCTGCATATGGCGCTGAACCATAAAGAACTGTTCCGCAGTGTCACCGTCGTGACCGCGGCCGCCTACAAGGTTCCCGGCGATCTGGCCCGCGCGGCCCTCAAGGCGCCGTACCTGGGTGTGCCGGTTTCGTGGATTTTGGGCAAGTGGACGGCGCGGGCGACGATCCGACGCATTGTCTACGATCGGGCTTCGGCCACGGAGCACTTCCTGGGCGAATATTGCCGGGCCTTCGACAAGCCGGGATACCGCCAATTCGTCCGGCGGCTGATGCGCGAGTTCGACAACCCTCGGGCCATGGCCATGGGCGAGCGCTACCACGAGATCGATCTGCCGACAATGATCGTCTGGGGGCGTCACGATCCCCTGGTCCCCCCGGCCTTCGCCGATCGCCTGCACGCCTCAATCCCCGAATCGCGCCTGGAGTGGATCGAGGATTGCGGCCATGTCCCGCCGCGCGAGCATCCCGACCATCTCACCGACCTGCTGCACGACTTCTGGGCTTCGCTCAAGGGCGAGGGCAAAGAGGCCTAGCCCGCCCATAAAGCCCGGCTGCAACGAAAAAACCGCGCCCCGATCGAGGGGGCGCGGAAAGGCTGAGGGAGGGTGCGTTTCTCGGAGGCGTCGGCGACGTCTCCAACTGTGTTTCGCAACTGCGTCTTACTTGGCGTTTGCCGCGATCGTGGCGGTCGTGCCGTCCTCGAAGTAGGCCAGCAGATTGACGTCTTCCCCGTCGAGCACCGCGAAGGCGGTCACGATGTCACCGTCGCTCAAGGAGACGTCGTAGGTCAGGTCGGCTTCGCCGTCGTTATTCACGTCCACACCCAGGGTGTAGTCGTCGGCCGGGACCTCGGCGTATTCGGAGGCGTCACCGAATTCCAGATCGGCGAAAAGGGGCACCTCGAAGCTCGAGCCCACGCCGATGTCCACCGCGCCCACGCCGTCACCGGCATGCACCGCGCGGACCTTGGCCATTCCCGAATCCACGTCCCGATCATCCACCAGGGCGATCACCGTGAATTGCTCACCCACCAGGCCGATGGCGGCGGCGGTGTACGAGTTGCCGGCCTCCAGGGGCAGGTCGGCGACCTGGAAGACCGAGTCCTCGGATTCCATGCCCGCCGGAACCACGTCGAAGGTGTAGGTATCGGCCGGGAGCGACAGATAGGGCGTGCCGCTGCCGAAGGGCAGGTCGTTCAAGGCCCCCACGTCGGTTCGGGCCAGATTCACGAAGATGTCGACATTCGGGGCGTTGGGCGCGCCGTGCAGGACGCGGATGTCGGCCGTCTCGGTGTCGTCGTCATCGTCGTCGTCATCCATCGTGTCGTCGTCCATGGTGTCATCATCGTCGTCATCGTCACCGGTGTCGTCGTCGACGGCGTCGTCGTCATCGTCATCATCGTCGTCGCCGCAGGCCATCGTCGTGGTCAGGGCCATGGCGGCGACCATCGCCAGGATCAGAATCGCCAGTCGCGCGGGGTCCAAACCAAAGGGAAATTTCATTTCGTCACCTCCAATATCTCAATTGCGGACGGGGTTTGTGGACGCCTGTCCAGTTCGTGTTCGGAAAATATGTCGCTTTAGGCTAGGTTGTCAAGATTAAATCTTGCGAAAATTCGCAGTCTCCATATTTTTGCGGACTTCCTCGTTCGCCAGTGTGTCCGAGCGATCAACGGAAAAATTAAGATATTCCAGGAAATACAGCAGCTTGCCGTTCATGGTGAGATCCGTGCGCGTAGACAGGGGCTGTCCATAAAATATTTATGGATTTTCGCCGGCACAAAGAAAAACGCCCCGCGAGGACTCGCGAGACGTGGCGTTTTGTCGAATTTACCGTCGCTTGAGAGCGACGCTTGGGGATTACTTGGGCAGGAGGACCTTGGTGTCGCCGTTGTCGGAGACGGACACGATGCGCGGAATGCCGCCGTCGAAAATCACATAGAGGCTGACGATGTCCGCACTCTTGAGCGTGACGTCGTAGGTCGCTTCCAGGCTGCCGTCGTCGTTGGTGTCCACGCCCAGGGTGTAAGATCCCGACGGCAGGACACTGAAGCCCGAGGCGGCCGCGAAGCTCAGGTCGCTGAACAGCAGGGACGCGGCGCCGCCGTCCGGGACGTTCCAGACATCCACCGAACCGACCCCATCCGCCGCATGCACCGCCTGGACGCGCGTCGAATTGTCGGCGACCGCGCTTCGGTCTTCCTGCAGCGTCATCACGCGGTATTTGCTGCCGATGTTGCCGATGGTGGCCAGGGTGTAGTCGGTGTCGTCGGCGAAATCGACGTTGTTGATGGTGAAGATCGTGTCGCTGATGGAATCGCCCGAAGGCACCACGTCGACCGAGTGCGTCGTGGCGTCGACGGCGACATAGCCGGAGGCGCCGGTGTAGAACAGGTCCTGAACCGGGGAGATGTCCTCGTCCAGGTAGATGTCCACCTCGGTCACGTTCGGCGCGACATGAACGGCCCGGAAGTGGGCGGTGCCCAACTCCTCGGTGTCGTCGTCGGCGGTGTCGTCATCGGACGCGTCGTCGTCATCGTCGTCGTCATCGTCACCGCTGCAGCCGGGCATCAGCGCGGCGGTAAAAATCCCAATCAAGAGCAGCAGCAGCGCAAGGCGGCCGGCGTGGTGTTGAATCCGCGAATGCATGGGAACCTCCAGTATGGTCGCCCCCATGTCTAACCCACAATGGGCCGGACGCTCAAGCGTCGAGGCGGAAAACGGCCTCGGGCTCGGCGGATGAAGAGAGGCGTCGCAACCGGTTTTCGTCCGGATCGATGTTTCGTTGGCGAATCCCCCTTGTTTCCCGCGAAAGGACGCGGTCAACTGTCAGGTCACGACGGATGATCACGAACGACACGAAAGAGACCTCCTTTGAAGAAACGCCTGATCCTTTTTTCCCACGGTAGTCGCGATCCCCGCTGGCGGCAGCCGTTCGAAGACCTATTCCATGCGCTGCAGGGCGCGTTGGGTGACGACGCGGTCCGCAACGGCTACATGGAGGTCGCCTCGCCGACCCTCGACGATCTGGCGGCCGAGGCCAAGGAGCAGGGCTTCCACGAGCTGGTGCTCCTGCCGTTGTTCATGGCCGGAGGGGGGCACGTGGCCCACGACATCCCCCGACTTGTCCGGGCGGCCGAACAGGCTCATCCCCCCGTGCGCATCCGCATCCTGCCGGCCATCGGCGAACACCCGAAAATCGCCGAATTCATCGCCCGAATCGCCGCCGACGCCTTCCGTGAAAGCGACAACGACGCCGGATAGACCGCTTGGCCAAGGCTCGCCGCGGCCCGACGGGCGAGCGACGCGGGATATCCCGGTAAATCCTTACTTCTTCAAAAGTCCCGCTATATTCGGCGGTTGGCCGGATTCGCCTGCGGCAATTTACCGCATTGGCACGACTCTGTTTCCCGCATAGATTGCCGCCTCGACGCCCGACTGACGTTGTGGCTAATTCGGACATTTACTCAGTTCACGAATGTGGATCTTGAAACCCTTTTTACGATTTGGGAGTGCGACCGATGAATTTGACCGAGAGAAAGTTGTGGATCCTGATGTTGGCGGCGGCGTTGATGGCCGTTTTTGTCACCGGGGCTGTCGCCTGCGGTGATGACGACGACGACGATGACGACGATGCGTCCGACGACGACACCGGCGACGATGACACCGCCGATGACGACACGGCGGACGACGATGATGATGACGATGACGACGACGATGACGACGCCAAGACCTTCAACATCAAGTTCGCGGGCATGGTCGGCGACGAGACGTTCAGTTGCTCGACGGAGTATTCCGGTCTGGGCATCGAGGACGCGCCGGTGAATTTCAAGGATTTCCGCGTGTTCGTTTCGAACATCAAGCTGACCACGTCGACCAAGGCCGAGGTGGCCCTGGCGCTGGATCAGGACAATCCGTTTCAGTTGGAGAATTTGGCTCTTTTGGACTTCGAGGACGCCACCGGCAACTGCGACAACGGCACGGCCGAGACCAACGACACGGTAGTCGGAACCGCGCCGGACGACTCGTATGTGGCGATCAGCTTCGACGTGGGCGTGCCTTTCGAACTCAACCATGTCGAATGGCAGACCGCCGAGTCGCCTCTGAACCTCCAGGCCATGAACTGGAACTGGCAGGGCGGCTACAAATTCATCCGCGTCGACACGACGGTCGGCTCGGAGACCCCGACTCCCTGGCAGATTCATCTGGGCAGCACCGGATGCACGTCCGATGACAGCGGCACCCCGCCGACCGAGCCTTGCACCAAGCCCAACCGGCCGACGATCACCCTGCACGGCTTCGATCCGGATTCGGACACGATCGTCTTCGATCTGGCCGAGCTGCTGGCCGACTCGGACATGACCAAGAACAAGGACGGTTCGGCCCCCGGCTGCATGTCGTTCCCGGGCGAGGAAGAGGAATGCACCGACCTGTTCCCGAATCTGGGCCTGTCTTACGAAACCGGCGCCTGTGAGAACGGATGCGCCGACCAGACGGCCTTCTATATACTCGGGAGCGGGGAGTAATCCCTCACAGAAACCCGATTCCGAGTATGGTACTAAGCGCGCGAGGGGGGAGGTTATGCCTCCCCTCCCGCATTTTGGCGCATTTCCGATGCGGCTTTCGGACGGCATGCCCGAGCCGCATCTTTAGGCCGTATCTTCAGACGGCATCCTTGGGGCATCGAAACCGTGAGCGCGTTTTCCGTCGTTCGAGGCGGTGTCCTACGGCCGCGCATCGGCCCACGGCCCCAAATTCCGATCGTCGCGGAAAATGTGCTATACTTCCAAGGGTTTCGGGCCCATTCGGGCAAAAACGACGGATTGCGTCGAACGAATGGGTTTCGTGGCGGCGATTGACCTTCGTCAAGGACGAAACCTAGCAATATCGTTAGGTTGCCCTGCGACACTTTGCCGCATTGCCAAGGCGGCGTCTCCGTCATATCACTTGGCCCGTCGTTCCCGGTGGGAATCGACATCCCCCGGAGCGCGACTTGCATGGTTGTCTATAAACCTTTCTTGGATGGAGAAAGATCAATGAAGAGTTCTTGGCTGCCGAGTTCCTTTTTGAGATTGTGGATTGTGGGGGTTGTTTTTGCCCTGGGAGCGATGCTGGTGCTCGGCGCCGTCGCCTGCGGCGACGACGATGACGACGATGACGACGATGACGATTCCGTCGACGACGATACCAGCGACGATGACGACGACACGGTCGAAGGGGTGCCGTACACGATTTCCTTCAGCGGTGTCGTGGGCGACGAAGCCTTTAGCTGCTCGACTGAATATTCGGGCCTGGGCACGGTGGACGCGCCGGTGAACTTCAAGGATTTCCGTGTGTTCGTGTCCAATATCAAGCTGATCACCGCGGCCGACACCGAGGCGGATTTGACCCTGGATCAGGACAATCCGTTTCAGACCGACAATCTGGTGATGCTGGACTTCGAGGACGCCACGGGCGGCTGCGACAACGGCACCGCGCAGACGAACTACACCGCCGTCGGGACCGCTCCGGAAGACGACTATGTCGGCATTTCCTTTGACGTGGGCGTGCCCTTCGAGCTGAACCACGCCGCGGTGGAGTCGGCCGCGTCGCCGCTCAACGTCCCGGCGATGTACTGGAGCTGGCAGGGCGGTTACAAGTTCATCCGCGTCGACGCGGTGGTCGGCGACGAGGTGACGATTCCCTGGAATATTCACCTGGGCAGCACGGCGTGCGTATCCGACGACGCCGGCACCGCGCCCGACGAGGAATGCGGCAAGCCCAATCGCCCGCATATCGTGCTGGACGGGTTCGATCCGGAAACGAATACGATCGTGATTGACGTGGCGGAGATTGTCGCCGATTCGGACATGACGACCAACGCCGTTGACTCGGCGCCGGGCTGCCAGTCGTTCCCGGGAGACACGGACTGCGACACCCTGTTCCCGAACCTGGGCCTGTCCTACGACACGGGGGCGTGCGTCAACGACTGCATGGATCAGTCGTTCATCAGCGTGGAATAGTCATTTCGGCCGGATTTGGGCCGAAGGAGTTTTATCGTGAAGACCGCAATGGATTATCCATTCGAGTCGCGATGGGCAGGAGTGTTTCTCCTGCTCGTCGTTTTTGTTTCCCTGGCCTTATTGGCCCCGGTCGCCTGCGGAGGAGGCGGCGGTGATGACGACGACGACAGTTCGAGCACGGACGACGATGACGATGATGACGACGACGGGAGCGTGACGCCCTACACCTGGGATCTGCCCGATCATTTCCCGCCGCCGGTCGTCCCCGACGACAACCCGATGACCGTCGAGAAGGTGGAACTGGGCCGGTATATTTTCTACGATCCCCGTCTCTCCGCGAACGGCACGATGGGGTGCTTCTCCTGCCACGACCAATCGAAGGGCTTTTCCGACGGGTTGCCGGTGGCGGTCGGTTCGACCGGGATGCACCACCCCCGCAATGCCCAGTCGTTGGTCAACGTCGGGTACTATTCGACGCTCACGTGGGGCAACATCATTCTCACGGACCTGGAGTCCCAGGCCCTGGGCCCGATGTTCGGCGAATCGCCGATCGAGCTGGGGATCACCGGCCATGAGGACGAGGTGCTCAATCGTTTCAAGGACGACGAGATGTACCAGGAGATGTTCGCCGACGCCTATCCGGACGAGGACGACCCGGTCACGTTCCCGAATCTGATCGCGGCGGCTACGTCGTTCGTGCGGACGCTCATTTCGTGGAACTCCCCCTATGACCGGGCGGTGTACACGGGCGAGCCGGAGGCCATGAGCGATTCGGCGCGCCGGGGCATGGACCTGTTTTTCTCCGAGAAGCTCGAGTGCCACCATTGCCACGGCACGTTCAATCTGACCGACTCGGTGCGCCTGCCGACCACGGAATTCGTGGAGAAGCCGTTCCACAACGTCGGCCTCTACAACGTGGACGGGGAGGGCTCGTACCCCGCCGGCAACCAGGGACTCTACGAAGTCACCTCCGATCCGAAGGACAAGGGCCGCTTCCGCGCGCCGACGCTGCGCAATGTCGAGGTCTCCGCGCCCTATATGCACGACGGATCGCTGGCGACCCTCGAAGACGTGATGCACTTTTACGAGGAAGGCGGGCGCAACGTCACCGAAGGGCCCAACGCCGGGGACGGCCGCGCCAATCCCTTGAAGGACGGGTTCATCACCGGATTTTCCATCACCGATCAGGAGCGGGAGGACGTCATCAACTTCCTCAAGAGCCTGACCGACGAGGATTTCCTGACCAACCCGGACTTCTCCAACCCGTTCGAAGAAGACGAATGAGCGGCGCGGGCGCTTCGGAAGTTGTTGCGCCCGCGCGTTCGCGCTTGAATCTGCGTTGGTTGGTGCGTCTGCGCTGGGCGGCGGTGGTCGCCCAATTGACGCTCACCCTCCTGATCACGTTGGCCATCAAGGTGCCGCTGCCCCTGGGGCGCATCCTCCTGGTTATCCTCGTGCTGGCGGCCAGCAACGTGGCGCTGGAGATCGCCGAGCGTCGCGGCCATCCGGGCGGCGAGCCGTTTTTCGCCTCGGTCCTGTTGTTCGACATCGTTCTGCTCACGCTCCTGCTGTGGCTGGGCGGTGGGCCGATGAACCCGATGAGCGCGCTCTACCTGGTGCATGTGGCGCTTTCCTCGGTGGTGCTTTCGGCCACGGCGACGACGCTGATGGTCATCTGCACGTTGGTCGGCTACGCCCTGTTGTTCTTCCTGCCGACGGTCAATGTTCTCAACCATGTCGAACATCATTTGCATATGGACCTGCATCTCAAGGGGATGTGGGTGGCGTTTGCCGTGGCGGCGGTGCTGATCACCGTCTTTGTCGGGCGCTTGCAGCGTCAGGTGCGAAATCTGGAAAAGGCCGCGGAGAGCACCCGCCGCGCCCGGGAACAAAGCCGCCATCTGGCGTCGTTGGCGACACTGGCCGCCGGGGCGGCGCACGAGTTGTCCACGCCGCTGTCGATCATCGCCGTCGCCGCCAAGGAGTTGGAGCGGGAGTTGGCGGCGGGGATCGCCGGGGCCGAATCGGACGACCTGGCCGAGGAAGCGCATATCATCCGCGAAGAGGTCAAGCGCTGCCGCGATGTGATGAGCCGTCTGACGGCGGACGCGGGCGATATCATGGGCGAGCAGACGAGCCTTGTGAGCCTGCGCGAACTGCTGGACGACGTCGTTTCGCGCCATGATGCGAATATCAACATCCGGATCGACGAACGACTCGACGATCGAATGGTCGCGATTCCCCGCGAGGCCGTGACCGCCGCTTTGCGCAATCTGGTGTCCAACGCGGTGGACGCTTCCAAGGACGGCGGTGAGATCGCCATCCGCGCCGGCTGGCAGGGCGGCATGGTCATCCTCCAGGTGCAGGACAAAGGCTCCGGCATGGACGCCGCGACGCTCGAGCGCGTGGGGGAGCCGTTTTTCACGTCGAAGGAACCGGGGCAGGGCATGGGCCTGGGCGTATTTTACGCCCGTGGAGTCTTCGAAAGCCTGGGCGGCGGAATCTACCTGGCGTCCACTCCCGGCAAGGGGACGCAGGTCACGGTGCGCATCCCCGGGCAACTGGTGAGGCGCGCTCCGGACGAGGCCGCGGCCGAGGCGCCGCCGGATATCGAGGATTTGAGTGATGTCGTCGTTGGATAACCCCCAAACCGAAATGCCCGGCGAGGCGACCGGCAAGTGCATTCTCATTGTCGATGACGACGAACGTCTGCGCGACCAGTTGGCGCGGGCTTTAGGGCGGCGAGGGCTGTCGACGCTCAAGGCGGCGAACTTCGACGAGGCGGTGGAAATCGCCCGGACGAATGCCGTTGAGCTGGCGACGGTCGATCTGCGCATGCCCGGCCGTCCGGGATTGGAACTCATTCCCGAACTCCTCGCGATTCGTCCCGAATTGCAGATCGTCGTCCTGACCGGATACGGCAGCATCGCCACCGCGATCGAGGCGATTCGCCTGGGGGCATTGAACTACGTGCAAAAGCCCGCCGACGCGGACGACGTCCTGGCCGCGTTCGAAAAGGGCAACGCCCCGCCGTTGGCGCCGGCCGAGTCGGACTACGTCGCTCCCTCGCTGGCTCGGGCCGAGTGGGAGCACATCCAACGCGTGCTCGCCGATTGCGGCGGCAATATCTCGGAGGCCGCCCGTCGGTTGGGCGTCCATCGTCGCACCCTCCAACGCAAGCTCGGCCAGTTTCCTCCCAAAGCCTGATTCAAAGATCGCTCGTCGGGAAAATAATAAGTTTTTGTCGGTGAAACCTTGAGACGCCGAATTAATATGTCTTTTGTGTGACGTTAATGTGTCGATTGTCGTCCATTGCGCCCGAAGTGGGCGAATGTGTCTGAAATAACATGGGAAAAAGGTGTGGACAACGTTGGGTTGTCCTCTTAACATCGAACGCAGCAACGCCTCAACATTTCGACAAGGTGATTACCCGTGGGAAGCGGCGAGTACTGCGAGTACTGCTGTCTGACTGTGCATCGTGCGGAGGGGTGCGGCCGCTGCGGCCCCGACGCGCCGGGTGTTCACGTGGCCAACCCGGAAGGCTACCTTCCCGCCGGAACCCTGCTTCGCCGGCGCTACCAAGTCGGCCGCCTCCTGGGCAACACGGGGCGCAGCGCCCTCTACTTCGGCGTCGACCGGGATCGCGGCCTGCGCATCACCATCGAAGAGAACTTCCCCGTCCTCTACGCCCGCCGCGCCGACGACGGCTACCGCTTGGTCGCCCTGGAAAAACCGGGAGCCGCCGAAGCATTCGCCTTGTCCAAACGCAATTTCCACGCGCTGGAAGTGGACGAATCGGCCACCGATCCCGAACTGCCGGGCGTGACGTTCGAGGAAAACGGCAGCGTCTATCGCGTTCGCGACCAGCGCCCCGGCGGATGGCTCGCCGAAACGATCGACGACGTGGACGGCCCCGGCAGCCCGTTCGAGGCGACGCTGACTGTTTCGTCCCTGCTCAAGGATTTGACGTCGTTCACCGCGCCGGCCAAGCCGAACAAGTCCGGAGCGCCCTTGATTGAAGAGTTTCAGATCGAGTCGCCGGTGATCCGCCCCGAGATGTTGGCGGAACATGCCCTCCACTTGGAGGACTCGTCCGATCCGATCTTCAGCGACGCGGAACTCAGCGCGGCAGCCGCCATGCCGATGCCGAAAATCAAGCAGTCCGATCCGCCCTTCGGCGGCATCGAGCTTCCCAAGACCAACGGAGCGACGGGCAAGACCAACGGCAACGCTCACAGCTACTCGGCCGCTCCCAACGGAACGGCGACCGCGCCGCCCGCCCCCGGTGTCGAATCGACGGCCCATCCGCCACGGGACGCCAAGAAGGAGCGCAAGCCACGGAATTGGGGTCGCGTGGCGGCATTGTTGATCGTGGTCGCGATCGCGGCGGCGGTCAGCTACGCCGTCATCGTCATGCGCCCGTGGTCGGCCCTGCCCGGCGCCGCGCAGGCGACGGAAAAGCTGGTGGTCGGCAACCGCTACCGGGTGGATGTCTACGTCGAACCCAGCGGCGCGACGCGGCAGAAGGTGACGCTCGAAGGCGGGGCGTACGAGTTCGAAAATCCCGCGTGGCGCGTTCTTCTGGAAAACCCCGACGCCCGTGTCGACCTGCAATACGCCGCGTCACTGTCGACGAGCCTGCTGTTCGTGGGGCAATTCCGCGAGGCGGTGTGGGCGCTCAACCTGGAAGACGGCTCGGAACGCTGGTCCTACGGCGATCATCTCGCGTCCAACCTGAAGCTCATCAGTTCGCGTCTGGTGTATTTGGACTGCGTCACGCAGGAGGGGCAGTCGCGCTTTACGGTCGTGGCGCGGGACCTGGCCAACGGCCGCATGCTCAAGCAGGCGCCGCTGGTCACGCAGGCCGAATGCCCCGGAGTTTCCAGTTCGATTCCCGCCGAGGTGGTGGAATTTCCCGAGATCCTGGTGGTGACGATTCCCCGGTCCGACGCGGGCGATTCGTGGGCCCTGCTGGGCCTTGACCGGGACAATTTCGCCACGCGTTGGGAGAAGGGCATCAACCGCCGCATCGAAAAAATCGAGCGCCAGGACCGTCGGTTGAACATTCATCTGGCCGGCGACGGCGGCAAGGCGGAAAGCCTGCTTTTGCGTGCCGGGGACGGATCGTTCTTCTTGAATTAGCCATCGGATCGGCGCGCCTCGTCGTGGCGCCAGGGAGTGCCTCGGTTTTATGTTCAGCCTTCGACGACATCGCGGATGGAACCGCCGAACAATCTTCGCACTCGCCTTCATTGCCGTCTTCGTTTTTGTCGCGGGTTGTCAGCAAAACCAACCGGAAGTGCCGGTCCGCGTGCTGGCCGAACCGTCCGGCGGCATGGCTCCGGCAAGCGAGGAACTCGCCTCCGGGCCCGCGGAAATCATCCTGCGAATGCACGGTTCGAACACGATCGGATCGTCCCTGGCCCCGAGTTTGTCCAAGGCCTACCTGCAAAAGCTGGGGGCCGGGGCGATCGAAGTCAAACCGGGCAAGGTGGACGAAGAAAAGACGGTGGAGGCCATGTTGGGCGGCCGCCATGTGGGCATTGAAATTTTCGCCCACGGTTCGTCCACCGCGTTTGCCGACATGGGCAACGACGCCACCGACATCGGCATGGCCTCGCGCCGCGTCAAGCCCGACGAGGTGACGTCGCTCTCCGCCTTGGGCAATCTGCGCGCGCCGCAAAGCGAACACATTCTGGGGCTGGACGGCATTGCGGTGATCGTCCACCGGGACAACCCCCTCGACAAACTCAGCGTGGAACAGATCGGCCAACTCTTCTCGGGCGGCGTGACCAACTGGAATCAGGTGGGCGGCGCCGACGTCGCGGTCAAGGTATACTCTCGGGATTCGGTGTCGGGCACGTTCGACACGTTCAAGAGTCTGGTCCTGAGCCCGAACAATCTGGCGGTGGTCGACTCGGCCCGCTTCTTCGAAGACTCGGAAAAACTCGCCGACTCGGTGGCGGCGGACCCGGGCGGCATCGGGTTCATCGGGCTGCCGTACATTCGCGAGGCCAAGGCGGTGTCCGTCTATCAGGACGACTCCGTCCCGCTGTTGCCCAATTCGTTCACCGTCGGCACGGAAGACTACTTGCTGTCCCGGCGTCTGTTCCTTTACACACCGGCGACTTCGGAGAATAAGCACGTCGGCGACTTCGTGGAGTTCGCGCTCTCCGGCGAAGGCCAGCGCATCGCCGCCGAGGAAGGTTTCATTCCCAACGTCATCACGCCCGCGTCGCCGGCCCTGGCCGAGGATACGCCCAGGCGCTATGCCGAGTCGGTGCAAGGGGCTCAGCGGTTGTCGGTGAACTTCCGGTTCGAGAGCGGCAGCAACGATCTGGACAACAAGGCTCAGCGCGACCTGGATCGTCTGGTCACTTACATCGAACGCACCAAGCCGACCGAGGTGATGCTCGTCGGCTTCACCGACAGCCACGGTTCGTTGGAAAAAAATATGAGCCTGTCCTACAGCCGGGCCAACGGCGTCGGTCGGCTGCTGCGCGACAAGGGCATCAGCCAACTCAAGATCGCCGGATTCGGCCCGTATCTTCCCGTCGCCAGCAACGGCGGCGAAGACGGCCGGGCCAAGAACCGCCGCGTTGAGGTCTGGACCCGCTAACGACCCGCAATCCCCGAACAATTGGATACCGTTTTTGCGACCGCCCTTCTCAAATTGCCTGCGACAATTTGTCCCCTTGCGATAATGCAATCGAGTTGCAATAATCCGCCCTCGTTGATTGCCGGAAAAGAGGAACGATGTGGCTGGATTCGAAGTACGATTTGAAAATCTCTCCCGTTCGTTCGCGGATCCGGACGGCAACGTCCGCCGCGTCTTGGACGGTTTGTCCGGTCGATTGGAAGCCGGGGCGTTTGCGCTTTTGCATGGTCCGTCCGGATCGGGGAAGTCGACGTTTCTGAACCTGATCGCCGGTCTGATGCGTCCGGACGGGGGGACGATTCGCGTCGGCGAGTTGGACGTGCATACGTTGTCGGAGCGGGCGCGGGACGACTACCGGGCTCGGCATCTGGGGTACGTTTTTCAGACATTTAATCTGATTACGCCCCTGTCCGTGCTGGAAAACCTGACCGTCCCGGCCGCGCTCTGCGGGTTGGAGCGGGACGAAGATCGGGCTCGCGCGATTTTGGAAGACCTCGGCCTGGGCGAGCATCTGAAAAAGAAATCCTATCAACTCTCCGTGGGTCAGCGGCAGCGCGTCGCGGTGGCCCGTGCGGTGCATCGTCGGCCGAAGCTGTTGCTGGCGGACGAACCGACGGCGAGCCTGGATCCGGCGGCGGCCAAGGCGGTGATCGACGCGATGCTCGGCCTGCGCGAGACGGGTACGACCCTCATCGTCGCCAGCCACGACCCGGCCATGCGGGAGGCGGCGCCGGACGCGTTCATCGAGTTGGGCGCGACAGTGAGCGGCGGGAGGGCGTCATGACGCGCCTTCGCTCCATCGTCTATGTCGCCTGGCGCTACCTGGGCCATCGCCGTCTGGCCACGACCGTTTCCATGCTGGCGATTGCCGCGTCCCTGGTTCTGGTCATCGCCATCGGCCTGATGAATCTGTCGGTCAAGCGCGCCGCGATCGACTCGTCCCTGCGCTATCCGCTGGTGATCGGCCCGAAGAACGTGGGGGTGGTGCAGCTCATCATGTCGACGATCTTCCAGATCGACCGGCCCAGCGGCACGATTCCCTACGATGTTTTCGAGGCTGTTGAAAAGGACGGGCGCGTCGCGGCGGCGGTGCCGATGGCGGTGGCCGACTCGGTGCGGGGCTATCCGATCGTGGGCACATCCCGGGCTTATCTGGACAGCCTGCCTATCGGCGTCAAAGCCGGGACGATCGATTTGTCCGACGAGCACGACGCGGTCCTCGGCGCCGAAGCGGCGTATCGAAACAGCCTGAACGTCGGCGATACCTTTACCGGAACCCACGGCCTCACCGGCGACGAGGAGGCCCATCATCACGAGGAATTCGGGTACGTCGTTCGGGGAATCCTGAACGAGAGCGGCACGCCGTCCGACACGTCGATCTATGTGCCGGTGGAGTCGATCTGGGCGGTGCATGCGGGGCACCATCATCCCCATGACGATCACGACGAAGACGAGCATCACGAAGAAGTCGGCGATCACGACGAAGACGAGCATCACGAAGAAGCGGGTGAGCATGACGAAGCCGAGGAACATGATGACGACGAACACGAACCTGCCTGGGGAGATCGCCGTCTGACCGCCATCCTGGTGCGTCCGGCGTCGCCGGCGTTCACGGCGATTTTAGAGCGGGAGATTTCAACCCGAGCGGGTGTTCAGGCGGTGGACACGGCTCGCGCGATCCGGCGTCTCATGACCTACGTCAGCAAGGGCGAGCGCATGGTGGAGGCGTTCAGCACGGTCACGCTGGCGGTCGCGATCGCCATGGTGCTGGTCACGTTGGTGATGTCGCTCAACGAGCGGCGGCGGGAACTGGCGCTGATGCGCAGCCTGGGTGTGCGGCAAGGCACGTTGGGCGCGGTGGCGATGGCCGAAGCCTTGATTATCTGCCTCGGCGGGGTCATCATCGGCACGGCCTTGGGGCACGTCCTGGCGGCCCTGGGCGGACGCCTGATCCAGACCCGATTCGGCATTGCCGTCGACCCCTGGCAGATCACGCGGATGGAAACCGGCGCGGTCATTCTGACGCTGGTCGCCGGGCAAGTGCTCGCGCTGGCGGGCATGGTCTTCACCGCGCGTATGAACGTCATCGAGGAAATCGCCCGCGAGTAAGAGATGAACCAATCTCCCGACAACACCCCCTCCGCCCCATCGGGGAAAAAACCGTTTCCGTCTCAGGTTATTGTGCTGCTGGCTTTGCTGGGCCTGTGGGTCGTGGCTTCGGCGGTGGAACGCAGGCCGACCGTGGAGCTGAGCGACGCGACCGTGCCGCAAACAGGCGTGGCCAACGCGGCGGAGGCGCCCGCCAAACCCACGGATGTTGTCGCCGCCAAGGCGCCGGATGCGATCCGCCTGGATTTCCAGGAGCTCACCAAGCAATACGAGGTCTATCGGAAGACGAAGGAATTTTCCAAGGACTGGGTCGGGAAAATCGACGGGAAGGTCGTGGCCATCAAAGGCTCCATTGTGCCCGCGGACGCTCCCGCCGAGGAAGGCAAGATCACGCGCTTCTGGCTTTCCAACCCGCTGATCGTTTACGACGGCTGCCAGTTCTGCGCGCCGCCGTCGATGGCCGATCTCATCTACGTCAATGCCGACGAGAATCCGCTGCTGATCGACATGGAGACGCTCTACCTCAACACGGTCACGATCACCGCGCTGGGCAAATTCCACGTCGGTCGGGTCCGCGTCCCCGGCGCCTTGGACTACGTTTACAAGATGGATCTGGAGAAAACTCTCTAGTCCCGAGCGTCATCGTCCGTCATTAGCAACCGCACCCTTCGTCGTCATCAATCACTACCCCGGCAAACTACCCTCGGACATGGCATCACGCCGTTGCCGAAGGCGTCGTTTGTGGTAGCGTGCGCGGGCAAAGAAGAATCCGGGGTCTCCCGGTTTCCCGGTTGACGGATAAGGCGGTGCATCATGGACATGGTGGGGACGGGGCGTGTCACCGAAGTCTCGGGGACGACCATCACTTGGGGTGAACTGGGCGTGGGTCCGCCGTTGGTCCTCGTCCATGGGATCCAGGATTGCCATCGCACCTGGCGTCGGACCGCGCCGTTTCTGGCCCGGCATTTTCGTGTCCTGATGGTGGACCTGCCCGGGCATGGATATTCCGGGCGACCGGACGCGCCCTACACACTGGCGTGGCATGCGAAGATGTTGGCGGAGTGGATGGAGGCGATCCACGTTCCCAGCGCTCATTTCTGCGGCCATTCGTACGGCGGCGGGGTGGCTCAGTGGATGGTGCTGGAGCAGCGCGAGCGCATCGAGAGGCTGGCCCTGGTGTCCAGTGGCGGGCTTGGTCGCGATGTGGCGATCGGGATGCGGCTGGCGGCGTTTCCGTATTTCGGGCACCGAATCGCGCCGACGGCGTTGAAGCATGCGCTGCCCTACGCGCTCAAATACGCGAGCGCCACATTCGGCCATATGGAGCCGGAGGAGATTGAACGGGCCGTGCGCATCAATGACATCCCCGGCACCGGGATGGCCTTTCAGCGGACGCTGGAGGGAGTCATCAACGTTTTCGGCCAGCACACGCAGATGGCCCACCGGGTCGACGAGGTCGAGGACATGCCGCCGGTCGCCTTGTTCTGGGGCGCGAAGGATCCGATCATTCCGGTCAAGCACGGTCGGCGCACTGTCAAGATGGCCGAAGGCGTGACGCTGACGGAGTACAAAGGCATCGGCCACTACCCGCACCTGGATTTGCCCGAGCGCTTCGCCGAGGATCTCCATGCATTTTTGTCGGATCCCCACCGTCCGAAAGCGAGATTCACGGGAGCATAGGCGGCGTTCGCCCATTGGGACGGCGGCTCAAAATTCATTGTCGCGAAAGGTTACTGATGGCGGAATTTACGGTCCTGGTTTTGGGAGCCTACGGTCTGGCGGGTCGCGCGATTGTTCAGGCGTTGGCGGCGTCGGGTGGGCTGCGGGTTGTTGCGTCCGGTCGTCGGGCGGAAAAGCTCGACGAGCAATTCGCGGGAAATACCAACGTTGAGCGCCTGGTTCTCGATGCGACCGACAAGGCGGAGCTTCGCAAGGCGGTCGCGTCGGCGGACGTGGTGATCAACGCGATCGGCCCCTTCGCGCGCACCGGCGCCGACATTGCGCGGACGGTGCTCGAATGCGGTCGGCACTACGTCGATTGCGCCAACGAGCAGATCCATTACGAGCGGCTTCGCGAAATGGATGTGACGGCGCGGAACGCGGGGCTGCTGTTGGCGACCGGCGCCGGGTTGATCCCCGGTATTTCAACCGTCCTGGCCGCTCACCAATTGGAAACGCACCAAGGCGCCGACGGCGTCGACATCGTTTATTCCCAACTTCGCCACGCGTATGAAGATTCGGGCATGGGGAGCATCATGGGCGGCGTTTTGGACGCGGTCTACCGGCCCTGTTCCATTCGCGGCGGCAGGCGAACGCCGGTGACGCTGGGCTCCGCCTCCCGCACGGAAAACCTCCCGGAGCCCTTCGGCCGACGCACGGTTTTGGAGATTCCCAACATCGAGATCTTGGCGCTGGAAACACGCGGCGGTCTGCTTGAGATTCGGACGTGGATCGATCTGGGGGACTATCCGAAGTGGCTTTTCGGCGTGATTCGCGCGCTCAATCCCGCCAAGCGCGAGTGGGCTTATCGCCTCATCGACCGCATTGTCGAGCCGCTGAATCGAGCGGAGTTTCAGCGCGCCGTCAAACACGGACACGGGCCGGACGCGCTGGTGTTGGTGCGGACGCACGCCGGCGGCAACTCGGCGCAGTCCATCGCACGCTTCACCGACGGGGCGACGCCCACGGCCGTTCTGCCGGCGCGCATCGCTCGGGATCTGGCGGCGGGTAAGGTCAAGCGACGCGGTCTGGCGACGCCGATCGATCTCTATACCTGGCCGGAGATTCTCGATGACCTGGCCGGGTGCCTCGTGCGGTTGGATGTCGGGAGCGTGGCGACGGGCTAATCGTCCTTTGCCTCGGGCGCGCGTAGGAGCACCCCCGGATTCATGATGCCCGCCGGATCAAACCCGTCTTTGAGGCGTCGCAGCGCGTCGAGGACGACGGGGCCGTGTTGCCTTTCGAACCAGGGTTGATGGTCGCGGCCGACGGCGTGGTGGTGCGTGATGGGCCCGCCTTGCTCGATGATCGCGTCGGACGCCGCGCGCTTGATCGCATCCCATTGGGCCAATTCTTCGCCGCGACGGCCGGGAGCGACAACGGTGTAATAGACCGCCGGGCCGTCGGGGTAGACGTGGGTGAAGCGCCAGAAGACGATCGCGTTGCCGCATTGCTCAAAAGCCGCCGTGGCCGTCTTTTCGAAAACGACGCGGTGAAATTCCTCGAAGTGGTCCCACGTCGTCGCCGTCTCGAACGTCTCCATAATCATTCCCGCTCGCACCATGCGATCGCGAAGGTACGGCGCGCGGATGAAGTTGTTTTTCCACACATCGGTGGAACGCTCTTCACCCGAGTCGCTCGACGGCGCGTTCTTGCGTTTGCCGCCCAGGTCCGTGGCAATGGCCAGCGCCCTTTCGAGCTTCGCGTCCTGGGGGTGATCGTGGGATTCGAAACCCAACAGCACCATCGCCGCCTGTCCGTCGCCGATACCCATGGCGAAGGCTTCCAGGGGCGAAATCAAACGAAGATTCGAAGGATGTAGTCCCGACTGGCTGATGCGGCGCACCGCTTCGACAGCGTTGTCGGTGTCGGCGAAACGGACGGTCGTCGACGCGCGATGGGTGGGGATGTTTTGCAGGCGCATGGTCGCTTCGGTGATGATTCCGAAGATGCCTTCCGAGCCGACGACCAGGCGGTTCGGGTCGGGGCCGTCGCCGGCGCCGGGCAGGGGGCGCGTCCGGATAACGCCGCCGGGCGTGACCATGCGCAGGGACTGCACGAATTCGTCGATGTGCGTGTAGAGCGTGGCGAAATGGCCGCCGGACCGCGTCGCGATCCAACCGCCGAGGGTGGAGAATTCGAAGCTCTGGGGGTAATGGCGCAGGGTGAGGCCATGGGGTTTGAGGGCGGCTTCGACCTGAGGACCGTACATGCCGGACTGCATTCGCGCGGTGCGGGAGATCGGGTCGACATGCAGGACCTTATCCAGCCGATGCAGATCGCAGCAGATCACTCCCCGCGCCGAGTCGAGCCCACGGCCTTCCGTGCCGCCCACGACGCTCGATCCGCCGCCGTAGGGAATCAGTGCGATGCCTTCGTCAGTGCAGAATTTCATCAACGCGACGACATCGTCTTCGTTTTCGGGATAGGCGATGTAGTCCGGCGGATCGTCGAATCGTCCGTCGAGGGCGCGAACCACGTCCCGGTAGGCCTTGCCGAAGGTGTGCGCGGCCCGGTCGAATTTCGCGTCGGTGCAAAGGCTCGCGATGGAGTCGAGCAGGGGGAAGCGGGGCGGCCGCAATTTCACCTCGTCCAGCGAAGGCTCCGGACGTTCAGTGATTTCGAGATTGAACGTCTGCTCGATGACGCCGCGAAAGCGGGCGACGACATCCGCCGGCAACACCTCGTCCGCGTAACCCCAGCCCCAGAAACTGCGCCGATTGAATTCCATCGGGCTACCGCCGCGCGTCGTCTTGTTCGGGCCAGTAAATATCGTTCGGATTGCCCGGCGCGATGAAGTCGTAGTAGCGCATCATCCAGTAGGCGACCATGTAATCGATGCCCGGGTAGACCTCGGTGCCGTCTCCTTCGTCGCAATTGAGGGTGTAGGGCGTCTTTTGCCACATGAAGCTGCGGGGACAGCGCCATTTCACCGGACGCGCGTCCTTGGTCTGGTACTCAATGTCGACCAGTTCGCGGATACCCCATTCGTCGATCAGATCCGAGAGGAAAACCGAGATGGGATCCAGCGGCCACTCGGGAACCTCCAGGTATTTTTCGACGACCGGCGGATCCTGAAAATCCGCGATCTGCACGCGCATGTCGTCGAGCGTTTCGTCGTAGCCGTCGCATCCCCCGGCGCGTTCGCAGTTGGCCAGGTAGATCGCGTCGAAGAAAACGTTGTGCGTGTTGACGACGAGTTTGCGGATCTGCTGATTGAAGGCGTCCAGATAGAATTGTCGCCGCTCGGCGTTCGTTTCCAGGCGGAAGAGGGAATAGAAGTTCTCGTGGGAAAGGTTGAAGCCGTAGTACTCGTCGTACTTGTTGAACCACGAGAAGTTGGACAGGGCGAAGCCGTCCTTGTCGTCTTCAAACGTGGATTCGTAGAGATCCCAATAATATGAGTCGTCCAGAACGTGAGCGGCGATGAGCAGCCAAGTCAGGCGGAACGTCGATAGGGCCTTGGGCCCGGCGTCGGTGGGCTTGTCGTCTTCGCCGATGATGGTGAAATCGTCGGCGACCACCTTGTCGATAACCAATTTGACGTCCTCGCGGATCAGCTCGCGCAGGTCTTCATCATCGACCAGATCGTAGGCGGTGGCCATGCCCATGAACCAGCCGGTGTATTGGTCGCGACTGGTGTTGTTGATCCAAAACGAGCCCTCCCAATCGCCGGTGCCTTTCACGTAGCGGTCGTGCGTGGTGTAGCCGTTGTTCCACGGGGCCTCGTCCGGACCGGCGAAGCGGGCGATGAAGCCCGGCACCTGCGTGACTTTCAAGTGCGTGTCCAAGGTGTGAATTGCGGCGATGGCGCTCGCCTTCGCATCCGCGTCGCCGGTTACGGCGTAGCGAAACGCTTCGGCGGTGGCGTAGGTGCCGGTCCAAATGGTGGAATCGCCGAAGGAGAAACGGACGATTTCCTCTTTCTTCAATTCGGGCGTCGCGAAGATGGCGTAGCCCATGCCGCCGTACGGGCTGCGATGAATGTCGTTGTACCATTCGTTGAACGCGGCCGCGCGCTCTTCCAGCTCCTTGGCCAGCGCGTCGTCGATGTCGTCATCAGCGGTGTCGTCATCGATCGTATCATCGTCGGCCGCGTCGTCATCCGACGTGTCGTCGTCATCGTCGAGCGCGTCGTCATCATCGTCGTCATCCGCGATGGACGCGTCGTCGTCGGATGCGTCGTCGTCATCGTCATCGCCGCCACAGGCGAGGGCGCCTCCCAGGCAAAGCGCGACCAGCAACAGCAATAAAGACCAGGGCAAATTCGGCCGAGGTGTCATTCCGGCATCTCCCATCGCGCCGATCCCGGCGCGTCGCAAAGAAAACGAACGGTGATGATCGTCCGCTATCGAATCTCAAGTCAAGGCGGGATAGATTGACACGCGATGAGGAGTGCATTAACAGCGCGGGCATGCCGAAATGGATGGTTTGCATGACGGGGAATCGCGCGCCGGTGCTGGGCGTGTTCGCCGTTTTGTCGATTCTCGGCGCCGGGATCTACGGCCATGGAATCCACGGCCCGTTTCTCTACGACGACGTCTCGTGCATCGTCGAAAACACCACGATCCAAAGCATCGGCGGCGCGCTCAAGACCTTCGGCGATCCCAACGCGCTGAGTTCCGGCGGCTTCAACTATTTCAATTATCGTCCGCTGCTGCCGGTGGTTTACGCATTCGTCTACGCGCTCTTCGGCCTCGCGCCTCCGGCGTATCACGTCCTGAATATCGTCCTGCATATCTTTACGGGTCTGGCGCTGTTCCTGCTCATTCGGCGCGTCACCGGCGGAGGTAATATGGTCGCCTTCCTGGCGACCGTCTTGTGGTTCATCCACCCGACGCACGTCGAATCGGTCGAGTCCATCTCGGGAACGGACGACATCCTCTGCGGGTTATTTTTGATATCGACAATTCTTTTGGTGTTGCGTCGGCGCTGGATTCTCGCGTTGATTGTCTACGCTTTGGCGCTGACCTCGAAGGAGTTGGCCGTCGTCGGACCCGCGATGGTTTTCGCGGCGGTGTATGTCGACCGAGACGAAGCTCTGCCTGCGCGCCTGAAAGCCGCGTTACTTGCCGCGATTCCATTCGGCGTTTTCGCCGCCGCATTTTGGATCGCGCGCACCTCCGTCATGACGCCGAGACATTCCGGTTCGCCGGTGCAGGGGCTGACGGACGTCTTTTTCGTCGCGCCCAAGGTCTTCCTGACGTATCTGCGCCTGCTCCTCTTTCCCGTGGACCTGCGCATTAATTATTTCTTCGAAATCGTCCACCGGATCGATACCGCGTTTGTCGTCGGTTGGCTCGCGATTTCAGCCGTCGCCGTGGCGTTTGTCGTTGCGTTACGAAGGGCGCAAATCGTCGCTTTCGGGTTAGCGTGGTTTGCCGTCACCTATCTGCCGGTCAGCAACGTCCTGCCGATCCGCGCGTTGGCGGCGGAGCGGTTTATGTACCTGCCGTTCGCGGGTCTGGCGATTGTCGCGGCGGTGGGAATCGCCAAACTCGAGCGGCACAAGACTCGGCTCGTCGCCCTGAGCGTCGCCATTGTCGCGCTTTGGTCGGCGCTGTCCTTCGCGCGAGTTCATGTGTGGAATGATGAGGAGCTCTTCTGGAAGGACATCATCGCGAAGGAACCGGGCTTCGCGGGTTATCAGATGTATGAAAATAACCTGGCGCTGTACTATCTGAACGCAAAGCGTTTCGATGAGGCTCTCGCATTGTTCAGTAAGTTATATCAACAAGATTCCGATAATACCCGCACGGCCCACAACTACGCCCAACTCCTCCTGATGCAAAAGCAATACGCCGAGGCGGCGCCGATTTACCAAGGCCTCATCAAGGCCCTGCCGAACAACGCTGTCGTCGCTCAGCAATATACCTTTGTGATGGGGCAAGTAACCGAGCCCGCCGCGCCGGATCCGGGCAAGTAACTCCGGACGGTCACAATCATCTCCGGCGTCTCCGACCCGACTGATTGCGTCGCGACGGCTTGCAGGCGATCCTTGGCGTCCCACTGCTGGACGGTCAGATGAGGCAGCCCGACGTTGCTTCGTGCTTACTGTCAGAGTATTCGAAGGATTGCATTGCCAAGTGTAATGATATGGATTGATAGATAAAAATCTCAATTTTGAAGGCTATTCTTTTCGCATGTAAACACAATAGCCATGTTGTGGGATGGGTATTGGCTCATCCAGTCTATGGATGTTAGTATCAATTCCTACAACGCGATCAAAATTGGCAACGATCTCTGTTGTAACGTATCGCGCAGATTCCCAGTCGTCTTCACTGATTTCGCCATCATAGTAAAAGTCAACGATAACTTTTGAATTTGTCGCAGCGATTAATACTGCTCGTAGATTGTTAGATATTTCCCCCAATAGTGCATTTTGGACAAACAGCCGCAGCTCATATTCAGTAGCAATGGTTGCCATGGTTGCACTTTGCCTTTCAGGTGGAGGTTGCATTCTCGACTTCTTTTTTCTCCAGTATCAGTTGCCTATCAAGCTGCATATTATGTGATGCATCAAAGGAATTGATGGTTTGGAAAACATGATATCCAGTGCCGAATTCCAAATCCAGCTCACTCTGTAACATATTAACTACCTCTGACACTGCGGCCTGATCGCTGTCCCCTGCGGCGTCAACGAATACAAAATCCAATGTAATGCTTCGATCATTTCTTGTTATTGTGACTGTTTTTAAGTTTGCACTTACATTGCCGAGAAGTGCTTTCTGAGCGGCGATGCAAAACTCACTGAATTTAGGAATCTCCATGTTTACGGCTTCCTTGGTCTGCCAGGCACCATATGGATGCCTTCATTGGAATAGTGAATTAGGTAGACGTTGGTGTCTATGTATGATGAAGTATCGCGGTCGAAAAACTGGCCAATAATCTCTTGTTCATCCAAAACAATCCTCTCCTTTGAGCCCGGTTGTCCAATGGATGGGCCAGGGATATGTTCGCCTGTTCCATGTCGCATTGCAAGGTTTTCTGGATCAGCAGTAAGAACGCTTCGATTTCGTTCTTGAACATAATTCTTATGCCACTTCTGGTGTTTGCCCTGCTGCCCCATGTTAATTGGCGGATGCGCCTTGGTATTGCCTCCCTCAAAACGTATTCGCTGTCCTTCAATATCATCCGCGTGCCGTGCCAACGATTCGGCGAAATCGTCCGACGATGAATTCACAGGAAGTCTCGAAATCCTGGGGGTGGCACCAAGCGTTAATGCCATTCCTAAAAAGTCGTCGGTAAAACTTCCCCAAAATTCCGCATTCGTCGGTGACATGCCGGCCGCTTCATAGCCTTCAGTGATGACTGATTGCGTTAACGACCTTTCCCGCTCACCGGTAATCAATTGCTGGATTCCAGTTGAGAAATTGTGAACACCATGTAGAACGGCAGCAGCTCCGGCTACCGACGTTACAGGTTCCGGTGCTATAATTCCGACTGCGATTTCACCTGCTGCGCCAAACGCACGGAACGCGCCAAGGGTGCGTGGATGAGATATGAAAAACGCTACCGATTATGGTAATTCAAAATCGGTCTTCGGTGCCAATCCAGGACCATAGATAGATTGATAACCTTCCAAGCCGTTTGGGTCGAATAATATTATTGGATTATTGCGAACATAGGTATATCGATTCGTCTCATCCTTCATCCCACTCGGATCGGCCGCAGTCCAACGAGCGAGCCATGGGGCGTAGTATCGGGCGCCGTGGTAGTAGAGGCCGGACTCGTCGTCGCGTTCCTTGCCGGTGTAGCGATAGCGTTTGGGCACGGAGGTGGTCGCCGAGTGGAACGAAGTCATGCCGAAGGGATAGTACTCTTCGTAGGTGATCACATCGGCTGTTTCATTTAACTCCAAACACGCCGAGCCGAGATGGGTGGTCAGTTGGAAGCGTTGGAGCGGGGTGGGGGAACCGACCGCGCTGCCGCCGTCGATCGTTTTCGTTTCGACCAGAGCTACGCGCTGGGCATCGTCGTTGACATGCAGGGCCTCGCGTTCCAGGTCGACGGTCGTGCCGTCGCTCTGATACTCGCGATAGATTTCGAATCCGTTAATATAAACACGGTCCGACTTCCGCTTGGGAGTCACTCCCTCGGCGGCGACATCTTATCCTTTATCGAGAATGACCTTGTCTCGTGTCGTGTCTAAGGATCGTAAGGTATTTCCCAGCTCGTTGGCTTGTCGTCGAAATCGTGCGAATCGCCAGATGCGAACACAGTATACAAAGGTTCATCCGGATAGTCATTCATTCTTAGCAGGCAAAGAGTGTCACCAAAAATCACTTCCCAGTCCCAGCCTTCGCGTAACGAAGGCTGCCACTCCAACGAATGATTTAGCAACGACTTGGCCTCAATCATAATCGGTTCCATTGTCTAATCTACCTCATGATCTTTGTTGACCTTTTTATTGGTGACTGCGGACCTGTCGATAATCTTTTGCCACAGTTCTTTACCTTCATAGCCTTGGCTACTGTATTTTTCAACGTAAAAAGAAAAAGGCTTAATTGGGAATTTTTCGTCGAGGTATGCTGCGGCTTCGCGATCTTTCATTTCGTCTCGGGCATTTTGTTTTAGTGCGACACGTCTTGAGTAGGCGAGATAGGCGTTTTCTTCGGTTGGGGCTAGATCAGTCATTAGACCCCTTACTTTGTCGACGTATCGATGGCGCTCGATAGATAATTGCTGTGTCTTGTCAGGCCGTGGTGGCTTTATTGATACTTGTCGTTCTAGTTTGTTTACGCGCTGGTGACCATCTACCTTAAGGGAGCCAGTCTGAGGACGGGATAAAATGTCTCCGTAAGCGAAGCTATCAAAAATATTTCCCGCCTGAGATCCTGCGAGCCAGACATTCGGATCATTAGAAAGAGCACTAGCAATGCCAAATCCAAATGCCCCACCGATACCTCCGCTGACATTATCAAGAATTCGATTGCCTCGTTCGATTTCGAGTTGACGCTGCTGAGCTGCCCTCTCGCCGTCTGTAATGCTTTGATGATATTCCTCTTTGGGCAAGGCACGCATTGAAGGATTCGGCCCAAGGGGATCAAAGTTCTCGTTCACTGAGGATGTTATGTGGCGTTGAGGCATTCCGTCCCAAGATAGATTACTTGGTTGCAGCATAGCGGTTGCCTTATTTTCGAACTTTGCAAGAGCGGCTTCGGCGGAAGAGTAAGGCATATTTTTAAAGGACGAATTCGGGTTAGCTTTCTCTTCGGCCTCCAATCCATTAGGATCAGAAAACTTCACAGGACTGTTGCGAACATACGCATAGCGATTCGGTCCGTTCTTCATTCCTCCCGGATCAGCCGCAGTCCAGCGTCCGAGCCAGGGGGCGTAGTATCGGGCGCCGTGGTAGTAGAGTCCGGACTCGTCGTCGCGCTCCTTGCCGGTGTAGCGGTAGCGTTTGGGCACGGAGGCGGTCGCCGAGTGGAACGAAGTCATGCCGAAGGGATAGTACTCTTCGTAGGTGATCACATCGGCTGTTTCATTTAACTCCAAACACGCCGAGCCGAGATGGGTGGTCAGTTGGAAGCGTTGGAGCGGGGTGGGGGAGCCGACCGCGCTGCCGCCGTCGATCGTTTTCGTTTCGACCAGAGCAACGCGCTGGGCATCGTCGTTGACATGCAGGGCCTCGCGTTCCAGGTCGACGGTCGTGCCGTCGCTCTGATACTCGCGATAGATTTCGAATCCGTTGATATAAACACGTTCCGACTTCCGCTTGGGCGTCACCCCTTCGGCGGCGGCGTTGTCGGTGACTTTGCGGACGCGCTGCCCGGCGGCGTCGTAGAGGTAGTAGGTCGTCTCCGGCGTGCCCGACCCGACGGACTGCGTCGCGACGGCTTGGAGCCGATCCTTGGCGTCCCACTGCTGGACCGTCAGATGAGGCAGCCCGACGTTGCCGTGGGCGTCGTGCGTGTAGTTCAGGGTCGTCGCGCCGATCTGCGTGGTGAGCAGGCGATTGCTGCTGGTGGCGTAGGCGTAGTCCTGCACACATAGAGCAGCACTGCGCCCGTTGCTCTATTGTTGTTTAGAATGATTCTCCAGGAAGACAGGAGTGTAGTGACTTACCCTTTTAAAAACTCGTCGAGCCAACCTTCAAAGTCAGAACTATCATGCAAGAAAGATGCTTCGTTTTCACGTAGATCAGCACCGGACAGGCGAACCAATGCCTTCCAAATAGTTTTGTCGTCTATATTTGGATGATCCATAATAACCCACTGAACCGCCCAATCAGCAGCTTCTTTGCGTGAAATATCTTCCCCAATCAATTTGCGAAGTTTCTCGTCCACTTCTTGCTTAGACGGGGCATGAAGATCAACGCTTGCCACGATAGTTCCCTCTCTCATCGAAATAGTAGTGGATTTTATCTCCACCTGTTTCTGGCCGAACGATGCGTACATTCCCTGCATGGTCAATTGTCTCGAACCAAGATCGTTTTTGATCTGTTATTGGATCCCATTCGCGCACCAGGGTGCGGCCTTTCATGGTTCCATGCTTTTTTGCGGGATCAAGCTCGCCATAGTATCTAATATGACCGTTTTCCAGTTCCCTTCTTCCCGTTGAACCGTATTCTGACTATAATCGAAAATCCTTTTTTAATCGATATCCTTGCAACGAGCTAGAGGCATCAGTTGCCCCAGTCGCATGAATAACAGTTTTATTGGAGGCTTTTGCACTCATGCCGGAGTTTTCCGGAAGTCGTCCTTTGGCTAGTGGTGCGCGTGGTTTGCCGCTGTTATAAGTCTCTTTGAGAGCCCTGCTACCACCCGTACGCCCCGTAGCGATTTTCGCTCCCCCATAGGCAAGCGCCAAGGTTTCAAACCCGCTGATCAGCGCGTCAGCTCCTCGCGCCCCAGCTTCGTAGTAGTTTCCCTCCTCGATGGCTAGTCGCGAATCGACATTCGCTTCGACTGATCGGTAGAAAGAACTGCCTTCTTCATTGATGGCCATTAGGTAGTCAGTTGCGGTTCCGCCATTGGCTTCAGCTTTGTCATGAATATGTTGGACATTCTTAACGAGATTTGTGGCGTCACTGTATAATTGTTTGGCGTACCTAAAAGGATTGATTGCCGGGTTGTTCATGGATCGTTGAAATCCTTGTACGAGGAGATATTCTCCGACTTCTTTTAGACGCTCTTTAGCCCCCTCAAGATATAAAGCAGTTGGTGACGGCTCCTCTTCCGCACCGTTTGGATCCGCCATGACAAGGGGCCTGTTGCTGACGTAAACGAACGCATTGACTCCAGCCTCTATTCCCTTGGGATCGGCGGCGGTCCATCGTCCGAGCCAGGGGGCGTAGTATCGGGCGCCGTGGTAGTAGAGTCCGGACTCGTCGTCGCGCTCCTTGCCGGTGTAGCGGTAGCGTTTGGGCACGGAAGTGGTCGCCGAGTGAAACGAGGTCATGCCGAAGGGATAGTACTCTTCGTAGGTGATGACGGCGGCTGAGTCGTCGAGTTCTAAACACGTCGAACCGAGATGGTTAGTCAGCTGGAAGCGTCGGAGCGGGGTAGGGGAGCCGACCGGAGTATCTTCGTCGATTGTTTTCGTTTCGACAAGAGCAACGCGCTGGGCATCGTCGTTGACATGCAGGGCCTCGCGTTCCAGGTCGACGGTCGTGCCGTCGCTCTGATACTCGCGATAGATTTCGAATCCGTTGATATAAACACGTTCCGACTTGCGCTTGGGCGTCACGCCTTCGGCGGCCGTGTTATCAGTGACTTTGCGGACGCGCTGCCCGGCGGCGTCGTAGAGATAGTAGGTTGTCTCCGGCGTGCCCGACCCGACGGACTGCGTCGCGACGGCTTGGAGCCGATCCTTGGCATCCCATCGCTGGACGGTCAGATGAGGCAGCCCGACGTTGCCGTGGGCATCGTGCGTGTAGTTCAGGGTCGTCGCGCCGATCTGCGTGGTGAGCAGGCGATTGCTGTCGGTGGCGTAGGTATAGTCCTGCGTCCAGTTGTTGCCTGACGCGACGTGATCCATCGACAGGATATTGCCGACCGCGTCGTATTCGTAGCTCTGTCCATAAGCCACCAACGCACTCGTGTCGTTGGGGTGGGGGATGCCGTAGCGCGTAAAGTCGCCCGGCTGGGGCTGCTGGCCCGGGTGCTCCCGACCGGTGGCGGCAATCAAGCGGTAAAGCGGATCGTACGTATAATCGCCGTCCGGGGAGACCGGGGCGTTGTCGAAGAAGACGGTGTCGTTCGCGTCGTCCACGATGTGCGTGATGTTGCCGACGGGGTCGTAGGTGTACGTCAGGTCTTGAAGCACCTTGCTGTCGGATGTGCGCGTCGTGACCAGGCGCGTGAGACGGTAGGTGTTCGGATCGTAGGTGTAATCCGTCTCCGTGCCGTTGGCGTAGGCAATTTGCGTGCGTTGACCGCGCGCGTTGTAGTCGATGTTGTCGACGAAATCCGTCGCCGTGCCAGAGCCTCGGAGTTTCACAGACAGGCTCTCGAGCAGTCCGGCCTCATTGTAGACGGGCAGGGTTTCGCTGCTATCCGGCGTGGTTCGAGAGGTGACACGGTTGAGAGCGTCGTACGTGGTTTGCGTTGTGAAGGTTTCGCTTTCCAGGGTGGGTGACGCGCTCCAGTCGGGCAACGCTTTGTAGTCCTGAATCAGATTTCGGGCTGTCGTCAGCAGGTTCCCCTTGAAATCGTATTCCGAATTGACGATTTCGCCGGCGCCGTCCCGTTGGATGTAGACTTGGAGTCGCGCGTTGATGGATTCCGGCGTCGATGGTGCGTCGGTGTGAGTTGAGTCGCCGTAGACGGTTTCTTCGAGCAGCGTCTCCGCGCCGGCGCTGACGGATAGATATAGCTCCGTCGGGCGACGCAGTTCGTCGTAGGCAACGCGAAAGCGTTGATCCCGATCGTCCCACGTATAGACGGCCGCTCCTCGGATATCCATAAACAGAACGCGCTGCCCGGCGTCGGGCGATACGGTTTTGACAGGCTGGCCGACCATGGCGTAGGTCGTGGTCATGACGTCGACGCCGCGAGCGTCGGTGACTTTTCGGACGTTGCCTTCGATGTCGTATTCAGTTCGCGTTGTATAGATGAGCGGCGTGCTTTCTTCCCAACCATTGTGCGTGTCGGAACGGAATGCACGACCCAAAGCGTCGAAATACGTCGTGGTGGGTGTGTCGGCATGAGCGGAAGTTTTGCTCTTTAGTTCAGAGTCCGTGCTCCCGTCGTACCACGAAGGAGTGTAGGCCCCTTCCTCGAGTCGCAGGAAGTAACCGAACATGTCCACATCTTCCGCGGGATCGATCTGGCAGGTGTCGTTGCGATCCCAGGTGGCTTGTTGCCAAGGATTGAAAACGACTTTTTCGAAACTATGGTCAGGATGCAGAACTCCGACCTGCCTCCCCTGGGCGTCATAGAAAAGGATCGGCGAGACACCGGTGTCGATGAGGTCCGACTCGCTTTCGTATTCGTGGGTTGACGAGAAAAAAGGTTCGTACTTTTTAACGGGTAGGCCCTTGTTGTTATAAACAGTGCGGCCGGTGCCCACCCAACGAGGATCGGCTGTCGCAAATTGGAGAGCATCGTCGACGTAGACGAGATCGCCGTTGACATCGCGTTCCGGCGCCAAGCCCGGTTCGGCTTGAATTTTGGTCTGTAACTCGCGCCCGAATCCGTCGAAATACACATATTTTGTCTGCCACGGCGTTTCCGAATCCTGGTGGATTTCGCGGACCATCTTCTTGGCGTAGATGGGCTTGCCGTAGTCCAGGTAATTATCGAGCTCATATTCGAATGTCGTAGTCGGGTCAGTGAGCGTGTCGCCGTCGCTACCCCCATCCTTGCCCATCACCGCTTCACGAGCCACCGTTCCCAATTCATCGAACGCAATCGCCACGCGGTTGCCGTTCGGATCCGTCATCATGACCGGAGCAAGAACCCGGTAGTCGTTGGTATAGGAACTGGTGTTATCCAGCGCGTCCTGCGCCTGCGTCAGCAGAAGATCGTCTTCGTCAAAGGTAATAGAGGCGATATTGCCGAAACCGTCTTCGAGACGTTGCGGAAGATAAAAATGGTCTGGAGCGTAGATATCCTCGTCAGTGCCGTCGGGCGAGAAATAAAGGCGTCCCGACGGAGCCCACCAGTGTCCGTCGTCGTCCAACTCAACGTACCCGGCCTCGGTCAGCATGGACTCCGTGACCAGGGAATCGTAACAGTCGGAATTGCTTAGAAGTCCAGGTGTGAAAACCTTCGTGTAGGACTGATAAGGGATTGCGAGGGACTCCAAACTATCGAATTCCAGGTCGTCCAAGAGTCCCGTTAGATCATTCGTGCGATAGACGATCCGGCCGTGCTCAATGAGGCGCTTTTGCGTGCCGGAGAACGCCTGGCTTTCATAGGAAATCTCGGACACAGTCGCGATATCAATACCGTCAATCTCGTCGAAAGAGAACCGATCGCCGGATGCCGCAGCAAGGCCGGTCACGGCGTAGATTCGGCTTTCCCTCAGCGCGGGAATGCGATAGTGCGCCGTTTCGTCGACGGCGTTGGTATAGCCGTCCCGCCGATAGATGACATGGGTGGCTTCCTGCGTCTCTCGATCAGCGCTGTCATCCAGGTCCGAATCCCGGCGGCCGTAGGCGATGGAGGCTGTTTCGAGAATCTGGCCGTATTCGTTGACGTTGACCGTGACCGTGTGTTCCACACGGGGATCGTCCAAGTTGCGCTCGTAGTGATAGTTGACGACTTCCCGTGGCGAAACAAAAAAGACCGCGTGCTTTTGTTCGTTCCGGCCTTGCAGGCGGGCGACGTGATAGTTCGACTCCGTCACGGAAACCGGCAGATCGTTTTTTTCGCCGCCGTCCAGGCTGAAGATTTCTTGCCGTAGGATCGAGCCCCGAAGCGCGCGGCAGGCTTCCAGGTATTCGTCCTCGGGCAGGTCGTCGGGCAGGACCGTGTCGGGAAGCAAGGAGCCTTCAAACTCTAAGTCGGAGAGCCCTGTTTCCCGGAAATATTCGGATTGCATCTGCTGGGAGATGGTGCCGATGTCGAGAAATGCCCCCGTGTGGTACCAGGTTCGCGTCAAAACCGGCGGGACATGGGATTCCGAGAGGATGTTGGACGACGGAGGCAACGTCCCGTCGGCTGTGAGGGTGGCGAATTCTTCGGTGTCCCAGGATTCGACCATCCCAAAGCCGCGAAATTCGCGCTCTTGTCCGTCAAAATACCCATGATGATAAGCGTAGCGCGTCACAAAGCGATTGTTGCTGATGGTATCCCGCGCTTCCACGGTTTCGACCGCATGCACCACGAACGGAAGTTTGGTGATCCAGGGGCGGCCGGCCTCAAGGTCGTTCAAATAAAAGCGAGTCGACGGCGCGTAGGAGATCGTTGTTTCGCTGCCGAGATTATTGGCAGTTTTGACCAGCAAGTGGGGCTTGATTCCTCCCATGAGATCGACATAGCGCATCTGCCGCCGCTGATCGCCGGGAAGGGACGAGGACCAGACCAGGCAAGCCGTTCCGATGCCGAGCAGATCGGTGACGTCCACCTGATGGAAGGTCGTGGTCGAGGAAAAAACGTTCAGCGTATTCTCTGTGCTCCAGCGATTGCCCGATTGGTTGAAATAGATTTGGACTTGGCCGTCCTGCAAGTACATCACGTCGGTCGTGCCGGAACCGTCGATATCCCCAAGACGCAATCGCGCCGGATCGAAGTGACCCTCGTGGTCGAATCGAGGTGCGTCGTCCATCGCGATCTTGGCGCCGAAACGGCCGTATCCCAGATTCGGCCAATAACTCACTTCGCCATTGCGAATGCGGACGATGTCGTTCAGGCCGTCGCCGGATAGGTCGGCCAACGCGATCATTTCCTCCCTTGCCGAGAAAACAACGCGAGGGCCTTTTTCTTCGTCAATGGCTTTGTGCACAAAGACGGCGGAGCCGAAACCTTGAATGCCTTCGGAGGGATGCCAGACAAATGCGTCATCTCGGCAGATCAAAAGATCCGCGTGGCCGTCTCCATTCAGGTCGACCATGCGAACGTTCGCGTTGTCGTAATCAATATTCGGGAGGGACTCAAAGGTTCGGTGCGGCGACCACCCGGAACCGGACCGTTCGTAGTATCCGGATTGCGGAGAGGAGAAACTCGCCAATTCCAAGGCACCGTTTCCGTCCAGGTCCATCAGACGGGCGCCCGAACGCATCGTCAAATTCGGCGTCGATTCGACCTGGATCGGCGCCGCGAAACGGGCCATGGGAACGGACTGATCCTCGACAGAGACTAGATGGTTGGCGCTCGTATTCCGTTTATAGAACCATGTGCCGTCTTCTTCCGTGAGAATGCCCTGGGCGCCTTCGCCGTCGAGATCGACGAAAATCGGGCCTCCGCTCATACCCGCGGGAATCCCTTCCAGACTGTCCGAATCGATCTCGTGAACCGTGGAATCTACGACGACATCACTGTAGGTAAATTCCACTGGCGGAAGCGATTTGCCGGTATACCCCGTCTCGGGCAACGGACGACGCTTGTGGCCCGCTCGCGTGACGGCGATGAGTTTGGTGGCGACGTGGTTTTCGTCATAATCGAAGGTATAGGAACGAACCAGGCAGTCGTTGCCCACGTCTTCCTGTTCCGCGAAATGGTGAAACAGCAAAACCCGACGACAAAGGCGGTAGGTTCGGATTTCAAAACCCGACCGATAGGTGGAAAACGGGTCCATGCGTGCCGGCCACACGGACGGTTCCGATTCATTTTCCGGATTTGGCAGAGGTTCCGCGAGGTCGTGCTCCCCGTAGTCCAAGACGACTTCAAACATCCAGTCGGCGTCTTCGTCGATGAAGTCCGAGGTCAACGTTAGCGCGGCGCCGAGATTGTTTAGGCATGTGGTTCGATTGCCGTACCGAATGCACTTGAGATGCTTATTGGCGGTTCGGGTCCGGTTTTTCTCGTTGGCCGAATCCAAGGCGACATTTTCCGAGTTCTCCGTCACGTACCGATATGCAACGGCATTGCCCCGATCGTCGCGGCTTTCTTGAATGAGCCAGGAGTAAACGCGGGTCGGATGAGCCGGATCGGCGATTTTCGCGTGGTCGTCGCGGCCGTAGATGGTCGTGACGTTGTCGGATGTTATGGAGCGCCAATGGACCTGCGTCGGCGCCGAGCCGTCGGCGGGTTGGAGTGTCCATCGCTCAATGCGGGCAAAGGCTCCTTCGACGCGCGGGCGATAGCGCTCAACCAAGTAGTCGCCGATAGTCCGCGTCGCGTCCGGAACCTTGACCAGATCCTCCTGACCGCTCAGGACAAAGGTGTCGGAATCTTCATGGTCCTGATATCGGGGAAGTCCTTTGTCGGTCTTTCGCGATATCGATGGCAGCCCCAGGCCCCAACCGAGGCCGAAGGGGCCGTTGCCCGAACCCGAATCGTAATTCAGGGATAGATTCGGGCCGAAGTTCGAACGCCCCGGACTCAGCTCGAAGGGGATCGCCATCGACCCGGTCCCGGTGACGGGATTGGCCGAAAACTTCTCGCCGATCCCTCTTACCGCCCCCCCGCCCGTCGGTCGAGAAACCGCGGGCAGGGCGGCCGTACGAAACGCCTGGGAATCCAACGAGGCGCGGTTGTCCGAATTCCGTTCCGAATTCGCGGTCGAGGGGCTGAGCGCGGGCGCAACTGGGGCGTCCTTATCCATGTGACTTTTCATGTCAACCTACATTCGGCGGGGGTGAGCCCGGCTGGAGGTGAAACGCAAGGGGAAGAGGCGATCGATTACTCGATCGCCACCGCGCCCTGCTCCGAGGCCACAATGAATTGACGATGGACGGCGATAGTATCCTCAGCTTCCGTGGTCGCGACGTTTTCCGTCGTCAAAGCCTCACCGCCGATTGAGATTCCCAGATTCGAGAACTGACGGCCCGGAGTGCGAAATTGAACATTGCGGGTGGCCGCCATCAAGGACTGGGATTCAAGGACAATTCCCTGGTAATCTTCGTGGTCGTAATCGCTTTCGCGAAGAATGCGGAGGATGCCCGTCATCCGGATGTTGGGATTAAAGCCGGGGATGTCGATGTCCAGGGCAAATTGCGACTGGTGAGCAACTTTGACCGCCGTGTAGTACTTGCGCGGCTCGGTTGTTCGGATTTCGAGAACGGACAGGGGTTTGGTATCCGAATCACTCGACAGATCGGGCGATGTGACGACAAGCGCGCGGGCGTTGCCCGTGACGCATAGGCCGATTTCGCTGGAGTTCATAATGACGTTGTTGGCGAAGACCATGAGCGATTCATTGAACGCCACGACGCCGACGCGATTATGATCCATGAGGCAGTTCGTCAAAGTCGCATAGCCGGAGTACGAAAACACGCCGTAGGTGTTGTAGAGGCAACGACAGGAAACCAGATGGGTGTTTCCGTGGGCGATGCGGACCCCATAAAACGGATTGGGGCCGAAGATTTCGCTTTTGCCGTCGCGAATCTGCAATCCTGTCAGAATCACCTCTCCGTTGGTGCGGTGTCCGATGTCGATCGGGGAAACCCACGGCAGCGGATAGGTCCATGCCGTGTGAGACGTTTCGCCGAAATCGGGAGGATTCAGCAGGTCGAAATCTTCAGGTAGATTATATGCGGTGATTTCCAAAGTTTCGTTGAACGCGACGGAGGACAGATCCAGCCGTTCCGAGCCTGAACCGTAAATGGGTTGGTTGTCCGCGTACGCCAGATTAATGCGGACCTTATCCTCGGCGGCGATAGCCTCCAGGTTGGCCGCGATTACCTGGGCGATCGTTTCGGTCGGCGTATCGGTGCTCAGGCCGTCATTGCTGTCGCTGCCGGCCAACATGCCTCCGGAAGACTCGCTATCGTTGGAATTGACGTAGAGTTCGAGCATGGTACTGATCCTTTTTTTGAGTCGAATATTGAGGAACTATTTTTTCATTCCGCCCCCGACATGATGCCGGGGACGGGCTAAACTCGTTGACTACTCGGCCGTCCATGTCACCAGAGCCCACAAGTCGTCCATGGAGTTGGTGAGACTTGGGATGGTGATATCGTCCGCCGGCGCAGGGGGATCGCTCATCTCCGGAGAGACAACCGAGTATCCCCAAAGCCCCTTGACCGGCACGTTGCGCAGGAAGGGCGTGCCAAGGGTTTTCCCATCGGTCTTGGCGATCAAAATCAATTCTCGGACCCGAGCATTCTGGATCCACCGTTGACTCCAGAACGGATAGTGTTCCGCCTTGAGAGGGAGAGTCAGGTCCGCGTCGGTTTCCGCCGCTTTGTGCGCGGCCCAGGCGGTGGGGAATTCATGCCGCACCGAGAGCAACCGAGTCACCGGCACCTTTTTGCGGGGATCGTCCAGGCCGTGAATGAGATCGCGAAGGTGCCCGATTGCGCCTTGGCCCAGGCGGTCCCCCCCTTCGCGAGCGGTATAGCGAATGTGCAGGATCACATCGGAAATTGTGTTGTAGTCAAACTGCGTCGGCTCCGGCTCGTTGGTATTGCTCGGATCGCCGGGAAGTTTGAGTTGCCATGTTCCGATGACGCCGGATCCTTCAAACGGCAGGTACCGTTCGTCATTGAGCTGCGTATCGAAGAGGCCGCTGTCGCCTTGGGCAGTGCTAGTCACGATGCTCTGCACCGCCCCGCGATAGGTATGGAATCTCGGATCTTCGTTGCCCGGCTCAATGATTTCGCCGTACTGGTTATCCGTGAGCAGCGGGCTGGT
The DNA here is from genome assembly GCA_020633895.1 of Deltaproteobacteria bacterium. GTDB lineage: Bacteria > Lernaellota > Lernaellaia > JACKCT01 > JACKCT01 > JACKCT01. Next base: position 11,543 of record JACKCT010000012.1, on the reverse strand, counting down.
GCGAATTCGGCTTTTCTGCAACGTCAGCCGACAATTGACTCCGACATATGGACCCGCGACGCACGGGATACTCACTGCGACGCTTTTGATCCGCCGGAAGTAGTGGCCCGGGCCGTCGAAATCGAAGATCTCCTCGGGTACACTGAATTCGCACCGTCCCGTCGAACGAAGACGGACCAAGGCGAGGGGATCGATTTGCAATAAACTCACGTGCTTGGTCAGTTCATACTCGCGCTCATTGAGATCGTGATAGGCCATCTCCATGCGCTTCAGATCGAGCATGAGTTTGTCCCCGGCCAGCAGTCCTTCTTTACCCGACGCGTAATCGTACTTGATGAAGGTCTCGTCCGAATTTCCCAGTTCATGCTGAAAGGTGCGTTCGGCCTTCTTGGCGATGTCAAAAGCAAAGTCGAAACATTGGGAATGCAGTCCCTGGACCTCGCGACGCATCCAGGTATAGAAATCGAGATTGGTCAATTTGCCCTTACGCTCGTCCGTGAGAAAGCGGTCAATTTCCTCGGCGTTTTCGATCTTCTTTTTGTGGTTGTCCCATTCCCGCTTGGCGACGGCTTCTCGGATTTGAGCGGCGCGAAGTTGCTTGTAGGTCTGCGTGATTTCGCCGGCCGCGAGATTACTTTGGAGTGCCCAATCCTGTTCCCGGCGTTCGTAGCGGCCCATGATCGAGGCCTTATCGGCTTCAAAAGTTTTTTCGTCGGCGGCCATTCGCGTCGCATCGGCCAGGAACGACAAGGCATTCGCGAAATGCACACCGCCGATATTGGTCATAACCCCCACGCCATTTGGTGCTTCAGCAGTGGCAAAGTCCGGAATCATACTCAGTCCGGAAGCCACCAAATCTTCTTGCCCGGCCTGACGGCGGAATTTATAGGCTGCTTTGCGTTTCTCCAGTTCAGTGGCTTCATATCGACTGACTTTCCGATCGTCCTCGACATTCTTTGCGAGGTTGATTTCGATGGAACGCGTCGGCAACGCCGGTTCGTTGAGCTCCAGCTTCATTCGACTGAGTTCGCTGGAATCCAATTCCTTGAGCTCGGGGATGTCGATTTCACGTTCTTTACGGCCTAGGAGACGCTCATAGTAAGCGTACCGTCGCACGGCATTTTCAAAAGAGCGTTCAATGCCTTCGCGGGCCTTGATGGTTTCCTGCCACTGCCCGTACGCGACCGACTCGGACATTTTCAATACGGATCGCTCGTGTTTTGCCCGAAGGATGGCGAGGGATTCGTTATCCTTTTTCTCCAACGTCGCCAGAAGTTTGTCTCCGAAGGATTTGACTTCCTGCGTGATCTCGATGGCCTTCTGCAACAGCAATCGGAAGCGAATCAGAGGCAGGGGCTGATTGAGCCCGGCGACAACCGATCCGATGTCGATGCCCGCCGCCGTGGCGCGCACCAGCAAGGCCGGGTCGATCGGCGGCTCAAAGAGAGGAAGCTGTCGGAAGATCCCTTTGATATTCAGGCTATTACGAATCTTGAATAGCCGGTCGGCAACAACGTCCCAGTACTCCAGGATTTGGTCGTTTTTCGCTAGGCAAAAATATGGGGCAAACGACAGGATCCGAAATAGACGGTATTGCTTGACTTCATAAAAGCTTTCGTTTCCGGATGCGTCGATGATGGTGTAGCCGCTCTTTTGTCTTTTGGCGAACTGGGGTTGATAACAAATCCCATTTTCGACGGCTTCGGAATAGCTCTCCACGTGGCCGAGCAATTCGTTATAGGTTTTGCCCTTTTTGCGCGCCAATTCGTCTTGGGGAATCGCTTGGGGATGTTCACCTAGGATATTGGCGGCCATAACGTACATCTGCATCGCTTCGTTGATGCTCTCCCCCGTATCTTCACGGAAAAGATAATCTCCCCAGGCAATGAGATTATCCAGGTAGGCCATGACAACTTTATAGTTGTAGGCATAGGGGCGTTTCCGCGCTACGACATGGGGACGAAACGGATTGTCGATCCAAGCGTTGAACGCGGCCAAAGTATCCGGGTTCGGTGATTTGCCGCCGAGCTCCTCGACAATGTCGACGATGGTATCGAGCTCTGTATTTTTGAGGGGTTTGGCTTTCCAAAAGCGCTCCGGCGCCTCAGCGCCGCTTTCGTCGGTCGGATCAAAGACGTAGTGGAACCAGTGTTGCGCCTCTTCGAAGCGTTGCTGCCGGCTCAAATGAACGGCAATGGCGATGGGAATATGAAAGAACAATTCCCAATTGTAGACCGAGTAAGCACCCCCGTTGGAAAAATCCAGGTCCTTGATCGGCCAACTTTCCTCCGGCACCAGGCTTGTGCATTGGTAGCCCCCTGGAGGGAGTGACCCGTCGTCGAAAAGGGGCTGCGGTAAGAACGAGGCATCCGGATTGTCGTCGACGGACAAGACAGAGCGAATCGATCCTTTAGCCAGCCGCCGCGCGAGTTGATCCGCGAACGGGTGAAAGTGCGTTTGAAATTTGACTCTGGCGTCCGCTCCCGTTTGTGAGGTTGCAAATACGAAGTTGACTTTCTGCGTGATGGCGCCCGAGGCCCGATTGGTGATTTTCTTTTCTAGCATCGGAAATCTCCTGTCCGTTTCTTGAAATGGACCGCTATTTTTGAGGGTTCAGGCCAAACTTGTAGGCGCCGCTTGGACCGTAAATCGTTGTGATTTGATCATATTCATTGTTCATGCTGACAAATAATTCGATGCTGCGGTCGGGGTCGGTGTTTTTTCCGACTTGGGATGTGATGCCCATTTTCATGGATGTGTGGGCGGCTTCGACGGCATCGCCGGAGATCATTGACACATTCATGCGCCCTGATTCGTTAAGCAGCACCTCATCGAATGCCATGGCAGTCAAGTCGTTTAACAGGAAATCTGATTGCGTCCTTTCGAAATAGTCCGTCATCTCGATTTTGAAGGAACCGGAATCGATGAAGTTTTCCGGCGGTAAGATAGAAATGGGCTCATTCTCAAGCACTTCGTCATTGATCACCGGTTTGAGGTGCTGACGCTGAAGATGGAGATTCACCGCGGGCTTGACGTTATGGGATATTTCAAAGTCATTACCGTCGCTATCTCCGGAGCCGTCGTCATGGGACAGGTACTTCACGACGTAATCATAGTTTTCGGCCAAGTCGTTTTGGGAGATGTAAGGGAAAGCGACCAGGGTGATTTGCTTTTCTTGGAAAGCGAAAGGAGTCATGAAGCGACCGGATTCCGAATTCGGGAATTTCAGGAAACTCGAGCAAGGTACAATTGCGGGTATCCCACGATGATCGTTACCCGCGCACCCTTTGAGCACGTAGTAATAGCCGGTCGGATTGTCGGCGAAGGCCTTGGGGTCATCCGGGTCCGTAACCATCAAAATCCCGAATTGGCGATGATATGGAAACTTCATTCCCAGCAATGGGACTTCCGACGCAGCCAAGTAGGCGCTGTCGAATGTCGGGCTATCGCTATACTGGAGGCGTGACTGCATGGAATCCTGCCCCGGCTGAGCCGAGGGTGAGGCAACCGGCAAATCGTTGCGGCCTTCCAGGAGAAAATAACCATGGATAGGCTCACCGAGCGTCACCCAAATCGGCCCATCGGACAGGCCGGTTTCCGGATCCGGCTTCCCGATGGAGATGCCGAGTTTGAGAGAATGAATTTGTTGCTGGGCTTCGGCGGCCGACACAATTTTGGGAAATTTAAATCTCATGAGCGAGCGGTCGTCGGTTTTGCGACGTGGAGACCATTGGCCCTCAAAATATTCGACCCAATTGAGGTGAAGATCGACTATCTTGCTAACCACGGTGACTATTTCACCCTTTTTCCTTTTTTCAGTAAAGTTTTCACTCAGCCAGAAGATATGAAAACGATTCCGCCAAACAGCACAGACGATATGGTCTCCCTCGATCTCCGCTTCAACGGGCTCCCAGGGCGTCCAGCTCTCGTGAACGAATCGCCGGTAGAAGTATTTGTGCGGCGATTTGTACGTTCGACCCACCACATGAAGGATATTGTCCGAAATGCTGACGTTGTCGCCTTCCTCCATGTACATGGTGACGATTTCCAACCGAGCGATTTCGCTCAGGCCGATGAGATAGTCGTAGAAGGCGTCCTCCGCGGTTTCGTTGCTGACTTCGCCGCCCAGGAGTTTGCTTTCCAGTTCGCGGAACAGATGCGTCTTGTCGTCGCGGAATTCCGGCTCCAACCAGTTTTCCGGATAGAGGAATACCTTGCGGTTGGCCTCCCAGACCCGATAGTTCTTCATCCATTTCCAGGTTTCCGGCGTCAGGCCCTTGAGCACCACGTTCGTCGGCGAAGTATCGTTTGTTTTTTCCAATCCCAACATGCAGCGCTGGATGAACAACTGCACCGACGAGATCGCCAAGCGAATGCGTGAGGTCAGAACCACGGGTTCCATGCCGGGATCGATCAGTAGATATTCGTAGAGCTGCTCCACCGTATCGACGCCGTCGGTAATATGTAGGACATAGGCCACGAGGGCATCGCGTTGCTTCTGACGCAGTCCATTGAACAAGGACGTGGCCATGTCTCGCCAATCGCCGATTGTAAAGCGGGCTTTGAGTGCGTTGCGCAATCGCAGCGCGTTGGCGAGTGTTTCCGTGTAGTCCAATGCGGGAGTGATCCATTCCTTGAGGCGATCTGCCGGAACGCCGATCGCTTCGATCACCTGAAGCGCCTCCCAGAGCCGCTGCAGGCCCTCCGCGTTATGGAGTTCGACCTGGGCGTTTTCTTCGTTAATGCCGATGCTATTGGCAACCGCCGTTACGGTTTCGGGAGTGCGGCGGGTCAATTCCGCCAGTTGAACGGCGAATTCTTCCCACGACAGGGATTCCGGGACCGCTTTGGCCGCCAGAAACGCCGCGAGAAGGTCGCCGCTTTCCCCGGCGAGATCGCGCTTGAGGCTTCGGTAAAAGTTCAAGTCCCTCAGCCAAGACAAAAGCACGGTCGTCGGCGTAGGCGGATCGAACGTCGGCTCCGTGGGGAGCAAGGCTAAATCGAATCCCGCAAAATCCGGGCTGTGCGTTTGGAAATGGAGGAATTCCTCGGCTGTTAACTCAAAGACATCCAAAACCTGGATTGCCTTTTTCAAGGTCGTCAGCGCTGTAACGAATAGTCCCAAGGTGTCGGGATCGTAGACCAGGATATCGGCGACCGGCCGTTTGACGGCACTTAAGTTGCTGTCATAGAGCAGTTCCACATGGGCGATACCGTCATCGGTCGAGCCATAGGGCAATTCAACCCTGAAGTCCAAGTAGTAAAGGGTATCGGCTGTCAGGCTGACCCATAGGTCCAATTCATCGGTGAACCCCTGCTCGGCTAGGACGGCCTCTTCTCCCAGCATGCTCAGGGCCAGGGAGTATTCCGTTTCTCCTCCGTCATCGCCGCCGATGCCGATGTGGAAATGGTATTTCCCTTTCTGAGGCACGCGAATGACGCCCTCGAACCGGGCCTTCGACGTATGGGACGGACAATCATGGGTCGAGAGGCGAGTCTGGATCTTTTCGGTATCGCCCTCGGGATAGTCCGATGTATACGCCGCTCGGACTCCGCGATGAGCGGAAAAGACGCTTATCAGCGACCGTCGATTGGCGGGATCGTCGACGGGGTTTTCGGGATCGAGAACGAGTTTGAGGGTTTCCTGGACCGCGGCGAGAAGATCTTGGTCGACGTCGTACTCCTTGTCGAAATATTGCACGACCGTCTCGCTCGCCTCATGCGTATAGGCCTCCTCCAACCACGGAGTCAGCAAGGCACGGCGCCGGGAGGGTTCGTCGGAATAAGCAACAGCCGTCGGTTCGGAGTATACCGCGGCAAAAAGATCGTCGAACAGGTTCGACACTTGCAAAGGGTTATCATCCTGAAGAATGCGGTCTTTTAGAAAGTCGCATTGGGCAATCTGATCACCGCGCATGCTGCCGAACTTGTCGACCAACCAGGAGGGAGATGAAAATTGGGCGACAAGCGCATCGTGCTTCGTCTTGGTCATGACGCCGTGATAGATCACGTATTGGATGGATTTGTTTTCAAAGACTTCGAGATTGGGTTCGGCCTCGAAATCTTCGGGATCCAGGGGAGAGTCTTCGCCCAGGTCATGCGTGGTGACGAGCGCAGGAAACTTGCCTTCGGGATCCAGGTGGAGCAGGGATTGGCCTTGGGCCTGGATCCGGTCCAAAAATTTTTCCAGGAGCGCGCGCCGATCGTGTTGGGAATCGGCCGTGTAGGTATCCAATAGGGCCGCTTTCTTGGCATCGGACAGGAGGCCCAGGTAGGCGATTCGCTGTGTCGAACCTTCGGCCGGATAGACGGTCAGCTCCGTTTCCGAAGCGAAGCTCGCCGCGGGGATTTCCAGGTAGATCAAATTGTCGATCAGCGTCGATAACAGATTTTCCTGAGCGACTTTGTCCGGTCCGTCGGAGACCAAAGCCAAGAGTTCGGACTTTCGTTCTTCCGGCATATCGCCATCGTCGTTGCGCGGCCCGCGATAGATCAGCGTCTGTTGATCCGGTTCGATCCAGCCGACCAGGATGTCGGTTTCATTCTCAAAGTCCGCGTCCGTTAGGCGGACGTAGGACGAACCGCCGGGGACGGTTTCACTCGAGGCATACACGCCCGTCAGGTCGACTTCCGCCGTGTATCGCGCCGTGGCCGCCCAGTTCGCCAGAAAGGTTTTCAAGGCGTCCGGGGCCAACAGATATCCCAATTGTTCAGCGAAATAGTGGTCGGTTAGATCCAGGTCGTCTTGAGGAATGCGAAATTTCGTGTCCTGCGGATCCAGAGCTTTGCGCAAGGCCAGGAGTTGGGCCAGGGGATAGTTCGGATCTTCGCGATAGACACCCACCGGGTCAAACTGGTGGCGAGTCAGAAAGTCCAAATCTTCGATGCTCAATGGCGAGTCTTTGATCTGCTCGGCCAATTCCACGAACGCCATCGTCGCGATGTAGGGGTTGTCGTCATCAATGGTCGCTAGGGGTTCCGAGGAGAGCGGCTCAAACGGCGACAACCCGGACAACTGCTTGAGGGTCATCAACTCATTGACGCTCATTCGCAAGCCGTCGGCGAGGAGCTTGTAGCGGTAGATGGACGTGACATTTTCCATGGTCAGCGTGACCGAAGTGATGTCACCTGGGAAAATGTCATGAAGAACGGCATGAATTTGTTCCGCGGTCATTCCCATCGCGGCTTGCAGCTCGGGCAAGACGTCGGCGAGGAGCGTGCTCTCCGTGTCGATGAGAAATTCTCCCAAGGGATGGAAGAAAAGCGAGTCGCTGGAAGAGACTCCTTCAAATCCGAAGAGCTGCCGATAAAGCCGGGTATGGCCGGGTTGGGAGAGATTCGACCACAACGCAGCCAGTTTCACGCGGCTGTCGCGACCCAAGCGCAGTCGCGAATTCAGATCCTCCAGATGGCTTATATAGATCAACGCGGTGTGCAGTGCTTCGCCCAGATCCTCGACACTCAGCGGATGAGAGCCAGCCGGAATGAATGTCACCAAGGCCAGGTCCAATTCCTCGAACGACCAGCCCAATGTTTTATGCAAGCGCACGAAGAGGTTGAGCTTGATAAAATCAAAGGCGACCGGATCGGCGAAGCCGGCCGTGACCAATTCCGTGTCTTCGAATTTGCAGTCAAGCGGCGATAGAACCAGCATGGAGCGAAAATCGTCGAGCCAGTCGGATTTGTTGAACGCATCGCCGGAAGCGGCTTCCAGCGCGTCCAAAATTCCATCGAAGTCCGTATCCTCCGTCGTCCAGGAACCGGACGGTTGAGTAACGAGATTGTCCGCGTGCAGACGAGCCTCTTCCAAAGTCACTTCGTAATTGAGACCGCCGACGGTGTAATTCGGATTGCGATTGATTTCCCGAAGAGCTTCTAAACACGGGTGTGTGGAGTTGACGAATTTCGTCTTCAGGACACGATCAAGATCTTCGTAACTGATCTGAAGTTTATGAGACAACGCCTTGGCGTTTTTTAATTCACTGAGCACGGTGGCCACGCCGTCGGAAACCTCGTAGCCGTAGAGTTCCACCCAGTCGTCGGGAGCCGTCCCGTTGATAAACGTCGTGAACAGTTCGACTTGGGGCGGCGTCAAACCAAGAGATTCCAGAAAGACCGCGGCATGTCCGTAGTCGCTGTTTTCATCCGGCCACAATTCCGAGTTGGTCCGAAATATGGCCTGGAGATTGGTCAAAGGGGTATCAAATTGCTCGCCAAAACTCCGAAGCATTTGCGTGGCGAGATCGAATGGCAACTCGGGCCGTGAATGGGCATCCGCCAAAGTTTCATACGCCTCGATGTTTCGATAGGAAGGTTCGGCGACCAGGTCTTCCGAGAGAGAGCTTTCGGTGTCGGCAATCTCGTCTCCATCCAGGGCGCCGTCGGCTACGAGAGCCTCGAGAATCTCGTTGACCAGGTCGATGTACGGAAGGGACGTATGAGTGTTTTCACAGGATAGTTTGATATTGGCTAAGTCCGGGCGACGATTATTGAGCAGATCAAACGGATTGTCCTCGCTCGAATCGGAGGCCCGCAACAATTCGAAAAGATCCACCAGGTAGGCCGCCGGACTCAGGACCGAACGACAATGTTCGCATCGGCAATAATCGATTCCTCCCAGTAGCTCCTGTAGATGCAAATTGATGCCGTTAAAGGTCGGAGGCAAATTCTCCTCGTCAAGCGGCATCGAGCGGAGGACATACGGGACCGCTTGCTGCGAGTAACTTTCGCCTTGAAGATGGACAGCGCCGATCATCTGGGTTGCCATGTCGACTTCTCGAGCGGCCGTGTGGATCAGACCGAGTTCCTCGACATTGGAAAACGCCGTGCTGAGAGCCGATTCGAAATCCTGCCGCGACATCGCGGAAATTTCCCTAGCTGAACCGAAACTGGAATTGAGCAGGGCCTCGAACGCCTCCTGGGAAGGTGAAATGCGGTACAGCCGCTGCATCCGAAAGATGTGGTCCATCACCAGCGACCGGTCTTCCTCGTCGACTTCCTCGAAGACGGTAAAATCCTTCTGGCCGCAACGAATCGAAAAATTCGATTCGGGATCGTCGGTCACGGTCCCCAGAAAGCCTCGGACTTTGGAGTTGATTAGCGAATCACCGAGATTGATCGTGCCGTTTTCCACGTCAAGTCGCTTGAAGACGGTGCGTTCCGGAAAATTTTGCGTGACGAGCCAGGCGAGATCCTTGGCGTAGGCATCCAACCGGTCGCTCGTGGTTTCACCCTTGAAGGTCGGCGGAATCAGCTTATCGATCTCGGCGTCGTTCCCGCCGGCCAAAGTTTCGATGTGGGATTTCCAGGTGGCGGCTTTGTCGTATTCTTCATCGACAAGCTTGTGCAGCGGGTCGGTGACTTGAAGAGTGGAGCCGAGGAGTTCTTGGGAAAGCCTGGCGTTGTTGCGGGTCAGTTGGCCCAGCTTGCCCTGCAATTTGAGAGTCGCGATGTCGGTTTCGTCGAGGATGTTGTTTTCGTCCTCGAGAATGATGGTCCAAAGATCTTTTTCCTCGCTGTTGGAATAGATAAAGGAAAAATAGTTGATCATGAATTGGATGCGCTTAGCCGTGTCCAGGCCGCTGGCGTCGACCATTTCCTTGAACGTGGACAAAGTGCCGGGAGCCCGGCGATCGGAGAGCTGTTTGAGCTTGGCCACCTCGGCGAACAACTTGTATCCGTCCAACGCCTCGGTGATTTCCGCGTCGGTCAAATTGACAATCTGGGAATCGATGGCTTTTTGGAGGGCCTTTTTCACGACATTGATGCCCGCGCCCGCCCACAGATAATCGTCATAAGCAATGCCCACGCGAAAGAGGGCGTAGCAGAAGTCATGACGCACGCCGTATTTAAGGCTCTTTCGCGCGGCGATCACCGCGATCGCGATCAATCGGGCATCCCACCCGGTAGCGGTGTGGAGCAGGGAAATATCGTCGGTATTCTGATCTTCTTTGAGTTTCGCCAGTTTCTCTACGGTCAGAGCCTGACCGTGGAGGGATTTCATTAAGCGATCGTATTCGGGATCGGGTTGTTGGACAGAAGCCGGGACGACGGCCTCGATCGTCAAGGACGTTGGCGCATTGCGATGCACGCGTGAAATTCGTACTTCGAGCCCCTTGACGTCCAGGGCCCGCAACTCGATGTTATGGACACCCGCCGAAAGCTCGTAGGCCAATTCGAAGGATCCGTCTTCCGCCGTTTCGCCTTCAGCCAGGAAATTCGTCGTCTGTCCGAATACTTTGTTGTAAATCTTGATCGGAATGCCGGCCGCCGCCTCACCGCTGGGGAAATAGAGACGCCCTTGAACGATGCCGGACTCTTCAGGATCGCGGAGCGTCTGCCCGTTAACACGGCCGCCGGCGGTTTCATAAAAACTAAGCGGGATTCTATCTTTTAAATAGCGTGACGACTTCTGACGGGTTATGTTGTCATAGATGCCTGTTTCGGGCAGCCCTTGAATTCGCTGAATATCTTTAATCGCTTCACGCGTTCCTTCTCCATATACCGAAGCATTGAGTTCCCAGTCGGGAATGCGGTGTCCGCTGTTCACAAGCTGTTTTTGCAGGGCGGCGACCTCGGAGCCTCGCGCGTGGAGATCAAGGGATTTTTTGATGCTCACTTTTCGGCCTCTCTTGTTTACGTCCTTCGAGACAATTAATTTCCCGTCGCGAATCGTTTCGGATTCGGCTGACGGGTAGTAATAGTCAGTAATAACCTCATAAGTAAAGAGCAAAAAATATATGACATTATAAGTCGGAGAATGTCGCGAAAAGCGTAAAGGCCGATGCTTGAAGGCCCGTGAGATGGCGCTAAAAGTCTTTGTTTCTGCAAAAAGTGGGGTGTTCGTGGATCGCGAGGCTGCGGTTTTGGTCGCTCGATATTTCGTGCCCAGCCGAATTGACGCCCGGCTGACGGCCAAAAAAAACAACCCCGAAGGAAAACCTTCGGGGTTTTAGGAACTTCCGAAACGGGGTTGACGGGACTCGAAAATCAGTTAAACGAGCGCCTGTAAACACATGAACATCAACACTATCAACACCTTGCAGGTCGCCTCCGGCACTCTCTTCGGGACCACAACCTGCACAATCCATACATAAGGAAAACAGATACTTAGCAGATGGGCTGCATTTGCTTGGCCACCATTTGGCCACCAACTATACCGTTCGACACACTTGCTTGCTGTGATCTAACAGGTGTTGATTAATGACCCCATTTTCAAAAACGCGCACCGTAAGTGCTTGATTTTTCAGTTGCCGAAATCGCAGAAAATCAGTTTTTCAATAACCTGCTAAGGTTCCAGTGGTTTGGCCGATAACAATTACCTGAGTAGGTTTGCCTGTCTGAGATGCAGGGCTGGAGATTCAGGGCCTAGTTGGTAGCGATTTGTCACAGAGAACCACGCACTTGCCTCCTTTTCTTGCCGAGCTTATGGTATGCATCCAGATATTCGTAAGAATGAAGTGTTGCGCGGAGGCGCGTTTACCAGCGATATCGGCGTTCTTGGTGAAAATATGGCTATCATTGGCTACAGGTAGAAACCGCGA
>JACKCT010000011.1 GCA_020633895.1 Deltaproteobacteria bacterium | reverse complement strand
GACCGCTCCAACCGGCGCAGGCGCTCGACCAGCGGCCCTTCCGAATCGGCGGCGAAGGTGTCGACCTGGGCCTTGGCCTCGGACAAGGTCCGACGCAGGCGATTGGCGATCTGCTCGTGCCGGGCGGCGACGAATTCGGGCAGGACGTCGAGCATGGCCGGGTGGCGCTTGAAGCGGGAGACGCGGGGCGGCGTGAGATCGTAGCGCCGTCGGGACAGGCCGCGAATGAGCATCCGCGCCTGGCGGGCGACCCAGTCGTCGAAGGTCGAAACGGGCACACGCGACAGATGCAGTCCCGCCAGCAGCTTCTTGGACAGGCGCACCAGCCCTTCCTCGGGCACGACCACCAGCATGCGTTCGGGCTTGTAGCGCTCCGGATTCCGGTAGTTGAGGGCGGACATGCGGTGCAGGGCCACGGTCGTTTTTCCGCACCCGGCCCCGCCCAGGATCATCATGGGAGCCGCGTCGTCGGCGTTGAGAATGTTGAACTGCTGCTCGTCCAGCAGGGCCGAAACCTCCGGCGCCGGGCGGCCGCCCTGCCCCGTTCCCAGGGCCGTGTATCCCCGCGTGGCGGTGCCTTCGCCGCCTTGGAGTTGGGGCGCCTGCTGGGGGGCGTCGGCGATCCACTCGGGCCCGCCGTTGCGTCGGTAGGTGCGGTCGGGCGTGGAGATACGCACCAGTTTGCCGTCCTGCACGGTGATCACGCGGCGCATCTCCATGACGCCGTTGGCCACGCGGCCGGGCAGCACTTCCTCGTATTCCTCGCCTTCCTTGTAGGTGTAGAAGATGCGCGAGAGCGGCGCGTGCCGCCAGTCGATGACGGTGATGCGGGCCTTGGCGTCGATGAAGGTCCGATGCCCCAACAGCACGTCCCGCGCCCGGCCGTTTTCCCGCAGGCGCATATGGGCAAAGTAGGGAGAGCGTTCGTCGGGAAGCTCGGTGGCGGTGGGTCGGGATGCCAGGGCCTGGTGCGTGTGCAGGGCTTCGAGCAGGGAGGGCAGATCCGATTCGGCGGCCCGGGCGGCTTCGTCGCGCAGCTCCACCATGCGGCCGTGCACCTGGCGCATGCGCGTCTGGTCCGCGGTGCCCAACTCCGCCCGCCGGATGGCCGACTGCACCCGCTCAAGGAACTGCTCTTCCTCGCGGATCAGGGCCCGGTCCTCGTCGGTCAGGTGCCCGTCGGTCTGTTGGTTGGCTACCACATATGCCCCAAGTCGGTCATGTCGACGCCGGTCCCGGCGCCCTTTTGCCGTCGTCGGCCGCGAAGGGCGGATCGGCACAAGGGGTTAAGATTACCGCAAGCAAATTGCGCGCGGCAAGGGTGAGCTTGCGTGGGGACGGCCCGGCCCGACCGCGTCCACCCATGCACAAGAGGCGAATTCCAGCCCACGGCGGCGACGAAATGCGTTCGGAATCGTGAATTTTTGTGGGATGGAAGGGGTTCGTCAGGACGCGGTCTGTTCCGCGGTGTCGTCGGCGAGCAGGGGCGGTTTGCTCCAGATCGGCCAGGCGCCCTTGGCGGCGATGAACGCGGCGACGAGGCCCAAATCCAGCCACGGTGTCAGCAGGCGCGGCGGGATAAACGGCGCTCCCGAGCCGTAAAACACCATCGGATGCACCACCGAAGCGGTCAGGAACGCCAGCCCGATCAGCGTGAAATAGCGCCTCGTGAACCCTCGGACGATGAAGGCGAACGCGATGCCCGCCAGCACCAAGGGCACGGTGGCGTAGGAGATCAGATGCCATTTGATGGCGGCCGGGAAGGGAATCTGGCCGTGGGCCGTTTTCAGGAACAGGGCCATGAGGAAGATGTGCAGGTACAGGCCCCAGCCCAGGCGCAGAATCGCGAGCAGGAGGAATCCCACACCGAAAAACCGGCGGTTCGGCTCCGCCAACGTCGTTTTGCGCCAGTAGTAGTCGAGCATGGGAAAATGTCCCGTGTAAAGATCGAGATTCACCGGTCCGCCGACCCGCGGACGAAGGCGCTAATATATCGGAATATCAGAAAATTTTCGAGCGATTTTTCGGCGGGGCTAGAGCGATTATTGTCATTCTGAGCCAAGCGAAGAATCTTGGTTCAACCCGGTTCTTCGGCAACGACGGCATTATGCGTGGCCGTGGCTGGATTCTTCACTTTGAATGCCCTCCCCTTGGCGGACAAATGCGGTTCGTCGAACGGCAACAGCTTCGCGTCGAGCAGATGGTCGTAAAGGTTCTTCGCCACGCGAAAGTAGCCCTCGGCGGTCGGATGGTAGGTGGGGCCGATGAACGGGTGGTTTTCGTCGAACGTGCCGTCCAGTTCCAGCCCCAGGGCATAGGTGTCGACGAATAGGATGTGTTTCTCGGCCGCCACTTCGCGCATGGTCCGATGCACCCAGGGTTTGTCGATGGCATAGCCCAGGAGCACCACATCCACATAGTTTTCCCACGAGGCCTGGATGGTCTGCTCCAGGTCGTACCGCAGCCACTGGCGCAAAAACGGCTCGTCCTCCTCGCAAAAAACGCACCCCGACCACTGGGCCCGGTCCTCGTCCAACAACTGCGTCAGCCGCCCTCGGGCCGCCTTGGATAGCTGATAAGTCCCGGAATTTTGCAGGAGGTACGCCAGCTTTTTCTCCGGCGGCAGCTTGTCGACCCGCTCGGCGACAAACCCGCCGGCGAAGTCCAGATTGTGGTGGTTATTGGCGCCGACGCACACGATGGCCAGGTCGAACGCGCCGGGCATGGTGTTCAGGAGGAATCGCCATTTGGCGAGCATTTGGGAGGAATTGCGTCCGGCGCGGGCGATGTTTTCGATCTCGAATCGGAAATCCGGGTGGTCCGCGGCGATCAATCGGCCCAGGTGGTCCGGGTAGCCCTGCCCCAGCGGCGCGTCCTTGCCCCAGGTGTGGGAGTCGCCGATGGTCGCGATGCGAAACGGCCGCTCGGTGATCGCGTCGGACGGGGGACGAAAAATCCGTTGATAGGCGATCGGCGTGTGGCGGATTTGATATTCGCGGTAGGCGCCCACGGTCGCTTCCACGGCGACGATTGCCAGGGCCGCCGCGATGACTTGGGCGACGACAAAAAACGCCAGCGTCTTGCCGACTCCATGCCGCCGTACGCTCCTGCGCCAACCGCTCAAACGGATGCCCTCGTTGTCCTAGCTTTTCACCGCGACGCCGTCGAGCCAGCCGGGGACGAATTTGTCGCGCAGGCGCAGGACGGTCAGGCCGGATTGCTGCATGGCGGCGACGAAGGCGTCCCGGTCGGGGATGGTGTCCCAGGGATGGTCGGTGTAGTTGAGCATGACCCAGGAGATCGGTCCGGATTCGTAGAAGAACGGGCGCGTCAGATCCTCGAAATAGAACACGCCTCCCGGACGCAGGCATCGGGCCGTTTCGCGGATAGCGGCGCGCCAGTCGGGGATGTGGTGGAAGATCGTCATCTCCACGGCCAGGTCGAAGCGGCCGTCGTCAAAGGGCATGTGCTCGCCGTCGGCCACCAGCAGTTCAGTGCGGGCCTCGGCTTTGGCGGTGCGCTTGCGGGCCAGGTCGACCATGTCTTCGTCCAAATCGAAAGCGGTGATGGATTTGGGGCGGAGCGTCCTGTCGATGGCCAGCACGCCGGAGCCGAAGCCGCAGCCGATCTCCAACACCTCGTCGAAGCGGTGCTCGGGCAGCCAGCGGCGCAGCGTCCGCAGGTTGCGTTCGACCATGCGGGCCCGGACGGGGTTGTTGACCATCATCTTTTCGTAGGCGTTGAGTTTCATGGGTCCTCGCGGAATGTCGTTGCACGACGGATGATGCCACCGGTGTGGGGTCTTGTCATGTGGGAGCGAGCGGGTGACGGGTGTGTTGTTGGAGACGATTCCGACATGACAGAGCCCCAAGCGTTAGCGCGGGGTCGTCGAGCGTGTCGAAGCCGCAAAGAATACGCGATTTGCGAACAGACGAAGCCAACCGCTCACTACGGTTCGCGGCTCCGTTGGGTCGGGATCGTTTCGAACAACGTTCGAGTTGACCCCTCACTACCGTTCGGGGCTCTGACGGGCATGGTCGCGGCTCGGACGGACGCGGGCGCGGGGATGAATGCTAGGGCTCGTCCGTCTCCGAGGTCCGTCGGCCGACCGCGGGTAGGAGCATGATGTGGGCCGGGTCGTCGCCGCGCGTCTGGAAGACCAGGGCGAAGGGCCAGCCGTCGGGGCGGCGGGGGATGAAGATCCATCCCGTCACTTCCTCGCCGGGGGCCAGGCGTGTGTTGTCCGGCAGAGCGCCTTCGACATTCTTCACGTTGTCAAAGCCCTCGGCGAAGCGCCCGCTGCCTTGATCGATCCAGAAATCGTCCGGGCTGACGGTAAAGGTCTGGCGCTCGGCCAAGCTTTGGATCTGCACCTTGAGGGCCATGTAGCCCTCCTCCCGCGCGGGGAGGCCGTCGTGGGCCGTCTCGTAGAGGTAGTCCAGCGCGGTAATGCGGATCTTCCCCGGCACGGTGGCGATCATCGGAAAGGTGCGCAGGGGAATGTCCGGGTACATCTGCTGATACTGCTGGATGCGCAGCTCCGCCTCGGGGATCCACCCGGCGATCAAGCCATCCTTGAGCGCCAGGTACGCCGCCCCCTGCTGGGCGACCAACTCCACCTCGTCGTTTTCCTTCAGGTTGGTGCGCGTGCGATTGGGGCCGTATTCGACCGTGGTGTCCTCGTTCATCTGCACCGTGGACGCGACGACGGCGCCGAACAGCGTCTCCCACATCGGACGCAGTCGCCCGATCTCGTCCTTGAAGGTGTAGTCGAGGGGGTCCTTGGCCTCCAGGGAGATGACGCCGGTGATCGTCTTGGGATCGAACTCGCGGTAGATGGGGTCGAAGGCGCGGGTGGTGATGGAAAAATCCCGCCAGGTGCCGGGACGCCAGGGGTTGGAACTGGTGATCGCCGGGTCGAAGCCCAGGCCGCCCGAATGCTTTTCGAGCTTCACGTTCTTATCGAAGTTCACGACCAGCTTGCCGAACACCCCGGCGCGGTAGATGACCCGATCCGTGTTGTTGCGAAGGCGCCCGCGGACAAACAGGCGGATGCCCTTCTCCCGCGTCTTGGCCACGCCCACCGGATTGATGTCCGGGTCGACCAGATAGGCGTTGTAGATGACGTAGGAAAACGGCGTCTCTTCGCTCGTCGCGGTGTCGTCGGGATTGGCGGGCGTGGCCGGCGTGGAGGTGCCGGGCAAGGGCATGGACGGCGTGGGCGTGGGCGAGGCCTCTTCCACCGGCGCGGGCGGCGGCGGAACCTGATCGCGGGAACAGGCCCACACCACGGTCGTCAGCAAGACGATCGCAAGCGTGTACCCCCCGAATCGGCCTCCCCCAAGGCGATTCCGGTCTGTGGATAACCGGCCCATGGCCGAGTCATCTTATGGGGGATTCTCGAAAAATCAAGATGTTAGGGCGGCCTCGCCATGTGGATAAAAATGTGGATGTTCCGGTGGATGGTCGAAGGGGCCGGAACGAGTCGGCGCCCGGGCGTTTCTTGACCGGTCGGCGGGGCCCGGTTAGCATCGCCGCGCAAACGATCAGCGCCGAGGTCGACCGTGAAAATGTCCTTGATCGTCAAGGCGATGCGCCCCCGACAGTGGATCAAGAACTTCATGGTCTTTCCGGCCCTCGTCTTTTCCGGAAATCTCTCCAACGTGCGCGATGTGATCGCCGTCGGCGGCGGCTTCGTCGTGTTCTGCCTGTTGTCGGGCGCGGTTTATCTGTTCAACGACCTTCGGGACAAGGACAACGACCGGAGGCATCCCACCAAACGCCTGCGGCCGATCGCGTCGGGGGAGTTGTCGGAGGCGGCGGCCCGGCGAGCGGCGCTGATGCTGGTGATCGCCGGGCTGGGGTTGTCGCTGGCGTTGAATATCGTCACGACGACCGTCGGCTTCGACTTTTTCGCCGTGGGCGTGGTCTATCTGCTGCTGCAGGTGGCTTACACGCTGCATCTGAAGCATGTGGTCATCCTGGACGTGGGATGCATCGCGGCGGGTTTTGTGCTTCGGGTGTTGGCGGGGGTGGCGATCATCGACGTGCCGGTGAGCATGTGGATTATCGTCTGCACGACGCTGCTGGCGCTCTTCCTGGGGTTCGGCAAGCGGCGTCACGAGTTGACGCTGCTCAACACCGGGGCCGGGGAGCACCGCAAGATCCTGGAAGAGTACAGCCCCTATTTCCTCGACCAGATGATCGCGGTGGTCACGGCGAGCACCGTGATTGCCTACAGTCTCTACACCCTCGACCCGCAGACCGTGGCCAAGTTCGGCACCGACAAGCTGCCGCTGACGATCCCCTTTGTCATCTACGGCATCTTCCGCTACCTCTATCTGGTGCATCAGAAGGAGGAGGGCGGGTCGCCGAGCCGGGTATTGATCTCGGATAAGCCGATTTTGATCAATATGGCTCTTTGGTTCGTCGCGGTGGTGGTCCTCATCTATCATTGACCCCCCTTGTCCGGTTGACCGGGGCGGCGTCGAGACCGGTATTGGGCCGGATATTTCCATTATTTCCTGGAGAATCTGTAGGGCGCGGCCGATAGAATTATTAGGCCGGCCACGGCTTGCTGTGGATAACTCTCGGCAGCGATTACAAAAATGTAAATGACGTGCATTAGATTTACAATTTTGTAGACGCTTGTCGGGTGTTCTTCCATCCCCTCATTTTCCTCACTTCAATAAATTCAATGGCTTACGAGTCGCTTTGCGTCTTGGCACGCGTCTCGCACATCAAGCGCCCGTACCGCGAACGATTCGATTGGAGCCAGCCATGACCGACGTCAGTCTCGAAATCCTTTCGATCTTTCTGACCGCCATGACCGCCCTGATTATGACGCAGGGGCTGTTGCTGGTGGAAAGTCTGCTGGATTTCGCGCTGATCAAGGAAACGGACTAAAGCTTCATCGATGGATGCCGGATCGGCACCTTGCGCGCAAGCGGATGTTCGGGGCCGCACGCGACAAGACCGGTTCGGAATTTCGCCCAAGATGAACCCCCGAAGCTAAGAGGAAAGAGGAGGTCGTATGGATCCAGAAATGACCCAAAAAATCGCCGACATTGGCGTCGGCCTGGACACGGTATGGGTGCTGGTCGCAGCCGTACTTGTGTTCCTGATGCAGGCGGGCTTCGCCATGGTGGAATCCGGTTTCACCAGAGCGAAGAACGCCGTCAACATCATGATGAAAAACCTGATGGACTTCTGCTTGGCGTCCGTTCTGTTTTTCGTCTGCGGTTACGCATTCATGTTCGGCACGGGCACTCCCTTCATCGGGACGAGCGGCTTCATGATGGTCGAGGGGACCAACAACCCCACCGGCCTTCCGCTGCTGGCCTTCTGGATTTTCCAGGTGGTCTTCTGCGGAACCGCGGCCACGATCGTTTCCGGTGCGGTGGCCGAACGCATCAAGTTCAGCGCGTATCTGATTTACTCCGCCATCATCTCCGCCGTGGTCTACCCGATCGTCGGGCACTGGATCTGGGGCGGCGGCTGGCTGGCCGAAATGGGCTTCTTTGACTTTGCCGGTTCCACGGTCGTGCATGCCACGGGCGGCTGGGCCGGTCTGATGGGCGCCATCTTCCTGGGACCGCGCATCGGCAAGTTCAAGTCCGACGGCACGCCCAACGTCATTCCCGGCCACAACATTCCGATCGCGTCCCTGGGCGTGTTCCTGCTGTGGTTCGGTTGGTTCGGATTCAACGCCGGCTCCAATCTGGCCGTCGGCGACGGCGCGGCCATCAGCCTGATCTCGGTCAACACGTCCCTGGCGGCGGCGACCGGCGCGATCGGCGCGATGATCACCGTGTGGATCAAATTCGGTAAGCCGGATCTGTCCATGTCCCTCAACGGCGCCCTGGCCGGCCTGGTCGGCATCACGGCTCCGTGCGCCTTCGTCTCTCCGACGGCGGCCATGCTGATCGGCGTGATCGCCGGCGTCATCGTGGTCTTCTCGGTGGGACTGTTCGACAAGCTGAAGATCGACGATCCCGTCGGCGCCGTCTCGGTTCACGGTATCTGCGGTGTCTGGGGAACGTTGGCGGTCGGCATCTGGGGCCAGAAGGCTCTGGGCCTGCCCAACGACGGCCTGTTCAACGGCGGCGGCGTGGCCCAACTGGGCATCCAAGCCATCGGCAGCGTGGCCTGCACCATCTTCACCATGGTGGCCATGGGTCTGGTCTTCTTCATCATCAAGCAGACCATCGGCCTGCGGGTTGAGGCGGACGAAGAGCTGCGCGGTTTGGATATCGGCGAACACGGCATGGAGTCCTACTCCGGCTTCCAAATCTTTGCGAACGAGTAGGAGGGGACACCAATGAAACTGATTATCGCCTACATCCAGCCGGAAAAGCTGACCGCGGTGAAGCAATCTCTGTACGCCGCCAAGATCTTCAAACTCTCCGTGACCAACGCCCTGGGCTGCGGTCAACAGAAAGGCTACCACGAGACCTATCGCGGCGTGGACACGGAAGTGAACCTGCTCAAGAAGGTCCGCCTGGAGATCGCCGTCAACGACGACTTCGTGCAACCCACCATCGACGCCATCGTCAAGGGGGCCCGCACCGGTAACATCGGCGACGGAAAGATCATTGTCCTCCCGGTTGAGGAAACGGTGCGCATTCGGACCGGCGAAACCGGCTCGGACGCGATCGGGTAACGCCAAACTTTCAATCCCCCGTCCCGGCTCGTTTCCGGGACGGGGGTCCAAGAGGGGCACGAACACTGATGATGAATTTTCTCAAGAAAGCATTGAGTCTGGGTAGCTTGGGATTGTTATTCGGCGCGCTGATGGCCACCACGGCCTTCGCCGAATATCCGGAAGTCTCCTTCTCCGGTTACGCGGACGTGCAGGCCGAGCTTTATTCCTACGCGCCCGACACCAGCAATAGTGACGACGAATTGAGCTCCAGCGACATCTACGTCTTCGAAGCCGCCTTCGCGCCCCACGTGGACCTGTCCAAGTGGGTGAGCATGGACGCGGTGTTCTACTACATCGAGCCGTCCTCCCGCGGTGACGGAGGCGGATCGGCCCTGGCCATCGACGAGTGGTACGTGACGGTCACTTCGGACGTGGGCATCTACGTCAAGGGCGGTCTGTCCTATCCCCCCGTCGGCGATTTCACCACTTGGGGCGTGGGCTACACCCGCGTGCAGGATCTCATCTGGACGCAGCAATCGGAACTGGCCCTGGGTTACGACCACGACTTCGTGAGCATTCAGGTGGCGGCCTTTAACGGCGGCTTCGACAACACCGAAGACGACGGCAGCTTCGACACCTCGTCGGACCAGATCGACGGCTTCGCGGCCTCTCTGGCGGTCATGCCCTTGGCCAATATGGACGACATGGACCTGACCATCGGCGGTTACTTCCTGTCCGACGCCACGGAGACGCTGGCGGGGTTGGGCGGCAATCTGAATCTGGTCGATCCGAACGGCTTGGAAGAAGAAGAGGACGTGGACGGCGATGACGTCGTGGTCTACGAGTCGGATGTGCCTCTGTACGGTGGTTACTTGGCCGGCGAGTTCACCTTCTCCGACGCGTTTGCCCTGGGCGTGGCCGGCGAATTCGCCACCACCGGCGAGTTCGACGAGGCCGAATATACGGACGCCGCCGGCGAGGCGACGGCCATCAGCGCCTACCACGCGGAGCTGGTCGGCATGTTCGACGAGAAGAACGTGCAGGTGGGCGTGAAGTTCGCGGGCATCTCCGGCCTGGATTGGCTGGGATCGATGGCTTATGACCCGACCTTCGAGCCGACGACCTTCACCCAGTTCGGCGGCTATGTGGGCATCGACTACATCCCGGGCATCCACCTGGCGCTTCAGCACCTGGCCGGCTCGGATGACGAGTCCACGACCGAAAACATCACCACGCTGCAAGGCAAGGTGAGCTTCTAAGGATTTTCAAGAACGGCTCCGCCTGGCCTGAGCAACTGGGCGGAGTCGGCCGGGACCCCTCGGCGCAAGGGAGTGTCAAGCTCTCGTGTTTCATCTCATTGGGCAACTCCCCGCCTCGCGCGGGGAGCTTTTTTTTGCCCGCATTCGCCCTCGATATATGTGATATAGCTTACATGGTGAATGCGTTTCGAGCTGATCTTCAAAAAATCGACCCCCCCTATACCTCATGTAGAGTATCAAATATCAGCATAAATATATGGATTATTTCGGCAAAATGTTATTTTAGACCAAGTGGTCCGTCGCAAAGGAAATTACAACCGGTAAGGTTTTTGCCGCAGGATTTCTCATGAACACCATTTTATCTGTCAAAAACGACATAAACCCCGCGATTTGTCGTGAGAAAAACCGATTGTCAGCGCCCCCGATCCGTGTATATTCCCCGTCAAGTTCGTCCTCGCATGCAGGCCGAGGCCGGGCCCAACAACGATAACGTGTGAAAGGGGCAAGCAATGAATGGGTCGAAACTCTTGGGCGCGTTGGCTCTCGGCATGATCTTGGTCTTTGCCGTGACCGGCGTCGCGATGGCGGAGTATCCGGAGGTTTCGTTCTCCGGTTACGCCGATGTGCAGACGGAAATCTATTCCTTCACTCCGGATATCAACAACAGCGACAGCGACGTCTCCTCCAGCGACATTTATGTGAACGAGGCGGCTTTCGCGCCCCACGTGGACCTGTCCAAGTGGGTGAGCATGGACGCGGTGTTCTACTACATCGAACAGCCGCCTTCCCGCGGCGCCCGCTCCGGTTCGACCAGCGGCCTGGCCATCAACGAGTGGTACGTGACGATCACCTCGGACGTGGGTATCTACGTCAAGGGCGGCCTGTCCTATCCTCCGGTCGGCGACTTCACCACCTGGGGCGTGGGCTACACCCGCGTGCAGGATCTGTTCTGGACGCAGCAGTCGGAACTGGCCGTTGGCTACGATCACCCCTTCGTGGGTATCGAACTGGCGGCCTTTAACGGCGGCTTCGACAACACCGAAGATGACGGCACCTATGACAAGGCTTCCGATCAGATCGACGGCTTCGCCGGCAAACTGGAAGTTCGCCCGCTGGCCAACAACGACGATCACAGCCTAGCCATCGGCGGTTACTTCCTGTCCGACGCCACGGAAACGCTGGCCGGCCTGGGCGGCATTTTGAACGAGCAGGTCGTTTCGTCCGAAGATCTCAACCTTGATGGCGATACCGATGACGAAGGCGAGACTGTTACAGCCGTGTTGTACGAGTCGGATGTGGCCGCCTTCGGTGCGTACCTGAACGGTGAATTCACCTTCTCCGACGCGTTCGCCCTGGGCGTGGCCGGCGAATATGCCGCCACCGGCGAATTCGACGAGGCCGAATATACGGACGCGGCCGGCGAGGCCACGGCCATCAGCGCCTATCACGCTGAGCTGGTCGGCATGTTCGACGAGAAGAACGTGCAGGTGGGCGTGAAGTTCGCGGGCATCTCCGGCCTGGATTGGCTGGGATCGACGGCTTATGACGCGACCTTCGAGCCGACGACCTTCACGCAGTTCGGCGGTTATGTCGGCGTGGACTACATCCCGGGCATCCACCTGGCGTTGCAGCACTTGGCCGGTTCGGACGATGAGTCCAACACCGAGAACATCACCACGCTGCAAGGCAAGGTGTCCTTCTAAGTTTCTCTCCCCCACGCGAAGCAAAACCCCGTGGCCGTTTGGCCACGGGGTTTGTTTTTGGGGCGAGCGTATCGAGAATGACGCGTTCGTCAGTCGTTTGCCGAAGAACTCTTCGCGGCGACCCGGCCGGTGGCGCCATGGGACGCGGCGGAGGATTTGCCCGCTTTCTTGGCGCGGGATTTCTTGCCCTTGGCCTTGGCGGCCGGTGTGGCGTGGGTGTCGATGCCCAGGGAAATCTCCAACACCTGATCGATGCTCTCCACGAAATGCATCTCGACGGTTTTGCGCACGTCTTCGGCGATGTCCTTGAGGTCCTTGCGGTTGCCTTCGGGGGCGATGACGTGGGTGATGCCCGCCCGATGGGCCGCCAGCACCTTTTCCCGCAGGCCGCCGATGGGCAGCACGCGCCCCCGCAGGGTGATCTCGCCGGTCATGGCCACGCCTTTCGTGGACGGTTTGCCGGTCAGGGCGGATGCCAGGGCGGTGATCATCGCGACGCCCGCCGACGGACCGTCCTTGGGGATGGCGCCGGCCGGAACGTGCATGTGGATGTCGTTGGTTGCGAAGAAATCGTCCTTGATGCCCAGGGCCTTGGCCCGGGAGCGGGCGAACGTCACCGCCGCCTGGGCCGATTCGCGCATCACGTCGCCCAGGTGGCCGGTCAGCGTCAGGCCGCCGCGTCCGCGCACGGTCTGGGCCTCGATATGCAGAATCTCGCCGCCCACCGGCGTCCACGCCAGACCCGTCGCCAGGCCCACGCGCAGGTCCTCGGTCTCGTCCTCTTCGCGGACATAAATCGCCGCGCCGAGCATCTCTTCCAAATCCCGCGCCGTGACGACGATCTTCTCGGCGTTCTCCTCGAGCACGCGCCGCGCCACTTTGCGACATACCGAGCCGATGGTGCGCTCCAACGTGCGAACGCCGGCCTCGCGGGTGTAGTTGTCGATCAATAGCTCGAGCACGTCCCGAGGGATCTCGATCTGGCCGTCCTTCAGACCGGCGGCGTGCATCTGGCGGGGAACGAGGTAGCGCTGGGCGATGACGGCCTTTTCCTGAAGGGTGTAGCCGGGGATGCGGATCATCTCCATGCGGTCGTGGAGGGGACGCGGGATGGCGTCCTCCATATTGGCCGTGGCGATGAACAGCGTGTCGGACAGGTCGTACGCCACGCCCAGGTAGTGGTCGACGAACTTGTCGTTCTGTTCCGGGTCGAGGACCTCGAGCAGGGCCGAGGACGGATCGCCGCGAAAATCCGAGCCCAGCTTGTCCAACTCGTCGAGCATGAACACCGGGTTGGTGGATCCGGCCTGTTTAACGCCGGAGATGATCTTGCCCGGCATGGCGCCCACGTAGGTGCGCCGGTGGCCGCGGATCTCCGCCTCGTCACGCACGCCGCCCAGGGACACGCGCACGAACTTGCGGCCCATGGCTTCGGCGATGGACCGGCCCAGGGAGGTCTTGCCCACGCCCGGCGGGCCGACGAAGCACAGGATGGAGCCCTTGACCGAGCCCTTGAGCCGGGCGACCGCGAGGAATTCGAGGATGCGTTCCTTGACCTTGTCCAGGCCGTAGTGGTCGGCGTCCAGAATCTCCCGCGCCGTGGCCAATTCCAGTTTGTCCTTGGTCTTCTTCGACCAGGGCAACTCGATCAGATGGTCCAGGTAGGTGCGCAGGACGTTGGCCTCGGCCGAATCGCCGTGCATCCGGGCCAGACGCTTGAGCTGCTTTTCAGCCTCGGATTTGACGTCCTTGGGCATCTTGGCTTTGTCGATTTTTTCCTGCAGCAGGTCGATCTCGTCGTCCTTGTCGTCGGAGTCGCCCAGTTCCTTGCGGATGGCCTTGAGCTGTTCGCGCAGGAAGTATTCGCGCTGCGTCTTGTGGATGCCCTCCCGGGCTTTGTCCTCGATGCGCGCCTGGGCGTCGATGAGCGCCAGTTCCCGCACCAGGTGGGCCCGCACCAGGTCGATGCGGTCGTTCACGTCCAGGGTTTCGAGGATCGTCTGGGCGTCGGGGAGCTTGAGGTTCAGATTGGACCCGGCGATGTCGGCCAGGCGCCCGGCGTCGGTGACGTTCTCGGCCACGTCGACGACTTCCATGGGGATCGATTTGCCCACGGTGGCGATGCGCTGCAAATCCTCGACGATGGAGCGCATCTGGGCCTCGCGCTCGATATCGTCGGCGGTGGAGGGGGATTCGTTGATGATCTCCACGCCGCCGAACAGATAAGGGCGGCCGGTCTCGTAGTCATGCAGCCGCGCGCGGGTCACGCCCTGCACCAGGATCTTCACCCGGTCCTCGGACAGCTTGACCATGCGCATGATGTTGCAGACGGTGCCCACGGCGTAGAGGTCCTCGGGCGCGGGGTTTTCCACGTCCACTTCCCGCTGCGTGACCACCGCGATCAGGCGGTCGCCGGACAGGGCGGCCTCGATGGCCTGGGTGGACATGTCCCGGCCCACCACCAGCGGGATGATCATGTACGGAAACACCACCACGTCCCGCAGCGCCAAAACCGGCAGGCGGGAAGGGATCGTCAGGGTTTCATCGGTGTTCGACATGGGCTTGCATAACCTCTAATCGTCAATCGTAAACGCAAAGTTGCGCCGCTTGCCGCGGCGGTCCTTGATCTTTTTGTAGTCGATCGTCATGACGCCGCCGGCGAGGCGGGCCTGCACGGTCGACAGATCCACCGTGCCGGGTAGCTCGACCGCCTTGCGGAAGGGGCCGACCGTGCGCTCGGCGACGACGAACCGGCCGCCGGGAATGTTGCGGGCCTCCTTGCGTCCGGCGATTTCCACGAACACCGGCGAGCCGTTGAGCTGCAGGCTCTCGGGATCGGCGCCGGGAATCTCGAAACGCACCCGCACCCGGTCCTCGTCCATCCACACATCCGCCGGGATGTCCGTCGAGGCGCGTCCCACCGCCAGGCGATCCAACAGATGCACCATCCGGCCGATTTCCTCGCGCAGATGGCTTTCGACCGCTTCGGAAAATCCGGATGCCGGGGCCGAGGTTTTCGTCATGGTGCCTTCCCGTATCTTGTTAATATTCCGTCATTTTTTCGCTTGCCGTGGCCCGTTATGGGGCCGGGCTTGCTCTTAAATCTAAGATCGATTTTCGCCCTGGCTAGGTTTTCGACCCGTTGCGCGAACACATTGAGTATCGACGCCGACCGTCGGACGGGCGGAAAATCCGCGCCAGGGCCTGTCGTGATTCTTCTGCTTGGTCGCGGACTTGGGCGTGATATACTCGCGGCCCGAATAGGCCCCGAACCGATAAGGAGCAAAAACGCATGTCCCGTGGCGCGTCGGTGTTCGTAACCGCGTTGTTGTTGGCGTGGGCGATGATTTCGTCGGCGGAGGCGGAGGATTTCGCGCCCTCGTCCCACGTCGGGCCCCATGCCCGTTTCTACCAAGACGCCCAGGAGAGGGGCCTCCTCCCGACGCATTCCGTGCGCCCCGGCCGTCTGGCGCGGGCCAAGGCGGCGAGCGAACTGTCCGGAGAAGTGCTGGCGTTCTATCCCTACTGGTCCAGCGCCGACCCGGCGGATCTGCGTTACGAGTTGTTGACCACGGTGGCGTATTTCGGCGCGGACCTGGGAAGCACCGGCGAATTCACGAACATGAACGGCTGGCCGGACGGCGACCTGATCGACGAGGCCCACGCAGCGGGGGTGGGCGTCGCGCTGACCGTCGTCAATTTTTCCGCCTCGTCCATGACCACGCTGCTTTCCTCGGCGCTGAACCGCGCCAACGCGGTGGACAACATCGTCTCGGCCGTCGCGGACGCCGGGGCGGACGGGGTGAACATCGACTTCGAGGGCCTGCCGTTCGCGCAGAAAGTGAACTTCATCGCGTTCCTGGCGGAATTGCGCACGGCGTTGGACGACGCGCTGGGCGCCGGGCACATTTCGGTGGACATGCCGGCGGTGGACTGGGCGGGGGCGTATGACTTCGACAAGATCGCCGAGCAGGCCGACTTCCTGTTTGTCATGGCCTACGACTACCACTGGAGCGGCGGAGATCCGGGGCCGGTCGCGCCGTTGTACGACGACGGTCCATGGAACTACGCCGTCCGCTGGACGCTCGACGACTACGAGACGTACATCGCGCCCTATGACCTGTCGTCGGTGGTCCTGGGTCTGCCGCTCTACGGCTACCTGTGGCCGAGCGTGGACGGCACGGTGCCGGGCACGGCGACGGGGGCGGGCAGCGCGGTGATTCTGGCGACGGCCGATTCCTACGCGGACGATCCGGCCAAGGGCCCGCGCCTGTTCGACGATGACGCTCAGAGTCCCTATCTGACGTATCAGTCGGGCGGGTGGTATCAGCTCTGGTACGAGGATGCCGATTCGCTGGCGCTGCGTTTTGAGTATGCCAAGACGCGCGGCACGGCGGGCGTGGGCTTCTGGGCCCTGGGCTACGCCGGCAGCGAGCACCCCATGTGGGACGAACTCGACGCGGCGTACACCGTCCCGCCCGGCGACGACGATGACGACGACGACACCGGCGGCGGTTGCGGCGGGAATGCGTTCTTTTAGGGGCGCCGACCGGGCCCGTCAGAGCCGCGCGCAGCTTGCCATGCCGTAGCCTTGGCGAGGGCTGGTCAGCAAACGTTGTCATCCCGAGTGAAGCGACGGACCTCTCGTACGTTGTCGATGTGAGGTTTGGATCGTCTCAGGCAACGTTCGAGTTTGACCCCTCACTACCCGCCTTTGCCAGGGCTACGGCGAGGCAAGCCGTTCGGGGCTCTAAACGAAAATTCTCGATCCGAGAAATTCACACCTTCCCGCCGACTTCGTCGTCGTGAAAGTGTGGCACCCATCCTTGACTATCCGCTTAGCTCTTAAACCCCACCGCCCCGTGCGTCCCGTCGCAAAACGGCTTTCGGGACGAGGCGCCGCAGCGGCAGAACGCGGCCTGTTCGCCGACGAAGATCGTCTCGCCCGAGGCGTTGCGGATCTCCACCGGCCCGCGACACAGCACCGGCCCGTCGGGGAGGGGCTTGAGCGTCACCGGGGAGGTGCATTCCACGTTTTGGTCGACCCGCGCCGCTTCGCCGCTTGCCTTGGGGCATCGCCCGTCGTCGTCGAATTTCTCGAAATGGCTGCCGTCGCAGTGGGGTTTGTTTTTCGACAGACCGCATCGGCAGAGGGCCATGCGCCATTCGTTCAGCGGGGCATCGCTCTCGACGGTAAACTTCCCCCGAACATGGATCGGCCCGGCCGCCGTAACCGTCACGACGTTGCGTTCCGGCTCCGTTTCGTTCGCACCATCGTCGCGACGAAATTTCAGCGCCCCGCTCGGGCAGCGCCGCACGACTTGCGCCAGACGATCCGCGTCGGCGTGTTGGGGCTGGATCCACGGGCGCTTGTCGATATCGAAAACTTCCGGCAGGCCGCGCACGCACTCCTTGGCGTGGTAGCAGCGCGCCGCCTCGAACGTGACCGTGATGCCGCTGCCGTCATAGGATTTGATCTTGCGTTCCGTGTCGTTCATGGGTCGTCTCCCGCGCCGGGCGCGTTGGCGATCTGAAGTTTTTGCGTATCACGAATCGACCGGTCGGTCACGATCCGACCCGATGGGGGCGTCTTGACTGTCTTGACTTTTAGACGGGGTATGCAACGCTGATCCATGTGAGACGAGGATGTTGGGGAAGCTGCCGGGGGGAAACTGACGATGGCCGATGCGAAACGATATTTTATTTCGGCGCTGGCTTTGGGCGCCTTCGTGGTGAGCGCCGCGATTGCCTTCGCTCAGCCGGGCAGCCGACCGTTGCCCACCGATTCGCGGAGCATCAACAAGCCCTTCGCCGGGGTGCAGGCCGGGTCCGACGAAAAATTCGCCGCCTTCGTGGACGCCTTCGACAAGGGCGACACGGTCTATATCTTCCAGCACGTGAAATTCCCCATTACGTTTGAGGGGCAATGCGTCGGATACGGGGGGCCCCGGGACATCAGCCAGACCTTCGAGCGCAAGGACTTTTTCAGCAAGGACACCGAGTGCGTGATGGGCAACGAGGAGCACACGGTCAAAGGCTGGCGCGCGGCGCTGGGGCTGTGCCGCTCCAAGCCGGGCCTGGGCCTGGACGTGTTCCGCTACAAGACGGAACTGGCGGGCAATAAATACGACGCGAATTGGGAACTGGGCGAGATGCATTCCCGGCTGCATTTCGAGCTGATCGGGAATTTCTGGATGCTGACCAAGGCGGAGTACGCCCTACCGTGCCCCATGACGACGCAGGCCGTGATGGGCGGGTCGCTGCCGATTTCGGAAAAGGCGATCAACGGCAAAGACGGCGACGAGCCGTCCATCGAGATGCCGCCGTCCATGCCCCCCATGCCTTCGCCGCCCGAAGCGCCGGGGCCGTAAATCAGGGTTATCCCGCGTCGCTCCCCGCATCGTCGCCCGCGGGCAGTTGGTCGCCCCAAGCGCGCAGCATCGGTCCGAGAACGAGCGGCGGCGCCACCGACCCCACCGCGCAGACGAACACCAGCGCGCCGTAGAGATCGTCGGGCATGGCCCACGGCCCCAGACGTTGCCCCGTGTGGGCGACCAGCAGGGCGATCTCGGCCCGTGGAATCATGCTCACGCCCATGATCAACGCCTGGCGCATTCCCCGTCCCACGATCGGCCCGCCGGCCCCGACCATCTTGCCCAGCACCGCCGGGACGATCAGCAACGCGCCGACGCCCAGGGACGCGCTCAGCGCCGAGAGTTCCAACCCGAAGCCGATATTGATGAAGAAGAAGGGGGTGAACATGGCGTGAATCGGCTCGAAACTGCCTTCCATGCGTACGGCCTGGGGATCGCGGCTGAAGATCAACCCGGCGAACAACGCCCCCACCGCCACGGAAAATCCCAGCCATCCGGCCACGCCCGCCGCGATCAGCGCCACCGCCGCGATGGACAGCATCGGGTCCGGCCCCCGCTCCAGACGGGCGAAAAATTCCGTCGTGGGTTTTTCCAGATAGCGGGAAAACAGCAGGCACCCCAGCCCGAAGGCGACGGCCTTGCCCATCACGCCGCCGGCCGCGTGCATCAGCGGTTTCCAGGCTGTCGACAGCGCGCCGCCGTCTTGCAGCACCGGCGCGACGGCCAGCGTAATCAACAGCAGCAGCACCGCCGACAGGTCGTCAAGCTCCGCCACATCCAAAAGCAGCGCGCCCAGGCGCGTCTTCAAGGCGCCCAGGTCTTCCCACACCATCAGCGAGATGCCCACGCTCGTCGCCGACAGGGCCGTGCCGCAAAATAGCGCCGGGATCAGATCGAAACCCAGCCCCCATTTGGTGAACGCGAAGGCGGCGCTGAAGGACACGAGCACATCGCTGGACCAGACGCCCACCGCCCGAGGCAACTCGCCCAGCAGGCTGCGGAGGTTGGATTCCAACCCGACGTGAAACAGCAGCGCGACGATGCCCAGATTGGCCAGGAACTCGAGGGCGCCCAGGGACTCTTCGTTCATGAAGCCGGTGGAGTTGTGCGTCAGACGTAGGACGATGCCGATGGCGAAATAGCCCACCAGGGGCGGCAGGCGCAGGCGACCCAGCAGGGACTTGACCATGAACGCCGCCAACACGACCGCGCCCACGACCACCAGAAACAACGGACCTTTGAGCAGCTCCTGAGGCATCGTCCCGCCAACTTAGCCCACCGGCGCCCCGGCGTCGACGGGACGGCGATCGATTCACGGCTTTTGACGGGTCGGGAAAATGCGCTAAGATCGATGCATCGATCCAACAGGACCACAAGACCAACGGGGGAGAACCGTCCGACACGGGACACCACAAAGGGGGGAACCATGAAGGTGGACGTCGCCGATCCGGAACTGGTGCATAAATTTTTGCTGCGTGATGACGAAGCCTCGCATCGTCGGCTGGACCCGACGCCCGAGGCTTTTCATATGGTGGCCCACAACCTGCGCGGCAAAAAGAACTGGCCCGACGGACGCATCGTCGTCGAGCTGGCCCACGTCTGGGAACGCAAGGCCCGGTCCGGCGGCGGGTTCTCCGCGCTCAAGGACCCCCTGACGGCGGGGTTGCGTTTCGCGCTGATCGACGCCTTTCGAACCTCCGCCTCGCCGTTGAACCTGCAAGGCCGCTACGCCGGTCGGCCCAGTGTCAAATCCTTGGAAAACAACCGCGCCTTCCCCGCGGCCTACCTGGCCTTGTTCGACGAGTTGCCCACCGTCGCCGAGGCGGATCGGCGCATCGCCGACGCGGTCAAGGACGACGCGACGGGCCTGAGTCTGGAGACCCTCGCCAAGTTCATGTGCATGCTCGATCCGTTCAGCTACCCGGCCATCACGCAAAAAGAAATCGCCCTGTACGAACGCATCCTCGGTCTGCCCATCGAGATGAACCGCCCGGCCGACTATTTCAAATTCCTCAAGGGCTTGCGGGCGGTGTCGGCGCGCTATGGAAGCTGGCTGGGCGAGACGATTTCGTTTCCCATGATGGAAGTGATTCTGGACAACTTCGGCACCGAGGCGCTGGTGCGCGCGGGGATCACCCTGGCGATCCGCCCGGACGAGAGCGACGCCAAGGCCAGCGGGGGCGCAAGCTTTGGAGCCCGCCGACCCGGGACTCGGGCGACGAGGTGCACGCGGCGGCGATGGACCTGGCCCGGTGGTATTACGGCGAACGCAAAAAGTGGACCGTGAAAACGATGCACCACTTTCAGCCGGGCTACGACCTGGAGGTGCTCGATTCGAAGGGGCTCAAACACTACGTGGAGGTCAAGGGCTGCCGCAACAACGCGCCGACGTTCCACATTTCCGACACGCAACGCGCCTTCGCCCGCAAATTCGCGACGGACGGCACCTACCGCCTGTTCCTCGGTGTGCAACGCCCTGTCGCCCAACCATTACCAGATCAAGGAATACAAGGACCTGACGTCGTTCAAGCTGACGGCGACGGGATTCGACGCGGGATTAAAGTAAGTAAAAGGGGGTTTGCGCCGGATCAGAGCCCCGAACGGCTTGCCTTGCCGTAGCCTTGGCGAAGGCGAGTCGCGAGGGGTCAAATTCAAACGACGCACGATGAAGTGTCGCCCATGCAGAGCCGCGACCGTTAGGGAGCGGGTTGATTCGAGTCCGCAATTCTCGAACGATGTGCTCCCATCGAGCGCAAATTCGCGTGGTCGAAACCAGATCCTTCGCTTTGCTCAGGATGACACCCCTTGTTCCAGGGGTCGTTTATTTTTCCTCACGGCGTTTCTCTCCCCCGCTCTTCACGGGCGGGAACCAATCCGCTCAAAAGGGCGTGCAGTTCAAAAACGACAAAAGCGGATCGCCCACTCGGGGCAACCCGCTTGCTGACCAGCCTTCGCCAAGGCTACGGCATGGCAAGCTGCGCGCGGCTCTGAACGGACGGATGTCAGCCTACTCGGACGCCTTCAACTCCTCGTTGATGGCGTTCATGACCTGCTTGGCGTCGCCGTAGATCATGTTGGTGTTCTCGGCCTCGAACAGGCGGTTCTTGATACCCGCGAAGCCCGGCGACAGGGAGCGCTTGATCACGAAGACGGTGCGGGCCTCGTGGACGTTGAGGATGGGCATGCCGTAGATGGGGCTGTCCTTCTCGTCCAGGGCCGCCGGGTTGACCACGTCGTTGGCGCCCAGGACGATCGCCACGTCCGCGTTCTTGAAGTCCGAGTTGATCTTCTCCATCTCCACGAGCTTGTCGTAGTCGATGTTGGCCTCGGCCAGCAGGACGTTCATGTGGCCGGGCATGCGGCCGGCGACCGGGTGGATGGCGAAGAGCACTTCGCACCCGCGTTTTTCCATCAGGTCGGTGAATTCCTTGACCGCGTGCTGGGCCTGGCCGACGGCCATGCCGTAGCCGGGGGCGATGATGACCTTGGAGGCGGCGTCCAGGATCATGGCCGCGCTCTCCGGGTCCGTGCTCTTGACGTTGTTATAGCCTTCCTTGCCTGAACTCGCCGAAGCCGTCGCGCCGAAGCCGCCGAACAGGACGTTGGCCAGCGAACGGTTCATGGCCTTGCACATGATCTGCGTGAGGATCAGGCCCGCGGACCCGACCAACGCGCCGCCGACGATCAGCAGGTTGTCGCCGATGACGAAACCGGCCATGGCCGCCGCGATGCCCGAGTAGCTGTTGAGCAGGGAGATGACCACGGGCATGTCCGCGCCGCCGATGGGGATGACCAGCAGCACGCCCAGGGCGAGCGCCAGGACCGCCAGGATCGTCAGAACCAGCAGGCTGCCCCAAAAACCGGTCACGGAGAAAGCCAGGCAGTAGCCCGTGCCCAGGGCCGAGAGCACCAGGATGAGGTTGAGCAGGTGCTGCCCGGTAAACCGCACCGGCGCCTCGGTGATGCGTCCTTCCAGCTTGCCCCAGGCGACGATCGAGCCGGTGAACGTGATGCCGCCGATGAGGATGGACGCGCCCACCGTGACCGACGAGTCCATGCCGATCAGCATGTCCGGCGACAGGTCGGCGCTGATGCGCTCCAAAACTTCGCCGAAGAAATACGACGTGGCCACCAACAGCGAGGCCAGACCGCCGAAGCCGTTGAACAGCGCCACCATCTGGGGCATGGCCGTCATCTCGACGCGCAGGGCGAACCATGCCCCGATGCCCGAGCCGATCACCAAGCCGGCCACGATGTACACCCAGGACAGGATCTGAAGATCGAAGAGCGTCGCCACGATGGCGATGGCCATGGCCACCGACGCCAGCAGGTTGCCCTGGACCGCGGTTTTCACTTTGCCCATGCGCTTGAGGCCCAGAATGAACAGGGCGGTCGAGAGCATGTAGGCCAGATAAATCAGCGTTTGTTGCATGACGTGTCCCCAAACTTCGATGCCGGCCGTGATGGCGGCGGCAAACGATCATCCCCTCGCAGCGGGAATTCCAAAGTCGCGAAGGCTTATCGCTTCGCGGCTGTCGCGTCGGCGCGACGTTACTTCTTTCGAATGACGAACATCCGCGCGGTGCTATTTTTTGCGGATCACAAACATCCGCAGCATTCTATCCGTCACCAAAAAACCGCCGACCACGTTGATCATGGCGAAGACGACCGCCAGGAAGCCGATGACGCCGGCGACTTTCGGGTCCAGCGACCGGGCGCAGGCCAGGGCGCCGATGATGGTGATTCCCGAGATGGCGTTGGCGCCGGACATCAGCGGCGTATGCAGCGTCGGAGGCACCTTGGTGATGACCTCGAATCCCAGGAAGCTGGCCAGCAAAAAGACGTACAAGCCGATCAGCACCGGCGGGACCGCGTCGGACATGCCGCCGCCTTCGGAGGTCGTGACCACCACGGTGGTCAGGGCGGAAAGGGTGTCGATCATGCGTTGCCTCCTTCCGGGGCCGGGGCCGGGGCCGGGGCGGGGGTCGGGTCGGGACTGCCCGCCAGCTCGGGAATACGGATCTGCCCGTCGCAGGTGACGACCGATCCGGCGGTGATCTCGTCCTCGAAATCCACCTTGCGATTGCCTTCCTTGTCGTGGAAATGCTCCACGACGTTGAGCACGTTCTTGGCGTACATTTCCGAGGCGTGCTGAGGCACCGAACCGGGCAGGTTGGAGTCGCCGACGATAATCACACCGTGGGCGACGACGGTTTCGTTGTCCTTGGACAGCTCGCAGTTGCCGCCGGTGGCCGTGGCCAGGTCGACGATGACCGAACCGTCGTGCATCTCCTGGACCATGTCCTCGGTGACGAGCTTGGGCGCGGGCTTGCCGGGGATCAGAGCGGTGGTGATAACCACGTCCGCCTCGACGATGTGCTTGCGCACCAGTTCCTGCTGTTTTTGAGGAATTCGGGGGTGGCTTCCTTGGCGTAGCCTCCGGCGTCCTGCATGGATTCGTCGGTCTCGATCTCGATGAACTTGCCGCCCAGGGACTCGACCTGTTCCTTGACCGCCGGACGCACGTCCGAGACCTCCACCACGGCGCCCAGGCGCTTGGCGGTGGCGATGGCCTGAAGACCGGCCACGCCCGCGCCCATGATGACCACCTTGGCCGGTTTGATCGTGCCGGCGGCGGTCATCATCAGCGGGAAGATCTTCGGCAGCTTCTCGGCGGCGATAATGACCGCCTTGTAGCCCGCCAGGTTCGATTGGCTCGAAAGGGCGTCCATGGCCTGGGCGCGGGTAATGCGCGGAACGCGGTCCATGGCAAAGGTGATGACCTTGCGCGCCGCCAGGGCCTTGACCGTCTCCTCGTTTTGAAACGGCCACAGGAAGCTGACCAGCAGGGTGCCTTCCTTGAGCAGGTCCGCCTCGAACTTGCCCACGCCTTCATGGTGTTGGGGCGGGTTGATTTTGAGGACCACGTCCGCCTTTTTGTAGGCGGCGACAGGATCCTTTTCGATCGTCGCGCCGGCCTCGGTGTACTGCGCGTCGCTGATGGACGCCTTGGCGCCCGCGCCCGATTCCACCAACACCGTGTGTCCCAGCTTGACCATCCGACGAACGGTCTCCGGCACGGCCGCCACCCGGGTTTCGCCGGGCGCGCATTCGGTGGGGACCAATATTGTCGGCATGCGTTGCCCCCTTCGCTTCACAAGAAACTTGCGTTCAAAATCATAAAGACCATCGCGGCATGAGCCCCCGCGATTTTTGTCGATGTCGCGCCGCCCATCCTAATGGGCCGCAATGCCTTGTCAACGCCCACTTTTTCAGCGCGGACGCCCGGGCGTAAAAATGCTCGCATCCGGTAAGATGCGAGCATTCTATCCTAAGAAACCGACCGAACGGTGTCGGGGAAAAACCCGTTTTTTCGGCCAAGTACGGGGGACGGCCTCCGTGAGGCCGTCCGCGCCGAGGTGTTATTCGGACCCGATTTAGGCCGTGTCGTCGTCTCCGGCGGTGTCGTCGTCATCGTCGTCGGACGAAGTATCGTCGTCCGCGGACGTATCGTCGTCGTCATCGTCTCCCAAGGCGCCGATGATGCAATTATTCTGGATGCATTCGCCCATGTCGGCGCAGGTTGCGTCGCCGGGGGCGTTGTCATAGCAGTCCACGAAGCAGTCCGCGTCGTCCCGGGCGCACAGTTCCTCGACGGTCAGCAGCTCACCCTCGTCGTTCTGGATCGTCAGGCAGTCGGGCATCAGCAAAAACGCCGCCGCGTCCTCGCAGGACGTGTCCGAGGTGGTGCCTTCGTCGTCGTCATCGGCGCTGTCCTTGTCGCCCTCGTCGACCCCGCAGGCCACGGCAACCGCCGCCATCGTCAAAATGATCAGAGTGATCCAAATCCAGCGACCCATCCCGGCCTCCTTTAACACGACAAGAAATTCGTGGGCTTATTGTAGACACCTCGCCCGCCAGCGCAATGGCGAAATGACCGGACGTGCCGAACGGTCGTGCGGCGGTCGATTGCTTCGGAGCCCCGACCGGTGGGGAGGGATCCGGATCGACCCTGGACGTCAGTTTTTTTATTCAATCCATCAATGCCGACAACGAAAAGAAACATACAGGCACAAACCAGACCGCTTACTACCCGCCTTCGCCAAGGCTACGGCGAGGCAAGCCGTGCGCGGCTCTGAAGCGGCTGGAGCGAAGCGGCGACCCTCCATGGGACATCCAACCCGCGCGTCAGCGTCCAGGTCCGCCGCGACTACGCGGCCTTTTTCGTCTTGGCGTAGCGCATCAGCACCCAGACCGCCGCGACCAATCCCACCAGGGAGATGATGTCGGCGGTGCCGCCGAGTTTTTTGCCCAGGTTCGTGGCGTCCAGGGGCAAGGGCCACTGCAACACGACGAACACGGCGATGAGGATGCCCAGGATCGCCTCGCCGGCGACGATGCCCGAGGCGAACAGGGTGCCTCGGTGCTGAACGCGCAGGCTTTCGTCCGGGTCGTTTTTGTACTTCCTCTTGAGGGCCAGCGACGCCAGACCGCCGACGATCAGCGGGGCGGAGACGGTGATCGGCAGGTACATCCCCACGGCCAACGGCATCACATGCAATCGGAAGGCGTGGTTGTGTTTTTCCAGCCAGATCTTGTCGATCACCACCGCCGCGAAGCCGACCAGGGCCCCGGCCATCACCATGCCCCAAGGCAGATTCTGCGCCGGATCGAACAGGGCGCCGACCAGGGATTTGAACATCATGCCCTGGGGCGCCTTGAGGGCGGGGATGCCTTCGCGCACCGGCTCGCCGATGCCGTAGGCCTTTTGCAGCAGCGTCATGGTGGGGGCGATGATCAGCGCCGGGAGCACCACGCCCACCAGCTCGGCCCATTGCTGCCGCCGGGGCGTCGCGCCGACCATATGGCCGGTTTTGAGGTCCTGGGCGATGTCGCCGGAGGTGCAGGCCGCGCAGCACACCACGCCCGCCACGCCCAGCGTCGCCAGCATGCCTTCCGCGCCCGAGTAGCCCATGACCACCAGGATGCCCGCCGTGACGAAGACGGTGCAGATCGTCATGCCCGAGACGGGGCTGTTGGACGAGCCCACCAAGCCGGCGATGTACGTCGCCACCGCCACGAAAAAGAACGCCAGGACGAACATCACCGCCGTCATGATGCCGGTTTCCAGCACGCTTTTGGTCAGGTACAGATAAATCGCGCCGACCAGCGCCACCGAGACGAGGATCAGGACGCCCAGGTCCCGGCCCCGGATGTTTTGTTCGGTGCGGGGGGCGTCGTCGTCGCCGGAGGATTTTCCCCGCAGGCCGTCCAGGGCGTACTGCACGCCGTTGAGGATGCCTTCGCGCACTTTGACGATGGACCACACGCCGCCCACGATCATCGCGCCGATGCCGAAGTAGCGGATCTTCGAATCCCAAATGGCCCACACGCCGTCGATGGCCGAGCCGTCGCCCAGGCCGTACATGGGCGCCACGATGGGAATGGCCACCAGCCAGGCGATCGCGCCGCCCAGGAAGACCAGCAGGCTGATCTCCCAACCGACGATGAAGCCCACCGCCGCCAGCATGGGCGAGATATCCGTGCCGAAGCCGAAGGCCGTTTTGCCCACGCGCAAGGCGCCTTCCACGCTGCCTTTAAAGACGCCGAAGACGTTGACCAGGATCTTGAACCCGCCGCCCAGGGCCAGGGCCTTGAAGATGCCGCTCATGTCCTCGCCGCCCTTGTCGCCGGCGATCAGAACCTGCGTGCACGCCACGCCTTCGGGGTATTTGAGCTCGGTGTTGTCCACGATCAGCGCCCGGCGCAAGGGGATCATCATCACCACGCCCAGCGTCCCGCCCGCCACGGCGATCATCGTCGTTTCGAAGTAGTTGAAGCTGCTCCAAAGGCCCAACAGCACGATGGCCGGGACGGTGAAGATGATGCCCGCGGCCAGGGACTCGCCGGTGGAGGCCATGGTCTGCACGATGTTGTTTTCCAAAATCGTCCCGCGACGCAGGATCCCCCGCAGCACCGCCATGGAGATCACCGCCGCGGGGATCGACGCGCTGACGGTCATGCCCGCGTACAGCCCCACGTACACATTCGCCGCGCACAGCACCAGCGACAGGATGATGCCCAGGACGATCGACCGGATCGTGATCTCGGCCATGGTCGTTTCGGGCGCGACGTACGGCCCCTCCGATTGGACGACGGGATGGCTCGCCATGCGCTCCTCCGCTTCAAACATCTTGTGGAAAAAGAAAAGCAGCATTTTGCTTAGCACGGATGCTTGGAATTGGAAAAGCGGGAAGATTCCACCACTTCGAATCGCCGCCGCCGCCCAACCCCCCAATTCCTGAACGTTTATTCAATCGCGCTCGTCTCAAAACCCGCATTTGCCATAAAAAGCGCCGACTTATGCGATCTTTCCCCTTGTTGTGGGCGGGTGGCTTCGCCTATACTCCCAAGCTGAATTTTCATTCGGATTTGATGCCGTATTCGAATTGAGGCATCCGGGGCATAACGGGGACGGGACCGATGGGTCATCGCATCCGACGCGGGCTTTTGCGCGCGATTTGGGCAATTATGATCGCGACGTTCGTTGTCGCCGGCGCCCGTGAGGCGAGCGCGCAGTGCGTTGCGCCGGGCGGCGGGCCGACGACGCGCTTGTACGCCAACGCGGCCGAGGGCGACCTGTACTCGCCGGTGGGCATCTCCATGGCCGGATACGGCGGGCGCGACGGCGTCACGCACCCCTTCGCCAAGTCCATGGGCGGCTCGTCGGGCTGGATGGACCGGCCCAACGTGAAGGCCGTGACCCTGGACAACGGCGCCGACCGCCTGGTGATCGCCCGAGGCACCCTCGTCTTTGTCAGCGACATCCTCTATGCCAAGGTCATCGACAAGGTCTGCGAGTTGTCCGGCGTGGATCTGACCGAAAAGCTCTGGCTCTCCGGGACGCACACGCACTCGGGTCCGTCCCATTTCTACCCCATCCCGT
Source organism: Deltaproteobacteria bacterium (assembly GCA_020633895.1). Taxonomy (GTDB): domain Bacteria; phylum Lernaellota; class Lernaellaia; order JACKCT01; family JACKCT01; genus JACKCT01. The sequence continues at coordinate 121,793 of JACKCT010000011.1, read as the reverse complement.
CCCTGTTCGGCTCGGCGGGATTTGACGTCTACGACGAGAACGTCACTCAGCGCATCGCCGACTCCGTCGCCTCGGTGATCGTGGCGAGCATGGAGGACCTGCAACCGGCGCGCTTCGCCTCCACCATCCGAACGCCCTTCGATCCGACCGACCGCGTCACCCGCAAGCGGCGCTGCGAGTCCAATCCGGCGACCAAGGAGGACAGGGTTTTCTTCGCGCGCATCGATCGCGAGGACGGCTCGCCCCTGGCGGCGCTGATGGGGTGGGGCATGCACGGCACGCTTAACGGCAACGAGCTGCTCAACTCGGACGCGCCGGGAGCCGCGGAATACGGTCTGGAACAGACGTTCGACGAGCCGGTCCCCGTTTTGTTCCTGCAAGGCGCCGGCGGCGACCAGTCGCCCACGCCCAGCCAACTCGGCTATCGCGACCAGGGCCAGCTCGAATGGCTGGCGCTCGAGCACGGCCCGCGTCTGCGCGAGTTGTGGGACAGTCTGTCGCCCTCGTCGAACCTGACTTTCGAGATGGTCTCCAAGCGCCTGCCCATCAGCCGCGAGGCCATCGGTTACGAAGACGGGGAGTTCGGCTATTCGACCTACTTCGGCCTGTTTCCCAAGGACGGCGAGTTCGTCGAATACAGCGAGGGCGCGTTTTACTGCGGCGACCCGAATCTCATCGGCTACTATGCCCAATACGACTCCATCGCCGACTGCAACAACTTGGACACCCGCCTGCGCGACGGCTACTACGGATGCATGATCGCGGGGCAGTGGGTGCCTTTCTGGACGTTCTTCATCAAACAGACGCAGATTTCGAACGTTCGTCTGGGCGATAAGATCTTGAGCCTGATGCCCGGCGAATTGACTTCGCCCCTGGCCGCCTACCTGCGCGAGCGGATCATCGAGGAAACGAATTGGAATCCGGACAACGTCGTCGCGATCGGCTACGCCCAAGGCAGTCAGCTCTATCTGCTGCGCGACTGGGATTGGGTGCAGGGCGGCTATGAGACGTCGATGAATTTCTGGGGGCCGAAATTCGGCGATTGGCTGGCCGATAGGAACGCCGACCTGGCCGCCGAACTGACGACCCCCATCGACGAGGACAACGAGACCGGCGCCCCGCCGCCGATGGTGCATCCGGATCAGCCGGTGAATCTGTCGACCAAGCTGGAGGAAGGCCGCCGCGTCGGCAAGGTCGAGCAGGAACCCCGAGGCGAATACACGCGCATGGAGTCCGTCGAGTTGGTCTGGAACGGCGGCTACACGGGGGTGGACATGCCGCGCGTCGTGGTGGAGCGCCAAGGGGAGGGCGGCCGATTCGCGCCGTACTTGGACCGCACAGGACGCGTCGTCTCGGACGCGGGTCTGGCCACGCGCGTGACCTACACCCCCGTGCCGAATTACGACGAGCGCCGCCATCCGCGACCGCGCCGCCATGAGTGGCATTTCACGTGGGAGACAAACCACGACGACCCGGCGGGCATCTATCGCCTGCGCGTGACGGGGAAGAACTACAACGGCGCGTCGGTGGAGGATTATGAAATCGTCACCGACCCGTTTGAGTTGATCGCGGCGGACACGCTCACCGCCGAGGTGGTGTCGGTCACGCCCTTGGGCGGCAATGTTTATGACGTGAAATTCCGCGCCCTTTATCCGCCCAATCCCAACGGCTGGCGGGTGCGCAACGTGGACTACGCGCCCTTCGAGGCGGCCCCGGCCCGGCCCTACGACAAGCTCTACGCCGAGATCCAGTTGCAGGGCGGCGGCGTCAAGGCGGTGGAGGCCTACCCGGCGGACGCGGAGCATTGGGCCTCGCCGGTGGTGCTGCAAGCCGGGCAGGCGCCCGTCAGCGTGTCCGTGCCGGAAGGCGGCGCGACGGACGCCTACGGCAATATCAACGGCGAAAAAAGCGCGGCCTATCCCTGGCCGTAAGTGGTACACTGCGGACCGATTCAATCTCACGACGGGGGTATCGTCTTCGACGGGCCGCCGCGACGAGGGAGGAAGCGATGTCCAAATGGTGGGTGTTTTTGGTCACGGTCGCGATGATGGTGTCCCTGGTCTCGGTCGGGTGCGGCTGCGGCGATGACGACGATGATGACGACGACGCGGCCGATGACGACACGTCGGATGACGACGATGACGACGACGACACGGCCGACGACGACAGCGTCGATGACGATACGACCGATGACGACACGTCGGACGATGACACGACCGACGACGATACGACCGACGACGACACCGAGCCGGTGGAGTTGTTCGACATCGATTTTAACGACTATGACCTGGGCGACCTCGGCGCGCCCTGGACGGTCGATCAAAGCGGCGCCACGTCGGCGGATATCGTGGTGGTCGCCAAGTCCGGTTCCGGACGGGATTTGCGCATCGGCGGCGATATCGCGACCGGCGACTACGTCTACGCGATCTACGAATTCGGGCCGTCGACCAAGGATCTGGAGATCACGCTGGACCTGTTCCCGTCCGGTGACGGCTGCACGGCCCAGTTCTCCCTGCTGGACGAAGACGGCGCGGCGATTTTGGACCTCTGGCGCACGGAATTCGGGGATCTGTTCGCCTCCGACGGCGCTTTGTACAAGCTGGTCGACTGCGGTTTGTCGGCGCCCAAGAACACGTGGTCGGTGCTGACGATTCACGCGCGGCAGGAATCCGAGGCGTCCTACGACGTGCTGATCAACGACACGGACATGGACTGCGTGGGACTGGAATATTCGGGGTCGCCGGAAAATATCGGCGCGTTTCGCACGGGCGATTCGTCGCTTTTTGACTACGGCGGGAATTTCTACATGGACAATTTTTACGGCACGGAAGTGGATGCCGAATAAGAATCATCGAATTATGAGGACAACGAACGTGACCAATCCGATGCATTGGGTGCTGGTGCTGCTGATCGCTGTGGCGATGACGGCGACCGCCGTGAACTGCGGCGGCGGCGATGACGACGACGACGACGTGGTCGATGACGACACGGTCGACGATGATGACGACACCGTTGATGATGACACATCCGACGATGACACGGACGACGACGACGACGACACTGGACGACGACACGGCCGACGACGACACCATGGACGACGATACGTCGGATGACGACACGGTTGACGACGATGACGACGACGACACCTTCGAGCCGGTCGACAACGCCATCCCGTACGTCGACCCGATGATCGGCACCGGCGGGCTCATCTACGGCATGGGTGCGCTCAATCCCGGCCCCATGCTGCCCAACGCGCCCATGAAGTTGGGGCCGGACACGTCCATCGGCGATCTGGTCATCGATAAGACGCACGCCGGCGGCTATTACTGGTACGACTCCACCATCCGCGGCTTTTCCCACACCCACCTGCCCAGCACCGGCATCACGGACCTGGGCCACATCGGCCTGATGCCCGTACTCGGCATCAGCGACGCCCAAATCGCGCCCAAGGGATTCTGGTCCGACTACCAGCACGAAAACGAGCAGGCGCGGGTGGGCTACTACAGCGTCGTGCTCGATAACGGCGGCATCCAGGTGGAGTTGACCAGCACGCTGTGGTCGGGCATCCACCGCTACACCTTCCCGGCCACCGCCGCCGCGGACGAACCCCACGTCATCGTCGACGTTTCCTATGCCAACGCCCAGGAGCAGGTGGCCAGCGTCGATTCGGACGTGACCATCGACCCGGAGGCCAAGGAGGTCTACGGCTCCAACAATATGAACAACGGCGGCTTCTCCGGACGCACCGGCGGGCTGCGCGTCTATTTCGTGGTGCGGTTCGACACCGCCTTCGCCGACTACGGCACCTACAAAAACGGCGTGCGCACCCCGAGCGGCACGAGCGAATCGGGGGTGCATAGCGGGGCGTACGTGGGCTTTGCCGGGGGGACGTCGCAGGTCGTCGCCAAGATCGGCATGAGCATCATCAGCGTCGACCAGGCCCGGGCCAACCTGGCCGCCGAGATCGGCTCCAAGTCGTTTGAAGACGTGGTGGAAGACGCCGAGGACGCCTGGGCCCCCTACCTGGACGACGTCACCGTCTACGGCGGCAGCGACCTTGAACGCACCCTGTTCTACACGGCCCTGTTCCACCTCTACGTGCTGCCCACGAACTTCACCGAGACCAACGGGAAGTACGTCGGCTTCGACCGCGCGGCCCACGACGCCGACGGCTTCACCTACTACACCGACTTCTCCCTGTGGGACACGTTCCGGACGCTGCATCCGCTCATCACGCTGCTGCGGCCGGACCTGGCGCGGGATTTCGTCGATTCGCTGATCACCATGTACGAGCAGGGCGGCGCGTTCCCCCGGTGGGCGGCGCTGCTCGGCGACGGCGGCAGCATGATCGGGACGCACTCCGACTCGGTCGTCGTGGACACCTACGTCAAGGGCGTGACCGACTTTGACGTGGACACGGCCTATGAAGGGCTCTACGCCCACGCCACCGGGCCGGTGCCCTACGGCGGGCGGCCGGGCCTGGACCAGTGGATCGACCAGGGCTACCTGGACGACTCCCAGAGCGGCTCGGTCTCCAAGACGCAGGAGTACGCCTACAACGACTTCTGCCTGTCGGTCTTCGCCGACGCGCTGGGCGAGGATTCGGACGCGGCCATGTTCGGCGCTCGGGCGAAGAACTACGCGAACCTCTGGGATCCGGAAAAGGATTTCTTCCGCGCCCGCGAAGAGGGCACCGGCGACTTCTATGACAAGTTCAACGAGTGGTGGCTCAACTTCGACGAATACACCGAAGGCAACGCCCGCCACTGGCGGTGGTACGCGCCCCACGATCCCGTCGGCCTGATCTCCCTGTTCGACGACAAGGCGCAGTTCATCAGCGAGCTGACGGAGTTTTTCGAGAACATCAAAGAGGATTACAGCGGCCTGCTGCCCGACCCGTATTATTACCACGGCAACGAGCCGGACATTCATACCCCGTACCTGTTCGCCATCGCCGGGCGGCCCGACCTGACGGCCAAGTGGGTGCGTTGGGTGATGACGTATCGCTATGACGACACGCCCGACGGCATCTTCGGCAACGACGACGGCGGCACGCTTTCGGCGTGGTATGTCTTTTCGGCGCTGGGCTTCTATCCGGTCTCGGTGTGCACCGACGTGTACGTGATCGGCAGCCCGAGCTTTCCCAAGGCGGATGTGTCCGTCGGCGAGAACACGCTGACCGTCATCGCGAAGAACGCGTCGCCGACGAATATCTACGTGCAGTCCGCCAAGCTCAACGGCGCGGAGTTGACCAAGCCCTGGTTCCACCACGGCGACATCGCCGACGGCGGAACCCTCGAGTTCGTCATGGGAGACACCCCCTCGAGCTGGGGCCAAGGCGCCACTTACGACGGGCACGTTGTGCCGTAAGGATGACCGATCCTTCAAAGCCGCGCGCAGCTTGCCATGCCGTAGCTTTGGCGAAGGCTGGTCAGCAAGCGGGTTGGTACGACGCTCCAACCCACTGCCGAGAATGGGGACCGGCTCCGATTTCGGACCGTCGAAATTGGATCCAGTCCCCCATTCAGCGATGCCGTGCCCGTCAGAGCCCCGAACGGTAGTGAGGGGTCAAATTCGAATGTTGTTTGAGACGACCCCGACTGATGAGGTCGTCGAGCGGTACAAAGAGGAAACGCGCGCGACCACGCGAACAACGAACAAGAGATCCTTCGCGTCGCTTGAGGATGACGGAGTCATCGCAACGGCGAGCGTCGGGCTTTTTTGAATTTTCCATTTTCCAATCGGCCCCGAGCCGAAAAGGGTACGGCGATCATGAAACACCTGAAGATTTGGACGGCGCTGCTCGCGCTGCTGTTGGCCGTGGCGGTAGCGACCGCGGCGTGCGGCGGCGAAAAAGGCGAGGAAGAAACCGACGAGCCCAAGGACGACGCGGGCGCGTCCTCCCCGGCGGCGCTGGACGGCGATATCGCGGCGTTTGTCGACATCGCGCGCGTCGATGACCAGTCCTACGCCCCCAAGGACACCGACTTTTCGGATGAGCCGAATTGCGATCCCGATCCGATGGCCGGGATGACCTACGACGAGTCGGGCCAGGCCGGTCCGCTGCGTCAAAAGGCGGAAGAATACGACGCGCTCATCGAGCAGTGGCATCTGCCCGATTACGGCTCGCACCTGCATGTGATCTATACGGACGAGACGCAGTCCGAGGTGCAGTCCTACGAGGGCCACGGCGACTCGTGCATCTGGACCGGGACGTACATCAACTCCCAGGCCCTGCGCTATCACGTCACCGGCGATCCCCAGGCCCGCGCCAATATCATCCGCTCCGCCGCCTCCCTGTCGCGGCACCTGCATGTGACGGGTCGGCCCGGCTTCATCGCCCGCTACGTGGGCAAGCAGTCCAACCCCGGCCATGCCTCCAAGCTCGCCGGATGCGACGCCGACGAGAATTGCCACAAGATCGACTCGGGGGAATTCGCCGGCGATTTCTGGGTCGGCAACACCAGCCGCGACCAGTACACGGGCTGGTTCCTGGGCATGTCCACGGCCTATGACCTGATCGACGACTGGCCGACACGCACGCAGATTCAAAATGACGTCACCGAGGTGCTCGACGCTCTGATTGCCCAGGACTGGACCATCATCGACGTCGACGGCATCAAGACCACCAAGGCGCCCCAGGTGCTCCCCTCCATGCAGGAGGCGTGGGCGCTGGTCGGCTACCACGTCACCGGCGAGGAGCGATTCAAGGAAGTTTTCGACAAGTGGTCCGCGCCGGAGAATCAGAACATCATCCAACTCACCAACATCTCGTTCCCCAATCGCTACGCCCAGCACTACGGCCTGAACCTGGCCCACGAGAATTTCTTCAACCTGCTGCGCCTGTCCCAGCCCTACTGCCAGGCCCATGAGTTCGCCCTGGACGTGTTCAAGGACAAGATCCGCAAGGTCGTCGATCTGGCGCACAACCCGTGGTACACGGCGATCTACCTGGCCCAGGGCCAGCCCGAGACGCAAAAGGAAATCGACAAGAACGTGGATCAGATGATCGAGGATCTCTACGATTTTCCCGATCCGCCCAAGAGCGAATACGCCATGAACCCGCCGGAGCGCTTCCTGGATCCCATCTCGGTCTGGCTGCATGACTTCCAGCAGGACAACCCGTGGCTGGCCGACATCATGGGAAGCGTGAATTACCAGGCGTTGCGTCCGTACGAAGTGAAGTACCAGTGCCACTCGGGCTTCATGTTCCAACGCAATATGTGGGCGACCGAGTGCGGCGGCAGCGACCGACCGGAGAAAGTCTCCTCCGGCCACGATTACCTGGCCGCGTACTGGATGGCGACGGCGTACGGGTATTTGACGAAGGATCAGTAGGCGAGGCCCCTACCACGAAATTCCGACGGGTGCCACACTTTCACGCCGGCGAAAGTCGGCGGGAAGGTGTGCGTTTGATACGCGAATTTTTGAACTTGGTCATCTTCACACCTTCTCTCGGACTTACGTCCTCGCGAAAGTGTGGCACCCGACTCTTCCCCGCCTCAGTCGATCTCTTCGTGCATCAGGAATTCCTTGATCTTCTCGCGCAGCTCGGAATAGGTCGGTTTTCGGATCAGGGCGTATTCCCGGGCGTTGAAGAACATGCGCGCGCGCTTGTGGGGCAGGGTGGTGAAGCCGCGCCAGGCCGGGTCGGCGAAGCGGTCCTTGCGCATCAGGCCCATGAGGCGCCGCTTGCCGATCTTGGCGGTGGTGGGGCTGTAGAACTGCCACGTCTCGGGATGCAGGTAGATGTCCTGCTGGGCGTAGGCAATGGTATGGCGATAGTGCCAGTCGGCGGCGGTGCGGGGGTAGCGCGTCATGAGCACGGGCCAGGTGAGGATCAGGTCCGGCCGCTCGCCCAGGATGTATTCCGAGTTGTATTTCTCGTGGCCGACGATCTTCGCCCCGGTGGGGATCTCGGCCCGGCCGACCTCCACGTTGGTGAGCCCGACCATGTCGATGACCCGCCGGTGGGAATAGTACCCGATCGCGCCGATGGGCAGCGTGGCGATCACCGCGTCCTCCGGCGTGTTTAGGGACAACCAGACGCCCACGCGCCGCCACCCATCCGTCCAGCGGACCAGATTGCAGGCCTTGTAATAGTCCAGGAACCATCCCGCCGTCGCGAAAAGCCACCAGGCCCCAAGGATCGCGACCAGCCGGGTTCGGCGTCGTTTCGGCGTGGCGACCGGAGTGCGTTGCCCCAGGTGCTTGTCGGCCCAGCGTCGAAAGAACGCCAGGCACGCGAATCCGAACGGCAGGTACGCGGGGGCGAGGAAACGGTAGTAGGGAAAGAAATCGCCGCCCACGCCCAGGACGTAGAGCGCCAGCACGGCCATCATCCCCACCGCGACGAAAAACCAGCGAGGCAGCTCGCCTTTCATCGCCCGGCCGTCGCGGGCGAACAGGTAGGCGAACGCGACGGGAAACGCCGAGGTTCCGGCGAACAACGCCAGATAGAGCAGGCCCTTGCCGAACAGCGCCGGGCCCGGCGAGCCGACCTTGGCCGCGAAGGTGTTGGGCACGGGATAGCCGAAGTAGCTCCATCGCCAGAGCCAATAGCCGCCGAAAAGGGCGAGGACCATCGCGCCGTAGGCGACGCCGAGCACCACCCGCTTCTTTTTCCACGGCCGCAGCCACGAAAGCCCCAGGGGGACGGCCAGCAGGATGCCGTCGGGACGCATCAACCCGGCGGCGACCGTCGCCAGCGCTGAAATCCAGGGCAGGCGCCCGCCTTCGACCTCCCGGAGGTGCGCGGTGAGGCCGAGGGTCCAGAGGAACGCGACCAGGGGCGTTTCCATGGCGGCGGTGGACCAGACCAGACCGATGGGGCCGGTCAGCAGAAACGCGACGACGACCCATTCCCACCCGGCGATCGGTGCGTTGTGGCCTTGGCGATGTGTTCGCCAGAGGCGAAACGCGAGGGCGAAGGTCGCCGCCCATGCCGTGATGCCCAGCAAGATGGACACCACGTCCAGGCGCACCACCCCGAACTTCGCGAACCCGGCCAGCAGCGCCATATGCAAAAACGCGGTGCATCCCTCGACGATTTCACCGGGGTTGAAGACGATGCCACGCCCGGCGGCCAGATTGCGGGCGTAGGTCATGGTGATATAGGCGTCGTCCACCGGCCCGGTCATGCGCAGGCCCCACCATCCGGCGGTCGATACCGCGACGGACGCGACGAAGGCCGGGAGGACTCCCATCCGGGCGAGTGGAGATGATGCGGTGCGTTCGGGCATGGCGACGTAGCATAAGTGCCTCGACGGCGCTTTGCCAATGTGGAACGAATTATGCCCGGGAGAAATGCCCTCAAGAAGTTTTTCAGGAGAAAACCATGAGTTAACAAAATTGACCGATCAGTCAAAAAGCGCCGTGAATCGCGAGGTTATCCAAATGTTAAAATTGGTGTCGCGTTGTTATTGTGTTGGGTATTTCACAAAACTTTTGAGAATTGCAGAAGTTTTACGGAATGCCCGTACCGCGCTAATACGGTCGGGATAGGGGGATTACTCGTGGAATACCTAACTAAAAAATCATGACCAAATTCAACGAAAAAGTCGCCAACTTAAAAAATGCTCTTTTCATGGTTAATCTTATGATGTATAACAACCTTCACCGATGACGGGCCCGCCAAGCATCACCATCTCGGACCATCATCGGCTCATTGCGAACCCAAGTTTTTTCGGTTTCGCCAATTCATCACACAACGGAGTCACGATCATGCCCTCGAACACCACCACCGAATTCATCGACAACGTGCATGCGGAGATCCGCGATATTCGAAATAAAATCGACGAATTGGAACGACAGAAAACGGACATCGACCGCCAGATCTCTTCGCTGGGCCGGGATATCAAACGTCGCAACGACCTGCTGCTGGTCTGGGAAGGCAAAGCGGATGTGCGTCCGATGGTCGAGCGCAAGCCCCGGGAGCGCAGCCGCCGCGGATTCACCATGAACACGGTGATCCTGGAGATCCTCGAGGCCGCCGGCCGTCCCTTGAGCGCCCACGACATCCTCGACGAGCTGACCCGCCGCAACGCCCAGGGCAACTCGAAGAACCCCATCTCGTCGGTGCGTAACGCGTTGCAAATCCTCAAGAAACGCGGCCAGATCATCAGCCCGTCCTACGGCATGGTGTGCATTCCGGGCCAGGAAACCCCCAGCGCCACGCCGCGCACCATCCGTCGCCCGGCCGCCCAGAACGCCGAGGCCTAAAACCCTCCCGTCCGAATATCGCGAACCGCTCGGGGTCGGCCAAGCGCCGACCCCGTTTTTTTGTTCGGCGCGTTGTGGTTCCGCGTGGGCCGGGCCTCGTTGACACCGATTCGGCCTTCACGTACGGTCCCTTCGCCATGACGACGCGACGCTTCATCCCCTGGTTTGCCCTGCTCACGGCCCTCGCCGTCGCCACCGGTTGTGCGCCCAAATTCGAGGACATGACCGCCGAGCAGATCTACACTACTCCCAGGGTGAGTTCGCGGACAAAAACTTCGACAAGGCTATCGAAGGGGCGGAAAAGCTCATCGATCTCTACCCCTTCTCCGTCTACGTCACGCAGGCCGAGCTGATTATCGCCGACGGATATTATCAGCGGCGCCGCTGGGCCGAGGCGTCGGTGCATTATCAGGATTTTATCGATAAGCATCCGACCAACAGCGCCGTGCCCCACAGTCTTCATCGCCTGGCGATGACGCATTACAAACAGAGTCTGGCCATCGATCGGGATCAGGCCGAAACCTTCGCCGCCGAACGCACCTTCTCTCAACTCGTCACCCAATATCCCGACTACGAGTCCGCGGACGACGCTCGGGATCGGTTGGCCGAGGTTCGTGAAGATCTCGCCGCCCGGGAACGTTATGTGGCGCGGTTCTATTGGCGGGAAAAAGAGTATTACGCGTCGCTGAGCCGTTATCTGCATGTCATTCGGGATTACTCGGACACGAAATACTATCCCGAGGCGTTATACTTCTCGGGATACAATCTCATTAAGCTCGAAGAGCCCGACGAGGCGACGCGGTATCTCCAACTTCTGCTGACCCGCTACCCGGACCACAAATACGCCAACGACGCGAAGCGCCTGCTTGACGACCTCAAGGCCGCCGATGCCCCGGCCGGCTAGATTCCCTGCCCCCTCGCGCGCCCTGGTCGCGACGCTCGTTCTGCTCGCTCTATTCACGGCGGGATGCACGTCCGACCCGGAAATCCTGGTCAACCGCACGCTCGACGCCCGGGAAGAGGCGATGGCGAAGCTGGACGTGGACAAATACGTCTCGCTGTTTCATCCCGATTATCAATACGCCGAGGGCGAGACCGAGACCGTCGCCAGCGCGACACGCAAGCGGTTCGCGAAGTACACGACCATCATCCTGCGCACCACCGACCGACGCATCATCCTTGAGCACAACGGCAAGATCGCCCGCGTCATCCAAGACTACGAGATGCAGGCCCACCTCAAGAACGGCAAGGTTCTCAAGCTCTCCGGCCAGGACCACTTCCTCCTCAAACGCAAGTCCAACCTCTTCGGCCTGCTGGGCACCGAATACCTTTTCTACCAGGGCGTCGGCGTTTAAGCGGGGCGGTCTCGACTATTCAGAGCCGCGAACCGTAGTGAGCGGTTGGCTTCGACAGGTGATTCGCGTCCGTTGTACAGCGAATGCGGCGTGCCGGATTGAACCAGACCGCTTACTACCGTGCGCGGCTCTGACGGACACGGCATCGCGACCAACGCGCCTACCGATTCGGAAATTTGTACTCGACCAGGTCGGAAACGAGGATTTCGCGCAGGGGCTCGCCTTCCTCGGCGGCTTCCAGGCGATAGCGGATCGGCCCGATGCCCTTGGCGAAGGTCATGTAGGTCTTGAAGTCGCGTAGGGGCATTTCCCGCTTGGGCTTGTCCTTCAAGACTTCCGGAGGCGGTTTGGGGCGTCGTTCGTCCGCGGGCACCAGACTGTCGGCGTATTCGTCGGCGGTCAGCGTCACCGGCGCGCGGCGCTGCATCGTCCATTCGACGGTGACGGTGTCGGTAAACGTCCCGGCGGGCACCTCCACCGTCTCTCCCACCGACGTGATGCGAAAACTCACCGTCTCGTCTTCCCACTCCCGGCCCTTCTCGAAGGGCGCCTTGAGGATCTGCAGGCCGTTGCGGTTGATGAGGGTGTTGCGCGACAGCTTGATGATCACCTCGCCGTTGCTGAAGTAGTAGCTGCGTTCCTGGCGGCGGATGATCTGCTCCAGGTCGGTACGCGAGCGTCCGTCCGGATAGGTCGTCTTGTACTCCCACAGATTGCCCAGCTCCAGCGGGTAGTACTCCTCCACCTTCGGCCCGCAACCGGCCGCCGATACGGCGATCAATACGGCGAATAACGCGGCCGCGCCCAGGCGGATCGCGGCGGGAAATGGCGCAGGGTGTTTCATGGCTCTCGACCCTAGCGGAGCACGCCGTTGCCGGTCAATGCGTGCGGCGCCCCGTCGCGTTTTCCCTCGCGTCCTCCCGCCGACCGGCAACCGGAAATACGCCTTATCGCGACCCCGGGTCGGGTCGATAACACGGTTACGAAATCGGTCGGACGCTTACCGAAGGTAATGCCCGGCCGAAGGCCCCGAAAGGGCTTGGAAGTTTGAAAACATCGACAACGCGGGCACTTAGCCCCTTTCGCCTTTGTTGGTACGGCCCTTGCTTCTTCTAGGCCCGACGCCAATGAGGGATTGGTGATCAAAATGAGGGACGGAGAAACCATGACACTTTCCACGCGCAAACAAATCACCGTCTTTGCGGTGTTCTTCTGGCTGGCGCTTTCGTTGATGGTGGCCAATCTGGCCGTCTCGGGCGAAGCGGCCGGCACGCTCAACGCCTTCAACGGCGTCGCCAAAATCCAGAGCCTGGGCCAGGACGACTGGTCCTCGGCGCCCCACGGTCAGGTGCTCAGCGCCGGCGACCGCGTCCGGGTGTCCGACGGCAACGCGAACGTGCGTTTCGCGAATGCGTCGCTGTTCATCCTGGGCAAGGGCGAAGTGCAGATTCCCCTGGTGGGCGGCGAATCGAGCGCCGACGCGCTGATCGGCCTGGGCCAGTACCGAATTGCCTTTAACCGCACGGAAAACGGCACCTCCGGCGGCCTGACGATGTTGACCCCCTTCGGCGAAGTGACCGCCAACGACGACGCGGTGTTCACCGTTTCCAACGAGGGACCGGTGCAGCTCGTGTCGGTCAACACGGGCAGCCTGACGGTCGCCCACACCGTGCGCCCCGAGTTGGCGCAGCGCATCGTCGCCTCGGGAAGCAGCCTGGCGATGAACGCTTCGGGCATGGGCCCGGCCACCGGCCTGCCCCGGCCCCAATACGTCGCGATGAGTGACGTGAACTAACTAGGCCTCAAGGCCTGCCGTGCCCCCCCGTGCGGCAGGTCGGCACCAAGACCCAGACGCAGTGGGTTTCCCTCCATTGGCCGGACTCAAAGAGAGTTCGGCCCTTTTTTATTTTGTCGGGTTGTTCGACGGGAAATGGGGCGCGGATTCGGCGCGAGAAGGATCGGCATGCGCGCTCGACGCACGCACGTTGGAAAGCTGTCACGCTCCCGAGCGAAACGGGCTTAGAGCAGGCCCACCGCTTCGGGCTGTTTCGAACGCTCGGGCCAGACGATCCGGACGTCGCCTTGCGTCTCCTGGACCTGGGCCCGGGCGGCGTCGGCCCAGATGCCTTCCAGGTCGTAGAAGGCGCGCATCGGCTCGTAGAAGACATGGACCACCACGTCGCCGAAGTCCACGACGAGCCACTGGGAGTCCCGCTCGCCCTCGAAGCCCAAGGGGATCTCCCCGGCCTTCTTGAGGGTTTCGCGGACATTTTGGGCAATCGCCTGCACCTGACGCGTGCTGGTGCCGTGCATGATGACGATGCGGTCCGTGTAGGAACACAGACGGCTCACGTCCAGCACCACGGCGCCGTACGCCTGCTTGTCCAGCGCGGCTTTGACGATCAGCCCGGCCTTCTGCGCAAGATCCATGGAGCGTTTGGTGGTTTTCAGCGTTCCCTCTCCTTGGTATTGGCCGAAAAACGGCGTTGATCCACCTGCGTCGCGTCGGGAAGGGAGAATGTCGGGTCCCGGCGCGTCGCTCATGCCCATCCTCAAATCAACGTAACCATGCCCGCCGCCGTTGTCCCCTCATGGACTGTCCCCGAGTGGAGCGACGGCGGGAGTCGAACCGGCCGAAATCGTTCCGGAAAAAAGCGAAAAGGCGGCCACAGGCTTGTGAGCCGCCTCGAATCGGTCCTGGCTGGGGACGGTCTTCAAATTCGTGGGCCGTCCATCCTCGTATGGCGATTAACGATAATAGGGATTGGCCCCCGCGGCATGGTCCGTGGTGTCAACAACCTGCATCTCGGGGTACATCTGCCGCACCATGCCCTCGATGCCCTGCTTGACGGTCGTCAGGGAGCTGGAGCAGCCCTGGCATCCGCCGCCGACCTGGATAAACAGCATGTTTTCGCGCACATCCACGACCGAGGCCCATCCGCCGTGGGAAGCCAGGGCGGGGTTGATGCGGTCGTCGAACATCTGACGGATTGTGTCCAGACGTTCCTTGTCCGCGGCCGAAGGACCCTCTTCCTCGCCGGCGGGCGCCTCGACGATGTCCGTGACCTCGGGCAGGCTGTTGCGCAAAACGGCCGCGAGGCCGCGCTTGACCACGTCGAAGGGCATCTTGCCGAAAACGCGGATGCCCAGGTTGCCGTCCTCGAAGGACACGGCTTTCACGGTGGTGCCGTGGGGCGTGAGCGCCGGTTTGATGCGCTGTTCGATCAACTCGTTGGCTTTGGCGATTTTTTCTTCGCTCATCGTTTCTCCCTCGGATTTCGCGCCGAACGTCCCCGGCGTGTCGTGGCTCTTGGGCGGGCGGTGCCTCCCGCTCCCCATCCTTGAGCCTTCCTAAGCCGATTCGTCCCAAAGATCAACGATGTAGATCATACAATCCGGAACGAATGGGCCGAAAACCCGTCCGAGTGTGAGGACAGTCTAACAAGGCAACCCGGATGGCGTCAAAGGTTTTCCACAGGCAGTCCACAGGCGGCCCGAGTTATCAGAGCCCCGAACGGTAGTGAGGGGTTGGGTTCGCGCCTGGACGAATCGATCGACGTCGGCGTCAATGGCGTTGACGACGTTTCCGGCGTGCAGGGTCGGATCAAACCGCTTACCACCCGCCTCCGCCAAGGCTACGGCGAGGCAAGCCGTGCGCGGCTCTGTCGGGCATGGCTCCGGCATCAAAGCCACCTACCTCACTCCGCAATCCCCGTCGCGCGGCGCAGCGCCGTCAGCGCCTTCCTGCCGATGACGTGCTCCTCGTAGGCCAGGGCCGCCTCGCGTCCGATTTCGCTGTCACGAGTCGCCAGCGAGCGGTCCGTCAGATAGGCCGTAATCGCCTCGGCCATGCCGTCCACATCCCCCGGCGCCGCCAACGTTCCGCACCCGGCGCGCTCCAGGATCTCCACCGCCCCGCCGGCCCGCGTCGCCACCACCGGCCGTCCCGCCGCCAGGCCCTCGGCGATCACCCGCCCGAACGCCTCCACCACGCCCGTTTTCGCGTCGCCGTATTTGGAGCTATGGGCCAGTACATCGCACGCAGCCAGCAAATCGGGTACGTCCTCCCGCTGCCCGGCGAGCACCATCCGATCGGCCATGCCGACCTGCTCCGCGATCGCCCGTACCTTCTCACGCCATTCGGGCACCTCGCCCCGGCCTGCACGAACCACAGATTCGGCACCGTCTGCCGCACCTTGCCCAGGGCCCGCACCAGTACGTCGTGGCCCTTCCATTCGATCATCCGTCCCAGGGAAAGCACCATCGCCGCGTCATCAGGCACGCCCAGGCCCGCGCGAATCGCCGGGTTGCGGGCAACATCGTAGCGTCCTGGCTCGACGCCGCTGTCGGTGACGACCAGACTTTCGGGCGCCAAATCCGGCGCCGCCTCGCCGACGCATTTCGCCACGCCCCGAGAGATGCAGAACACCGCCGCCGCGTCCCGTGCCATCTGCAGCTCCCGCCGTCCGAATTCGCGGATCATCAGAGCGCCCACCACGAACGGCAGTCCCCGCGCCACGCATTCATCGGCGAAGGGGCGGTTGGGCAGGTTGAGGTTGTTGATGTAGACCGCGTCCGGCGCGTACGTCTCGATGCGTTCGCCGAAGGCGCGTCGCACCCGGCGGGCGAAACGCCGGTAGTCCCACCAGGAAAACGGCCAGTTCAGCGGGCCGGGCAGCACGGGCTCGAATACCGAGCCCAGCGCGCCGAAGGGGTCGTTGAAATGGGGCACATCCAGCGGCGTGACCGGCACGGCGATGGGAACGCGGTCCAGGAAGAATTCGGGGTGCGTCGCGATGATGCGCATCGCCACCCCCTCGCCGTGCCAGACGTTGGCGAACGACGCCATATGATGCACCGACCCGCCCGGCGCGGGGGAGTTGTCGACCATCAGCAGCTTCACGTTGTGCCTCCCGCCGCCCGGCGTCGCTGAATCATCGTCCAATCCTCCCGACGCACCACGCCGAAGGCCAGCGCCAACGGAGGGTAGGCCGCCGCGCCCGCCACGATCGCCCAACCGTAGCCGTAGGGGTGCGTCAGGTGGACGACTCCGCCCATGGCCGCCGCCGCCAGGGACGCGCGCAACGCCGAACCGTTGATCGAAAGCGGACCCAGGTCGCGACGCAGCACCGCGATGCCCCAGACATAGACCAGAACGAAACTCAACAATGTCGCCCACGCCGCGCCCATATAACTATAACGGGGAATCAAAACAACGTTGAGAGCCACGTTAAACACCGCGCACGCGCCGGTAATGCGCGCCAGGTCGCGCTCTTTGTCGATGGCCCGCAATGTCACCGCCGCCAGCGGGTTGACCGAGTCGAGCACCTGGCCCCAGATGAGCACCGCCAGCGCCGCCCCCGCCACGCGGAAATGATCGCCGAACAACAGGCCCATCAGGTCGTCGGCCAGCAGCGTCGTGCCCACCGCCACGGGCAACACCAGCGCGAACAGAAATCGCATGCCCGCTTGGAAGGTCGCGCGCACGCCGTGGGTGCCTTCCATGAACTGGCGCGCCAGGAGGGGATAGATGGCGACGACGAAGGAGCTGGTCAGAAGGCCGAGGGCTTCCATGAGTTTGTAGGCGGCGTTGTAGTGGCCGACGGCGACGTCCTGGGGGATGGGGCCGTCCATGACCGAGAGCATGATGATGTCGGCACGGTTGTAGAAGATGATGAAAAGCTGCGTGATGAAAAACGGCCACGCGCCGACGGCCAGTTCGCGCACCAGCGCCCAGTCGGGCCGCGCGCCGGTTTCCTTGTCCAACATCGCCAGCGCCCACCGCCGCGCCAGCCACCAGGTGCCCACCCGCGCCGCCGCGTAGCAGCCCGCCAAGGCGACGACATCCCCGCCCAAAAGGAGCGCCGCGACGCCCGCCGCGATGGTCATCAGGAGTTGGCGACGTCGAGCATCGCCGAGCGCTCCATGCGTTCGAAGCCGGTGAAGACGGCGTGGTAGCTGTTGGTGATGGACGAAAAGAGCAGGCTCGCGGCCAGGAGCAGGACGGCGGCGTCGGTGTCCGGGGGGTAGTTCAGAAGGGGCGTGACGAAATAGAGGGCGACGAACAGGGCGATGGACAGGGCGACGTTCGTGCCGATCACGCCGGCGAGGAAGCGGCCGGATTTTTCCATTTCCCGCGCGACGTGGCGGATGATGAACGGGCGGGCGATGTAGCCGGGCAGGATCTCCACGAAGCCGACCAGGGCCATCGCGGTCGAGAAGCGGCCGAAGCCTTCCTCGCCCAGTTTGCGCGCCACGAACCCCAAAAACACGAGGCTCATCGCCTTCGTCGCCACGCGCCCCACCGCCAGCGACGACGCATTCTTGATGATCGTTTGAACCTTGCTCACGCAGGGGAGGTTAGCGCGATTGGTAAAACCGATCAACGTCTGCTTCGCTTCGGTTGCCAAAACAGTTTATTCGTCATCCGTAAAATAAATCCATGGACAATCCCAGAGCTTGAAAAATAGAGATATCCTGTCGCCTCAAACTCGAGATGAGATTTTTTATGTTTTATCTGTATTCGATCAAGTATCCTATCATCTATGAGCCTCTTAAAGAATTTCCATCGGTATGGACTAATTTTACATAGGACCGTGCAGTGCTTGACTTCCTGATCAAATGACTTTGTCGCAATATTGTCAAAGTCTTGTGCTTCGAGACTAGTGATAATTTGATCGCGCATTCCTAGGAAGAAAATTGCATTGTCGCCAGCAGTGAAAACAAAACCACCAACGCGCTCATCCGCCACACTTGACCGGCGCTCTGACCAAATATTTTTTTCAGTGTAACCTTGAATTAACGCTGCAATATGTACGGTTTGCTCATATGTATCGAGTCCTTTCAAGAGAGTATGCCATTCAATTCCCACGCATTCTCAATCGCGAAAATAGCGTGAAGCCTTGAGCGCGCGCCGCAATTGCTAAGTTTGTGCGGGGGCGACGATGGAGATCAATCTATATAAAACTTTAGACGATTCAATAGCTTGATGGTCCTAGGGGCAAGTTGGTAGTTACTAGGCAAAGGATCGAGTATTCGGCAAACGAGCTTTTCGTCTGAATCGGCACCCACGGAGGCAATTCCACCAAACCTGAAGACCTTTCTGGCATCTATGTATCTATTTGCGGAAGCTGCTTTTTCACGAATGTCTGGAATTAGCTTGTATGCGCGATTTCTAAAGGTATCTTTTGTAAGACATGGATTCCCTTTGCTTCTAGTTCGAAAATGGTGTTTTCCGTTGCCGCGAAGTTATAATCCATTCGTTTACCGATTGGTAATGGCAACTCCGCATCAATGCTATTCCAATCTGCCTCGTGAATACCGACGATTCTATTTATTGAGCTAAGTGAAATCGCTTCGCCTAGCCTTCCGATAACATCAGAACTAATTGGGTGGACAGCTCGATTCAGAAAATGTTTTCGTTTTGTATATAAAAAATCATCTGACATTGACTTGACATAAGTATGTTCGACAAGACTTGATATTTCATGGAAATTGCTACGACCAACGACGTTCTCTCTTCTTTTATGGATAAGATCAATGCGTAAAAATCTCGGCAATCAGGTACCCGGATTTTTGTGGGCATTTGAAGGATTAAGTTCTTATCGATAGGGTACTGGCTGACAAGCCGAGCTTGATTATCGTCGAGAAACTCGAGTGAGATCAAAACACTTTTACCGGATTTCCAAGCATCTGACAAACTTAAGACATCGTCCATACTAATCGCCTTTTTATTGTTGAATAAATTGTTGCAGACCGACAAACATTACCAGTCCCTAAACTTATTTTCAAATATCAAGGAGCATGAAAATGCCGCGCATCGTGTCGTTGTTACCCAGCAGTACGGAGATCGTGGCGGCGCTGGGTTTCGCGGGGATTTGGTGGGCGGTCGACGAGTGCGACTATCCGTCGAATTCGAGGCGCTGCCGGTGCTGACCGAACCCCAGCTCGATTCTAATAATAAAATTTGTTGGACGATATTATTTTAAAAAAGGCGGGCCAACCCGCTTCCTGATCCACCTTCGCCAAGGCTACGGCGGACAGGCAGGTCGCGGCTCTGAAAGGGCGGGAGCGGTGCGGGCGTCGCGACTGCGCAAATGATTTTCCAGAGGCGAGCCAGACCGCTTACTACCGTGCGCGGCTCTGATGGGTCGGAGGCGGCTCTGAAGATTCACACCTTCCCGCCGACGGCGTCGTTGAGAAAGTGTGGTACCCGGGGCGGGAGCGTGCAGCCCGTCGCGACTACCCCCCTAGCGGTGGAAGTACATGATGCCGAGCAGGAAGGTGGCGACGGCCAGGCCGAACAGGCCCCAGCCCAGGCGCAGCTTGCCGTTGTATTTCTTAAGCTGCTCCGGGTCGCCGGCGCGCATGCCGCGCAGGATGAGCATCGCGTTGATGTGCCCCAGGCCGCCGACGGTCAGCAGCCCCAGCGTCAGCTTCGCGTGATGCATCCCGACCATGCCCCCGGCCTTGACCACCTGCACCGTCAGCGCGATGCCCGTCAGAAAGATCAGCAGCACCAGCGGCGCCATGGCCGCCTTGGCGAGGCGTCCGTTGGCCTCGGCGACACGACGCAGATCCTCCGCCTTGCCCGAGAGCTTGCCCCGTTCGATAAACGCCATCGTGCCGGCGACCCCGGCGAGCGCCAGGACGAGAAAGAGATGAACGGCGTGCATCGGTTCCATGGGGGAACCTCCTGTGGGCAAAGAGGGATTCGACAGCGCCGGACTTGACGGGCCCGCGCGCCCTTACTCGCGATAGCGCTCCACGTAGCTGCGCGTTTCCGTGTCCACTTTAATCATTTCGCCGGACTCGATGAACGGCGGCACGTTGACCACCACGCCGTTTTCCAACGTCGCCGGCTTGGGCGAGTTGGTGGCGGTGGCGCCCTTGAGCTGGGGGGCGGTGTCGGTGATGCGCAGGATCAGGTGCTTTTCAACCGAGGCGCCGACGATGTCCGTGTCGTAAAAGAGCATGGTCACTTTCATGTTCTCGGTGAGCCAGTCGATCACGTCCGAGCCCAGGGTCTCCGAGTTGATGGCGATCTGCTCGAAGCTCTCGGTGTCCATGAAGTGATAGATGTCGCCCTCGGCGTAGAGGAACTCCATCAGCCGCTCGGAGAGGATGGCCCGGTCGACCTGCTCGACGGCGCGGAAGCGCTTTTCGAACTGGATGCCGCTCTTGAGGTTGCGCATCTTAGTCTGGACGACGGCGTTGCCCTTGCCGGGCGTGATGTGCGTGGCCTCCATGACCTTGCACGCCTCGCCGTCGATATCCAAAACCATCCCGGCGCGAATGCGGTTCGCGTTGAAACTCATAAGATTCGGGGCTCCTTCAAGGTGGACCCGCGCCCGCCGCGCATGGGCACAAGGGGGCGCGATTTCGCGGGCGGATTATATCGTCGGGCCGAAAATTCGCAACCGGCGGCGCGCCTTTATCGTTCGGCGAAGATCTTCTTGATGCGCACGATCAGTTCGACGCGAGCGGCTTGTTCCTGGGCTTCGCGCAGCTCCTTGAGCAGGGCCTCGCGCTCGTCGTGCGTGATGATGTTGTCGGAGATCGCCTCCTGAAAGATGCGCTGGACGTCGCCGGACTCCGCGGCGAGGGTGAGCACCTCGCGCAGCAGGCTGTCGTGGTCGTCGGGCAGGTCGGAGGACTTGACCAGCCGATACCCTGCCCGCTGGGCCAGCCAACGGATGGGCTCGACGGCCTCGTCATGGCGCCCGGCGTCGACCAGCGTCTGCCGAATCTGGTCAAGCCGGTCCAGGGGGTTGCGGCTGCCCGATTCGGACAGGGACTCCGGGTCCTCCTGCCACTTGGCGACGGTGGAATACCCCAGCCCCAGGTCGGCGGCCACCGCCTTGATGCCCACCTGCTTAAACACCCGATGCAGCACCTGCCAGGACGGGCGCTGATACAGTTCCCGATCGTCGTCGGCCATCGCTTTCCTCGTCTGTGCGCAAAACTGTGGTTTTCGTCGCATGCTCGCGCGGGGCTGTCAATGTCGTATACAATGACGGCCCTGCAGATGCCCCTGCAACGGCGGCCCTTCCATGGAGTCGAAATGCGCATCGTTCGCCCGTCGAGAAACCGGATTCTCCTGACCCGCCTGGCCGTGATCGGCGCGATCGCGGCGCTCTGCGGCTTGATCGTGCTCAAAATCGACCTGCATCCCTGGCTGTCCTGGCCGGATGAGCTATCCATGGCCGATCTGGAAAAGCAGCACCAATTGCTCAAGCAGGAACGCGAGCGCTACACCCGCCGCTCCCCCTCCCAGACCGCCGCGTTGGAAACGCTGCTGGGCGAAAACGGCCCCATCCTGGCCCAGATCTTCCGCGATCGGGACGTGCCCGGGCCGTGTGAGACGGGCCGGGATCGGGCGATGGCCCAGTTCGCCGTCTGGCGCGACGAGTTGGACAACCTCTTTCTCCACATTGACGATGTGCTCGGCGGCGAGGTGTCGCTGCATGGGGTGGATGTGAACAGCCTGCGCGACGCCCGAAGGCGTCCCCACTCGATGCGCAACTGGCCGGACCTGCTGAATCTGGCGCGGGCGCTGGAGATGGACGCGGCGCGGGCCTCGGCCGAGGGGGACCACAACGCCGCCTTCCGCCGTCTGCTCCAGATGCACCACCTCGTCGAGGGGCTGTTCGACACCTACGAGTTGGATTTGAATACGACGGGGATGATGCTGGCGGATCGGTATTACCGGACGTTGGTGGACCAGTTGCCTCGGATGATCGATCACGAATTGACGCAGTTGGGGGTGGTCTTCGCCGCGCCGCCCAACGCCCGGGAGGCGGTCGCCAACGGCCTGATTGATCAGGCGGTGCGTTGGGGGTATGAGCGCCGGGAACTGACCGCCGAGCAGATGCGGGCCAAGGAACTGGCCGTGCTGGACTGGCGAAACCCGAACCGGCCGACGTCCAACGCGGTGTCGCTGCCGCTGGTGTTCCCGCTGTATTCGGTCTGGGGCGACGATTTTGCCGAGCGGGAGGGGCGTCTGCGCCTGGCGGTGTGGACGGCGCTGGCTCGCGGCGCCCAGGCCCGGGCTCAGGGGCGGGATTCGAGTCCGCTGGATGCCTGGACCGACGCATTCAACGACGACGTACGTTCGTCCTTTCTCACCCGGCGCATGTTCACCGGCGCCATGGATCGCTGGGATCAGGCGCTAGCGGTGGATCGGCTCGCCCAGGCGGTCGGTGTCGCCATCGACCAGGAGATCACCCGCCACCAGTCCGGCAGCGACGCGACCTATCAAGTGGACGTGGGCGACGGCCGCCGGCTGGTGATGACGCCCGAGCGCGGGTGCGTGATGGATGCGGCGGTCGTGGACGGGGACGAGTAGGGAACGATTTGGAGGTAGATTTCGTTTTGTCATCCCGAACACCGTGAGGGATCTCTCGTACATTCTTCAGAAGCGCTTGCGACAACGAACGAGAGATTCTTCGCTTCGCTCAGAATGACAAACTTGCATGGAAGGACCAAACAAATGCCCCTCGACCTGACCACCACCGTTACGCTGAACAACGGCGTCGCGATGCCTCTGCTGGGTCTGGGCGTGTACCAGGCGGCGGACGGCGGCGAGTGCCGCGAGGCGGTGGTGCATGCGCTGAAGTTCGGCTATCGGCACGTGGACACGGCGGCCATGTACGGCAACGAGAAGGACGTGGGCGAGGGCGTGCGCGCCTCGGGGGTGCCTCGGGACCAGGTTTTCGTCACGACGAAGTTGTGGAACAGCGACCACGGCTACGACCGGGCGATGCGCGCTTTCGACGCGAGCATGAAGCGCCTGCGTTTCGAGACGTTGGACCAATACCTGATCCACTGGCCGGTGCAGAATCTGCGCGGCGAGACATGGCGGGCGCTGGTGAAGCTCTACCAGGACGGGCGCATCCGCTCCATCGGCGTGAGCAACTACACGGTGCGCCACTTGGAGGAATTGCTATCCGAATCGGACATCGTCCCGGCGACGAATCAGGTCGAATTTCACCCCTTCCTGTTTCAGCGCGAACTGATGGAATTCTGCAAATCCAAGGGCATCCAACTGGTCGCCTACAGTCCCCTGACAAAAGGCACTCGCCTGCGCGATCCGGCTCTGGCATCCTTCGCCAAGCGATACGAACGCACCCCCGCCCAGATCATGATCCGCTGGTGCCTCCAGCACGGCGTGGTGTGCATTCCCAAGTCGAGCCATCCGGGGCGCATCGAGGAAAACGCATCCGTGTACGACTTCGAGATATCGCCCGAGGACATGGCGGCGCTCGACGCGCTCAACGAAAACGACCACTGCACCTGGGATCCGACCGATGCGCCTTAATTACCTCAAATGCCTGCCGTTCGCCGCGATCATGCTGAGCTTGTCGTTTTTCGTCGCCTGCGGAAGCGGTGACGACGACGATGACGATGGGGCCGACGACGACGTCGCGGACGCCGATGACGATGACAATGCGTCGGACGATGACGCCGCCGATGACGATGACGACGACATGGGCGACGACGACGGATGCGGCATGGCATGCTCGGACGATGACGACGACACGGGAGTTGTTCGAAGGCGAATACACGATTCCCGAATACCCGTTCTTCGAAAACGACGCGATCGAGGTGAGCGACGACGCCCTCATGGAGGCGGCGTTCCACTACTGCAACACCGTCGGCGACGCGGACGCGGTGGACTTCTTCCTGGGCTATCTGCCGATCGACGCGCTGGACACGGCGTGCGCCGGGGCGGGCGAAGCCGAGCAATTGATGGGCTCGCTCTACCTGTCCGGCTATTTCGGCGGCGTGTGGCTGCGCGACAAATTGGACGGCGTGGAGGCGGGCCTGGCGGACGACGAGACCGACTGGGGCCTGCTCAAGCCGCTGTTCAAAACGCTCGCCAAATTGACAGCCAACCGGCTGGAAGACGCGGACGCACCCGACGCCGAGGCGATCACGGCCGCCAAGGACGGACTGAACGCGCTGCTGCTGCTCTACGGCTATAACCGGGGCTATCTGGAACAGATCATCGACGTGCCGCCGCCGGGCTTGTCCTCGCCGGAAGGCTTGCTCGAATGCGCCGACGCCCATGTGCTCGACTGCGCGATCGCCACGTCCCACGCCATGCCCAACGCGGCGGCCTACGACGACGCGAACGACGCGCTGGCTTCGCCGGTCGGCGCGAAATGGCAGGAGATGGAAGAGCTGTTGGAGATCGCGGAAAACGCCATCGGCAGCGGCGAGGGCGTGTGGGAATCCATCTCCATCGACAAGCTGGACGCGGCGGGCTACGACGTGCTGCTCGATCTGTCGGCGGGCTATCTGCGCACCGGGCAGGCGGCGAGCTTCGCGGGCATGACCGCCTTACGCCGAGGACGACGCGGACGCGGCCCGCTGCTCCATCCTCATGAACGCCGGCGTCACCCTCTGGTCCGGCGCCTACTTCATGGGCCTCGCCTCCCCCGCGGACCCGGGGACGTTCCCCACGTTCGAGTGCGTTCCGCTGGCGTTGTAAAACACGCTGACGACCGTGAGGACGTTCCCCAAACAGAGCTGTTCGGTGCGTTCGCCGTAGCCTGGCGTTGTAAGCGGTTTACGCTGACGGCACGTCACGTACGTTGTTCGATGTCGCCGAAAGTTGCGTACCGGGGCGTCGCCAACCGCTCACTACGGTTCGCGGCTCTGTCAGGACGTGATCGTCTCCAACAACGCACCCGCCTACTCCACCGGATTCCGGCCCGAACTCGTATGCAGGATGGATTCGACGTCGTCGTCGAGGGCGTCGCGCAGGGCGGGGGTGAACAGGCCGCGCGCGAACAGGTCGATGTAGGCCTCGGCGATTTCGTCCACATTTTGCGCGTCGGGGGATTGATCGGCCAGCGCGCGCACCAGCTCCTTGCCCGAGCCGAAGACCAGCGTCGCGGTCAGCTCCGTGTCCACCGGCTGCACCAGGCCCATCTCGATGCCCTTGGACAGCGAGCGGATGATCGCCGCGCGGACCGCCTCGGTGAACTGATCCACCTTCAGGTCGAACTCCGGGTCCATGCCCGTCGCCCCGGCCACGACGATCTTCGCCATCGCCCGATCTTCCAGCACCAGGTTGAGCACCCGCACGATGTTGTCGTGCAACTGGCGGCGGGGCGAGGCGGTGGGATGGTCGATGTCGATGGGCCGGATGGACCCGGCGAAGCGGGCCAGCAGGTTGGAGAGGATTTCCTCGAAAATCGCGCGCTTGTTGGCGAAGTATTGGTAGAAGGTGCCTCGCGCGATGCTCAGGCCGTCCAGGATGTCGGTGATGGTGGTGGCGTGGTAGCCGCGCCGGGCGAATTCGGCGGTGGCCTTGCGTAGGATTTCGTCCCGCCGACCGGCGCCCTTGGGCGTGAGTTTTTTCGCGGCGCTTCGTTGCGTCATGAGCCGGGCATCTCCATCGGGCGCAAAGACCATGCAAACCTTCAGGGGAGTATCATAACAGACAGGATATCGGGTGCCACACTCTTAGGCCGACGAAGTCGGGCAAGGGTGTGAATGAAGGCGGTGCGCGAAAAATTCACATCTTCCCGACGACGTTTGTCGTCGTGAAAATGTGGCACCCGACAATCGTTGAAACTAATCCGGCAGCGTCACTGCGCCGTTCTCGTCCAAGGGAAAACCGGGGTTCCAGGCCACTTCCCACAGATGGCCGTCCAGGTCGGCGAAGTAGCCGTGGTAGCCGCCCCAAAAGACGTCCTGGGCCGGTTTGACGAGCGTCGCGCCGGCGGCGACGGCCTCGGCCAGCACCGCGTCCACGTCCGCCTTGGAGCGGGCATTGTGAGCGATGGTGATGCCCTCGAAGCCGCGTCCGTCGTCGGGCACCCCCGCGTCGTCGGCCAATTCGTCGCGAGGGTAGAGACCCAGTGCCACGCCGCCGCACTGGAAGAACGCCGTCCCCGGCGCGTCCTTGACCGAGCGCTTCCACCCCAGCTTTTCGAAAAACGCCGTGCTCTTGGCCAGGTCCCGCACGCCGAGCGTCACCAGCGTGAAGCGTTGTTCCATCGATCGATCCTTTCGAAGGGAGCCTATTCTATTCGGTCCTCGTCCGTGATTGTTCCGAACGCCGTCGGGGTCGGACTCATGACGAATTCGATGACGCCGCCGTTGGCGATCATGTCATGGGTGAAGTAGGGCTCGGTCAGGGTCGTCCCGTTGATGCGGACCGACTCGACGTAGACGTTCTCCGATCCGGCGTTCTCCACCTGGACCGCCAGGCGGCACTCGCCCATCGGGATTTCGGCGTAGTCGAAGATCGGGCTGCCGATGACGTACATATCCGTGCACGGCAACGGGAAGAAACCGAGCGCCGAGAAGATGTACCACGCCGAGAGCGTGCCGCCGTCGTCGTTGCCGTCCAGACCCAGGGGGCCGGTGTTGTAATGGTTCTCCATCACCCAACGCACCCACTCGGCGGTCAGATCGTGCCGCCCGGCGAAGGCGAACAGATACGGGGCGTGCATATCCGGCTCGTTGCCGTGCCAGTAGTAGGGGTCGAGCAGCAGGTCCGGGCTGTCGGGGATGCCCAGTTCCATGAACTCGTTAAGCTGCTCGACGAACTGCCCGTCGCTGTCGAACAGGTCGATCAGGGCGTCCGGGTCGTGCATGACCATCCAGCGCCAGTGGCGGGCGTTGCCTTCGGTGTAGCCGGTGGCGGTCAGGAAGCTGTAAATCTCCTGCCCCTTGCCCGGATCGAAGGGATCGAGCCAAGAGCCGTCGGCGTTGCGCGGGCGGAAGTACCGCGTCTGCTCGTCCCAAAGGTTTTTGTAGTTGGCGGAGCGTTCGTAGAGGATGTCGGCGATTTCGTCTTCGCCGATCTCGTATCCGAGGCGCGCCAGGCAGTAGTCGTTGAGGGCATATTCCTGCGTTCGGGAGACGGACTGGTCGAATTTGTCGTGGGGGACATAGCCCAGGTTGATGTAGTCCTCGATGCCCGGCCGCCCGGCCGGTTCGGTGAACTCGGTGGCGTGTTCGACGAGCCCCGGCCAGATTTTCCGCATCAGTTCATTGTTCACGCCCGCGTTGCCTTTCAGATAGGCGTCGGCGACGACCGTGTCGTAGTGCGTCCCGATCATGACGTCGGTTTCGCCCAGCCAGCCGGACCATTTGGGGAACGCGCCGCCCTGCTCCCACATGGCCACGCCGGATTTGATGAAATCCAGATTGCGCGCCGGGTCGATGAGCGCCATGAGCGGGTGGAAGGTGCGGAAGGTATCCCACAGCGACAGGTCCGAGTAATACGTGAAATCGGTCGCCTCATGGACCTCGCCGTCGAAGCCGCGATAAAGGCCGCCGGCCTCGGTCATCAGCGTGGGCAGCACACCCAGATGGAACTGGGCCGTGCGGAAGATGCGGCGTTCTTCCGGCGTGCCGCCTTCGATCGTCACCTGCCGGAGGAAGTCGGACCAGAGGGTCCGGGCGTTGTCCAGCGCTTCGTCGAAATCGTCGAACGCATCGGCGGCCAGATTCGCCCGCGCCTGCTCGACGCTGATGAACGAGACCGCCACCCGCGCCCCCGCCGTTTGAGTTCCCGGCGCGAAGCCCGCATAGGCCCCCGCCGCCTTGCCCGTCGTCGTGGTCGCACCCGGCGAACGCACCCCGTCGGCAAACGTGCCGTAGTCGGCGAAGTCGGTGTCGAATTTCGCGGCGAAGTAGATCGTCACGCCCCCGTAGCTGCGGGAGAATCCGCCTTGCTGCATCGAGCGGCCGGTGATCTCCCGGGCCTCGGGATCGATGGTGATTTCGGTATCCTTCGCGGCGTTGCGGTTGAGGGCATAGCCCGCGTCGACGACGACATACGGCGCGTCGCCGTCGGCGGGGAAGGTGTAGCGATGGTAGCCCACCAGCGGGCTCGCGGTCAGCTCCACGTTGATGCGCGAATCCTGCAAACGCACCTGGTAGTAACCCGGCGAGGCCGATTCATCGTCGTGGGAGAACGGCGCCTTGTAGCCGTCGAGCGTGACCTTGGCGTCGTCCATGCCCAGCACGGGCATCAGGTTGACGTGGCCGCCGTCGGTGATGCCGGTCGAGGGCATGTGCGTGTGGGAGAAGCCGCGAATGAAGTTTTCCGCGTAGCGATACCCGGCGTAGTGGATGAAGCCCAGGTAGAAATTTTCGTACTGCGTGTCCGGCCCGAGCTTGACCAGGCCGAAGGGCGTGAGCGGCCCCGGCGACATGGAGCCGATGCCCCAGGCGAAGCCGTCGGTGCCGATGAAGGGGTTGACGATGGCGAGAAACGCGTCGGTTTCGGAGGCATCATCCTTACAAATCATGTCGTCATCGCCGTCGGTGTCGTCGTCATCGTCGCTTTCGATGTCGACGCAATAATCGGGATACTCGACGACTTCGTCCTTGCAATCGTCGTCGCCGTCCAAGTCCTCGTCCGTGGCGGCTTCATCGTCGTCGTCGTCCGAATCGCAGGCAAACGACGAAAGCGTCACCGCGATCACGACAACCAACATCCACGCCCAAAGGCGCCGCGTCCGGTGCATCGGCTCTCCCCCAAATCGCCCCGAGGTTTGAACGGCGATTCTATCGCGAATGGCGGCGGGATAAAACCTCGAATTTAATCAACGAGATGGCGCGATCACGGCGGGGGAGGATCGTTGACAAGGCGGTGCGGGTCCGTTAATGAGAGCCCTTGATCGGCGCTGTGGGAATGCGTTGGGACCGAACGCATGCGACGTGGGGGAAGACGGATCACGCGCCCCCGAAAACATCGGGAGGAGTGCCCGAGTGGTTTAAGGGGGCGGTCTTGAAAACCGCTAGGCGTTATGCCACGGGGGTTCGAATCCCTCCTCCTCCGTTGGAATGCCCGCCGCCGCGCCCGATTGAAAAATCAGCATCGGGAAGAATTTGCATCTGTTGGAATCTGTTGGAGAGTTGACCGAGAGGCCGAAGGTGCTCGCCTGCTAAGCGAGTGTACGTCACAAGCGTACCGAGGGTTCGAATCCCTCACTCTCCGTTTTTCGCCGGGGTCGGATGTCCGACCCGGCCCCGAATCCCGTCTCGCCCTCCCCGCGACCCCCGCGAGTTGTCCGGTCGCGGCGCTTGAAATCGAAAAGGATGCCTCCGATGTCCATCAAGTCGCCCATCAAGTTGTCCATCAAATCGTCGATGATGCCGGTCCTGTCGGCCGTGGTGTTGGCTGTCGGGTTGGCCGCCGGTCTGGCCGGATGCGAAAAGCCCGCCCCGCCGCCCAAGCCCGAGGTCGTGCGCGGTCCCACGCTCACGCAGGAGCAGATGGACGCGATGAAGGCCAAGCTGCTGGCCGAGCAACAGGCCGAACAGCAAGCGGGCGGGACCGACGCCCCCGCTCCCGCCGCGCCCCCCCGCCAGGCCGGGACCGTGATGGGCGAGGCGGCGCCGTCCGGTCCGCCCAGCTCCGGCGGGATGCCGCCGATGATGGCCATGCGCATGTCCAACAAGAAGGTCGACGAACCGGCCTCCGTGGCCGAGAAGTTCCAAGGCATCAAGCTGATGCTCGTCAACAAGAAGACGGGCAAGCAGACGTACTTCGACGTTCCCTTGCGCGAAGAGACCAAGCTGGGCGACACGGGCTTCGTCGTGACCGTCCTCAACCTGCTGCCGACGCTGCAGGTGGACGACGCGGGCGTCACGTCCGTGTCCGACGAACTGCGCAATCCGGGAGCCAAGCTGCAGATCGTCGAGGACGGCCAGGAGCCCATGGTCGGCTGGAGCTTCCAGCGCATGCCCCAGATGGTCATGATCCAAGCACCCGATCTACGTCTTCCAGATGGTCGAGGCGCTGCCCAAGGGGTAATCGACCCGTCATTCGTTTGGACTCGTCATGACCGACAACGCCCAACCGAAATCCTATCGCTACCTCTTCGGCCCGGTGCCGTCCCGGCGCCTGGGGTTGTCGCTGGGGATCGATCTGTTCCCGCAGAAGGTCTGCAACTTCAACTGCCCCTACTGCGAATGCGGCCCCACCACGCGCATGCCCGGCGAGCGGGGCGAGTTCGTGCCGTTCGAGGACGTGGAGGCGGAGTTGCGCGACTACCTGCCCCACGAAGGCCTGGACTTCATCACCTTCGCGGGCAACGGCGAGCCGACGCTCTATTCCCGCCTGGCGGACGTGATCCGCGTCATCCGAGAAGTGTGCGACACGAAAATCGCGATCATCACCAACTCGGCGACGATCATGTTTCCCGACATTCGCAAGGAACTGGCGATGGCCGACGTGGTCATGCCTTCCCTCGACGCGGTCCGACAAGACACGATGCACAAAATCAACCGCGCCCTGCCGTCCATCAAGGCCGACGCAATGGTCGAAGGGCTCATCGCCTTTCGCGACGAATTTCCCGGCGAGATCGACCTGGAGATCTTCTTTTGCAAGGGCCTGAACGACGACGAGGACGAGGTGCGTCTGCTGGCCGAGGCGGCGGCGAAGATCCGCCCGGACGCGGTGCAGCTCAACACGGTGCATCGGCCGGGTTGGCACAAAAAAGCCGTCGGCCTGACGCACGACGAGATGGAGGCGATTGCCGCCAAAATGCGCGAATACGGCGCGCCCCATGTGGAGGTCATCGGCGCGTTCGTGCCCCACGAGCGGCGGCCCGCCGACGAGGACGCGGAGCGGCAGGTGCTGTCGCTGGTCTCCCGCCGGGCGGTGGACGCGCAGGACATGATTCGCTCCATGGCCATGGACCCGTCCGAAGCTCGCGGCCTGCTCAATCGCCTCATCGGCGAAGGCAAGATCCGCCAGATCGAACATGAGGGCCGCGCGACGTTCGTGGGGCCGGAGTAGGGGGGCAAGCGCACTCGGGTGCCACACTTTCGCGAGGACGAACGTCCGAGAGAAGGTGTGAATTCGCGTGGATTGACCTTGCACACCCTTGCCCGACTTCGTCGGCCTAGGAGTGCGGCACCCATATCCCACCCGACAACTTCACAAATTGCCTTTCCACCCCCGATTTGCTACCAAGGGCGACCTTGAAATTGTCCCTTGGGCCCAATCCCGAAGGTTCCACCGACCATGCGCGTTCGAATCCCCATCCTTGCCTTGATCTTTGTCTTGGCCGTCGCGTTGTCGGCATGGGCCGAGAGCATCAGCGGCACGTACCGCGTCACGGAGGACGGCGAGGATCGGTCGGTGGAGCAGTTCACCATCGACTGGAACAAGGACGGGTCCGTCAAGGCCGAGGGCAACACCAGCCATCGGGAAGGCGAGGGCCCCAAGCAGGCGCAGATCACCGACGTGACCGAATTGCGTCTGGACGCCGCGGGAGCGCTGCGGGACTATCAGCGGGACGTCTACGTCGCCGGGGTGCCTCGCAAGCTGTTCATGAAACACGACGGCGCCCAGTTCCGCGTGCGCATCAACACCGGGCAGGGACGCATGGAACGCAAAATCGGCGGCCTGCCCGACCGGCTCGTGCTCGACCGGGGCGTCTTTCACCACTTCAACCTCCTGCTCCACAAAGCCAAGGACGATAACCGCCTCGGACGCACCATCCCCTACCTGGTGCCCAGTGAGTTCCGCGAGGGCGTGGCCTACGTGGACGACCGGGGCAACCACGCCGCCAAGCTGGGCGACCGGTGGTATCGGGCGCGGCGCTATTTCGTGGATCTGGGCGACGAAGGCTTGTCCGTCTGGGCCGACAACGAAGGGCGCGTCATCCGTGTCGAGTCGCCCATGACCGGCATCCTGGCCGAACTCAAGGACTACCGAGGCACGGTCGTCGATCCCCCCGAGCCGACGAACGTCATCACCCGGGCGGTGCGTCTGGAGAAAGTGACTTTCGATTCGGTCGACCCGGCAGGCAACGTCACCAAGCTCTCGGGCCTGTTGCGAAAGCCCGCCGCCGCCGCTCCCAAGCTGCCGGCGTTGATCTTCATCAGCGAGACCGGCGCCCACGACGCCCGGGGCATCGAGCAGAACTCCCAACTGGACACCCTCTCCGGCCAACTCTGCGACGCGATCGCCGAAGCGGGATTCGTGGTGCTCTCCTGGGACGACCGGGGCGTGGGCGGCTCCCAGGGCGAGTTGATCGCCGCCACCCTCACGACGCACGAAAACGACGCCAAGGCCGCCATCAAGTTTCTCAAGGCGCGCCAGGACGTGGACGCGGGCGCCGTGTCCGCCATGGGTTTAGGCGAGGGGGGCAACGTGGCCCTGCGTTTGGCCGACGAGCCGGAGGTGGTGCACAAGGTCATCGCCCTGGCGCCCTCGCCGGTGTCGTTCACGCGGCTGGCCGAGGACCAGATCCGCCGCCGCCTGACCGAGGAGGAGGCGACCTTCGACGAAGGCACGATCGCCCGCCACCCGGTCATGATGGCGGTGGAAAAAGCGCGCGAGTCCAAGGACGACTTCGCCGTGATTGCCGGGCGGCCTGTATATCTGAACGTCTATCGGGAGTGGGACGGCCTGGATCCCGCGGCGGACGTGCAGCGGGCCAAGGTGCCGGTGCTGCACCTGAGCTTCGGCAAGGACCGGCAGGTCTTTCCCGAATTGACCAAGTCGATGACCGAAAAGCTGGCGGGCGTGCGCCTTTACACGCACTCCGAATTGCCGGAGTTGGACCATTTCCTGGTCGCCTCCCGAGGCACCGTCGGCAGCTACGCCGATCCGGACCGGCGGGTGGCCGACGAGGCGGTCACGACGATTGTTCGTTGGCTCCTGCAAAAATAAACGGCACAATACGAAACCCCGAAACACGCAAGCGAGGATCTATGGCCCTTCGACAAATGCCCATCGACACCCTGGAAGAGGGCCTGTACGCCGACTCGGTCTACCTGGTGCGTCGCCGCCAGTTGGCGCGGTCCAAGGCCGGGCGTTTCTATTTGAACCTGGTGCTCTCGGACAAGACGGGCGAGATCGTCGCGCGGATGTTCAACAAGGTGGAGGCCTACGCCCACGTGTTCAACGAGGGGGACTTCATCGAGATCCAGGGGCGCGTGCAAACCTACGAAGGCAAGCTGCAAATCGTTCTGGATGCCCTGTCCAAGGTGGAGACCGACTCGATCGATCCCCAGGACTTCCTGCCCGCCGGCCGCCACGATTCGGAAGATCTGTTTGCCCGTTTGCGGGCGCTGCTCGAATCCATCGAGGAGCCGAAGATCCGGGAGCTTTGCCTGGCGGCGTTGGACGACGAAACCATCGGACGCCTGTTCAAGGTCGCTCCCGCCGCCCAGTCCATGCACCATCCGTTCATCGGCGGCCTGTTGGAGCACACGCTCTCGGTGATGATGCTGCTGGACGTCGTTTCGCGCCATTACCAGAACGTGAACCGCAGCGTCATCCTGGCCGGGGGCTTCTTCCACGACATCGGCAAGATCCGCGAGTTGGTCTACGAGACGGCGCTGGGCTATTCGGACGAGGGGCGGCTGATTCCCCATTTGATCATCGGCGTGCAGATCGTCGACGACCTGGTGCGGCGCATCGGCGGCATGCCCGAGGATCTGCGACTGCAAATCGAGCACATTATCCTGTCCCACCACGGCACGCGGGAGTTCGGCTCGCCGGTCATCCCGGCGACGGTCGAGGCGATTATTGTGCATCAGGTGGATGATCTGGACGCGAAGGTCTACGCCTATCAGGCGCACCTGGAGCAGACGCCCGACGACGCGACCTGGTCCGAGCGCCACTTCCTGCTGGGCACACACATCCGACGCACCAACGAGGCGACGAAGAACCTCTACGGCTATCACCTGGACGGACCCCGTCCTAAGCCCGGCGTCGCCGCCAAGTCCAACGGCGCCGACAGCTCGCCCAAGAAAAAAGCCGCGCCCAAGACCGACGCTCCCGCCTCGGCCGCCACGTCCGCGTCGGAAAAATCGGCCGACGACGAGCGCCAGGTCGATATGTTCGGCAACAAGGTCTGATACCCGTGCCCGCCGCGCGTGACCGTTGGCCCACGGCCGTGGCCGTGTTCGACGTGGATCGCACGCTTCTGGACGGCGCGGCCGGGTACATGTTTTTCCAATGGCTGAGAAAAAACGGCCGCGTAACCGCGCGGGGGTGGTTGGATATCGCCGCGTCCGTGGCGGCCTATCGAACGCGCCTGCGTCCCGAGACGGCTATCGTGCGGGTGGGGGCGACGAGCCTGGCCGGGTTGCCGATGGAGCGGGTCGACGAATGGGCCGACGCGTGCGTGGCCGAGTCGATCGCCCCCCACATTTTCGCTGAAGCGGAAAAGACCATCCGCCGCCATCGCAAGATGCGCCATTTCACCATGCTGGCGTCCGGGTCGTGTCAGCCGATCGTCGAGGCGATCGCCCGCCATGTGGGCGCCCACGCGGGGGTCGGGACGCGGGCGCTGGTCGACCCCGCCACCGGGCGCTACACCGGCCGCGCCGAGTTGCCGCTTTGCTACCACGAAGGCAAGGCCGAATGGGTGCGCCGCCGCGCCGAGCGCGAGGGCGTGTCCATGGACGAGTGCCACGTCTACACCGACAACGGCATGGACCGGCCGCTGCTGGAAATGGCGACCCACCCCAACGCCGTCAATCCCGACGGCCTGCTGCTCCCCCTGGCGAAGGAGCGCGGCTGGCCCGTCCACGCCTGGTCCACCCTCGCCGACCCGGACCGCTCCCGCACCGGCTCCTTCGGCCCCCTGCGCGCGGACGCGAAGTAGGGCGAATTTCGTTGACATCGCCCGGCCGCGACTCCAGAATTTGGAGACGTACGCCCGGAACGTACGTGTTAGGAACTTGGGAGAAGAAAATGGCCATCACGCCGACGGAACTGCGGAAAGACCTCTATCGGATCCTCGACAAAGTGCTGGAAACCGGCGAACCGGTGGAAATCAAACGGGGCGAGCGAACTTTAAAGATCGTCATTGAGAATACGCCGGATGACCCTTTGAAGATGGTTTTTATCAAAAGGCCTAGCGCTGTCGTCGGAGATTTCGAGGATATTATCCATATGGAGTGGTCGGAGAAGTACAAGTAGTGATTCACCTGGACACGCACGTAGTGATCTGGCTTCACGACGGAGGATCAAAGACGGGGCGCCTCAAACGGCCACCCTACCAATTCAAGAATAATCCTCGGTTTATCTCACCCATCGTGATTCTGGAATTGGGATTGATGTTCGAGAAGAAACGTATTCGAATCCCCCCATCGACGATTGTCGCCATTGTTGCCGATCAGTTCTCTGTGCAAGTCTCAAAAACGCCGTTCGAAGACTTGGTTCGGCACTCGATGGACCTCATCTGGACTCGCGAACCCATCGACCGGTTGATTGTCGCCGCTGCGTACGCCGATAACGCTAAGCTTTTCACCTTCGACCGCCACATCCTCGCCAACTGCCCCATCGCTTTCGATTCGTAGGCTGCTATCCCACGATCCAGACGACCCCCACCCCGATCGCGAGGACGGAGACGGCGGGGAGGGCTAGGCGGGCGAGGCGTTCGCCCCCAGCGGTGATGGTGCGTCCGAGCAGAGCGCCCACGGCCGTCATGGCCGCGACG
Source organism: Deltaproteobacteria bacterium (assembly GCA_020633895.1). Lineage (GTDB taxonomy): Bacteria > Lernaellota > Lernaellaia > JACKCT01 > JACKCT01 > JACKCT01. The sequence goes on along the minus strand of JACKCT010000011.1, from coordinate 85,774 downwards.
GCGGCTAGCATGTAGAAGACCAGATATACCGCCGCCGCCGTGGTCCCGAGCGCCAGGCTGGGCAGCAGGCCCACCAGATGCCCCACGCCCGCCACCCCGTGCAGCACGCCGATGCCCGTCGCCGTGTGCGTGTGCCGCCGATGGGCGCGATGGTTGTGGGCGTGCTTGCGCGGACCGGCAACCGTCGAATGCAGATGCACATGCAGGTGCTCGTGGCGGCCCAGGTCGTCGTGCTCGTGGGGGTGCGTGTGCATCACGATGCGTCGTGACCGCCGTAGCGAGACGACGCCCAGAACGATCAGCGTCAGGCCCACCAGCGTCGAGGCGACGGCCGTCAGGCCCGACAGATCCAGCGTCCGGTGCAGCGCCATCGCCGACAGGCCCAGCAGCGCCGCCCCCAGGCTGTGTCCCACGCCCCACGCCAGTCCCACGCGCCAAGCCGAGGCATGCCGGTCCATGGCCAGCGGCGCCACGGCGGCCAGATGGTCCGGCCCGGTCAGGACGTGCGTCACGCCCGCGATCATCCCCGCGCCGGGAATGAAAGCTCCCCAGGGCTCGGCGATCGGCGGCAGCGCGCCGTGGCCGATCAAGGCAGCCGTCCATGTCGAGATATCGATCAAGCTTCCCCCGCGAAAAGCGGCTGTCGCCCCTCGGCGACCGTGACCGAACGTGCGTATCACGAATCGCGCCCCGCGCCTACGTCCCAACCCGGACAAGCGCTGACACCCGGTGCCGAAATACTTGACACCCGTCCCTGCTCGCGGCATGAATGAACGGCCATTCATTTTACGAAATCGGTCCGGGCCGACCGATTTGGCCAAGACGACCCCTTGCCTCGACGGCGTACGGCGCCGGCGACTCGGACCTGGGAGGAACACGGTGGAATTTAAAGTCGACGAGCGGGATATCCGATTTTGCCTGTTTGAGGAGCGGGATCTGTCCGCGCTGCTCAGCTATGATCGCTACAAGGATCAGGACCAGGACCTGTACGGCATGGTCTTGAGCGAGGCGATCAAATTCGCCACCGGAACGCTGGCGCCGATGAATCAGTCCGCGGACGAAAAAGGCTGCGGCTTCGACAACGGCAAAGTGACCATGCCGCCGGGCTTCAAGGAGGCCTACAAGCAATATTGCGAGGCCGGGTGGAACACCGTGTCCATCCACGCCGAAGTGGGCGGACAGGGCCTGCCGGGCGTGGTGGCCGCCGCGTCGTCCGAGTCGTTGGTGGCCTCCAACTGCGCGTTCGTCTTCACCCCGGGCCTGACGGCGGCGGGCATCCGCGTGCTGGACAAATACGGCGCCGACGAGCTGAAGGAACTCTACCTGGACAAGATGGTCTCGGGGCAGTGGTCGGGAACCATGTGCCTGACCGAGCCCAACGTGGGCACCGCCCTGGCCGACATCCGCACCACCGCCAAGAAAAACGACGACGGCAGCTACAGCCTCACCGGCACCAAAATGTTCATCACCTCCGGCGAGCAGGATCTGACTGAAAACATCGTCCACATGGTCCTGGCCCGCGTGGAAGGCATGGGCAAGGGCATCAAGGCCCTGGGGCTGTTCCTCGTGCCCAAATACCGCGCCAACGCCGACGGTTCGTTGGGCGAGTTCAACGACATCAACTGCACCAAGATCGAAGAGAAGATGGGCATCCACGGCTCGCCCACGTGCATGATGAACTACGGCGACAACGGCGCCTGCCAGGGCTGGATCATCGGCGACGAAGGCGACGGCATCCAGATGATGTTCAACATGATGAACGAGGCGCGCATCGGCGTGGGCATGCAGGGCGTGGCGTTAACCGGCGCCGTCTATCAATATGCGCTGCAGTACGCCAAGGAGCGCGTCCAGGGCAGCAGCGTCCTGTCGTACAAGGATCCCAACGCCCCCCGCGTGACCATCATCGAGCATCCGGACGTCAAGCGCATGCTCGCCGAGATGAAAGCCTACTCGGAAGGCACCCGCTCGTTGCTTTACTACCTGGCCGAATGCCTGGATAAGGCCGAGAACGACCCGGACGAGGCCGTGCGCGCCCAGTGCTCCAACATGGTCGAGCTGCTCACCCCCATCGCCAAGGCCTATCCCACCGATCGGGCCTTCGAATGCGCCTCCACGGCGATTCAGATCATGGGCGGCGTGGGCTATTGCAAGGAATACCCGGTCGAGCAGTACTGCCGGGACGCGAAGATCTCCGCCATCTACGAAGGCACCAACGGCGTCCAGGCCCTCGACCTGGTCGGACGCAAAATGAGCCAGGGCGGCGGCGCGCTGTTCATGACCTACATGCAGAGCCTGGGCGAGTACATCGACGCCGGTTCGGATCACGAAGAGGTCGTCGACCTGCTCAAGGATCTGACCAAGGGCCGCGACAAGATCACCGAGATCGCCATGGTCTTCATGAATTCGGCCAAGGACAATCCGATCTATCCGGTGCTCTCGGCCACGCCGTTTTTGGAGGCTTTCGGCCACGTCATCGTCGCCCAGCGGCTGATCGTGCAGGCGTCCATCGCCGTGGGCAAGCTCAAGGCCCTGGCCGCGGACAAGGGCGAGTCGAATTACGCCAAACTCGCCGCCGACAACGACGACGCCAAGTTCTATTACAACAAGCTGCTCACGGCCCGGTTCTTCTGCAAGAATATCCTGCCGGCCGTGGAAGCCATCGCCACGCGCATCGGCAACTCGGACGAATCCGTGTTGCAAATGGCTTTGTAGTGCCGTCGTCGGCACGGAGCAACTAACGGCCGCCTAGCCAAGGCTACGGCGGCCTGCGCGCTGGCGCGTGGGCGAAGGCGGATCAGGGAATGAGTTGGCGGGTGTTGAATGCCCGTTAGAGGCTAAGACGTGCGCAGACGGCGGGTGAAATGCTTGCTGAGGGTGGCGTAGCCGCGCACATATTCCAGCGGCAAGCGTCGCTCGACGCGGTCGGCCTTGACCGCCAACGCCGCGACCACTTCGCCCAGGTTGTCGATGTCGCCTCGGTCGATGTACCCGAAGTTGCGCGAGACCTTCGGGTAAAAACCCACGCCCAGCGTGCTGACGAAATAGAGCCGATCGGTGGCGGCGTCGTATTCCAGGCCGCGCACCCGCGGCCCCGCGTAGAGATAGCCCACCGGACCGTGATCGGGGTCGATGACGCTGATCGTCCCCGTGAAGTAGTTGCCCGCGTAGAGGCGGTCGTGCGCCGGATCGAAGACGCTGTCGCGGGTTCCGAGCTGCGTCTGCCAGGTGTCGAGCAGGTCGAGGGTGGTGTCGTCACGCACCTCGATGCGCCCCCGGGCGAATTCGGACAGATAGATGCGTCCCCGGGCCGCGTCGTGGCTGATGCCCAAGACGCCGGGCGCGCAGGGCTTCTCCACCCGCTCGCCGCTCACCACGTCATAGCGCACCACCTCCCGTCCCCCCAGGGGAGCCACATACATCTGACGCCGGTCGGTCGAGGCCTTGATGACGTTGGGGGCGAAGAGGCGGTCGATTACCCGTGTCTCGCCGGTGAGAGGATCGGCGTCGATCACCGCGCCGTTGCCCTCGCAGGTGTAGTAGATGTGCCCGGTATGGGGCGAGTGCTGAACGTAAATGGCGTCGTCGCAATCGGGCGTGTCGATCGCGCGCACAATGTTCAGGTCCCGGTCGATGACCTCCACGTCCGGGCCCGAATCGTAGTTGGCCAGATAGATCTCACGGCCGTCCTCGCCGACGTCGCCCCGCTGGGGGGACGCGGATGCGGGCGAACCGCCGGGATTGATGCTCGTCGGCATGCCGGGAACGGCGGAGTAGGCGATGACCCCGGCTTTCGAGCCCGAACCGGTCACGATCAATTCGTCGCCGACGGGAAAGACGTCATAGCCCTTGTAGGTGTTGTTGTCGTCGCGATAGATCCAGCGGATGTTCGGCTTGACCGACGCATAGGCCGCGAAGGACGACAAGGTGTCGGGGCCCAGCAGCGTAAAGGTGAACAGATAGGCGAGCGCGCCCATCAGCAATGTCCGCGCCGTGCGTTGGGGCCCGGCGACGAGGAAGCGCCGCAACCGCCACACGAAAAAGACCAGGATCAGGGCGACGATGATTTCCAGGGGCGGCAGCCCCACCGCGTTGACCGCGAAGGCGAACGCGGAAATAACGAGCAGCGCCTGATAGGCATATCGGCTCCGAAAGTCCTCCGCATCCGTAATCGGACGGTGCGTCAATCGGCGTTCGGCCGCCAACACCAACAGCGAAACGGCAATCAGCCACGCCGCCCGGGGCTTTGTGTAGAGCACCACGAGGCCCACGATCAGGCTCATCCAGTAAAGCCAACCGGCCAGATAGATCGATAGGACGATCCCGGTCGGCCCGGCCATGCGGTAAGCCAAGCGGCCCTTCCCGCGCGTGCGGATCAGATGCGTCGTCAGGTAGGCCAGCCCCGCCGCCAGAAAAACGCCTTCCATGGGGCCCGGGAACGGGTAGTCGCTTTTGTTGTAGAACTGGAGGAAATTGACGATCAGCACCAACGCCTGATCGAAGATTACGATGTTCAGCGGCCGCGCTATGGTGATAATCAGAGCCAGCGCCAACGGGGCGACCAGAAGCGTCAGGCAGATCAAGCCGACCAGTCGGTCGAGGGGACGGGGGCGGAGTTTCGACCCGGTATCCAGGCCCGGACCCTGAAAATTTTCCTGAGGGGCCATCGATAATTTTCCCAAATAAGAATTGTTACGCCCGTAAGTATTCCAGGGGCGATAAAGTGTCAACAAATAATTGACACAGCCCAAAATTATTTTGTGATTTTGGGAGTTTGCGCCATATTCGCGCATCGGAAAATCGACCGGCGGTCAGCGCTTCCGGAGGGGCATAATCGAGATTTACCGGCCGGATATTGGGGTCTAGTCGTCGTCGTCCATGACGATTTTTCCGTCGACCATCTTCAGGCCGGCGAAGGGGCGCCAGCCCGGATCCTTTTGGCGCGGTCGCGGGGCTTCACGGTCGTCCCGGTCCCGATCGCGGCGGCCCTTGCCTTTTTTGGGTCCGTCGGCGCGACGGGGCGGACGATCCTCACGCTGGGGCGGATCGCCGGGCAGACGAGGCCGCTTGGGCTGAACGCGGGGCCTCTCTTGGCGTTCAGGGCCGTCGGGCCGTCGTGGCGGACGGGCGTCCGTTTGGCCTTCGGCGCGGGGAGCCCGGCGCGGCGCACGCTCGGGGGCAGGCTGGGCGGCCTTGATCGACAGGCTGACCCGGTGCTTGGCCTTGTCCACCTCGGTGACGACCACCTCCACCTCGTCGCCCACGCACACCTCGTCGAACGGGCTGCGCACGCGGCGATGGGACAATTGGGACAGATGCACCAGCCCTTCCTGCCCCGCGCCCACGTCCACGAACGCGCCGAAGTCGGTGATGTTCGAGACGACGCCGGGCAACTTGGCGCCCACTTGCAGATCGTCAATGGACTGGATGGATTCGTCGAACTTGGGCGGCGTGAATTCCCCCCGCGGATCGACGGCCGGTTCGGCCAGCTCGGCGAGGATGTCGCTGATCGTCGGCGCGCCGACTTCCTCGTCGATATAGTCGGCGATGGAAATCTTCGCCCGCGCCTCCGGGTTGGTCAGCAGTTCGGCGACCTCGATGCCCTGATCGGCGGCCATTTTCTCGACGATCTTGTAGCGCTCGGGATGGATGAAGGTGGCGTCCAGGGGGTTTTCCTTGCCGTGCACCAGCAGGAATCCGGCGCATTGCTGGAAGTCCTCCGGGCGCATCTTACGCACCTGATGCAGCGCCGAGCGGGTGCGTAGACCGTCGTCGTTGCCGTCGCGGAACGTCACCAGATTGCCGGCCAGCATGGGATTCAGGCCCGAGACGTACGCCAGATGCCGCCAGTGGGCGATGTTCGCGTTCACCCCGACGCCGTTGACCGCCAGCGAGACCTCCCGGTCCATCGCCTCGAGCAGCGCCTGACGATCCACGTCCGCGTGGGCGGGGATGACGCCGATGGCGCGGGGGTCGATTTTCGTCAGTTCGCCCAGCGGCTCCTGGAAGCGGCGACCCAGGCTGATGACCTTGCGATCGGCCGGTTCGGCCTCGGGAAATTCCTCGCGGGCGGCTCGGGAGGTGGCGTAGACCCCCGCCTCCGCCTCGCTTTGCACCACAATCAAACGGCCGGCCAACCGCCCGTCCCGCACGGCCGACCTCAACAGCGCTTCCAGCCGACGGCCGCCCGGCGACTTGCCGATCACGACGGCCTCGGGTCCGTGGGCGTCGACGAATTTCATGATCTCGCCGACCAGGCCGATCTCGTCGGCGAAGGTGGCTTCGAAGTCTTCCGAGGCCGACACCGCCCCGGCGCCGTCCAGCGCCGCCAGATGCAGGTGGTTTTTGTTGTCCACGGTGCAGGCCAGCACGGGTTTGGGGCCGAAGGCCGCGGCGCGCAACAACGGCCGGACCTGGCGGATGATCTGGTCGATGGCCTGCTGGTCGGAATGCTCCCGCAGGTTGACGCGCAGCTCCCCTTCCAGATTCGGCAGCAGAAGGCGGTCGTAGGCGTCTTCCAGCGCCTGCTCGATCTGCTCGACCAGGGGGAAGTCCACGTTGGTGATCGTGTGCTTGCGGCAGATCGCCAGACCGGCTTCCCGGTCGACGACGATGCGCACTTCGAGCTGGTTTTCCCGCTCGCCCCGGCGCACGGTGATGATCTGGTGGGGCGTCAACTCGGCGACGGGGCGGTGGAACTCGAAGTATTCCCGATAGCGCGCCGCGTCCCGCTCGTTGACATCGTCGACCTTGCGGCTGACCAGGGTGCCTCGGGTGTTCATCAGTTCGCGCAACTCGCGGCGGATCGCCACGGTGCCCGCGATGCGTTCGGCGACGATGTCCCGCGCCATCTTCCAGGCGCCCGCCGTGTCCGCAACGCCCTTCTCGGCGTTCACGAACGGCTGAGCCGTCGTCTCGGCGTCGACGTCGGACGCCTCCTGCTTCCAGAGGATATCAGCCAGGGGCTCCACGCCCGCTTCCCGGGCCTTGTCGGCGCGCGTCGCGGCGGGGCGGGGGCGGTAGGGCAGATAGAGATCGTCCAGATCGGCGCGGGTGGGGGCGGTCATGATCGCCTGCCCCAACTCGGGGGTCATGGCCCCGGCTTCCTCCACCGCCTGCAGGATCGCGGCCCGGCGGCTGGAAAGCTCCACCTGGCGACGCACCCACTCGGCAATGTAAGCGACCTGGTCCATGCCCATGCCGCCGGTCACTTCCTTGCGGTAACGGGCGACGAACGGCACGGTCATGCCCTGCTCGAAGAGCTGCATGGTGCGTTCCACGGCGGCGACCGGTACGGACAGCCGCGAGGCGATCTTCTCGGACAGATTCTCGATCATGACTTGGTTAGCCCGGCGCGTTAACGATAGTCGGTGTGTTTTCGACGCATCCCACGCCCGTGTCAAGCGATCCTTTGCACGGACGTGGCGTTGCATTCGGTCGGGACACGCCAAGGGTCAAGGCGCGGCGGCCTCCATCCGCTGCCGGGCGAGGCGTTCGTTGCCGCGACACCCGTCGGCCATGGCGGCGTCCGTCGCGAATCGGGCGCATTCGGCGAAGGCCTCGGCGGCCTGTTCAAAGCGTTGGGCGCGCATGGCGACCACCCCGATAACCTGGTGACAGACGGCCTCGCCGGGGGAAAGCTCGATGCACTTGCGGGCTTGTCCCACCGCGTCGGGGATGCGCCGGAGCACCAGCGCGGCCTGGGCCAGATCCCGCGTCGCGGCCACCGGGTCGTAGCCCGATTTGTCCAGACGGTGGAACAGGCCGTAGGCCCGCTCCGCATTGCCCTGACGCAGTTCGAACAAACCGAGGGCCTCCCAGGCCAACGCCCTGTCCATGGGGACATCGGTGAAAAATCGCGCCGGGTAGGTCGCCGGGTCGGCCTGGGCCGCCTCCTGAAGAAGGCTGCGAGCCTCCTTGACGTTTCCACGGCGCTCCAGGAAATCGGCCAATCGGACGGCGGGTTTGGCGCGATACGGATCCAGCCGGCGCAGTCGCCGCAACGCCTTTTCCTCACCCGCGTCGTCGCCCGCGTCCCGCCGCGCCTGGGCCAGGTTCAACCACGCCACGCTCGACTCCGGGTCCTTGTCGGCCGCGTCCTCCCACAGGTTCAAGTCGGTGCGCCAGTCATAACCCCGGCTGTGCGTGAGCAGGGCGAAAGTCAGCAGTACGGCCAGCAGCAGGTAAGACGCCGCCACCGGCCGCCACAGACGCACCTCGATGATTCCCGCCGCCAGCATCATCGCGAACGCGCCGGTGCCGACGTAGAGATAGCGCTCGGCCATCGTCGTCCAAAACGGCATCAGCACATGCAGAAACGGCAGCAGGGACAGGCCGATCCACGCCAGACCGACACGCATGACGCCGGGTGTCTTCCTGCTTGCGACCAGGGCCAGCACGACCGCGATCGCCACCAGACCCAGGGCGAATTCGGGCGAGGCCGCGCCCCAGCCCTGGCTGCCGTAGTCGGCGCGCAGACGCATAGGCAGGATCAGCAGCCGCAGGTAGGACAGGAAGTAGGACACGCCGTGGACCGCCGCGTAGCCCCACGAACCGCCCAGCCACGGCACCTCGCCCCGGGAGCCGACGAAATAGCGGTCACGCAGAATCCAGAACGCCGCCGCGATGACGAAATACGGCGCCAGACGCACCACGGCGGCGCGGGTGTTCTCGGTCTTGCTGCCCAGGAGAATGCGCTCGGCGGCGAGGTAGGCGGGGGCCAGGATGACCGATTCGACGGCAAACAGGCCCAGCACGAAGACGACAAGCGACAGATAGCGGGCGAGGGTCGCGCCTCGGATGGGCTCACGGGCGTGGTCGTCCAGGGCGATGGTCCAGAAGACGAACATCCCGCCCAGCGCCGCCTCCCGATGGCCCACGCAGTAGAGCGCCTCGCTCGCCGCCGGATGCACCGCGAAGATCAGCGAAGCCATCGCGCCGCCCACGGTGCCCAGGCGTTTGCGGGCCGCCAGGAACAAACCGAAGGCGGCCAGCAGGTGGATCGCCAGGCTCGTCGTCGCCGCCCCGGCGGAGGATTTGCCGAACACGATCGCGTCGAAGAAATAGGTGAGGGTCACGATCGGGCGGTAGGTGTTTTCGTCGAAGGCCAGGTAGTAGTCCGGCGAGAACAGCAGACGCAGGTTGGCCGGATTCTCCACGACCTTGTTTTCCAGGAGCACGGCCCGGGCGTCGTAGGTGAAGGCGTTGCCGAAGCTCGGCGCGTACGCCGCCCCCGCGAAGAACACGAGGCAGACCACCATAATGGCCGTTTGCACGGGAGGCAGACGACCGGGCAGGCGATCGGGGTTGTAGTGCGGCATGGGCTGACGTTACCTCGCTCGTGCCTCGAGAAGTTTGCGTGTCTTTTCGATTTCGTCGGCCAGCGCGTTTTCGTTCGGCAGCGCCGTTCGATACTGGGTCACGACGGTTTTGTTCGGCAGGCCTTCCAAGCTGTAGTGGGCCACGGCGGCGTTTTTTTCGGCGCAAAGGATCAGACCGACGGGCGGGTTTTCGTCGTCGTGCGTCCAGTGGGTGCGGGCATAGTTGAGGTATAGATGCATCTGACCGGCGTCGGCGGGGGTGAATTTACCGAGTTTCAGGTCAATCAAGATGAGGCAGCGCAGGCGCCGGTGATAGAACAACAGATCGATGCGAAACCACGAATCGCCGACGCGCAGACGGCGCTGGCGGCCGACGAAGGTGAAATCGCCTCCGAGTTCGAGCAGGAACGCTTCGAGGTGTTGAATCAGCGCCTCTTCCAGTTCCGATTCCGAATACTCGTCCTTAAGGTTCAAAAACTCCAAGACGTAAGGGTCTTTGATTTCCTCTTCGGGCGTCATGAGGTCGTCGGGCTTGGCTTTAGCGCCCTTGGTTAGCATGGCGGCTTTGTTTTTGGACAGGGCGGTTCGCTCATAGAATTGCGTGCCGATTTGTCGTTCGAGTTGGCGAGTTGTCCATCCGCCGCGCAAGGCTTCTTTTTCGTAGAACTCACGCGCCAGTTCGTTTTCGACCTGCATTAGGCTTACGTAATGTGTCCAAGTAAGGCGAAAATGGTCGGCGATTTCGGCCAAAGGGAGTAGCGACGAAGATTTTGCAGGCAGCGCCTGCAAAATTGGCCATGTCAGATAAAGCAGACGCATATTGGCGAGATTTCGCTTGGAAAAACCTCGACCAAACAAAATTGTCATATCCCGCGAAAGCCGGTCGATAAGCTCTTCGCCGTATTCCGCTCGGCTCTTGCCGCCTTGTTCTTTCTCGACAATGCGTCGGCCGATCTCCCAATAGGTCGCGGTCATGATGCTGTTCACCGAGCTGGCGGCGGCGTGGCGGCCTGTCTCGATGACCTGCACGAGAGCGCCGAACAAACGGTCATAACCGTCCGAACCACGCGGGCGGGTCGGGGACTTTGCGTCGGATTCTTTGATGGTTTTTTTCGTCATTTTTCGCCTTTTTTGCTCATTCCCGCGCGCCGAAGATCGCGGTGCCGACACGCACCATGGTCGCGCCCTCGGCGATGGCCGCTTCGAAGTCGCCGCTCATCCCCATGGACAACTCGGGCAACGTGACGTCGAATTGCGCCGCCAGCTCATCGCGCAGTTTCGCGACGCGGGCGAAGATCGGCCGCACCCGCTCGGCCGACCAAAACGGCGGCATGGTCATCAGCCCTTGCACCTCCAGGTTCGGCAAGGCGAGCATGTGCTCCAACAGCTCCGGCGCCTCCTCGGGCGATGCCCCGCCTTTCTGCTCCTCGCCGACCATGTTCACCTGCATCAGGACTTGCAGCGTCCGCCCCTCGACCCCGCATCGGTGGGACAACTCATCGGCCAGCTTCGCCGAGTCCACCGAGTGGCACCAGTGGGCGAAACGGGCGACGTACTTGGCCTTGTTGGACTGCAACTGGCCGATGTAGTGCCAGCAAAGATCGGGCAGGTCGATCGCCTCGGCCTTGGCGCGGGCCTCCTGCACGTAGTTCTCGCCGAAATCCCGTTGCCCCGCCGCGTAAGCCGCGCGAATCGCCGCCTCTTCGTGACGCTTGGAGACGGCCACCAGGCGCACCGCGTCCGCCGATCGGCCCGAACGCACCGCCGCCTCGGCGACGGCCTCGCGCACGCGACGCAGATTCTCGGCCACGTGGGCGACGTCGGTCATGGCCGCAACCCGCCGGCATCGGTGATCGACGCCAGCCAATCCTCACCCAGGAGACTCTCCACATCCTCGCAAAACTCACAGAGCGGCAGGCCCACGACGCACGTGTAACTGCCTTCCACCGCCCGGACGAAGGCGGCGCCCAGCCCCTGAATGGCATACGAGCCCGCCTTGTCCATCGGCTCGCCCGTGGCGACATATTTCGCGATACGTTCCGGCGACAATTCGCGTAACGTGACGCGGCTTTTGACCAGGCGCACGTGCCCGATGCCCGCGTCCACGGCCGTGATCGCATAGGCGGTGCAGACGGTGTGCGTTCGGCCCGCAATGGTCGCGAGCATCGCCTCGGCGTCCGGCACGTCCTTGGGCTTGCCCAGCACGCGCCCGTCGATCAGCACGATCGTGTCCACGCCCAGCACCAACGCGTCAGGGTGCTCTTTGGCGATCGTCACGGCCTTGGCGCGGGCGAGGCGTTCGGCGTGGGCTTCCGGGGTTTCGTCCGGCAACAGGGATTCGTCGATGTGCGCCGGGTGGATCTCGAAACGCAGGCCCAGGTCGCCGAGCATCGCCGAGCGACGTGGGCTGGCGCTCGCCAGAACGAGGCGGGACGGGCGATGCGATGAGATCATGGAGATTTTCCCGAGTCGAGTGAATCACGGCCGCCGCGACGCGCTATCCGACGCCGCCCTTGCTGACCGTGTGGGCCGGTTATAGGCTATCGGGAGTTCTCGAACAATCCCGCGCCCCACGGACGGTCATGGAACACGGATGACATCGCAACGCCGCATCGCCGGGATTCTCCTGTGCCTGATCATCGTCGCCACGCTGGCCCGCGACTGGGGTGTGCTGGCGTTGGACGCGGCGCCGCCGATCTACGATGAACTGGAACTGACGCGCGCCTCGCTGCTGCTGCGCCACGGCCTTTTCGACTCGGCTCCCGACGCCCTGAATGTGTTCTTCGCCGTCACCCAGGCCTCGGCCTATCCGCCCTTGATGCACTACGTTTCCCTGGTTTCGACAATCTGGGCCGCGCCGAGCCTTCAAACGCCGGTCTGGTCCTTCGGCCTGTTTTCCATCCTGATCATCCTGTCCACCTACGCCATTGCCCGGCGCATCTCCGACGACAAATACACCGGCGTGCTGGCGGCGGCGCTGGTGTCCGTCGCGCCGGGTCTGGACGCCTTTTCGCGCATCTACATGGTGGACTATCCCCTGGCCGCCATGACGACGCTGGCGTTGGCGCTGCTGTTCGCCACGCGCGGATTCGCCCATTGGAAATACTCCGCGGCGTTGGGCGCGGTGGTGGGCCTGGGCATGCTCACCAAGCAGAGCTTCGTGATCTACATGGTCGCGCCGGTGGTGGTGTTCATCGCATTTTATTTTTCCGGGGAAGAGGATCGAGCGCGCATTCGGGTGCGGGCGGGAAATATGACCATGGCCGCCATGCTGGCGCTGGCCATCGCCGGGGCGTGGTACATCCCGCGCATCCAGGCGATGATGATCGACCGGGGCGCCATCCATCAGCTTTATCGCCAGGTCGAGACCAATCCGCCGGACATGCTGGAGTACGTCGGGCTGTTCATTTCGCCGACCGTCGGGCCCGTGCTGGCGTTGTTGGCGGTGGCCGGGGTGATCTTCGCGAAGCGCGACCGCCTGACGTGGACGTTGATCTTCGCCCTGGTGACGCCCCTGGTGATCCTGCCGTTTCTTTTCGGGTTCGCCACGCCCCGCTACCTGTTGCCCCTGGCCCCGATGGCGGCGGTGCTGGGAGCGCTGGGTGTACGTCGCCTGACGGGCAAGGCTTTCATCGGCGCGGGTCTTGCGGCGGTGTTCGCGGGGATGGCGGCGCTCATCGTGTCCATGATCGCCGCCCCGTCCGGGCCGCTGAACTTCGAACAGCAACACGAGCGCTTCCAGTTCCACGGCATGCCTCGGCCGCAATACGTCGACAACAAGGCCGAGTCCATCGCCGAGGCGATCACCCACTGGGGAGGCAATCGGCGGGCCGTTTTGTTGCTCGATTCGCCGCTGACCGAGGGTGTGCAGGCGGCGCTGTGGGAGCAGGACGTGCTGTTTCCCGTGGAGAATCTTTTCGAGATGGCGAGCCTGGGCGTGGTTCCGGCCCATTTGTCGGAAGAGGCGGATCTGCGCCGGTATCTGCGCGAGTCCCAGGTGGTCGTCTACGCCCAGGGCGCGCCGACGGTGCAGGACGCCTATTCGCCCGAGGGCAAGGTGCCGCCTTATTACGCCGAGCGGGTCTTCAAGGCGCTGGACGCGGTGCGCGATCGCTTCGGTCAGGTGCGTCAGGTGCCGACGGAAGGCGGGCTGATGGTCCGCGTCCTGGCCCATCGGGACTCGAACTGGCTCGACGACATCCGCCGGGCGCACACCCCCTCGACGCCCGCTCCCGCGCCGACGCCTCCGCCCACGCCCGAAAAGCCGGACGACACCGTATACGAGGTGGAGATGAAATGAGCGGCGCGACCGGCCGCCGATCCGGTATCGCCTACTTCCCGTCCGCCGCGCATCGAACGCCCTTGTCGTCCACGCGCACCTGGGGACGCCAGACCTGGCGGCAGGACGCGTGCGTCTCGACCATGTCCGAACTCCACGACGCCCCCCGCGCAATGCGTTCGTTCTCGCCCGGCGGCGTGAGGGGCTCCACCCATTCCTTCAGGTTGCCGCCCATGTCGGTCAGGCCCTCGGGCGTGTCCCCGGCGGGAAAGGCGCCGACCGGGGAGGCGGTGGCGTATCCGTCTTTCCAATTCGGGTTTTTCCAGTCCATGACGCATTCCGCGCCGCAGATGTTGGCCCGATCCGGCGCGGGCGGCTCATCACCCCAGGGGTAGGTCCGCTCCGCCGCGCCACGGGCCGCGAACTCCCATTCGGCCTCGGTCGGCAGGCGTCGGCCTCGCCAAAGGCAGTACCGGCGCCCCATGGCGAAATTGACGATCACCGGCATCGTCGGATCCAGCAGGGCTCCCTCCTCGGGAACCTCCACCGTCGGCAGGCATTGATGGGCTTCCACGCACGCCCGATAGGCCTCGCGCGTCACCTCGGTTTTGTCCAGCCAATACGGCGCGACCGTCACCTCCCGCGCGGGCAGGCAGTCCTCCGGCGAGCGAAACGGCTCGGCGCATCCGATCGTCGTCGTTCCGCCCTCGAAACGCACCATTCCGGCCGTGTCCGGCGCGCGGGCTTCCAACCCGGCGGCGATATCCCCGCGCACGGCGTCATACAGCGCCGACTGCCACGGCACGTCCCGATCCACATGGCCGTAGATCCAAATCTCCGGGTCGATTTTTTGCGGTGGGGGCAACGGGGTGGGCGGCGGCGCCTCGGGCGTCTCGGCCTGACGGCAGGACGAGCACGCGGTCGCGAACGCCAACAAAGCCGCGGCCGCGACGGTCGTCATCCGGGCAAAATGCATATCCCGATCCTAGGCCGCCGTACCGGGCGTGTCGAGAATCGGCGAGGTTTCAGCCACGCGGCCTACTCGCCGTCGCCCAGCAGTTTGAGGATCGCCTTGGTGAACGCGGGCAGGTCGGCGGGCGTGCGGCTGGTCACGAGATTCCCGTCCACGACGCATTCCTCGTCCACATACTCGCCCCCGGCATGCACCAGGTCGTCCTTGATGGAGAAAAATCCCGTCACCTTGCGCCCACGGACGATATCCGCCGAGCAGAGCATCCACCCGGCGTGACAGATCGCGGCGACCACCTTGCCGGCGTCGTAGGCCTCCTGGACGACCCGCACCATGTCGGGGGTGCGTCGCATGTGGTCGGGCGAGTAGCCGCCGGGGATGATCAACGCGTCGCAGTCCGAGCCCTTCACGTCCTTGGCGGCGACGTCGGCCTTTTGCGGATAACCGTGCTTGGATTCATAAGTCGCGCCCTCCTGGGGGCCGACGATTTTCACCGTGGCGCCCGCTTCCAGGAAACGCACGCGGGGATATTGCAGTTCCAGGTCTTCGTAGATTTTTTCGACGAGAATGAAAACGGTTTTTCCCTCGAGGGACATGCCCGGCTCCTTTCAAAGAGACTTCAAATCATCCGACGTTCGGCGGCGCGATAAGGCCCTTGTCGCACCGTGGTCACGATACCCGACGCCCGAGCGCCGACCAAGAAACGAAACGCCGTCGGCGCCGGGGATGGGGCCTGGGCGCAAGGAAACTCACGTTGGCGTCGGTCTTGACAACGCCCGGCCGCCTGCGGCCTCATAGCCGCCCCTTCGCTCGCGAGAAGGAAAATGCCCGACGTGTCCGTGAACAACGCCTTGCTCCTGCCCGCCTTCGACGAGGTGCGGGCCCATCTGCGTTCGGAGCCGTCGGATCTGGCCGTCTCCGGCCTACGGGGCGCGGCCCAGGCGATGGCGCTCGCCCAGGTGCTGGCCGCCCACGACGGGCCGATCCTGGTGCAGACCGCCGACGGAGCGGCCGCCAAGCGCCTGATGGGCGACCTGACCGCTTTGCTTGCCGGAAGTCCGACCGTCGAGCGCCTGTTCCTCTATCCCCCGTTCGATGTCGCTCCCTTCGAATCCCTGTCGCCCCACAACTCCATCGTCGCCGGACGCATGGCCGCCCTGGCCGCGCTGCAGCGACCCCGTTCGAACGCGGTCGTCTTCGCGCCGGTGGGGGCGTTGCTCAAGCGGGTGGTGCCTCGGGCGAAGTTGTCGGCCTCGGCGCTGGATTTGCGCGTGGGCGAGGAGGTGGACCGGGATCTGGTGGTGCTGGCGCTGGAGGAATCGGGCTACCACCGGGTGCCTCTGGTGGAGGATGTGGGCGAATACGCGGTGCGCGGCGCGGTGGTGGATTTTTGGAGTCCGCTGTCGGCCGACCCGATGCGCATCGAGCTGTCCGGCGACGAGATCGCGTCCGTCCGCCTGTTCGTCCCCGGTCGCCAGACGACGCGCAAGCACGTGGACGCCGCGTCGGTCTTCGCCTGTCGGGAGACCATCGTCGACGAGGAGGGCACGGCCCGCTTCGCCGGCAAGATCAAGCCCCTGGCCGACGAGCAGAACATCGACCGCAAGGTCCGCGAGCGCCTGGTGGAGGAGGTCAAGGCCGGGTTGCAGAGTCCGGGCGTCGAGTTCCTGCTGCCGTTGTTCTATGACGAGTTGGACACCATCGCCGAATATCTGCCCGGCGACGCGCTGGTCGTGACCGTCGAGCCGGAGACGGTGGAGGCCATGCGCCACATCGAGCACGACCTGATCCATCAGCGTCACGAGGCGGCGTTGGATGTCGGCAAGTTGTGCGTGCCGATCGGGGATCTGTTCCTGGATCCCGAGGATCTGATCGCCCGGCTGGATCGGTGCCGTCAGGTGTGTCTGGGCGTGGAGGCGGTGCTGCCTCGGGGCAAGGGCGAGCACAAGCGCTACGACACCCAGACCCTGGAAGGCCTGCGCGAAGAGATCCTGGCCAAGGCCAACGAGGACAAGATGCTCGAACCGCTCACCGAGCGCGTCCGCCAATGGCAGGCCGACAAGGTGCGCGTGGCCCTGGTGGCCCGGTCGGCGTCGGGGGTGGATCGCCTGACGCGCCTGTTGGACGGCTACGGCCTGGCGACGCTGGTGGACCCGGAGGGGGGCCTGGCCGGGGCGCTGTCCCTGCCTTGGACGACGAAGGTGCCGGTGGTCACGGCCGAGTTGTCGGCCGGGGCGGTCATCCCCTCGGCGCGGGCGGCGATCGTCACCGAGGAAGAGATCTTCGGCCCCCGCCGCCACTCGGAAAGTCTCAAGGGACGCAAGGGCGAGCCGATCACCGACTTCGGCGACCTGGCCGACGGCGACGCCATTGTCCACCTCAAGCACGGCATCGGTATCTACCAGGGTCTGGAGCGCCTGTCCGTCGGGGGCATGGACGGCGAATTCGTCCACCTGCAATACGCCGGGGGCGACAAGCTCTACCTGCCCGTCGACCGCCTCTCCCAGGTGCAGCGCTTCATCGGCACCGGCGCCGCGCCGATCATCGACAAGCTGGGCTCGGGTTCGTGGGAAAAGGTCAAGGCCAAGGCGGCCATCGCCATCCGCAAGATGGCCCAGGACCTGCTCAAGCTCTACGCCGCGCGGGCGACGCGGCCGGGGCACGTCTACGCCGAGGGGGGCGAGTCCTTCGCCGAGTTCGAGGCGACCTTTCCCTACGACGAGACGCCCGATCAGCTTTCGGCCATCAACGATACCTTGACCGACATGCGCGCCGGGCGGCCCATGGACCGGCTGGTCTGCGGCGATGTGGGCTTCGGCAAGACCGAGGTGGCGCTGCGCGCCGCGTTCCTGGCGGTGCTCGACGGCAAGCAGGTGGCGGTGCTCGTGCCCACCACGACCCTCGCCTTCCAGCATGCCCGCACCTTCGCCGCCCGCATGGCGCCTTTCGGCGTGAACGTTCGCTCCCTGTCCCGATTCGTCTCCGGCGCGGACCGCAAAAAAACGCGGGAGGAATTGGCCGACGGCCGTTGCGACGTCATCATCGGCACGCACCAACTGCTGGGCAAATCCATCAAGTTTCACGACCTGGGCCTGCTCATCGTCGACGAGGAACAGCTATTCGGCGTCGCCCAGAAGGAACGCATCAAGCAGATGCGCGAGGAGGTGGACGTCCTGACGCTTACCGCCACGCCCATTCCCCGCACGCTGCATATGAGCCTGATGGGCATTCGCGATCTGTCGGTCATCAACACGCCCCCCGAGGACCGGCTGGCGGTGCGCACCTTCCTGACGCGCTGGGACGACGACAGCTTGCGCGAGGCCATCCACCGGGAACTGGCCCGGGGCGGCAGCGTGTTCTTCATCCATAACCGCATCGAGGGCATCGATGTGATCGCCGAGAAGGTCCGGCGTCTGGCTCCCGAGGCGCGGGTGCGGGTCGGCCACGGCAAGATGCACGGCGATCAGATCGAGGAGCTGCTCATCGACTTTGCCGAGCATCGCTACGACATCCTGGTGGCGACCACCATCGTCGGTTCGGGCCTGGATTTCCCCCAGGCCAACACCATGATCATCAATCGGGCCGACAACCTGGGCCTCGCCCAGCTCTATCAGCTTCGCGGCCGCGTCGGGCGCTCGAAGGTGCGGGCGTACTGCTATCTGGTCATCCCCGAGGGCGCCAACGTCAGCCAGGACGCCCGCAAGCGCCTGGCGGCCATCAAGACCTTCACGGACCTGGGCAGCGGCTACAAGATCGCGGCCAAGGACATGGAGATTCGCGGCGCGGGCAACCTTTTGGGGGCCGAACAGTCCGGGCAGATCGCCATGATCGGCTACGAGCTTTATCGGGAGCTGCTCGACGACGAGATCGCGCGCCTGAAGGGCGAGGTGGTCGAGGAAAAGATCGACACGGAGATCAATCTGCCCCTGCCGGCCTTCATCCCCGAGGATTACGTTCCCGAGGCGTCGGTGCGCCTGGCGACCTACAAACGCATCGCCGACGCGGGCGATCCGGACGCCCTGGGAGCGATCCGGGACGAACTTTTGGACCGGTTCGGAGAAATTCCTCTCGAAGTCGGGAACCTTTTGACGGTGATGCGCATCAAAATCACCGCCCAGCCCCTACGCGTGACCGGGATCGACTATTCGGGAGAGAACCTGGTGTTCGCCTTCCACGAATCGACCCCGGTGACGGCCTCGGCGCTGGTGGCGATGGTGACGGCCGACGCGTCCCGCTTCCGTCTTTTGCCGGACGGTCGGCTCATGGAAAAGGTGGGACGACTTCGGCCCGAATCGGTGCCGGACGCTGTTCAGTCGGGCTTGAACGCGCTTTCGATGTGTGTTAGAAACCGCCGTTCCTCCGACAACTTGGGCAACGCGTCGGGATCCGAAGTTGAGATTTAATGTGACAGGTGAACGCCGATCGGCGTGCGCCGAATATCGTCAAGGAGTATGAGGACGATGAAAAAGACGATGCTTTGGGCGTTGGCCCTTTCCATGATGCTGGCCTTGTCGGCGGCGGCCTGCCAGCAGGGCGGCGGGTCCGGTTCGAGCGCCTCGGGCGGCTCGGCCAAGAAGAGCGGCACCACCTTGGCCAAGGTGGGGGACGAGACCATCACGCTGGAAGATTTCCAGTCCAAGCTGGACAAGATTCCCCCCTTCTACCGCAAGCGCGTGGCCACCAAGAAGGGCAAGATGGAGTACCTGGACCGCCTGGTGCAGGAAGAACTCTATTATCAGGAGGCCCTGTCCAAGGGGTACGCCGACGATCCGGAAATCCAGGACCAGCTCAACCAGATCAAGAAGTCGATCCTGGCCGGCCGGGTGAAAAAAGAGATGATGGAAAATCGTCCCGAAATCTCCGCGGACGAGGTGAAGAAGTACTACGAAGAGCACAAGGAAGAGTACGAGACGCCCGAGAAGGTGGAGGTTCGCCACATCCTGCTGCGCGTGCGCAAGGGTGACGCGGACGACAAGGCCGCCGAAGTCGAGGCCAAGGCCAAGAGCATCTCCAACGACATCAAGTCGGGCAAGATCACCTTCGAGAAGGCCGCCGAGGAATACTCGGAGGACCGGGGCTCCTCCAAGAAGGGCGGCAAGCTGCCTCCGATCCGCAAGGGCCTCAAGTCCGGCGAGTTCGACGCGGTCGCCTTCGCCATGACCAAGGAAGGCGAGGTCTCCGAGCCGTTCAAGGATCGCCGGGGCTGGAACATCGTCCAGTTCATCAGCAAGGAAGCCGCGGCGCCCAAGCCGTTTGAGACCGTGGAAAAACAGATCGAACGCAAGCTCCAGCAGGAGGCCCAGCGCGCCAGCATCGACGGGTTCACCGACAATCTGCGCAAGCGCTTCCCCGTGACCGTCAAGGAAGATCTGCTGTCCGACGATCCGGACGCGGGCGCTCCGGACGAGCCGTCCATGCCCGGCATGCCGTCCATGCTGAAAAGCGGCCCGGATAAAGACGGCGAGTAACGATCCGGCGGGCCGTGCGCCCCACAATTATCCAAGAGCACACGGCGGCGGACGGTTATCGTCCGCCGCTATGTTTATGCGCCGCGAACGGTTCACAACGACCGGCGCGGGCAACCGAGACGCAAAGCCATGCACCACCAAACGCCTTCCCGCCCACGATTTTTCGAGATCCGCGTGCCCGGCCGTGTCGCGCGGCGGGTGTCGGGATGGTTGGCGGCGGCGTTGATCGTGGCGACATTGTCGGTTTCGGGGTGTCAGAAGGCGTCGAAACCGGCGACGTCGGGCCTGGGCGGCGATGTGTTGGCTTCGGTCAACGGCGAGACGATCAGCGTGGAGCAGTTTGAGCAGGCCTTTTCCGAGGCGCGTACGGGCAAGATCACCGCGATCCCCGAAGACCCCATGACGCAGTTGCAGATCAAGGCCGTTTTCCTGTCCGAGATGGTGGAGACAATCCTGCTCAAGCAGCAGGCCGTCGCCCTGGGCGTGACCGTGACGCCCGAGGACGTGGCCGCCGGGATGGACGAAATGGCCAAGGCCTATCCGGACGGCGAGTTCGAGGCGATGCTGCGTCGGGAGCAGTTTTCCCGGACGAAACTGGAGGGGCAGATTGCCCGTCAGCTTCTGATCGATCGGGTGATCCAAAAGGCGGTGCTGCCGGGTGTGCGGGTCGACGATTCGGAGGTCTTCGCCGAGTATCGCCTGCAGGCCGACCGCTTTCAGGTGCCGGAAAAGGTGCGGGCCAACCAGATCCTCGTGACCAACGAGGCCGACGCGGAGAAGATCCTGGTCGAACTCTACGGCGGCGCTGATTTCGCCGATCTGGCCCGGCGTTTTTCCAAGGCCCCGGAGGCGCGCCTGGGCGGCGACCTGGGATTTTTCGCCGCCGGGGAGATGCCCGAGGTGATCGCGAAAAACGCCTTCACCCTGACCGTGGGGCAGACCTCGGGGATTTTGCGTTCCGAGTATGGATTTCATATCCTGCGCGTCACCGATCGGCACGAGGCCCATCGGCTCGAGCTGGAAAAGGTGCGCGGCGAGCTGGTCGACGAAATCCGCGAGCGCAAGGCCAAGGCCGCGTTCGAGGACTACATGGAGAAGATCCGCGTGACGGCGGATGTGCGTTATAACGAGGATCTTCTGGCGGAGGTGCGTCTGTCGTGAACAAGGCCGTTGTAGCATCGATCGTCGCGATTGCGCTGACGTTGGCGCTGATATTGACGCCGGCGGGCACGGCGCGCGCGGAGATCATCAACCGCATCGCCGCGGTGGTGGACGAAGAAGTCATCACCACCTTCGAGGTGGAGGCCGCCGCCGCCGGGTCCATTCGCGCCGTTCTCAATTCGGACGACGCGGAGGATGTCAAAAAGAAGCGCATCTGCAATCTCAAGAGCGAGGCGATGCGCGCGATCATCGAGCAGAAGCTGCTGGAGCGGGAAGTCGCCCGCCTGGGCATTCCCATCGAGGACCAGGACGTGGACGCCCGCCTGGAGAAGATCCTGTCGCTCAACAACATGTCCCGGGACGACTTGTCGCGCCAACTGGCCCGGGAAGGCAAAACCATGGACGAGTTCCGGGATCAGATCCGCAAGCAGATCCTCACCGAGCAATACGTCCGCTTCCGCCTGCGCGAGAAGGTGGACGTCACCGAGGAGGACGCCCGGGCCTATTACCAGCAGCACCAGGACCAGTACGTCGCCGACACCCGCGTGAGCCTGCGGGAGATCCGCTTCAACGTTCCGGCCCTGGCCACCGACGCCGAGACCAAGGCGATCTTCGACAAGGCGGCGGCCACGTACGAATCCCTGCTGGCCGGGGCCGATTTCGAGCAGACGGCCCGCTCCGTTTCCAACGGCAGCTCGGCGATCAAGGGCGGATATCTGGGCACATTCCTGCTGGACTCGGAACTCAAGCGCGATTACCGCCGGGCGGTGGCCGATCTGGCGCCGGGGCAGATTTCGACGGTGTTTCGCGACACGGCGGGATTTTTCATCCTGAAAGTCGAGGATCGCAGCGCGGAAGGCACCAAGGCTTTCGAGGACGTGCGCGATCAGATCGGCATGGAACTGCGTCGCGACTATAGCGAACGGGAGATGCGCAAGCTCAAGGCCGAGTTGTACAAAAAGAGCTTCGTGGATATCAAAGTCGAGGATTTTTGCGCTGAGCCCACCCTCTGAGAACACCTCCGACGACCGACAACCATCGCCGCGACCGGTGCGCGTGGCGCTGACGATGGGCGACCCGGCGGGCATCGGGCCCGAGGTCATCGCCAAGGCCCTGCCGCTGATCGTCACCGAATGCGAACCCGTCCTGGTGGGCCTGCCCGGCCTGTTCAACGAATCGATCAACCGCTATGCCAAACTGCGCGAGGACGATCCCGCGCGGCGCGTGGAGGTCGTCATGCCCTCGGGGGTGGTCGACCCGGCTGTCGAGACGGACCCGGCGCCGGCCTTCGACCTGGCGACGCGGGGCCGCCTGCAGACCGCGTTCATCCGGGCGGCGGTGGCGATGGCGATGGACCGCAAGGTGGACGCGGTGGTGACGGGACCGATCACCAAGGAGGCGCTCGACGCGGCGGGCATCGACTTTCCCGGCCATACCGAGATGATCGCCGACCTTTGCGGCATCCCCACGCCGGTGATGATGCTCGCCGGGCCGAAGTTGCGCGTGGTGCCGCTGACTATCCACATGGCCCTGCGCGACGTGCCCGACGTCCTGACGCGCGCCCTGGTCGAGACGCGAATCCGCATCCTCGACCGGGATCTGCGCCGCTACTTCGGGTTGGAGACGCCGCGCATCGCGCTGACGGGCCTGAACCCCCACGCGGGGGAGGGCGGCATGTTCGGAACCGAAGAGATCGACGTGCTGGCGCCGTGCGTCGCGTCCCTGCGCAAGGAGGGCATCGAGATTACCGGGCCCTATCCGGCGGATACGATCTTCGTGCGGGCGGTAGCCGGCGATTTTGACGTCGTCGTCGCCCCCACGCACGACCAGGCGCTCATCCCGCTCAAGCTGCTGCATTTCGACGAGGGGGTGAACGTGACGCTCGGCCTGCCGATCATCCGCACCTCCCCCGACCACGGCACCGCGCCGGACATCGCCGGACAGGGCGTCGCTTCCCCGACCAGCATGATCGCCGCCGTGCGCATGGCGATGCAGATGGCCCGGGCGGCGGGGTTGACCGTGTGATGCGCACGGGTGCCACACTTTCACGAGAACGAAGTTCGAGGGAAGGTGTGCGTCGGCGATTTCGGAACAACAAAGGCACACCCTTGTCCGACTAGCGTCGACCTAAGAGTGTGGCACCCTTCTGTTTCCACCCCGCGAAATCCCCCGTCTCCCCTACAAAATCGCCGCAATTTCCCAAAGCGGACCGGCCGGTCCCCAAACTTGCGCGCCCTGTCGCAATTCTGTGTTAAACTACCTGCCCTTTCGCGCCGGGTACGAATGCGGGCGCGCTTCAACCAAAGGGCACGCACCCCATGGCCATGGACAAAATCGTCGTCAAGGGCGCGCGGGAACACAACCTGCGCGACATCACCGTGGAAATCCCTCGGGACAAGCTGGTGGTGATCACCGGCCTGTCGGGCTCGGGCAAAAGCTCGCTGGCCTTCGACACCATCTACGCCGAGGGCCAGCGCCGCTACGTGGAAAGCCTGTCGGCCTACGCCCGGCAGTTCCTCGACCAGTTCGCCAAGCCGGACATGGACTCCATCGAGGGCCTGTCGCCGGCCATTTCCATCGAGCAGAAGACCACCAGCCGCAACCCCCGCTCCACCGTCGGCACCGTCACCGAGATCTACGACTACATGCGCCTGCTCTTCGCGCGCATCGGGCACCCTTACTGCTACAACTGCGGCAAGCCCATCGCGGCCCAGACACCCCAGGCGATGGTCGACGCCATCATGGAACGGGAGGAAGGCACCCCCGCCCAGGTCTTGGCTCCCGTGGTTCGCGATCGCAAGGGCGAGTTCAAGCGCGAATTGAACAACTACATGAAGGAAGGCTTCATCCGGGCGCGCATCGACGGGAAGGTCTACGATCTGGCCGAGGCGCCGACGTTGGACAAAAAATACAAGCACGACATCGACATCTTCGTGGACCGGGTCAAGGTGCGTCCCGGTGTCGAGCGGCGGCTGACCGACTCGGTGGAGACGGCCCTGCGCCTGGGCGACGGCCTGCTGCGGGTGATCTTCGGCGAGGACGAGGAGCGCCTGTTCTCCGAGCACTTCGCGTGCGTGGATTGCGGCATCAGCTATCCGGAGATCGAGCCGCGCATGTTCTCCTTCAACAACCCCCACGGCGCCTGCCCCACCTGTGACGGCCTGGGCTCCAAGATGTTCATCGATCCGGACATGATCGTGCCCAATCCCAATCTCTCGCTGCGCGACGGCGCGGTGGTGCCCTGGGAGTCGCGGGTGGGATCGGTGCATTTTCATCAGGTGCTCGAATCCCTGGGCAAGCACTACAAGTTTTCCATCCACACGCCGTGGAAAAAGCTGCCCAAGAAGATCACCGACGTGCTCCTGAACGGCTCGGGGGACGAGGAGATCCAGTTCGTCTACGAGGACTCGACACGCCGCTACAAATACGCCCGCCCCTTCGAAGGCATCATCCCCAACCTGGAGCGCCGCTATCACGAGACGGGCAGCGAATCGGCCCGGGAGGACATCCGCCGGTTCATGAGCGTCATGCCCTGCGCCGACTGCGGCGGCTCGCGGCTGCGGGTCGAGGCCCGGCACGTCAAAGTCGCCGAACGCAACATCGCCGAGGTGAGCGCCCTGTCGTTGACCGAGGCGGGGGCGTTTTTCGACGAGCTGTCGCTGTCGGACAAAGAGATGGAGATCGCCGGGCGCATCCTGCGGGAGATCAAGGAGCGCCTGGGCTTTTTGCTGGCGGTGGGCTTGGAATACCTCTCCCTGGAACGCACCAGCGGCACCCTCTCCGGCGGCGAGAGCCAGCGCATCCGCCTGGCCACGCAGATCGGCTCGTCGTTGGTGGGCGTGCTTTACATCCTGGACGAACCGTCCATCGGACTGCATCAGCGGGATAACGAACGGCTGCTGAATATGCTCAAGCGTCTGCGGGACCTGGGCAACACGGTCATCGTCGTCGAGCACGACGCGGATACCATCGAGGCGGCCGACTGGGTCATCGACCTGGGACCCGGCGCGGGGGTTCACGGCGGGCAGGTGGTCTTCGAGGGGCCGCCGCAAAAGATGATCGGCGATCCCGACTCCCGCACCGGCGGATACATCTCCGGTCGGCTGGAGATCCCCGTGCCCCCCAAGCGCCGCCCGCTGGGCCACGACGCGCTCAAACTCACCGGATGCACCGGCAACAACCTCAAGGACGTCGACGTGGACTTTCCCCTGGGCGTGCTGACGTGCGTGACGGGCGTGAGCGGGTCGGGCAAGTCCACGCTGGTGATCGACACCCTCACCAAATCCCTGAGCCAGCACATCTACCGCTCCAAGGAGCGGCCGGCGCCCCACAAGAAACTTACGGGCCTGTCGCGCATCGACAAGGTCATCAACATCGACCAGTCGCCCATCGGACGCACTCCGCGCTCCAACCCGGCGACCTACACCGGCGTGTTCACGCCGATTCGCGACCTATTCGCCGGGTTGCCCGAGTCGAAGATGCGCGGGTACAAGCCGGGGCGGTTCTCGTTCAACGTCAAGGGCGGGCGCTGCGAAGTGTGCGAGGGCGACGGCGTCATCAAGATCGAGATGCATTTCCTGCCCGATGTGTACGTCACCTGCGACGAGTGCGACGGCCGCCGCTACAACCGGGACACGCTGGAGGTGAAATACAAGGGCAAGTCCATCGCCGACGTGCTGGACATGACCGTCGACGAGGCGACCGACTTTTTCACCAACGTCCCGTCCATTCACACCAAGCTCAAGACGCTGCAGGACGTGGGCCTGGGCTACATCCATGTCGGCCAACAGGCGACCACCCTCTCCGGCGGCGAGGCCCAGCGCATCAAGCTGTCGCGGGAATTGTCCAAGCGCTCGACCGGACAGACGGTCTATATCCTCGACGAGCCGACCACGGGGCTGCATTTCGACGATATCAAGAAGCTGCTCGAGGTGCTGGACCGGCTGGTGGACGCGGGCAATACGATCATCATCATCGAGCACAACCTGGACGTCATCAAAACGGCGGACTGGATCATCGACATGGGCCCGGAGGGCGGCGACAAGGGCGGCACGGTTATCGCCCAGGGCACGCCTGAGCAGGTGGCGAAGGTCGGCCACTCCCACACGGGGCAGTTCCTCAAAAAGATCCTCGCCAACGCCGGCAAGGGGGCGCGCAAGGAGCTGGGCGCCGCCGGCAAACGCAAAACCGCCAAATCCAAGACGAGCAAGTCCCGCCGGAAGAAGAGCGACGCGGAACCGGCGGCGAAGGCGGGGTAGTGCTGGTACGAACCCTTCAGAGCCGCGACCGTAAGGAAGCGGGTTGGTACGACTTGGCGTAAATTCTCGTCATTCGGAACCCCAACGATCAACGTCCGAGAGATCCCTCGGTACACTCGGGATGACAATCCAGGGAATAGTTCGCTCCCCGCTTGACGAGATCCGCCTAACTGCCTATGTTCTCGCGGATATTTTGACGTAACCGGGTCCGGGGTGCCGCCGGGCCGAGACCATCATCGACCAGCAATGGGGGACGCCATGGCGGACAACACCGCACTCAAACAGAGCATGAAGGATCTGCGCGCCAAGAAAAAAGAGGCGCAGAAGGCCGGGAACACCAAAGAGGCTCAGAAGCTGCGTCGCCGGCTGCACCTGCTCAAGCATCGCACCCGCGTGAACGCCGATGCCGCCGGCACCGCCGCCGCCATCGCCGAGCGCGAGGCCAAGGCCAAGGAAGCCGCTGAAGCCGCCAAGAAGGCCGCCGAGGAGAAGGCTGCCGCCGAGGCCAAGGCCGCGGAAGAAGCCAAAGCCGCCGCTGAAGCCAAGGCCGCCGAGGAAGCCGCCGCCGCCGAAGCCAAGGCCGCCGAAGAGGCGCCCCAGGAGGCTCCGCCGGGCGTGGCCGACACGGGTGACGCCCCGGCCGAAGCCGCCGCCGAGGAACCGGCTCCCCAGGACGCCCCGCCGGGTGTGGCTCCCGTCGACGAAGACGACAAGCCCGCCGAGTAAGCGCGATTCGCATCGATCGACGTGGAGGTTCGCGGCGAGATCCGCGCCTCCACGTTGTCGTTTGGACGCAACGCACTCCGATCGATACGCGAGAGTGGTGGAATTGGCAGACACGCAAGACTTAGGATCTTGTGACCGTAAGGTTGTGGGGGTTCAAGTCCCCCCTCTCGCACATCTCCGGCCTGCGCAAGTCGCGAAGATTTTCTAGGAAAAACGATCGAACAGCGCGTTGGGCAGCATCTGTCCCAGGCGGGCCATCGCCACCAGGGGGGCGGGGAAGTTGACCTCGTTGGCGCGCGTCTCGATGCCCTTGTAGATCAGGTCGGCGGCCGTCGCGGCGGGGACCAGGTGGGGCAGCTTCTTCTTGGTTTTCTCGTCGTGAATCGGCGTGTCCACATACCCCGGATGCACCGTCAGGCAATGAATGTCCGTGCCGCGCAGGTCCAGGCGCAGGCTTTCCATGAACGCGCTCTCCAACGCCTTGCTGGCGCAATACACCGCGCTTTTGCGGATGCCCCGAAACGCCGCCAGACTCGAGATCGCCACCAGATGCCCGCGCCCGATTTTGCGTAGCGGCCGCATGGCCATGGCGATGCCCTGCACGAAGGCCGAACAGTTCAGATCGATGGTCTGTTGGGCCGCCTCCAGGTCGAAGGCCTTGGCCGGGGTCGCCGGGCCGATGCCCGCGTTGGCCACGAACACATCCAGCCGCCCGCCGGTCTTGGCCAGCAGGTCGTCGAAGACCTTGGCGAAGGCGTCCCGATCGGTGATGTCCACGGGAAATTCCCACACCTCGGCCCCGTAGTCGCGCACCTGGGCCGCCGCGTCGGCAAGCGGCCCCGGCCGCCGGGCGAGCATCGCCACATCGTAGCCTTCCCGGCCGAATTTGAGCGCCAGCGCCTTGCCGATGCCCGAGGACGCGCCGGTGATCATCGCCACCGCCTTGGGGTGGGGCGGCATCTTCATCGACGACGGGGCGGGCGCCTGAGCGGCCTCGTCGGGTTTTGTCGTGGTCTCGTCGGACACGGAAGCTTCCTTAATGATGCGTCGGTTTTAGGCGAAGGGCATGCGTCGGCGGCCGACGAACAGATCGTAGAGCGTGTCGGGCATGGGCAGGCCGAAGCGCGTCATTTCCGCCAGTCCGTGAGGCACGGCCAACAGCGATTTGCCCGCGACCATGGCCTTGTAGACTTTCGTCGCCAGTTTGTCCGGGTCCAGTACGAACTGCATCTTGGCTTTGTTGCCTCGGGTCATGGGCGTGGCGACCCAACCGGGGCACACGCACAGCGTCTTGACGCCCGTGTTGGCCAGATCCATGCGCAGGCTCTGCATAAACACGCGATTGAAGACCTTGGTGCCGCAGTACATGCCGTTGCCCGGCAGACCCCGATAGCCCGACAGGCTCGACAAGCCCACGATGTGCCCCGTGTCCCGCTCGACCATGTGGGGCAGCACCAGGCCGATGGTGTTCACGAACCCGGTCACGTTCACGTCGATCATGCGTTGCAGGCGTTCCAGATCCAGGCTCTCGGCGGGAGTGGCATAGCCGAGCCCGGCCGCCGCCACCGCCACGTCCACGCGCCCGGTCCGGGCCAGGATGGTATCCAGCGCCGCCTCGTGGGCGTTGCGATTGGTCACGTCCGCGGGGACGACCATCGGCACGCCGCCGGCCGCCTCCACCTCCTCGGCCGCGTTTTCCAACGCCGCCTGCCCCCGGGCGATCATCGCCACTTCGTAACCGTGCCGTCCCAGGACCAAGCACAACGCCTTGCCGATGCCCGACGACGCGCCGGTGACGAGGGCCACGGGCCGGTCGCCCGACGGGGCGGCCGTGTCCGGATGGGGATAACTGGTTTTGACTTTGCGTTGCGTCATGGTTCCTCAGGCGGTCGCGGCGGCGGCTTTTTTCAAGGCGTCGAGCAATTCCCCGACGGGGGCATGGTCGCCGGCCTGATCACTGATCTGCTTGTAATGCAGCGTATTGCCCGGTCCGATGACCATCGCCCCGCCCTGTTGCCAGGGGTCGCCCATGGTCTTGTGTTGGCGTGCGCCGGATTTGAGGGCTCGTGCGGCGTTTTTTACCGTGTGCAGGGAAAATGTGGCGCCGATAGAGTTTTTCATCTCGGCCGTTTTGTAGGTTTGGCGCTTCATGTCAACCAGGATAGGCCCGTCGTATTGGACGTCCTCGGCGAACCAGTCGGCGTGCTCGGGCTTGCCGCAACCGATGATGACCAGGCGGCCGCCGAGCTTTTCGATTTCGCCTTGGTGTTGGTGTAGTTCTCGCGCCTGCTCGCGACAGAACATGCATCCGAAGTGTCGGACCCAGACGGCGACCGCGGGTTTGTCGGCCCAGTTGTCCCCCAGGCGCACCGGATTGCCCTTGCGGTCCTGCAACGTCGCGTCCGCCAGATCGTCGACCAGGCTCATCGATTCGTCCCCCTAAGTTCGGCCCCGATTGCATGGGCCGACGCGCGGTCGGCCTGGGGCACGCTAACGGCCCCGCGCCGGGGCCGTCAAGAGATGTCGCCCCGACCGGTTGCGCGTCTCGCGGCGAATGATCCCGTCAGGGAGCGTAGAAAAGGAAAATCGCCTCGCCGGGCTTGTCGCCGCCGACTTGGGACACCAGACGAAATCCTGGCGGCGGCCCGCCGCGAATCCACTCGGGCAGCTTGTCGCCGTAGTGTTCCTGGGCGAACGCCACGCGCGGCTCGTTGACGACGACCAGGGCGTTGCGCACGTCGTCCCGCGTCGCGCGGAACAAGTCCCGGTAGCGATCCATGTCCCGATAGCCGTTGAAGAATCGGAGGATTTCAATCGTGCGTCCGTCGGCGAAGACGGGGCGGGTGCTGTCGGTCAGGGCGGCGTGCAGTTGGTGTTCGGCCCAGGCGCTGTGGTAGCGCGTGGGGTAGGCTTCCTTGAGCCCCGCGCCCAGCAGGAGCACCGACCCCGCCGCCGCGAGCGCGACCGAGACGGTCGGACGCCGAACGAAGGCGACGATCGCCGCCGCGAAGACGCACCCCGCCGCCGCGCCGATGAGGAGCTGCCGGTTGACGACCGCTCCCAGCGCAATGACGACGGCCGCCGCCGCCAACATTGTCCCGAACGCCTTGGCCCGCGCCGGGTCGCGCCGGTCAGCCCACCACCGATCCAGGCCCACGCCGATCAGCAGCGCCGCCGGGAACGCCATCATCAGCATGTACCGGCGAAACAGGGGCAGGGGGTTGTACGCGGTCAGGGACGACGACCCGGCGACGAAGTAGGCGATGTCGAAGAGGAGCCAGCCGAGGATCAGGCGCATCGGCCGGTCTTTCCACGACGTGCCGAGGTAGAGGATCGGTCCGAGCGCGAAGCCCATCAGGTAGACGTTGTCGAACAGCAGCGACCGGGGCCCGATCACGAAGACCCGTTGGACGAGGTTTTGATAGAGCGCCGTGCCGGACCAGACCGTTTGGTTGTAGCCCGTGTCCACGCCGTGAAACCGAAAAAGGAAATCGCCGGTGGCCGCGTAGTACCCGATTCCCTCGCCCAAAACGACGCACACCGCGCCGATGCCGGCCGCCGCCAGATCGCGAATTCGCAGTTGTTTTTCACGCCATGCGACCCACAGCAGCGCCGGCGCCCAATAGAGCATCTGGAGGATGACCATTTCCTTGACCAGATACGCCGCTCCCAGGCACAGACCGGCCCCGAAGGCGATCGCCGTGCGTGAGCGGCCCCGCGCCGTGGCCGCAACGAGCAGGAGCGTGACGAACGCGGCAAACAGCGCCGCGGACGGCAGGTCCGGGTAGCCGCGCGTCGCGAACACCACGTCCCAGGGCGCCACGGCCAGATATCCCGCGGCGATCAGCGCCGCTCGCGGTCGTCCGATGCGATGGAGGAAGGCATAGGCCAGAACGATTTGCAGCATCGAGAACAGGAGAGGCGAGGCAATCAGCGCGTACTCGCTGACGCCGAGCACGCCGAAGAAAAACGCGATGAGCCCGATGTGGCCGATGCGGTTGGATAGGGGAGACGCGATCGGTTGATAGGCGCCTTCCAGCAGGGCGTGGGCATTGTGGGCGTAGCTCAGGTCGTCCGAACCCACCAGGCCGGAAAAACACCAAAACCGCAGAACGACCCCCGTCACCAACAGGGCGGCGAGGATCCACCGGCGGGAGCTGGAGGCCGCGTCCAAGTCGTCGTCCCCTAAGCGGATGGGCCCGACGGGCGGGCGCCGCGAGTTCTCGAATGGAAAGTCCGGCGAAACATAGCACAGATTCCGTGCGTTCATCATCGCCCGCGTCGGTCGCCGCTTCGGGGCGTGGCGCGTCGAAAAGGGGCGTGATATCGTCACCGGATCGGCATTCCTTTTCGGATCGGATTTTTCATGACCCCTTCGGACGCATCGACGCCCCGATGGTTCGTCGCGGCGGCGGGCCTGGCCGCGTTCGTCGGCCTGACCGGCTTGATGCTATTGGGATTCATGCGGGCCTATCCGTTCGGCGTGGATTTCAGCGCCTACTACTACGGAGCCCAGCGCGTGGCGGCCGGAGCGGACCCCTACTTGAAATCCGAACCCGCCGAATCCGAAGACCTTTATCCCCACATGACGCGATTTCTCTACTCCCCCATCAGCCTGGTCTGGACGCGGCCGCTGGCGTGGACATCCATCCAAATCGCGCTGATTGCCTGGACGCTGCTGTCCCAGATCACGATGGTCCTCCTCTTCATCCTCCTAGCCCGGACGCACCCCGGCGCGGCCCGCGCGCCGTGGACGCTCGCCCTCGCGTTCGCGCCGTGGATGGTCAGCGCGCCGGTGATCCACCACCTGGCCGTCGGGCAGGCGGATCTGTTCGTGATGGCGCTGGCGCTGGTCTTCGTCTTTCGACACGACAAGACGCCCATCGCGGCCGGGGCGGCGCTCGCCTTCGCGATCTGGTGGAAGATCTATCCGGCGTTTCTCGTCCCCTTCGCGCTGGCGCTGGATCATCGGCGCTACGGCAAGGCCGTCGCCTGGGGCGTGGGTCTGGCGGCGATCGGCGGGCTGGCGGGGCTGGCGTTTCTGCCGTCCGAGTGGTGGACGTCGTGGTCACGGGTGGTGGCCTACAAAAGCGAGATGGGCAATCCCTACATCGTCAACCAATCGGTGCATGCCGCGTTGCTGCGCCTGTTTGACGGGCGCCTCGGGCGGCATCCGCTGCTCGCCGACGCTCCGTCGTTCATTCGCGCGATCGGGCCGGGATTGACCTTGGCCATGGTGGGGCTGGGTATCGGTCTGGCCCGGTGGATGGGGCGGCGGGGCCGGTCGGGTCCGATGGCGCTGCTGGCCGTCTTTGCGGCGGCCTATCCGCTGGGAGCGAAGTATTGGTGGGTGCAGCAGTTCATCTGGGCCGTGCCGGTCGCGGCGTTTTGGGCGATGGACGCCGCCTCGGGTTCATGGTCGCGGGGCCGGTTGATCGCCCTGGCGGTATTTGTGGCGATCCTGTTTTTTCCCTGGCACGACCCGACGCAAGGCTACGCCTCGGTGGGCGGTTTCGTTTTCTACGATCGATTCGTTTTCGCCCAGTTCGTGTTTTTGGGATTGGTGATCGCCGACGTTCGACGCGGAGGGCCGGGGGGCTCGTAGGGTCCGCCCGAGCCGCGAGTTGCTTGCCTCGCCGTAGCCCTGGCGAAGGCAAGCCGTTCGCGGCTCTGATTGGTTAGTCGCGATTCTGAAAATTCACACCTTTCCTCGAACTTGGTTCTCGTAAAAGTGTGGCACCCCCGTTGGTTGCGGCTCTGAAGCGGCTGGAGCGAAGCCACGCCCTTCCATGGATCATCCAACGACGCGCCGGCGTCAGAGATGCAAAGCATCTCCTAGTCCGCCGGGACTACCCGGCTAGCAGTCGATGCCGCCGGGGCCTTTTTCCAGGAGGATGTGGCCGTCGCCGCTGTTGAAGGTGATCCAGCCGCTTACGGGCGTGAGCGAGTTGTCGATCTCCACCCGGCAGTAGTCGCCGCCCAGGTTGAAGCTCTTGGACGATGCATTGCCGTCGACACGCACCAGCACCCGCGCCTTGACGCCCTGGTCGTTCTCGAAAGTGCGTTCGAAGATGCCGTTGTTGAGCTTCTTGCCCAGACCGTCGGGCTCGCCCAGATCCCGGCCCAGGACGTCGAACCAGATCGTGTCCTTGAAGGCCTTGTAGGGCTCCCAGCTATAGGGGCGCAGGATGAACACGTCGTCTTTTTGCTTGTAGACGTAATAGGCGGCCAGGTAATAAAGCACCTCTTCGGTGCCCACCGCGGCGCCGGCCCGGTCGTAGTAATACTCCACCGCCTGGAAGCGGTCCTGGTCAGCCAGTTCGTCGGAGATTTTGATCAGCGCCTCGAGGCGGTCCTCGGTCGTCAGCGTGCCCCACGAGGGGTGATGCAGCGCGAATTCGCACCAGATGCCCAGACCCGGCGCATCGCTGCCCAGGATCGAGTAGAACCCGGGCTCCCAGGAACAGTACGATCCCGCATTGACCACCATCTTGGCGTTGGAGTCGATGGTGCGCATGTGGTTCTGCGTGTATTTGAGGACCTCGTCGCGGGTCTCGATCCACCAGTCGTCGAGCTTGGAGGCGTTGAATTCGACGGAGTTGGCGATCTCGGCGATATCCACTTCGCTGGTGTCCTCGGGCAGGTAATAGCCGCCTTCGGCCGGGCCGCCGATGTTGTCGAAGCCGATACCGCCGTAGCCGTCGAGGATCGACTGTTCGCCCACCCAGGCGGTGTAGTCCTTGCCGCAGTCGGACTGCAGGTCGATCAGCCAGCCGTACTCGTCCCACACGAGTGTCTTGATGCGGGCCTGGTACATATTGCGGGCCGAGTCCAGGTAGCCCTTCTGCGGCACGTCCACCTCGCAGCCGCGCACGTGCCACAGGGCGGTGATGTCGCCGTCGTATTTAGCGTGCAGGAAGCAGGTTTCGCCGTCGCCGTACTCGGGATAGTCGGACAGGAAGTCGTCGAACTCGTCGATCCAGTCATCGAAGCGCGGATCTTCGTTGCCGACGGACGGACTGCCGCAGGATCCGGCCGTATCGTTGGTCGGGAAAATCTGAGCCAGACGCCAGGGCAGCCAGTTGCCCACCTTATCCTGCTGACGCAGGTAGTCCCAGGACATATCCATGCCAGGATCACCGTAGCCGATGATCGCCAGCTCGATGGTGTCGGCCATCCAGTCGTGGTCCTTGTAGAAGGTGTTGCCCTTATACTGACCGGGGAAGCCGTAATAGTAGTTGAAATGCACCGTCCCGAATTTCATGGACGGCGTGGCGTCCTGCCCCGGCGGGAGCGTCGTGGTGGTCGTGGACGTGGTTGTGGGCTTAACCGTCGTGGTCGTCGTCGGCTTTTTGGTTGTGGTGGTCGTGGTGGCCGGCACCGTGGTGGTGGTTCCGGCGGGGATGGTCGTGGTGGTCGTCGACGGGAGGTCATCGTCATCGTCATCGTCGTCGTCGGTGTCGTCGTCATCGGCGACCGTATCGTCATCGGACAAATCGTCGTCCGAAACGTCGTCGTCGATCACGTCGTCATCGTCATCGTCGATGATCGGGCCGTCATCGTCGTCGCCCGGCGTTCCCGAGCAATCAACGCATGCCAGGCCGTCGTTGGCGTCGGCGCCCGAACGGCTGACATCGTCGCCGTCGTCGCTGCCT
Organism: Deltaproteobacteria bacterium; assembly: GCA_020633895.1. GTDB lineage: Bacteria > Lernaellota > Lernaellaia > JACKCT01 > JACKCT01 > JACKCT01. Next base: position 50,940 of record JACKCT010000011.1, on the reverse strand, counting down.
CCGCATCCGACAAATCCAAATATTAGAAACAGGCACCAGACCAGACAGACCCGCTGACGCAAGCGGTGTTGACGCATCTCCTAACCTCGATTGTCCCCCGGTCTCCCAACTGACCGTTTTGGTATTTCAGTACAGCCTGAAGGGCAACGCTGACCGGTGGACACGTATTGATTCTAACGAAAACTAATCTGTCACTTTTTCGGCAAAAATTCAAAAAATCTGAAAAAAAGATGAGGGTCAGGCCCGGGCGCCGGCCTTTTTCAGGTCTTCGGCGATGCCCGAGGCGCCCAGGGATTCGGCCAAGGCGAGGGGCGTTCGGTCAATATTATCGCGCAGATGCACGTCCGCGCCGAACTCCAGCAACGCCCGCACGGCTCCGCGATCCTGCCTGGCGACGGCGACGTGCAAGGGCGTTTGTCCTGATTTATCGGCCAGATTGGGGTTGGCGCCGGAACTCAAAAGCTCACCGAGCCAATCGTAGCCGCCGGCAACCAGTTTGTGCAGCGCCGTGGCCCCCGCGTCGTCCCGGATATCCGGGTGGGCGCCGGAGTCGAGCAGCAACCGCGCCAGGGCCCGGTGCCCGCCCGAAGCCGCGGCATGGAGGGGAGTGGCGCCGTCGTCGTCCTGAACATTAGTGTCGGCGCCCTTGGCGATCAGCAACTTGGCCACATCCGTCGCCCCGGCCGCCGCCGCCCAGTGCAGGGGAGTGCGATGCTTGGCGTCAAGGGCGGCGATCTCGGCTTCGGCCGCCACCAGCGCCTCGGCCGCCTTGGCATGCCGTCCCCCCGCCGCCAGATGCAGGGGCGTGCGATCGCCGGAGGCGCGGGCGTTGACCCGGGCGCCCATTTCGAGCAGGCGTTTGGTCATGGCGGCGGAGCCGCCGTCGGCGGCCATGTGCAGGGGCGTCATCCCGGCCGAATTTTGGATGTTCACGTCGGCGCCGTTGGCGACCAGCAGTTCCACGGTCGGCAGGTCGTCGGCCTCCACGGCCAGGAACAGGGGCGTCTCGGCCCGCTGGTCCCGGGCATCCACCGGGGCGTCGTGGCCGATCATGGTCTTGGCCATGTCCTCGTCGCCGATGGCGGCAAAGTAATGCAGCAGCGTCATGCCGTGATCCAGGCCCGCCTCCACCGAGGCGCCGCGTGTGAGCAGGAACTTCAGGATGCGGGTGCAGGCCGTGGGTTCGCCCGAAGGCTTGCGGGCGGGGTGCATGGGCTCGCCGGTGGTCCAATAGTCGGCGTTGTCGAAGCGGTCGTCGCCGTGGCAGTGCCATTTGAACGAACGCGTGACCAGGTTTTCGCCGCCCTTGTCGGCCAGGGCGATGTCCGCGCCCTGGGAGAGCAGATACGCCGCCAAGTCCTCCTTGCGCCGTCGGATGGCGTCGGCCAGCGGCGTCTGCCCCTCGTTGTCGGCTTCGTTAATCTTCGCGCCGCGCCGGATCAGGAACTTGGCGACGGCGACGGACTCGGCTTCGTGCAGGGGTGTCTTGCCCGCGTTGTCCTTGGCGGTCACGGACGCGTCGGCCAGGTAGAGCACGTTGGCAACGTGCGTGGACAGGGCATGGTGCATGGGGGTGGCGCCGACGGCGTCCTTGGCGTTGACGTCCGCGCCTTCGTCGATGAGGGCCTCGGCGACGAAACCGTCTCGCGCCGTATGCAGGGCCGTGCGATCTTTTTTGTCCCGCGCGTCCACCGGCACCCCGGCCTTGACCAGGTCATGCACGATGTCCGCGCCGCGAGCGGTGTGCAGCGCGGTTCGGCCTTCATTGTCGGTCGCCGACACATCCGCGCCGCGGCCGATGAGGAACGAGGCGACGACGTTATTCCTCGCGGTCAGCAAGGGCGTGCGACCCCGCGAGTCCTTGGCCTCCAACTCGGCCCCGGCCTTGAGCAATTCCCGGGCGATCAGACTCGACTCCGTCACATGCAGCGGGGTGCGTCCGAGCTTGTCCTTGGCGTGGATGTCCGCCCCGGCTTTCATGAGGGTACCGGCGATCTGCCAGTTGACGGCCTGGTGCAGGGGCGTCTGGCCGTCGCTCGGCGCGCGGGTGTTGACGTCCACGCCCTTGTCCATCAGCCACAGCGCCACATCCTTTGAGCGCACCCCATGCAGCGGCGAGGCGGGCAGGCCCTGTCCATTAACGCTGAGGCCCGCCTGCGCCAGAAATTCGGCCATCTCCACGTCCGGCGCGTAGGTCATCAGCGACCGGTCGCGCCACAGCACGTCGCGCATCTCCACGCCCGCCTTCACCAACGCGCCCAGGCGCTCGTAGTCGCGGGTGCGTACCGCGTCGTACGCCTCGGCGCGCAAGGCCTGACGGCGGGTGCGTTCGGCCTCTTCGGCCAGCTCCTTGGCGCGAATGGGGTCCTTGCGCTGCTCGCTTTCGGGGATGGGCGCGACGGCCAGGAACTCGCGGATGCCGTCCACGTCGCCGGCCTCGGCCCGGCGGTGGAGGGTTTCGTTCAGAACGAGAAGCTCGTCCGACGGCGGCGCGGACGCCTCCAACAACTCGCACGCGCTCAACGCGAACGCCAGCACGCCGACCGCGACGACCACGCCGACACGGCGGATCAGCCGGGACACGCATTGGACGGAATCGTGGTGGCAAAGCGCGCGTTTCATCGCCGCCGATCATACCGCACGACGTCCCCAAGTCCAGGGTGCCGTAGTCGGCACGGACTGGCGGATCGCGAGCGATCCTGGACGCTGGCGCGTAGGTTGAGGGGGCTTTGGTGGAAGTCGCTTCGCTCCAACCCATCGGTATTCGCTGTCATCCCGAACGAAGTGAGGGATCTCTCGTTCGTTGTTCGAGACGTTCGCGCCCGCTCAGAGCCGTGAACGGTAGGGAGCGGCCAAAGTCGAACGTTGTTGGAAAGGAATCCGCCGGATCAGAGCCGCGCACAGCTCGGAAAATTGCATCGTCGTGAATATGCGGCGCCCGACCGGACATCATCAATGCTAGAGCGAAGCGACGTCCACCAAGGTGCCTTCAACCCACGCGACAGCGTGCAGGATGCCTTGGCATCCGTCAGTCCGTGGCGACTACGCCACCTAGGGCAGGCCGGGGAAGCTGCGGACGTATTTGATTTTGAAGTCGGGGTGGGCGCTGACGTAGCGGATGGTGAAATCGGGGAATTCAGAGGTTTTGACGAATTTCCATTCGCCGCAGGAGTCGGGGAAGGCGTCGACGGTTTTGACTTTCAGATCGGGGAAGCTGTCGACGATTTGCACGTCGAAATCGGGGAAAGCCGAGGCGACGGCGACTTTTCCGGCCAGGAATTTGCCGCCGTAGGTGCATTGGGCGCCGATTTTTTTCGACCCGGAGGACGCGCCGGTCAACGCGAGAACCAGGGCGGTCACAAGCGCCGACGCCGCGAGGACCAAGACCCCGCGACGCTTGGTCCGCGTTCGTCTATTCGTCGTCGTCGCCGCCTTCATACACACCGGTCTGGATGCGCAGCATTCCCTTGTAACGCAGGTCGTCGCCGCATCGGCAGGTGATGCCGCCGTTCAGTTCGGTCTGACCGATCTGGTGGTTGAGCGTCAGCGCGTAGTTCACCGTCTCGGCGCCGCACGGCCCGTCCGTCACCGGTCCGCCGGAAAACTCCAACGTGAACATCTCGTATTTGGCCTCTTCGAAGGTCATGAGCTTGCCTTCGCCGGAAAGTTCGGTGTTCGCGGGGATGAACTCGTTTCCGTAGCCCTCGGCGGCGGTGAAGGAGCCCTCGATGGCGTCGCCGGTGACTTCCAGATGAAGCTGGGCCGTGTTGCGAAACTCGAGGATGAGCGGGAAGTCGTACGTCACCGTTTCTACCGTGTCGTCGTCACCGGTGTCGTCGTCCGTCGTGTCATCGTCGGAAGTGTCGTCATCGGATGTGTCGTCGTCCGCGGTGTCATCGTCGGTCGTGTCGTCATCGGCGGTGTCGTCATCGGCCACCGAATCGTCGTCATCGTCGTCGCCGCTTTTGCATCCCAGGCTCAGGGCGCCAAGGGCCAGCAACAGGGCCAAGGTCAAGATCCAGGTTTTCGTCGTCCAAGCCATCGTCGTCGGCTCCCTTAAATTCCGCAAAAACATCAGCGAATCAGCACGGGTTTGACATTGATTTCGTCGGCCAGGTCGAGGGCTTGGGAGGCGGTGCCTTCCACCAGCCAGAATCGCCACGTGACCGTCGAGCCGCGCGTGGCCGTGCCGTCCATGAAGGTCACGTCCTGGTCGACCTGCCGGATGATCGCCGCCAGATGCACCAGGCCCTGGTCCTTGATGACGAACAGGTCGTCGTCGATGTTGATCATCCCGTTGGTCAGGGCCATGGGCCAGCCGTCCAGGATGCCGTCGGTGGAGAAGTTGAAATCGGCGCGGTCGTACGTCACCGGTACGTCGTCCACCAGCGCGGAGGTGAAGACGATGTCGTCGGTGTTGCCGGGGAAGGTGACGGAAATCTCGCGGCTGTCGCCGGCGGAGAATTCCAGCTCCACCATCCGGATTTTCGGATCGCCGGTTGTAATTTCATACCAGGTTTCGTTGACCGTGCGGCCGTCGGCGACGATTTCCAGGGTGATCGGCGCGGTCGTTTCGGCCGGGGACGTTTGGGGATCGGCCTCTTCCATGGATTCGGCGGCCACGTCGATGGCCGCTTTGTCCAAGGCTAATTCCGCCTTGGCTTGGTCGATGATGTTGCGGGCCATGCGCGCCGCCTCGCCGGCGTGGGAGATGCCGTAGAGCACTTCGCCCTTGTAGGGGTTGATGCCCGTGGCGTCCGTGACCATGCCCAACGTCAAAAGGCGCCAGGCCTCGTCCAACTCGTCGTCCACGTCCAGGTCGGCCTCGTCGGCCGCCACCCGCGCCGCCAATAGCTCGCGATAGGCGATGGCGTTCAGGGTGCGCACGGCGTTGTCGCGCTCCTGGTTGAACCAGATCGCCCCCGGCCCGCCCAGCCAGCGGAAGACGCCGTTGGTGGACTCGGGCTGCCAGGTGCCGTCAAACAGATCCGGCGGATCGGAGGGCGTGTGGGACGATTCCTTGGCGGCCTCCACGTATTCGGCGACGGTGGCGATCTTCCAGCCGTTGTCTTCCAGGTTTTGCAGCTTGGCCTCGTATTCCTCCACGGCTTCTTCCTTGTATTTGAAGAAAGTGGGGAAGTAGGGGTCCCAATCGCCGGTGGCCAGCAGTTCGCCGTCGTTGAAGAAGGTCCAGGTCAGTTCCAGCTCGCCCGAGTTGTAGTTCAGCCCCTGGGAGCCGACGACCAGATCCAGGTTGCCGAAGGTGTAGTACGGGTCCGGGCCGTCGGGCGGAAATTCGCCGTGCTGGCTGCGCCACAGGTTCTTGGGCCACACCAGGGTTTCGTAGCCCCAATCTTCCATGGCTTGAGCCATGCCCATGGCCGCCTGGCCTTCCTGGCAGAAGACGGTTTTGGACAGGGGGATGTCGTTGTCCTCGAAGACCTGCTGCGTTCGGCGGACGGAGTCCTCCCAGGCCTCGTAGGGAAAACCGGTGAAGAGTTGGTCCGAGTAGTGGAAGCTGATGACCGACGCCTGGCCGTTTTTGGCCAACGTGCGCAGCTTATTGAGCACCGTCGGGTGCCGCTCGGCCATGACCTCGACCATCAGGCCCTGCATCTCCAGGTCGACGCCCCAGCCGGGGTGGGCCAGGAACAGGTCGAGGACGGGCTCGAAGCTCTCCTCGATGATCATATCCTGGTTTTCCTCGTCGGTCTGATCCCAGGCCTCGATGGCGAAGCCGCGCAGGCCGCCGGCGACGTATTGAACGTTGAAATGGAACATGGACACGGCGTATTTGTCGGCCTGAGCCGGACTGGCCGCCGTCAAAAGCGCCGTCAGGATCGCCAGGACGATCGCCGCGTTTTTCCATCGAGAAACAATGCACCCAGGCACGAGGGCCCTCCCTCATCAGTCGGGAATGACAAGACCGTATTTGTAGCGGTTTGGGCCGGGAGTTGTCCAGGCGGAATTTGAAGGAAGATTCAGAACGCGGGGTCGTCGCTTGTCCGACCAAGTAATATCGTTGCCATCCCGAACGCAGTGAGGGACCTCTCGTGCGTCGTTGGAGACGACTGCGCCCCATCAGAGCCCCAGGCGTTAGCGCGGGGTCGTCGAGCGGTTCGGCCTCTGATGAACGACGGACGAGAGATCCCTCGCGTTGCTCGGGATGACAGCGATTTCCGGCAGGTCGTACAATCCCCTGCCTTGACGGTCGACGGCCCTTAATCCGGGTCGCAAATACCGTCGCAGGGGTGGATGACCTCGCCGTCGGCCAGGAAGTGCTCGATCTGTTCCTGCAGATTGGGCAGGCCCAGCGACGTGACATGCACCGCGTTGCACGAGAGCTTGGCGGCGTTGTTTTCCGGCGGCGGATTCGCCTCGACCTCGTCGACGATGTAGAACTGCGTCACGGCCGGTTTGGAAACCGGGGCCGTGACCGGCGTCAAACCGTCGATGACCTCCACCGCCGGGGTGAGCTGGTTCATCCCCGCGCCTCGCACCAGGATCTCCGTGCCCATATTCGGCACATAGCAATCGCCGATCGCCTCCTGCATGAGCACCTCGACGTTCTTGGGCGCGTCGGGCAGGGGGTCGTTGTAGATGCGCGTAGCCCAGTTGGCCGAGTCCGCGGGGTCGAAGCGCTGCTGGATGAACCCGAAGCCGAGTTGTTGGGCCAACGGATCGGGGTAGTTCTTCTGCATCACGGACCGCAGGGGCGCCCAGAGGATGGACCGGGGGATGATGTGGGCCCACCCGCCGCCGGGCAGGGAGAGGGCCGCGCGCTGCACATGGGGCGACATGCCCATGAACGCCGATCCCATGATGGCGCCGAAGCTGACGCCGTAATAATAGATCGGGCCGTCGTCGATCAGGTCGTTGGCGGCGACTTTCATGTCCGGGTCGGAGCCGAAGCGCGTGCGCGCCAGTTCGGTGAGGACCATGGTGTTGATCATCGACTGCTGCATCTGCTCGGTGACACGGCCGATCTGGTTGAGGTCGGAGAGCACCTTGGTGAACAGAGGCAAAAAGTCGGCGGTGCCCAGGCCGCGCCAGTCGGTGGCGACCACGATGAAGCCTTGCTTCTCGGCGATGTCATGCAGGTACGTGAAGCTGCGCAGGAACAGGCGCCCGGTGGAATAGAGCGGGTGGCCGAAGATCATCAGCGGCAGCGGCTTGCCTTCGGTGAGCGCCCGCTTGGGGATGATCATGGTGAAGGGCACCTTCTTGTCCTCGCCCAGAAGCGTGGGCAGGCCGTCGGCGTCCAGCTCGAACTGCTCGTCTTTGTTGAGGTAATTCGGGACGGTGAACACACCCTCCACGCGCCGGGCCAGATTGGGTTCCGGGTTGTCGAAGACCTTGTCGATTTTGTAGGCGATGGGCGCCTTTTCGTATTCGTCGATCGCCTCTTCACGCATGGACAGCACCGGGCCGAAGACGAAATCCTTGCTCGCCACGGTGAAATCCCACGCCAGGAGGAGGTCGTCCCGGTTGTAGCCCGTCAAGGCCAGAACGTCGAAGTTGTCTTCGTAGCGATCGCGAATCGCCTCGACGGGGGTGTTGGTGGTCGGGACGTCATCCCTCAGCGCCGCGAAGGCCGGGGGCGAATCGAAGGACGCGCCCTCGCTGTCGGTCAGCGCGTTGGTCAGGACCACAATGTATCGCCCGCCGAATTCCAGGGGCTGCATCGGGCGGATGATGAGCGCGTAGCGGCCTTCCAGGTCCTCGACCCGGTTGGCGTCCATCTCGGCCATGACGCGCACGCGCTCGCCGGTGTCGGCGTTGACCAGGGCGATGGGAGCGTTGTCGGCCAGGGAGCGCTCGACGAAGTCTTCGGTGAACAAAAAGTCGGGATGCACGTCCCGCCCGAAATGCACCAGGATGGGCGTGACCGGGGAGTGGCCGTCACCGGCGTTGATGCGCTCCATGTCGATGGGCGGGGTGCCTTCGGCGACTTGGACCGAGTCATCCGGGTAGTCGAGTTTCACACCGGTGGGCGTGTCGGCAGGGATTTCGAAATTCGACGACGGGAACGGAAAGACGCACTCGGAGCTTGTCGCGAACATATTGCATCCGTCGACCAGATCGAGGGTGATGGCGTTGTCGTCATCGTCGGCGCCGCAATCGAACGGGGCCTTGCAGTCGTCGTCGCCGTCCAGGTCGTCATCATCATCATCGTCGTCATCGGCGCTGACGTCGTCGTCGTCCGTGTCCGAAGCCGTGTCGTCGTCGTCATCATCGCCGCCGCAAGCCGTCGACGCCGCAAACAGAGCGCCCAACACCACGACCAACACCAACACCCACCACCAACGCACCGCATCACGACGCATCGACACGCCCTCCGTGCTCGCCCCAAGTCAAAAAGAAAAATCTAAGCGGGGATTCTAGCGCAAAGGCGGCGGGGATCTCAATTGCCCGGTCTGGCGACAGGAAGGCGACCAAGAATTTCATTCGCCAAGGGGCAACCTATTTGTAGGGAGTGAACATATAAAAGAGGGTCACAGCGACGATGAAAATAAATGTCGCCCAACCACGAACTCGAGGTGTTTTGGCGAAAAAACCTCGTGGCTGCAACCAGATGCCGACCAAGCCCGCTGGGGGGCAAAACACGAACATCAAAAGAACCAGCCAAGTCGGCAAGGCGTTGATTTCCTCATCGGTATTGCTGCGCGTATGACGTAGATAGTCGAAGTTCATGGGAATCTTTAAGCGCGGCAAAAGATGTGGGTTGGGACGGGCTCGGCGTTTTGGAGTCGGTGGCAGGGGAGCCCCGCAATTCGGGCACTTCGAAATGCCGAGTTCGACTTGGATTCCGCAATATTCGCAAGCGGCGCCGGTCAATAGTTCTTTCCCCATGCTCCCACGGCGATTGGAAAATTTTACAACCGCTATCTTAAGGCGAAATCGCACTCACCGCATCTACGCTCGGGATTGCCGTGGAAAGTCTTCCCATTGCGTGATCCGACGGTTTTTCCGACGATGGCGCGCTAGGTTTGAATAACTGCATTGGAGCCTGGAGATGAAATCCTTCGAAGGCAAGCGGGCGTACATTCCCGGCGGGTCGATGGGCATCGGGCTGGCGGCGGCGAAGATTCTGGCGGGCGAGGGGGCGCATGTCGTTCTCTTCGCGCGCAACGAGGACGCTCTGGCCAAGGCCGCGAACGAGATCCGCGCCGCGCGCAAGAACGCGACGCAGCAGGTCGAAACCCGCCGCCTGGACGTGGCCGATCACGAAGCCGCCACCGCGACGATGAACGCCGTCGTCACCGAACTCGGTGCGCCGGACCTGCTCATCAACTGCGCCGGTGTGTCCAACCCCGCCTATTTCGAGGACGTGACCCTGGACATGCTTGATCAGGTCATGCGCGTGAACCTCTACGGCACCTGGTCGGTCACGCAGGCCCTGGCGCCCCACCTGAAAAGCCGGGCGGGATCGGCGATCGTGAATGTCTCGTCGGTGGCCGGTTTCCTGGGCATCATCGGCTTCACGCACTACTCGGCGTCGAAATTCGCCGTGATGGGATTCTCCGAGGCGCTGCGCATGGAGATGAAGCGCCACGGGGTGAGTGTGCATGTGCTGTGTCCGCCCGATACGGACACGCCAGGCCTGCGTGCCGAAAACGAAACCAAACCCCCCGAATGCATCGCGTTGTCGGAGGGCGGCGGGTTGCTGTCGGCCGAACAGGTCGCCCGAGCCATGCTCGACGGCGTGAAGACCGGCCGATTCATGATCGTCCCCGGCGCCCAAGGCCGATTTGCCTGGCTGGCCCAGCGCCTGGTGCCGGGCGTGGTGCGTTTCGAGCTGGATCGCCAATTGCGCAGCTTCGCCAAAAAAAGGGGCTAGCCCCTCGGGATGGGTACGCTCGAACAAATCCTGATCGGCGCGATCGCCGTCTTCCTGCCGGCGGTGGTGATCTTCCTGGCCGTGCTGATTCTGCGGGAGCACCGCCCCCCGTCCTCCACGATGGTGTGGATCCTGGCGATCATCCTGCTGCCCTATGTGGGCATTCCCCTTTACCTCATCATCGGCGGCTATCGCTTTCGCCGGGATCGTCACCGAAAGCCGCGCCTGTACGACCACCCCCATCTGACGACCCGCGAGCTGCCGGGTGTCGTCGCCGATGACGACCGTTTGCGCGATCTGACCGACCAACTCCACGCGGCGGGACTGCCCCTGCCCACCGGAGGCAACAAGGTCGAACTGGTGGCGAGGGGGGACGAGGCCTTCGGCCGTCTGGTGGAGATGATCCGGGGGGCGAAGCGGTCGATCTACGTGGAGATGTTCATCCTGGGCCGAGACAACGTGGGGCAGGCGATCGTCGACGAGTTGGCGGCCCAGGCGAAGGACGGCGTGCGGGTGCGTCTGCTGCTCGACGGGCTGGGGGCGCTGTTTTCTCAGTACCGGTTCTCCAAACCGCTGCGAAAGGCCGGGGGGAAGGTGGGCACCTTCAGCCCGATCTGGCCGCCCCGTCCGGGTCGCACCCGCCACATGCATATGCGCAATCACCGGAAGATCATCGTGGTCGACGAGCGGGAGGCGATGGTCGGCGGCATGAACCTGGCCCACGAGTACATGGGGCCCGACCACGTGGCCAGCGAATGGTACGACGCCATGGCGGCCGTCCGGGGCCCGGCGGTGCGGGATTTTCTGCGCATTTTTGACGCGGATTGGCGCTTCGCCACCAAGGAGGATATCGAGTTCGAGACCGTTCCCGCTCCCGCGACCGGCGGGGAGGACGCGGTGCAGGTCCTGGCCGGTGGGCCGGACGCCGAGTTCCTGCCTCTGCACGATATGCTCGTCTCGGCGATGCGCGTCGCTCGGCGTCGTGTCTGGATCGCCACCCCCTACTTCGTGCCCAGCGAGCCGATGATGCGCCAGATCCGTTTGCTGGCCGAGATGGGCCGGGACGTGCGCGTCGTGGTGCCCAAGGTCTCCAACCACCGCATCCCGGACATGGCCCGCAACTCCTATTTTCGCCAGCTTCGCGGGTCCAAGGTGCGCCTGTTCACGTACACGGGCGGGATGCTGCACAGCAAGCTGATGCTCATCGACGAGGCGGTGTGCGTGATCGGGTCGGCGAATATGGACATCCGCAGCCTGTTCTTCAATTTCGAGGCGGGGGCGTTGGTCTATTCGCGCGGCGTGGCGCAGCAGGTGGAGGCGACGATCCAAATGTACATGGACGGGTCCGAGGCGGTGGACGACCGGCGTCCCGAGCGCGAGAGCCTGGCCCTGGAAATCGTTGAGGATATCGCCCGGTTGATGGCGCCGCTTTTGTAACCGGCCCCTTCCGCGGGTCTTCCATATCGAATTGATTTATCGGGACTTTTCCCTCGAACCGAGGGGCTGGTCCGGCGCACAAGGCACTTGACATTCCCCGCTCGGGCCTCTAGTTTACGGATTTGAGTGAGCCCTCATTCATTATTGTCTTCGGACGGAACGAGGGTCGGCGCCGGGACGGATTCGGGCGCCTCGAACGATGCGCGGGGCCGCGCGCACATAAGCGACGCTTATTCGACTCCCCACCGCGTAGGGGAGTGAAATTCCGGGAAATTCCCGCAGGTTGCATCGATGAAAGCCGAAAAGGCGGCTCCCCGCCGCGCGGGGGCCCAGGAAAAACACGACCGCATTCTCAAGGCCGCGGTGAAGATCTTCGCCCGGCACGGGTTTCATAATTCGAAGATCAGCCAGATCGCCAAGGAGGCGGGCGTCGCCGACGGGACGATCTATCTGTACTTCAAAAACAAGGACGATGTGCTCATCTCCTTGTTTGAAGAGAAGCTCACCGAGGCCATCGACCGCCTCAAGGAGCTACTCGACGGGATCGACGCGCCGGAGCAGCGGTTTCGGGCGTTCATCCGCAACTACGTGCTCTACATGGACGAGAACAAGGAGCTGGCCGAGGTCATCTCGGTGGAGCTTCGTCAGTCCAACAAATTTATGAAGGAATACGTGCCGATCAAATTCGGCGAGTTCCTGAATCTGGTTTCCAACCTGATTCGGGATTGCAAGGACCAGGGGGTTTTTCGGACAAGTGTGCCGCCGGGCATCATCAAGCGTTCGATCTTCGGGGCGCTGGATGAGATGGTGCTGTACATGGTCCTGGATCCCCACCCCAAATACGATGCCGAGGAAATTGCCGACGCTTTGGCCGAGTTCTTCCTAGAGGGGCTCAAAAAGCATCCGTCTTCCGGACAATAGGAGGTTTGTCGTGAATATTGTCGTACTGTGCAAACAGGTTCCGGACACCGAAAGCCGCATCAAGCTTTCCGGCGACGGGACCGACTTCGATATGGAAGGGATCAAGTGGATCCTCAATCCCTATGACGAGTTCGCCGTCGAAGAGGCCCTGGTCAAGAAAGAGGCCGGTCAGGCGGAGAAAGTGACGGTCGTGGGCCTGGGCCCGGACCGCATCGTGGAGGCGTTGCGCACGGCGTTGGCCATGGGCGCCGACGCGGCGGTGCATGTGAAGACCGCCGAGGGCTACATCGACAGCCTGGCCACCGCCAAGGACCTGGCCGCGGCCATCAAGGAGCTGGACTGCGACCTGCTGCTGGCCGGTTGCCGCGCCATCGACGACGATATGTTCGCCGTTCCCAGCATGGTGGCCGAGCTTCTGGGCGTTCCCCAGATCAACGTCTGCGGCAAGATCGAGGTCGGCGACGGCAAAGTCACCGCTCACCGGGAAATCGAGGGCGGCGCCAAGCAGGTCATGGAAGCCGCGCTGCCGGCCGTCGTGACCGCCACCAAGGGCCTCAACGAGCCGCGCTACGCCAGCCTGCCGGGCATCATGAAGGCCAAGCGCAAGCCCGTGGACGTCAAGGAAGCCGGGGCGACGCAGAACAAGGCCAAGGGCACCAGCGTGTCCCTGCCCGAGGAACGCAAGGCCGGCAAGGTCTTCGAGGGCGTGGAGCACGTCGCCGAGGTCGTCCGTCTGCTGCGCGAAGAAGCGAAAGTCATCTAATCCGCCGAAGAGGGCATAGGAGATATCACCATGGCTAATGTTCTGGTTGTTGCGGAAACCAAAGGCAACGAACCCAAGAAGATCGCCCTCGAGCTTTTGACCAAAGGCGCGGAGATTGCCGGGGGTCTGGGCGGAGAGCTGTCCGCGGTCGTGATCGGGTCCGGCGTGGCCGGCGCCGAGGGCAAGCTGGGCGAATACGGCGCCAAGAAGGTCTACGTGGCCGACGGCGCCGCCGAGTACAACTCGGAAGGCTATACCAAGATCATCAACGAGGTCGCCGAGCAGGCCGGGGCCGCCGTGGTGCTGTTCGGCGCCACCTCCGCCGGTAAGGATCTGGCGCCCCGTCTGGCCGCCCGTCTGGACGCGGCTTTTGCCGCGGACTGCGTGGATGTGCAGCTCGAAGGCGGAAAAATCCAGGCCAAGCGCCCGGTCTTTTCCGGCAAGGCGTTTCGCACCGTGACCCTGGACGCCGATAAGTGCGTCTTCTCGATTCGGCCCAACTCGTTCGCCGTCCCCGCGGACGCCCCGGGCGGTTCGGCCGAGACCGTGGCCGTCTCCGCGGACTTCGGCGAGACCAAGGTCAAGCTGGTCGAGATGCAGGAGTCCACGTCCGCCAAGGCCGACCTGACCGAGGCCGAGCGCATCGTCTCCGGCGGCCGGGCCATGAAAAACTCCGAGAATTTCGCCATCTTGGAATCGTTGGCGGACGTGATCGGCGCGACGGTCGGCGCTTCGCGCGCGGCGGTGGATTCGGGATTCGCCCCCCACTCGATGCAGGTCGGACAGACCGGAAAAACGGTCAACCCGTCCCTGTACATCGCGTGCGGCATCTCCGGCGCCATTCAGCATCTGGCCGGTATGCGGACCTCCAAGGTCATCGTGGCCATCAACAAGGACCCGGAAGCTCCCATCTTCCAGAAGGCCGATTACGGTCTGGTCGCCGACCTGTTCGAGGCGGTGCCCAAGATGGAAGAAGAGTTCAAGAAGCTCCTGGCGTCCGACTAAAGGGATTCGCCGATCGCGCTTTTTTCGCGCGTGTCCGGGCAATTCCGCGATTTTTCCGACCTGACGGGCGACCGGGACCCTTCCCGGTCGCCTTTTATTTGATTACGATAGAAAGGTCCCTCGCTTTGGGGCCAATTTGACAAGTTGACGCTTTTGACCCTATCGCCGGGCTTGGGCTATGCGCGCGGCGGGGATCCTCAAGCTCGCATCCATCTCCATCCACAAGTCCTTTGAGAGACGGAGGGGAAACCATGGAAGCTCTCGCCTTATCCGGCGCCCTGAAGGTGCTGTTCGCCGTCGTGATCGCGGGCCTTCTGGCCACGCACGGCGCGGTGATGTACCACCGCATCCGCCTGATGATGGTCGGCCCGAAGGAAAACCGGTTCGACCGCATCAAGGACCGCGTCGGCCGCCTGCTGCAATACGGCCTGGGTCAGGGGCGCATGCCCGACGAACTGGTGCCCGGCCTGCTGCACATTTTCATCTTCGCCGGATTCATGATCCTCTCGGTGCGCACGCTGGAACTGTTCGTCATGGGCTTCGGCGGGTACGAGGCCAGCCTGCACCATATTCCGGTGGTGGGCGGCGTGATCGGCCCGGTCTACTCCTTCGTCAAGGACATCGTGGTCATTCTGGTGATCACGGGATGCATCGGGTTTATGTGGCGACGCCTGGTTTCCCTGCCCAAGCGCATGCAGGGCATGCACCACTGGGAGCCGGTGGCGATTCTGTGCTGGATCTGCGGCCTGATGATCTTCGACATGCTCCACGAGGGCGGCTACAACGCCGTCGCCGTGGCCAACGGCCGGGAGGCCCATTTCGGCCTGGGACTGCTCACGCAGGGCATGTTCAACGCCGAGTCGGGCGCGACCATGTGGAAGGCGGCGGTCGTCGGCCATTCGGTGATGGTGCTGCTGTTCCTCAACTACCTGCCTTTCGGCAAGCATTTTCATGTCATCACCGCCCTGCCCAACGTCTTCTTTTCCCGCCTGGGACCCAAGGGACGCATCGAGCCGATCCGCAACATCGAGGAGAAGTTCGAGCAACTCGAAACCAACCCGGATTTGTCCATCGGCATCGCCAAGGTCGAGGATGTTAGCTGGAAGCAGATCCTGGACGTATACTCATGCACCGAATGCGGTCGCTGCGCGCCCTACTGCCCGGCGTTTTCCACGGACAAGCCCCTGTCCCACCGGGGCGTGAACAAGTCCATCAAGGCGGCGGCCTACCACAAGTATCCGCTGGAGATGCCGCCCTTCAAATTCGGCCAAAAGTACGCCGGCGACGAGGAACTGGTCGCGGCGGCCCAGGCCAAAGGCGCCGCCGAGGGCAAGGACGCGATTACGGCCCTGGGCAACGGCATGCTCATCGACGGCAACGACGGCGCCGTGTGGACCGAGACGATCTGGTCGTGCACCCTGTGCGGCGACTGCGAGGATCGCTGCCCCGTCTTCATCGAGCAGGTGCCTCGCATCGTCCAGATGCGCCAATACCTGTCCATGATCGCGGGCGACATTCCCGCCGAGATCACCAACTACTACAAAAACATCGAGCGCAACTCGAACCCCTGGGGCCTGGGCCCGGACAAGCGCGCCGACTGGATCGCCAAGGCCGGCGAGGGCGTCAAGGTCCGCCAGTTCGCCGAGCTTTCGCCGGAGGAATTGGCCGAGGTCGAGTACCTCTACTACGTGGGATGCATGGGCTCCTACGATGACCGTTCCCAAAAGATCACCCACTCGGTGTGCAAAATTTTGGACGCGGCGGGCATCAAGTACGCCGTGCTCGGCATCGAGGAAGGCTGCAACGGCGAGACGGCCCGGCGGCTTGGCAACGAGTACGTGGGGCAGATCATGGCCGTCACGAACATCCAGACGTTCATGACCTACGGCGTGAAGAAGGTCATCACCAACTGCCCCCACTGCTTCAACACCATCAAGAACGAATACCCCGACTTCATCGAGGACGCCATCACGCAGATGGAGACGCCGGAGATCACCGACGCCTACAAGGGCTCGGCCGGTTTCGAGGTCATCCACGCCAACGAGTTGGCCCACGATCTGCTCATGAGCGGACGCATCAAGCTGGACCGGTCCAAGGACATCGGCCGCGTGGGCTATCACGATCCCTGCTTCCTGGGCCGCTATAACGGCGTGTTCGAGCAGCAGCGGGACCTGTTGCGGGCGGTGGGCGCCGAGGTGGTGGAGCCGAGCCTGAACAAGAAGCAGTCCTATTGCTGCGGCGCCGGCGGCGGTCGCATGTGGGTCGAGGAGCACGCGCCTCGCGTCAACCACACCCGCTTCGACGAGATCATGGAGTCGTGCGATCAACCGGCGACGGTGGGCGTGTCCTGCCCCTTCTGCCTAACCATGCTCACCGACTCGTCCAAGGACAAGCAGGTCGACGATAAGGTTAAGGTCAAGGATGTGCTGGAAATCGTCGCCGACCACCTCTCCCAACCGGCCGCCAAGGTCGCCGAGGAAACGCCCAAGGAAGAGGCGGCGGAGCAGCCGAGCGCATAAGCGACAGGCGGGTGCCAAGTGAGTGGGGGTGCCACACTTTCGCGAGACCGAAGGTCGAGAGAAGGTGTGAAAACTGAGATGATTCTTATCGAGGGCGGGTTGCCGGGATTCGGCGACCCGCTTTCGTTATTGAAGAATCGCGTACGCGCCCGTCAGAGCCCCGACCTGTAGGGAGGGGTCTGGTCCGTCCCGGCACGCCCCGACCGTTGTTTCGTATCGCGCGCCCAACCGCTCACTACGGTTCGCGGCTCTGTTTGGTCGAGGGCGTTATCGGCTTCGTATCCGTTTTTGATATGCAACGAAATTACGCCGATTTCTCGCAAACAAAAAACACAGGCGGATATTTGCGGACATCGTCCCGCGAAATTTGCATTGAACCGTTGACTTCCAGCAACGCAAAACCAGCCTTCTCCAACACGGATTTCACTTCGTGCAAGGTCGGAATATGAATGTATTGCCGGTTGGCGTACGTACGACGGTCGTCCGTGGAGTCGCGGTTGAAGAAACGATCCCCAAAATCCATTTCCGGAATGGCGAATCCCAAGCGTTTGAGGACATAGAAGCGAAACGCTTGTTTAATCCAAAATGGCGTCCAACGGCGTACTCCGGCGCGTTGATGCGTCGTAAAAATGAAGATGCCCCCGGACTTCAGTACACGCCGAATCTCGCCAAGGGCCGCCAACCGGTTTTTCCTACCGGGGATTTGTGTCCAGCCCTGGTTGGAAAAAAGGACGTAGTCGAAAAAGCCATCCGGGTAATGCAGCCTCGTTGCATCCCCGACCTCGTATTTGATCGTCAGATCTTTTTCGGCGGCGATTTCGACGGCGGTTTCGATCATGGCCGGCGTCAGGTCCACGCCGATGACATCAAAATTCCTTTGAACCAGCGGAATAGTCGTGCGTCCCGTGCCGCAACCTAGATCCAGCACCCGGGCGCGGGAGTTCGTAAAATACTTTTCGACGAAGTGCATTTCGGAGTCCCAAAGTCCCTGGTCCGCCATCTCGCGAAATCGTCGCTGGGCGCTTGGGCTGGAGAATTCTTTGATAACCAACGAGCGAAGATCAGCCACATTCACCCCGTCCCCGCCAGCCCCGGAAACGCGTCATACAGCCCATTAATGACCATCTGCGACGCCATCACGGCGACCAGCAGGCCCATCAGGCGCGTCATGACCCGCAGGCCGTTGCGACCCATGAACTTCAGGATATTCTGCCCCGAACGCAGCACCAGGTGACTGGCCGTGACGGCGATGAGAATCGCGACGAAGACCAGCACCCGCGAGGCGATGTCCGGAGCCGAGGCGTTCAGGCTCATCACCGTCGCGATGCACCCCGGTCCGGTGATAATCGGGATGCCCAGGGGCGTGATGGCGATGTCGTCCTTCTCGTCGGCCTCCCGGCGGTCGGCGTCGTTGAGTTCGGCCCGGGGCTGCGTTCCGTAGAGCATGGAGATGGACATCGAAAACAGAAAAAGCCCCGCCGCGATGCGCAACGCCCCCAGCGAGATCTGAAAGATCTGCATGATGACCTGCCCGCCCAGGGCGAAGACGACCAACAGCAAAAACGACGCCGTCGACGCGGTGCTCAGCGTGCGAGCCCGATCGTCGGGTTCCACATGGGCGATCAGCGACAGGACGATCCCCAGAATCCCGAAGGGATTGATGATCACGAAGATCCCCGTCGCGCATTTGAGCAAAAACAGAGCGTATTCCATCGCATCCATCGGGCTAAGGCATGGGCAAAGAAGGCGATTTTAGTCCAGGTCGCCGGGCGGGGAAACGGGGAATCGGGGAGCGCGCGTTTTTCACCGGGACGCGCCGAGGGTCGGGCCGTCGCCGACCGCCGTTCAGGGAGATCGGAGCGCTTACAGCGTTCCTCAAAGGTGTCCCCCTTCAAATTTTCCGGCGTTGCTTTAAGGTGTGCGTTCGGTTCGGCGGCATCGGGGAAGCCGCCCACCGAGACGAGGCCCATGACATATCGCCATGCAAAAATCCGCGCGCTCCTGATCGCCTTCACGGCGGCCGTTATTTGGACGTTGTTGCCCACGGCGTGCTCGTCCGATCCGGACCGGGAGCTGGTGTTGGATGTGTTCGGTCTGGTGGACGAATACTACCTGACGCAGCCCGACAACCATGTGCTGGTCGTCGACGCCTTCAAAGGCATGGCCCAGTCCCTGGCCTATCAGGAACACCAGAAGACCGTCGCCGAAGCCGGGGACGACACCGAAGCAGCCCCCGAGGCCGATGCCGCCGCGAAATCCGACGATAAAGACGACAAAGACGGCAAAGACGATAAACCGGCCGCCGGGACTCCGGCCCCGGACGAAAGCGACACTGACAAGGATGACGAGGCGAGCCTCCACGACCTGCTCGAATCCGACGAACCGGTGCAGATTTCGCCGTATGACGGCATGGAGAACCTCAAGAGCCCGTTGACCGTCGAGGCGTTGGACAACGACATGGTGCGGCTGACGATCAACGGCCAGAATACCGTCGTCGCCGTTCCCAAGGAGCGCCAGACCGCCGCCTTGTCCCTGCTCAAGGGCTACGAGTTCGTCAAATCCCAGTCCGGCGGCGATCCGGAAAAGCGCATGCTCTACGACAGCCTGTCGTACATGGCCTACAACCTGGATCCCCACTCCAACTTCCTGCCTCCCGAGCATTACGGCAATTTGAAGGCGGAGACGTCGGGCAAATTCGGCGGCGTGGGCATCGAAGTGGGCATGCGCGGCGACCTGCTGACGATCATCGCGCCCATCGAAGGCACGCCCGCCGCCGGGGCGAAACTGCATCCGTTGGATCGCATCGTGGCGGTGGACCACACATCGACGATCGGCATGCGCTTGCTTGACGCGGTGGAGTTGATCCGCGGCGAGATCGGCACCAGCGTGGTGCTGACGATCCGCCGGGCGGGAACGGACGATTTCGACGTCACCCTCGTGCGCGACACGATCCCGGTGCACACCATCAAGACCGAGCTGTCCGAAGGCGGCGTGGCGTGGATCCGCGTCTATTCGTTCAACGTCAACACGGCCAAGGACCTGCGCGAGGCGATCGAAAACTACGAGGTGGCGGGAAAGACGCCCAAGGTCATCATTCTGGATTTGCGCAACAACCCGGGCGGGTTGCTCGACCAGGCCGTGAACGTGGCCGACTATTTCCTGACCAGCGGCATGATCGTCAACACCATCGGTCGCGGCCGACTACAGGAGCAGGAGAAGTTCGCCAGCGCCCGAGGCACCCGCGCGGACGTCCCCTTGATTGTGCTGATCAACAGCGGATCGGCCAGCGGCTCGGAAATCGTCGCCGGCGCGTTGCAGGACCACAAGCGGGCGCTGATCGTGGGCACGCGCAGTTTCGGCAAGGGCAGCGTGCAGTCCATCTTCCGCCTGTCCGGCGGCTCGGCCCTGCGTCTGACGACGGCGTTGTATTACACGCCTTCAGGCCGGTCCATTCAGGCCGAGGGCATTGTGCCCGACCTGCGCATCCGCCTACCCGAAGACGACGAGAAGATCCTGGCCCTGTATTCCGAATCGGCGCTGCAGGGGCACCTGACCAGCGAAGCGGTCGTCGAGCAGCAGTCCCGGTTCGCCGTCGAGGCGGAAAAACTGCGTCAGCATTATTTGAAAACCGGCGAGACCGTGGACGACGAGGACTACCCGGAAAAGGGCGACTGGCTGCTGGTCTTCGCCCGGCACCTGGCGCAAAGCCCGGACAAGTCCATCGACGGCATGCTGGACTACGCCGAGAAGATGGTGAGCCGCATGGCCGAGCCGGTCCAAACGGAATCCACCGAACCGACCGACGAAGCGTCCGACTCGTAGGAACGCTGACGTTGCCGACCGGTGGTCGTGTTTATAGATCTTGCTTTGCCGGGCCTGATTGAGGTCTTTCCCTGGGGCGGGGGATGTTTTCCATGCGTCTGATGTTATGCGCGATGGTCGCCGGATTTCTGCTCGTCCTCTCCGGATGCAGCGAATACGAAAAAGCTTTTGAAGAAGCCAACACCAGCGAACAGCCCTTCGATCAGGAAGTGGAGGGACTGTCCGTGCAGGGTCTGGGGCAGTGCACCGCTTCGACGACGAGCTTTAGCCAGATCATGGACGGCGTGGATTGGTGGGAAGAGGCCGAGGATTACATCACGGACGTGAAACTCAGCGGCATCAGCTATCGCATCACCGAAAACCACTCGACGCAGCCGATCAGCCTGGAGCTGTACCTGTCCGACGATCTGATTGTCGAGGATGTGAAGGACGCCGACCTGGTGGGCTGGATCGATACGCTCGAGCCCGGCGAGACGGTGACGACATGGACGCAGCTTCATCTTTCGCCCGGAATGTTGGAACGGCTGGAGTCGTTCATCGAGGAGCCGGACACGACCTTCGCCTTCTGCGCCCTGGTGCCGGAAGTCGCCGACGGCGACCTGGCCGAGGTCGCCGCCGACCTGAAGGTGGAAGTGCGCGTCGAAGGCAAAGTCTACGTGGAATTCATTCGTTAATCACATTTCCCTTTTTCTTGATTAATCGTTTGTGCTAAAAACTTCCGATCAGCACGCTTAAATGCGTCGCGTCCGCCGACGAGCGGTTTCGTCGGCCTTTCGATATTGATGAAGTGGGCATATGTGCGCGTCGGCCTGTGCGAGGTTCGGCGACACACTTTGTTGTGACTTTGATTCCTGGATTTCCAAGGGATTTTTGCATTTTTCCACCTCGCATCGAACGAAAGGATGCCCTGACCCATGCACTCTTCCACCCGACACCTTCCATTTGGACTGCGATTTGTGCTTTTGGCGCTCGCCTTGGCGCTGATCCTGTCCGCGGCCGTGGCCTGCGGCGGGGACGATGACGACGACGATTCCTCGGACGATGACGTCGCCGCGGACGACGACACGTCGGATGACGACACCGTCGACGATGACACGGCCGACGACGACACCATGGACGACGATGACGACGACGATACGTCAACCACGACCACGACCGTCGTCACCACCACGACCACGACCACCACAACGACGATCCCGCCGGTCGCCTTCGAAGTTCCCGAGGGATGCAATCCCCTGGCGACCTCCGAGGACTGCCAGCTTCCCTACCCCAACACTTATTACATGGTCGAGGACGAGACCACGCCCACCGGTTTGCGGCTGCATCTGGAGAGTTCGTTTGTCGATACGGGCAACAACCCGGCCTTCGACATGACGCCGCTGAATTACGCCGACGGCACGCCGCCGTCCTCGCCGATCCTGATTCACTTCGGCAAGGACATTCAGCGCCGCTGGCTGCTGGGCCAGGACGAGTTCGAAAAATCCCTGGAGAGTGACTTCCCCATCGCCGTCATCGACCTGATGACCGGCGAGCGGCATCCGATCATGATCGAGATGGACGCCAACCGAAAATCCCTCAAATTCGGTCGCTATGCCCTCATCATCCGCCCGATGGTGCCGCTGAAAATGGGGGGACGCTACGCGGTGGTGCTGACCAACGAGGTCAAGGACGACAAGCGCGATCCCCTGCCGCGCTCCCAGGGCTTCGACTATCTGCGCGACGGCATCGTCACCACCTCGCCCGAGTTGGAAGGCCTGCGCGATCGTTATGAAGAGATGTTCGATACCTTGGAGGAAAAGGCCGGTTTCGCGCGCGATGACCTGCTGCTGGCCTTCGATATTCAGGTCGCCAGCGTCCAATACGTGCTCGGCCCCATCTCTCAGATGCGCCAGGAGGTCTTCGATCAGGCCGACACCGGCGGCGGGTTCACGTACGTCATCGACGAGGTCGAGGACAACCCGAACGAAAATGTGGCGCGCATCGTCGAGGGCCGCTTTTACGTGCCCCATTTCCTGAACTCGGACAACGAGCTGGTCTGGGACGCGGACCACAACCCCCTTCGCCGGAGCGAAGACGGCGAGTATCCCTTCACAATCGTGATCCCCAAGGTCGCCGAGCAGGGCGATTCGTTGCCCATGGCCATCTTCGGCCACGGCATCTTCGGCACCGGCAGCGGCTACCTTCATCACGGCGGTTCCACGACGCGAGTCATTCACGAGTTTGCCCAGGAAGCGGGCGTGATTCTTTTCGCGACCGACTGGATCGGCCTGTCCGGCGGCGACCTGGATGCGATCATCGACGGGATCGTCCCGGACCTGAACAACATCCATATCGTCACCGACCGCCTGGCCCAATCCCTGGTCAACAACCTGACGCTCATCGAATTGGGCAAGCAGGGCATTTTGCAGGACGATCAGATTCGCGTGCATGACGGCGCGCCGATGTTCAACGGCGAGGACGTCTACTATTACGGCGTGAGCCTGGGCGGCATTCAGGGCAGTTCCCTGGTGTCCATTTCGCGGGACATCACGCGCGGCGTGCTGGCGGTGCCGGGGGCGTCCTGGTCGAATATGCTGGTGCGTTCCATTGTGTATACGCCGATCAAGCTGGTGCTGGACGTGAAATATCGCGATCCCCTCGCCCAGCAGATCTTCATCTCCGGCGCCCAGTCGCTGTTCGATTTCTCCGACCCGATCAACCTGGGGCAGCTCATCCTCGAGTATCCCTATGACGATTCGCCGACGGACCGGATCTTCATCTTCCAGGAGGCGATCGGAGATTCCCAAGTGCCGAATATGGTCACGCGCATGCTGGCGCGTTCGGTGGGGGCCAAGCAGCTTGTCCCGGCGGTGGAGCGGGTCTGGGGCCTGGACGCGACGTTCGCCCCGACGACCGAAACGGTCTACACGCAGTACGCGCTGCCCATCGCCGACGGCAAATATCCGCCCGAGGAGAATGTGCCGCCGTCTTCGGAGAACGGGGTGCATTACAATATGAATCTGCTGGACAACGTCGCCGACCAGATCATCACGCTCATCGAAGACGGCGAAGTCGACCAGTTCTGCGACGGGCCCTGCGACCCGGATTGATCGACTCCGACCACTCTCCTCAAATGCGAACCGCGCCCCGATTCGGGGCGCGGTTTTGATTGTGAGGCGGTGTCGTTAATGCGCTGGATTCCAGGTCGCCATCGCCCAGTCGCCGCCGGCGTAATAGGCCAACACGCAATCCCGCGAGGTGGAACAGTAGCCGGTCGGGTTTCCGACCTCTCCCAGATCGTCAATCGTCGTCAGCTTAGTCTTCCCTGAAAGATCTTCGGCAAGGACGATGGCGTCAAATAGCTCCATCGTCATCACGACGTCGTCTGCGTCGGTTACGGAGAGGTGTGCGTCGCGAGCGTTAAACGAAAATTTCTTTGCCTCTTCGACAGCGGCGCCCTTCAACGTCAGGTAAAACAGGCCGTCGTTATCCGGATTCGGTTCATTGATTTTCACGACGGCATGAACCCTGCCGTCAGCGTCAATGACCATGTGGGCTTCATCGACATACCAGCTTAGATCAATGGCTTCGCTCATCCAATTTCCTGAACGATTTGTCCAATAAGCCAACTTGCCGTCATGTCCGCTTGTTAGAAGGTGAAACTTGTCGCTGTGATCCAAGGCAAAGGCATAGACGGAAGGCGGTTTGCTGTCGGGATCTTGGTAGATCAACTCTTTGTGCCATTGCCCGTCCGCGTCCCAACGTAGGTAATAGAGAGGGTCATTCTTTCCATTCGGCGAGAGGCCGTCTCCCACCAAAAAATGAACGGCCTTATCCCGTCCAAGGGCGATCGCGCTGAGACGAATATTTTCGATCCCTTCAAAACGAAGCCGTTGTTCCACCCAGGAGCCGTCTCGGTTAGTGATAAAAAACGAGCGCTCACGGTTGTCGGCGGCATAGATAAAGACGACGCCGTCTCGAACGTGCAAGCGCGGAGTACTGTACGCGTAAATCTCCCGGCCAAGCGGCAGTTCCTCGAAGTCGATTGTTCCGTCTGAATATCGGCCGAGGAGAAGTCGGTCGTTTCCCGTCTGGTCGTCGTCGCTGTTGTTGTAGGTGACGAGCAGATCAGTCCGGTTCGCAATATTGTCGCGCACGATCTGCACATGTCGCGGACGTTCGATCGGCGGCGCCACGTATTCCCGGGACCATCCACCGGCGCCGTCCGGCTGTACGAAGCCGATATGGTCGTCGGCTTTGTCGAAATACGCGATGCGCATTCCATCGCTCCATGCCGCGGCAATTGCCTCCGCCTCGTGGCGGCTATCGCCTAAGTAAAACAGATGTTCGCGAACCGGATCCTCGCCGAATTCGAATGACGACAGGGAAATGAAATGGTCGCCGTAGTATCCGTTCTCCGCGGCGATTAAGACACGCCCTTCGCGAACAATGACGTCGCTGGGCCACAGCGCGTTGGGGCTCTCCGGAGATTTTTCGACGATGTCCCACTCGCCGTTACTTTGGTAGACGCCGTGTTGCCAGGGCGCGTATGCCGTTCCGTCGCCGAAAATCCAATGAACGGTGTCGTTTTCGTCGACCGCCAATTGCTCCCAAGAAACCGGAAAACGACTCCACCAAGTCTTCCAATCGCCGGACGCGTTCGTGTGATGCAGGACCTTGCGATCTGTTTCCCAGTCGCCGTTAGAGCCGCGATAACGTCCGTGGTGAAGGATATGAACGACCCCGGCCGAGGTAACAGCGATGCGGTTCTGGATGCCGCTACTTCCTATCGTGAAGAGTTCCTGAACCGCCCATTCACCGGACTCGTTCGTGGCGTACTTGGCACTTTGATAGTCCTCGTCCGTGAAACTGATATGTGGCGTGCCGTCGGGTTCCACAGCGATCTTGATCCACTCTTTGTCTTTGCCGTTGTCTTCGACGGTCTCGAACTGCCATTCGTTGCCCGCAGGCCGTATTGCATAAATCAGTCGATGGCTAAGGTCGTCATTGAATGCAATATGCAAGGCATCGTCGGCATCGACACCCACTGTCCACCCGCCGGCATTTTGCCGAATTGTCTCCTCGGTCCACCCGTCGTTCTTGGCGGAGAGGTCACGGCTATAGTGCAGGAGATCGCGGCCGCGAGTTGCGACGACATGAGCTGTCCCCGTGGAGTCGACGACCATTCCGAGTCCTTCCTCACCCGCCACAGGATCGGCCAGATGCGCGTAACAAAAGCCGTCGCCCGAGTTGTACCCCTTTTCGCAGATATCAAAGCGATTGCCGTCGCCGGTATCGTCGTCCGTTGTGTCGTCGTCATCCGACGAATCGTCGTCGCCGACATCGTCATCCATGGCGTCATCGTCGGACGCATCATCATCAACGGCATCATCGTCCGTCACGTCATCGTCCGAGGAATCGTCGTCATCGCCCCCGCAGCCATCGGCCGCAAGCAAGGGTAAGCAGAAGATGAGGGCTATTAGGGGCACAAGGGCCTTGGCGAAGCGGTGCATCGTTCGCATCCTTTTGCTGTCGACCGGCGGCGCCCCGAATGCCGCCGTGATTTTCGAGAGTCCAGCTATTATTGGCATCGCGCGCCGCATGGGACAAGGAAAAATTCGTGACAGCGCGTGTCGAAAGGGTGTCACTATTCGAAGATCGGTATCGTCTCCGATTTTCGAATAGTCGCTGACCGATAATCGAACACTCCGCCTTTCGGCTCCTTCGCGATTTCCCTTTCCGGTTCGTGAAAACCTGCGTCAATTCAGGGTTTGAGACGCCGTGGCGTGTTTGGCATGGGTTTTGGTTTTGCCTTGGGGCGATCGGCGCGGCGATGGGGCCGCGGGTCGACGAGGAGTGCGTTAGGATGTCGGGGACCGGCGGGCCGGTGCGGCTCAAGATTTTCACGCTCGAGTTCGACGACGAGAAGCGAAACTTCGACGATCGGGAGTTGCAGGCGTTTCTGAAGGGCCGCGACCTGCGTCGGTTCTCGGACCATTTCTTCATCCACCACGGGCGGCCGTATCTGACGGTCGTGGCGTCGTACCTGGGCGAGGCGCCGACCGCGCGGGACGCATCCGGTTCGCATGGATCGACCGGCGGCGAAAAACCGACGATCCCCGAGGCGACAACGGCGACGACCCGCACCCGCGACCTTCGCGAAGAATTGGACGCGCGCCAGCGCGATATTTTCGATCGACTTTCGGCATGGCGATTGCGCCAAGCAAAACGCGAATCGTCACCGGCCTATGTCGTCGCCACAAACAGACAGCTTGTCGAGATCATCCAACGCAGTCCGAGTCGGGTCGGCGAACTCCATGCAGTTCGCGGATTTGGTCACGCTCGGGTGGAGCGCTATGGTGAATTGCTCCTACTCGCCCTTCGCGAGGCGGAAGACGCAGTCACGTCGGAAAATTCTCACGCGCGGGAAAAAATTAACGAAATTCGATCATCGGTCAGCGGGCAGACCGCCTCTCGCGAAAGAACCATGGACGGCAAAACGACGGGCGAAGGCATCGTCACGCTGCCGATGCGTCGGCACGAAGGGCGAAGTCTGGGGATGAGCAGCGACGTACCGATGCCGCCGCCGCCCTCGCGGGAAAAAGAAGAGGAAGATCCGTTTTAGAGAGCCGGGTTGCTACGCCAGAATCTCGTTGAGCAGGCGCTCCACGTTGCCGCCCATGATCTTTTTGACGTCGTCGACCGCCACGCCGCGCTCGAGCAGCCGCTGCGTGATCAGGGGCAGGTCTTCGATGCCGCGAAAGCCCTTGGGCATGGTGGCCAGCCAGCCGTCCGTGTCCGAGCCGTAGGCCACGTGGTCGGCGCCGGCGATGCGGATGACGTGGAGCATATGGTCGACCAGATCGTCGATCGTGCAGTTGAACAAAGCGCCGTTGAGAAATTGGGGGCCGAAGATCACGCCGATGACGCCGCCGTTTTTCGCGACGGCTTCGACCTGCTCGTCGTCGATGTTGCGCCAGGAGGGGAAGACGCCGGACAGGCCCGTGTGGCTGACCATCACCGGGCGGTCGGAGCGCTCGCAGCACTCCATGAAGCCCTTTTTGTTGATGTGGGACAGGTCCACCACGATGCTCATCTTGTGCAGCGTGTCCAGGAGGGTGCGTCCGAAGGGAGTGAGCCCTTCGTTGGTGCGGGTCTTGGCGCCCCAGCCCTTGGCGCAGGCGCACGCCTCGTTGCAGGAGAAATGGGCCATGGTGAAATAGCGCATCCCCAGGTCATAGGAACGACGCAGCCGGTCCAGGTTGCCGGAGATGGCGTGGGCGCCCTCGATGCCCGCGAAGCAGCCGACGCGATTTTTCGCGACACCGTCGGCCAGGGAGGCCTTGTCCGTGATGACGTAAATTTCCTCCGGGTACTGGGCGCAGACCCGGTTCATGTAGAGCAGCTCGCGCTCGATGTGTTTGAACAGGCGGATCGGATCGCCCATGGGCCACGTGACCAGACCCAGGCCCCAGATATTCAGGCCGGCCTCCCGCGCGCGGGGCAGGTCGGCGTGGAAGAGCAGCGGGGCGAACGGCACCTTGTTCTGGTGGCGACGCAGCATGTCGTAGCCCAGCAACTCGTGGGACAGCAGGGTATCGATATGCAGATCGGCGACCGGGAACTGCTCGTGCAGGGCGGCGGCGATCTCCTTGGGCGTGGCTTCTTGGACGGCGGCGCTCATGAATGGGCCTTTTTCGATGGGAGGTGAAAGGGCAAGCGATGTTAGCAAGTTGAGGCCGATTTGCAATCGCGTCGGGCGGGTCTAAGATCCGGCTTCCTTCACCGATCGCGGGTTCAGGCATGTTTCAATACGTTTTGGCCGCTTATTTCGCCGCGCTGGCGACGGTGGCGCTGCTGGTGGGGCCGCACCGTCGATGGCCCTATCTGGCGGCGGCGTGGGCCCCGTTGTGGGCGGCGCGGGCGATCGAGGTGTTGATCTATTCCCGGCACCTGCCCGGCGAAATGGAAGAGGCCGCCCGTTTTTTGATGGCCGCGTCGGCGGCGTTGACCGCGGTGTGGGTCGGGACGGCATGGAGCAGCCGCGCGCGGCCGGCCGAAAGGGCCGGGGGACTGCGTCGGGTGTGTTTGGCGGTCGGTGTCGCGCATCTTGGTCTGGTGACGTACTACGCCCTGCCGGTGGGGTACGTGCTCTCGCCGTTGGGCGCGAACCTGGTCGCGGACGGGGCGCTGACGCTTGTCACCATGGGCCTGACGGCGCTCTATGCCCACCGCACGGGCCGGTCGTGGATCGCGTGGTGGATCGCGTCGTTTTTCGCGCATGGATTGCCGGCGGTGGTGTTGGGGTTCATGCCGGGGGACGACGGAGATTGATGTGTCGTCGAGGGTGCCACACTCTTCGACCGACGAAGTCGGGCAAGGGTGTGAATTGGTTCCGGTAAAGATTCACATCTTCTCTCGGACTTGCGTCCTCGCGAAAATGCGGCACCCGGAATCGCGCATCCCGAGGATGACTACGCCAGGACGCCTTCGTTGTACGACTGATAATCGGAAAACATCTCGGCGTGCTTGCTCATGATGCGTCCGTCCATGTCGAACAGGTAGGCGATCAGGGCGGCGCGGATCCACATGCCGTTGCGGGCCTGGCGGAAGTACATGGCGCGGGGATCCTTGTCGATCTCGAAGGGGATCTCCTCGTTGCGCGGAAAGGGATGCATGATCGGGGTGTAGTCGCGCATGCGTCCGACCATCTCGGGCGTCAGGGTATAGCGCGACATGTCCAGCTCGTCGAAGAACGTCTTGTCCTCGGGCTTATCGTGCTCGTGCTGGATGCGCGTCATGTACAGGCAGTCCGCCTCGCCGATCACCTCGCGCAGATCCTCGGTTTCGATCACCTTCACCTTGCGGGAAATCAGGAACTGCTTCAGGTCGCCGGACAGGCGCAGCTTGTCGTGATCCGGCGCGACGAAAATCATCGTGACGTTCTCGTACAGCGACAGCAGCACCGACAGCGAACGCACCGTCCGGCCTCGGCCGATGTCGCCGCAGAAGCAGTAGGTCTTGTCCGCGGGGCCCTTGGTCAGCGACGGGTAGCGGGACTGCAACTCGGCGAAGCGGGTGCGCAGGCTGGAGTCCTGGGGCGAGGTGAACTCGAAGGTTCGCAGGATCGTGTACATATCCAGCAGCGCCTGCGTGGGGTGCTGATCGGTGCCCGCGCCGCCGGAGATGATCGGGACGCTGCGTTGGTCGGATCGTTCCAGGTCGTTCATCAGATAGGCGCAGCATTCGGCGAAGTTGGCGATGACGCTGCGCATGATGATCAAGTCGAAGTAGCTGGAGAACATGCGAACCGAATCCAGCGGGTTTTCGCCCTTGTATTCGCTGCTGACCTTGGGGTCGCGGATCTCGTTGCAGGTGATGCCCAGGATCTGGCAGGCGGCGGTAAACGACAGGAAGGTGCGCGTGGAGGCCTGCGTGAAGTAGAGCATCGCCCGCTTGTGCGGCAGCAGTTGGGACAGCCAGATGTGGCCGTCGCGGCTCTTGGCCAGGGCGCGGATGTTGGTCGCCACGCGGGCCAGGTGGTTGAGCAGTCCGGTGTTGAATTGCTGAGAGAACAGGACGTGTTTGAGGCGCTCGTGGCGCTGAAAATCGGGAACTTTGGCTTGAATCGGTCGACTGGTGCGGGATTCGTACTGTTTCAGGTCCAAGCCGGCGCCCCCTTTGGCTTGGGACGACACAATACGCCGACCGAACCGACTGTCAAGGCGAACGCGCATCCTTATGATTATTCAGCGGATATTGATATGTCCGATGCGGCGTTCGGACTGGACGGGAACGTAGCGTTCGTTCGCCGTCGGGTTTTTTGATCCTTCCGATCCCGGGACGAAAATACCTCTTGCCTTTTGCAGCGTTTATGCTAGATTTTCGCTCATTCTTGGAAATGGACTGTGTGTTGTGTCCGTGGATGAATCGCAATTGATGATGCACGGCGGTCGCGGTGAATGTGCGCGGCGGCTCGCATCACCACAAGGAGGAGAGATGAAACGCGTAGGGTTCTTGGCGCTGGCGGCGTTGGTGCTGACGGCGACGGTGGGAGTCTCGGCGGCCCGTGCGGACGGCGACGGTCCGAAGGTCACGCCGGAGATGCGCCTGTTCCTGGATTACACGTACAATATTTCGGGGTACGAGGATTACGATCCCCGATTCGACGACAATGACACCAACAGCTTTAACGTCACGCGTACCTATCTGGGTCTGAAAGCCAAACTCTCGGACGACTGGTCGGCGCGTGTCACCTTCGACTCTCGGCCCGGCGAGACGGTGTCCTACACGACTACGACCTTGCCGGCCACGACGGATACCAATGGTGACGGCACTGTGGACGCGAATGACGAGGGCACCGAAGTGATCAGCGGAGCGACCTCGTCTCGCACCGACCGCCCCGAGGTGTTCGTGAAATTCGCGTATCTGACCTACCAGCCGATTCCGGAAATCGGCGGCACCTTCGGTCTTCAGCCGTCGTCCCACGCCACAGTCTATAAGCTGTGGAAGCACCGCTACATCAGGAACGAGGCGATGTTCGAGCACGGTATGGTGCGCACCGGCCCGTCGGACACGGGTGTGGCGGTTCACGGTTCCTTCCCCAAGGGCTTCGGTGGTTGGAAAGCCGGTGTGTTCAACGGCGAAGGTGTCGGCCGCCAGGAGGCCAACTCGGGAAAGCATGCCCAGGCCGCTGCGTACGTGAACGCGCTGGCTGGAGTGAAGGACGCCGGGGAACTGAATATCATGGGCATGGCCGGGTACGGGAAAGTCGAGACTAACCACCCGGATGTGGTCGATACCTACTACGGCGGTATTCTCAACTATGCCTATCCGTTCTCCGATTCGATGAGCTTGGCGCTCTACGGCGAGTACGGCATGCGCACCGTGGAAGAGGAACTCGACGGCGTGGATCCGGTCGATTCGACCGTGCTGGCGGCTTGGCTTGAGTTCCAGTTCTGCAAACAGTGGGGTCTGCTCGTCTATTACGATGACTTCGATCCCAATACGGAGAACGACGAGGGCACGGGCGTGGGCTACCAAGATGAGGAGAGTACGATCCTGGCGGGCATTTGGTACTACCCGCTGAAGGAAATTAAGTTCAACCTGAACTACCGCGCTACCTCCTACACCGCGGAGATCGTCGACGACAACGGCGACGACGTCACCAAGCAGGCCGACCAGTTCATCACGCTCAACACCGAGGTGGTGTTCTAAGCGCGCCCGAAAAACGCACGAACGAAAGACGCCGGGGTCGCATGGCCCCGGCGTTTTTTTGTGGCGACGAGAGTTTGGATGGATCAGGCGTCGCTAGAGCACGCGCGTGACAAGCAGGTAGGCGGCTGCGATGACCGCGATCAAACCCAGGCACCCCACTCCGGCCAGGACGGCGTGCTTTTTCGCCTTGGCCTTGCCGCCGCCGAACAGGGGCATGGGGCACCCGCAGTGGGGGCAGTTGTAGGCCTTGCTGGAAACCTGCTCGCCGCATTCCGGGCATCTGATATACGCCACGCGC
The DNA here is from genome assembly GCA_020633895.1 of Deltaproteobacteria bacterium. Lineage (GTDB taxonomy): Bacteria > Lernaellota > Lernaellaia > JACKCT01 > JACKCT01 > JACKCT01. The sequence goes on along the minus strand of JACKCT010000011.1, from coordinate 19,138 downwards.
ACCTCGATATCGAACCGCACGATCATAGGCCATCGCGTCCGCGGCGAACAACCCGGGTGCGTCCCCCGGCGGTATCGGCATTCCGGGAACGCGACTTACATCCTCACCACGCGACGTGCTATAAAAGAGGCGCCGAATTGAACGTTTGCTTGAGGGGCCGCGACGCGGCCCTTTGCCTCGCCGTGATGACGAGCGCTCCCCGGAGGAACAATGCGTTTTTTGTCGCTGGTCGCGATGGCGGCCGTTGCCTTGAGTTGGACCGCCCGTCCGGGCCTGGCCGACGATGCCATTCATTTGAAAAACCGAACCATCGATCCGACCTTGGAAAAATCGGTCGGGTCGAGTCCGGCGTCCATGGACGGCACGCACGCCCTGGTCCGGATGGACCATAAACCGACGGCCGCCGAGCGTCGCGAACTGGCGCGTGAGGGATTGCATTTGCTGACGCCGCTGGGCAACGGGGCCTGGGTCGCTCGCCTGGACCATGTGACCGACGCCGCCGCGCGGCGGGTGCGTTGGGCGGGCGAACTGCCGGCCGAAGACAAGATCTCGCGCGGCCTGCGCGACGGCATGCTGCATGCCCATAGCAAGTTGGCCGACGGCCGCCGCGTCCTCGACGTTCAGATGCATCCCGACGTGACCATGGCCCAGGGTCGGGCGATGCTCGAGGGGATGGGCCTTGCGATTCTGGACGAGGCCCCGTCGATCCGCCTGTTCCAGGTTGCCGCCGGGGAGCGGGACTTCGGAGCCATCGCGGCGAACGACGCGGTGATGTGGGTCGACGAGACGTCGATGCAGCTCGAAGAGAATATGTATCAGGCCAAGCCCGCCACCGGCGCGGACGTGGCCAAGGAGACCTGGGGCCTGACCGGCAAGGGCGTCAAGGCGTTTGTGCTGGACGGCGGCGTCGTCAAGCTCGACGGCAACGACGACTGGGCCGGGCGCGTCGAGCGCTTCGGATTGCCGGTTCCCGACGTGGTCGGCCACCCCCACCACGTGGTCGGCATCATCGCCGGTGACGGGACCAATTCGGACGGGTTCATCGAAGGCATGGCGCCGGAAGTGGGCGTCATCTCCGCCAGCTTCATTCCCGGCTTCGACGGCTTGCTGCCGCCCATGTATTACAACTACGGCAACATGGACACCGCCTACGACACGGCCATCAACGAGTACGGCGCGAACGTGGCCAACAATTCCATCGGATCCAACCTGGCCGAATTGGCCAACGACCAGAACGGCTACTGCGAGTTTGAGGGCGACTACAATCTGACCGCCCAGCAAATCGACACCATCGTCGGCGGCGCCTACGGCCCGATCTCCATCGTGTGGTCCATCGGCAACGAACGGGGCTATTCCCCCGGATGCGGCACCTACGAGACCATCGCGCCGCCGGCCACGGCGAAGAACTCCATCGGCGTGGGCTCGTCGAACAAGGAGGACGACTCGGTCTCGTTCTTCTCCAGTTGGGGGCCCACCGACGACGGGCGACTGCGTCCGGATGTGTCGGCGCCGGGGTGCTCGACCGGGCGCGCGACGCCGGCGGTCTGCGGCGAAAATCACGACGAGGCCTGCCCGCCGGGCATTGTCGCCACGGGTCGCAAGAACGAATACATCTCCTTTTGCGGCACGAGCATGGCCGGACCGGTCGTCACCGGCGGCGTTTCCCTGCTGATGCAGCGCTGGAAGGACACGAAAGGCGAGCCGTTGGCGGCCCACTCGACGTTCAAGGCGTTGGTGGTGCACGGCGCGAAGAAGGTGGAAGAGCAGGACGGGCCGAGCTATCGCATGGGCTACGGCGTGCTCAACATTCCCGGGTCCGTGCTGGCGATGGACGACGGAATTCTGGTTCTGGACGAGGCGTTGGACCAGGGCGACGTCTGGGAACAGGAATTCACGGTCGACGGCGGTGAAGTGAAGGCGACGTTGGTCTGGACGGACAAGCCCGGCCCGGTACTGACCAGTAAATCGTTGGTTAATGACCTGGATTTGAAGATCGTCACGAAAGACGGCGACGAGTTGCCTTGGATTCTGGATCCGGCCCACCCCGCGGACGACGCGACCAAGGGCGAGAACCATCGGGATCCGGTGGAGCAGGTGCAGTTCGACGGCGAACCCCGCATCGGCGAGACGGTGACGGTGGTCGTGACCGGCTCGGACGTGCCCGACGGCCCCCAGGCGTTTTCGCTGGTGTTGACCGGATTGACGGACGGCCCCGTCGGCGATGACGACGACGATGACACGGGCGACGACGATACCGGGGACGATGACACCGGGGACGATGATTCGGATGACGACTTCGGCGACGACGATTCGGCCGACGACGATACGGGCGACGATGACGACGACGACAACTCGGGTTGCGGCTCCTAACCCCTCCCGATATATCTCCACCAACCACGCGCGGAAGCCTCTCGGCTTCCGCGTTTTTCTTCGAGTGTTGGGCGCAGTTTGTCGTAAGATGACGACGTGAATTTTTTTGCAGGAATTAGCGGGCATTCGGAGGGAAGAAAATGTGGACGCGAAAATTCGCGTTGGTTTTGGTGTTGGGCCTTGGACGGCTCGGCGTCGCGGAAGCGGACGATGACGTCACCCTATTCTATAGCCGGCAGATCACGAGCGACGACGCACCGAACATCGCTTATGTCCCCTTCGCGGTCCATCCCGACGAGCCGCGATTGTACGCGGGGATCACGCCACGGGCGGGCGGCGATCGTCCGCCGAAGATTGGTTTGGCCGTTTTCGACACCCTCACCGGCGAGCGTGAAAAGCTGAACCTCTACCAAGCCCCCGGCCTCGACGAAGACGAACAGATCGGCGTGCTCCAAGGCTCCCTCGGCGGCTACGCGACGCATCCTTCCGACCCGGCGCTGTTCGTCTGGGGCCGCTCGTGGAGCGACGACGACAAGTGGCGCTTCGTCATGATCCGCTACGATCTGGGCGGTAATGAGGTCGCCGCCGAACGCTACGATTTGGAGTTCGACGATCCCGTGGCCTTCGCCGTGCGCGGCGGAATCGACAGCGACCTTCTCGTCTTGGTGGACCGGCCGTCCGACGAGTCCCTGCGTCTGGCGACCTTCGACTTTTACGGATCGTTGCTCGATGAATCGACGATCGAATTCGGGGAGGATATTCGCGGCGCCGCTTATGACATCCTCAGCGGAATGGACGGCGGTGAGCCGTCGTTGCTCATCGCGTATAGCCAGAATGGCCTGCCGGAATATTCGGACGGCCGAGTCGTTCAAATGAGCTTCAGCGGCGAAGTCTTGAAGACCATCGAAGTCCCGTTGGAGATCGGCGAAGCGGAAGACATCAACTTTGTTGTTCCGCGATATCTGACGCACAACTCTCGACAAGAAATTTACGTCGGCTACACCGTCGACATGTCGAGCACGGGATGGGAGGGACGATTGAACGATGTCATCGTCACGCCCGACGGTGAAATCCGCGATTCGCCGGTCCATTACAATACGCGTTACGTCACCGCGACTTTTCAAGAGCTGGATGGCGAGCGCAAAGAGATGCTGGCGTGGACGTCAACGAATATCGCCACCAATGATAAAGCGCTGACGCGGGTCGCCGGCGCGGGTGCAGCGGGAATCGACGACGATTCGATATGGAGCGACGCCTTCCGAGCCGATGCCGTTGACGAATACTATCGAGTCGGCCCGCCGTTCATTTCCGGTACGTCGTTCTTCTATTCGGGGGAATATTCCGGAGTCGGAACCAGAATATTTCTTCGTCTCTGCCATTCGATTTTCGACCATGACGCGGCGAGTTGCGAAGAACTACCGCTCGCCGACGGCATAAAAAAGCTGGGAATCGACTCTTACGTTTTTGAAAACGAATCGTCGCTGCTGGCAACGGCGTTGATCGGCGGCGAGCAATACCTCGTCAACTGGCGCATCGGTGAATTACCCGAAGTGCCGGACGATGACGACGACGACACAGATAGCGACAACGATGCCGACCTCAATGACGATGACACCGACGCGGGGTGCGGCTGTTAGCTGCCTCGGTTTTGGTGCGCAAACCAAAGAAGAAGGGGCGCCTTGCGGCGCCCCTTCGGTGTTAGAGGGCAAGTTCTGCTCGTGAGGAGAGGAGAACGTTTGCTCGATGGTCGGCTGACGGCCGTCGAATTATTCCTCGGGATAGACCCACAGCGCCGGGTAGGCCAGCGAGCGGGACTGATAACCCGCGTCGATCGCCGCGGACCAGACCTCGTCACCGGCGGGCGTGGCTTCGACCGACAGCTTGGACGCGCCCGAGCCGATCCAGGTGTTGCCGTCCTCCAGCCGGTCCGCGTTGCCCATCGCCAGGGCCATCTTCACCCGATGCTCGTAGACGACACGCACCGTCATATTCTCTTCGTCGATCGCCAGTTCCAGCGCCCGCGACCACGGCCCCCACGGGCATGTGCCCGAGCGGCAGTTACCGTTGTCGAACAGGAGCACGTTGCCGTTGGGCAGGATTTTGGCGTCGTGCTGATGCCAGAACCAGCGCTCCAGCACCGGCTCGCTGCCCTGCCATGTGAAGTCGCCGCCGGCGCCCAGTTGCCAGATGATCTCGCCGGTGAAGGCGTTGATCTTCACGACCTCGCTGAGGTTCTTGATGGACACGATCAGCGCCGTGTTGTCGTCGGTGGGGTAGACCGAGTTGGCGTGCGTCCAGTCCACGACGCCGTCGCCGAACGAGCTGCGCTGAAGAACGCACATCGCCACGTCGGGCACGACCGGAGAGAGCACGTCCTGGTGGTCAAAAGCGCTCCAATCCCAGAGCACGTCGCCGCTCATGTTCACACGGGCGATGCCGTCGCCGACCGCTTCCTGCGTCAGCGTGGTTTGGTCGCATTCGTAGGCGGGGCCGCGTTCGTTATAGAGGATCGCGGCTTGGCCGGAGGCCTCGTCGACGTAGAACTGGTGGTGGATTTCCTCGAGGATCTCGTCGCCGAGTTGGGGATCGATATAGACGCTGTTTCCGCCGGCGCGGTCGACCCGATACAACTTGTTGTCGCAGGAATACACGAAGCTGCCGTCGCTCATGGGCGTGACGCCGAAGACGACCATGCCGGGCTGCGTGTCGTCGACGTTGACCTCATGGTAGTAACGCAGCCGGCCCAGGCGGTCGTACAGGGTGATGAATCCGTTCACGCCCACGGGCAGCTTACCACCCAATTCAAACAGCGACTGCAACGCCCAACGGTCGGGGCGAGCGGCGCCTTTGTCGTAGGTCTCGACCGTCATGATCGGGGCGTGCTCGGGCAGGGCCGACGTTTCGAATTCGGTGGTGGCCAGGACGCGCGACGGGTCGTCGGCGTCGAGGATCTCCACCTCGAAGGTTTTTTCGGCGATCAACCCGGCCAGCAGGAACTCGTGGCGCGTGCCCCATTCGCTCGCCGAGGGGAACGACGGCGCGTAGCCCGGCTCTCCGGCGGTCGTCGCCCGGGCGGACAGGGACATGGGCTCCGCCGTGGTGACAACGATCGAGCGGCTCAGGGGATTGCCGGCGCTGATGGGCAGCACCTCGATCCGGAAGTCTTCGGGAGCGACATCGTCGTCCGCCGCGTCGTCATCGGAGGCGACATCGTCATCCGCCGCGACGTCGTCGTCGGTTTCGGAGTCGTCAGGGTCTCCCTGACCGTGGTAGGTGTCGCCCGTGTCGTTGCCGGTTCTGACCGATTCGGTCGTCTCTTCTCCGCCGCAACCCAAGACGAACGAAAAAAGAAGCAAAACCAGAAAAAGACTTAACGTTTCCCGAAAACGGGAGAATTCGGACCCAAACATCATCACCCCCGATCTATTACAAGCGAGGCGCGGTTTCCTCGCTGACCCTTAGTCATTCATCGGAGAGTCCCCGATCTGACGAATCAGGGATTTACCGACATCGACGCCATAATACTGTAGGGGTCGGCACAATTCCAACCCCTTAATTGAATGACGATTCAGATTTTTCTGCTTGACCAAAGGTCATTTGATCCAGGTCGGGTTTGACCGCCGTTCACTGGTTTTCGACCGCGAACGGAACCGGCGAAGCGGGCTCATGGGGCGCGTTCCGCCGAGGCGGCGCGTTTGGTAAACTCGGGCGATTTGGAAAATCGCGACTCCGATAATCGGCCCGACGCACCCCACGTCGGCGACGTATCCGGCCCTTGGCGGCCACGGCATTTTTGCATGCTGGCGTTGCTGGTGCTGGCGTCGTTCGTGGCCAATGTTTGGGGCAACGACCTGGGAGCGCCCGATTACGAGGGCTACCTTCCCTTCTCCACGCAGCTCGCGACATTTTTGAACACGGACGGGATGGAGGGTCCGCGCGAGTATTCGGCCGTCGGGTTTTTGCATTACCGCCCGGCCGCCGCGTTGATCGCCCGCTTCGGCGTGCCGTCGCAATCCCCGTCCGACGCGGACAATCCCAACCGTTACTGGCATACCAACGCCCGCCTTTTCCCCGCGATCCGCTGGACCAACGCCGTTCTGGGCGCGCTGGCCGTCGGCCTGATGGGGCTTTTGCTTCGTCGGCACATTCCGCCGGGAGTCGTGCTGATTGCGTTGGCGTTCATCGCCGTCGACGCGACGTACGTTTTCTGGAATCACACCGAGTCGATCATCCCGTTGACGCTCATTTGGAGTCTGCTGGCGGCGACGTTCTTCTGCCGCTACCTGTTCACCGAACGAATGGCGGACATCGCGCTTTTGGCGGCATGCGGCGGCGTGGCGGCGGCGGTGAAGGAAAACCATTTGGGTCTGGCGCCCGCGTTGGTGGCGATCGCGGTTCCGGCGCGCGCGGGCCTTTCGATGACCTGGCGCACGTCGCGATGGAGGCGGCGTTGGTGGGCGTGCGTTGGGGTGGGGGCGGCGGCGTTTATCGTCACGATCGCGGGGACCTTAAGCATCGACCGGCCCTTCAATCGCTCTCACATCGATCACTACCTGCACGCGGAGAACATCAATCCCAAGTACCAGAGCGAGCTGGCCATGCAGAACCGACGCCTGGGACCGGGGGAGATCGCGGTCGGCGTGGCGACCAATCTGGCGGCCGGGTTGGACCAAATCCGCGACAACCTGGGTGGGTTGCCGGCTCTGATCATTCTCGGCGTTTTCGTCGCATCGATCCGGCGGCGATGGTTTCGCGACCCGGCCGCGCCTCGTCGCGCCGATCCGTCGTTGAAATTCGCGGGGGCGTTCGCGGCGGCGGCGGGGGCGTATCTGCTGACCTATGTGAGTTGGTTTCCGTTTTTCTGGCGGCGCATCGAGCGATACGACCTGGTGCTGCCCACGCTTCTGCTGTTGCCGGTGTTGGCGGTGGGGGTGCGTTGGTTGGCGCTGGAATCCCCGCGACGTTGGCGTTTGGCCGGGCGCGTGTTGGCGGCGCTAGTGGTGCTGTCGATGGCGGCGCGGACGGCGGCTTTGATCGTCGCCTTCGAGACGGACCCGCGCGAACGTCTCAACGCCTTTGTCCGCACGTTGGCCCCCGACGATGCGCCGGTGTCCGTGGGGTATTTGGAAGGGCGGGAGATCCCCGTACCGCCTGATATCGACGACACACGCGTGATGCACGGATTCGCGGCGGACCTGAACGACGCCGACACGGACTACATCGCCATGGACGAGGCGACGCGCGACGCCTACGAAGCCGCCCTCGCCAAACGCCCTCTGTCGCGCCGATTCGCCGAGGACAAAGCGTTCACTTACCCCGCGTTCGTGCGCCGTTATTCCTTCGACCTGGGGCCGGAGGCGACGTATCTCTATTCGCGGGTTGTCGGCAGCAGCCCCTGATCGGCCAGGCATTCGGCGATGGTCTCGGCGATCAGACGATGGCCGAGCGACGTGGGATGCACATCGTCCGAGAACAGCTCGCGATAGTCCTGGCCCTCACGGCGGATGCCGGTCCAAAGGTCGCAGACGTGGTGCGTCGAGCCGGGACCGAATCCATCGGGCAGTGGGACGGGCTGGTCGAAATAGGGCGTGATCAAGTAGAGCACGCGCGCGCCGATGCCTTTCGCCAAGCGGTCGATGGCCTGGTAATTCTCGCGCCGATCCTCCGGCGGAACGCGGGGCGTGGGCTCGACGGGGCGTCCGCGCACGCCGTGTTCGATCCACAGCACAAACGCCGCCCAATTGCGATACAGCGCCGATTTCATTAACCCGCGACGCACATCCCCGGCCCGGTGCCGCGCCCGCCAGATCTCCGCGTCGGTCATGCCCCGGCCGTAGGTGGGCAGGCCGAAGGCGTTGGTGATTGTCAGCTTATCCTCGAAGTAGGTGGGCAGATTGTCGTTCTGGCCGAAGTAGACGAGCACCACGTTCGGCTCGAGCTTGCGTCCCTCCATCTCGAAATATTTGCGGCCTTGAAACGATGTGTACGACGCCACGCCCGCGTTCATGACGCGGTAGCGCACGCCGTCGCCTCGGGCGTTGAGCAGCGCTTCGAGTTGGGCGTTGTAGGTTTGTTCCTCGGGGGTGCGGACGCCGAAGGTGCCCGACTCGCCCAGGGAGAGGAGGCGAAACTCGCCGGAGACCCGATAGGCGGGGAAGTCCTCGCCGCGCAGGCCGAGTTGGTTGACGCGGATTTCGGTGCTGTCCCAGACGCCGCGAAAGCCCGGCGTCAGGCGCCAGAACAGATCGTGGTCGGCTTGGTGGCCGGTGTGGCCTTCGAGGAAACCGTCATAAACTTTGAGGCTGTAATTTTGGTCGATCGGGGGCGTCACGGCGCGCAGGATCAGCTCCGCGCCGACGAGGGCCGCCGCCACCGCCAACGCGGCGAACGCGATTTTCTTGGCGCGGTTTGTCGTCACAGTGCGCCAGCTTAGCCCAAAGCGGCGGCCGCCGGGAGGGCCGAGCGTCCACGAAAATCCCGTTGCCCCTTCATGGACGGTTTTTGCGTATAATGCGTCGCGAGGAGTGGCGTCGAATCATGTCGACCATCATCGAAACGCTCAAGGAACACGCTCCGGAATTGACGAAGAAATACGGCGTGCGCCGACTGGCCGTCTTCGGCTCGGTCGCCCGGGGCGAGGAACGCCCGGACAGCGACGTGGATATGCTGGTGGAATTCGAAGGACGCGCTACGTTTGACGGCTATATGGGCCTCAAGTTCGATTTGGAAGGTTTATTAAGCCGTAACGTCGACTTAGCGACAATGCGAATGCTGAAACCGCGCATGAAGAAAGAAATCCTCGCGGAACTTGTCGGGATCTCATAGTTCGTTTGACCCCATTGGTTCGCCCCCCATTGCCCGTGCGCCCGCCTGTGCTACATTGGCGGAACAAATTCATCGCGATATCTTTGAATCGGGGAGAAAAGTTGATGCGACTTTCGCTCGCGCGACGTTGGCGCCTGGGGATCGCGGTTTTCGTCGTCTTGTTGTCCTTTGGTTGCGCGGCCCAGCACCCCGAGCCGGCTCCCGGCGCCTATTCCCTGGACGAATCGTCCACGTCCCTGCCCGCCAAACCCGACAAGGCGCCGACCCTTGCCGACGACCAGTTCACCTATTCCAACGTGCAGGTTGCCGGAGCGGCACGGCTGGAGATCACGCCCCGCGCGCCGGTCATCATGGGCGGCTACGGCGTGTGCTTCCTGGACTACAACTCCTGCCGCTGGTCGGTGGGTGTGCATGATCCGCTCTACGCCACCGCCCTCTATCTGGGCACCGGGCCCGAGCGCCTGCTGCTTATCCACGCCGACCTGGTGGGCCTGACCAGCAGCGACATCAACCTCATCCGCAAGGCCGTCGCCGAGCGTGTGCCCGTGCCCTATCAAAACATCGTCATCGCCTCCAGCCACACGCACCACGGCCCGGACACCATCGGCCTTTGGGGCAGCATCATCCCGCCGACCACCGGACGCAACGGGGAGTACATTCCGTTCATGCGGGCGCGGATGGCAGCGGCGGGGGTTCAGGCTTTCAACGCGCGTCTGCCGGCCCGCCTGTCCTACACCGTCGCGACGCAGTCCGAACTGCATCGCAATGAAAAGGAGGACGTCGATCCGGACGCGGTTGTGGACGATACACTGACGCTGCTCAAGATCGAGGACAAAAACGGCCAGGTGATTGCGACGCTGACGAACTGGGGTTGCCATCCCACGACGGGACGACAGCGCAACCACCGCATTTCCGCCGACTGGGTCGGGGGATTTTACAAGGCCATGCGCCGCCGGGCGCCGGGGCTGGCGATGTTCGTCAACGGAGCCATCGGAGCGTCCATCCAGCCGAACCACAAGTGGGAAGGCAATCCCGGATACGACGCGGGACCGCTGGCGTTCGCCGACGCGATGGGCGCGGCGCTGGCCGATCAGGTCATCGGTCTGATGGATCACACGACGCCGATTTCCCCCGACGCGACGCTACGGGTGCATAGCGGGCATGCGACGGCGACGATGACCAACTCGCTGTATCGATTCGGATCCCACGTGGGCATCCTGGACCTGCCGGTGCCCAAGGTGGGCGATTCGTTCACGGCGCCGTTCACCGCCGCGACGCTCGGCCCGATCCGCCTGGGCACGGTGCCGGGGGAGATCACGCCGGTCTTCGGCAACCAAATCCGAGACATCCTCGGCGGCGACGCCCAGATCATCGTCGGCCTCGCGCAGGAATACACCGGCTATATCATCACGCCCGAGCAATACGACGACCCGCGCTACTCGTACGAAAAAATGCTGTGCATCAGCCCGACGTTCGGCGAGGCGATTGTGGATGGGTATTCGAAGATCAATTTTTATTGAGGAACGCACCACGGCGGGCATGTGATGTCCGAGCCGCGAGCCGTAGCGAGCGGGTGAAGCGTTCGTTGATTGATGCGATTCCGCCAAAACAGAGCCGCGAACCGTAGTGAGCGGTTGGTCACAAACCGCCATGGAGCGTCGTCTTCCCGTGCCTTGGATACAGGGTCGAAATAACCCGCTCCCTGACGGTCGCGGCTCTGATAGGACATGCTCGCTACCGACAACGTGCGCGTCACCCGCTCGCTACGGCTCGCGGCTCGGACGGGCATGGCGCCCACCTAAACCAGCTTCGGCAGCTCGTCCTCGAAGTCCGTCGTCTTGAAGGGATAGCCCGCCTTGGCGAGGCGGTCGGGGAGGGCGCGGCAGGACGGCAGCAGCAGCGCGTCGGCGACGCCTCCCACCGCCAGGCGCAGCGCGAAGGCCGGGGCCGGGAAGTACGACGGCCGACCGATGGCGTCGGCGGTTTGTTTGGTCATGTCAATCTGGCGGATCGGCTCGGGCGTGGTGAAGTTATACACGCCGCTCGCGTCGCTTTTCTCGAACAGGTAGATCATCGCCTCGGCCGCCTCGTCGGCGTCGATCCACGCGTACCATTGCTTGCCCGAACCCAACGGACCGCCCGCGCCGATCTTGATGGGCAGCAACATCTTTTCCCACGCCGGGGCGTCCTTGGCGAGCACCAACCCCAGCCGGGCGATGATCACGCGCGGCGCCTTGGGGGCGTCCAGGGCCTGCGTCGCGGCGCCTTCCCACGCCTTGCACACATCGGCCAGGAAGAAGTGCTTTCCCGCCGGGGCCGTTTCATAGACATCCGCCTCGCCCGTGTCGCCGTAAAAGCCGGTGGCCGAGGCCTGCGTCCAGACCATGGGCGGATTCGAGCACGCCAGCCGCGCCGAATGCAGCGCGTTGCCCGCGTCGAGGCGCGACTGCATCACGCGCTTTTTGTGCTTGCCGTCCAGCCGCCCGCTGCCCAGGGTTTCCCCGGCGAGGTTCACCAGCCAGTCGGTGCCGTCCAGGGCCCGGGCGATGGTGTCCAGCGCCTTCGAGTCGCCGCCGGCGGCCGCCTTGGGATCCCATTTGATTTTGCGCACGCCGGAAGGCAGCACGTTCGCGCCGCTGACGGTCAGCACCGAGACCTCCCACCCGCGACGCAAAACCGCGTCGACCAGATGGCGGCCCACGACGCCCGAGGCGCCGGTGAGGATGACCCGCTTGCGGGAGCTGTGGGGCATGCGCGCGTCCTGTCGGTGTTTTCCGGGAGATTGAATCATCGTTCACGGCGAAGATCGTGAAGACACAAGCAGTTTGGGCGATTGGCGCGGCGGGCGCAAGAGGAAGGAAAATTCGCGATGCCCCGTCGATTTCCTTTTCCCACGGCAAGTGGCGTTGTGCGATAATCGGTCACCGGAAAGAATACTATCTTTGGATCACCAAAATGAAATCGGCAATTTTTCGAACAGCTCTGGTCTTGTTGATGCTCTCGATTTTTTCAACGGGAGTGCTGAGCTTCATCGCGTGCGGCGGCGGCGGCGGCGGCGGCGGCGGTGACGACGATTCGTCGAACGTATCGTCGTCGGATGATGACGCTGTTGACGACGATACTTCCGACGACGATGCGGGAGATGACGATACCCTCGACGACGACGATTCTGCCAATGACGACGACACCGGCGACGATGATGACGACGACACGGCGGACGATGACGATACGACCTACTACGCTCCCTGTCCCCGCGGCTATACCATTCCCGACGGAGCCTCCAAGGGTGGATGCGTTACGCAGATCGACGGCGGCGCGGCGGGGCTTTACGGCATAGCCATCGACGTCGATTCACAGAACATGCCGAACATCCTGGGGGCGAAAGGCCGGGAGATCGTCGTGTATACCCCGCCGCCTGACGAACCAACCCCGCTGGAATATCCGAAAAGTTACACCAAAACCGGGTGGGTCGAGGACGTCATCGACTATATGGGCGACCAACCCAAGCTGGTCGTCGATCAGAACGATGTGCGTCACGTCGTGTGGCAGAATCTTTGGACGCACGATCTGATGTACGCCGATGACAGCGGTGGCGCATGGAACATTGAAGTGGTGGACGACGGCGCCGACGGCCCCCCGTCGTTGTCGAAAGTGAACGTCTTCGATCGCGATAACGGCGGGGCCATGCCCGGCTTGGTGGTGGACGACGATGGATTCGCTCACATTGTTTATCGCAACGAATCGACGCTTCAATTGCTCTATACCACAAATCGATCCGGCTCCTGGGAGACGGAAGTCGCCTGGGATATGGAATACGACGAATTCCGGGAATATGACGCGGGTGTCTGTGACGATATCGCGTTGAGCCCCGATGGTGATGTCTGGATCACCACCAGCAGCATTCTCTCGAACGGCTTTTTCTTTAAAACTTATCTGCTGACCAATGAATCCGGGGCATGGGAAACCGAGTGGGAGCGGACAAACACCTATTGTGCGGAAATAAAGATCGATGCCGACGGCCAAGTCCATGTGGGCGACATCGGCGGCGGCGGCATCGAATATTGGTCAAAGAAGCCTAAAGAAAATTGGACGGGAACCGTCGTCGATGAGGACGGTTCCAACTGGCCCGCACTGGACTTGGACAGCGAGGGATATCCTCATCTGATTTATGAAAAAAACTTTGGATTACCTAAGACGTTCCGTTATGCCTCTGGCGCCTCGGGTGGCTGGAGCTTGGACGATGCCTTTCTTCTTTCAGACTATTTCCCTTTGGCGTATGACGTCGCTATCGATGGCAACGATAACGTGCATATTGGGACGGTGACATCCGGGCCGCCGATCCATGTCGAATCCTCGGAGTCGGGATGGGACATCGAGGCTTGGGATGAGCCCCAGGGGGTTGGGAACGTCTCACTGGCCCTAGACCCCGAGGATCGAGCCCATATCGTCTACCATCATTATTATGAAGGAATTCGCGAAGCGGTGGTGGAGAATGGGATCCCATCGATTATCCAAATCGCCGCTGGGTCGAATTTAATTTTGTCGGAAAACGCGCTCCGGTACGACCCCACCGGTATCGCTCACCTTTTATATATCGAGGATGGAGATGACGCGGTTATCCACTTCGGCTCACGCCAAAATGGGGAATGGAACTTCGAGACCGTTCCTCTGGAATTTGAAGAATATGTCGGTCGAATCGGATTTTTTGATTTTAGTCCAGAAGGCAATCCATATCTCCTCTTAGTCGTGGATGGAAACGGAAAACTGGCCTTCAAAGAAAACGGCTTATGGAGCGTCGAAACAGTCGGTCCTAATTGGACGAGTATTCGCGATATCGACATTGATGAAGAATCGACGATCCGAATTCTCTACGGGACTTTTAATCTCAGTTACGCCGAAAGAACTGCTGGGGGCGACTGGGTTTTTAAAGTCATCGATGATGATTTTTCTCCAACCCACGCTTCGTTGGCCGTCGATTCTTCGGGCAACGTTTACATCGGTTATGTTAAAGATTTAAATGATCTTCGGTTCGCGACCAATCGTTCCGGCGAATGGGTAAATTACGCCGTTCCAGGAAACGGGGGCCGCGCCGGCGCCCTTTCGATGTTCCTGGACGATCAAGAGCGCCCCTGTATCTACTTTGCGGAAAATCCCAACTGGAGCCTTCGAAAACTAAGATATGCCCGGCTTGAGGCGGATGATACGTGGAAATTCGCCGATGTGGAAATTTCCGACGGTATCACTCCTCCCAGTGCCGCGATCGACAGCCAAGGACATCATCATATCGCCTATAACTTTCAAGCAGGAGCCGTGCACTTGGAAGCCCAAGCTCCGATTCCATAGACGAGCTCTCAACATAGCAACGGCGGCCCTGCGGGCCGCCGTCGTCGTATCGCGAGTTGTGAGAGCGGTCAGTCCTTGGTCGGCTGGGCGGCGGCCGGTTTGGAGGAGACGAACTCCACCGGCGTATATTCGTCCAACCGCGTACGGCGTAGGTTGATCGCCTTGGTGGGGCAGACGCGCAGGCACTTGCCGCAGCGGATGCATTCGTCGGAGTCGATGTAGATGTAGGTCGCGTCCTTGGGCTTCACCGTATCCACGTAGTCTTTCACCATGCCGTCTTCCTTGTGGAAGATGAACGACACGTGGTGGATGCAGTTGCGGGGCATGACCTTGATGCACCAGTCGCAGTGGATGCATTTGTCCTGGTTGATCTCGTATTTGTAGTCGCACAGATAGCAGCGGTCGGCGTGGACCTGCGTCTGCTCGTCGGTAAAGCCCAGGTCCACCTCATCATTATTGAAGCGGTCGAAGATCGGCGTCGTGGCCATGCGGGGCGGGAAGACCAGGTCCATGTCCCGCACGCGCGCGGTGCCCAGCGCCTGGTCCTTGGCCAGCTTGATGTACACGTCCCGGGCGCGGCGCTTCTCGCTCATCAGGTCCTGGTCAATGACTTCGGCGACTTCCTTGCCGTGGGCCACCGCCGTGATGACGTCCTGGCTGCCGTAGGCGAAGTCGCCGGCGACGTAAAGGCGCGCGTTGCTGGTCGTGTGCTTGCCGGTGATCTCGACGCCTTCGGGCAAGACTTCAAGCATCTTGTCCTGGCCGATGGCGTAGATCAGCGTCCGGCACGGAACCTCGTACTCACTGCCCTCGACAGGGATGATGCGCGGCTTCTCGCCCGGCTTGGAATTGGGGTCGAGCAGGTTGCGGCGCACGATGACGCCCTTCATCTTGCCCTTGTCGTCCACCACGGCCCGCACCGGCGTGAGCAGCGTTCCCACGTCGATGTTTTCCTCGTGGATCTGTTCCAGCTCGTGCTTGCTGGCCGACATATGCTCTTCGCTGCGGCGATAGAGCATGGACACCCGGTGCTTGTCGCCCAGGATCCGTCGCGCCGAACGCACGCAGTCCACCGCCGTGAAGCCGCCGCCGATGACCACCACGTCGCCGTCCAGGGCGAAGGGTTTGTCTTCGTTGTAGCGCTGCATGAACGTCAGGCCGGCGATCGTGCCTTCCTCGGGCGCGCCTTCCAGGTCCAGCGACCAGGGGCGCATGGTGCCGATGGCCACCACGACGCGGTCGTATTCGTCCAGTAGCTCGGCCACCTTCGCGGCGTCGCACCATTGGTCGGTGCGGATCTCGATGTCCTGTTCGACGATGGCATTGATCTCGTCCTCGACAATATGCCGGGGCAGACGGAAGACGGGGATGCCCTGGCGCATCATGCCGCCGGGTTTTTTGTCGCCTTCGAACACCGTCACCTTATGACCGTAGCGACGCAGGTTGCGGGCCACCGTCAGGCCGGCCGGGCCGCCGCCCACGACCGCGATCTTGTAGTTCGTATCGTCGAACCAATGGTCCAGCGGCTGGGCCTGGCCCGTCTTTCGATCGGCCGCCGAGCGCTTGAGGTGGCAGATGTGCACCGGCTCGTGGGTGTTGGTCCAGTTGTAGCGGCAGGCGTCCTCGCAGGGCTTGGTGCATACGCGGCCCAAGACGCCGGGGAAGACGTTGTCTTCCTGGTTGATGCGATAGGCCTCGTCGTGGTCGCCCTCGGCGATCTTCTGGATGTATTGAGGCACGTTCGTGTGGGCCGGGCAGGCGTTCTGGCAGGGAATGTCCTTGGCCAGCACCTTGCGGTCCAGGTCGGTTTTGCCGTGCCCTTGGATAAGCGAGTTTTCCAGCAGCGTCGGCGCGGTCTCGTATTTGATCTGCATGCCCTGCACGGCGCGCTTGTATTTGAGCACGCCCTTGCGCTGGGCGTTTTGGGCCAGCGACTCGTCGCCCTCCCGCTCTTCCAAAAAGACGTCCAGCACCTTCGCCGTGACCAGCACGCAGTCGTGGAGCTTGAAGTTGCCGATGACCTTGCCGTGGGATTCCTGCGTTCCGCCCAGGCGCATCTCGTAGGACTCGCTGGACCCCCGGTCCGCCTCGCGAATGCGCATGCCCCGAAAGCCGATGTCGGTGATGCGATAGGGCGAGCAGGAGTTGGGGCAACCGGTGATGTTGATGAGCACCTTGTCGCGGATCTCGGCGTATTTTTCCTGGTGGACCACCGACTGCAGCAGATCATAGAGGCTTCTCGTCTTGGTCACGGCCAGGGGGCAATACGTGGTGCCCACGCACGGGACGATGTCCTGGAGGCCGAAGAAGCCCTCCAAGGCCAGACCCAGCTTGACGAGCTCGCTTTGCAACTCGTCGATCTTGGCCGGATCGACGCCGTGAATCTCCAGGTTCTGGCGATTGTTGGTGTAGACGTGCTTGTCGCCGTACATCTCCGCCAGGTCGGCGATGCGCCGCAACTGGTGGTGGTTGAGTTCGCCCTTGGGGATCATGATGCGCTGCATGCGCAGGCCGTCGGTGCCCACCGGCTCGGGCTCGGTGAGCGGACGCGAGGGCCACTCGGGCCCGGTGTCGGCGAAAGGCTCGTACTCCAGGTCCGAGCGGTCCACGCCCTCGTCGTCCAATATTCCTTCCAAAAGCTCCCGGCATTTGTCGATGCCGTAGCGTTTGACCACGAATTTCAGCCGCGCCTGGGCCCGGTCGAACCGATCGCCGTGATCGCGGAACAGAAGGCCGATGGCGCGCGTGACGGCGACGATCTTGGAGGGCGGGACGAACGAATAGACTTCCTGGGCCACGAAGGCGCGCCAGCCCATGCCGCCGCCCATGACGACCTTGAAGCCCTTCTCGTCGGTGCCGTCGGCCTTTTTTCGCACCACGGCGATGGCGCCCACGTCGTTCATGTACGGCTGGGCGCAGGAGGCGCCGCACCCCGAGTAGGTGATCTTGAATTTGCGGGGCAGGTTGTCCAGGTCACGGCTGTCGGCGAAGACCCGCGAGGTCTCCTTGGCGAAGGGCAGCACGTCGATGCGCCGGTGCTCGCAGGTGGACGCCCAGGGGCACGCGGCCACGTTGCGGTTGACGTCGCCGCAACCGTGGAAAGTGCTGAGCCCGAACTTGGACAGGTCACGCAGGAAGTCGGGGAGCATGGGCAATTTGAGCCAATGCATCTGGATCGACTGGCGCGTGGTGAGGTTAAGGTTGCCTTGGGCGTAGTTCTCGGCGATGTCGGCCAGCGCCCGCGCCTGCTTGGCGGTGATCTGGCCGCCGGGCACGACGACCCGGGCCATGTGGTTGCCTTCCTGGCGCGAGGAATAGATGCCGTACCACTTGGCGATCTGAACTTCCTCGGCGGAGATCTTTCCCTTGCGGGCGATCTCGTCCCAGTCCAGCGTCAGTCCGGCGTCTTTGATTTCTTCGAGTTCGGAGCGGTGTTTCTTGTCGAGTTTGCGTTGCATGACGTTGTGTTGCCCCGGGCTTTGCCGGCCCGATGCGCTCTCGCCCGGGGCCGGTGATTAATAGTCGAAATAGAGGTGCGTGGACAAATAACGCTCGCCCGTGTCGGGGACGATGAAGACGATGCGCTTGCCCTTGTTCTCCGGCCGCGCGGCCAGCTTGAACGCGACCGCCGCGGCGGCGCCGGCGGAGATGCCGCACAGCAAGCCTTCGCTCGTGGCGAGTTGGCGCGAGGCCGACATGGCCTCGTCGTTGCTGACGGTCATCACCTCGTCGACGATGTCCGCATTATATACCTTGGGAATGAATCCCGCACCTATACCTTGAATCATGTGGGGACCGCCTTCACCGCCCGAAAGAACCGCGGAGGTTTCGGGCTCGACGGCCACGACCTTGATGTCCGGGTTGAGTTCCTTCAGGCGGCTGCCGGCGCCCGTCAGGGTGCCGCCGGTGCCCACGCCGGCCACGAAGATATCGACCTTGCCGCCCGCGTCCCGCCAGATCTCCTCGGCGGTGGTGCGGCGATGCATCTCCGGGTTGGCCGGGTTGTTGAACTGCTCGGGGCACCAGGCGTTGGGCAGGGATTCGATCAGCAGCTTAGCCTGGTCGATGGCCCCTTCCATGCCCTCGTCGGCGTCGGTCAGCACCAATTCGGCCCCCAGGGCCATCAGCAGCTTGCGCCGCTCGATGCTCATGGACTTGGGCATGCACAGGATGATCTTGTATCCCTTGACCGAAGCCACCCAGGCCAGGCCGATGCCCGTGTTGCCCGACGTGGCCTCCACGATGATCGTCTTGCCCGGCTCGATCTTGCCTTCGGCTTCGGCCGATTCGATCATCGCCAGGGCGATGCGGTCCTTCACGCTGGCGCCCGGATTGTGGCTCTCCAGCTTGCCCACGATCTCGCCGGGCAGGCCTTCGCCGAACCGGCCAAGGCGCAAAAGGGGTGTATTCCCGACAAGTTGGCACATGTCGTCGGCAATGTTGGTCTGCGCAACCGCCTTCAGCTCTCGTGCTTCATATGCTTCCATGTTCGTCCCTACCCCTTGGCCATCCCAGCCGGCATTTTCGGACCCAACCATTCCTACCGAATTAGTCGAGTACCGCAGACAAAAAATTTTTGCCCCTTTGAGCTTCCGGCGAG
>JACKCT010000010.1 GCA_020633895.1 Deltaproteobacteria bacterium | reverse complement strand
TTCCCTTGAGAAGCGGAGCGCCGTCAGTCCGGATGTCCGATTTCGGTCAAAAAGCGGCCCGAGGCATGATGTGGAACTTCGTCGGCAAGTTCGCCTTCATGATCCTCAAATACGCCGAAAGTATCCTGCTGGTGCGCCTGTTGGGCGCGGGCGAATACGGCGTCCTGGGCGAAATGCTCAACACGCACGCCCTGATTGTCATGTTCGTCGGCCTGGGGTTGGGCAACGCCTTGCTCAAATTCCTGCCCGAGGTGCGCGAGCAGAAAAGCAACGAGCGCGAATTCCTCCTGCGTTTCATTTTGTTGCGAACGGTGTTCCTCGTCGGCGCGGCGATCGTGGTGGGCGTTTTCGGATCGTGGTTCGCCGAGACATTTGTCCACGACCCGACGCGCGGCGTGCTGTTCGTGGCGGCCGGAGCGCTGATCGTTACGACAGGCCTGCAAAACATCCTCACGCGCGTCCTCGTTTCCCGCTACCACCAAAAGGAACTCAACCTCATTCAGGCCGGCATCACCGCCGCGTATCTGGCGCTGGCCGCCGCCGTCCTGGTCATGGGCGGCGGGATCCTGGAGGTGATGCTGGCCAATGTCGCGACGGCCGCCGTGGGATGCGTCGTCTTCGGACGGCAGGTGTGGAATCGCACGCCGCGCATGCCCGACGCGCCCCGCTACGCCACGGTCTGGTCGCGAGTGGCGAAATATTCGGCCAGCCTGTACGCCTACGATCTGCTCAACCTCGTGCTGGCCAATCGCCTGGACATTCTGCTGATCGGCCTGCTGCACAAAGACATGCACGAGGTCACGGCCTACATTCTGGCCTACAACTTCGCGACCAATTCCCTGAGCCTGTTCACCAAGGTCTTCGCCGAGGGCTTCACGCTCTCCACCGTCGCCGACGTCTACGCCAAGGGCGACATGCCCCGGGTGCGCCGCGTGTTCAGCGCCGTGACCGAGTACACCTATCTCTTCGTCACGCCCATCGCCGTCGGCGGCGCGGTGCTCATGGGCGACTTGTTTCGCCTGATGTACGGCGAAGCGGGCGAGGGGGCGATTGCCCCGGCGGTCTATTTCCTGTTGGTGATGGGGTTGGGCAAGTACCAAGGCGTCACGGCCAATTTCCTGGGCGCGATGGACAAGGAGCGGGCGCTGATCACGTCCCGCGCGATTTTCGGCGTGCTCAACGTGGTGCTGAATCTGCTGTGGATTCCCAAATACGGCGCGCTGGGCGCGTGCTGGGCGACGTGCGTCGCGACGGTGGTGGGCGTCGTCTTCGAGGCGATTATTTTGCATCGTGTGCTGCGTCCGGATTATCCGATGGCGTTTTGGGCGAAGGTGGGCGGCGTGAGCCTTGTCATGGGCGCGGCCGTCTGGGGCGTCATCCAGGCCCTGCCGCCGATCGAGGCAATTCGCGTCGTCGTCGGCCTGATTGTAGGCGCGGGGGTTTACGCCGTCGGGGTGATTGTGACAAAACCTGTCAGCCCCAATCTGGCCGACCTGGTCGCCTCCCTCAAAGCGCCCGGCGCGAAGACGGTGGCTCGGCTGTTGGGCGCGAAGGGATAGCGCCCTCGATAACGCGATGACGGACTTGCCGCGTGTCATCCTGAGCCATGGCGAAGGATCCGGGTGCGTCCTGGGATCGGCGTACGTCGCGTCGGACAATGGGGATGAAGTGATTGTTGAAGGCGGATTCTTCGCTGCGCTCAGAATGACACAACGTCTGAACAAAGCAGCGATCTGATCGAAGAACCGGAGTTTCTCGTGGAATGCGTGTTGTTGGGCAGCGGCGGGATGATGCCGATGTCCTACCGATTTTTAGTGAGCATGGCCCTTCGCTATGACGGGCGGACGTTTCTGTTCGACTGCGGCGAAGGCACCCAGATTCCGCTCAAGGCGATGAAGCTGGGGATCAAGCCGATCAAGGACATTTTCATCTCCCATTTGCATGCGGATCATGTGACCGGATTGCCGGGCATGCTGATGATGCTCAATCAGGCCGAGCCGGATGAGGCGATCACGGTGTACGGCCCCGAGGGCATCCACGCCTACATCCACGCGATGCAAAAGACTTTGTCGTTCGACCGGCGTTACCCGCTCAAAGTCGAGGAACTGCACGGCGAAGCGGGCGTGGCGTACGAGGACGGGAATGTGCGGGTGTTTTATCGCGAGTTGAACCACCGGGTGCGTTGCCTGGGGTACGCGGTGCTCGAGCGCGACTTGCCGGGGCGGTTTAACATCGACAAGGCGCGGGAGCTGGGCGTGCCCGAGGGGCCGATGTGGGGTCAGTTGCAGCGGGGCGAGACGGTGACGCTCGACGACGGGCGTACGGTGTCGCCGGGTGATGTGCTGGGCGATGCGCGGCCGGGACGCAAGGTGGCGTACGCGACGGACACGCGGCCCTGCGAGGGGGTGACGGACCTGGCGATGGACGCGGACCTGGTGTTCGTCGAGGGGATGTTCGCCCACGAACTCGTCGAGGATGCGAATCTCAAGGGGCATCAGACGGTGGTGCAGGCCGCGGAGCAGATGAAGGCCGCGGGCGCGCGCCGCGCGGTGATGGTGCATTTCTCTCCCCGCTACCACAACGACGACATCGCCCTCCTGGAAGCCGAAGCCCAGGCCGTCTATCCCGCCATGGAAGCGGGCCGGGACGGACGACGGTATGTGCTGAAGGTTAAGGGGTAGAGCTAGTTCGAAGCCTGGGGCTCGGTGGAGACGGAGGCCGGGGCGGCGGCCCGTTCGTTGGCGGCGAAGCGCTGCTCCCACCAGTCGAGATTTTGGCGGGAGGCGAGGGCGGCGTCGGCGTTGGACATGGAGCAGGGGATTTCGATGACCAGGCCCTCGGGCAGGCGCGCGGGGTCGGTCAGGTCGTTGAGATTGGCGATGCGCGCTGCGGACACGCCGTATTCCTCGGCGATCGCGCGTAGCGACTGATAATTCGTCACCTTGTGGCGATAGATATACGAGATGCGATACGAGCGCGTCGCGCGCAGTTTGGCGACATACTCTTCCGGGTCCGCCGCCGGCAGCTTGATCGCCGTACGCACCGCGTCGTCGGTGCGTCCCACGACCAGCGACGGATTGAGCGAGCCGATCTGATCCGCCGCCAGATCCAGGTCCATCGCCAGATCGTCCACGCCCACATCCCCCTCGATCTGCACCAGCACGAACGGATCGTCCTCGGCCGGCGGCTGTTCGAAGCCGTACGCCGACAGATTCTGATAAATGATCGCCACCGCGAAGAACCGCGCCACGTAGTCGTACGTCTCGCGCGGAATCGTGATGCCCGGCGCGTTGGCGCTGCCGTGGGGGTCCAGATCCCAGAACGTGCCTACGCCCTCGGAGATCATCGCCGAGGAGATGAATCCCTCGCCCGCGTTATATCCCGCCAGCGCCGGTTCAATCGCGCCGCCGAACATGGACAGCAGGTCGTGCAGATACGCGGCCGCGGCGTAGGTCTGCAATTCGGGATCGAAGCGCTGGTCGACCGTGGCGGTGACGGCCAGGTTGTAGCGCCGCGCCGTGCCGGGGATGAACTGCCACAGGCCCGCCGCGTTGGCGTGGGAGACGCGCGTCGGGTCCACGGCGGATTCGATCATCGCCACGCACGCCAACTCGGGCGGCAGGCCGTGGGCGGCGAAGACGGACTCGATGTGGGAGCGGTACTTGGCCAGGCGGTCGAGGTAGATCTGATACTGCCGGCGGCCGGTGCCGAAGGCGTAGTGGTCAATGAGCGTCTGCACCTCGGCCTGCCGGTCGGGCGGCGCGATCAGAAGACGCTGGCGCAAGTCGCCCAGAGAGAAGAAGTTGTCCATCGACTCCATGCGGTTCGGATCGTAGCCGTGGTAGACAATCACCCGAGGCAGGTCCTTGACCTGGCGCTTGGCCGCGACGATGAGCCCGGCGCGTTGCACGAGTTGTTCGCGGTAGGCCATGGCCAGGGAGGTCTTGTACGGGTCGTTGACCATCGCTTTCAGGCGCTCGGCGGCCAGGCGGTAGGAGTGGTCCGCTTCCTCGACCTCCAGATCGGACAGCGCCGCGTCGATCGCCGCGATGTGGCGCTCCATGTCCCGGTCGGTCGTCAGCGCGAACGGCGACGCCGCGTCCGGCGCCCTGGACGCGCACCCAGCGGCCACAAACAACGCAAGAACGGCGACGCCGCATCGAATGGTGAACTCTCGGAGCATACGGCGCGGATTATATAGTGGTCGCGCGATGTGGCAAAAGATTTGTTTTGCGGGGAAATAAAGTGTCGGATTATCCATCCGAGCCGCGAGCCGTAGCGAGCGGGTGACGGTTGCGTTGTCAGAGACGATCGCGCCCAAATAGAGCCGCGCACGGTAGTAAGCGGTCGGGTTCGTCTCGGTACGCCGCGTGCGATGTGTCAAACAACGGATGGTACGTGCCAGGTTGCGACCCACGGGTCGGGGCTGCGGAGTGAGCCTTTCAGAGCCGCGTCAGTTCGTCTCGGTACGCCGCGCACGATGTGCCGAACAGCGGAGGGTTCGTGCCAGGTTGGAATAGACCCCTCCCTACCGTTCGGGGCTCTGACGGAGTGAGCCTTTCAGAGCCGCGCACGGTAGTAAGCGGTCGGGTTCGTCTCGGTACGCCGCGTGCGATGTGTCAAACAACGGATGGTACGTGCCAGGTTGGAATAGACCCCTCCCTACAGGTCGGGGCTCTGACGGAGTGAGCCTTTCAGAGCCGCGCACGGTAGTAAGCGGTCTGGTTCGTCTCTGGTACGCCGCGCACGATGTGCCGAACAGCGGATGGTTCGTGCCAGGTTGGATTAGACCCCTCCCTACAGGTCGGGGCTCTGACGGAACGCTAGGGGGTTCGGAAACGTCATCTTCGCGTTGGACAACGTTTGAATTTGACCCCTCACTACCGTTCGGGGCTCTGACGGAACGGTTGAGGTTGTGAAAAATCGCTCCCGCTATCCGATCGCAATCAACGGAACCGCGATCGTATCCGGATTCGTGGGGTCGAAGGGGCGGTCGGCCAGGCACACCAGCTTGATGGTCTCCTTGCCGATGTTTTCCACCGCGTGGGCGCAGCCCGGATCGATGGCGACGAACACCGGCGCGCTCGAATCGTGGACCACGTCCTGCGTCTCGTCCTTGTCCAGATCCCGCAGGCGCAGTCGAAACGCGCCGCCGGAAATGTACATCGCCTCCCGCTGCCGATGATGCACATGGTTGCCCCGCACGGAGCCGGGCCGCATGTCGACGATGTGCATATTTTCGATGGAAAACGGCAACAGTCCGTCCAGCAGGCACACCAATCCCCGCCCGTCGTCCCGGGGCTGTATGGGGATGAGGCGATATCCGTCCATCACGCCTTGCCTTTGACGAGCCACTCGACCATGTCGTCCAGGGACTCGTCGATCATGACGAAGACCTTGTCGTAGAAAAGCTGATCCAGGCCGTAGGGGTCGGGAATGCTCTCGCCGCCCAGCTTATCACGGCGAAAATCGGTGAGCAAAACGAGTTTGTTCTTCAGACCGGTGAACTTTTCCAGCAGCTTCTTCTTGTGATCCGAGTCCATGGCGACGATCAAATCCGCCTCGTCGACCATCGCCTGATCCAGGCGCCGTGACTCGTGCAGCCCCAGGTTCACGCCCTTGCGCGACGCGGCGATGACCGCCTCGTCCGGCGACTGGGGGATGCGCCCCCCGATGGTCCCCGCGGACGCGACACGCACCCGTTGCAGGCCCCGCGCCGCCAGCTTGGCCTTGAGCGTGTACTCGGCCATGGGGCTACGGCAGATATTGCCCGTGCAGACAAAAAGGATGGAGAAGACCCGGGCGGGTTTGACTTTGATACGTGCCACGTTGTTGAAGACCTAAAAAAGTTCGCCGGTGCGGCTCGCCGGGGCGGACAGGCCCAGATGGCGATAAGCCCGATCGGTTGCGACGCGCCCCCGAGGGGTGCGTTTGATGAATCCCTGTTGAATCAGGAAGGGTTCGACGACGTCCTCGATCGTGTCCTTTTCCTCGGCCATGGCCGCCGCCAGCGTTTCCACGCCCACCGGGCCGCCGGAAAAATGTTCCAGCAATTGGCGTAGCAGCCGCTGGTCCATCTTGTCCAGCCCCAGCTTGTCGATGCCCAAGAGGCTCAGCGCCCGGGCGGCCTCGCTCTTGTCGATGGTCTCCACCTTGTCCACCTGGGCGAAATCCCGCACCCGTCGTAGCAACCGGTTGGCGATGCGGGGGGTGCCTCGGGAGCGTCGGGCGATTTCGGAGGCGCCGTCTTCGTCCACGGATACGTTCAAGATGCTCGCCGAGCGCGTCACGATGCGACGCAGGTCGTCGGGGGTGTAGAAGTCCAATCGCTCCACGATGCCGAAGCGGTCGCGGATCGGCGAGGTCAGCAGGCCCGAGCGGGTCGTGGCGCCGACCAGGGTGAAGGGCTTGAGTTTCATCTTCACCGTGCGCGCCGACGGGCCTTGGCCGATGACCAGGTCAAGCTGGCCGTCTTCCATGGCGGGGTAGAGCATTTCCTCCACGACGGTATGCAGTCGGTGGATTTCGTCGATGAACAGGACGTCGTAGGGCGACAGATTGGTCAGGATCGCGGCCAGGTCGCCGGCGCGCTCGATGACGGGGCCGCTGGTGATTTTGATGCCCACGCCCAGTTCGGCGGCGATGATGTGGGCCAACGTCGTCTTGCCCAGGCCGGGCGGGCCGGAGAAGAGGGTATGGTCGAGCGCTTCGCCGCGCTGCTTGGCGGCCTTGATAAAGACGGACAGTTTGCCCACGACCTCGGACTGGCCGACGTATTCGTCCAGCGACTTGGGACGCAGGGACAGCTCCAGGCGTTGGTCTTCCGGGGAAGCCTCGCTGTCGAGTTGGGGATTGCGTCCGGCGGCTGGGTCAGTCATGGGCCAACAGTTTCAGGCATTTTTCCAGAAAATCAACGACCGGCGCGGCCGGATCGATGGTCTTGGCGACTTCGCTGACGGCCCGCTCGGCTTCCACCCGGGAATAACCCAGGTTTTGCAGGGCCGAGAGCGCGTCGGCGGCCACGGGGGATTCGGCCTCGGGCGCTGTTTCGATGTCGCCGATTGCCTCCAGGGCCAGGCCTTTTACCTTGTCCTTGAGTTCGACGACGATGCGCTCGGCGGTGCGTTTGCCCAGGCCGGAGATCTTGGTGAGCGCGGCCAGGTCTTCGGTGTGGATCGCCGTGATGAGCGGGCGAAAAGGCAGGCCGGAGAGTACGGCCAGGGCCATCTTCGGGCCCACCGACTTGACGGTGACGAGCATGTCGAACAGATCGCGGTCGTGCCGCCGGTCGAAGCCGAACAGCAGGAACGCGTCCTCGCGCACGACGGTGCGGATGAACAGCTCCGTGTCCGGCCGCTCCTCGACCACGCGGGTCAGCACCGTGGAAGGCACCAGCACTTCGTAGCCCACGCCGCCCACGTCCATCACCAGGCGCCCGGCGTCCTTTTCGATGACCCGTCCTTGCAGCCAAGCAATCATGGCGCCTCCGTCGTCTGGGCCAGATAGCGATAGGACGAAAGATGGCACACCGCCGCGGCCAGGGCGTCGGAGGCGTCGGCCATGGCCGGTTCGGGAAGATTGAGCAGGCTTTGGATCATCATGGCCACCTGGTTTTTGTCGGCGCGTCCGTAGCCGGTGACGGCTTTTTTGATCTGCGTCGGGGTGTACTCGTGCATCGGCAGCCCGGCGTGCGTGACGGCCAGCAGCGCCGCTCCCCGCGCCTGACCCAACACCAGGGCCGACTTCACGTTCTGGGCGTAGATCACCTGCTCGAACGCCGCCACGGCCGGTTGGAACTCGGCGATCAGGCGCGTGACCTCGTCGTAGATAAACGAAAGGCGCCGGCCCAGATCGGCCCGCGCCGGGGGAGCGATTCCGCCGCACTCGATGTGCGTCATGCCGCCGCGCGTTTCGTCCACCACGCCGAAGCCGCACAGGCGGCTTCCCGGATCGATGCCCAATACGCGCAGGGGGGACGAGTCGTTCACGTTACGCCGACATCGCCTCCATGTCCTCGTCGGAAATGTCGAAGTTGGAATAGACGTGCTGAACGTCGTCGTCGTCTTCCAGCGTTTCGATCATCTTCATGACGCTCACGGCGGTCTTGCCGGTCACTTCGATGGTGGTCTGGGGGACCATGGTGACTTCGGCGTCCGGGTCGGTGTATCCCGCCTCGACCAGGGCTTCGTTGACGTCGTTGAAGACATCCGGATCGGTCAGCACGGTGAACACGTCGCCGTCGTCGCGCACGTCCTCCGCCCCGTGCTCCAGGGCGATTTCCATCAGCTTGTCTTCTTCCACCTTGTCCTTCTCGAAGGTCAGGACGCCCTTGCGGTCGAACAGATACGAGACGCACCCGTTCTCGCCCAGGTTGCCGCCGTGCTTGGTGAAGGCGTGGCGCACGGACGCGGTGGTGCGGTTGCGGTTGTCGGTCAGGATGCCGACCATCACCGCCACGCCGCCGGGGCCGTAGCCTTCGAAGGTGAATTCCTCGTACGCCGCGCCCTCCAACTCGCCGGCGCCCTTGGCGATGGCCCGGGCGATGTTGTCCTTGGGCATGGAGTTGGCCTTGGCTTTGTCGACCGCCGTGCGAAGGCGCGGGTTGGCGTCCACGTCGCTGCCGCCCATGCGCGCCGCCACCATGATTTCCTTGATCAGCTTGGTGAACAGCTTGCCCCGGGCCGCGTCGGCGGCGCCTTTTTTGCGTTTGATCGTGCTCCATTTGGAATGGCCGGACATACACGTCTCCTTAGACGAACCGAAAAGTGCCGCGCGGCCCTCTTGGACGCCTCCATTCGAGCCTCGGCGAAGTGGGGGGATATATAGCATAAATCGCCGGAAAATAAAGATCGGCGGGGGGAGAAGTTGGGGCGGTGGGTTTCCGAAAATTCAGAGCCGCGCACGTAAGTAAGCGGGTTGGTTCGTCGTGGCAACCCGCTCCCTGACGGTCGCGGCTCTGAAATATATTAAATCCCGGATCAGCCCACCTTGGCGAAGGCCCGCTCCATGTCGCGGATCAGGTCGTCCGGGTTTTCGATGCCGATGGAGCAGCGGATATTGCCCGGCTTGATGCCCGCCTCGCGCCTCGCGGCGACGCTCATGGACGTGTGGCTCATGGTGTAGGGCATCTCGATGAGCGATTCCACGCCGCCCAGGGACTCGGCCAGGGTAAAGATCTCCAGCGCTCCGACAAACTTTTCGCCCGCCTTCAGGCCGCCCTTGATGTCGAAGGACACCATGCCGCCCATGCCCAGCATCTGGCGCTTGGCCAGTTCATGCTCCGGGTGCGTCTTGAGGCCGGGGTAGTAGACGTGGGCGACCTTCTTGTGGCCGTCCAGGTACTCGGCGATCGCGGCGGCGTTTTCCACGTGGGCCTTCATGCGCATGGGCATGGTCTTCACGCCGCGCAGCACCAGGAAGGCGTCCCAGGGCGAGCAGGCCGTGCCCAGGGCGTTGACCAGGAATGCGACCTCCTGATCGATCTTCTTGTCCCGGGTGATGATCGCGCCGCCGACCACGTCGCTGTGGCCGTTGATGTACTTGGTCGTCGAATGGACGATCACGTCGATGCCGTAGTCGAAGGGCTTTTGCAGCATCGGCCCCAGGAACGTGTTGTCGATGAAGGTCATCAACTTGTGCTTCTTGGCGATCTTGGCGATGGCTTCCAGGTCGACGATGTTGAGCAACGGGTTGCTGGGCGTTTCGATCCAGATCGCCTTCGTGTTCTTTTTGATCGCCTTTTCGACCACCTTCGGATCGCGCATGTTCACAAACGACACCTCCACCCCGTGACGGGGGCAGAGCGTGGTGAACAGGCGGTGCGTTCCGCCGTAGATGTCGTTGCCGGTGATGATATGGTCGCCGGCCTTCCACATATACGTCAGCGTGGAGATAGCCGACATGCCGGTGCATGTGGCGCGGGCCGAGGTGCCGCCCTCGAGCTGGGCGAGGTTCGCTTCCAGCGCCGAGCGCGTCGGGTTGCCCGAGCGGGTGTAGTCATAGGGACCGGCCTTGCCCGGCTCCGCGAACGCGAAGGTGCTGGTCGGGTAGATCGGCGTGGTTGCCGACTTGTAAAGCGTATCGACCTTCACTCCCCGATGGACGCACTCCGTCTCGTAAGCGTGGTGCGCGGGGGTGGGCGCCTTTTTCGCCTTCGCGGCGGCGGTCGTCTTGGTCTTGGCGGTTTTCTTCGCGGCCATGGAACCGTCCTTCCTCATGCAGGCCCGGGCGTCCGAATCGGTGTAAATCGCGGAAATAGCGCCCGAAAAAGAGGCGATGACGTACCATAGGGCATGGCGCAGATCAAGGGGGGATCGGTCACGTCCGTGTCAGGCGCTTCCCGGACGATGGCGGTCTTGAGAGGCCGTTCGCGAGTGCGTAGGCTGAGGGCTCAATCCGGACACCACGCCGCGCGCGGAAAGGACCAGGAGCCGATGGCCCGCGATCCCCTCGCTTTCCCACACACCATTTACGTCTCGCCCTGGGTGCGTCCGATGCGCGCCCGAGATCCACGTGAGTCTCACCGGACGGCGACGACGTTGGAACTGCTCTACGACCTGTGCTTCGTCGTGGCGATCGCCTTCGCCGCCACGCAGCTCCACGAGGGCCTGGCCGAGGCGCATTTCGCCCAATCGGTCGTGGCGTACGTGATGGTTTTCTTCGCCATCTGGTGGGCTTGGATGAACTTCACCTGGTTTGCCTCCGCGTACGACACGGACGATGTGCCCTACCGCCTCAAGGTCTTCGTGCAGGTCGCCGGCGTGCTCATTCTCGCCGCCGGGGTGCCCAGCGGATTCGCGGCCCAGGACTTTCGCGTCATCGCGATCGGGTACTGCGTGATGCGCTTGGGGCTCGTCGCCCAATGGCTGCGGGCGGCGCGGGCGGACGCGGACCATCGGCCCACGGCGTTGCGTTACGCGGCGGGGATCGTCGCGGTGCAGGCAGCGTGGGTAGCGCTGATTTTCGCGGCGCCCAAGGCGTGGTTGATGCCAGGATTCCTCGTGCTGGTGGCCGCGGAGTTGGCCGTGCCGTTCTGGGGCGAGCGGGTCGCGACGACCTCCTGGCATCCGGGACACATCGCCGAACGCTACGGCCTGCTGACGCTGATCGTCATCGGCGAGTCGGTGCTTTCGACGACGGCGGCCGTGCAGGCGGCGGTGGAGCGCTCGGCGTTGTCGCCGGAATTGGTGGGCATCGCGATCGGCGGGTTGATGATCTTCTACTCCATGTGGTGGGTCTATTTCAGCGCGCCCGAGGAGCACTTCCTGAATTCCGACCTCATCGGCTACCGCTGGGGCTACGGCCACTATGTCATCTTCGCCTCGACGGCGGCGGTCGGGGCGGGGCTGGCGGTCGTCGCCCATCACGCCACGCACCACGACGGGCACCTGACGTATTGGCAGGCGGGACTGACGGTGGCGGTGCCGTTGTCGCTGTTCGTGCTGAGCGTGTGGCTCATCCACCTGCAATACTTCCGATGCAGTCGCCTGCTGACGGTGGGATTCGGCTTGGCGCCGATACCGTTGCTGCTCGCCGGATTGACGCACCACCCGGTGCCGATCTTCGGCCTGGTGATGGCGACGCTCGTGGCCATGACGACGTGGTTGACGGCGCGGGATTGCCGCCCGGCGTTTGAAGCGGAACGAACGCAGGCGACGGAGCCGGGGGTGTGAATGCACGGGATTCGTGCGCGTCGGGGCCGCGCGGGTGCGTAAGCGGTCCAAATCTTTCGATGAATCGATCGGCTCGGCAACCCCGTGCTGATCCGCCTTCGCCAAGGCTGCGGCGAGGCAAG
The DNA here is from genome assembly GCA_020633895.1 of Deltaproteobacteria bacterium. GTDB lineage: Bacteria > Lernaellota > Lernaellaia > JACKCT01 > JACKCT01 > JACKCT01. The sequence continues at coordinate 145,685 of JACKCT010000010.1, read as the reverse complement.
CAGCTCGCGGGTCGGACATCGCAAAGCACACCTTCTCTCGACCTCCGGCCTCGCGAAAGTGCGGCACCTGATCGATTTTTATGAAGGTCGGAGCGAAGCGACGTCCACCACGGGGTGTTCACCCACGCGCCGGCGCCAGGATGCCTTGGCATCCGTCAGTCCGCCGCGACTACGCGGCCTAGACGATGGTTTCGGCTCGTTTTCGAGGGCGGGGGAGGTAGTCGACCATGCCGACGAGTTTCATGGTCCAGGCCAGTTCGTCCATCTGGTCGACGGTTTTTCGGCAAAGGGTGGCGAGTTTCTTGATCGGCTCGTCCTGTTCGTCGAGGACGGATTTGAACTTTTGGAGATACCCGGCGTCGGTGAATTCGTCGATGTCGAAGGGCGGTTCCTCCGAATAGGAGACGTACATTCGGGCGACGTCATGGGCGGCGGTGTGGGGGATGCGTTTGAAGTCGTAGTATTTGAAACAGACGTTGAACAGCAGCTTGGCCAACGGCACCGGCGTCTGGGGGATGCGCGGTGAGATGTCGGCCAGCGGGAAGAACTCCCACTTGCCGCCGCCCCAATCCATGATATCGCGCAGTTTCATTTCCGCCTGCTTGAGAAACAGGGACGGCAACTCTTCCGCGGTGATCAGGCCCATGCCGACCAACTGTTCGCCCTGGCCGACGCCCGACTGCTTCTTTTTGCGCAGGGAATTGACCACGTCGTCGCCGCTGATGCGACCCATGCGTTGGAGCATCCGGCCCAACGTCTCCCCCGGGCTGAACGGTTGGCTGAGGACCTGCACCACCTCGCCGTCGGCGAAGTACACGGCCTTGTACGTCAGGTCGTCCCGGTAGACGCGCAGCACCCCGGTCGCATGCTCCCGATGCATCTCCACGAACACGGCGAAGACGGTGTCGATGTCCCATTCGCCGGACTGCGTCGCGTCGATGAGTTGGGCCGCGTCGCCGCGAGGGGCGGGGCGGGGCTCCAGGGGCCTGGGGGCGGGCTCGGCCGGCGTGACCAGCTTCAGATCCGGTTTCGCGGGGGTCGGTTCGGCCTCGAATTCGTCGACGAAATCCGGCGCCGGTTCGATCTCGGACTCGGGTTCCAGGGGCTCCAGATCCGTCAGGCGGCCCAGCAGGCGGTCGGCGACGCGGGGGTTGTCGAAGTAGACCAGGTCGTGCTTGACGAGCTTGGTCATGACCTCCAGCACCTGGGGAGCCGGGATGCGCAGGCGGTGGGACAGTTCGTGGATGTTGATCAACCCGTTGATGCGGGAGATGAGCTGGGTGTCCAGATCCGTAAGCTCCACCTCCAATTCGGCGAAGTCCACATTGGCGTTGAGCCGGGGGATCTGACTGAGAATGTCGATCATGGTCGACATGGGACCGTCCTTGCGCGCATTGACCGTTAATTCTGCCTTAAATGCCGGGGTGTTGGCTAGGGTTTCATCGGCCGATCGGCCATACTCGTGAAGGGTTTGTTCCCGCGCCGACGCCCGCGGCATCGAGGGTCGTGGGTTGTCGCGCATTGCCGGGGCGTGGGGACACGGGCTATGTTGCCGATTCCACGGCGATCGCCTCGGCCCACGGGCTTTATCGGCGATCGGAAAGGACATCGAAGTGCGTCGTATCTTGAAGAAAATCCTGCGGTTCGCCGTTTTGGTGCCGGTGTTTTTGATCGATCGGCTCTTTGCCCGTTGGCGGCATTATCGCGTCGTTTCCCTGCGCATTCGGGGGTCGTATCCCGAAATCCAGCCCGTCTCGGCTTGGCGCTTTTTTTCGCGGGCCAAGACCTCCTATCCCCAACTGGTCCGCCGCCTGGAGATGGCCCGCCTGGACCCCAAGGTGGAGGCGGCGATTGTTACGATCTCCGACAACCGGCTGGGGCTGGCTCGGGCGCAGGAAGTGGCCCGTTTGATCGGCGCCCTGCGGGAATCCGGCAAAAAGGTGACGTGCGTTCTGGAGGGCGGGGGGCTTCGGGATTACCTGATTGCCGCCCAGGCGGACAAGATCGTGCTGCCGCCGCCGTCGAGCTTGTTCATCACGGGTCTGGCGATGGAAAGCGTCTTTCTCGGCGACCTGCTCAAGAAGCTGGACGTGGAAGCGGACCTGCTCAACGAAGGCAAGTATAAAAACGCCGCCGAGATGTTCACCCGCAACGGCCCGACCAAGTACGCCCGGCAGATGATGGACGACCTGGTGCAAGGGCTGCATGGGGAGCTGACGGCGATGATCGCGTCCGGCCGGGGCGTGAGCGCCGAGACGGTGACGGCCTGGATCGACGGCGCGCCGTACACGTCCAAGGAGGCCAAGGCGGCGGGCATCGTCGACGAGGTGGCCTATCGGGACGAAGTGCTCAAGGCCCATCGCAAGAAATACGGCAAGAAGATGACCATCCCGTTGCAAAAGCAGGCGCGGTACGCCGAGCGGGCGCGGATGCTGCGGGCGATGCTCGAAAACGAACCCCAGGTGGCCGTGTTGGTCGCGGCGGGGCCGATCGTGGAGAAATCCAACGACCGGGGATCGGTCAATATCTCGCCCCGGCAACTGGTCGAGGTCATCGACGCCCTGCGCAAGAACGACGACATCAAGGCGGTCGTGCTGCGCGTCTCCTCGCCGGGCGGGTCGGCGTTCGCCTCCGACATCATCCATCGGGCGCTGGAACGGCTCAAAAAGAAGAAGCCGGTCATCGTGTCCATGGGCGACGTGGCGGCCTCGGGCGGGTATTACCTGTCCATGGCCGGGACGGTGATTTTCGCCGAGGGGGCGACGGTGGCCGGGTCCATCGGCGTGATCTCGGGCAAGGTGTCGCTCAAGGGCCTGTACGAAAAACTGGGGGTGAAAAAGGAGCGCTACGCCATCGGGCAAAACGCGGGCATCCTGTCGGACTACGGCACGTTCACCGATTCGGAGCGGGAGCGGATGCGTTCGCTTAATCACCAATTTTATCTGGACTTCAAACGCAAGGTCGGTGCGGCGCGGGGGCTGTCGGCGCAGAAGGTGGAGGCCGCCGCCCAAGGGCGCGTGTTCACCGGGACCGAGGCGATGCGATTGAATTTGGTCGACGCCGCCGGAGGCCTTGCCGATGCCCTGGCCGAGGCGTCAAAACGCGCCGGAACCCGTCCAGGCAAGGATGCTCAGGTGCTCATGGTGGAATATCTGCGCGCGCCGTTCGTGCCGTCGCCGTCCCTGGGCGGATTCAGCGAGTCGGCCAAGGTATTCTCCGGCGCGAGCGCCCTGCTGCCCGATGTGGCGCCCCTTGTCGGTCTGGTGCGCATCCTGGCCAAGGCCCCGGCGATGCTCCTGCCGTTCTGGGTGCGTTCGTCGGACGGAGATCTCTGGTAGGCAACGGGGGTGCCACACTTTCGCGAGAACTTTCGTTCGAGAGAAGGTGTGAAGGGTCGGTTTTCGTAAAATGAAAAAGCACACACCCTTGGCCGCCGATGGCGGCCTAAGAGTGTGGCACCCGACGTCCGGTTTTAGCGCCGTGAGAGTTAACGCCGCGACAGCGCGATGTAATACAGCAGGTTCAGGATCGCGACGATCGTCGAGGCGACGTAGGTCATCGCCGCGGCGTTGAGGACCTTGCGGGCGCCGCCGATTTCCTGCTCCATCAGGATGCCGTCGTTGGCCATTTCCTTGATGGCGCGGCTGCTGGCGTCGAATTCGACGGGCAGCGTCACGATGTGAAAGAGCACCGCGAAGCTGAACAGAATGACCGCCGCCTTGAACAGGCCCGAAATCCCCAGCAGGAAACCGGCGATCAGCAGCGGCCACATCAGCGAACTGGAAAGCTGTACCACCGGCACCAGGGCGTTGCGGAACTGCAGCGGCGCGTATTTGGCCTGATGCTGCAGCGCGTGCCCGGCTTCGTGACAGGCCACGCCGATGGCCGCCAGCGAGTTGCTGTTGCCCACATCCGGCGACAGGCGCAGCACCCGCGCCTGGGGATCGTAATGGTCGGTCAGTTTGCCGCTGATGCCTTCGATACCCACGTTATGCAGTCCCGCCCGGTCGAGCATCAGCCGCGCCGCCTGGGCGCCCGTCAGCCCGCGCATGGACGCGACCTTCGAGAACTTGTGGAAGTTGTGCTTGATCCGCCACTGGGCCCAGCCGCCCAGGATGAGTCCCGGCAACAGCACCAGCAGCAGATAGTTTCCGTCGAACATGATCGGCATTTCGATAGACCTCCCGGCAGCGACTTGTCGCGGCCACTGTCAGAAAGTTAAGGCCCCCGGCGCGCGTGTCAACCGCGAGGGGGCCGTTACCCCTTGTCGTCAAGGGATGACACGCGGTCTTCGGCGGCGGTTCCGCGCGCCGCTCGGCGACAAGGAGACTAAAACAGGCCCGCGCCGCGACGAATATGGCGCGGATCATGGTCGATACCGGTTTCGAAGCGATTCCGGTCGGTTTTGTGTTCGATCTCGCCAATCGGCTTGCGTCCGGCTATCATACCGAATCATCCGAAGCGGGGTTCGAGCATGGCGGCCAAGGCATCGTCGACGACAGTGTCGACGGCAGCGTCGAAAGCAGTGTCGAAAGCAGTGTCGAAGGCAACTTGGCGACGCGTGACGAAAATGCTGCGGGATCACGCTTTGTCGCTGCCCGAGGCGGTGGAGGAATTTCCTTGGGGGCAACCGGCGTACAAGGTACGGGGAAAGACCTTCGCGTTTGTGCATTCGGATGGGGACGATCTGACGGTGTCCCTGAAACTGCCCGAGTCGGCCGAAGGGGTGCTGATGCTCCCCTTCGCCGAGCCGACCGGCTACAACCTGGGCCGATCCGGCTGGGTGACGTCGCGATTTGTGCCGGGAGACGACGTTCCCGCCGACATGATTTGCGCGTGGATGACGGAAAGCTACCGGGCGATGGCGCCCAAAAAGCTGTCGGCCGCGTTGGAGAACGAACCGGCGCGACGTTGACACTTTCGGCGAATTGGTGTCATTACGCCTCGGGCTTCGGGCGGCGACGGGCCGCGTCGGGGCCGTTCGGGAAGACGGGATGAACGATGAGCCTGGATCACAACGAAAATCTGGATGAGCTTTGCGCCCGCATGGGCGTGGAGATCCACGACCGCTCCCTGCTGGTGCAGGCGCTCACCCATCGCTCGTACGGCAATCAGCGGGAGACGGGGGATTACGAGCGCCTGGAGTTTTTGGGTGACGCGGTGCTGGAGCTGGCCATCTCCCGTGTGCTTTGGGACGCGTTTCCCGACATGGACGCCGGGGAGTTGACGAAGTTTCGGGCATCGATCGTGAATAAGCGCTCGCTGGCGGGACTGGCGCGGCGGCTGAACATCGGGCCTTTCATCCGCCTGTCCCGGGGCGAGGCCCACACCTCCGGCCGGGAGAAAAACAGCATCCTGGCCGATGTGTACGAGGCGGTGCTGGGCGCCATGTTCCTGGACCGGGGATTCGAGGTGGCCGCCGAGTTCGTGCGGGTGCAGTTCGACGCGGTGGTGCAGGGCGAGACGCGCAGCTATAAGATGATCGATTATAAAACGCGCCTGCAGGAGATCACGCAGGCCGAATCGGGTGTCGCGCCGGAGTACCAGGTGGTCGAGGAGATCGGCCCGGATCACGACAAGCGCTTCATCGTCGAACTTCTGGTGCTGGGCGAGGTGGTCAGTCTGGGCGAAGGCAAAACGAAAAAAGAGGCCGAGCAACAGGCGGCCAAGTCGGCCCTGGCCAAGCACGCCGCGGCCGCCTCGGGCGAAGGGGCCGGTCGGTGAACGACGCGTCCGGGCTCGACGATTTCGAGAATTTCTCGTCCGGCTATGTGGTCATCACCGGCCTGCCCAACGTGGGCAAGTCGACGCTGCTCAACCAGATCCTCCACGAGCGCTTGGCGATTGTGACGCCCAAGCCCCAGACCACGCGCAACCGCATTCTGGGCATTCACAACACCGAGACGGCCCAGGCGATTTTCGTGGACACCCCCGGCGTTTGCGACGAGATCAACGAGCTGAACAAATACCTGAACAAGGAAATCGCTCGGGCGCTGGCCGACGCGGACGTGGTGCTCTTCGTTGTTGACGCCCGCACGCCGCCCACCGAGGCGGAAGTCGCCTTGGCCGAGAAGATCGCGTCCACCGGCAAACCGGCGCTGCTGGCGCTCAACAAGGTGGACGCCGTGCCCGACAAGGGGACGCTGCTGCCGCGCATCGAGGAATACAAGGACCTGTGCCCGTTCGTGGAGGTCTTTCCGATCAGCGCCATGGGCGGCGAGAACGTGCCCGAGCTGGTGGAGAAGATGGTGGCGTTGCTGCCGTCCGGGCCGCCGTATTACGCCCGGGACGACCTGACGACGGCGAATATGCGTTTTCTGGTCGCGGAGATGATCCGGGAGCAGGTCTTCCTCAAAACGCAAAAAGAGATCCCCTATTCGACCGCCGTGGTGATCGACGAGTATCTCGAACCCGCGTCCCGGGACGATTTGACGCGCATCCACGCGACGATTCACGTCGAGCGGGACAGCCAGAAGGGCATCATCATCGGCGCCAAGGGGAGCATGCTCGGCGAAATCGGCCGAGCCGCCCGAGAGAAGATCGAGCGCTTCATCGACGGCCGCGTCTTTCTGAAACTGCATGTGAAGGTGAGCAAGAACTGGAGCCGCGACAAGAAGTCGCTGGATCATTTGGGATATAACTGAGACGGTCAAATTCCGACCAAGTTTGTCATTCTGAGCAACGCGAAGAATCCGGGTTCAACCTGGAACAATGGCAACGCCGAATTTTTGCGGGGACGTGGCCAGATCCTTCGCCAAGGCCCAGGATGACACCGTCCATTGCCGGGATGGCCAAGGCCGCAAGGTCGGTTCCCGATTAACAAAAGCGAGACACGATCCCCCATGTCCCTCGTCGCCATCGTCGGCCGACCCAACGTCGGCAAAAGCACTCTGTTCAACCGCTTGGCCGGCTCCCGCAAGGCCTTGGTCGACGACTATCCGGGCGTCACCCGGGACCTGCATTACGCGCGGGTGAAGAAGGGGCGAAAGACCTTCGAACTGGTGGACACCGGCGGCATCTCCCTGGAGGCCCAGGACGAGTTGATCGAACGCGTCGTCGAGCAGGTGAACTTCGCCATCGACGAGGCGGATGTGGTGATCTTCCTGATGGACGGACGCGACGGCCTGATGCCCGAGGACGAGGACATCGCCGAAAAGCTGCGCAAGGTCGACAAGCCGGTCTTTTTCGCCGTCAACAAGGTCGAAGGACAGCAGACGCACTTCGACGCCGCGGAGTTCTACAAGCTGGGCGTCGAGAAGCTGTACATGATCTCCGCGAGGGAAAATATCGGCGTTGAGGATTTGCAGGACGACGTTCTGGCGTATTTTCCCAACGATCCCAAGCGCGAGGAAGACAACACCGAGGCGGCCAAGCAGACGCGGGTGGCCATTGTCGGCAAGCCCAATGTGGGTAAAAGTTCGCTGGTCAACCGGCTCATCGGCGACGACCGACTGATCGTCTCGGACATTCCGGGCACGACTCGCGACGCCATCGACGTGCCCTTTCGGATCAACGACAAGGACTATCTGCTCATCGATACCGCCGGCATAAGGCGCAAGGCGAAGGTGCGTTTCAAGCTGGAAAAATTCAGCGTGGTGCAGTCGCTGCGGGCGCTGGAGCGGGCCCACGTGGCGCTGGTGCTCGGCGAGGCCCCGGAGGGCTTTTCCGACCAGATGCTGCGTGTCACGCAGGAGGCCATCGACCGGGGCCGGGCGGTCATCTGGGTCTTCAACAAAATCGACGAGATCGAGGACATCCTGGAATGGCGCAAGGAGATCGACCGGCAGATCGACTTTCGCCTGCGCCACTGGGAGTTCATCCCCCGCCTGGAGATTTCCGCGAAAACGGGCAAGGGGCTCAGGAAGCTCTTTCCCATGATCGAGAAGGTCGCCGAGGCCCACAACCGCCGTCTGGAAACCGGGCCGCTCAACCGGCTGATCGAAAAGGCGATGCTGTCCCACTCGCCCCCGATCGTCAAAAACCGCCCTCTCAAGATTTATTACGCCTCCCAACCCACCGTTCGCCCGCCCACGTTCGTGTTGTTCACCAACGCGCCCGAGGGGGTGCATTTCTCTTACGAGCGCTATTTGCTGCGGATCATCCGGGAATCGGACGATTTCACGGGGACGCCCATTCGCCTGCAGTTCAAAAAGCGGGGCGAAAAAAAAGGCGCTCGGGGCTCACGTAACCGAAGCTAGGTGCCGATAACAATCCGAAGACCCGACGACTTTTCGCCGGGCGACACAGGCCCGGAATGTCTGGACCGCCTGTTTCGTCTGTGCGATGATCGAAAGGATACGGATATGGTGGCCAGCACACGGACGTGGACTCGACAGGGACATCGGCCCGGTACCGATATTGAACTAAAGAGGCGCGTGAGTATGAATCTCGTTTTGATTCTGACCGAAGACTCCGAGTTGGGAACGGCGGCGACGACGGCGTTGGATGCGTCCATGTACCGCACCTGGAAGGCACGCACCGAAATGGACGCGCTGCAGGTCGCCAGCCAGCAGCCCATCGCCATGCTGATCATCGACGGCCGCTTCAAGACCGAGGAGCGCCTCAACTTCGTCAAGCGCCTGAAGGTGGACCTGCATCAGGACCAGGTGCCCTGCTTCCTGTTCGCCACCGCCTCCCAGGTACCCGAACTGCAAAACGCCCACGCCGCCGGCGTCAACGAAGTCTGCGCCTGGCCGTCGCCCACGCCCATCATCGCGGGCCGTTTCCGCAATCTCTTTCACCGCGCCGCCGAGGGCCATCTGGCCGATCCGCTGGATTTCGGCGAACTGGCGCCCAAGGTGGACGAGGTGGAAAATCCCGAGGCCAACCTCTTCGACTTCGACAAGGATCAGCCCGACTCGGACTTCAAGCCCCGGGGTTTCGACATGCCCGATATCGGCGCGTCGTCCGGCGAGAGCTTCGAGGTGGAGTCCTCCCGCTACGAGATGCCCGACGAGAACAATCTGCGCCTGCGCAAAACCACGCCGACGCACGTCGATCCGGCCGAGACCAACGAACCGAAGATCGACATCCTCTCCAACGAGATCGGCAAGGGCGCCCATCTGGAGGACGAGCGGGAGATCCTGGTGGCGCATCTGGGCGACGCCCTGGCCAAGATGACCGACGAGCGCCTGGACGCGCTGGCCAAGGACGTTCTCGACAAACGGTTCACGGAAACGGCGAAAAAGCATATGAATAAGCTTGTGACCGCCGTTGTCCGGGCCGAACTCAAGCGAGCCATGCCCGAATTGGTGAAGATGCTCAAAAAGGAGCTGGCGTCGTAGAAACGCGCCCGCCCTCCCGGGGCCGATGTCCTCGAATACGCCGCAAAACCCGCCCCACGAATTGGATGCCGTCGAGCGCGACCTGATCGGTCGCGCTTTGCGTGAGGATCTGGGGTCCGGCGATGTCACCACCGAATCCACCATCCCCGAAACCGCCGTCGGCCTGGGGCGCATCCGCGCCAAGGAATCGCTGATCCTCGCCGGGTTGCCTTACGCCCGCGAAGTTTTCGCCCAGGTCGATCCCAAACTCGAATTCGAAACTTTGGTGAGCGACGGCGACGCGTTGTCGCCCGGTGACGTGGCCGCGACGGTGCGCGGGTCGTTGCGTTCCTTGCTGATCGGTGAACGTCTGGCCCTCAACCTGATGCAGCACCTCTCCGGCGTGGCGACGACCACGCGGCGTTTCGTCGACGAGGTGGCCGGCACCGGTGCGCGCGTCACCGACACGCGCAAGACCATGCCCCTGTGGCGGCGTGCGCAGAAGTACGCGGTGCGTTGCGGGGGTGGGGTGAATCATCGGATGGCGCTCTACGACGCGGTGCTCATCAAGGACAACCACGTCGACGCGGTCGGCTCCCTGCCCGAGGCGGTGCGGCGCGCGCGCGGGCATGTGGGCCCGGACCTACCGATCATCGTGGAGATTCGCGACATCGCCGAGATCGACGGCGCCGTCGAGGCGGGGGCGACGCGCCTGTTGCTCGACAACATGACCCCCGACCGCCTGCGCGAGGCCGTGGCCCATGTGGCGGGGCGTGCCGTGACCGAGGCCAGCGGCGGTGTGGAGCTTGCGACCGTGCGCGCCATCGCCGAGACGGGAGTGGATCTGATCTCCATCGGCGCCCTCACGCATTCGGTGATCGCGGCAGATCTGAATATGAAGATCGAGCGCCTTTCGTGAGCGGTCCCGAGAGCCCGGCGCCCATGCTCGACGCCGCGCGGGTGCATGAGCATCGGGGGGATGTCGCTGTCGGGGGCGAGCTGATCGTCCTGGGCGAAACGTCCTCCACCAACGTCGTTCTGTCGGAACTGCCGATCCAGCGCTTAACGCACGGCCTGGCCGTCGTCGCCGACCACCAATCCGCCGGGCGAGGGCGGCTGCGTCGGCCGTGGTTTTCGCCGCCGGGGGTGAATCTCTATACGTCGGTGTATGTCACGGGCCTGGGCGAGGCGCGTCGGGCGGCGCTGTTCGTGTACGCGGTGGGGCTGGCCGTCGCGGATGCGGTGGCCGAGGCGATCGACGCCACGCCGTTTCTCAAATGGCCCAACGACGTCCACCTCGCCGGACGCAAACTCGGCGGCATCCTCTGCGAGACGCACCCCGCGCCCGGCGCCGGAGTCATCGTCGGCATCGGCCTGAACGTCAATGTGCGTCCCGAGGATTTCCCCGAGGAGATTCGCGGCCACGCCGCGTCCCTTCGCGCCCATTCCGGACACGACCACGACCGCCATCGGGTTTTGGGCCGACTTTACCGGCATCTGGACCGGCGTTATAACCAATTTGTCGCCGACACGGCGGGTTTGCTGGCCGATTGGAAGGCCGCGGCGGGGGTGCCGGGCGTTCGCTACCAGGTAGTGCAGGGCGAGCGGCATCTGGCCGGGTGCGCGCGGGATCTTTCCTCGGACGGCGCCCTGATCCTGGAAACCGCCGAGGGTGAGCGCGCGGAAATCTTCGCCGGCGATGTGGTGGCGTACGATGACGGAGGCCCGAATGCTTTTCGCCGTTGATGTGGGCAATACGAACACGCTGATCGGCGTCTACGACGACGACAAAATCGCCGCGAGTTGGCGCCTGCCGACCCGTCGGGATTCGACCGCCGACGAAATCGGCATCCAGATCGTCGAATTGCTCAAGCACCGCAATCTCGACCCGGCCGACGTGGACGGCATGATCGTCTCGTGCGTGGTGCCGCCGCTGCTGTTTTGCTATTCCAAGCTGGCCAAGCTCTATTTCGACGTGGAGGCCGTGGTCGTCGGGCCGGGGATCAAGACCGGCATGCCCATCCTCTACGACAACCCCAAGGAGGTCGGCGCGGACCGCATCGTCAACGCCGTCGCCGCCTTCGCCCGGCACAAGAAGGCGATGGTCATCGTCGACTTCGGCACCGCCACCACTTTCGACGTCATCTCCGCCAAGGGCGAATACCTGGGAGGCGCCATCGCGCCGGGAGTGAACATCTCCCTGGACGCCCTGTTTCGCATGACCTCCAAGCTGCCGCGCATCGAGTTCGTCAATCCGGGCTCGGCCATCGGCAAAACCACCGTCCACTCGATGCAGGCCGGGGTCTTTTACGGCTACGTGGGGCTCGTCGACGCCCTGATCGAGCGCATCAAAAACGAGTTGCCCACGCCCAGCACTGCCATCGCCACCGGCGGCCTGGCGACCCTGATTACCGGTGAGTCCAAACAGATCGACCACGTCGAGGACGACCTGACGCTCGAAGGGCTGCGGCTGCTCTATCGCATGAATAATAACTAGAAGAAAAACATGCAGTTACGCGGCGCCCTTCGTCGATTTGGGCCGCCGTCGGTTGACAGTGCCGAAGTAGACGTGATAGTGCCTGATGCTCGACTGACCGCGTTTCGAGACGGGGGAAATGCGCACTTTTGCGACCGTATGGGTCCTCGTGGCCGTCCTGGGGATTTCGGCGTGCTCGGCGACGGATAAGGGCAAGGCAGTCTCGCTGGACGAGACGCGGGCCCTCTTTGATTCGGCCAAGTACTCGGGTGCGTCCATTCGCTCGCCCTATGAATTCCACGCGGCCGAAATCTATTTGAACCAGGCCGCCGAGGAATTGGAAAAAGGCAATCAAATCGCGGCGCAGGCGTATCTGGCCAAGGCCAACGAGTACGCCGCCGTCGCCTACGAAAACGCCAAGAGATTCCGCAAGATCGAGCTGCAATGACCCATTGGCGCACGCGTTCGGGGCAGTGGAGGGCTTGGGCGGCCTGTTGGGTATGCCTCTTTGCCTGCGCTTGCGCCACCGCCGATCTGAAAAAACGCGTCGGACCCATCGAATCCCAAATCGATCTGGCCCGTGAACGGGGCGCCCAATGGTGCGCCCCGCGCGAGTTCGCCTCCGCCGAAGCCTACCTGGAATTCGCCCAAACCGAGATCCGCCGGGGCAAGGCCGACCTGGCCTCCGTTTACCTGGAAAACGCCGACCGTAACGCCTCGGAGTCGTTGGAAAAATCCGCCGACTGCAAACACGATCTGGACGGCGACGGCATCGCCGACATGCTCGACGGCGACCCCTACCGGGCCGAGGACTACGACGGCTGGGAGGACGAGGACGGCGTCCCCGATTACGACAACGACGGCGACGGCTTCCTGGACGTGGACGACCCGTGCCCCGATTCGCCCGAGGACTACGACGGCCATCTGGACAACGACGGCTGCCCCGACTTGGACAACGACCGGGACGGCGTGCCCGACGGCCTGGACCAATGCCCGGAGCAAAAAGAAGATCCGGACGGCTGGGAGGACTTGGACGGGTGCCCCGACCCGGACAACGACGGCGACGGCATCCCGGACGACAAGGATCTGTGTCCCAATGCCGCCGAGACCATGAACGGTTATCTGGACGACGACGGTTGCCCGGACATCCAGACCAAGAAGCTGAAGATCATCATTCCGCCGACAATCTCCTTCAGCAATCGCTCGACCAAGCTGGACCGCAAAAACCGGGACGCGCTGGTGGCGTTTGTCCACGAGTTGGAGACGAACCCGGATCTGTCCCTGCGCATCGAAGCCCATGTGGAGCCTTCGGGCAACGCCGAGCGGGATCGGGAGCTGACGCAAAAGCAGGCGGAGTCGGTGCAGGATATTCTCATTCGAGCCGGGGTGGCGCCGGATCGCATCATTGCCATCGGCTTCGGCAGCGATCGGCCCCTGGAATCCGCCGTGATCGAAAAAGACAACCGGCGCGTCAATCTGATCGTCTTCTACGCGCCGAAGGAATAGCCCCGTGAGCCGCTTTCGTTCCCTGGCTGAGAAGATGCCGCCCTTGGACCGTCTCGCGGAGATTCGCGAGGACCTGCGCCGCCAAGGCAAGACGGTCGCCTTTACCAACGGTGTGTACGATTTGCTGCATTCGGGGCATGTACGCACGCTGCGTTCGGCCCGGTCGTTCGGGGATGTGCTGATCCTGGCGATCAACTCGGATCGCAGCGTCCGCGAGATCAAGGGCCCCAAGCGGCCGATTGTACCCGAGCGCGAGCGGGCGGAGGTGCTGGCGGGGTTCGAGATGGTGGATTTTGTCGTCGTCTTCGACGAGCCGGACCCGGGCGCGCTCATCGACCGCGTCATCCCCGACGTGCTGGTCAAGGGCGGCGACTGGGGCGCGAACGCCATCATCGGCCGGGAGACCGTCGAGGCCCACGGCGGCCGCGTCGAGCGCGTTCCCGTCGTCGAGGGGCGTTCCACGACGAACATTATCGCGAAGGTGAGCGGGTTGGCCGAGTAAGTCCGTCAAACAGATGGAATAGCTCCACGAAAACGGGCGACCCTGTCGGGCCGCCCTTCGTCATTTCCAAGTTTTGACGGTCTTGAAGGAGCGCTAGCCGCCGAACGGCGCGTACTCCAAATCCCAGGCCTCGGCGACGCCCTTGTACGCCACGCGGCCGCGATGGATGTTGATGCCCTTGCGCAGGGGCTCGTTGTCGGCGACGGCCTTCTCGAAGCCCTTGTCGGCCAATTCCAAGGCATAACCGAGCGTGGAGTTCGTCAGGGCGTAGGTGCTGGTGCGCGGCACGATCCCCGGCATATTCGCGACGCAGTAGTGATTCACGTCGTGGACCTTGAAGATCGGGTCGGAATGCGTCGTGGCTTTCGTGGTCTCGATGCATCCGCCCTGGTCGACGGAAATATCCACCACGGCGCTGCCCGGATTCATCTTCGAGACCATGTCTTCCGTGACCAGCTTGGGCGCCTTGGCCCCCGTGACCAACACCGCGCCGATCACCAGGTCCGACTCAGTCACCGCCTTCTCGATGTTGCCTCGGTTGCTCATGAGCGTGACGACCTTGCCCCGATGGATGTCGTGCACATAGCGCAGCTTGTTCGGGTTGATGTCCATGATCGTCACCAGCGCGCCCATGCCCACGGCGATCTCGCAGGCGCATTGTCCGGACACGCCGGCGCCGATGATCGTCACCCGCGCCGGAGCCACGCCCGCCACACCGGCCAGCAGAATCCCCGAGCCGCCCCGCGCCGATTCCAGGCACTGGGCCCCCACCTGGGGCGAGAGTTTGCCGGCCACCTCGCTCATGGGCGCCAGCAGGGGCAGCGTGCGATCGGGCAGCTCGATGGTCTCATACGCCACGCCGATGCAGTTCGACTTGATCATCTCGTGGGTGAGTTCTTCGGCGGCGGCCAGATGCAGGTACGTGAAGATGAGCTTGTCTTTCATGAAGGGATACTCGGGAGCCAGCGGCTCCTTGACCTTCATGATCATGTCGGCCTTGGACCACACATCCTGCGCGGTGGGCAGGATCTTGGCCCCGGCCTGCTCATAGTCGGCGTTGGTGATTTGAGAGCCCAGGCCCGCGTCCGACTCGACATAGACCTGATGCCCGTGAGCGACCATCGCCATCACTCCGGTGGGGGTGATGGCGACGCGTTTCTCATCCGATTTGATTTCCCGGGGAACCCCGACGATCATGAAGCCTCCATCGACTGGTCGGAAGCTATCAAATCCACTTTTTCGTCGGGAATCAAGTGGTCCAGCCCCAAGTCGTGGAGAGTTTGCACGTAGACCTTGAAAATCGGCGTGATCAGCGGGTAGAGGGCCAGGGCGCGCAGGTAGTTGCCCGAAGCCTTGACGTGCCCCTCGACGATCGCCCGTCCCGGCGACTCCAGGCCGCACCAGAACCGATGGGCGAAATCCGCCTCCTGGATGAGGGTCGCGTGAGGCGTTTTATGCTGTTCTATCGGGAGGTTATCGGCGCTTTGCAGGCTCAGGCACAGGCCGTCGCCCAGCTCCGGATCGCCCAAATGGAGAGTGATCCACGCATCCGGGTTGGTATACCCGAAGCGCAGCACCATATCGGCCCCACTGACCGTCCGCACAATCACCGGATGGGAAGCGGCAACGGCCAAGAAATTCGTCAGGGTCCGATACAGGTCGTCCTCATTTTGGAAGTAAATCCCCAACTCTGCCTCAAAACATCATAAAGCACCGGCTCTTCAGCGCTTTTTCAACAAAAATGGCTCAAAAAGTCCACCGACAAATTTAAACTATCCCGACCGACAAAGCAAATAATTAGTTCCGGCCGCCGAAAATATTTTTGAGATTTTTATGAAAAGAGGGCTTGGGAGGGGGTTTTCCCTGCCTTTCGGCGCCGTTGAACGGACAATCCGAGGGAGAATGAAATGCCCCCAAATAATAGCGGTATTGGAGATAATAAAGTTTAATGTCGGATGTTGTAACGATCGAGAATGGGCGAAGATCTGCGGTTAATTGAGATAGCCCAGGGATTTTAAGTAGTTAATCTGGTCATCGGGGATGTCACGCCGCTGTTGATTCGCCGCGGCGGCGTATAGTGGGGCCACGCCGTAATTGGCGACTTTTTGGAGCTTGAGGCCGGGCAGGTCTTTCTTATTGAAGGCCTCTTCCAAGACCCTTCCGTCCGAGTCCTTCGCCAAAGGCACACCCAGGTACGCGTAGATCGTTTCCGCCACGTCGGGCAGGTACGCCCCCCGCAGATGCGTTCCGGGGACAACGCCGGGGCCGTCGAGGAAGATAACGCCGTCGACATTCTCCATATGCACCCCGGACGTCGTCACAACCATCAGGTACTCGCCGGCGACCGTGGGCATGTCATACCACCGGTCGAAAAACTCCCGGGAGACGCGGATGGTCGTCGGGTCCGATTTTTCAAACACCGACACGTCCAAAAGACGGAATTCCGCGAGGCGGGAAATCGTGCGATCGGCGGCCCGGGTGGCGTCGGCGCCGGTGAAAACCAGCTTCGGACCGTGCCGATGGACTTCAAAAATATTATTGAAATTCATGGCGTTGAGTTCTTCGTCCTCGAAGGTCATCCAGGCGTCCATGCCCTCGATGCGGAAAGTTTCGCCAGTCGCGGGAAACTGGGCGTCCCAATCCTTCACCCCGAGTAGCTTCATGAATTGCAATTCCAGGAGAACCGAAAACCCGACGCCTTGGGTCGTCATCCCATGATCCGAGGCGGCGACGATCAGGGCGTCCGGGAACATCTTTCGAATCTCGCCCACGTGCCGGTCCATGTTCGCGTAAACGTCTTCCAGCAACTCGACGCCGATTTTGCTTCGTTGACGGACCTGGTCGGGCAGATCCACACCTCGTTCCAAGGCCTGGAAATAGGCCCATTCCGAGTGGCCGGCTTCGTCGGTGTTTTGGAAATGGGCAACCACCAGATCGGCGGTGGAGCGGCCCACCAACTTGAATTTCGTCTCCGTGCCCAGGAGCTGATCGTTGATGTTGCCGAAGGCCATGTGGGATTCATCGCTCCAAACGACCGGGCCGGTGAGGCCGTACTGCTCGGCGTTGCGCTTTACCTCGGGGGACAGATCCAGGGAATTGGGATTATCGCCCATGGGAACGCCGTATTGGGCCTGCATCTGGACGGGAAGCAGGTGGTAGCTGATGACCCGGGAATGCAGGTCGTATTTGCTCAGGACTTCCCACATGCGGGGGTAACGGATGGCCTCGGCGGTCCACTCGTGGGAGACGCGGTTGTCCGCGCCTTCCGGACAGATTCCGTGTTTTTCGCAATTCACGCCGGTGGCCATGGTGGTCCAGGAGATGGGCGAGTCACCGTAGTCGGTGGACATCAGGCCCCAGGCGCCGGTTTTTTTGAATTCGGCGAAGGTGGGCATCTTGCCCCGACGGATGAATTCGTCCACGGCGTCCATGTCCATGCCGTCGATGCCCAGGAAGATGACCTGGCGGGCCGGGCGGACCTTGGGCTGGCTGGGCACCTCGTCGGCCATGTCGAGCCCTTGCCGCTCGCTCAGGACATTGCGCTTGGAATATTCCACTTCCAGGGCCCGATTGGCTTCCCGTTCGGTCAGGGCGTCCGCGCGACGGTTGGTGGAAATGGTGAACGTCGCCAACCCGACGGCCAGAAGCAGGTAGGCGGCCAAGCGCGCGACAGGAATTTTGAAAGGCACTTTTCGCGTCACGATCGAAACCCAAACAGGGGCATCCCAAGACGAAAATCGAAACAGGATTCCAGCGATGAATCCCAAGCCTTATAGTATACAGATCGCTAAAATGATGGATAGAAAGAATTGGGTTTCACTTGAAAATTTGTCTTGAATATCGCAACTCCCGGGACGGAATGCCGGTCACTAAAGGCAGTTCGCGCGGAGTACGACCCGTTCGATGACCGAATTGCCCTGACCGTTGTTCATGTAAATTAGAGCGAAAAGTAGGCGGGCGTTATAGTTTCTTGTGCAATTATTTCGTTCGCGCTATTTCGGAGTCGATACGAAAAAGCCGCGCCCGAAGGCGCGGCCTTGTTGTCGGAGGGAAAGGCAGGGTCAGACGACGATCACTTCCTCAAACAGGCCGAAGACCTCGCGCATGGAGTCGGCGATCTCGCCCAGGGTGCAGAGGTTCTCCACCGCTTCGATAATCAGCGGCATGAGGTTTTCGTCGCCCTTGGCCGCGTTGGTGATCGCCGCCAGGCTCGCTTTGACCTTGGCGTCGTCGCGACGGGCCTTGAGGGCGGCCAGGCGCTCTTTCTGGGAGCGCTCCACCGATTCGTCGATGCGCAGGATATCCGCCAAGGGCGGCTCTTCCTTGGTGAACTTGTTGACACCGACGATCACCCGATCGGACGAGTCGACTTCCTGCTGCCATTTGTAGGCGGCATTTTGAATCTCCCGCTGGGGGAAACCCTGCATGATAGCTTCGACCATGCCGCCCATCTTGTCGATCTTTTCGATGTAGTCGAAGGCCTGCGCTTCCAGCGCGTCGGTCATGGACTCGACGGCGTAGCTGCCGGCCAGCGGGTCGATGGTGTTGGCCGCGCCGGACTCGTAGGCGATGATCTGCTGCGTGCGCAGGGCGATGGTCGCCGAGGTTTCGGTGGGCAGGGCCAGGGCCTCGTCCCGCGAGTTGGTATGCAGGGACTGCGTTCCGCCCAGGACCGCGGCCAGGGCCTGAATCGTGACACGCACGACGTTGTTATCCACCTGCTGGGCGGTGAGCATGGACCCGGCGGTCTGGGTATGGAAACGCAGCATCTGGCTCTTGGGATTGGTCGAGCCGAAGCGCTCCTTCATGATCTTGGCCCACAGGCGCCGGGCGGCCCGGAACTTGGCGACTTCTTCCAGGAAATCGTTGTGGCCGTTGAAAAAGAAGGACAGACGCGGGCCGATTTCGTCCACGTCCAGGCCGACCGATTTGGCGGCTTCCACGTAGGCGATGCCGTCGGCCAAGGTGAAGGCGATTTCCTGGGCGGCGGTGCATCCGGCTTCTCGGATGTGGTAGCCGGAAATCGAGATGGTGTTCCAGTTCGGGACGTTCTCTTTGCAGAAGGCGAAGATGTCCGTGATGATGCGCATGGACTGGGCCGGCGGGTAAATGTAGGTCCCCCGGGCCATATATTCCTTGAGCAGGTCGTTTTGGATGGTGCCTCGGATCTTATCCAGGCCCACGCCCTGCTTCTTGGCGACGGCGATGTAGAACGCCAGCAGGATGGACGCGGTGGAGTTGATCGTCATGGACGTGGAGACCTTGTCCAAGGGGATGCCGTCCAGAAGGGTCTCCATGTCGTCCAGCGAGCTGATCGCCACGCCCACCTTGCCCACCTCGCCGTGGACGAAGGGATTGTCCGAGTCGTAGCCCATCTGGGTGGGCAGATCGAAGGCGACCGACAGGCCGGTCTGGCCCTGGCCCAACAGGAAATGGTAGCGCTCGTTGGTGGCCTTGGCGTCGCCGAAGCCCGAGTACTGGCGCATGGTCCAGAACATGGAGCGATACATGGTCGGCTGCACGCCCCGGGTAAACGGATACGTGCCGGGGAAGCCCAGCTTGTCGCCGTAATCCGGGTCCGGGGCCGTCGGTTCGTACAGGCGCTCGATCTCGTAGCCGCTGGTCGACTTGAAGGGCGACTGGCGCTCGGGGAAACGTTCGGAGGTTTTGGCGACCTTGTCCCGCCACTTGGCGCGGGCGGCCGCGAGCTTGTCCTGGTCCATGAAAATCTCTCCCCTCGTGCGGGATCAAATTGGGGTCAAAAGTTTAGCGAAAACCGGCCTGATGGGAAAGGGCGGTCAATCCCGGACAGAGAGTTTACCGGCGAAGGCTAGCCGCGCGCGGATCGTCTCCGCCGACAGCAGGCGCACGACCGTCGCCAGGTCCAGGCCGTGGTCCTTGCCGGTCAGGGCGGCGCGCAGGGGTTTGAAGAGCTTGGGGCCGCGCAGACCGGTTTCGGCGGCCACCTCCTTGGTGACGGCCTTGAACCGGTCCGGCTCGGCGGCCAACTCATCGGCCCGCTTGGCAAAGGCGTCCAGGAGGGCGGGCACCGACGGGTCGCGCAGAATCTCGGCGGCGTCGGGCGAGATCTCCACCGGACCGTCCAGCAGCGGCGCGATCAGATCGGGCACCTCCCGCCGATTCTTCAGTTCCGGCTTGATGGCCTCCAGCGCCTCCCGCTCCCGCTCGGTCCAGGTCAGCTTCGGCAACAGGTCGCGAATCCGCTCGACGAGGCGATCCGTCGGCATGGTCCGTAAGACATGGGCGTTATCGTGGTCCAGACGCGCTTCGTCCCAGACGCTGGGCGCCGGGCTGATGCCCTGGGCGTCGAAGGCCTTGGCGAAGACGTCCATGGGGTTTCCCGACCATTCTTCCGGCGGGTTCCACCCCATGCGCGCCAGGCACGACACCACCGCCTCGGGCTCGTAACCGGCTTCCCGCAGATCGGCCACCGTCGCCGAGCCGTGGCGCTTGGACAGGGGTTTCTGATCCGGTCCCATCAGCAGGCCCAGGTGCCAATATTGGGGGACGGACCGTTCGAGGGTGCGCAGAAGCTGCACTTGGCGCGGGGTATTGGACAGGTGATCCTCGCCGCGCACGACGTGCGTGATTTTCATGTCCGCGTCGTCGAGCGCCGAGGCCAGCAGAAACGAGACCGTGCCGTCCGAGCGCTGGATGATGAAGTCGTCCAAGTCGTCGGTGACGAAGTTGTACGGACCGCGTAGCGCGTCCTCGAAGCCGATAACCTCGCCGTCCATCTTCTGTCGGAAGCGGATCGCCGGCAGACGCCCTTCGGCGTCGAATTTCGCCCGGTCGGCGTCGGTCAGATCCCGACAACGGCCCGAGTAGCGCGGGGTGCGTCGGGCGGTGATGGCCATCTGCCGCTCGGCTTCCAATTCCTCGGCCGTGCAGTAGCAGGGATAGGCGCGGTCGATGTCCAACAGGTGGTTCACCGCCGTCCGGTGAGCGGCGAGCCGCTCGCTTTGGCGATAGGGTCCCAGGGAGCCGCCGTAGCCCGCGCCCTCGTTGACGCGAATCCCCAGCCAACGCAGATCCTCGATGATCGCGTCTTCGTAGTAACGCTCGGAGCGCTTCTTGTCCGTATCCTCGAAGCGCAGCACGAACACGCCGTCCTTGTCCGTGCGGGCCAGCAGGTAGGCGAACAACGCCGTTCGGGCATTGCCCAGATGCATCAGGCCGGTGGGGCTGGGGGCGAAACGCGTGCGAATCACGGTGTCGACTCCCCGGCCTCACCACCGGTTCCCAGCACCAGCGCCGAGGCCATGGCCGCGATGCCCTCGCCGCGCCCGGTGAAGCCCAGGCCCTCTTCGGTTGTGCCCTTGACGTTCACGCGCGAGATCGGCAGCCCGATCGCGCGGGCCAGGTTGGCCGCCATGTCCGCGACGTAGGGCGCGATCTTCGGCGCCTGGGCGATGACGGTGGCGTCGACGTTGATCGGCTCGAAACCGGCGGCGCGCACCCGATCGGCGGCGGTCTTG
Source organism: Deltaproteobacteria bacterium (assembly GCA_020633895.1). Classification (GTDB taxonomy): domain Bacteria; phylum Lernaellota; class Lernaellaia; order JACKCT01; family JACKCT01; genus JACKCT01. Next base: position 124,439 of record JACKCT010000010.1, on the reverse strand, counting down.
AGCAGGGCGAGGCTGTCGGCGCCTTTGTAGGCGGGATTGGTATCGGGGAAGTGTCGGCCGATGTCGCCCAAGGCGGCGGCGCCGAGCAGGGCGTCCGTGACCGCGTGGGCCAGCACGTCCGCGTCCGAGTGGCCGTCCAGGCCTTTGTCGAAGGGGATCGTCACGCCGCCGAGGATCAACGGCCGGCCCGTCGTCAATCGATGGACGTCGTAGCCGCTGCCGACGCGCGGCACGGGGACGCGCTCGGTCATGATTTGGCGGTCCGGGGCGCGGGTTTGGATTTGGTCTTCTTCGAGCCGTTGGATTTCGCCTCGGCTTTGCGCGTGCGGAAGATGCATTCCGCTAATTCCAAATCGGCGGTGGTGGTGATCTTGATGTTCTCCCGCGAACCCTGCACGACGATCGGCTTCACGCCCAGGCGCTCCACGAGTTGCGAATCGTCGGTGGCGCGAAAGTCCGTGGCCATGGCCTGTTCGTAGGCTTTCATGAGCACGGGGTATTGGAAGGTCTGGGGCGTCTGAGCGGCCATGAGGTAGCGGCGCTCGGGGGTGGAGTCGACAAAGCCGTCGTGGGAGATGATCTTGATCGTGGAGGTGACGGGATAGGCCACGATGGCCGCGCCGAAATTGCGGGCGACGCGCACCGACTTGTCGATCAAGTCCGGTGTCACCAGGGGACGCACGCCGTCGTGAATCGCCACCACGTCGCAGGCGCCGCGTATGGCCTTCAGGCCGTTGAAGACGGAGTTCTGCCGCCGCCGCCCGCCCTGGACCACGTAGCGCACCTTAGGAAAGTTGTAACGGTGGACGATTTCGTCGCGGGTCTTTTGCACGAATCCTCGGGGGACGACGATGATGACCGCGTCGATCTCCGCGCTCTTTTCGAAGACTTCCAAGGTGCGCGCCAGGATCGGCCGCCGAGCGAGCATGAGGTATTGCTTGGGCGTATCCGCGCCCATCCGCGTGCCCGATCCGCCGGCCACGACGACGGCGTAAGTCTTGGATTTTGCGTCCGCTTCGCCCATTGCGCCGCCGATGATGCGTGGGCCCATTCGCCCTGTCAAGCAAGCGCGCCCATGGGAGTCTTTGGCGCGGGGGCGATGCCGCTATAATAAGGAACGAACGAGGCATGAACGGTCGCGTGAAGCGGCCCCACCCGAGCGGGAAGACAATGCGGGAACTGCCCGATTTTACCTATCGACGCCGACGCGCCTTTTGGATCGTAGTGGTCCTTGGGGCGTTGGTCGTCGTTGGGCTTTCGTTCGCGCCCCATTACGTCAAGTCGCGCATCGCGGCGATCGAACACGCCTCGCCCGACATCCACGCCGCCGTCGCGAAGGACTCCGACGCCCACCCGGGGGCCGACGAGGACACCACCCAAGACGCTGAATCCGACGGGGCGGACAATCTGGAGACCGTGCCGCCGATTCTCTACGGCCGGGACGAGTTCTTCGTCTTGCGCGTTGTGGTTCACCGCAGTTTGCTCGGCTCATTGATCGACGCGATGCCCGACAACGTCCAACTCGCCCGCGCGCTCGCTTCCACGACCGAGGGGTTGTTGCGATTTCGCATGAACACCCGGACGCAGATGGCGCCGCTCGACACGGCGACGTTCGTGTTCAAGGAAGGCGACCTGAAATCAAGCGTGCGTCTGTATGGTTTGCGATATCAGTCGCGCCTGCTGAGCCGGACGATTCGCGCGTATTACTATTGGGAGACCGACCGGCGTGTGCCCGAATATTTCGACGCGAGCGGCGAGGCGATCGTGCCGCGCATCAAACAGCCGCCGGTGGCCGAATACGAGCGTGTCGACCGTCGTTATTCGCGCAAGGGGCGTCCGTCCGGCGTGGATTTCCTCACCGAGGCGGGTGTGGAGGTGACGACGCCGTTTCCCGCCAAGGTGCGTCGCATCAATTGGCGCCCGAAGGAGGAAGGGCGGTGCGTCGAGATGGAATACGTGGGCACGGGGGTGTTCGCGCGCATCACGCGGCTGTCGAGCCTGTCGGTGAAGGTCAATCCGGGGGAAGAATTGGCGGCGGGCTCGGTGATCGCGAAGGTCGGCGACCTGCGGGAAGGCAAAGGTAACGGACTGCGTTATGAGCTGTTTCGCGAAACCGACGACGGGGAGGCGGCGCTCGATCCCTTCGATTTCCACATGGCCGAGCCTTACCACCTGAGCGGCGGCAACGAAGGCATGTTCGCCGTCGTCAAACAGCGCCTGGATCTGGATTTCGAGGAGGCGGAGCGCCGGGCATTGGCCGCCGTCGCGAGCGAAAAGGCCGAGACGCCTTAAGGGCTGCTTAGGTTTCGTTGTCGTAGAGCCCGTCGATGAACGGCACGTCCACGTTGCCGAGTGTGACGATCATTTCGGCTTCCTCAACGTGAATATTATGGAATCCTTTCGGCGTGGATTTGCATTTGGCGTCGAAGATCGGGACGCCGTAGTCGTTCTTCTGCTCGGTCTTCGTGCAGATATGCGCCTTGCTCTTGTTGATATCCAAATACTTTAACATCTCCAGCGCATCGATGATGGTGACTTTCTTTTCGTCATAGACGATGGAGAACTCGCCCGGCATGTCTTCGTCGACCATCCAGATCGTCTGATCCGCCGCCGCCTCCATCGGGCGGATGTACCGCCCCCAAACGGCGTACGTCGGCTGGGGAACGACCACGAGGACTTTATAGGATTTCTCCAGATCCATCGGTTTATCGCCCAACTCCTTTTCCTCGGCGAACAAGTCGGCCAGCCACGCCTTGACGGAATCCAACCCCGGATCGGCTTCGTCGTCTTTCATCAACGAATACGAAACAAAGACAAGGCAAGCGATAATGAGAAATCGAAGCGTCAGTTTGTAAGCTTCCATGACGGCTCCGCGAATGTTTAGCGATGCAATTATTATCGATGGAGTCGATGAACGACTCAATAGGAAATATGAATTTGTTCTTGGCGGGGGTTTAAGAGGCCGTCGGCGTCGGGCTTGCCTGGGAGCGGCCGATTTCTTCGAGGGACTCGCGGATCCAGGCCTGCTGCGTGGGATCCTGGGACAGCTTTTCGGCGTTGCGGAAATCGGTCTCGGCGTTTTCCAGGTCGCCGGCTTCCATCGCGATCTTGCCTTTTTCGACGTAGATCGTCGCGAGTTGCGCGGGCTGATCGGCGAAGAGTCGGGTCATCGTTTCCAACAGCTTGGCGGCGTCGTCGGCCTTGCCGGCTTTTTGTTTGTCGGCGTAGACCTTGAAGATGGCGTTGAAGACCTGCCCCTCGTCGGCGCCGGCCCGCAGGGCGGAGGTGAGGTTTTCCAGGGCTTTGTCGGCGCGACCGTCCTTGATGTCCATGGTCGCCAGATGCACTCGCGCTTCCATGGCGATCGTTTCGCTCTCGGGGTATTTGCGCATCACGGTTTGGAAAAGCTGCCGCGCCTTGGCCGGTTCGTCCATATCCAGATGCACCAGGCCCATCAGCAGGTAGACGCCGGGCAGTTGCTCCCGATCGCTGATTTTCTCCAACTCACGAAACTTCGCCAGCGCCCCTTTGTAGTCGCCCGTCTTCCAACGCAGGTTTGCGTGGTTGAGGATGAGGCCGCGGATGATTTCGTCATTCCCGGCGTATTTGGCGGCCAGGCCTTCGTAGACCTTGTCGGCCGAGGCCGGGTCGTCGGCCCGCTGGTACGTTTCGGCCAGATCCTGGCGCACCGGCACGTCCACGTCCTGGGCTGGGTTCTGGGACAGCACCGCTTCCAGATGCCGACGGGCGTCCAACGGCCGATCGAGCTTCATCAGCGCCTCGGCCAACGGCAGCAGGGCCTTGCGATTACCGGGGGATTTTTGCACCGCCTCTGCCAGGAAGGGCAGCGCCTCGTCCGTTTGCCCCTGATGCAAAAGGGACAGGCCGTGATCCAGGACCTCGGAGGCGCTCAGCGGCGGGGTCGGCGTGGGTTCGGGAGCGGCCGTGGGGGCCGTGGGTGCGGGAACGCCGCCGCCGGGATGCAGATCCCCCGCGTCTTCCCGGCCCGACCGGGCGAACAAGACCGCCGCGACGATCACCACCGCCGCCAGCGCCGCGAATCCCATGGAGCGCATCGAGCGCGTCACCGGCGGCGCGGTCGCCGAATCGATCTTCGCTCCTCCGTCGATCAGGACGCGGGAGAGGGCGTCGTCCACGCCGGTGCATCCGCTGAAACTGCTCTGGGCGAGGTTGGCGCTGGAAAAATCGGTGCCGTCCAGCGCGCAGCCGACGAACTCGGCTTCGGTCAGCACGGTGCCCTTGAAGTGACTGCCCTTGAGAACGCAGTTGACGAATCGGGCGCCGGTGGCGTCCACGCCGGAAAAATCCAGGCCCGCCAGGTTTAAATCGTGCATTTCCCAGCGCTTGAGGGCGCGGGAGCCGGCGATCTCCTGTTCGATGTCCTGGCGATTCATCGGGCGCATCCGTGCTTGGGGGAATCGAGCAAAGTCTGGCCCCGGCACGCGCGGCCTGTCAAGGAGGCATGGCCGTACGCGGCGGTTTGGGGTCGTCGCCGGTTACGCGGCCGTGTATGGATCGGACATCTTGGGTTTGATGAGGATCAGCAGGGCCGGCAGGACGACCATGTCGGCCAGGAGGGCGACGGCCATCAGCAGGGCGGAGAGCATGCCGAAGGTGGCGTTGGCCTTGAAGTTGGAGGTCATCAGCACCGCGAAGCCCAGTGCCAGGACCACGCTGGTCAGCACGATGGCCCGGCCGGTGCCCTTGACGGTGCGGAAGACCGCCTTGCCGTAGTCGTTATCCAGAGGCAGTTCCCGGCGATAACGCACGAGGAAGTGGATGGTGTCGTCCACGGCGATGCCGAAGGCCACGGCGAAGGAGACCGCGGTCGACGGGTTGAGGGCGACGCCTGTAAAGCCCATGAACCCGGCCATAACCAACAGCGGGATCATATTGGGCACCATGCTCACCATCGCCAGACGCCAGGATTTAAATTCGACCACGATGAGCACGAAGATGATGGCGAAGGCGAGGCCCAGGCTGGTGATCATATCGCTGACCAGGCGGTCGCACAGGACGACGACCATCGGCCCCGCGCCGGTGACGACGGCGTGCAGGTCCGGGTCGATTTCCTTGGCCATGAAGTCTTCCATCTCGGCGATGAGCTGCTTGTAGGTGATCTGCCCCATGTCCACGGTGCGCGCCGAGATCTGCGTTCGGGATTGGTCGAAGGTGAGGTAATCGGCCGTCGGGTCTTCGTCGCCCATGGAGTAGAGCAGCAGATACTGGGCCACCGCCTCGCGGGTCTCGGGGATCTTCAGGTAGGCCTTGTCGCCGTCATGCAACAGGCGGTTCATTTCCTCCACGAAATCCACCAGCGATGTCACCTTGCCGACCGTGTCGAACTCCCGCAGGCGATGCTGGATTTTTTCCAGATCGGCCAGGATCGCCGGGTCGGTCATGGGGCGGCCGCTCTTGGACTCCACCATCACCGCCATGGGGATGACGCTGCCCAGGTGTTCGTCCAGAAAGTGATAGGCCTTGGTGATCGGCTCGCCGGGCGGCACGTCTTCCATCATGTAGTACTGATTCTGGATGCGCGACATGCCCACGCCCGCGGCGATGAGCACCAGGACGGTCATCAACGCGATGGGCTTGGCGTGGTTGGTGACGATGGTGGTTTTGGAATAGAGCGCGCGAGCCAGCAGGCCGTCTTCAAGGGCCTGGGCCCGTTCGACCTTGGGCGGCTTGATCAAAATGAGCACCGCCGGCACGAACAGAATCGTCACCACGTACGCCATCATCACGCCCACCGCCGCGACGGTGCCGAACTGGCGGATCATCTTGTTGCTGGAGGTGATCAGCGAGGCGAAGCCCACGGCCGTGGTCGCGCTGGTGAAGAAACACGCGATGGCGATCTTCCTGATGGTGTCGGCCATGGCGCGGTGCTGGTCGAAATCCTTGAGGTATTCCTCTTTGTATTTTTCCAGCAAATGGATGCTGTCCGAAACACCGACGACCAGCACGACGCTGGGCAGCACGTTGGTCAGCAGGTTCAACGGAATATCCACGACGGTCATGAACCCGACCGACAGGATCATCGCCGCGCCGACCGTGCCCAGGGGCAGCAGGATGCCGCTGACATTGCGGAACGTGAGGAACAGGACGATCACCAGCACCAGCGCCGACAGGGGCACGAAGCGTTGGATGTTTTCCTGGGCCAGCTTGATATACGCCGAACGCAGGACCGGGGTGCCTCCCATGTGAATCTCGCGGTCCTCGGCCCGATAGTCGTCGATGATGGTCCAAAGCTCTTTTTCGAAGGCGACCCGATAGTCGTGATGATTGAACTCGGGCTTGAGCTTGACCATCAGAGCGGTCGTGGACCCATCCCTCGAAATCAGATTTTCGGGCAGGATGGGGTTGGCCATGGCCTCGGCGCGCAGGGCGGCCAGGGCAGCCGGGTCGGTGGGGGCCTGTGTGACGAACGGCTCGATGGTCACGCCCTCGGCGTCGGCCCGGGGGAACATCACGTTGGTCAGGGACAGGACCTCGTCCACTTCCTCCCGCGCCTCGATGCGAAGGGTAAGCTGTTGCAGATCCCGGAGCATGGCGTGCGTGAAGACGTTGCCGGTGCGAATGCCGATGACGTAGAACGCGTCATCCTGACCGAAGGTGGCCTTGTAGTCCTCGTAGACGTCCCGGTTCGGATGGCGATCCGGGAGCATATTTTCCATGTTGAAATCGAACTTCACGTACCCGGCCAGAACGCCGCCGACAACCGTCAGCAGTGTCACCAGGGCGGCGACCGTCTTGGGGGCGCGAAGGATCAGATCGGAGAGGCGATGCATGGCCGGGACAGCATGCACGGCCGGCGTCGGGTGTCAATGCGCGTTGACTTATCCCCGGCGGGAAAACGCGGAAACGCCGCGTGCCGTCGACCGAGGGGAGGGCCGACGCAGCGGCGTTTCAAGGCAACCACCCCGCCGGTTAAGGCCGGGGTCGGGCGGCTAGTTCCAAGTCTTTTTCAAAAAGACCAGTGACGTGACCAACGCGAAGATCAACGCCACATTCATGATCATTTCGAATCCCATGACGATCCCCTTTTCGGCTTTTTGCCTTTCGGCCGGGCCGGGTTGAGTGACGGAATCGGGGCGCGAGGGGGCGCCCCGTTCGCCGTTCACGGACGCGCTCCTCTCGCGGCGGCGCGCCCTCGTTTCGCGTGGGGGACTACGGTCTCCACCGGCGGCGGACCAGGATCAGCGAAGCGACCAGGATCCCCGTGACGGTGGCGTTCATGAATAACTCTTGGACTGCCATGTCCCATCTCCCTTCTCCGTGGCAACCACGGTGGGGGTTGTTGCCTCATGCAGATGGGTATCAAGACGCGTGCCAGCTTATACATCTATGAAATTGCTGGTGAATTGTGCCAGTCGGGTCATGGGTGGGGTCGGAATTTCCGACATGAAATTACATTATGTAATTATCTTGAGATAGATTTTCGTTATGCTGGAAGGCGCGGAAAGAGGCTTCGGACGCGCCTATTGGATATAGCCCAGGCTCTTAAGGGCTGCCCGGCTGGCGGCGTCGGTGAAGGCTTCCGGATCGATTTCCGGCGGGCGGGGGTAGGCGGCGTCGTAGGCGGACAGGTGGTCGTCCAGCTCTCGTACGATTTGTTTGATCCGCTCGGCCCGGGCCTGCTGTTCCGGGGTCGTCTCCCCGGCCTCGGCGTCGTTTTCTTCCTCGTCGTCCTTGGCGAGCAGGTCATGGGTCTCGCCCGGGTCCTCGTCCAGGTTGTAGAGTTCTTTTTCCCGGGACTCCATGTCCAGGATCATCTTCCACGGCCCGCGGCGCACCGAAATGTCCGACACGCGTCGCCCGTGCATTTCCGTGTCGATCTCGCTGACGATCGCCTGCGTCGTGGAGGGGTGCGTCAGGCCTTCCCATCCCTTGCCAACCAGACTCTTGGGCCGAGGCAGCCCCGCCAGGTCAAACAACGCCGTCGGCACCGCCAGCAGCGGGACGGGCGTATCCACGACCTGCCCCTCGGGCACCCCGGCCCCGGCGACGATCAGCGGGATGTGCACTTCCTCCTGGTACAACCCATTGGCATGCAGCAGCGCGCCGTGCTCGCGGAACTGCTCCCCATGGTCGGCCAGGAAGACCAGCACCGTGTTTTTCCAGAATCCCCGGTCTTGCAGCGCCTGGATGAATCGCCCGATCTGCTCGTCGGCAAACGCCAACTCGGCGTCGTAGAGGGAGCGATAGGCCGTCATCCCCGCCTTGGTGTTCGTGCGGGCCAGGTCCGCGCCGTCGTAGTCGTAGGTGAATTCGTATTTGTCGGCGTCCGGCGGCACCAGGCGGGAGCGGAAGGGCTCCGGCGGCTCGTACGGGCTGTGCGTATCGAACAGATGCAGCCACCCGAACACGGGCGGGCCGTCGGCGTTTTTCGGCAGCCAGCGCAGGAAGCGGTCCACCGCCAGGTCCGCGTCGTCCACCTTGCGCGTCTGCTTGCCCACGGTCAGGCCGGCCATGCGGGCGGGCAGGCGGCCGGTCATCCAATAGGACGCCTCGTCGGTCTTGGTCTGGTCGACGAAGAAGTCGAAGCCCTGGCCGAATCCGAAATGCCCCTTGAGGATGGCGTTGGTCACGACCGCGCCGGTGCGCAGGCCCCGCTGGCGCATAATTTCCGGGATCGTCACCAGATTTTCGTCCAACACGCCGAACAGGTGGCGGCAGCCGTGCTCGCGAGAGTTGAGGCCGGTGAACAGCGTGCCCATGCTCGGGCGGGTCCAGGACGATTCGGAAACGACACGCTTGAACAGCACGCCGCGCTTGGCCAGGGCGTCCAGATGGGGCGTCAGCCCGCCGGGATGGCCGTAGACGCCCAAGGCGTCGGCGCGCAGCGTATCGAGCACCAGGACGATCAGGTTCTTCGTGCCGTCCGGGGGAGATTGCGTCACGGGGGGCGGGGCCTGGTGGATCATTTCCCGCCGGTAATGGGCGCGAAAGATCGCGTCGTCGTGGCGCGTCGTCTGGATCCACCACGTCAGCGCGACGTATCCCGCCGCGCCGACAATCAACGCCGTGCCCAGGGCCGCCGCGTTGTCCGTTTTTCTCGCCAGGAGGATGGCGCCGACCGTCGCCGCCGCGCCCACGAGGAAGATGGGGATCGACAAAGGGTTGAGGTGGGAGTCGTAGCCGAAATAGGCCACCACCGCCCGCGCGCCCCACACGGTGCCGTGGAAAAGCAGCAGCCCCCACAGGGCCAGGAACGCACCGGACAACGCCCGTTGCTTGGAGCCGATCGCCGACAACACGCCGCCGCCCGCCGCCGCGAAGATCGCGGACCAGATCACGCTGGGGGTGTCATGGAAGAACCGGCCCGGCGGGGCGAGGGAACGGGCCACGACGATTTCCAGGACGCTGATCGCCAGTCCCACGACGGCGCCCGGGATGACCGGAGTGACAAGGCGGCGAATGTCCATCGGTTACGGCGTCTGAATCTCGAATTGCTCGATGTGGAGAGAAGGCTTGTCCTTGATCGCGATGCGTACGCCCGTGTCGGCTTCAAGTTCCTCGACGCCGGTTTGCTCCTCCTCGAGCAGCAGGTCCGCGATATCCGGGTGGACCACCAGGTCGATGGATTCGGGCTTACGGCGGCGGATGGCGCGCTTGAGGGCGCGGATGATCTCGGCGCAGATGGCCGCGCGGCTTTTCACATAGCCCTTGCCTTCGCAATACGGGCACGGCTGGGACAACGAACGCACCAGATTTTCCCGGGTGCGTTTGCGGGTCATCTCCACCAGACCCAACTCCGAGAAATGCAGCACATTGGTGCGGGCCTTGTCGGTCTTGAGCGCGGCGATCAGCGCCTCGTAGACCCGCTCCCGGTGCTCCTCGCTTTTCATGTCGATAAAATCGATGATGATGATCCCGCCGATGTTGCGCAGGCGAAGCTGATAGGCGATCTCCTTGACCGCCTCCAGGTTCGTTTTGTAGATCGTCTCGTCGAAGTCCTGATGGCCGATGAACCGGCCCGTGTTCACGTCGACGGTGGTCAGCGCTTCGGTGTGCTCGATGATGATGTAGCTGCCCGACTTGAGCCACACCTTGGGCTGCAGCGCCCGGCCGAGCTCCACTTCCAGATTGAAGTGCTCGAAGATCGGCTCGTCGCCGTCGTAAAACTCCACCTTGTCGCCGATCTGGGGCATGTACAGGCGGGAGAGATCCTTGATCTTCTCGAACTCGCTTTTGTCGTCGATGACCAGCCGCACCACGTCCTTGGTCAACAGGTCGCGCACGGCCCGCCGGGTGATCGACAAATCCGAATGCAGCACCGAGGGCGCGCCGCTTTTCTTGTAGCGGACCTGGATCTGTTCCCACAGGCCGACCAGGAATTCGATGTCGGTCTGCAGCGTTTCCTCGTCGGCTTCCTCGGCGACGGTGCGAATGATGAAGCCCAGATGGTCGTTGGGGCGGATGGTCTCGACCAGCGTCTTGAGGCGTTCGCGCTCCTGCTCGTCCTCGATGCGCCGGGAGACGCCGATGTGCTCCATGGTGGGCATGATGACCAGATAGCGGCCCGGCAGGCTGATGTTGGTCGTCAGCCGGGCGCCCTTGGTGCCCAAGGGTTCCTTGGCGACCTGCACCAGGATCTCCTGGCCTTGGGTGACGAGCTTTTCGATGGGGACGGTGGGGGTGGGCTCGAACGGAGCGGCTTCGCCGCCTTCATCCGAATCATCTTCGCCCAGATCCACGTCCGGATCCGGCGCCCGGCGCCCGGCGGGATAGTGACCCACCACGTCGGTGACGTACAAAAACGCCGCCCGCTCCAGGCCGATATCCACGAAGGCGGCCTGCATCCCGGGAAGGACGCGCAGGACGCGGCCCTTGTAAATATTGCCGACCACGCCCACCTTGCGCGCCGATTCCACGTGGAATTCGGTGATGACGCCGTGCTCCAGCAAGGCGACGCGGGTTTCGTGCTCGGTAACGTTGATAATCAGTTCGCTGGACATAGGGCTTTACGTTAGTCCGCCGCCGACAAAATGACGCGGCGGCGAAATGGATACTCCCCGGCGCGGTTTACCACGACAGGCCCCAAATGCAAAGCACTCCGGCGTTTTTTGCGTCGGAGGGAAATCAAATCGGCCGGCCGCGCGGACGGGGCAGTCCGTTGGGCGCGGGGGGAGCCTCGGGGCCTGGAACGACGAACGGGCCCTTTGGGGGCCCGTCCCTCGGCGTTTGATTTGGTGCGTCGGCGGTCCTATCGTACCGTCGCCCGCTTATTCGAAAATCCCCGTGGGGACATTGCGTTTGTCCGGCGGCCTGTCCGGCGGCCTGTCCGGCGGCCCGTCCGGCCGGCTTAGTCGAACGTCTCCACGCCTTCGTCGACCGGTTCGACGGCCACGTCGTCGTCCGCCCAATCGTCATCCCCGTACCCGTAGTCCGGGTACTCGTACGGCAGGTCTTCCGTGACCACGTCGTCGAGCCCTTCCAGGCGTGTGACGACCAGGGCGGCGTCCGAGATGGTGTAGATGTAGTCGCCGATGACCACGCTGCGTTTGACGAACGGGACGACCTCGTACCAGAAGTCCGTGTTCTCGGGCAGCAGGTCGCTGTGGTCCACGAAGCCCAGGGGGACGAACCCTTCTTCCGGCGTAACGCGATAGAGCTTCACGCCCGACAGATGCTCAAGGGGCGTGGGCGGCTGGTCGTCATCGTCGTCCGGTTCCACGACGTCGTCGTCGATCGCGATGTCGTCATCATCGTCATCGTCATCCATGCCCATCTCTTCACCTTCGCCCTCGTCGTCCTCGAACACGACGTCGTCGTCGTCGCCGTAGTCGTCCCAGCCGTAGTCGGTGATGGGAATGGCCAGCAACTCCTTGGGGGCGTAGTAGAGGAACGCCTTGTGGTCATAAAGCGCGGCGGAGGTCGAGTCCCATCCCTCGGCGGCGATTTCCCGATCGGCCAGGGTCGGGTGGGCGATGTCGGAGATGTCGAACATCTGCAACGCCACGCCGCCGGTGGCCGACCATTCGTCGCCGTTGACGCCGATGGTCAGCAGGTGGTCCGGACCGAAGGGGTGGATGTAGGTCGAGAAACCGGGGATCTCCAGCTCGCCGGCCAGGCGCGGGTTCTCCGGGTCCGACAGATCCATGGTGAACAGCGGGTCGGTCTGCTCGAACGTGACCACATAACCCTTGTCGCCCAGGAAGCGGGCGCTGCGCAGATCCTCGCCCGGCGCGATGTTCTCGATGCGCCCCACCGTCTCCAGGCGGCCGTTGCCGTCGTCGTGCATCACGTAGACGCGGGATTCGGGCTCGCCGCCCCACCAGCCGGTGTTGGCCGCGACGCGCAGGTAGCCGTCGTATTCGCCCATGGAAAACTGGTTGAGCACGAAGCCTTCGATCTGGCCGCTGGCGGTGTAGGCGATCTGTTCGCCGCGCCCGCCGTACACAAACTGATGCACCAGCGAGGTGTAGGCCTCGGCGTCCCACTGGTGGACGATTTCGGCGTCGCCGGCGATGTAGAGCCGCTCGGTGGACGAGTAGATGAGTTGCCCGTCGGCCAGCAGGGAGATGTCCGGCTGCTTGGCGGTCGGGTCGGTCAGTTCAATGGTCATCACCGTGGACACGCCCCGGCCCAAAGGATCGACCGGGTGGAAGAAGTCCTGGCACTCGGCCATGAAGCCCGAGCGCCGCTCGTCGCCGGCCACTTCGAAGTAGCGGGGAATCCAGGTCTCCAGGGGCATCTCGTCGATGGCCGCCAGATTTTCGGCGAGCAGGCGGTCGTAGGCGTCCTTGAGCGCTTCTTCGTCGATGCTGCCGTCCGGGTTGACGTAGCCTTCCGACCAGGGATCGACCCACTCCTGCAGTTGGGGTCCGCGGGGATAGCTCATGGTCACGACGCGCACGCCGCTGCCGACACGCCGGGAGCTTAAGTACGAGCCTTCGGCGTAGGTGGTGCGCAGGCGTTCGGGGACCATGGGATCGGTGGTGTCGAAGACCGTGATGACGGTCAGGGGATAGTGAATCGAGTCGCGGGGCGCGTCCGGCCACACATCGGCGGGCAGGTCGCTGGGACGCATCTGGGAGAAGACCACGACCAGGTTGTCGTAGAGGAACATCTCCAGCGGCGTACCCTCGACGTCGGTGCGGGAAATCTCGTGCGTCTCCCCGGCGGGGACCGGGTCGAAGATCAGCATCTCGCCGCCGGCCAGCAGATAGAGCAGGTTGCCGTCGGTCTTGACGATATCCGCCTCGTCCACGTCCTCTTCCTGGGTGTTCGTGTCCGAGTGGTCTTCATCGTCGTCCCCGGCGTCATCGTCGTCGCCGCCGTTGGTCGGCTCTTCGGGAGCGCCGTCGTCATCGTCGTCATCCCCGGCGAAATCGTCGTCGGAGGCGTCGTCGTCCGCCGCGTCGTCATCGTCGTCGAAGCTGCCTTCGTCGTCGTCATAGACAACGTCGTCGTCCACGTAGCCGCCGTAGCGGACGGAGTCGTCGTAGTTGTTTTCCAGGGTGCGTCGCATCTGGTCCTTGGCGACGCGCCGCGCCCAGGACAGAACGTCGTCACAGTCCTCGCATCGGACCAGACCCTTGGTCTCCAGCGTCACATCGCTGTCCGAATCGCCGTCCCCGTCGCACGAGCATCCGCCCGACAACGCGGCGACCGTCAGCAGCGCGGCCAACAGCATGAACCAGGGGGTGAGTAGAACGGCCTTGGTTGGGGATTGTCCCGTCCGCGAAGTCATCACGGCGCCCTCCGATTGTTGCATCCCATGAATCAATTCAATCCGGTCCGCAATCGGCGTCGAGCCCCGAGTCCCATGCGGGAGCAAGACGCGGACGGACCTACGAGTCGATCAATTTGCACACTGCACACAGATTGCAATTCGCGTTCCCAAGCGCGAATTTGCGTAATATCAAGAACTTAAATCGGCGCCGCGGGCCTTGGGCGGTGAACGGCGCCTCAAATATCCACCATTCTATCAGATTCTTGAGGCGGAGAATATCAAAATTCCGCCCGGACTTCGGGGGTTTAGGGAGGATCCGGTTAGGGCGGGTCTACGCCTTGGCGTCCGCCGGATTCGGCTCCTCGGAGCGCGGCCGGACCTGCTCCCAGGCCAGCCACTGATCCGGGTGTTCGGCGAGGATTTTCTGCCAGGCTTGAAACACCTGACGCATTCGGTCGGCCGGATCGGTCGCATTTGACGGAGCGGGGAGGATGACGACCCGGGCGCGTCCGTCCTCCAGGCGCTGCGTGTAGACCAGGAGCAGCGGACGGTCGTCGGTGGCGGCGAGTTTCGCGGCCTTGAGACCCACTTTTAACTCGCCGGTCCCGAACGCCACGGTGATGAATTCGTCCTTTTCGCCTACCCGTTCCAGGGGGAGGTAGACGCCGTAGCCGTGACCGGCCATTTCCTCGAACGCGGCGAACTTGGCATAGGGATCGACGGCGCGCAGGCCGTGTTGTTCGAATCGGCGGCGCATCCAGAGGCGGTTGAAACGGTTCTTGATGGGCGCCTCCCAGAACGCGATGGGATAGCCGCGCCGGGAGAGCGTCCAAAGTCCCAGGGGCCAGGCCCCGAAGTCCATGCCCACCAGCACCGCGCCCGTTTTTTTGGCGTAGGCTTCGTCCAGGTACTGGGCGCCGAGAACTTCCACGTCGTCGAAGATCGCGTCGCTCAAACGCGGCGAACGCAGCAAATCCACACCGTTCCAGGCGCCGTGGATCGCCGCCCGCTCGACCACCGCGCTATGGCCGGGCCCCAACGCCAGTTCCGCGCCTTGCACGCGCCGCTCGGACAGCGCCGCCTCCGACTTGAGCCGCGCGAACCCGCCCCAGACGGCGATGAATTCCAGCACCTTCGCCGACGCCCGGGCCGCGATCTTTTCGCCCAATGTGAGCAGCGCGGCCTTGATCGGCGCGGAGGGCAGGGGCTTGGGATCGGGGTTCAGATGGGGCGGCTCGTCGGCCGGGCGGGTCTTCCACCGGCGATGCATCCACACCCAATCGGCGGGGTATCGGCGGATCTGGTCGCTGATGCGGTCGTTGATCATCTGCGTCAGAGCCAGGACATCCTGTTTCTGGTCGCCCGTGTTCGGTTTTTCCAACGGCGCGTCATAGCGTACGGAAAAACGGTCCCATCCCTCCCGGTGAATAAACGCCGTGATGACGTCCACGCCCGCCGCATAGGCCAGGAACGCGGTGCCGGTGGGTGTGTGGGCCGGTTGGCCGAGAAAGGGGACGAAGTCGCCGCGCACCTGGGTGTCCTGATCGGGCATGATGCCCACGAAGCCGTTGTTTTGCAGGACCTGCATGATCTGGCCCAGGGCGTCCGCGTCCTGGCCCCGCGTGGCGATGGGGCCGTAGCCGTGGGTGCGCCGGTGTTCGTTCAGCACCTTGTCGATGCGCTCGTCATAGAGCATGCGCACCACCGGATGCACTTCGTAGCCCATCTTGTTGGTATAGGCGGCCAGCAGTTCGAAGGCGCTGATGTGCCCCGTCACGAAGATTGCGCCCCGGCCCTTGGCTTGGGCGGCCTCCAGGTGCTCCCGGCCTTCGACCTGGAAGATGTCCTTGAAGCGGCCTTGTCCCGAGAGCAATTCGCCGAAATGCAGGTACTCGAAGAAGCCCAGGCCCAGGTTGGCGAAGGTCTCACGGCCGACTTGCTTGCGCCAGGCAATGTTGGATTCGGGAAAGGCGATCTTCAGGTGGTGGAGGGTCTTGCGGCGTTCGGCCCGGACGAGATGCCAGGCGGCCCGACCGATCAGCGCGCCCAGGCGGCGGCCGACGGACAGAGGGATCGCGCGGCCCAGGGCGGCGATGCCCAGAAAACCCAGATAGATGATGTTGTTCTTGAAACCGTGGGAGTGCTTTGGCGCCGGCGGGCTACTCATTCGTCGTCGTCTTCGTCGTCCTCGTCACCGTCCGATTCGAGTCGCTCCAAGACGAATTGCACGATGTCGCCGACGGTCTCCCAACCCTCGACGTCGTCTTCGCCGACGGTGATCTCGTATTCCTCGGCCAGGAGATTGCCGATCTCTTCCAGATCGTAGGGGTCGGCTTCCAGATCGTCGGACAGATTGCTCTCGGTCTCCACCGAACCCGGATCCAGATCCAACTGCATGGCTACCAAACGGATGACGACTTCTTCAACGCTCTCCGCGTCCATCCAAGATCCCTCCCGATTCCGCCTAGTTGCCTTGGCGGGATAGGTGAGCCACCACGTCGCCGACGGTGCGGATTTGTTCCACCTCCGACTCGGGGATTTCGTCGAGACCGAACTCGTCCTCCACCCCCATCACCAGTTCCACGACGGTCAAAGAATCGGCGCCCAGATCCTTGATGAAATCGCTGTCCATCGTGATCCGATCCGCGGAAATCGGCTTACCCGACTCGGCCATTTTCGTCACGATCACCTTCACGACGCGGTCGAAAATTTCCTGCTCACCCGACTCCACGATTCCTCCGATTCACCAAGGTTTCCGGCAATAAACTACATCCTCATTCCGCCGTCAACGGTAACGACCTGCCCGGTCAAGTAGGTCGAATCCGCCCCGCACAAAAACGAGACAACCCCCGAGACTTCCTCGGGTTTCCCCGCTCGTCCCAGGGCGATCAGGCTCTCGGCGGCCGCCCGGTGCTCGGGGGGGATGCCCTCGATCATGCCGCCGTCGCCCGTGTCGATCAGGCCCGGCGCCACCACATTGACCAGGATGCCCTTGGGGGCCAGCTCCCGTGCGAGCGCCTTGGCCAGGCCGATCACCCCGGCCTTGGTCGCCGAATAGACCGCCTGTCCCGGGTTGCCCATCAGGCCGGCCACCGACGAGATGATCACGATGCGTCCGCCGCCCCGCCGCATCATCGGCTTGATCGCGGCCTTGGCGCTGCGAAAGGCGCCGGACAGGTTCGTTTCCACCATGGCGGCGAGCGCTTCCTCGCCGGTGAAGACGGCCATGTTGTTCTCGACCACCCCGGCGTTGGCGACCATCGCGTCCAGACCGCCGGTCTCCTTGACGAACGCCGCGACCGCGTCCTTGACCGACTCCGGATCGGTGACGTCGACGCGCACCGGCATCGCCCGGCCGCCCTCGGCGGCGATGGATTCGCAAACCGCCTTCGCGCCGTCCTCGCCCGAGCGGTACCCGACGCCGACGACAAAGCCGTCCCGGGCCAGACGCATGGCGATCGCCGCGCCGATGCCGCGAGACGCGCCGGTCACGAAGGCCGTTTTTGTCGGTGTGTCGTTCGAGGGAGTCATCAACCCTCTTTACGCACCTCGATCGATTCGAGCAAGGGGGGCAGATCCTGAATGGAGGCGAGGGTATGGAACTCGGCGTCCGGGAGGATGCGCCGGGCCATGGCCGTGACCTTGCCGCCGGGGCCGCATTCGATGAAGCGGGTGCATCCCATTTCCGACGCGCGCCTCACGCACGCCTCGAAACGCACTTGGGATGTCACCTGTCCGCGAAGCAGTTCGGGCAGGCGCGCCGGGTCGGTATTGGCTTGGGAGTCCAGGTTGGCGATCACGGGAAAACGCGGCGGCGCAAAAGCGATCTTTGCCAGCTCGACGGCCAGGGCATCGGCGGCGGGCTGCATCATGGGGCAATGGAACGGGGCGGAGACCTGCAATCGGGTGACGCGGCGGATGCCGTGGGCCTTGGCGACGGTCGCGGCCTGGTCCAGCGCCTCCACGCGCCCGGCCAGGACGATCTGCCCGCCGCCGTTCAGATTCGCGACCCACACCTCCCCGCCGACCTCGTGACAGATCGACTCGGCCGTTTCTTCGTCCGCGCCGAGCAACGCGGCCATGCCGCCGACGCCCTCCGGCACCGCGGACTGCATCAAGGCGCCGCGCGTCCGCACCAGGGGCACCGCCTGTTCGACGGTCAGCGCCCCGGCGGCGACCAGCGCGCTGTATTCGCCCAGGGAGTGACCCACGGCGGCCGTGATATTGAGCGACGACGTATCATCGCCCATCGCCTCGACCAGCGCCGCCCACGCGGCGACGGACGCCGTCAGAATGGCCGGTTGTTGGATCTCGGTGGGGGTGAGGGCTTCGAGGGGTCCGTCGGAACACAGGTCGCGCAGGGGGAAATCCACCGCCTCGTTAGCGGCGTCGATCACCGCTCGGGCGGCCGGGGATCGGTCGTAAAAATCCCGCCCCATGCCCACGACCTGGGCGCCCTGGCCGGGGAAGAGAAGGGCGGTTTTGGGGAAAGATGGCGAGGTCATGTCTTCCGATCACCAAATTATCAGAGCCGCGCGCGTCAGCAGGCAGGTTGCCTCGTCCAAGCAACCCGCTCCCTCACGGTCGCGGCTCTGAAGGGTCGGAACGCAATCAAAAGGATCGCGATTTATTCTTCGACCGCCTCGCTGATGACCTCGCGGCCCTTGTAGTGGCCGCAGGCGCCGCAGACCTGATGGGGCATCGTGAACTCGCCGCAGTTCGGGCAGGCGATGTAGTTCGGGGCCTTCAGGGCGTTGTGAGCGCGCCGCTTGGTCTTGCGGGCGTGGCTGGTCTTGTTCTTGGGGCGAGCCATCGTCGGTGCTCCTTGAGTGTCCGGCCTTATCGTCGGTCCGGATCGGGTGTCCTACGTCTTCTCGACGTTCGAGCCACAACTTGGCTCACAGTAGATTAGTCCAGGAAAATCCAGCGCAATCGTCTGCGCCACGCACTCCGTCAGGTCGACCTGGTCCTCGTTATAATACCCGAAGCCCTCGTCCTCGTCGCCGTATTCGCCGGCCAGGCTCGCTGGCAGCAGCGTGTACCGCACCGGCAGCGTGATCGTCCGATGAAGCTCGGCGCCGCATCGGGAACACAGGGCGACGACCTCGACGTCGACCGTTCCCCGCACCGTGATCGTCCGGCGAATCATATCCGCCGAAAGGTCCGCCTTGATGGACCGAACCTCGATCAGATCCGGCCGATCGGGCAGGGCCTCGCCGATCTGCTCGGCGGTCAGGGAAAAGTCGAATTGACGGGACCCTGAACTTAAGATGCGGACCGGAACGAGCACCGTGCCTCCCGTGGGCGGAGGCCCCCGCGGGGAAAAGTGTGCAGTCCCTATCACAAGGCGAAAGAGAATGTCAACCGGATTCCCGCGAGATTCCCGCCCCTTTGCCCGGCAAGGCAGGGCCGCGTCTCGGCGCTAGGCCCCTTCGGGCGCCGGGGTGTCGGGCATCGGGAAAAGCTCGTCCATCCAGGCCTTGAGCCGGGGATGAAATTCCGACGCCGCCTCGGCAGCCTGATCTCCCCACAGATACAGCCCCACCATCGCCAACGTCGTTCCTTCCCAGACGCAAGTCCCCATCGTGGCGACACCGGGATAGGGTTCGGTCAGTCGGATTTGCATGTCGTTCACGCCGTTGTCGCCGTGTCGTCGTTCCAGGACGGTGCCGGCCAGCCGGGGAGCCCCCTGTGCCGAGACGCACGCCTCGCCGATCGCCGCCTGCTCCAGGCCCAACCCCGAAATCAGACGGTTCCAGCCTTCGTCGGCAGGGCCGGGATAGATGCCCCGGGCCCAGGCGATGGCCGCCGGTTGTTCGGGAAAATCGCGAAGATAGATCGACAGAATCAGAAAGAAGGTCGGCCAGCCGGCCTCGAAGCCCTCCATATGCTCGTCCCACTCGCTCTCGGCAGATTCCATGGTGTGCGTCATACGCACCACGGTCCGGCCGTCCGCGTCCTTTTCGACGAAGACGTCCGTGGAAACCGGCGGGGCATCCCCGTTCCATTCCTTTTCCACATAGGAAAATCGGTGGGGCGGCTCCCAAGCGGTGATCGTCGCGGGAGAGACCATGCCGTCGCCCATGTCAAACGCGATGGCGCCGCCCTCTTTTTCCTCGACCGTCGTGGGCGTAAACCAGGCGCTGATCCCCGGGCCCGTGGCGACCGCTTGCCAGACCTGCTCGACGGTGCCGGGTAGCTCGAACTTCATCTCGACCCAACGTCGCTCGGCGTCGTGGCGTATCGGCATGGAGGAACCTTTCTTTCTCGTGGGGAAATCAAATTTTACGTCATCCTTCGCCTTTTGACACCGTGAGCTGCACCCCCACATAATTGCGAAATGGCCTCCGAAGACCCCAAAATCGCGCCCGAATCTCCCCCGGAATCTACCGAGGTGCCGCCCGTCCGCGCCCGAGGCGAGGTGCTGGCCGAGTTGCGCGCGCTGATTGCGTCGATTGAAGGGGCTTCGCCACCGGTCGAGGAATCGGAATCCCTCGCTGAAGAGAAAGGCCTCTCGGCGTTCGTCCAAGGTGCGACGGTCGAGACGGACGCCGGTCCGGTCTTCGAGGCGCGCACCGATTACGACGGCTCCCAAATCTACGGCAAGGCGCGATGTTCGGAATATCTCTCGGTTTTGCCGGGGGACGCGGCGTACGTGGCACAGGATCTGACGCTCTCTTACCTGCCGCCGGAGGGCGCGCTGTTCCTGGACATCGAGACGGCCGAGAGTCCGCGCTTGGACGAATCGTGCGCGTTTTTGATCGGCGTGGGCTTCTTCGAAGGGCGGACGCTGTCGGTGCGGCAGATCTTCATGCGTTCGCGGGACGAGGAGGCGGCGAGCCTGCGTCGGCTCAATGAGCACTTGGCGCGGGCGAAATATCTCGTGACCTACAACGGCCGGGCGTTCGACGTGCCGTTCCTGGCCGAGCGGGCGCGCATCGCCGGGGTCGAGACGCCGATTCGCGACATGCCCCACCTGGACCTGCTCAAACCTTCGCGGCGCATCTGGCGGGGCGTGTGGGAGAACTGCAAGCTCACCACGCTGGAGCGGGAAGTCGTCGGTCTCTCGCGACGCAACGACGTGCCCGGCCGCTTGGTGCCGTCCATGTACGAGACCTATCGGGCGGACGGCGATCCGCGCAAGCTGCGGGCGCTGCTGGATCACAATCTCTACGACGTGGCGACGCTCGCCCCGCTGGGGGCGCGACTGGTGGCGACGGTGCGTCGGCCGGACGCGCTGGACATCGAGCCGCCGCCGGGGGCGTTCCTGGCCGCCGCGGAGTTCCACCGCCGTCACGGGCGCCATGAGGACGAATTGATTGCCCTGCAACACGCCGTGGAAGGCGAGGGCGACACCCGCCGCAAGGCCATGCTCCGTCTCGCCGATCGGCATAAGAAGGCGGGGCGTGTCGCCCAGGCGCGGGATTTGTGGCAGGCGCTCATCGACGAGGCCCGCGACGGCGGCCCCTTCGAAGCGGCGGCTTACATCGAAATGGCCAAGGACCTGGAACGCACCGCGAAGGACTACGTGGCCGCCAGGAAACTCGTCATCGAGGCCATCACCCGCCTCGCCCCCGACGACCGGCGCCTGCGCCGGGATTTGATGCATCGCCGGGATCGGTTGGCGGTGAAGATTGGGTGAAGCGCGTTTGCCGATTCAGAGCCCCGACCTGTAGGGAGGGGTCTGGTCCGATCCGGTACGTCAGAATCGTTGTTTGACATATCGTACGCGGCGTGCCAGGGCGAACCCGACCGCTTACTACCGTGCGCGGCTCTGACATCACCATCGGACACAACTCTGATGCCGCACTTATCCACAGCGTTGCGCCCCTATCGCCCCTCCGTTATCGTTGGCGGCTCTTAACGTCGATCAACGCCCGCGAGTGTTTCGCCCCATGGCCCAGGCCCAAAAGAAAACGTCCGCGTCCAAAGGCCCCACGCCCGCGATGCGCCAGTGGTTCGAGGTCAAGGACCGCTATCCGGACCACGTCGTCCTATTTCGCATGGGCGATTTCTACGAGATGTTTTACGAGGACGCCAAGCGTGCCTCCGAACTGCTGGACCTGACGCTCACCAGCCGGGGCAAGGACTCGGGCAACCCCATCCCCCTGGCCGGGATTCCCTTCCACGCCCTGACCGGCTACCTGCCCAAGCTCGTGTCCGCGGGCGTGAAGGTCGCCATCTGCGAGCAGACCGAGGACCCCAAGCAGGCCAAGGGCGTCGTCAAGCGCGAGGTCACACGGGTGGTGACGGCGGGCGTGTCCATCGAGCCGGAGACCCTCGACGAACGCAATCCCAACTACCTCATGGGCGTCGTGCGCGAGGGCAAGCGCTGGGGCTTCACCATCGCGGAATTGACCACCGGCGAGTTCCTGTGCGGCGGCTATGTGGACGACGAAAAGATGGTCGCCGAGATCGTGCGTCGCGAGCCGGCGGAGATCGTCGTGCCCCAAGGTCTCGCGGACGACGAGCGCTTCACCGCCCTGGTCAAGCAGGCGGGCGGGCGCATGGTCAACCAGCTTCCCGACGAGTCCTTCGACCTGGACGACGCGGTCGCGTCCCTTTCGGTGCAGTTCCCGGAAGACGCGGTCGATCAAATGGACCGCAAGAAACTCGGCGCCACGTTGCGCAGCGCGGGCGGCGTGTTGCGTTACCTGCTCGACACGCAGTTGCGCGAACTGGGGCACATCAACCGGCTGCGCGTGTTCAAGGGCGATGAGTTCATGGTCGTCGACGAGACGGCCAAGCGAAACCTGGAACTGGTCGCGTCCATGCGAGAGGGCGGACGGCGCGGCAGCCTGCTGGGCCTGCTGGACGAGACGGTCACGGCCATGGGCGCGCGGCTGCTCAAGCAGTGGGTGCTCTATCCGCTCCTGTCGGTGGATGACATCGACCGTCGCCTGGATGCGGTGGACAACCTGAAAAAGCGGGCGGTGATGCGCATCGACCTGCGCGACCGACTGCAACGCGTCCACGACCTGGAACGCCTGTGCTCGCGCATCAGCCTGGCCGTGTGCAACGCGCGGGATCTGGTGTCCCTGTCGACGAGCCTGGAAATGCTGCCGTCGCTCAAGGCGCTGCTCGCCGAGTTTACCGCGCCGATGATCGCCGACCTGGTGGCGGGCTTTGACGACCTGGGCGACGTGCGGGCGTTCATCCATGCCGCCGTGGACGAAGAGCCGCCACTGACCGTGCGCGAAGGCAATATGATCCGCGACGGCTACAACGCCGAGCTGGACGACCTGCGCGCCATTTCGCGAAAGGGCAAGGGCTACCTGTCCGACCTGGAAGCCCGGGAGCGGGAGCGCACGGGCATCGGGTCGCTGAAGGTGCGTTACAATAAGGTGTTCGGGTACTACCTGGAGATTTCCAACACCCACAAGGACAAGGTCCCCGACGACTACATCCGCAAGCAGACCCTGGTCAACGCCGAGCGCTACATCACGCCCGAACTCAAAGAATACGAGGACAAGGTCCTCACCGCCCAGGACCGCATTACCGCGCTGGAATACGATCTGTTCGTCGAGGTGCGCGAGCGCGTCGCGGCGGAGGTCACGCGCATCCAGGCCGCCGCCCAGATGATCGCCACGCTCGACGTGCTCTCGACCTTCGCCCACCTGGCCGAGACGCACGACTACGTCCGCCCGGAGATGGACGAATCGGACTGTCTGGAGATCCGAGACGGACGCCACCCGGTCGTGGAACGCACCAATCCGGGCGAGCGATTCATCCCGAACGACTGCGTTCTGGATACGAAGTCGGCGCAGATTGCGATTATCACCGGGCCGAATATGGCGGGTAAATCCACGTACATCCGGCAGATCGCCGTCATCGCCCTCATGGCCCAGGTCGGATCGTTCGTCCCGGCCAAAAAGGCACGCATCGGCGTGATCGACCGCGTTTTCACCCGCGTGGGCGCTTCGGACAATCTGGCGCGCGGGCAATCGACGTTCATGGTGGAGATGAGCGAGACGGCGGAAATTCTGCGCCACGCGACGAAACGAAGCCTGATCATTCTCGACGAAATCGGGCGGGGAACCAGCACTTTCGACGGCCTGTCCATCGCGTGGGCCGTGACCGAATACCTGCACGACACGCCCGGCGTCCAGGCCAAGACCTTGTTTGCCACGCACTACCACGAACTGGTCGACCTGGCGCGCACTAAGGCGCGGGTCAAGAACTTCAACGTCAAAATCATCGAGCGCAACGACGACCTGGTCTTCCTCCACCGCATCGTCGAGGGCTCGACCAATCGCAGCTACGGCATCCAGGTCGCGCGCCTGGCGGGCCTGCCCCAGGACGTGATCGAACGGGCCAAGGAAATTCTGCACAACCTGGAATCGGGCGAGTTGGACGAACTGGATCGCCCGCGTCTGGCGGTGGATCCGGCCGAACCCCGGGGCGCGGCGAAGGGACAGCTTGGGTTGTTCGCCGCCGGATCGGGCAAGGCCGGCAAGTTGGCCGACGAGGTTCGGGCGCTGGACCCGATTTCGCTGACGCCCATTGAGGCGCTCAATGCCCTGGCCAAGCTCAAGGCGATGCTGGACGAGTGATGGGGCGGGGAGCGCGCATCGTCGCCGGGGCGTGCTTGGCGGTTTTTTTGGCGATCGGAATCGCCGGCGCGGTGCAGATCGACGACCTCTACCTTCGCGTCAAAGCCGAATACCTGGACTTCTTGAGCGACGAAGGCCAGAAGCCCTTTCGCCATCATTGGCTGCGTCATATCGATCGTTTCAAGACGCTGCAAAAACAGTATCCCAAATCCGCCCGCGCCGACGACGCGCTGTACATGGCCGCCGGGGCGTATGTCGAACTCAACAAATATTCGTACATCAATAAGGATCTGGAATCGGCGGTGGCATTGTATGACCGGCTGGCCAAGGAATACCCGAACAGCAATCTGGCCGACGACGGGCAGGTGAAAGCCGGAGAGATTCTCGAACGCCTCAAACGGCCGAAAGACGCCTACGAGCGCTATGCGGCGTGCGTTCACGACCATCCCAAGGGCGATTTGACGCCCACGGCCGCCGCCGGGATGAATCGCCTGGCGAAGTACGCGCCGCCCAAACCCAAACCGACACCCAAACCGACGCCGGTCGCCAAGGGCCCCGAGCCCACGCCCTACGATCCGCTTACCGATCCCATCGCCCAGGCCATCGCCGCGGAGTTGGGAACGAACGAGCCGACGTTGGAATCGCTGCTGGCCGACGCGACCGGGCAGCCGATGATCTCCAAGATCGATCACTGGTCGAACCCGGACTACACGCGCATCGTCGTCGAGATGACCGGCGAGGCGAAGTACAACTACAACCTGCTGGAAAAAGAGAAGGGCAGTTCGCTGCCCCGGCGGCTGTATCTGGATGTGCAGGGCGGCGTGCTGGACCCGAAGCTCTCCAAGGAAATCACCATCGCCGACGGCCTGCTCAAGCAGGTGCGGGCGGGGCAGTTCCAGAAGGACGTTGCGCGGGTCGTGCTCGACATCGAGAGCATCAACGACTTTCAGATCTTCCCGCTGTTCGATCCCTATCGCATCGTCATCGACGTAACCGGCGAGGGGCGGCGCCTGCCCGGCGAGCCCAAGGGCATCGGGCGGCCGTGGCTGGTGGTGCTCGATCCCGGGCACGGCGGCAAGGACCCGGGGGCGATGAGCCCGCGCGGCGATCGGGAATCGCTGCTGGTGCTGGCCATCGCCAAGCGCGTGGAGCGGGAACTGGCCAAGGACAAGCACATCCGCACCGTCATGACGCGCGGCACGGACGTCTTCATCCCCCTGCCGGGACGCACCGCGTTCGCCAATAAGCAGAACGCCGACCTGTTCGTGTCCATCCACATCAACTCGGCGCGCAACCGGGCGGCCTACGGCATCGAGACCTATCACTTCGCCCCCCGCGCCCGGCCCCAGGACACGGAACTGGTCGCGGCCGAGAACGCCACGGCGGTGCAGAAGGTCGCCCGAATGAACGCCGTGCTCGAAAGTCTGACGCTCTCCTACAAGAAAATCGAGAGCAATTCCCTGGCGACCATGGTGCAGGACCGCGTGCTGCTCAACACCCGGCGGCTGCATACGAATGTGGGAGACCGGAAAGTGCACAGCGCCCCGTTCTATGTTCTAATGGGCGCGCGAATGCCGGCGATTTTGGTGGAGTGCGGATTCATCACGAATGAACGGGATCTGGCGCGCATGAAAAACGGCAACTATCAGGCCGCCTTGGCCCAGGGCATCGCCGACGGCGTGCGGGCGTATTTTCGGGACTTTTGACGACTCGGCGACGAATTGGTTCCGGCGCGCGCCGGTGTCCGTCAGAGCCCCGACCTGTAGGGAGGGGTCCGGTCCGACCCGGCACGCCACTTTCGACGTAGCGACGTGACCGGCGTAAAGGGTCGAAACCAACCGCTTACGACCGTGCGCGGCTCTGAACAGGCGGCTCTGTACAGGCGGCTCTGAACAGGCGGCTCTGTACAGGTGCATACGCGCGACGAAATGATCATAGGAAACCCATGCCCCAAACCGTCGACACCTGGATCGATCGCTACCTGGTCTATCTCAAGGCGGAGAAGGGCCTGTCGCCCAACACCATCGAGAACTATTCCCGCGACCTGGGGCTGTTCGCCGACTATTGTGACGGCGAGCGACTGAGCGACCCCGAGCGCATCGGTCGGGAGCACCTGCTGGAATTCGTCGGTCGCCGCCGGGATGCCGGAAAATCGGCCCGCACCGCCGCCCGCAACCTCATCGCCGTGCGCGGTTTCCTGGGATTTCTGCTGGACGAGAAGGTCATCGCCACGGACCCGTCCGAGCTTGTCGCCCTGCCGAAGATGCGGCGCAAGCTGCCCGAGGTCCTCGACGAGGCGGAGGTCGAGGCGTTGCTCGCCGCCCCGAAAACCGACAAACCCACCGGCCTGCGCGACAAGGCGATGCTGGAGTTGATTTACGCAACGGGCATGCGCGCTTCCGAGATCGTGAATCTGGCAATGGGGCAGGTGGACCTGGACGCCGCGTTTCTGCGCGTGAAGGGCAAGGGCCGCAAGGAGCGCATCGTGCCGCTGGGCGAGGTGGCGGAGGACACGCTGAAGGCGTATCTGCGCGACGGCCGGGGCGCGTTGCTCAAGGGCCGCCATAGCGACGCCGTGTTCGTCACCGCCAGGGGTGGGGCGATGACGCGGCAGAATTTCTGGGTCGTGGTCTCCAAGCTTGCCAAGGCCGCCGGCGTCAAGAAGCGCATCTACCCCCACGTCCTGCGCCACAGCTTCGCCACGCACCTGCTGGCCCACGGCGCCAACCTGCGCGTCGTGCAGGCGTTGCTCGGCCACGAAGACATCTCGACCACCGAGATCTACACCCATGTCGAGCGCGAAGGTCTCAAGCGCCTGCACAAGTCGGCCCACCCGAGAGGATGACGTTGACCAAGTCCCGCGCCGCCACTCCGACGACGGTCCCGACCAACTGCGAGCTGGGTGCGCGCCTGTTTCAATCCGTCGAGCGCCCGACCTTCCGACGCATCCAGACCATCGGGCGGCTGGCCGACGAACTGGGCGGCGAGGCTTATCTGGTCGGCGGATGCGTGCGGGATTTGCTGCTGGGTCGGACGGTGCTGGACCTGGATGTGGTGATGGAAGGCGACGCCCTGGCGCTGGTGGAGCGGGCGCGGGAGAAATTGGGCGCGAAGGCGCGGGTCTACGCCGCGTTTCAGACGGCGACGCTGTCGTTTCCCGATCACCACAAGATTGACATCGCCACCGCCCGCCGCGAGTCCTATGCCGCCTCCGGCCATTTGCCCAAAGTCGAACCCGCGCCTTTACCGGAGGATCTGCGTCGTCGCGATTTCACGGTCAACGCCATGGCGCTGCGTTTGAAACCCCGCCACTTGGGCGAGTTGGTGGACGAGGTGGGCGGCATGGACGACCTGCGCCGAGGCGTTATCCGCATCCTGCACGATGCGTCGTTCGAGGACGACCCGACGCGCATCCTGCGGGCGATTCGCTACAAGGCGCGCCTGGGTTTCTCGCCCGATTCGCGCACGCGGGCGTTGATGCGCGAGGCGATTCGCGATCACTACCTCGAACGCGTTTCGGGCCACCGGCTCATGACCGAATTGCGCCGCACCCTCGACGAGGACGACCCGATGCCCGCGCTCAATCTGATGATCCGGCGGGGAGTGCATCGGGCGTACCATGCCGATCTGGCTGTCGCCAAACCCACGCCGACGCAAGCCCGGCGGATGCACGACGCCATCGCCTGGTGGACGGGGGAGGGGGCGGCGTTGTCGCGAAAAAGTGCGCCGAAAGGCGACGATGAGACGTTTCATCGTTGGGAATGCTGGTGGTATTTGCTGTTGTCCAACTTCGACCACCTTTGCGCCGACCAGCTTATGGCGCGCTTGGAGATTTCGGCGAAGCACAGCCGCCGCGCCCACGAACGTCTGGCCGAGATGCATCAGGCGCAGTTGGAATTGCGGTATTCGTGCCGCCGTACGGGCTCGAATATCCATGCGCATTTGGAACATCTGCCGGTGGAGGCGGCGCTGGCGCTGATGGCGAAGACCTCGTCGCCGGGCCTGGTCCACGCCGTCCAAACGCACCTGACGACCCTTCGCCACCTGCGCCCCGCGCTTCGCGGCCAGGATCTGTTGGAAATGGGCGTCCCGAGAGGCAAGGCCCTGGGGAAGATGCAGCGCGCGGTGCTGGAAGAACTGCGGGACCGCACGTACGCGGGCGAGGGGTTCAGGAAGGCTGCGCAAATGAGGTTTGCGCGGACGCACTTCGAATCGTGATGACGGAGCAGCGTTCAACCTTTCAGAACCGCGACCTGCCTGTCCGCCGACGCCTCGGCTAAGGTGGATGTGGAAGCGGGTTGGTACGAGCTGGCACGACGCGTGCGCCACTTCCGACAGAGCCGCGCGCGTGAGCAAGCGGTCCAGAGCGTCCGACGAGTCGAACCGCTCGACAACCCCGCGCTGATCCACCTCCGCCAAGGCTTCGGCGGACAAGCTGCAAGGCGCTCTGATTCGTTGACGCGAATGACGAACAACGTACGAGAGGTCCCTCACTTCGTTCGGGATGACAGCGTTTTGTGCAGGGCCGCCCTAAACCGCTTGCTCGCGTGCGAGACTCTGGAGGATTGGGGCGGCTCTGAGAGGGCGGTCTTGACACCGACGGCCAAAGAAAAAAAGCCCACCGACATAAGTCGGCAGGCTTTCTTTGTGTTAGACCGAAAAGCGGGCGTTAGCCGAGCAGCTTCTGCAGCTTCATGGCCAAGCCCATGTCGCCGGCGATCTTGAGCTTGCCGGTCATGAAGGCCATCTGGCCCGAGAGCTTGCCGTTGGCGATGTTGACGAAATCCTCGCCCTTCACCGTGATCGTGCAGTTGGGCGAAGCGTGGGGCCCCTGCTTGATCTCGGCCTTCTCGCCGGTCAGGTCGGCGTGCCACTCGCCGGCCTCGTCACCGGTGACGTTGAACTGATACACGCAGTTCATGCCGGCCACCGAGTCCGGGTTGTCGTCGAGACGGGTCTGCATATTGTCAAAAACCTGCTGAACGTCACTCATTGGGATTCCCCCTCATGGTCTGTGTGAATCGCGAAGGCCCCGTCCTCGCGGGCAAAATCGCCCGGGAAGCAAGGTCTCCATGCTGTTCGCGTCATGGATCGTGAACGGCCGCTTAAGTCAGTGGCCTATGCTGTAACAGACGCCCCCGAGCGGGTCAAGCGTTGGCGGGAAATTTATCTACTAATTGGTAGATAAATCCCTGTTCATCCTTCGCCCAATTCCTCCCGCACGACTTTCTCCGCCAAACCGAACGACAGCGTCATCCCCGCGCCCCCCAGAGCCGTCACCAGATGCACCCCCTCGGCCGGGCTTTTACGCAGCCAGGGGCGTTCCCGGTGGCCCATTTGCACGCCGTACCAGTGGGAGACGATCGGCGGCAGCGGCCCTTCGACCAGTGTTCGCGCGTAACGCAGGATCGCGTCGTCGATTTCGTCGTCGTTGAAGGGCGTGATCGCCGCGTCGTATTGGTGCGAATCGCCGACGGCCAGTTGACCGGAGGCGTTCTGGCTGATGAGGACGTGAATGCCGAAGCGGGCGAATTCGGGCGTTTCCCCGTCAAAGCGCGCGACGACCTCGGGCAACGTCGGACAGGCGGCGAAGGCGGGGTAATGGCGAAGTGTCAGCCCCCCGGCCATGCTGGGACCGAGTTTGGCGCCGTGGGACGTCGGGGCGGTGCGCATCATCTGGAGCTTGCATCGGTAGACGGGCTCGTCCCGGACGTGGTCGAAAAACAACTCCCGGATCGCCTCGCCGGTGCAGATCCACACCCGCCGCGCCCGCCAGGATTGCCCCAGGGCTTGGACCTCGCCCGGCTCGACATGCGTGACCGGCGCGTTGAATTCGAAGCGGACGCCGTACGCCCTCGCCAGATAAAAGGGCAGATCGCCGACCACCTGCCTCGGGTCGACGCGCATCTCCGTGGCGCTGAATAGCCCGCGACGCAGCCCCTCCCGGCGCGCCATGGGGGCCTTGGCGGCAACTTGGTCCGCGTCGAGCAGTTCGACGTCGTAGCCCTGTCCGGCGGCGTCGGCGGCAAATTCCGCCAGAACCCGCGCTTCGTCGTCCTGATACGCCAGATGCATCGACCCGCTTTCGTCATGCCAAAGACCGGCGTCGCGCAGCATCTCGCGCCAGACCTCCCGGCTGCGTTTGGCCAGTTCGAGCTGTTCGCCCGGCGGCCGCCCGATGGGCCAGACCAGACCGAAGTTGCGCACGGACGCCATCTGGGCTCGCTGATCGCGCTCGAAAACAATGACCGACCGGCCGCGCTTGGCCAGATGATAGGCGTGAGCCAGACCGACGATGCCGGCGCCGACCACTGCGTCGTCATAGATGGAAGGCATGGGGAAATCCTTTGGGAGTTCGCCGGATTCTGGCCGGTTCGGCGTGCCTCGACAAGGGGGATAACGCCCGCGGGGGCGGAACTTCGGCGCTCGGCGACTGTCGGTTTTTTTCGGGGCACCGGACGCGGGCCGAAGGCGAGGGCGCGTCGTTGACACGTTATTTGCCACGCCCTATTGTTCCCCGTCTTTTTCGCCGTTCTCCGGGAGTGGGCATGTCCTTGGAAAAACTCAGGAAAGTTCTGCCGTTCGCCTTTGCGGCCCTCGTGACCTTGTTGGCCGTCGCCGGTTGTCAATCCGCCTCGCCCGAAGCGTCGCCGACTCCGGCCGCCGCCGCGACCCCGGCGCCCTCGGCTGCGTCGTCGGGTGTCGCGCCTCGCGATCAGGTGGGCGTGGAATTGTTCGTGATGAGCGATTGTCCCTTCGGCCGGGCCGCGGAAGGCGTCTTGTACAAGGCCTCCCAGGCGCTGCCGGGACGCATCGATCTGGACATCAAATACATCGTCGACGCCGAAACCAAGGACGGCGAGACCAAGTTCCAGGCCTTGCACGGCCCCTCCGAGATCAAGAACAACCGCGTTCAGACGTGCATCGGCTTGCTGCAGCCCGACAAGCAGCTCGAATTCATCGACACCTTCAACACCAACTCCAAGCCCTGGGACGTCATCGCCGAGCAGGTCGGTGTGAACGTCAAGGACGTGGAGGCGTGCCTGGAGGACGGTCGCGGCGATCAGGAACTGATCAAGGACGCGGCCACCGTGGATCGCATGGGCATCAACGCCAGCCCGACCATGTTCGTCGGAGGCGAGCCTTACCAGGGGCCGATCAGCAGCCTGGATCTGTTCGAGTTTTTCTGTGAGAAGCTTGGCGATCGGGCGCCCGATCAGTGCGCGAGCCCGCCGGACACTCTGAGCCGCTCGGACGGCGCCACCGCCGGTCAGTGCTCCGACGCGGCCGCCGGGGACACGCCCCAAGTCAACCCGGAGATGATCGACCCGATCAAGATCGAGCATTGGGTTGTCTACCCCGCGGACGCCTTCACCCAGGGCTACGAGCAGGTGGTGCGTCAGACGGCAACGTTCTTCCCCAACGCCGAGATCAAGACCTATTCGAGCACGGACAAGCGCGGCAAGGAACTGATCGAGAAGTACCACCTGGACATCCTGCCGGCTTTCATCTTCCCCAAGAAGATCGAG
Source organism: Deltaproteobacteria bacterium (assembly GCA_020633895.1). Lineage (GTDB taxonomy): Bacteria > Lernaellota > Lernaellaia > JACKCT01 > JACKCT01 > JACKCT01. The sequence goes on along the minus strand of JACKCT010000010.1, from coordinate 92,655 downwards.
GAGTCCAAGAACTTCACCGCGATGGGGTCGTTGCTGGTGCCGATGGGTTCGGAGGACGACCGGGTCTATGTCCTCTCGCCCACGCGCATCGGCGCGAACTATCACATGTCCCGCCCCAAGAAAGAGGACGAGATCGGCATCTACTACACGCCGTACACACAGACGGCGCTGGCGATGCTGCTGGACGTGATTTCGGTGTTGCAGGATCCGCAATACGCCAAGTTCAAGAACAAGGTGCAATTCCGCCCGTCGACGCTGGTCGACCAGGAAGGCAAGTTGCTCGCCAACAACGGCCCGCCGGAGATCGAGGAACTCGAGCGGCACATCGCGATCATGTCCAAGGGGATGGACGCGTTCCAAAAATACCTGGTGGTGCGCCACAAGAATCCGGTGGGCACCTACTGGGAGGACTACGTCCGCGAGGCGGGCCTGAACCCGGACGAGATCAAGACGATCGCCACGTCCGAGGAAACCGAAAGCACGCTCAAGGAATACTCCCAAACGCGCACCGAACTGGGCATGCCGCCGATCGTCGCGTTCTTCGTCCAAAATCGCGAAGTCGCCTTCGTGCAGGACAAGGACCAGTTCATCGAGTTGTTGAAGTTCGTCGAGAAGCACTAGGCGGGGGCGAGGTCGCTTTCAGAACCGCGCTCGTGCTCGTCAGAGCCCCGACCATGCCCGTCAGAGGGGTCAAACTCGAACGTTGTTTGTAAAGTACTCCGACGAATCAGAGCCCCAAGCGTGAGCGCGGGGTCGTCGAGCGTTTCGAAGCGACAAACAACGAACGACTTTTGCCGGGACGTCGCCAACCGCTCTCTACCCGCCTTCGCCAAGGCTACGGCGAGGCCAGCCGTTCGCGGCTCTGTTTGGTCGGGATCGTCCCCAACAACGCACCAGCCCCTGTTATTACGATTCCCGCACTAAACCTTCCGCTTCGAAACCAACTCCGCCACCCCGCGACGCAGCGCCGTCTGCAGCTTCTTCGGTGCTGTTTTACCCGCGCAAAGATCCGCCGCCAGCAGCAGCGCGCCCGTGACCGGCTCGTCGTGCAGTCGCGTGATGACCGCGTTGGGATAGAATCGCTTCACGCGCGCTTTGAGCGTGTCGACCATCGTCGAGTTCGAGCCCTTCTGGTAGATACTCCCGCCCAGCACCACGTGCACGGCCTCGGATCTGTCGGGAAACAACCGGCGCAGGCACGAGAGCGCGTCGTCGCCGCATTGACGGCCGGTTTCGCGCAGGATCTTGAGCGCCATCTTGTCGCCGGCGTTGGCCGCGTCGAAGAGCAGGGGCGTGTATTTGTTGAGGGGCAGGGGGCGGTGGTTGTCCCAGAACTCGTACTCGATGATGTCGCAGATTTCCTCGACGCCCAACGCTTCGCAGAGGAGGGGTGTCAGCAGGGTCTTGGGACCGCGTCCGTCCCATTCCTTCATCGCGGCCACGACGGCTTTTTTCGTCAGGTTGAACGAGCTGCCGTAGTCGCCCGAATAGCCGCCGAAGCCGCCGACCTTGATGTGATCGCCGGCCGCGTTGAAGCCCATCGTGTTCGAGCCCGTCCCCGCGATGCACGCCACGCCCACGCCGTCTTGCGTTCCGGCGCGCAGGGCGAGGGTGGTGTCGTTGGACAGGACGAAGCGCTCCGCCGGATTGACGGGGGCGAGGAACTCGGCGACCGTATCGAAGTCCTTTTCCCGATCCGCGCCCGAGATGCCGTACGCCGCGCACGCCACTTGCGCCTTGCCGATGCGCCCCGCTTTCATCGCCGCCTGAATGGCCGACTCAATCTGCTTTTGCGCCGTGCGGACGCCGCAACCCTGGAAGTTAGCCCCATCGGCGAATCCCAATCCCCGCACCCGGCCGTCCATCGTCGCCAGCACCGCGCGGGTGTACGTGCCGCCGGCGTCGACGCCGAGGATCCATGGGGGTTTTTTGTTGGGTTGCGGCATGGGCGAAGTCTGGTTATCGGGTGAGTAATGTCAAGCGACGCACGGAAGTCACGATTGATTGTCATCCCGAGCGAAGCGAGGGATCTCTCGTCCGATGAGTCGAAGAACGTACGAGAGGTTCCTCACTGCGTTCGGAATGACAAAGCGGGATGGGCGCGCCCGCGCCGTCATTTGCGCGAATTAATCCAAATATCCACCGGCGTGTCGTACCCGCCCGGATCCTGCAAGGGGAACTCGACCTTGCGGCCCTCCGCGGCGGAGATGTATCCGGCGATCATGATCTCCAGGACGACCTTGCCGTCCTCCGCGGATTCGGTCGGCGTGCCGCCCTCGCGGATGCATTGGATGAAGTCGGCCATCTCCTGGGGATAGCCGTTAGACCACAGCCAGTTGACCTGGGGCGTTGTCCAGCCCGCCTCCATCATCTGTTCTCCGCCGCGCACCGGGCTGCCTTTTTCGGAAAAAGCGCGCATCCCATCGCCCTCTTGCAGCAAATTAGCATAAACGACGCCCTGGGTGCCGTGGATTTCGGCCTTGGATTCCATGCCGCCCTTGAGCGTCCACGACGACTCGACCAACGCCCGTTTGCCGCCCTCGAATTCGATAATCATCATGCAGTGGTCGTCCATCTGTGTGATTTCGCCGTGCACGAAGACGTCCAGGTCGCAGTACACGCTCTTGACGGCGGGCTTGCCCAGGGTCCATCGGCAGTACTCGATGGCGTGGCAGCCCATGTCCATCAAGATGCCGCCGCCGGCCGTTTCCGGTTGGAAAAACCAGGGGGAGTAGGGGCCCGCGTGTTTTTCCGACTGCTTGACCAGGAAAATGTCGCCCAGCCCGCCCGAGTCGGCCAGCTCCTTGGCGCGCACGTATTTGGGCGCGTAGCACAGCTCCTCGGCGTATCCGATGACCAGGCCCTTCTCCTTGCCCTTGGCGATCAGGGCGTCGGCGTCCTCGAGCTTGAGGCACAGGGGCTTTTCGATGATAACGTGCTTGCCGGCGTCCATGGCCTTCAGGGCCAGCTCGGCATGCACGTGGTTGGCGGTGGAAACCGTGACCACGTCGATGTCGTCGCGCGCGAGCATCTCGTCCAGGTTGTCGTGCCGGTCGGGGATGCCGTTGGCCTTGCAGAAGGCCAGGCCCTTGTCCGGCGTCGGGCTCCACTGGGCGACGATCTCCACCCCCGGCAGCGTGCGAAACGCCTCCAGGTGCGTGATCGAGATCCAACCCGCGCCGATGATTCCCACCCGTACCGTCTTCATTTCCCGCCTCCTGATGCTCGTCCCGCCGCCCGCCCCACGGCGCGGCGACAGGTTTTGAATGGTCACTCAAAGTCGTCCGTCAGGGTACACGCGCCGCATGCCCCTGACAAGGCGACCGACGCCGGAACTTCGCCCGTCCGCCGCTGTCCGACTTGAACCGTGCCGCGCGCGGCGAGGACGACCCGCGTCCCGAGCACGGCCCCGTGCAACGCAATTGCCCGAAAAAACGGGGGAATTTGTCAGGTCCGCCGCCGTCGATCGTCAGGAGCCTTATTGACTTGCGTTGGGGCTTTCGTATGATACCCGACGCCGAACGGGCTTCAAGTCCTCGAAAAATCAAGGAGACCAGAGTGGGTAAATCTGTTCTGTACGCTTTACTGGCCGCGTCGATCTTCGTTTTCGGATTTACGATCGGCCGGTTCACCGATGTGGTCGACGCCGGCGGCGAGACCTTCAAGAAGGGCAAGATGATGCCCGACATCTCGCAACTCGACGACAAGGGCCAGCAAGTGGCCAAGGCGCTGATCGCCAACGCCGCCGAGTTGGGCAAGACGGCGTCTGAAAACGTCAAGACCATCTTCGAATCCGCGCCGGACAAAGCCGACGAGCAATTCGAGAAGATGATGGAACGCGTCGAGAAGGATCCCACCTACCTGGCGATGATGACGCGCAAGATCCCCAAGCGTCCGCCCCCGGAAGATCCCAACAAGGTCTTTGACGTGGACACGGGCAACGTGCCGGTTCTGGGGCCGGAGGACGCGCCGATCACCATCGTCGAATTCTCCGATTTCCAGTGCCCCTTCTGCTCCCGAGGCACCAACACGGTCAAGCAGCTCATGGACGAGTATCCGGGCAAGATCAAGGTCAAGTTCGTGACCAAGTGGCTGCCGTTCCACAAGAACGCCCCGGCCGCCCACGTGGCCGCCTACGCCGCCTGGAAGCAGGGAAAATTCTGGGAGTTCCACGATCTGGCCTTCGCCAATCAGAAGGATCTGACCGAGGAGAACTTCGAGAAATGGGCCAAGGAGATCGGGCTGGACATGGCCCAGTTCAAGGCCGACAACGACATGGAGAAGTTTAAGGACGAGTTTGACCGCATGGACAAGCTCGCCAACGACGTGGGTGTCCAGGGGACGCCGACGTTCCTGATCAACGGCAAGAAGCTGCGCGGCGCTCAGCCCCCGGCGAAGTTCAAGGAGATCATCGACAAGGAGCTGGCCGCCGGCTAAGCCCCTCGATCCCGACAAATCGACCGAACGCAAAGGGCCCCGCAAGGGGCCCTTTCTTGTGGGCATACCGAGCGAGGCGAGGGGACTCTCGCGCGTTGTGGAGAAAACCCACCGGAGAATCAGAGCCCGACCGTAAGGGAGGAGTCGTCGAGCGTGTCGATGCGGCAAATAGCGAACGAATTTTGCCGGGGCGTCGCCAACCGCTCACTACGGTTCGCGGCTCTGTTTGGTCGACGCCGTCTCGAACAACGCAACCGTCGCCCGTTCACAACAGGACGAGGTCCCGTCAAAAAAGAAAGCGGGTCGCCGATTCGCGGCAACCCGCTCCCTCACGGTCGCGGCTCTGAATGCTCGTGATCGCAAGATAACACCGTTCGAGTTTGACCCCTCACTACCCGCCTACGCCAAGGCTACGGCGAGGCAAGCAGTTCGGGGCTCTGACCCAACCCCGCCCTACGGCGTCAAATAGTCCTTGATCTCGCCTGTCCCCGTCTCCAGAAAGCTGCGCAGGAAATGCATGCCCTGCTTGCGCATTGCGGCGCCCTGGGCGGAATTGCGTTCGATGAGTTGGTGGTCGTCGCTGTCGAACTGGACGAACGCCGAGTCGTAGTACGGCATCGTGTCGTGGGCCGCGTCCACGTCCCACGCGAAAGGCGTCAGTTGCGGCCATCCGCCGGCGCGGCAGTAGTAGCCCCCCGACGGCCCGCCCAGCACGTCGTCCTCCGACGATCCTTGCTGGAGAACCTGCGGGACGTGGGATTCCACGACGGGCAGTGGATCCCGGACGGTGTGCTTGACGTAGTTGGCCGGGTCGCCGGCGTCCAGGATCGACTGGTAGTACATGGCGATCACGTCGATCAGGCCGATGAGGTCCAGCTTGGGGAACAGAAAGCTGAACGAGTCGATGATGTCGATGATCGGCCCGGCGATGGGGCCGTCCAGGGCGATGCTGGTGTATTTGCCGCCGGCCACGTTCATCCACCAGGCGTCGATGTTCTTTTCCACGCCCGAGAAAACGCCGCCGTGAATCGAGCCCAGGGACACGCCCATGTAGTAGATGTGGTCCAGGTCAAAGTCCGGAATGCCGTCGCCGTTCGTTTCCATCGGGTAGATGTCCAGCGTCGCCAGTTCCTGCAGCGCCAAACGCAGCCAATGCATATTCGCCACCGACTCGCGGATGTTGTCCCGCCAGGTCAGGGGGTGGAAGGCGTCGAAGTAGCACAGGATCTGTTGCAGGTCCTCCAGGTCCGGGGGCAGGCGGTCGCCGTGGCAGACGAAGTCCATCGCCACCCCGGCGAAGCCGTATTCGGACAGGTAGGAGTCGGCGCTGTAGAGGTGGTTTTTGCTGCCCTGGGCGCCGTGTCCCATGATGACCAGCGGGAAGGGCTGGCTGTAGCCCGAGGCCTTTTCGTCCGGGAAGGAGAACAGGACCTTGAGCTTTTGCATGCGGTCGATTTTCAACTCGCCCTTGACGTTGCGCTTCCAGACCTTGTCCTTTTCCGTCTGGAAAATCGGGAATTCGAGCATTCCGAAGGCGTGCATGCCGACGTAGTTGTCGGGCTTGAGGAAGGTCTCCCAATCCGACCAATCGGCGCCGCCCTCGTCGTACAAATCGTCCATGATCTGCACGGCCTCTTCCAGGTCTTTTGTCGCCGACAAAGTGGTGAACGACGAGATCGCCAGCACGTCCTTGAAGTCCAGACCCTGGCTCTCCAGAAATCCCAGGTCGTCCAGCAGCGCCGTGCCTTCCCATTCGTCCGTCGCGGACGGCAGGTTCGCGTATTCGGTCGCCAGGCGCATCATGTCCTCGGACGCGGCATAGCAGTCCTCGCCCTTGGGCGTCAGCTTGCGCGTCACGACGACCAGATAGCGCGTCCGTTGGTCCAGCGGCTCCCACGGCGTGAAACGCATGTATCCGCCGTCTTCCAGGAACGAGAGCATCGGCATGATCTGTCCCTGGTTGGGGCTGTCTTCGTCGGCGTTGATCAGGAAAACGCTCGCGCCGATCTTCGTGTCGTCCGTCTCGGGCAGATCCTTTGTGCGCGGCTCGACCTCGGCCACGTCGATGAACAGGTCCGCCATCGGCCCGAAGCCGTCCAGGGTGTTCATCGCATCCACCCACAGACCCATGCCGTCGGCGCGGGAGCCGAAAGGCTCGCTGGTGTTGGCGTCGATGTTGACCCGCCGACCGCTCAAGGTCTTCTCGTCGGCGACGGTGAACAGATCGCTGGGGAAAGGGATGCGTTTTTTCGTCGCGGTCAGGTCGAAGGGAAAGGCCGGGCCGTCGGGGCAGGACTCCTCGACCACCACCGGCTCGGTGTCGTCGTCGTCATCGTCGAGGGTATCGTCATCGGCCGTGTCGTCATCCGCGGTGTCGTCGTCCGCGGTGTCGTCATCGGTCGTATCGTCGTCGGCGGTGTCGTCGTCGTCCGTGGTGTCGTCGTCGGACGTATCGTCGTCGTCATCGTCCGATGTCGCGGCCGAGTCGTCGTCATCGTCATCGCCGCCGCAGCCGACCAAGCCGCCGAGCGACAGCGCAACCATCAACAAAACCATCCAAATCCAAGGCAATGCGCGCACTTTGACCTCCCAAGGCCATCCCGGCATGTGGCACCGGGTGCCAATTTCATCGAACGCGTATCCTATATCCAGCGCGCCGGACAAATCAACAACAACGCTCACGCTTTCGCGCCGAAGACGCAAATCGCGGCTCGTCGGCGTGTCGACCTTGATTTTCCCATCGTCGGGCTTAACGTGGCGGGGCGATGACGACGAAAAAATCCAAGATGCGGGAGTTCGACTTTTCGGTACTGCGGGAACTGCGCCGCCAGCGCAAGGTCACGCTCGAACAACTAGCCGAGGACACGGGGGTCAGTTTTTCGACCTTGACGCGCATCGAATCCAACCAAAACCAGCCCAGCCTGGCCACGGTCAAGACGCTGGCGGATTTTTTCGGGATGACCCCGGCCCATCTGGTTGACTTGGCCTCCTCCTATATCGTCGAGCGTCGGCGGGAGGTGGACGACGACCCGAATATGATCGGCAAGCGGGGCGTATCTTTTCCCGACGTGGGACTGCGTCTGAATTCGGCCACGGCGGGGGAGACGGTCAACGAATCCCACTCCCACGAAAACGAGTACCAGATCTCCTGGGTGCTGGACGGAAAAATCGCCCTGACCATCGAAGGCAATCGTTACGAGCTGGCCGCCGGGGACGCGATCAAATTCGACGCCACGTACAACCACTCCACCCAGGCCTTGCAGGATTCCACGTTCGTCGTCGCCTTGATTCCCAAGCGAACGAAGTAAGCCGCCGCCCTCACGTCCCACAAAAGCCACATTGACCGATTGGACCGATCCATTCTGTTGAATGCGAACTCAAATTGTGCTGGATTTCCGGCTCGGAATTTGGTAGGTTCCCGGCGCGCTTTGGAACGTGAATTTTAATGTATTTCCTATCGAGGTCTCGTGATGATCGAACGCATTCCCCAAGCTCTGCGACGTCCCCTGGGACTCACGTTGGTGTTACTGGTTGCCTTGTTGGTGGCCTCGGTGGTCGAAGCCCGCGCCGGTCAGAAGGGCCTGGGCGACTTCCTCAACTGGCTGGACACGCGACTGCATCCGGCGCCCCAGGAACTGCCCCTGCCGTCCAAGACCTACAACGAAGCCCTGCCCGCCGGACCCCTTCGCCTCAAGGCCGAGGAATACGATCTGTGGCATCGGGAAAACCACCAGCCCCAATACGGCGCCACCGTCGGGACGCAGTTCACGAGCAATGACCGCTCGGACGTCCTGAACCACTTCGACTACGGCGACTCGACGATCTGGACGGGCACCTATTTGGCCAGCCAGGCGTTTCGCTACTACGTCACCGGCGATCCGGTCGCCAAGGACAACGTCCTGAACACCGTCGACGCCCTGGACGGGCACTTGCATGTCACGGGCGTGCCCGGGTTTATCGCCCGTTATCGTTCCAAACAGAATCCCTGGGTGCTGGACCAGGCCTGCGAGACGCACCCCCGCTGCCATCTGGTCAACTCCGGCCCCTACGCCGGGGACGCCTGGTGGGGCGAAACCAGCCGCGACCAATACACGGGCTGGTTCTACGGCATGTCCCTGGCCTACGACCTGGTCGACGACGAGGACATGCGCGACCTGATTCGCGACGACGTCTCCGAGGTGCTCGACAAGCTGATCTCCGACGACTGGTGGATTCGCGACGAGGAAGACAAGCCGACCGACGCCGGTCCGAACGTCCTGCCGATTCAGCAGTTGTCCTGGTCGCTGGTGGGCTACCACATGACGGGCAACAAGGCGTATGAAGACGTCGTGAAAAAATGGATCGACGACGGCCAGCACACAGCGCTGTGGATCGCCACCTTCTCCTTGCTCAACCGCTACTCCCAGTATTACGGCAACAACCTGGGGCACCAGAATTTCTACACGCTGCTGCGCTTGGCGCCGTCGTACTTCGGCGAGAAGGACACGGACTATTTCAAGGATCTGTTCGAGGATCAGCAGCACGACAATGTGCGCCTGTCGCACAACGCCTACTTTACCGAGATTTTCATGTCGGTGGGCAACTACGATCCGTCGCTGTTCGACGGCCTGGTCGATCCCTACCTGACGCAGGTCGTGCAGGATCTGGCCGACTTCCGCGACGCGCCGAATTACAAGTATTACGTCGACCCGACGGACCTGCCGATCGATCCGCTGTCCGAGACGCTGGTGGATCTGTGGGAGCAGTACCCGATCCTGGAAACGCTGATGGGCGGCGTGGATCTGCAGTCCCTGGAGGCGCATACGGTCGATGAGCAGTGCTCCACCGACTTCCTCTGGCAGCGCAGCCCGTTCCGCAACGAGGCCTGCGGCGCCGACCAGCCCTCCCGCGTCGAGCCGGGCGTGGACTATTTGGTCGCCTACTGGATGGCGGCCTACCAGGGCTTCATCGACAAGTCGTACTAAGTTCGGATACCAAGCGACAGAATGCGGCGTCCCATCCGGGGCGCCGTTTTTTCATCCGTCGGTCCGTGGAGACGGCGACGCCTACTTCGCGAAGCCCGACTCCCGCAGTTTTTCCAGCGTGATCCCACCGGTGGGCGCTTCGCCTTTGCCCAAGGCGGCGAGGGTGAATTTTTCGATGTATTTGCCCACCAGGTCGGCTTCCAGGTTGACCGGCGAGCCCTCGGCCAGATCGCCGATATTCGTCATCTTCGTCGTGTGGGGGATGATGCCGATGGCGAAGACGTCGCCGTCCAGGGCGTTGACCGTCAGGCTGATTCCCTGCACCCCGATCGAGCCCTTGGGGATGATGTAGCGGGCGACGCTTTCGGGCGCCTGGATCCTATACTCGGTGAAGTCCGGCCAGACCTTGATCGCGACGACCTTGCCCACGCCGTCCACGTGCCCGGCGACCATGTGCCCGCCGAAGCGGCCGTCGGCTCGCATCGCCCGTTCCAGATTCACCCGCGCCCCCGTCGCCAAGTGGCCGATGGTCGTGACGCGCAAGGTCTCCTGGCCGACATCCACCGCGAAGTCGCTCGCGCCGATTTCCACCACCGTCAGGCAGCAGCCGTCCACCGAGATCGACTCGCCCATGGCGATATCGCCCGTGTCGAACGCGGTCCGGATGCGCAGCCGCTTGCCCGTGCCTTGGGGCGCAAGGCTCAGAACGCTGCCGACGTCTTCGATGAGTCCGGTAAACATGGGGGTATCATACGCGGGTGGAGCGGCGAGGCCAACGATGTCCGAAAACACAAACGCGCCCTGTACTTGCTTTGTCATTCCGAGCACCGCGAGGAACCTCTCGTGCGTTGTTTGATGCCGCAGTGACACATCGGACGAGAGGTCCCTCACTTCGTTCGGGATGACAACGATTGGTCCCGGGTTGGGACCGGAGCCCTATCGGGCCGCCCACATCAAAATCCGTCGAAACTCAAACCGATAGGGCGAGTGTTCGCCGACCCGTTCCAGCAGCAGTTGGCGATAGCGGTCGACGAACGGCTCCTGCAGTTCCTTGGGCAGGCGTTTCATGTAGGAGGTCAGGGTGGTGCCTTTGACCCATTCGACCACGTCCGCGGTCGAGGGCATCTCGTGGGGATAGACGTGCTCCTGGGCGCGGATGTCGCGAAAGCCGAGTTTATCGAGCAACACGGCGTATTCGTCCGGTTCCAGCACCGGCGACACACGCACCCATCCGCCCAGGGCATCGCGAAACGGCGCTTCCCCGGCGACGGCCACGGCCGTGGTGTGGGACGCGTGGCGCTCGTTGGCCGGGACCTGCACGGCCCACTGCCCGCCGGGCGCGAGCATCTTGGCGTAGCGCGCGAACAGGTCCGGATGGTCATCCACCCAATGCAGCGCCGCATTAGAGAAAATCAGGTCAAAGGGCTCATCGTCGGCGAAAGTGGAGATATCGTCCCGGCGCAGTTCCAGACCCTGGGCCTTGAGGCGCATGCGCGTCTCCAACATGGCCGCCGAGGTGTCGATGCCGATGGTCTGCCTCGCGCCCAGGCGCATGTGCAGGTCGTTGGTCAGGTTCCCCGTGCCGCAGCCCAGGTCCAGCACCCGCATCCCCGGCCGGGCGTCGAGCATGGCCACCAGGTCGTAAAACGGCTGGCTGCGTTCGCGCTGAAAGCGGTCGTACTGCGTCGGGTTCCAATAGTCGAACTCCAGCCGGTCCCGGGGATCGCGCGAATCGTCGCTCATGCCGAAGGTCCTTTTTTGCCTCGGCGCACGCGTCCCTCGATGAGCACATCCCGGCCGATCGTGCCCACGCGCACGTCGTCCAACTGCCACGCGTCGTCCACTTCGTCCACGCCCCGGCCGCCGACGAAGGACCGCGCGTCCTGGCTGCCGAAAATCTTGGGCGCGACGACCACATACGCTCGGTCGACGACTCCGGCCTCCAACGCGGCGGCGATAAGCGTCCCCCCGCCTTCGATAATCATGCTCGCGATTTTGCGTTCGCCCAGGTGTCGCATGACCTCGCCGAAATCCAGGCACCCGTCGACGGTCGGCAGGCGAACCACGTCCACGCCGGGCTTTTCCAGGCGCGCGATTTTGGCGGCGTCGGCATCCTCGGCGGTGACGACGATGGTCTGATTCGGCAATTGACCGGAGACGACGTGGGCGTCCTCGGGCAGACGCAATTTGCCGTCGAGTACCACGCGTAGGGGGTGGGACGGCCGGTCGATGCCCTCCCAACGGCAGGTCAGGCGCGGGTTGTCGGCCAGGACGGTCCCGGCACCGACCATGATGGCCTGATACTCATGACGCAGCCGGTGGGCGAACTGCAGCGATTCGGGGCCGCTGATCCATTGGCTTTTGCCGGTGCGCGTCGCGATTTTGCCGTCCAACGTCACGGCGCTTTTGATGGCTGTGTAGGGCGTGCGCTTGGTGATGTATTTGATGAACGCTTCGTTGATTGCGGCGCATTCGTCCTGCAGCACGCGCTCCATGACCTCAATGCCGTTTTCGCGCAGATAGCCGATGCCGCGACCGGAAACGGCGGGATTCGGGTCGATCATGCCGATGACGACGTGGGAGATTTTCTCGGCGACCAGCGCCTCGACGCAGGGCGGGGTGCGTCCGAAGTGGGCGCAGGGCTCCAGGGTAACGACCATCAGCCCTCCCTCGGGGGAATGGCCGGCGTCCTTCGCGGCGCGGATGGCGTTGATCTCGGCGTGGGCCTGGCCGACCTCATGGTGGTAGCCTTCGCCGATGATTTGGCCGTCTTTGAGCAAAATCGCGCCGACCAGCGGATTGGGATGCACATACCCCGTCCCTCGCGCGGCCAGATCCAGCGCGCGGCGCATCAGGACTTCGTAATCGAGATCGGGAAAGCTCATGGCGAGGGAGTGTACATGAAACGTCGGCGGGTGCCACGGTCAGGACTCGGCGTGCGGGTGTGCCCTATCAGAGCCGCGCACGGTAGTAAGCGGTTTGGTTCGTCCCTGCACGCCATTTGGACGACATGTCCGAAACGCCGGTGACGTGCTGGGTCACAATAGACCCCTCCCTACCGGTCGGGGCTCTGAAGGGAGAGCGGCGACATCTTTAAATGCTAGTTATGCTTCGCGCGCTTGGCCGATTTGCTGGATTTGGCGGGGTCCTTGTCCTTGAGCAGGAGTTGCAGCTCGCTCATGAAGTCTTCCAGGTCCTTGAACGTGCGATAGACCGACGCGAAGCGAACATAGGCCACGCCATGCACCTTGCGTAACTCGGCCACGACCATGTCGCCGATTTGCTTGCTGTCGATCTCCCGTTCGCCCAGATCGCAGATGCGGCGTTCAATGTCGTCGACCAGCGCGTCCTGCTCGGTGACGCTCACCGGCAGCTTTTCGCACGCCCGACGCACCCCGGCGGCGATCTTTTCCCGGTCGAAGGTCTCCCGACGGCCGTCCTTTTTGATAATCATCGGGTGCATGTCGCCGATGCGCTCGTAGGTGGTGAATCGGCGGTCGCAGCTCATGCATTTGCGGCGACGGCGGATGACGTTGCCCCCCTCGCGAAAGCGGGAGTCCATCACCCGGTTCTCCAGCGACTGGCAATAGGGGCAACGCATTAGACGCAATCCTCGTCGATTTTGTTGACACGCCGCTCGTGGCGGCCGCCCTCGAACTCGGTGTTGAAAAACGCTTGGACGATGTCCTCGGCCACCCCGGCGCCGATCACCCGCGCCCCCATGGCCAGAACGTTCGCGTTGTTGTGCATCCGGGCCATCTTGGCCAGGTAGGTGTCGGTGCAAAGCGCGCCGCGGATGCCCTTGTAGCGATTGACCGTGTAGCTGACGCCCAGGCCCGTGCCGCAGATCACCACGCCCCGGTCCGCGTCCCCGGCGGCCACCGTTTGGGCCACCTTGTGAGCGAAATCCGTGTAGTCCACGCTCTCCAGCGTGTGCGTGCCGAAATCGACCAATTCATGACCGGCGTCCGTCAGCCAGGTCCGAACGTGTTCCATCAAAGGCAGGCCGGCATGGTCGCAGCCCAGGGCAATTTTCATGCGAGATCCCTCCCGCGCGCGGCGGCGGAAATGTCCATACGTCCATATATGGATGGTCAAGCCCACGAAACCTACCACAGTCTATATGTAGGGGCAAGAGTTATCCACAGGGCAAGGGGTGGTGCCGACGGAGGTCGTCTCCGGCGAAGTGCATTGATGGGTGCCACCCTCTTAGGCCGACGCAAGTCGGACAAGGGTGTGAATATTGCTCGGTAAAGACGTGGTGACGGATTCCCGCGATGCACACCTTCTCTCCGACTCCGTCGTCGCGAAAGTGTGGCACCCGACTGATGGCTGGTCATTGCACCTCTCCGACATTGAGACCGAAGTACAAAAGTGCCACACTCTGCGACAACGCCCGTGCGAGCAGGGTCGGACGATGATATCGGACCCTGAGTCGGCGGCGGGCACGGGAAACGGAACCCCAAACCGAAAGCATGGGCCTTGGCCGAAACCCTCCGGTTTTCCGCAACGGAATGCGGGAAAAAGACCGAATACGGGACCCTCATCTGCGGCGCCTCGAATTCCAAGGCGGACGCCGAGGAAGGTCATTCCTTTATCTTTATGCGGTCGACGAAACTCGGGGGGCCGGACGACGACGGTCCCTACTTCGAATTGGACGACCAATCCCAGGGCGCGTTTAACATCGTTCGAAAGATTGAGATCAACGGCGACCGGATATCGATCCGCCTGCGCGCAAGCAAGAACAACCCTGTGCCTTGCACGTCGATTATCGTGGATTTCGAACGCTGTCCGAAGAACTCATTCCGTTCGTTTGTTGCCGGGTTAAAGAAAATCTTTTCGGATGCCGAGGAGATCCTGCGGATTTCCTGACCGCGTGCATCGGTCGGATCCTCGGTTGACCATCCGGACGCCGCGCCCACATTGAGCCGGGCCGCAAAACCTGCCACCATCGCGCCGTGAACGACAAACGCAAATCCGAGCGCGGAATCGCGGCGCCCCTCGTTATTTTGCTGGGGCTCAACGCGCTGCTGATCGGCGCGCCGTATCTCTATCCCGGCACGCCACCGTCCGACTGGTACAAAGGTCCGCTGATCGACCCGGTTTCGCCTTATTCAGCGGCCGGCGGCGTGCGAATGCTCGGCGTGGCGCTGGCGGCGATGATGGACCTGGGCCTGGTCTTCGCGTTTATCGGCTTCCGATTCGTTCGCCGACGGGAGAAGGGCCGAGGCGCGGCGATGATGGTCGTTTTGGCGATCTCCGGCGTTCTGAGCTTCGCCGTCGTGGAAGGCGGCCTGCGGGCGTACCTGTCGGCCAACGTGAAGACAATGTTCATGCCCGACGCCCATTTGAACTGGCGACTGGTTCCCCATCTCAAGGGCTTCTTCAACGTCGTCGGCGAGGAATATGTCACGACCAACTCCCTGGGCTGGCGCGCGCCCGAGCCGCCGAAAACGCCCGATCCCCAGGCGTTGCGCGGGATGCTGCTGGGAGACTCGTCGGCGTACGGCCTGGGTGTCGAGGAGCCGCGCACCATGGCCCGGGAGTTGGGGCGGGATCTGCAAGCCGCGCTGCCCGACCGGGACGTGACCATCTACAACGCCGCGTGCCCCGGCCACACCACGCACCAGGGCCTCAAACTCATCCAACGCAACGACAAGCGCCTGGATCCGGATCTGGTCATCGTCGCCTACAACAACGACCCGGCGCTGGAATATTTCACCGACCGGGAAAGGGAGGCGGAAGCCGGGCGCCTCAAGGGTTTGCAGGAGGTTCTCTACCACTCGCGACTGTTCATTATTTTGCGTCAGGTGCTGTTGGGCGCGATGCGCGGCTACGCACTGGATTGGGAGGATCCCTCCGAGGTCCATCGGGAGGCGGTCGACGGCAAGGAGATGAAAAACCGCGTCCCCGTGAACGAGTACGAAGACAATCTGCGGCAAATGGCGGCGTACGCGAAGAAGGCGGATTTTACGCTGGTGTTCGTGCGCATGCCGGTGAATTTCGACGTGGAGCGCTTCGTCCCGCGATTTTACGACGAACGCTACCCGGCGGCGCTGCACAAGGTGGCCGACGAGACGGGCACGCTGATCGTCGATGTGCATGAGCGGTGGATGGCCCAGGGGATTCACGACTTCCTGCCCGGCCACATCTTCCACCCCAACGCCGAAGGGCACGAGCGCATCGGCCGGCAGATCTATCGCGCGCTCAAGGAACGAGGTTTCGTCCCGAAAAATGCTCCCGACGCGCCGGATGACGACGCCGACGGCGAGCGCGAAGAGGCGGCTCCGAGCGTCGAGGGTGCGACGCCGCTGCGATTCGGCGCCAGCTCGATCACGCCGCTGCATACGGCTATCGGTGAGGTCTTGGCGCGCACGGACATTGCCGCCAAGCATGGATTTGCGGTGGAGGTGGAATTTTTCGAGCGCGGCGACGAGCAGGCCCGCGCGGCGGGGCGGCTGGACGCGACATTCACAACCGAAGTCCCGGCGATTGCGTTTCTGGAGGCCCATCCGGATTGGCGCGTCGTGGGGTCGACCGGCAAGCTTGGGCGCATCGCGTTGCTGACGAAGGATCCGGCGGTCAACGCCGTCGCGGATTTGCGGAGCAAGCGCATCGGCGTGCCGTATGATTCCACGCCCCATGCCCATGTCACCCGTTGGCTGGAGGCGGCGCGCCTGGCGCCGGGAGCGGATGTGGCGCTCGACGACATCGGGATGCGCGATCTGGCGGCGGCGGTGGACGACGGGCGCGTGGCGGCGATCGGCACGTGGGACCCGTGGGTGACGGACCTGACGGGACAGGGCTATCGTACCCTCGAATCGATGCCGTTCTATTCGCTGATGATCTTGCGCGACGGGTATTTGCAGGAGCATCCCGGCGCGGCGGCGACCTACCGCGCGCTGCTGGCCGACGCGGTCCGATACGCGCGAGAAAACGCCGAGGAGGTGATGCCGTGGGTCCACGAACGCAGTCAAATCGATGCAGCGACTCTCGCGGCCGTGTTGCGCTCGTCGGGGCAGTGGGGCGACGGCCCGGTCGACTTTACCGTGCCGCCCGAGGCTCTTACGTCCTTGCGTCAGGCCTACGCGTTTTTGCATCGGGTGCGTTTGGAGGATGTGGACGACGACGAGGGCTGGAAGGCGCTTGTCGCCAAGTTCGAGACGCCGCCGGGCTCGGCCGCCGCGCCGTAACATTCGCGCCCGACGTGGCGTATTCTTCAGCGTGAACTGGCGTCCCATGCCGCGACTTGGCACGGGGCGAGAGGAGATTTCGCATGTCCGCCCGCATCCGAAAAGCCGCGTCGTTTCTGTTTGCCCTGGTCCTGCTCGGCTCCGCGTCCACGGCTTTCGCCTTCGACCAAACGCACGCCAAATTCGACGCGATCCTGCACAAATACGTGGAGGGCGAGGGGGTGGACTACGCGCGGTTGGCGGCGAATTCCAGCGAATTGGACGCCTATCTGGCCGACCTGAAGGCCCTCGGCGTGGCGGATTACGCCAAGTTCAGCCGGGACGAGATGATGGCTCTGTGGATCAATGCCTATAACGCGATCACGCTCAAATCCATCGCCGAGAAATACCCGGTCAAATCCATCCGCGACATCAGCGGCGTATGGAAAAAGCGGGAGTGGAGCGTCGCCGGGCGGTCGTTGACGCTGGATAACATCGAACACGACATCCTGCGCGACATGGGCGATCCGCGTATCCATTCGGCGATCAACTGCGCATCCGTCGGGTGCCCGCCCCTCTATCACGACGCCTTCACGGCGGAAAAGCTCGACGCCCAACTCGAAGCCGCCGCCAAAAACTGGGCCCGCTCCGATGCCCGCAATCATTTTGACGCCGCGACGAAGACCGCCCACATCTCCAAAATCTTCGACTGGTTCGGCGGGGACTTCATCGAGAAATACTACATCGAAGGCAAGTTCCCCGAACTCAACAAGTCGCAGTCCGCCGCCGTCAACTTCCTCTATCAACACGCCGACGACGCCGACCGCAAGGTGATCGAGCAGGGCATTGAGGATGTGGACTACGTCAAGTACGACTGGTCGTTGAACGAGTCGTAGGGCCCCGAAATCTCTCCCTTGAATCGACGAAACCGGGACGGACTCGATTTTTTCTTCCGGAAAATTCCTGCCTGTACCGGTTTTTGCCTATGACGGTCAGCGAATAGGTACAGGCACCAATTTCGACGGTCGGAAATTGGAGCCGACCCCCGTTTGCGTTCGCCAAGCAAATGTTGAATCCATCACGCGGCCATTTCGCGCGTATTTTCCAAAACTTCGCTTCCCACCCCCTCGGTAAGTTCCAGCAAAACTTTAACAAAAAATCAAAAACCCTTGATCTTTATGGCAAAAGACGTTAGTAGTTGCGGGTCAATCGATGGACATGTATTCGACCGAAGGTGCAGTTCGGTCGTTTGTGAGGGGAATCGATGAGCTACCTGGAGCACTACGGTCTGAGGTATGAGCCTTTCTCCAACGCTCCCGACTCGCGGTTTTTCTGGTCCGGCGAAAACTTCGAACGGGCCGCCCAGCGACTGCGTTTCGCGGTCGAGTCCCGTCGCGGGCTGGCCGTGTGCGCCGGTCCCATGGGGCACGGCAAAACCACCCTGGCTCGCCGAATGTACGACGAGATGCCCTCCAAGCGCTTCGCCAAGGGCCTGCTGGTCGTCATTCATTCGGACGTGACCGCCGAGTGGCTGCTGCGCAAGATCGCCGGTCTGCTGGGTGTGCGGGATGTGGCCGATCAAAAACTCGACGTTCTCGGCCAGATCTACACCCGCCTGCGGGAAATCGACTCCGAGGGCCGCACCGCCGTCATCCTCATTGATGAAGCTCAGATGCTTTCCCGCCGCGAGCTCATGGAAGAATTTCGCGGCCTGCTCAACATCGAAATCCAGGGCCGCAAGCTCATTAACTTCGTCTTCTTCGGCCTGCCCGAACTCGAACACACTCTGGCGCTGGACGAACCGCTGAAAAACCGCGTCGCCGTCAAGGTGAACCTGGGCGCTTTTCGACTGGATATGACCAAGCGCTACGTCGCCTTTCGCCTCAAGACCGCCGGCGGCAACCCCATGCTTTTCGGCCCCGAGGTGTTGCAGGCGATCCAAAAGTTCTCCAAGGGCACGCCGCGTCTGATCAACACCATCTGCGACAACCTGCTGCTGGACGGCCATCTGTCCAACACGCAGATTTTCACGCTGGAAATGGTCGAGCAGATCGCCGACGACCTGGGATTGACGGAGCGGGACGCCATGGCGTTTCTCGACACCTTGTTGGGTACCGATCCGAGCAAGACCCTGGTCAACCAGAACGGCAAAGTGGAAACGGATTGGGATGTATTGGCGAAGGGTAGTTTGGATGAGATTTTGACCTTCCTCGACAAGTGAGGATCTTCCAAAGGGGCATTTATTTGCCAATGTGACGGCGTGGGATCGGCTCATCCCACGCCTTTTTTGTGGCCGCGTAGTCGCGGCGGACTGGGAGATGCTTTGCATCTCTGACGCTGGCGCGTTGTTGCATGTTCCATGCAGAGCCGTCGCTTCGCTCCAACCGATTTGAGAATCGCTTTCGACCTCCCCGAGCCGTGACCTCTCCGTCAGAGCCCCGAACGGTAGTGAGGGGTCAAACTCGAACGTTGTTCGAAACGATTCCGGCCGAACAGAGCCGTGAGCCGTAGCGAGCGGGTGACTGATACGCGGTTGAAGACGATTCCGACCAAACAGAGCCGCGAACCGTAGTGAGCGGTTGGCATCGTCCCAGCATGTGACGCACGATTTTTTCACAACGATATTGGCGTACCTGCTCGTACCAGACCCCTCCCTACAGGTCGGGGCTCTGAAGGATCGTTCGCATGCAACATCCGACACCCCCCGTTTGCCCTCCCCGGACCCCCGTGGTAAATCGGAGATACGATCCAATCTTCGGGAGCGCAAAAAGCCGATGTCGGAGTTCTGGCGGAATCGCCGGGTGTGCGTGACGGGCGGCGGGGGATTCCTCGGTTCGTTTGTCGTGGAGCGACTGCGTTCGGAGGGTTGCGAGCAGGTGTTCGTCCCCGCCAAGGCGGACTACGACCTGGTCGAACCGGCCAAGGTGGCGCGCATGTTCGACGACGCCAAGCCGGACGTCCTCATCCACCTGGCCGCGGCCGTGGGCGGCATCGGCGCCAACCGGGAGCACCCGGGCAGTTTCTTTTATCAAAACCTCATGATGGGCGTGCAGGTCATGGAGGAGGCGCGGGCGCGGGGCCTGGAGAAAATGGTCTCCATCGGCACCGTGTGCGCGTACCCGAAATTCACGCCGGTGCCCTTCAAGGAAGAGAACCTTTGGGCCGGTTATCCGGAGGACACCAACGCGCCTTACGGCCTGGCCAAGAAGATGCTCCTGGTGCAGGGGCAGGCCTATCGCCAGGAATACGGCTTTAATTCGATCTACATCCTGCCCGTCAATCTCTACGGCCCGCGCGACAACTTCGACCCGTCCAGCTCCCACGTCATCCCCGCGCTGATTAAGAAATGCGTCGACGCGAAGGAGGCGGGGGAGGACCACATCGTCGTGTGGGGCACGGGCAAGGCGTCGCGGGAATTTCTGTATGTGGAAGACGCGGCCGAGGGCATCGTGCGGGCGGCGGAGGTGTATAACGGCGACGAGCCGGTCAACCTGGGCGCCGGATTCGAGATCACTATCCGTGACCTGATCGGCAAGATCGCGCGCCTCACCGGCTTTGAGGGCCGGATCGTCTGGGATCACACCAAGCCGGACGGCCAGCCCCGCCGGTGCCTGGATGTGTCGCGGGCGCGGGAATACTTCGGCTTCGAGGCGAAGACCGATTTCGACGAAGGCCTGGCGCGCACCATCGCGTGGTACATGGACAACCGCTAGGCGACCCGACACCCATGAAATTCTCCATCATTACGCCGTCCTTCAATCAGGCCGACTACCTCGAACGCACCCTCGAATCTATCCACTCCCAGCAGGGCGATTTCGAGCTCGAACACATCGTCATGGACGGCGGCAGTACCGACGGGTCGGTGGCGATTTTGGAGCGCTGGGCGGACAAGCTCGACTTCGTTTCCGAAAAGGACGAGGGGCAGTCCGACGCGCTCAACAAGGGCTTCGCCAAGGCGACGGGCGATGTCGTCGCATGGCTCAACAGCGACGATGTATACAAGCCCGGTGCGCTGGACGCGGTGGCGCGATATTTCGACGAGCGACCGGAGACCGACTGGCTGTGCGGGCAGTGCGTCATCATCGACGAGCACGACGCCGAGATCCGGCGGGGCATCACGGCCTACAAGAATTTTTGGCTGCGTCGGTATAGCTATTCGGCGCTGCTGGTGGAAAATTTCATTAGCCAACCGGCCACGTTCTTTCGACGCGATTTGCTCGAACAGGTCGGGCCCATCGATAAGACGCTGTATTACGCCATGGACTACGATCTGTGGCTGCGTTTCGCGCGGGTGAGCGAACCGGGGATTCTGCAGCGGGATCTGGCGGCGTTCCGCTTCTACACGGCGGCCAAGACCGGCGGTGCGTTCAAAAAATCCCTATGGGAGGCGCACACGATCTCCCGTCGCCACGCGCGCCAGTCCGGGCGGCCGTTCCTCGCGTTCCTCAACTACTGGATCTATTACCAACGCACCAATCTGGCCTACAAGCTGCTCTCCAAATAACCGTTCGTCATCGCAAACGCGTTAACGTCATTCGTCCCCCGGCGGAGTATTCGATCTTTGCGCACGGCAGAAAATCGCCCGGCTCGGTGTAGCGTCGTGACGCGTTTTCCACATCCACATGCCGAATCACCGGGCGGCGACCCAGTTGGGATTCCAGCAGCGGAAACAGCGGATATTCGTAGTCGTCCCGTCCGGTTTTCACGGCGATGACACCGCAGTTGTCCGCCGCCAGTTGCCGCACGGTCTGGCGAATGGGAGGCTTCATATTTCGGTAGCTGGCGAAATATTGCTCCTCGCGAGGCGTCTCGAAAATATTCCGCATCCCGATCAGCGGGCGCGACGCGTTGGTCACGAGAAACGGCAGCGACGCGACCAGCAACAAACCGACAAGGGCCGTCACGGCGGCCGGGCGATGGAGGCGCGTTGCGATGGTCGCGGCGACCAGCGGCATGGCGACGATGAAGAAGGGGAGCTGCAATCGCGAATGCCACGGCTGCCATTTCAGGACGGCGCAAAAAATGCAAAACGCCGCGACGCTGCATAGGGCGTACATCGCCACCGCCGGATTCTCGCTCCGATTCTTCCGGCGCAGCGCGATGACAACCGCGACGGCGATGAGCAGCGTGTGAAGAAAATTGCTTGCGGTGTCTTCATGCCGCGACGTGATCGGGATTTTGTAGGGAAGTCCGGCCCACGAGAAACGCGCGTCGTCGCGCTGCAATCCGACGGCCCAATGGGCGGCGCCGACGAGATCCACCAGCCGTCGATTGACCGACTCCCAAGGCGTCGCGAACTGCATCGCGGTGTTGCGAATCAGGTTGGAATAGAGCGACGCGGCGCCGATCGCGTCGTTGGTGTATTGCCCCGATTCCTCCGAGCCGCCCAGGGGATCGCCGTAGGTCCGCGTGTTGCGCGCCCAGTGGGGGCCGTTGGCGATGGCGATTACGACAGCGACCAGCACGGCCGTTGTGATGACGCGTTTGCCCATCGCCCGCGCGGCGCGATACGCCCCCCAAAGTCCGAACGGCAACCCGAACAGCAGCACCGTCGGCTTGGTCGCGATCGCCAGCGCCAACGCCATCGCGGCCCAGAGCCAGGTCGCGCGTCGGTCGGCGGCGGGATCGAGAATGAACATGACGAACGCGAGCAGATAAGCCCCGGCGACCAGGTCGTTTTGCGTGCTGGAGGCTTGGAGAATCGCCATGGGGATCGTGACGACAAGCGCCCCGGCGACCAACGCCGCCCGTCGCGACGCGCCCAGCCGGAGTGTGGTTCCGTGCGCGGCGGCGACGGCCATGACCCACGCGAGCCATTGCACCAGGTTGGCGAATCGATCGCCGTCGCCGAGGATTTGCAGGTGGACGATGACATACTCGGCGAAGGGGCTTTGGTAGAGCTGCCGGTCGATATTCGTCGGATAATGGCCGACACTCGCGTTCTGCCGCCAGTGGGCGACGCGCGCCATGTGATAGGTCATGGAGTCGAAGTTATTCGGCGGCGCGAACAGCGCGATCAACGCGACGACGCCGAGCCAAAGGGCGATGAGCAGCGCCATATCCCGTTCGAGCGACGTCCACGCGGCCTTGGATTCGCTTTCCATCGCCGATTGCCGATTCAAGCGAATTATCCAAGTCGCCACAACAATCACGATCAACGCGTTGGTCCAAAGCGCGAGCAGCGGGACGAAGTGCAGCGTATGGACCATCGACAGCTTTTCCGTCGCCAAGAGCAGGCCGAACCCGCACGCCGTTCCCGTTTGGACGACGGCCTGGTCCCACGACGCCCCGATTCGTCGGAACAGTCGGAACGCGGCCGCGAAGACGGCGAAGATGACCAGGGCGGCAAACGTCAAGAAAGCCTCGGCAACGGTGCGTGGATGGGTGCGGTCAAATCTTAGGGGCGAATCGCGGGGTGTGTAAACGTCGCCCTAGGCGCGGGCGGCGCGGACAATTTGGGCGAGGGCGAAGAGGATGGCCGCGCACAGGATGATCGCGGCGCCGGTGGCGATATCGATTTCGTAGGAGGCGACAACGCCCGCCAGGCCCGCGATGAACGCGAAGATCGTTGCCAGCCAGAACGTCTGACCGACCGATCGCGCCACCGAACGCGCCGACGCGGCCGGCAGCGTGAGCATGGCCGTCACCAGCAACAGCCCCACCGCCCGGATGCCCGCCGCCACCACCAGCGCGAGGCACGCCGCATAGATATCCTCCACCAGATGCACCCGCACCCCTCGCGAGCGGGCGAGGTTGGCGTGCACGGCGGCGAGGTGCATGCGGTTATCCAGGGCGAAGAGGGTGCCGAAAACGACGAAGAACAACACCAGCAGCACCGCCATGTCGGCGTCGGTCAGCGAGAGAATATCGCCGTAGAGAAACGACGAGAGCGCGCCGTTGAGTTCCTTTTTCGCGCTGATGATCGCCAGGCCCAACGCGACGGATACCGCGAAGATGACGCCGACCACCGTGTCCGTCGACAAATTCGAGCGACGGCGCACCCGGTTGATCGCCAGCGCCACCGCGACGCAGAACGCCATGAGCGTCAGAGACGGATTGATCGACAACAGCAGGCCGATCGCGACGCCGGTGAAGGTGGCGTGGGAGAGCGTCTCGGAGAAAAACGCCAGGCGGTGATTCACCACATGCACGCCCATCGCGCCGCACAGGGGCATCAGCAGCATGACGCCGAAGATCGCCCGCTGCATGAACTGCAACTCCCCCCAGCCGAAGGGCAGCGCCGCGCCGATGAGGTGATAAATGCCGTCCATCAGCCCGCTCATCGCTCGGCCTCGGTCTTGGCCTCAGCGTCATGGTCGTGCGCGTGGTCGTGATCGTGGTGGTGAGTGTGGGAATGCGCATGGGCGTGATCGTGCGTTTGATGGGCTAACGGGTCCTTTTCGAACCACTCCTCGGGCAGGGTGTGGGCCTGATGCGCCTCGGTGGTCAGCAGGCCGAAGATGCGCCCGATATTTTCGTGCGTGAGGACTTCGCGCGTCGGCCCCTGCATGAGCACCTCGCGGTTCAGGCACAGGACGAAATCCGCGTGTTCGTTGACCATCGCCAGGTCGTGCGTGATCAGCAGGATCGTTTGCCGCCCCTCGCGCTGGATCTCCGCGAGCAACTCGCAGAATTGCTCCTCCCCGGCCACGTCCACGCCGCTGATCGGTTCGTCGAGAATCAGGATCGGCGGGTTGTTTTGCAACGCCAGCGCGAGCATCACCCGTTGCAATTCTCCGCCCGACAGACCGCCCAACGGCTTGCGTTCGAAGTGGGAAAGATGCATCCGGGCGAGGGTGCTTCGCGCCATCTCCAACGCGGCGGCGCTGTGGCCGAACCAGAGCGGCCGACGCTGGGCGGTCAGGCAAAGGAAGTCCAGCACCGTCAGCGGCATCATGCGGTCGAAATCCAGATGCTGGGGGACGTAGCCGATGGCCGGGGCGCCGTTTTGGCCGGGGTGGGGGCCCAACGGGCGGCCGTTGAATTCGATGCGTCCCTCGTGCGGGGCGAAGCCCAGGATGGCGCGCATCAGCGTGGTCTTTCCTGCGCCGTTGGGACCGATGATGGCCGTGGTTCGGCTGGCGGGGAAATCCGCGTTGATATTGCGTAGGATCGGCGCACCGCCCAGGCGGACGTTCACGCCGCGAAGGCTCAGCGCCGCGCCGGTGGTCGGCGAATTTCGCGCGCTCACGGCCGTGCTCACGGGCCCGCGAACAGGCGTCGCCAGGTTTCCAGATTCTTCGCCATCACCCGGTCGTATTCGCCGTACTCGCCGATGCCCGTGGCCAGGGTGTCCAACTCGACGACGGGCACGCCGGTTTCCTTGGACAAGGCGTGGGGCAGCTTGTCGGGGAACTGGGGCTCGGCCAGGATCGCCAGGGGGCGCTCGGCCTTGATCTTGGCGGTCAACTCGGCCAGATGCTTGGCGGAGGGGGGCTCCTCGCCGTGCTCGAAGATGACGGCGACCTGCTTGGCGGAGGCGTCCTGGATGAGGTAGGTGAAGTCGGTGTGCGTGGCGACCAGTTTGCGGTTGGGCGCGGTGCCGGTGGCCTTGACGAACTCGGCGGCGAGCTTGTCCCATCGCGCTTTGGCGGCCTTGGCGTTTTCCTTGTAGGCGTCGGCGTGCGTCGGATCGATGCGCGCCAGTTCCTCCGCCAGCGTCAGGGCCATGCGACCGAAGCGTTGGGGGCTGACCCACGCGTGGGGATTGGGCAGTCGCCGGCCGTCCGCGGCCACTTCGTCCGAGGCGATCAGCGGCACGCCGTCGGTCACTTCGATTGCCGGCACGTCCTCGACGTTCTCGCGGATCTTGTCCATGAACGGCTCCATGCCCGCGCCGTTGATCACCAACACATTCGCCGTCGCCACGAGCTTGAGGTCCGACGGGGACAGGGCCGTGTCGTGGGGGCATCCCAGCGCGCCGGGCAGGAGCATGGACGTCTTCACGCCGTCGATATCCGCCGCGACCTCGTCGACCAGGATCTTAATCGGCACGAACGACGCCACGATGTGGAAATCACCGACGTACGTCTTGCGCGGCGTCGGGGCCTCCTGCGCCCACGCGTTCGATAATCCGCCCGACGTCGCCAGGAGGACCAAGCCGGTCGCCAGGACCGCCGCCGCCAAGCGGCTCAATTTCCATCCGAAAATCCGCAAAGATGCCTCCCAAGGCGGAAAGGGAGTCAATCAAGCATAAACGCAACTGAATTGCAAGTGCGGCGTAGTCGCCGCGGACTAATGGATGCCAAGGCATCGGATGCCGGTGCATTGTCTCCGTTTCAGAGCCGCGCAAGGTAGTAAGCGGTCGGGTACGTCCCGGTATGCCACATTCGATGCGCCAAACAACGGAAGGTGCGTGCCGGGTCGGACCAGACCCCTCCCTACCCGCCTTCGCCAAGGCCACGGCGCGGCAAGCAGGTCGGGGCTCTGATTGGGCGCGATCATCTCTGACGACGAAGGCGTCACCCGCTCGCTACGGCTCACGGCTCGGAAGGCACGGTCGCTACGAAGCCGGGTGGTCCTTCAACCACGCCTTCGCCGCGCTGACATGGGCGGCGTCGCGGCGACGGACGAAGCGGGGCTGGCCGGGGAGATTGGCGTCGTCCACGATTTGTTGCATCAGGACGCGTGCGGGCTGCGTCTTGCCTTCTTTGTCCAGCAATAACGCCAGGTTGTACCGCGCTTCGGCAATGGAGGAATGGTTGAGAACCTCGCGGTAGGCCGCCTCGGCGTCCTTGTCCTGCCCCGTGGCCTGAAGGCATCGCGCCAGCACCAGAAAGGCTTCGCCGAATTTGTACTTCGGGTCTTTTTTCACCACGGGGATCAGCAGAGGGATCGCGTCGGCGGGTCGGTTCAGGCGTTCGTAGGCGCGGGCCAGATAGTACGGCGCCTCCTGGTGATCGATCCCCGCCTCGATGGATTTTTCCAGATATTCCGCCGCCTTGGCGTATTTGCCTTCCCGGTAGAGCAATTCGCCCAGTTCGCTGAGGTGGCCGGGCAGGGGGTTGGTGTTCGCGGCGTGTTCCAACTCGGCGCGGCGGCGGCGTTCCTTGAGGGTCAGGCTGACCTGATCGCTGACCCGGGAGCCGGGCAGGACGACGACGAACAGATAAATGATCGGCCCGATGGTGGGGAAAAATACGATGATAAAAAACCAATACCAATCCGGACGCCGCCGGAAATAGTCGATCAGGGCGGCGATCATCGGAGCCCAGTAGATTGCCGAATACAAAAATGACATGCCGATTCCTTCACACGCGGCCGGATCGCCGCGCCTCGGGGCGTTTAGGTACCATGAGATCGTCGACGGGGCAATGAAGGGGGGCATTTCGACGGGGAAACGAGGGCCGAGATCCCGACGAGAACCATCGGGCCGCGCGTTTGGTTCTTGACAGGGACAATGGCCCTATCTACTTTCGATCAATAGACTTTTTTCGCCAGCGGTTCCCGGTGTGTCGAGCCGCCGTTCCAGCGGTGTGCACGTCGGGGGAGGCCGGCCGCGGCAATTTCGGGTCGGGATAGCGCACGCATTCGGAGGAGTCACATGTCGGACGAAACAGCGGTCAACGTTGGGGCCGTCGTCAAAAACCTTAGCCAGGCCAACAACCTGACGCGCCAGGCGGAAATTCTCGGCCGAGCCATCACGTCGGCCGGCCCGGGCCCCGCCGTGGAGATGATGGGCGCGTTCATGGACAAGGCCCTGGATGACCTGGGCTACGCCCGCGGCTTCCTGCTGTGCATCGATTTTCAACTTCTTAACAAAACCGTCGGCGCCAAGGTCATGGAACAGATGAAGTTCCACATGGACAAGCACGGCAAGTTCGCGCCTCTGGCCGAGATCCTCGAACAGACCAAGAACATGGACCAGACGACGCTGATGTTCCTCAAGGCCAAGACGGCCATGTACATCCAGCTTGTCTACCTGCTGCGCGGCCGCGTGCAGGACGAAGGCATGCCCCAGATGATGATCAACAGCCCCGCGCTGGTAAACCAGATCATCCTGGCCGGCGACATCAAGAAAAAGGAAATGGTCGTCGACCTGACGAACTTCGGAACGGTTTACAAGGGCCTGCTCTCCGAGCTTCTCGAAGAGGCCGACTTCACCAGCAAGGACGACAAGGTCTACACCTCCATCCTCACCGACAGTTCGGCCCGGCGCGCGGCCGACGGCATGGACCTGGTTTCCAGCGGCAAGGAGGGCGAGTCGGGCAAGCTGTCCGAGGCGGTCATGGGCCGCATGGGCGCCAATATCATCAAACGCCTGTCGCTGCTGCTCAAGACGGTGAAGATGTATTCCTCGGCCGACCATCCGTCCATCTCCCTGGCCTTGGAAACGCTGCATAACGGCATCGACGATCTGTTGCAGGATCGGGAAAAGGTCTCTCTTTCGCGCTTGGGATCGGACGTGCTCATCGAGGACGTGAAGCTCAAGAAGGCGGCCCAGTTCATCAACGACTTTGCCATCGCCCTGGAAGAACGCAACGTCAACTCCCTGACCTTCCGCAAGGGCATCACCCTCGACGAGGTGCGCACCTTCGTGCTGATCTTCGCCGAGACCGCCTCCCAGATCAAAAACCGGGGCGGCGTGAAGGGCATCCTGGATTCCAAGGGCGTCACGCACATTGTCGTCGACCAGTTCAAATACGGCATCATCACCGACGACGGCCAGGCCGAAAAAGACGACATGACCTCCGACGAGAAGGCCCTGGACAACCTGGTCTTCACGGAGATCGTCAACAAGATCAAACAGGGCGGCGACCTGGGCGATGTGAACGCCGAAGGCGTGGCCGCCGCGTTCCAGTCGCTGATGTCCGGTTCGTACAAGAAGGACGCCAAGTCCCGCGCCAACCTGGCCCAGATGATCCTGTCCCTCGATCCGTCCCTGGCCGATCAGGCGCTGTTCGCCTCCGGCGGCCTCAAGGACGCCATGAGCTGGTCCACCGCCCGCACGACGATCAACCAGCTTCTCGACGATATCGGCCGGGGCAAGCCCGAAAACCGTGTCCACGCCTTGGAGAACCTGGCGAAGATGGCGGACATGGCCATTTCCAAGAACAAGGACACGACCATCAACGAGATGGTCACTCGTCTGAACGAACGCATCTGGTTCAAGGAACGGGACATCGACGTCAATGCCCAGATTTTCGATGTGCTCGTCGACTTCTTCAAGGCGCTGATCGTGGCCTACAAGCACACGGCGGCCATGGAGATCATCCGCCAGATCGAAAAACTCGACCGCACCTTGGACAATCTGCCCGACGACAAGCAGGACAACTACACCCGCGCCCTCAAGGAGCTTTGCGCCACGTCCTTCGTCCAGGCCTCCGCCGAGGCGACGGTCGAGGTGCTCATGCGCGAGCTGGAGTCGGACGTGATGAGCATCGCCGATCAGGCGATGAAGATCCTGGAAACCCTGCGGACCGAGCAGGTCGTCGAGCAACTGCTCGAAGGCTTCAAGAACGACTCGCGCACCACCCGCAACCGCTGCTTCCAAACCCTCATGGCCATCGGCCCCAAGGCGCTGGAGGTGTGCGTCTGGAAGGTGAAGAATCTGGACGATCCGTCCATGTTCCCTCGCCGGGACACGGTCGGCACGTTGGACGATTCGGCGTTCTATGTCGCCCGCAACGCCATCGACCTGATCGCCAAACTCGGCGGCGCCTCCGAGATGGACGTGCTGCGCAAGGCCGCCTCCGACAAGGACGCCCGCGTTCGCCGCGAGGTCCTCTCCGCCATGCCCAAGGTGGACGCCACCGAAGCCGGGCACATGGCCGCCAATTTCCTGCAGGATCCCAGCAAGGACGTGGTGGAAGTGGCGATCAACACCCTGGGTATGCTCCAGGATCAAAGCGCCGCCGGAAAGCTCATCGACCTGTTCTATGCCGATCCCGACATCCGCGCCGCGGTGATCAACGCCCTGGGCAAGATCGGCGGCAAGGAGGCCGAGGAGTTGATGCTGCCGGCGACCCGCTTCCGCTTCGGCGGGCACCTGGTGCAGATCTACAAGACGAACGAGGAACTGCGCCTGCTGGCAATTCGCAACCTGGGTCTGCTGGGCCGGGAACCGGCGCGCAACGCCCTCAAGAAATTCGTCGGACGCTGGACCAACCCGATCATCCGGCCCCTGTTCTTCCCCCTGGGAGAGCTATTCCGCCACAAGGAACTCACGCAGGTGGCCAAGGATTCCCTGAGCCGCGTCGAGCACCGCCTGACGCACAGCGCGGCGTAGTTTGCGCGTCGGTTAAAGGGGCGCTGCCTTTCAGAGCCGCGACCGTCAGGGAGCGGGTTGGTACGACCCTTCAATGAAAGATTGTGCAGAATCGTGACAACCCGCTTACTTACGTGCGCGGCTCTGAAGCGGCAAGGCCGTGATGTTCTCTTGTTGATCCTTCTCGTGGTTGCTGTGTGCGTTAGCGCAGCCCCCGTCCACGCCCAAAACCCCGCCACCTTCCTGGAAGCCGGGGACACGCTTTATCTGAAGCGCTCGGATAATCCCGTCGCGGTGCGTCAGGCCGTTGAGCGATGGACCGAGGCCGCCGAGGCGTCCGACGCCCCCGCCGAAGCCTTTGAACGCATCGCTCGCGCGAGGATGTTCCAGGCCCGTTTCGCCGATGACGAAAAACAGCGCGCCGGGTACCTCGCCAGCGCTGAAGAGGCGGCGGAAAAGGCGCTCAAGGCCGATTCCAAGCGCGCCGGGGGACACTACTGGTCGGCGGCCGCCCGGTGGGAATCGATCAAGCGCAAGCCCGCCATGAAAGTGATGCAGTCCCTGGAAGACCTGCGAGGCCGACTCGAAGCCGCCAAGAAGATTGATCCCTCCTACGAATTCGCCGGGCCCGACCGCCTGCTGGGCGTCATTGCGTTTCAATCGCCGGTGATTTCGTATCCCGCCGCCGATGAGCACCTGGCCGCCGCCGTCAAACTCGCGCCGACCTACAGCCCGAATCTGCTGGCCCGCGCCCGGTTGGAGGCCAAACTCGAACGGGCCGCCAAGGCCGAAGAACTCGCCCGGCGCATCCTGGCCTTGACCGCGGCGCCGGGATTTGAAAAAGAACTCAGCGCGGATCAAAATTCGGCCAAGGAGTTCCTCCCATCGACCAAGCCCTAGCGCGCCCCCTGTTCCGACGTTATCCCCAACTGGCGGGGAGTCTGCCCTTTGTGCCTTTGTTGGGTGAACCCCCGCCCGTGCAGCCGTTCCCCGAATTGGGACGGACCATCGGCGCGAGCGAATTTTTCGTCAAACGCGACGACATCAGCGCGCCCGAATACGGCGGCAACAAACCGCGCAAGCTGGAGTTGCTGCTGGCCGAGGCCAAGCAGGAGGGCGCCGTCGGCGTCGTGACCATCGGTGGCATCGGCACCAACCACGGCGTCGCCACCGCCGTCTTCGCCCAAAAGCTCGGCCTGACCTGCCACCTGGTTCTCTTCGACCAGCCGGTCAACGATTTCGTGCGCAAAAATATGCGGCTGTTCGCGCGATACGGCGCGATCGTGCATTACACGGGGTCGTACGCGAAGACGGCGTTCGTGGTCGCCAAGGAACTCATCGAGTCGCGCCTGACCTCCAAGGGCAAGCTCGTGTTGGTGCCGCCGGGCGGGACGAGCGCGTTGGGCACGGTCGGCTACGTGAACGCCGCGTTCGAATATGCCGAGCAGGTCGAGGCGGGGCAGGCGCCGATCCCCGAGTCCGTCTTTTGCGCGGTGGGTTCGTGCGGCACCTACGGCGGCCTGGTGGCGGGCTTTAAACTGCTGGGCTGGCCGACGCGGGTGATCGGCGTGCGCGTGGTGGACAAGATGGTGACGAACGAACGGGCGGTGCTCAAGGCGGCCAACGGGGCCTTGAACGTGATGCGCAAGCACGGCGCCGAAATCGGCGGGATCAAGATCACCGCGAAAGACATCCTCATGCTGCACGAGCACTTCGGCGGCGAATACGGGCGCGCGACCGACGAGTCTCTGGCGGCGGTGGAATTGGCGGGCCGGCACGGCCTTCAATTGGAGACGACCTACACCGGCAAGACCTTCGCCGGGATGCGCGCGTATCTGGCCGAGCATCCGCCGGCCGGCCCCGTCGTCTTCTGGCACACCTTCAACACGGTGGACATGAGCGCCGAGCTCGCGACGGTCGGCGTCGACGAGGTCCATCCGGAATTTCGGAAATTTTTCGAGGACGCCCCGGCCAAGGCGGCGAAGTGAGCGGCGAGGGCGGTCGGCAGGGGTCGTTGGACTTCGGCGATCGGACTGCGCTTGAACCTTCTTCGCGGCTGCTGCTGCTGGGCCGCGCGGGATCGGGCAAGTCGACACGCATCCGCGAGTTGTACCTCGCCGCCGTCGACGAATTCGGACCGGGCGACGTCTACCTCGTGCTGGCGACCGCGAGCATGCGCGACCACACCCGTGTCCTGCTGGCCCGGGAACGGGGCGCGGTGGCCGACGCCGACATCCTCACCTTCGACGGTCTGATCCGCCGTCACGCCGACGTCCTCGAACCCGCCGCCGAGATCGTCAACCCCGGCGACACCCTCGACGCCCTGCGCGCGCTCATTGCCGAAATCGCGCCGGGGACGGTGCTGGAGGCGGTGGCGGGCCTGCCCAATTTCGCGGCGACGACGCTGGCGTCCTTTGCCCAATGGATCGACGAGGGCGTGAGCGCCGAGGGAATCCGCACGGCGACAAAAGGCGACGCGCGCGAGCGCCTGGGCGCGGCGATGGCGGATTTGTTCGAGCGCTATCTGGCGGATCTCGCCGGGCGAGGGTTGCGTTTGCGGCGCATGGCCTTGGACGCGCTGGCGGCTCGGTGGCGGGATCCGGCGTGCGCGCCCCGCGCGATTTTTTTCGACGGATTCTACGACCTCACCGCCGGGCAGACCGGCGTCCTTAACGCCCTCCTAACCCATTCCACCCTGCGCGTCGGCTTCAGCCTGCCGGGCCTGCGCGCGGATATGGACAGTGGACGCCACGGCTTCCTCGCCGTTCGTCGGATGCGCGACCGGCTCACGGCGGCGGGATTCGTCGTTGAAGAACGGCATCGAAAAGAAGACGAACGCCAGCCCGCGTTGCGGCAATTGGAAGACGCGCTGTTCGCGGAGACATCACTGCCGCCGGTTGACGCGGAGCCCGTCGCGATTCTCAACGTCGATCATCCGGGCTTCGAGGCCGACGTGGTCGCCGAGCGCGTCGCGGCGCTCATTCGCAACGGCGCCGACCCGCTACGCATCGGCATCGTGTGTCGCAATCTGTCCGATTACGCCCGCGTATTGCCCGACGCCTTGGCGCGCCGAGGCGTGCCGTTTCGTTTTCTCGGTCGCTTGGACGCGGCGTCCACTGGTCCCGGTCGATTCGTGCTGGCGGCGCTCGACGTACTGGGCCGACGAGACGACCAGGCCTCGTTCGATCCCAGCGGTCGGGACGAATTGTTCGCGCTGGTCCGTCAATTGGCGACGGTTGAGGAAGCCGCGCCGCTGGATCAGGCCGCGATGCGCGACACCGGTCCGTGGCATTCCAAGCCGGACGAATGGGCGAAGTATTTTCGCGAGAAACGTCGTGCCGAGGCATGCGTCGAGTTGTTGGAACAGTTCGCCGCGATTCGGGATGGCCTGCGTCGCGTGGATGGAGCGGCGGCGACGGCGAAGGTGGGACGAGCGCTGCTCGCGCTGGTCACTCGTCGGTTATTTCAATATCGCGGCGGCGTCATGTCGCGACCGGAGGCGACGTTGGCGGCCGCGGCGCTGTCGGCACTGCACGGAGCGCTCGGGCGTGTCGAGGCCTTCGCGGACGGGCACGAGGACGCGGCCGGCTGGATCGGCGCGCTGCGCGAGGAATGGGCGTCGGCGGCGGTGGCGTTGCCGGGACAGGCGGCGTCGGCGGTGCATGTGGTGGATGCGCTGGAGGCTCGTAGCTGGGCTTGGCGCCACGTCTTTCTCCTCAACCTGACGCAGGGCGGATTCCCCACGCGCCCGGCGTCCGATCCGTTTTTGTCCGACGCCATCCACGCGCGCCTCGTCGACGCGGGCCTGGGGCTGAAATCCGAGGCCGAGCATCGCGACGAGGAGAGCCTGCTGTTTTACTTGTCGGTGACGCGAGCCGACGCATCGGTCACGCTTACCTATCCGCGCCGGTCGAGCGACGGTCGACGCAACGAACCCAGCCCGTACCTGACGGACGTGGCGAAGGCGCTGGGCGTCGAGCGAAAAGAAATCACGCGGGAGGGCGCGCGGACGTTGGTGCATCCGACGGCGTTTGACGCGAATCGCCCCGACGCGGCGAATGAAGCGGACGCATGGCGTTACGAAGCGGCGCTGCGGGCCGGTCGGTTTGCGCGGGTGGGGACGTCGGTAAGTCGGGATGACGGCGCGTGGGCGCGGTTGTTCGAGGCGGACATTCTGCCGATGAATTTCGCATTCGATCTTGCGCGCTATCTGGACGGCCCTCCGCGACGATTGGACGACGCGGCGGCGCTCACGGCCTTGGTTGCGGCGATGACGGATTTCAGCGCGTCGCAGATTGCGCAATTCGTCGGCTGTCCGTTTCAGCATTTCGTGGAGCACGTCATCGGCGCCAAGGAGCCGGGCGCGCCGCGAAGCCTGGCGGACGGGCGCTTTCGCGGTCATCTGGTGCATAAGGCGCTGGAAGTTGCGTTTCCCGAATCCCGGACGGGGGCCTTGGCGGCGGCCTTGCGCAAAGAACTGGCCGAAGCCGCGCCCCATCTTCATCCTGACGAGGATGTCACCACCCGCCATCAGCTCAATGAGTTGATCACTAAGACGTATGCTTTCGCGCGCGAGGAAAATGAACGTCTGGCCGCCCATCCCGATTTTACGCCGACCAGGAGTGAGGAGCGTTTCAACGATTTGATGATTCGCGGCGGCGGGGCGGAATACAAATTTCGCGGACGCATCGACCGGCGGGACGTCAACGACAAACTCGGTGCTTCAATCGTCATCGACTACAAGACCGGGTCCGAGGCGAGCTTTCCCAAGGACGACGCCAAACTCGCCGACCAATTGCTGCAACGTCCCCAGCTTCCGATCTACCTGCTGGCGGTCGAACGGTTCTTTCATCAGAAACCGGCGGGAGCGGCGTATCTGCTTGTGCGCCATCGCGGGTCCGTCGGATTGCTCAACGCCGATCTGGTGGACGGCGGCGGCGAGGGGTTTGCCGGTCGATTCTTCGATGACGACACGATGAGGCAGGTGCTGGCGCAATTCGAGCAGGATCTGGCGGCGACGTGCGCGCGGGTTCACGGCGGCGACGTCGGCCCGGACTACGAGAACGGTCCGTGCAAATGGTGCACGCTGGCGACGCTTTGTCGGAAGGCGCGTTGAGATGACGAAGCGATCCGCCGACGCGCTGGCGCTGATCAAGAGGCACGTTCGGCTCAATGCCGAGCAGGAGGCGGCGGTCGTTTCCGACGCGCCGATGGTCGCCGTCAGCGCGGGCGCCGGAACGGGCAAAACCGCGACGCTCACCGCCAAATTCGTCTATCGCGTGCTGCGCGAAACGACGGATGCTGCCCAGGTGCGCATGCTCCGACGCATCCTGACGATCACCTTCACCGAAAAAGCCGCCGCCGAAATGAGCGAGCGCATCGCCGATTTGTTCGAGCGCTTGGGCCGCGCGGACCTGCGTCGGGAGCTGGACGGCGCGTACATTTCCACTATCGATTCGTTTTGCCATCGCCTGCTCAAGGCGCATCCGGTGGAGGCTCGCATCGATCCGGGATTCGGGATGATCGACGAGACGTCCGCCGCGCTGCTGGCCGACGAAACGATGCGCGACGTGCTCAATGAACTGCCCGACGACCTGCCCGATTGGGCCGGGGAGATTCCCGTCGGCGACAGCGACCTGCCGTCCATCGCGAAGCGGTTTTACGAAGCCCTCGTGGCGTCGGGGCGGGAATTTTCCGAGATCGCGCATCTTGTCGGGGACGGCGACGACCTGGCGGTCCGGGACGCGCAACGGCGACTGATGACGGCGATGGGTGAATGCGAACCTGCTCTCGATCCGGACAAACACGCCGAAGGCATCGCGTTGTTGCGGGAGGTGCGGGCGGCCTTCGACGACCCCGAGGCGAACGAGTCCGATCGCGTCATCGCGACGCAAAAGCTGATCGACCTCGGCGGCAAAATCCCGGCGACAGGCAAGATTCTCAAGGGCCTTGCATATGAAGCGAAAAGAGACGCGCCCAAGGCTTTCCTCGCGGCAGTTGCCGATGTGCATGACCGGCAGGGGAGGCGGGCGCTCATCGAGATCGCCCGGCGATTCCACGAGCGCTACGGCGAGGCCAAGCGCCGTCGCGGTTTGGCGGATTTCGCGGATCTGGAGGCGACGGCGTTGCGCCTGTTGGAAAACGCCGACCATCTGGAGATCCGACGGCGCATCCGCGAGCAATTCGACCTGGTGATGGTCGACGAATGCCAGGACATCAACCGCCTGCAGGACCGCATCATCGAACTGCTCAGCGAGGAGCGGCCGTCGTTTCGCGTCGGCGACGTGAAGCAGTCGATCTACGGATTTCGTCACGCGGACGTGAACGTCTTCGCGTCGTATCTGGAAAAAGCACGCGAAGCCGGCGAGGAAAACGTGATCGGCCTGGCGACCAACTACCGCAGTCGCGAACGTTTGCTCACCGCCGTGAATGTCCTCTTCCAACGCACTTTCGACGACGTGGGATTGGGGCACGGCACGGCGGATCGCGTCGAGTACAAGGCCTTGGTCGCGGGCAGCGATCGTTTCGACGAACGGGACGGCCCGGCCGTGGACGTGCATCTGTCGATCGCGCCGGATGACGACGACAGCCCCAAGTCCCGCGAGTTCGAGGCGATGTCGTTGGCCCGGTATCTCGACGACACGTTGCAGTCGGGCGCGGTGACGGTGGCGACGAATGACGACACATCACGGCCCCTGCGCCCGGGGGACGTGGTCGTGCTGATGACGACACTGACCGACGCGGAAATCTATCGTCGGGCGTTCGAGGCGCGGCGGATTCCGGCGGTGATCGACGGCGGCAAGGGGCTTTACGGCACGCCGGAAGTGCGGGCTCTGGCGGACGCGGTCGCGGTGATCGCCAATCCCCGGGACGAACGGGCGCTGGTGGGCGTGTTGATGAGCGGGCCGGTGGGCGTGGGGCCGAACGGGTTGATGCTGCTTCGCTCCCAGGCGCGCGGGCCGGAGGTGGGGTTGTTCGATCTGCTGGCGGACGCGACGGACATTCTGGGCATGCCGGGCGACGAGGGGCGTGCGTGCGAGCGATTGGCGGCGGCGCTGGCGGCGGTGCGTCGCGATTTGCCCGCGCTGGACGGACAGCGGCTTTGCGAACGATTGGTCGACGGGCTGGGACTGCATCGGTGGGCGTTGGCCCAGGACGCGCCCGGTCGGCGGACGGAAAATCTGGCCATGGTCTGTCGCGCCGCGAACGGCATCGCCGAACCCCACGGCGGCACGGCCGCCGCGCTGGCTTACGGGTTCAAGGTGCTGGCCGACGACAGTTCGGCGCGTCAGGCGGGCCTGGGCGAGGGCGGCGACGCGGTCACGATCATGACCATCCACGGCTCGAAGGGTTTGCAGTTTCCTTTCGTGATTCTCGCGGATCTGAACCGGCGGGGGCGTAACCAATCGGACCCGTACTACTTCGCGCCCGGCGACACCAACACTCCGCCGCGATTGGCCGTGCATTGGCGGCCATTGTACCTCAACGGCAATATCGCGTCGGCGGCGTTCGAGGAACTCAAGGAGCATCACAAGGCGCGAGAGCGGGCGGAGGCGGCGCGGTTATTTTACGTCGCCTGCACCCGTGCCCAGGAGCATTTGTGCGTTTCCGCGGCCGTCACTCCGACGCAGAGCAAGAAAATCGGTTCGCCCCAACCGATGATTCGTTGGCTGCTCGATGGTTGGGGGATTGCCGACAACGCCGACGAATGGGCCGACGAGAATGTACTGGGCGACGTGCGTCTGTTGGTGCGTCGTGACGTGGCGGATGACGGGCCGACGGCAGTGCCGAATGTTGAGGAAAACGACATCGCGAAGTTGAAGGCGGGATATAACGCGGCCTGTGCCGTCGCGCCGATGGCCGTGGAGCACGTCCGGCCGATCTACACGGTCACGCGGGTCGCGCGTTTCGCGGAATGCCCGCGTCGGGACGATTTGATCTATCGCTTGGGATTGCCTCGGGGTTTGCTCGTCGATGCGGAGGCGGATTTCGATTTCGATGCGGACGATCGCGCCGGCGATAACGAGGCGACGCGTCTTTCGGCGGCGGACTTCGGGTCGTTGTTCCACGAGGCGATGGAGCGTTGGGACGCGGACGAGGCCACCATCCCCGCCACCCTGGACGGGATGCACAAGCGGCGCGATATCGACAAGGCGACGCGCAAGGCGCTTTCCCAGGGGATGCATCAGTTTGCGCGCCACGAACTCGGCGCGGCGGCCCGGGCCGGGACGGCGGTGCGGGAGTTGGCGCTGGCGTGGCCGGTGGAGGATGCCGAATCGTTATCGAACGACAAAATACGCCTGCTGCGCGGGACAATCGACCTTTGCGTGGCGGGAAACGAGGGCGTGACGATCGTCGATTACAAGACGGATCGCGTCCACGGTGACGAGGCGGTCAAAGCGGAGAAATACGCGGCACAGTTGCTGCTCTACGCGGACGGAGCCGAACGCTATTTCCGCAAGCCGGTGACACGGGCGGTGCTGTATTTCGCGCGCAGCGACACGGCGGTCGACGTCGATTTATCTCCCGAGCGACGCAGCGAGGCGGCGGCGCTGGTGCAGCGATTTTTCGACGCGGAAAGGACCGGAACGGCGCCGGAGGGTGAGGGCGTTTGCGCGGGGTGCCCGCATTTGGAAATATGTTCCGACTGGGTGCCACATTCTTAGGTCGCCGAAGGCGAGCAAGGGTGTGCATCGGTATTTCGAAATTGCACACCTTCTCTTCGGCGTTCCGCCTCCGCGAAAGTGTGGCACCCATGATGAATCGGTATGCCGAAATTGCCTTGCAGCGGTTGCCACCGCCCCCAATTCCCCCTACAACCGTCACGCACGCTCGAACGGCCTTGACGAGGAATCCATGACGCACCCCAAATACGGTTTCGCCGAATGCGTGGAGATCATTCGCCGCCTGCGAAGCGAAAACGGCTGCCCATGGGACAACGAACAGACGATCCACTCCCTGCGCAAGTACTTCCTGGAAGAGACCTACGAAGCCCTCGACGCCATGGACCGCATGGACTACGCGGACATGAAGGAAGAGCTGGGCGACGTGCTCTGGGAGGTATTGTTCGTCGCGCGCATCGCCGAGCAGGAGGGGCAGTTCGCCATGGAGGACATCGCCCAGGTGCTCGGCGAGAAGATGGTCCGCCGTCATCCGCATATTTTCGGCGAAGAGGCGAACCTGACCAGCGAGGAAGTTGTCCAACAATGGGACGCCATGAAGAAAGTGGAGCGCCGAACCGACAAGACGCACCACATTCTCGACAAGGTGCCCGAGTCGCTGCCCAGCGTGCTGCGGGCCTTTCGCATCAGCGAGCGGGCGGCCAAGGCGGGGTTTGATTGGGACAACCCGGCCCAGGTCCTGGACAAGATGCATGAGGAGCTCGACGAGGTGGCCCAGGCCCAAGCGGGCGGCGACCCGGACGAGTTGGAAGAGGAATTCGGCGACCTGATGTTCGCCATGGTCAACTACGCGCGGCACCTGCACGTCAGCCCGGAGGACGCGCTGCGTCGCGCCACGGCGAAGTTCATCCGGCGGTTCAGCCGCCTGGAAGACTCCCTGCACGAGGCGGGGGAGGACTTCGCCGGAAAAACCCTGGACGAGTTGGAGGCCCTTTGGCGCCGGACGAAAGACGCGAGCTAGACGACATCCCCGAGGCCATCCCCGATCGACGTCCCGTGACGCCGAGAGTCGGACCTCCGTCCCGTCCGCCCATGCCCCAAGGAACTCCGACCGAGACGCCTTCCGGCCCTTATCGCGCCTCCGCCAAGAAACCCAACGCCGAAAGCCGCGCCCGAAAAGCGATGATGCTCTCCGGCGCCGTCCTCCCCGGAGCGGGGCAGATCTACCTGGGCCAGCGCGTCAAGGGCATCCTGATCATCGTCGGCGTGTTCTTCTTCCTCGCCGTCTTTCTCGTCAAACTCTCCCAAGGCATGACGGGCTACATGGATACGCTCATGGGCACGGCGTTTCCCGATCCGGGGACCATCGCCAACGGCCCGCAAAGCGTGAACACCAGTGTGATCTCCCACGAGATTTTCCAGGGACTGTTCTACGGCGTGATGCCGATGGTGGTGCTGTGGATCTATTCGGCGTGGGACGCCCATCGGGTCGGGAAGAAGCAGGACGGGGATTAGGCGCGGGCGTTGAGTGCATGATGTCCGCACTTTTCCCCTTTCGTTGGGAAAAACGCGGCACAGATCTTGACCGCTCCACCCGGAGCGAAGCGACGACTACCGCGACCGTTCAACCTGCGCGATAGCGTGCAGGATGCCTCCGGCATCCGTTAGTCCGTGCAGACTAGGGCACTAATCGTCGTCGGCCATTTCCGGGGGACCGCCCA
Organism: Deltaproteobacteria bacterium; assembly: GCA_020633895.1. GTDB lineage: Bacteria > Lernaellota > Lernaellaia > JACKCT01 > JACKCT01 > JACKCT01. The sequence goes on along the minus strand of JACKCT010000010.1, from coordinate 52,533 downwards.
TGTCGTCGTCGCCGGTGTCCAGATCGTCGGCGTCGTCGAAGCCTTCGTCGTCGAAGTCGTCACCGTCGGACATGGGGATGTAGTCTTTTTCCGCCGAGCGCTTGGATCGGGACGAGCGCGATTCGGCGGCGATGGTCGGTTTGGGGGCGTTGGCCTGGTCGGCGCCGCACTTGGGGCAGACCGCGGCGGGCTTGTTCAGATCATAGAAAAGGCACCCGCAATCGAAGCAGTGATGACGCTTTCCCAATTGCTCTTTTGCCATCATCGGCAGTGATCCTCCCGCAAAAAAGTGACGCTCTCTTTAGCAAAAGGGATCGGGCCGATCAAGTCATTTTCCGCCTTGTGAAATTCGCGGCAAAATCGGGCCTTCCCGGTGGCGGTCCGTGGGCGAATCGTCATGAAATGGCCATGGAAAAAACACAGCAAATTCCGAGACGTGTGGAGGTTCGGCATGGCGCGGACGGCATTGGTGACGGGAGCGAATCGGGGCATCGGACTGGAGGTCGCGCGGCAGCTTGCCCGGGAGGGGATGACGGTCATTTTATGTGCTCGGGATTCGGACGCGGGACGGGAGGCGGCCGCGAGGCTATCGGCCGAGGGCGGCGACGTTCGCGCCGAGATGCTGGACGTGGCCGATGAGGCGTCGATCCGGGCGCTGGCGGACCGATTGGCCGGGGCGGGAGTGACCGTCGACGTGCTGGTCAACAACGCCGGCATCTATCCCCATGGGGATCTGATAACGATGGCGACAGAGAAGATCGACGAGACGATGCGCGTCAACGCCTATGGTGCTCTCTGGATGACGCAGGCCTTCGCACCGGGGATGATCGAGCGGGGATATGGGCGCGTGGTGAATGTGTCGTCGGGGGCGGGGTCGTTCAAGGGCGGTCTTCAGGGCCCGCCGGTATATTCGTTCACCAAGGCGGCGCTCAACGCCGTGACCATGGTCCTCGCCCACGAGGTCCGCGGCGACGTGAAGATCAACGCCGTATGTCCGGGATGGGTGCGCACCGAGATGGGCGGATCCAATGCGGATCGGAGTGTGGAAGAGGGGGCAAGGGGAATCGTCTGGGCGGCGACCCTTCCGGCGGACGGGCCCAACGGCGGTTTTTTCCGGGACGGGAAGGCGATTTCTTGGTGAGGTCTGTCGGAGAGTGCTTCAGGACATTCACACCTTCTCTCCGCCTTCAGCGTCGCGAAAGTGTGGCACCCGGATTTGTCGCGGCTCGGAAAACGTTGGAGCGAAGCGACGACCCTTCGTGGCTGTTCCAACCTGCGCGCCGGCGTTCGAGATGCGGAGCATCTCCCAGTCCCCGCGACTACGCGGCGGCACAATTCGTTGACGCTTATGATGCACCGTGTTAAATCAAGCGGAATGTATCGGCAAAATGCGGCAGACTCGCCGCAAGGCGGGATCGACGAATGATGGATGATTCGAATTCGGGTGAGGGTCCGGGCACGGCGACCGGCGGACAGGCGCGCATTATCCGGCGCTATCAAAACCGGAAGCTCTACGACACGGAAGCCAGTAAATACGTGACGTTGGATGACATCGCGGCCATGATCAAGGCCGGGGTGGACGTCAAGGTCCAGGACAACAAGTCCAAGAAGGACCTGACGGCCGTCACCCTCACGCAGATCATCTTCGAGGAAGAGAAGAAGGATCAGTCCATCCTGCCGCTCTCGGCCCTCAAGCGCATCATCCAGACCGGGTCGGAGAGCATCTCCGAGGTGACGCAGAAGGTGGTCGGACCGGGCATCGCGTCCATCCAGGCCGCGCGTCAGGAAGTGGAACGCACCGTTGAGCGCCTGGTGCATCGCCGGGCGTCGGAAGACGGCGTGATCGAGCCGGTCGTGGACTCCTCGCGGAAGTCCGGCGACGGCGAGGAATTGACCAAAAAGATCGAGGAAAACCTGACCGCCTTCTTCGAACGCATGAAGGCCGCCTCCAACCTGGCCGCTCGGGTCGAGCAATTGGAGGCCGAGGTGGAAGAGTTGGAACGACTCCTCGAACGCAAGCGCAAGCGCAAACCGCGAGCCAAAAAGTCGGCGGTCGAGTCGACGTCCGGGTCGGTGTCGCACGAAACGGCGCCTGCGGTCGAACGACCCAACGGCGAGCCGGTCGACCACTGATCCGGCATCGGCGCGGTTAGACGGCAGCTAACCGACTGCGCTTGGAATCCCCTAAACTTCAAGACCCAAACTTTAAGGAGCATGGTGGTGGGCATCGCCTTTTCGAAGCTCAACGGCACCGGTAACGATTTTGTCATCGTGGACAATCGGGAGATGGTCGTCCCGGCGCGGCAGATGGCCGACTTTACGCGGGCGGTTTGCCGTCGGGCGGTGTCGGTCGGCGCGGACGGCGTGATCTTCGTCGAAAATCACCCGGACCTGGATTTCGCCTGGCATTATCTGAACGCCGACGGCGGCGAGGCGGAGATGTGCGGCAACGGGGCGCGGTGCGTGGCGCGGTTTGCCCACGAACGGGGCATCGCCGGCAAGTCGATGCGCTTCCAGACCATCGCCGGTGTCATCGAAGCCCACATCACCGGCCCGCGTTCGGTGAAGGTCCGTCTGACCGAGCCTTTCGACTATCGCTCGGTCGCCGTTCCGACCACGTCGGGTGAGCTTTCCGGCCACTTCCTCAATACGGGCGTGCCGCACGTGGTGGTGCCGGTGGAGGATGTGGAGTCGTTCGACGTGAAGAACCTGGGCCGGGAGATCCGCCGGTCGCCGGTGGTCGCTCCGGCGGGGGCCAACGCCAACTTCGTGCAGGTGACAGGCCCCAACGACCTGCGCATCCGCACCTATGAACGGGGCGTGGAAGACGAAACGCTGGCGTGCGGCACGGGGTGCGTGGCGGCGGCGGCGACCATGGTGCATGCGGGGCAGGTGGCCGGGCCGGTGACGCTGACCGTGCAGTCGGGCGAAAAACTGACCGTCACCGTTTCGGAAGAAGACCCACGCACCGGCGAAGTTTGGCTTGAAGGCCCCACGCACTGGGTCTACGATGGCGAATTGACGTCCGAGGTGTTGTTCTAGGAGGCGAATATGCCCATGTACGAATACAAATGCGGCAAGTGCGGGAAGGTCTCGACCTTTATGGAGAAGATCGCCCAGCGCGAGCCGTTGTTTTTCGGACGCCGCAAATGCAAGGCGTGCGGATCGCGCAAGATGACCAAGATCATCTCCCGCGCCAACGGCATCGCCAAGCAGTCGCAGAACGACATGATGAACGACCTGAAGTCGATGGGGAACGTGAACTTCATCCCCGAGTGGATGATGAAGATGCCCGAACCGCCCGGCGGCAAATGCCCCTATCACGAAGCGGCCGAGGCGACCGAAAAGGCGTCCGGCGGATGCGGCGACGGGGCCTGCGGCCACGACCACAGCGCCAACTAACGATCTTTCCGCTTCCGACATTGACCGCATTGGACACCGCGCGCCGCCGTTATCGAACGGCGGCGTTTTTGCGTTGGGGATATGCGAGAACAATTCAGAGTCGCGACCGTAAGGGAGCGGGTTGCCTCCACGCGGCGATCAACGCTGGTTGTTGGGACGGTCCAACCCGCTTGCTGACGCGCGCGGCTCTGAAACGGCGAGCGATCCTCGTCGGCTTTGCGATGATTTTTCTCGCCACTCTCACCGCCTGCGAGCGCGCCCCGAAGCTCACCGGTTATCTGGTCTATTCCACCGCCGCGCACGGCATCGTGGCCTATGACCTGGCCGCCGGGCGGGCGACGACGATCCTGGCCCAGGACGGCGCGGCGGACGTGGCCGTCAATCGGCGGGGTCGCCAGATGGCGTTCGCTTTGTCCGCGGGGGCGGGGCAGCTTCCCGCGACCATGTCCCTGGCCACCGGGTCCATCGACACTCTTTGCGACGCGACCACCTTCGAGCCTCTCTTCAGGATGCAGTCCCCCGCCTATTCCCATCCCGGCGATCTGGTCTCATTTGTTGGGGTGGATGCCCTGGGGCAGCGGCAATTGCGCCTGGCGGTGGGGGGAGGGCCGTGTCCGGTGGTGGCGCCGGAAGTGACCGCCGCGGCCTTCGCGCCGGGGACCAATCGCCTGTTGCTGTCCGACGGGCAGGCCCTGGCGATTCAGCAGGTCGTCAATCCCCTGGAACCGGATCGGCGACCGGAGGGCGGGCTGCCGCCGCTGGTGCGTTACGGCTTGGACGAGGGGGCCGTGGCGGATGTGGCCGTGAACCGGGATGTGGATCGACTCGCTCTGTTGTTGGGCACGAGTGTGCGGGTGATGGATTTTTCCGGGAACGATCAGCGCGTTCTCGCCGACTTTGCGGAAGTGCCTCCGAAGTACGGCGCGCCGCTGCCGCGTTCGATCGTGTTTTCCCCGGATGGTCAGGCGGTAGCGGTGGCGTGCGGGCCGAACGAGGACGCGGCGATTTTCGTTGTCGCCGTTGACGGAAAACTGCCGGGAACGCGCAGGACGGTGGCGCGGTTAAAGCTGGAGCCGCCGCCCCTGGCCGCGAAGCCGGCGTGGGCGCCGAAGATTTTGTTTCCGCCGGGATCGTGAAGCGGCGCCTACTCCCCCGCGACCGCTTCGTAGACCGCCAGCAGTTCTTCCATCGACGTCGAATTCCGGACCGCGTCGCGCAAGCGCGTCAGATCCTTGCCGGTGGGGCGGGTGCGTTGGAGGGCTTTCATCACGGGGCCGGTGATCGCCACCTTGGCCGGATCGGCGCCCAGGCATGCGACCATCGCCGACTCTTCCTTCTGGACGCACGAGCGCGCGCTTTCGGCCGCGACGCAGTCCAGCACATCCAGCGCAAACGCCCGGACGCATTCGAACACCGCCGGTTCGGACCCGTCGTCGTCGGCGCGGGACGCGGAGCTTTCCACCAGATCCAGCAGCCGCGAGGCGGCCGAGTCCAATTCGTCGGCCGATTCCACGTCGCAGCCGATTTCGATCCCCGAGCCTTCCAAGTTGGAATCGGAGATTTCCTCGCCGTAGGTATCGTCGTCGGCGTCGGTGTCCCCGTCCTCGTCGGCGCTTTCGTCGTCCTCGGACTGATCGCCGACCGATTCGGTAAAGCCGCCGTTGTCGTTGCGCGTGTCCTCTTCGTCGCCCTCCCGCTCGCAGGCGGCGGCAAAGACCAATAGAAGCGCCAGCAGCGCGATCAGCGCGGGCGCGAGCATCCGTCGCGAATTGCGGCGCCAATTTCGGGGCAAGTTCAAGGACATGGGCAGTCCGACTCCCGTTTCGGATTTGAACGTTCGGTCAAGGCTCCATCCTAGCACCGCCTTCGTCCGATGCAAAGGAGACCGGACCCACAATGTGCGTGTCCGGGTTTGGAGTTGACTTGATCGGACGGACGGTTCTGTGAGATAAGACAACGCGGCGAATCATCGGCGGCGACAGGCCGCTGTGGCGCGACTCCCGACGGGATTTCTCGCCTGTTTCCGCACTATCTTTTCCGTTTATTGGGTAACTTTCAGGAGGGGCTTTCATGGCCACCATTCGAGTCGGTATCAACGGGTTCGGACGCATCGGGCGGGCCGTCTTCCGCCGTGTCTTGGAAACCAAGCAGTTCAAAATCGTCGCGGTCAACGATCTGACCGACGCCCACACGCTGGCCCATCTGCTCAAGTACGACTCGAACATGGGTGTCCTGAACAAGGATGTGCGTTACGAGGGCGACTCGTTCATCGTCGGCAATCAAAAGGTCAAGGTGCTCTCCGAGCGTGACCCGGCGGCCTTGCCTTGGAAAAAGCTGAACGTGGACGTGGTCATCGAGTCCACCGGCATCTTCACCAGCCCGGCCAAGCTGAATCTGCACCTCAAGGCCGGCGCCAAGAAGGTCATCCTTTCGGCTCCCTCCAAGAAGAGCAGCCCCGAGGAACTGGAGAAATTCGGCTACGACAAGGACGACGTGGACGCCACGATCTGCATGGGCGTGAACGAATCCACGTACAATCCCAAGAAGCACCACATCATCTCCAACGCCTCGTGCACGACCAACTGCCTGGCCCCGGTCGCCAAGGTGCTCAACGACGAATTCGGCATCGTGCAGGGTCTGATGACGACGGTGCATTCGTACACGAACGACCAGAACATCCTGGACGCGCCCCACAAGGACCTGCGCCGGGCCCGGGCCGCCGCCGTGTCCATGATCCCGACGACCACCGGCGCCGCCAAGGCGATCGGCCTCGTGCTGCCCGAACTCAAGGGCAAGCTGGACGGCATGGCCATTCGCGTGCCCACGCCGGATGTGAGTCTGGTGGACCTGACGGCCAATTTGAAGAAGCCGGTCTCCATCGAAAAAGTCAACGCGGCGATGAAAAAGGCCGCCGAGGGCAAACTCAAGGGCATTCTGCGTTACCTGGATGAGCCGTTGGTCAGCGTGGACCTCATGGGCGACACGCACAGCTCGGCGTTCGATTCCCTTTGCACGAAGGTAATCGACGACAAGTTCGTCAAGATTCTGTCGTGGTACGACAACGAGTACGGGTACTCGTGCCGTGTCGTGGATCTGGCGGCCAAGGTCGGGGCGTCGCTGTAAAGGCCGGGTCGCGCGTCGAGCGTGTTCGCCGGCCATCGTGCGCGGCGGGCGCGGGACGGAATCGAATCGAGAAGCCAATCAAGGCAGCGCCCGACGGGTCGCTGCCTTTGTTCGATGGGGGAGGTGAGATTCATGGCGGTCAAATATATCGACGAAGTGGAGCTGACCGGCAAACGCGTGTTCATCCGCGCCGATCTGAACGTGCCCTTGGACGACGATCGGAACATCACCGACGACACGCGCATCCGCGAGGTGCTGCCCACGGTGCGCTACGCGTTGCGTAACGGCGGCCGGGTGATTCTCGCCAGCCATCTGGGACGCCCCAAGGGCACCGGCAAGGAGGAGAAATACTCCCTGGCCCCGGTGGGGGATCATCTGGCGGGATTGCTGGACCGGGAGGTCATCATGGCGCCGGACGTGATGTCCGACGGCGTCAAGCAATGCGCCCACCAGCTCAAGGACGGGGAAGTCCTGCTGCTCGATAACCTGCGTTTCGCCGCCGGGGAAACGAAGAACGACCCGGATTTCGCCGACGATCTGGCGAGCCTCACCGAGGTCTACGTCAACGACGCCTTCGGCGCCAGCCACCGGGCCCACGCGTCCATCGACGCCTTGCCCCGCCGCGTTGCGGTCAAGTGCGCGGGCTTTTTGATGCGCAAGGAATTGCAGTATTTCCAGATGGCTCTGGACGACCCGGCTCGGCCGGTGGTGGCGATCCTGGGCGGGGCAAAGGTCTCGGACAAGATTCCGGTGATCGAAAACCTGCTGGATCGGGTCAACGCGATCGTCATCGGCGGGGCCATGGCCTACACCTTTCTGGCCCAGGCCGGGGAGAACGTGGGCAAGAGCCTGGTCGAGGCCGGGAAGAAGGACACGTGCGCCCGGGTGGTGAAGCTGGCGCGGGAGAAGGGCGTGGACATCCACCTGCCGGTGGATCACGTCGCCGCCACCGAAATCGCCGAGGGCGCGGCCCATCGGGTTGTCGGCGCCGGGGCGTTCCAACCCGACGAGATGGGCTTGGACATCGGTCCCGAGACGCGGGAGAAATACGCCGAGGTCATCGGAAAGGCCAAGACGATCATCTGGAACGGCCCGATGGGCGTGTTCGAGATCGACGAATTCGCCCAAGGCACTTTCGCCGTGGCCAAGGCGGTGGCGGCGGCCGACGCGCTTTCGGTGGTCGGCGGCGGCGATTCGGTCTCCGCGGTGCATAAGGCGGGGGTGGCCGACAAGATTTCGCACATCTCCACCGGCGGCGGTGCTTCGCTGGAATTGCTGGAAGGTAAGGTTTTACCCGGCATCGCTGCGTTGGAAACCAGCGAATAATCGCCCGACAGAACGAACCGATTTGTCCATCGATTTCTCATCCATTTTGAGCCGCTCGATTGTGCGACTCTGAAAATCGCAGGAGGCGTCCAATGGCCATCGACGACATGCAACGCACCCCCCTGATCGCCGGGAACTGGAAGATGAATCTGGATCTGACGAGCGCCGGCGACCTGGCCAAGGCGCTGCATCAGAACCTGGACGGTCTGCCGGGCCGGGATGTGGTGGTGATCCCGCCGACGCCCCTGGTGCACGCGGTGGCGACAATCCTGGACGAGAGCACCATCAAGGTCGGCGCCCAGGAGGTTCGGGCGGAGGCGAGCGGGGCCTACACCGGCGACACATCCATCGAAATGATCAAATCCATCGGCGCGACCTATTGTCTGGTCGGCCATTCGGAGCGCCGCGAATATCACGACGAAACCAACAAGAGCTGCTGCGAAAAGATTCGCGCCCTGCTCAACGCCGGAATCACGCCGATATACTGCGTCGGTGAGAAGCTGGCGACGCGGGAGGCGGGCGAGACCCTCAAGTTCGTCGAGGAGCAGCTTCGCGTCGGCTTGGGCGACATCGACGGCGAGGAAGTACTGCACGTGGTTGTTGCCTACGAGCCCGTCTGGGCCATCGGCACCGGCAAGGTCGCCACGCCCGAACAGGCCCAGGAGGTCCATGGCCACATTCGGGGATATATCGGCCACCTGTTCGACCCGGAAGACGGGGAGGGCATCCGCATCCTTTACGGCGGATCGGTCAACGCCGAAAATATCGACGGCCTCATGGCCTGCCCGGATATCGACGGCGCCCTGGTCGGCGGAGCCAGCCTGAAAGCCGACGTCTTCGAACGGATCGTCAAGTTCGAGGACGTTTAGTCGCGCAAACGCTCGGGTGGCACACTTTTACGAGAACATCGTTCGAGAAAAGGTGTGAATTTTCGCCTGCTTTCGAATCCCTCACGAAGCACACCTTCCCCTCGACTTCGTCGAGTTGAAAATGTGGCACCCTCGCATCCGGTAACCGCGCGCAAGGGTTGTCAAGCGCGGGCAAATTCCCTAGTCTACCGCGCCTGTATGCCTTGGGAGGCACGTTTATGGTCGACTACATCCTGACCGGCTTGCACGTCGTTTTGTGCTTGTTCCTGATTTTGGTGATCCTGCTGCAGTCCGGCAAAGGCGCCGATATGGGCGCGGTGTTCGGCGGCGGCGGTTCGAATACGGTCTTCGGTTCGTCCGGCGGCGCGACGTTCATGGCCAAGCTGACGGCCGTGGCGGCGGCGCTGTTCATGATTACCTGCCTGTCCCTCGCCTATATGGGCGGCCACACCAGCTCCGGCGCCCTGCAAAAACTCGAAGACTTGGGCAAAGAGGCCGTGGGCACCGTTCCCATGCCTTCCGAGGACACCACGAGTGAAGGCAGCGACACGGCTCCGACGGCCGGTGACGACACGGCAGCCCCCGCGGCGACGGAAGACGGTGCGACGTCCGACAGCCCGGCGGCGACCGAAGAGGCTCCGACCGCCGACGCCGGCGAAGCCGAGGCGCCCAAGACCGAATAGTTCTGCTTTAAGAAGACAATTCGCGGAAGTGGTGGAATGGTAGACGCGCCAGCTTGAGGGGCTGGTGTCCGCAAGGACGTGGGGGTTCGAGTCCCCCCTTCCGCATTGCCGTAGCCGGCAAAGGCTTGAGACGCTGGCGCGGGGTTGATGGAGCCGCTTGCTTCGTCGCTTCGCTCCAGCGTTTTTCTTTGTCGTGAAGAGCACGCGTTGGATACCCGGCCGCGTCCGCAAGGACGTGGGGGTTCGAGTCCCCCCTTCCGCATTGCCGTAGCCGGCAAAGGCTTGAGACGCTGGCGCGGGGTTGATGGAGCCGCTTGCTTCGTCGCTTCGCTCCAGCGTTTTTCTTTGTCGTGAAGAGCACGCGTCGGATACCCGGCCGCGTCCGCAAGGACGTGGGTTCGAGTCCCCCTTCCGCATTGCCGTACGCGTCGGATGCTGGCGCGGGGTCGATGGAGCCGCTTTGCTTCGTCGCTTCGCTCCAGCGTTTTTCTTTGTCCGACAAATTCCTTCAATGCATCATCACCGCGAGACGACGGCGCATTGCGTTGCGATGACGCCGATGCGAAAATTTTTGACCGTTCGTTCAGATTCCTTCGGGTTTCACCCGGACAAGTCGTCCGCCCGTCGTGAAATTACCGAAAACTAATTCAGCAAATGCTTAACGATTATGGGACTTTGGCCGATTCTTGCCGAATGCGTCTTGGCCGGTTGCTTGGACATCAAGGGGATTGCCAACGCCACCAACCGTGCCGTATCTTGGCATCACTTTTGGATCCCCCTGCCGGCGGTCGGCCGGAATGCGCCTTTGCCGAATTTGTGATCGCGCGGGACTGCTCATCCCGGATCGAAGGCACTGTCATTCGGACACTATTCCTTCGGATATTTTCATTCGGACATTTGAGGAGAGGGAATGAAACCGGTATTGGATATTCACGTCGCCCCGTCGATTCCCGAGGAACTGCGGACGCTGGGCGAATTGGCGTACAACCTGTGGTGGAGTTGGAACTATCAGGCGGTGGAGTTGTTCCGCCGCATTGACGCCGAATTGTGGGAGGAAACGCACCACAATCCGGTCGAGCTTCTGGGCAAAGTCCGCCAACGTACCCTCGATCGGCTCGCTCGGGACGAAGGCTTCCTGGGACAACTGCGTTCGGTGTATGGGGATTTTCGGTCGTACATGACCGGCAAGACCTGGCACGAGGGCGTTTTCGGCCCCGGCGATCGCCCGAAGTTCGCGTATTTCTCCATGGAATACGGCCTCACCGAGGCATTGCGCATCTACTCGGGCGGCCTGGGCGTTCTGGCCGGCGATCATCTCAAGTCCGCCAGTGACCTGGGCGTGCCGTTGGTGGCGGTCGGGCTGGCCTATCAGCGCGGTTATTTTCGCCAATATCTGAATGCGGACGGGTGGCAGCAAGAAACCTACCCGATGAACAACTTTTACACCCTGCCGATGGAGCCGGTGCTCACACCCAACGGCCAGCCGTTGATGATTACCCTCAAGCTGTTCGAGCAGCCTTTGCAACTTCGCGTCTGGCGCGTGGCGGTCGGGCGGGTCGACCTTTTCCTGCTCGACTCGGACGTGGAGGGCAACACCGCCGAGGCCCGCGAGATTACCGCCCAGCTATACGGCGGCGACAACGAGATGCGCATCCAACAGGAGATTATCCTGGGCATCGGCGGCTACCGGGTGCTGGACACGCTGGGCAAACGACCGGCGACCTGCCACATGAACGAGGGGCACTCGGCCTTCCTGTCGCTGGAGAAGGTGCGCCTGCTCATGCTGGACACGAAGCTGAACTTCGACGACGCCCGCGTGGCCTGCGCCGGTTCCAACGTCTTCACTACGCACACCCCGGTGCCCGCCGGTTTCGACAAATTCTCCCGTCCGCTGATGGAGAAATATTTCCACAAATACATCGCCGACCTGGGTATCTCGATGGAACAACTCGTCGCCCTGGGGCAGGGGCCGGACGACGGCGACATGTTCAACATGGCCGTGTTTGCGATGGCTAACACCTCGTACGTCAACGCCGTGTCCAAGCTGCACGCCGAAGTGACCAAGGAGATGGTCGCGCCTTCGTTCCCGGACGTGCCGGTCGACGAAGTGCCGATTCAGTCGATCACCAACGGCATCCATATCCGCTCGTGGACCACGTCGGAGATGGGCGAGCTTTACCGACGCTATATGGGCGATCACTGGTACGAGCGCGTGCGCGACTCGGAAGATTGGGCGGCCGTGGAGCAGATTCCCGACACGGAAATCTGGCGCACGCACGTTCGCGAGCGCGAGCGGCTTATTTCCTTCATCCGGCGGCGCCTGGAGGGGCAGCTTCTGGCGCGCAACGCCTCCAAGCAGGAGATCGACCGCTCCCGCGAGGTCCTCGACCCGCGCGCCCTGACCATCGGCTTCGCCCGGCGATTCGCCACCTACAAGCGCGCGACGCTGCTGCTGCGGGATACGCGACGCCTGGAACGCATCCTGCTCGATCCCGAGCGGCCCATCCAGTTCGTCTTCGCGGGCAAGGCCCACCCCGCGGACGACGGCGCCAAGGAGCTGATCAAGCAGCTCATCCAGTTCGCCAAGCGACCGGGCATGCGCGAGAAGATCGTCTTCATCGAGGACTACGACATTCTGCTGGCCCGCTACATGATCAGCGGCGTCGACCTGTGGCTCAACAACCCGCGACGGCCCATGGAGGCGTCGGGCACGTCGGGCATGAAGGTGCTGGCCAACGGCGGTCTGAACTGCTCGGTGCTCGACGGTTGGTGGCCGGAGGCGTACGGCCCGGACGTGGGTTGGGCGATCGGCGCGGGCGAGTCGTATCAGGATCTGGCTTACCAGGACTTGGTCGAGTCCAACGCGCTCTACGACCTGCTCGAACAGGAGATCGTCCCGGCGTTTTACCAGCGTTCGGCCGACGACATCCCGCGCCGTTGGATCAGCATGATCAAGGCGTCGATTCGGCGGCTGTGCCCGGTGTTCAACACGGACCGGATGGTGCGTCAGTATACGGAGCGCTTTTATCATCCCGCCGAGCATTACGGAGAGCGGCTGGCCGCCGACAGTTACACCGGCGCGAAGACGTATGCCCACTGGCAGGCGCGCATTCGCCAGCATTGGCATGAGACGAGGATCGACAATGTGCATGCCGAGGAGCGGGATCTGCACTATCGGGGTGACGAGATCCGCATCCAGGCGACGGTGACGCTCGGGGCGCTGACGCCCGACGACGTCCACCTGGAGATTTACGCCGGGGAGATCACCAAGCACGACGAACTCGCCCGAGGCATGGTCACGAAGATGGAGAAGACCAAGGACCTGGGCAAGGGTAAGTATCTCTACGAGGGGATTTATAACTGCTCGGTCGTGGGGCGGCAGGGCATCGCGGTGCGCGTCACGCCCATGCACGAACTATCCGTCGGGCCTTACGTCCTGCCTCACATCCGCTGGGCGGAACCGGGGAAGTAGGGCGATCGGCCACGTTACGGCCTCGTAGGGATATTACGACGATTCAGAGCCCCGACCGTCAGGGAGGGGTCGTGGAGCGGATTGAGCACGGAAATCTGACGTTGTCGGAGAAATGCAGGGACGTAACGCTCGACAACCCCGCGCTGACGCTTGGGGCTCTGAATGTTCAAAACAAATCAGGATCCCTAACAAGCCCCCAGCATCTCCCTGCAAAATTCCCCGACCCGCGTCGCCAGGTCCGCGTCACCCTCGTGCTCGGCGATGAGTTTGACCAGCGCGGATCCGACGATGGCCGCGTCCGCGTGGGCGACGGTGTTGCGAACGTGGTCCGGCTTGCTGATGCCGAAACCCGCCGCGATGGGCAGCGTGGTATGCTTACGCAGGCGGCCGATCATCGCGCCCAACGTCTCGGACGGCGCCTGGGCCACGCCGGTCACGCCGAGGCGGGAGACGTAGTAGATGTACCCCTTGCTCGCCTCGGCGATGAGCTTCATGCGCTCGTCGGTGCTGGTGGTGGCGGCCAGGAAGATCGTCGCGAAATCCTTCGCCCGCGCCGCGTCGATCAGTTCCCCCGCTTCCTCGGGAGGCAGGTCGGGAATGATCACCCCGTCGGCCCCGGCCGCCGAAGCGTCCTCGACGAACTTTCCATACCCGTAATGCAGAATCGGATTGACGTAGCCCATCAGCACGATCGGCGTGTCGTATTTCGCGCGAAACTTGCGGATCATCTCGAAGATCCCCGCCATGTTCACGCCCGCCCGTAGCGCCTTTTCGCTGGAGGCCTGGATGATCGGCCCGTCGGCCATGGGGTCGGAGAACGGGATGCCGATCTCGATGGCCGTGCAACCCGCGTCGGCGGCCTGATCGAGGATATCCATGAAGCGCGCCTCGTCCGGATAGCCCGCGGTGAAGTAGGGGATGAAGCCCTTGCGTCCGGCGGCGGCCGCTTCCTCGAATGCCTTGGTGATACGATTCATAGTGACACACCCAAATACTTGGCGGCGATCTGCGTGTCCTTGTCGCCGCGGCCGGAAACGTTGATCACGAGGATCTGATCCGGGTTCATGGTCTTGGCCAATTTCATCGCGTGGGCGACGGCGTGGGACGACTCGAGGGCGGGGATGATGCCTTCGGTCTCGCTCAGCGTCGTAAAGCCCGTCATCGCCTCGTCGTCGTTGATCGCGACATATTCGGCTCGGCCGGTGCGGGCGAAATGCGCGTGCTCGGGGCCGACGCCCGGATAGTCCAGGCCCGCCGAGATGGAGTGCGTCCCGGCGATTTGTCCCCATTCGTCCTGCTGCAAATAACTCATGCTGCCGTGCAGGACGCCGGTCTCGCCGTTGGTGATGGACGCGGCGTGGCGGCCGGTTTCGACGCCTTCGCCTCCGGCTTCCACACCCACCAGACGCACCTCCTTGTCCTCGACGAAGGGATAGAAGATGCCCATCGCGTTGCTCCCGCCGCCCACGCACGCCACGATGGCGTCGGGCAATCGGCCTTCGCGCGCCAGGATTTGACGCTTGGTTTCGTCGCCGATGACGCGCTGGAAGTCGCGCACCATCATGGGATAGGGGTGGGGGCCGACGACCGAGCCGATGATGTAGTGCGTGTTTTCCAGGTTCGTGACCCAGTCGCGGATCGCCTCGTTGGTGGCGTCCTTGAGGGTCTTCGTCCCGGAATGCACCGCATGCACTTCGGCGCCGAGCAGCTTCATGCGAAAGACGTTGAGCGACTGGCGCTGCACATCCTCCGCCCCCATATACACCACGCACTCCAAACCGTAGCGCGCGCACGCCGTGGCGGTGGCGACGCCGTGCTGACCCGCGCCGGTTTCGGCAATGATGCGCGTCTTGCCCATGCGCATCGCCAGCAGGGCCTGGCCCAGCGTGTTGTTCATCTTGTGGGCGCCGGTGTGGTTGAGGTCCTCGCGCTTCAGATAGATCTTCGCTCCGCCGAGTTTTTCGGTGAGGCGCTTGGCGAAGGTCAGGGGCGTCTCCCGGCCGCAGTACTCTTTGAGCACGCCGTGAAACTCGCCCATGAAGGCTTCGTCGTCGCGGGCCTTGTAATATTCGCGTTCCAATTCGGCGGTGGCGGTCATGAGCGTCTCGGGGATGAAACGTCCGCCGAACTCGCCGAATTTGCCCATGGCGTCGGGCTGGGTCATGGTCGAAACTCCTTGTCGAACGTCCCGTCGTGCATCAGCCGGCGGCCTTGGCGTTCTTGATGAAATCCGCGATGTGCTTGTGATCCTTGTAGCCCGGCTCGTATTCCAGGCCCGACGACGCGTCCACGCCCCAAGGGTGAATCGCGCGGACCGCGTCGGCGACGTTGAGGGGCGTCAGCCCGCCGGAGACGATGACCTTCGGCCCGTTCGCGGCGGCCAGGTCCCGCGCCAGGTCCCAATCGAAAACCTGGCCCGTCCCGCCGAACTGGCCCGCCGCCCGGGTGTCGCAGAGCACGTATTCCCAGCCTTTGACGCCCGGATCGTCCGCGTGGTGCGTTCGGTCCATGGGCAAAGCCTTGATGGCCGGGACGGAGAGGTCGTCGATGAACGATTGCCCTTCCGCGCCGTGGAGCTGGACGAAATCCAGACCCACCTCGTCGACGATACGGTTGATTTCCTCCGGCGGCTGGTCGACGAACACGCCGACGATCCGGGCGTCCGAAACCACCGAGGCGATGTTGCCGCCCACGTCCACGCGCACGCACCGGCTGGATTCGGGAGCGAAGATGATCCCGATGAAATCGGCGCCTTCCTCGTCGGCCACGCGGGCGTCCTCGGGTCGGGTGATGCCGCAGATTTTCACTTTCACACTCATGCAAGTAGCTCCCGGATTTTCGCGGTCGGATCGGCCGCGGTGACAATGGACTCGCCGACGAGAACGGCGTGGACACCGGCCTCGGCCAGGCGTCGAATGTCGTCCGCGCTGTGGATCCCGCTCTCGCTCACCAGAACATGATGAGGATCCAGGCGGCCGATCAGATCGAAGGTGGTTTGCAGGTCGACCTGGAAGGTGTCCAGGTTGCGGTTGTTGACGCCGATGATGCGCGCCCCGCACCTCTGCGCCCGTTCGAGTTCGGCGGCGTCGTGCGTCTCGACCAGGGCGACCAGACCGACCTCGTGCGTCAGGGCGAGCAGGTCCGCGAGCCGCGCGTCATCCAAGCAACGCACGATCAGCAGCAGCGCGTCGGCGCCGATGGCCCGCGCCTCGTAGACCTGGTAGGGATCGAGGATGAAGTCCTTGCGCAGCGCCGGCAGCGAGCACGCCGCCTTCGCCTCGGCGATGCGTTCGGGCGCGCCCTTGAAATAGTCCGGCTCGGTCAGCACGGACAGCGCCCGCGCTCCGCCGACCTCGTACGCCTTGGCCAGCGCGGCGGTGTCGAAGGGTTCGCGCAGCACGCCCTTGGACGGCGAGGCCTGCTTGAGTTCGCCGATCAACGACATGCCCTCCGCCGTCAGCGCGCCGAGGAAATCCCGGGGCGGGGCGGCGTTGCGGGCTTCGAATTCGATCTGCTTGTCGCTCACGAGCGCCTTGCGTTCGGGCAGGCGGGCGAGGGTGTGGTCGCAGATCTCATCGAGGATCGACTTAGCCACGCGTCACCTCGATGAGTTTGTCGAAGCTCATGCGCGCCGCGCCCGAGTCGATGGATTCGGCGGCGAAGCGGACGCCCTGGGCGATGTCGTCGGCCTTGCCGCCCACGTACAGAGCCGCGCCCGCGTTCAGCAGGACGATATCGCGCATGGGGCCCTGTTCCTCGCCGTCGAGGATGCGCCGGGTGATGAGCACGTTTTCCTCCGGCGTGCCGCCCGCAAGGTCCGCGAGAGCGCATCGGGTGAGTCCGAAGTCTTCGGGGGCGATGTCGTATTCGGTGACTTCGCCGTTCTTGAGTTCGGCGACGTGCGTCTTGCCGGTCAGGGTGATCTCGTCCATGCCGTCCTCGCCGTGGACGATCATCGCGTGTTTGGAGCCCATCAGGCCCAGCACCTCGGCGAAAAATCGCGTCAGTTTGCCGTCGAACACGCCGAGTAATTGATGGCGCGCGCCCGCGGGGTTGGTCAAAGGCCCGAGCATGTTGAACAGCGTGCGCACGCCGATCTGGCGGCGCGGGCCGATCGCGTACTTCATCGCCCCGTGATAAATGGGCGCGAAGGCAAAGCCGAAGCTGGCGTCTTGGAGCGCTTGTCCCATGACCTTGGGCGAGCAGACGATGTTGACCCCCGCCGCTTCGAGCAGGTCGGCGCTGCCGCACTTGGACGTGATCGACCGGTTGCCGTGCTTGGCGACGGGCAGGCCCGCCCCGGCGGTGATCAGCGCCGCGATCGTGGACACATTGAGCGTATGCAGGTTGTCACCGCCGGTGCCGCAGGTGTCGAGCACCACGCCCTCGGGGGCGGGCAGGGGCGTGGCGAATCGGCGCATCGTGGCGGCGCAGGACGCGATCTCCTCGGCCGTCTCGCCCTTTTGGCGCATGGCGATCAGGTACGCGCCGATCTGCGCCTCGGTGGCCCGGCCGGACATGATTTCCTCCATCACGTCCGCCGCCTCGTCCCCGGAAAGATTCTCGTTGGCCACCGCCTTGACGATGCCCTCGCGAATGTTCATCCGCTTCACGCCGCCGCCGTGCAGAAAATTGCGGCACATCCGGTGGCCGAAGTCGGTCAGGATCGATTCGGGATGGAACTGCACGCCCTGGACGTCGAATTCCTTGTGGCGCACGGCCATGATCTCGCCGGAAGGCGCCGTGGCGGTGACGACGAGCGTGTCGGGCAGCGTCTCCGGATCGATGACCAGCGAGTGGTAGCGCCCCACGGTCAGCGGCGTGTTGATGCCCGAAAAAATCCCGTGGCGATCGTGGTTGATGTCCGTCGTCTTGCCGTGGACAGTGCGGGGCGCGCGGATAATCTTGCCGCCGAAGGCCGCGCCGATCGCCTGATGCCCCAGGCACACCCCCAGGATCGGCACCTTGCCCGCGAAACGGCGGATCAGGTCGATGCTCACCCCCGCCTCGGCGGGGGTGCAGGGTCCGGGGGAGACGACGATGTAGTCGGGCGCCATGGCCTCGACCTCGTCGAGTGTGATCGCGTCGTTGCGCACCACGCGCACCTCCTGGCCTTCCTCGGTGAAGTAGTGGGCCAGGTTGTAGACGAAGGAATCGTAGTTATCGATCAAAAGCAGCATTAGACCGCTTCCTCCCGATCTTGCGGGCGCTCGTATCCCAGCGACCGGAGCATGGCCATCGCCTTGTTGCGCGTTTCTTCGTATTCCGTCGCCGGGTCCGAATCGGCGACCAGCCCCGCGCCGGCCTGCACGTGGGCCTTGTCGCCCTGGATCAGAATCGTGCGGATCGTGATGCACGAATCCAGGTTGCCCGAGTTGCTGAAATAACCCACGACCCCCGCGTAGGGTCCGCGCCGGTCCGGTTCCAACTCCTCGATGATCTCCATGGAACGCACCTTCGGCGCGCCGCTCACGGTTCCGGCGGGGAAGGTAGCGGCCAGGGCGTCGTAGGCGTCGTATTGAGGCGACAGGCGGCCTTCCACATTGGAGACGATGTGCATCACGTGGCTGTAGCGCTCGATGACCATCTTCTCCGTCACGTTGACCGTTCCCGCTTCGCAGACCCGGGACAGATCGTTGCGTCCCAGGTCGACGAGCATGACGTGCTCGGCCAACTCCTTCTCGTCGGCGAGAAGGTCCCGCTCCAGGCGCGCGTCCTCGGCCTCGGAGCGGCCCCGCGGACGTGTCCCCGCGATGGGTCGCAGTGTGACCTTGCCGTCCGTCACCTTCACGTGCACCTCGGGCGAGGCGCCGACGAGTTGGAAGCCGTCCAGGTCCAGGTAGAACATATACGGCGAAGGATTCACCGAACGCAGTCGCCGGTAGACGTCGAAGGGCTTGCCGTTCATCGGCGCGGTGAAGCGTTGGGACAGGACGGTCTGGAAACTGTCGCCGTCCAGGATGTATTCCTTCGTGGCCTCGACGGCCTTGAGGAAGTCCTCGCGCTTGAAATTGCTCGTGATCGCCTCGTCGCCGAAAGGCGCGAACTCGCCGACGGGCTGATGGTGAGAGCCGCCCTTGAGCAAGGCGACGACCTCTTTGACCTTGGCGACGGCGGTGGTGTAGGCGTCGTCCGGGCTGTTGCCGACGCGGGCGTACGTGCCGACGGTCACTTCGTGCGTGACCCGGTCAAAGGCGACGACCACGTCGGGGAACAGGAAGTAGAAATCGGGCAGGTCCAGCGTGTCCGGGTTGTCGGCGGGGAGCTTCTCGAAATGGCGGACCGTGTCGTAGCCCATGTACCCCACCGCGCCGCCGACGAAAGGCGGCAGGCTCGGGTCGGGTACCGGCGCGCCGTCGGAGAGCAGGTCCTTGAGCATCTCCAGCGGCTTGTCGCCGTATTCGACGTCGGTGGTCTTGCCGTTGCGGGTGAGCTTCGCCTTGCCGTTCTTGCCCACGAGAATCGTGTGGGGGGCGAGGCCCAGGAACGAATAGCGGCCGATGTTTTCGCCGCCTTCCACCGATTCGAGCAGAAAGCGCTGCCCCGGCGCGTAATCGGCCAGGGTCAGGTAGGCGGAAACGGGAGTGTCCAGGTCGTCGTGGAATCGGGCGTACACCGGCACCAGGTCGCCTTGTTCGGCGAGGGCCGCGAATTTCTCCTTGGTCGGGCGGATCATTTCTCTTACTCCTAAAAAGCCCGGCGGGCTCGTCATGCGTTGGGATTTTGCGTCGCGGCGCTTCGGGTTTTCCCCCCGATCGAATCAGGTCGTCTTGACGCAAAAAAGCCATGAGCTTTGGAGCCCATGGCCTTGTACAAACTCTTGGATCTTCTGTCTACGAACGCACGAGTTTACGCCGGCCAGGCTCCGCGGATGCCTCGCCACCACCAGAAACGGGTCGGATCGGTTTTTGCCGTGCGCGTCTTCATCGCGGACTAAAAGAGCCGAAAACAGCGCGGGCGTCAAGTCGTAATTTTCAGGCGGGGAATTGTCATTCCGAACGAAGTGAGGAACCTCTCGTCCGATGTCGGGAAGACTTTTCGATGTTTCAGAGCCGCGACCGTGAGGGAATGGGTTGCCGGGACGTAGTAACTGAAGGGTTCGTTTGGCCTGCGTTGGGCCTACGTATGAATTATCCGCTTCACCGGAGGCACCACGCGAACCAGCGCCACCGAGCACTCGGAGCGCTGCGTGAGTTGCGTGGCGAAGGAACCGACGGCGGCCCGTTGCAGGAGGCTGACGCGGGTCGTCCCGGCGACGAGCAGGTCCAGGTGGGCCGAGCGCTCCACCAGGGCGTCCAGGGGCGACTCGGCGTTGATGACTTCGACGCGGTAGAGGGCCCGGGCGGCGTGCTTGCTGATGGCCTCCATAAGCAGGCGGCCCGAGCGGGCGACCTCCTCCTCGGTGTATTCCGCGGAGACGATGTTGATGAATTCGATCATGCCGCCGTATTCCTCGGCCAGCGCGCCGGCGAGCTTGACCATCAGGTCCATGTTCAACGTGCTGCCCAGGGACACGCCGATGCGCTTGGGCGCGAAGGTGTCGCTTTTGAATTTCATGATGATCAGGTCACGGTTGCAGTGGGCGATGACCTGGTCGGTGAGCGACGGTTCGTTGGGATCGGAGGCGGCCGAGTAGCCCATGATGACCAACTCGCAGTGCTCTTCCTCGGCGGCGTGGACGATGCCGCTGGCCAGGTCGCGGGACACGCGCACCACCGGGCGGAAGGGCACCTTGGACGCGGCGGCCAACTCGGCGGCGTGCTCCAGGTTCACCACGGCCGAAGACGGCGTGTTGGCCAGGGCGGTGTGAAAATCCACCTGCTCGGTCGCCGTCACGATGGACAGCAGCACCACCTCGCCGCCGCGTTTTTTGAATAGCGCGTGGGAGCTTTTGAACAGCCAGTCCAGGGTTTTCGGGTTGGCCATGGGCACGAGGATGCGTTGGCCCCCGGCGAAGGGAAACGCGCCGCGCTCCTTTTTTTCGGTGAGCACGACGTTCAGGCCTGTTCGGCCACGTTGTTCGCGGGCGCGGGAATAGCCGAAGAACATCAGCAGCCCGACGGCGGCCAGGATGAGCCCGAAAATGCTCACCGTCAGGTCCACGGCCATCGTCGAGAGCAGCGCCAGATTGGCCACGAACGCGATCCAAGGCACCGATCGGCGCCACAGACCGACAGGCACTCCGGCGGCGGCCCGGTCCTTTTCGTAGCGATGCAGCGCCAGCGAGACGGGGAGCATGGACAGCAGGAAGCTGAAACCGGCGATCTTGGAGATGAACTCCACTTCGCCCAACGCAATCGTCAGGCACACGCCGATGCCGCCGAACCACAGCGCCGCCCGGGGCGTGCGCGTCTGTTCGTGCAACTCGCCCAGCAGGCGCATCATCAGCTTGTCCCGTCCCATGGCGAAGATCTGCCGGGCCTGGGAGAGCAGCGTACTGTTGAGCGCCGCCGCCGAAGCCAGCGAGCCGCCCACGCCCACCAGCACCAGCCCCACGCCTCCCAGGGACTTTCGAGCCACCAGCGCCAGCGGCGCCGACGAGTGGCCGAGTTGTTCCCAGGGAATCGTCGTGACCGCCACCAGCGCGATACCCACGTAAATCGCCCACGCGATCAACAGCGAGAGCACCATGGACAGGGGCAGGTTGCGTTCCGGATTGACGATCTCTTCCGAGTTGTTGGCGATGAGTTGGTAGCCGAAAAACGAGATGTAGATGATCGGGATCGTTCCCACCACGCCCATGGGCCCGTGGGGGAAGTGGGGCGTCAGGTGGTCCGTGTTCGCCACCCGCAGCGACGCCACGACCACGATCAGCAGCACCGCCACGTTGCCCCAGGTGAAGATCTTCTGCATGCGGTCGCCGCCCTTGGCGCCGCCGGAATTCAAAGCGGTAAAGCTTAAAACCAGCAGGATCGCGATGCCCTTGGCCGCGTACGGAGGCAGGGGCGTATGCAGAAACGACGTGGCGTAGTACGAAAAACCGATGGCGTACAGCGAGCAGGCGAAGATGCTGCCCAGGGCCAGATGCCACCCGGTCACGAATCCCCAGAACCCGCCCAGGCCCTGATAGGCGTAGGCGTATCCGCCGCCGGAAATGGGCACCTGGGTGGACAGACGCTGATAGCTGAGCATGGAAAACATGGCCAGCAGGCCGCAGACGAAGTAGCTGACCCACACGCCGGGGCCCGCCGTGCGCGCCGCGATGCCGATGAGCACGTACACCCCGGCGCCCATCAGCGCGCCCACGCCCAGGGTCACGGCGCCGAACAGGCCCATGGTCCGCTGGAAGCGAACGGGGATGCTCTTGCTCTTGAGGATTTCGTAATAATTCTTCGGCACGAAAAGCAAATCCGTTGGTAGGCCGCGCCTTGCGCGGTCGGCGGGCCTATCCTAGTCAAAACGCGCTCGGAGGCAAGCGCCGAATCCCGTGAATCCGCGCCCTTGGCAAAGGCGGGCGATCGGACAACAATCGGATCTTACGAACTTGCCGAGGGATATCCGCTTGCCGCGACGCTCGTCCATCCTAACCCATGCCCTCGCGCTGGTCGCCTACTTGGCGGCGGCGGCGGCAGCGACCTGGCCGATCGCGATTCGTCCTTCGTTGGCGGTCTGGGGCGAGGGGTGGGACGTCCTGAACAATCTGTGGTTTTTCGGCGAGATGCGCCACATCCTGACGCACGGCGACTGGAGCTGGACCACCGACCACATCTTCTTCCCCGTCGGCTATGACCTGCGTTCCGACTTGGCGCACTTTCTTCTGCCGCTCGCCTCGGTGCCGCTGCAATTCCTCTTCGGTCTGGCGACCACCTACAACGTCCTGGTCCTGATCTGCCTGACGTTTTCGGCCTGGTCGGCATTCGTCCTGGCTCGTCATTTGACCGGACGCACGGCCCCTTCGTTCGCCGTCGGGCTGCTGTGGATGGCCCACCCCACCGCCGTGCGCGACCTGGCTCAAGGCAGCCTGGAGGTCGTCGGCAACGGATTTTTCGTGCTGGCGTTCCTGGCGCTGTTGCGTCTGGTGAAAGACCCGACGCGGCGGCGGACGGCCGTGTTCGCCGTGGCGTGGCTACTGTGCGGTTTCGCCAACTGGGTCATGGCGGGGATGCTCGGCATCGCCTTTCTCGCCGTCGTCGCGACGCACGCCCGAAAAGGCGGCGCGTGGAATCGCCCGTTGATAACCCGCGCGGCGGCGAGCCTCGTCGTCGTCGCGGTCGTCGCGGCGCCGATCGTCCTGCCGCTCGTCCGGGGTGAGAGCTTCGCCATCGAAGACGAGGGAGTGGACTTGTCGTCCATCCTGCCGACCGGCGACGTCGCCGACCTGCCCACCGAGAGCGGCACCATGCGCGCGCTGACCGAAGACTCGTGGGACGTGGGCGAACTGTTCGCGACGCAGGACGAAGCCGACACGCTGGCCCCGCTGCTGTGGTGGACGTGGATCGTCCTGACCCTCGTCGGCCTCACCGACCGCGAACGCCGAGCGAAATGGATGCCCCTGCTGGCCGTGGGATTTTTCGTCCTGGCGGCGGGACCGTTCTGGCGATGGATGGGCCATTTTCAATTCGTCGCCGGTCGCTACTACATCCCCACGCCCGCGTGGCCGTTCTATGCCTGGCTGCCCGGCATGGATTTGTTCTATCGCCCGTACCGCTTCACGTATCCCGCGCTCCTGATGCTCATCGGCCCCGCGACCCTCGGCGCCGGCATCGTCCTCGACCGGTTGAGCGGACTGCGTCGGGCGAAGGTTTATCGACCGGCGGCGGCGCTGTTGTTGGCGGGTGTTGTCGCACTGGCGTATCAGGCGGGCGGGCGCGTGAGTTGGATGGCGGCGGCGCAGGGAGCGATCTTTTCGCCTCCCAAGGACGGGGATCGGGCGTGGGTCGTCGTGCCGTTTTTCCCGCTGCCGATCAGCGTGGTGAATGCGTGGCCCCAAGTGGCCCAGGCAAATATGCGCGCGAACCGAACCTTGAGTCAGACGCCCGCGCTGCTCAACTCCACACTCATCCGCACCAAGGCCCTCAAGAAATTCGCCGCGTTGATGGACGCGCAACCGGCGCTCAAGACGCTGCTCGACCTGCAACTCAAAAAAACGTCCACGCCGACGCTCTCCGCCGCGGATTTGACCAAGCTGCGCGATCAGGGGTTCAGTCGTGTCATCGTGCGAACGCGTTTTCGCGACATTCCCGAAGAAGCCGCCCAATACGCCCGGGTTGGCCCCGAGTTGTTCCTGCTGCTGAATGACGCCGTCGGCGCGCCGGAAGCGACAAACAGCGTCCTGGCCTACGACCTCAACGACGGAACCCTTCGCGATGCGTACGTCGAGGGGGCGCGCGTCGCGCCGGTGCATTTCTCGTCACTTCCCACCACGCGCCACGGTGCGCCGACGCAGCGCAATTATCCGGCGGTCGATGTCGGCCCGGACGGTGTGAGTGCGCCGATGCCGATTTCCTTGCCGCAAAACGCCGCCGACGCGGACGCGGTCTGCGCGTGGATTCGCGTGAATGGTGTGACCAAGGGCGACGGACGCGTCGCGTTTCGATTTGGGGAGAGAACGACGCAATTTGAAGTGGAGTTCGGTGGGTTGACGGACCATTGGTGGCGATGGCAATGCGCGACGCTGACGGCGGATGTCGTTCCCGAGGACGTGACGCGGTTGCGCGTGGCGTCGGACCTGCCGATGACGGTCGAGTTCGATCAACTCTCGCTGGTGCACGGCGGCGCGACGTTCGTTGCCGGCAGCGCGAGTGACGAATCCTCGATTGACACTGACGCGGCGGCGCCCGATGTCGCGGCGCTGACGGAGTGCCTGTTTGCGATGCGCCTGTGGGCGGCTCAGTACGACGCGGATGTGATCGACCTGTTGAAGCGCCCCGCGTCCGAACGCCCGCCGGTGGTTCGAGCGCGTTGCGCGTCGGAAACGGACCCGCCTCCGCCGCTGGATCCGCTTTGGGCTTCGACGCCGCTGGAGACGTTGATCTTTTCGCCGGACCCGGACGATCAGGCCCGCGCGCTTCTTCGACTCGACGAAAAAAGCTACGAACGCAATCGCGAGCGGGTGCGTTCGCTGGCGTCGGCGGAACGCACTCCGGCCGGGGATGTACGCATGCTGGCGGTCGAGGCGATCGGCGCGTACGGCGACGGATCGGATGCGGCGACGGTGGGAAAGGCGCTGGCCGACAGCGTCGCGGTGGTGCGTTACAAGGCCGCGTGGGCGGCGGGGCGCTTGAAGGCAGTGTCGTTGATCGACGGGTTGGAAACCGCGCTGCAGGATCCGGACGCGGATGTGGCGCGCGAGGCGGCGTGGGCCCTGGGCGAAATGAGCGACGAGGCGGACGTCGCGAAACCGTTATTGACGGGCCTTTCGAGCGAAAATCGATTCGTCGTCGACAAGTCCGCGGTCGCGTTGGGCGACGAGGTCAAACGCGACGGAGCCGAGGCGTTGCAAAAGGCATTCGACGCCATGCCGGAGGGCGAACGCACGGCGGTGTGTCGCGGTGTGGCGCGTGTCGATTCTCCCATGCTGACCGAAGCGTTGGAATGCAATTCGACGACAAATCCCGACCAACCCGCCCCCCCGGACAAGGTTGACGTGATCCGCTCGACGGACGTGGAGCAGTTGGCGCATTGGACTTTGCACGGCGACTCGGAGACGGCGAAGGTCGCGGTGACGTCGCTGGGCCTGCTCGGCGACGGGCGTCTGAAAGATGCGGCCGCGACACGGTTCGCGACGGCGGACCCGGACACCCGCGCGATGATCCTGCTCGCCTATGCGGCCAACGAAACGGCGCCGACCGACAGGATGCAACGCGCCGTCGACAGCGCCGGCGAAACCGAATTGATCGAGCGCGCGCTCAACGCCATGGGCACGGCGCCGGCCGCCGAAAAACACATTGACGATGCCTCCCTCCGCGCGCCCGATGTCGCGATTCGGCTCGCGGCGGCGCAGGCCGTGGGGATGCTAGAAGCGCCGGTTGACAAAGAGACGCTCTTCAATCTCGCGACGCGCGACGACTCCAAGGCTCTGCGTTTTTGGGCGGCGTGGGCGCTGGGACGCACGTCCAGCAAGGACGACTGCCGCAAGCTGGCGTCGTTGCCGGACGAGCCGCCCAACGCGCGTGACCTGGCGATGACTTTGGCCGGTTGCCCCGGCGCGATGGTCGATGCCGACGATGTGCGTCGCGAGATTTTCGAGCAGGAAGCCCTAGCCGATGCCGTCCGACGCCGAAAGATGTTTCACATGGGCGTGCGCGACGCGAAGAAATTGGTGGAGTGAGGCTCGGCCGTCGGCCTAAATGAAATCTTCCTGGGGCGGCGTCGAGACGAACTTCGCCAGGCGCGTGGCGGAGACGAACAAGTCCTTTGGATTCAGGAGGAATCGCCCCAGGCGCGGCAGGATGTAGCCGGGGCGGATGTAAAATCGGCGGTAGAATTCGCGCTCCATCTTGAGCACGTCGCGATACGCCGCCTCGTCCTTGGGTGTGGTCACGAAGGGCAACGCGCCGGTCGTCAGGTTGTGCGCATTCAGCCGATGCAGTTCCGTCCCCGCCCAATATTGCAGGCGCGTGACGATGATGTAGTCCAGATCCAGCCGCTTGGCCAAGTCGATGCTCTGCCGCAGATCTTCCCGCGTTTCCTCCGGCCCGCCGACGATGAAAAACGCCGAGACCTCCATCCCCACGCCTTTCGCCAAGCGCACGCCCGTCAAGATCTGCTCCACCGATAGTTGCTTCTTGTAATACTCGCGCATGCGTTCCGAGCCGCTTTCGACGCCCACGTAAATGCGCCGACAGCCGCTTTGCGCCATCGCCTCGGCCAGCTCGGGATTCAGGTGATCCAGCCGCGCCAACGCGCTCCAACGCAGTTCGCCGTGCTCGGACGCGATTTGTTGAAAGCCGCGAACGATAGCCAGCGCCCGCGCTTCGTCGATGTTGAAGGTGTCGTCCAGGATGCGGAAATTGCGGATGCCCATCTGTTCGACGAGGTATCGCACTTCGCCGACGACCGATTCCACCGAGCGCTTGGACAGCCGTCGCCCGTGGGTACGCACGCAAAACGTGCAGGGATAGGGGCAGCCCCGCGCGGTGAACACGGCGGCGATGCGTTCGCCCACCAGCACCTCGCGGTAGTCCGCGGCGTCGACAGCGGCGTGGTCGGGCATGGGCAGATCGTCAAAATTTGCAATCGGCTGAGCGGCCGGTCCGGCGACAACGCCCGCGTCCGTTCGCACTATGACGCCCGCAAGTCCCGCGCCGTCCTCGCCCCGCTGCCAAGCGCGCAACAACTCGCAAAACGCCAACTCCGGCTCGCCCTGGACAATGGCGTCGAGCGTCGAGTGGGCCATCAATTCCTCGCCGTAGACGGTGGCGATGTAGCCCATGGCGACGACCGGGACGCCGACCTCGTTTTGCACGCGGCGGCAGAATTCCACGTCCGCCTCGATGGTGTTGAAGCCCAGTTGGGCAAAGACCAGGTCCGGCGATGTCGCGGCGATGCGTCGGATCGTTTCGTCCGGGCCGATGCGCTTGGCGATGGCGTCGATGACCGTCGTGCGGGCGGCCAGGTCGCGCTTCGCGGTGGCGGAGACGTAGAGCAGATCCGTCGGCGGGATCAGGAAATTCGGCGCGAAATACGACGCCGTGAAACGACGCATGACCGGTTTTTCGTAGGGTGGATTGACCAGCACGATGCGCGGCGACTCGGGCAGCGAGCGCGTCGCGGCGGGCGGCATCGGGTTGGTCATTCGGTCTTGCATGGCCCCGCATCTTCGCCCGTGGCCAGGGCCTGCGTCATGGCGTCGCGACGGTTTTTGTAATATTCCCGGCGTCCGTGGTTCTGAATAATTCCGCCCACGCCGCACACGACGCCCACCGGAATCATCACGATCGCGATCAGATATCGCAGCACGAGTTTAAGCAAACGCGATCTCCTCCCACGAAAGGGGCAGGGGCGCGGATTGCTCCCGCACGCGCTCGACCAGCGACGCCAGGCCCGGCTCGCGGCCGGCGAAGTGGCGCTCGATGTATTCGTGAATCGTCGGGTAGCGCTCCTCGCTGTACTCGAAGGTGTTCACCTCTCGCGCCTCGCCGGATAGGTCGCCGTAGAACAGCCGCGCGTACACATCCGCCGGCACGCCGAACGGGCACGTGGCCTGCGTGTCGAAGAGGATGAACTGGCGCTTGAGCTTGGGACGCAGGCTGACGCGCAACTCGTCCAGGCGCTCGTCGCTGTGATCCTCCTGATAGATCGGCGCGTAGTGGCGGATGCCGTAGCGCTCCCACAGGCGTTTGCGATTGCCTCGGATGAAGGATTCGAGCTGTTCGGGAATGACGGATTGCTTGGCGATCGACCCGTCGGCGATGACCGGGATGCCGTGCTCCAGGTTGTAAATCAGCGCGGCGGTGTGCATGGACATCCGACAGCCCAGGCACACCAGCGCCGTCATGTTGAAGCCGTATTTTTTCCAGTCGGCCGCCTTGTCGCCGAATAGGACGCGGTCGGTGACGTCCTTGCCCGAGAGGATGACGTGGTCCACCCGGTCCGCGCCCAAAAACTCGCGCAGCTTGTCGGCATGGCGCTTGGAGTTTTCGAGGAACAGCAAAAAGCCGGGGTTGACGGTCAACAGCGTCACGTGCCGCGCGACGCGGGAGATTTCATATGCCGCCAGCGTGGAATCGGTGCCGCCGGAAAAGAGGATCGACGCCGACTCGACGCGATATTCGCGGGCGGACTCGGGCGCGGATTCGACGGGTGCCGTGGCGTTGCTCATGGCCGGATTTCTACCACGTTCGCCCCCGTGCCTCAACGCGATTCGTCACGATTCGGCGACCATTGGGCGGCGGTGGCGGGAGGCATGATCGAAAAGTCGCCCAGGTCCGAAATCGCCTGGAGAAGGCCGTCCAGAATCGGTTCGAAACCTTGCGGGTAATGCAGGTCGTTGGCGTGCGTACACAAGACGGCGGCGCCGCCGCGTAGTTGCAAATACGTCATTTTTTCGCGCCAAAGGCGGACGAAATCGCGACTGCCCAACGTATGCAGGCGATCGTCCAAAGGCAGCGTGACCGGCAGGCGCGCCAAGCCTTCGAAGGTGAACGGACGCAGGTGCGCGCAGCCGTGGTGATCGCCCGCTTCGGCGTAAACGTCCGTGTCGGGCTGCGACGAGTCGTAGGCGAATCGGCCGCTCAGGACTTTGCGCAAGGCCGGTGACGTCAGTAGGCAAGGCGCACGGTAGCCGGTGGCGTTATATCGCTCAATTTCGGGGCGGTAGTCGTCAAGTTGTCGGGCGTAGTCGTCGGGGGCGTAGAGCAATTGCCGATTGTCATGACGCACCCCATGCACCCCGATTTCGTGGCCGAGGGCGGCGATGGCGTCCACATCGGCGGCGTTTTCGCGCAGCAATTTTGCGGGCAGAAAGAACCCGGCGACGACGCCCCGCTCGCGTTCCGCCCCGGCGATGCGTTTGGCGAAAGGGAGTTGCTCGGCGCCGTCCACGTCGTGAGAAAAAACGAACGGCAACGGGACCGCCGTCGGTGTCGGCACGTGGCCGAGGGGCGTCATCCAGGCTTCGAACAGGCCGGGCGCGTCCCAGATCGGGAAGACGCCCTTGGCGATGTTCGGTCGGCGCGCCTTGCGCCAACGCACCAGCAGGTTATGGATCAGAACACGCAACACCGGCGGCACGGCGCGATAGTCGAACGGCAGGCGTGTAGAGACGGGGCGCGCAGGTGGGCGATAGGCCTCCTCGATGTGCGTCTCGATGAGCGTCGCCAGATCGGCCATGGCGAAGAATCGTTCGTCGTTGACCGCCAGCAACGGACGCCAGCGGCCGTCGGGCGTCTGCACTTCGAAGAGGATCTTGACCAGTTGCCCCGGCGGGACGAGGGCGCCCACATAGATCGGAACGGGCAAATCCGTCGTGCCGGTGCGTCGGCACCAGAGGGGCGCGGTGCCGTCAACGCCCTCAATGGGCTTCGGATCGCCGAAGCGTTCGCGGGCGTTGGCAAACGCGGCGTCCAGCGCGGCGCGGACTTCGGCGCCGAAGAGGGTGTCGAAAAGGCGGCTCACGCGTCTGTCCCCTTGGCGGCGAAGGCGATCATTTCGACGAGCGTGCGCAGGATGGTGCCGGGGCGGCTGCCTTTCGCCTTGCCGCCGCCGCGACGCAGGAATTCCGACGGCACCTCGGCGATGCGCATTCCCGCCCGTCGAGCGCGGACGAGCAATTCGGTTTGCATGAAGACGCCGGAGGATTCGACGGGCAGCGCGCCCGCCGTTTGCCGACGCCACAGATGCACCCAATTCAAATCGCGGTAGCGCATTTTAAAAATCATATTCGCGAGTTTTACGAAGACAACGGACTGGGCCTTGCGGACAAGGCCGTACCCCTGACGATGCAGACGATAGCCGATGACGATGTCAACGCCCTGAGCCGCGTCGACGAATCGCGGGATCTCCACCGGGTCGAACTGGCCGTCGGCGGGGACGTACATCGTCAGCGTGTGGCGCGCCGCCGTGATACCCGTACGCACGGCCATCCCCGCGCCCTGATTGGTCGAATGACGAACAACGCGTAGGTTCGAACGCTCCAAGCCTTCGGCGACCCGGGCGGTGGCGTCCGTACTTCCGTCGTCGACGACGATGATTTCGTACGGGACCTTTTCGCCGGCCAGCGCGTGGTCGATGCGCTCGACGACATGGGCCAAGGTCGATTCCTCGTTGAAGGCGGGGATGATGATCGACAGCGATTCCACCGATTATTTCTCGATCAAATAATCTTCGACGACAAGCGCGTCCAACCCGGAAGTGAACAGGCACGCCAGCGCGTCTTCCAGCGTTGCGCAGATCGGCTGCCCGCGCTTGTTGAGGGACGTGTTGACGAGCATCGGCACGCCGGTGCGGGCTTCGAAAGCGGCCAAGGTGGCGTCGAGGCGGTCGTCGTCCTCCGCGCTGACCGACTGCACCCGCACGCTGCCGTCGTCGTGAACGACCGCCGGCGCCTTTTCGAGACAGGCGTCGGTGGCTTGGTAGACCTTGTTCATGTATGGCGACGGCCGGGCGTCGGCGAAATATTCGGCCATCCGCGTCTCGCGAACGATCGGCGCGAAGGGACGGAACGCTTCGCGATATTTCACCTTGGCGTTGAGTGTGTCCTTCATCGCTTTTTTGCGCGGGTCGGCGAGGATGGATCGTCCGCCCAGGGCGCGGGGACCGTATTCCATGCGGCGCTGCATCCAGCCGAGGATTTTCCCACGGGCGAGCAGGTCGGCGGCGACGTCGCTCACATCGGCCAGCTTATGGTGACGTATCCCATAGTCCGCCAGAATATTGCCGATCTCGTCGCTTTCGTACCCGGGCCCCAGGCGGTCGTCGTAGCGTTCCAACCGGGGCCACGAGCCGCCGCCGTCGCGATGGGCCAACAGCGCCGCGCCCAGCGGTCCGCCGCCGTCGTGAGCGGGCGGGAGCACGAAGATTTCGTCAAACGGCCCATCGTGTTCGAGCACGCCCATCGCCACCGCATTGAGCGCCAAGCCCCCCGCCAGGCACAACCGCGACATGCCCGTCTTTTCGTGGGCCAATCGCGCCAGATGCAGCAACACGCGCTCCGTCGCCGCTTGCAGGGCCGCGGCCAGGTCCAGGTGCTCGGCGCAAAGCTGCCCGTCGCGAACGCGGGGAGGGCCGAAGGTGCGCACGAACCGGTCGGAATAGCGCGTCTTGGAGCGCAGGAAGTAGGCGAAGTATGACAGATCGACCTCGAAACCGTCGGCCGTTTCGCGCAGGATTTCGTCGAATTGCGTACGATAGGTCGCCGGGTCGCCCAGGCCCGCCAGGGCCATGACCTTGCCTTCGCCGTTGTTGGCGCGAAATCCCAGGAAGCTCGTGACCGCCGCGTAGACCGCGCCCAGGGAGTGGGGAAAATCGACCGACCCGAACGTCTGAAGGCCGCCGCGATCGCCCGTGCCCCACGTCGTGCTCCGCGTTTCGCCGTAGCCGTCGGCGGTCAGGAACGCCGCTTCCTCGAAGCCGGACATCGCGTATGCCCCGGCTGCGTGGCACAGGTGGTGATCATAAAACACGACGTCCAGCGAGCCGTCGTCGCCGGGAATCGACAAACGCGTCGCCCCCTCCGGACGCAGTCCCCCGGCGTCAATCAGGCGGGCGGGGATCGTTTCCAGATACTCACGATGGTCGCGGTAAATCGTCTCGCGCAGGCGGTTGGGCACGGCCAGATGGTGAGCGGGATTCCAAGACACGGCAACTTGATCCAGATCACGGATCGACAGGCCCGCTTCGTGTAAACATGCCCAAATCGCATCTTGAGGGTAGGCGGCCGAGTGTTTGACCCGGTCGAATCTCTCCTGGCACGCCGCCGCGACCACGCGCCCGTCCACGACGATCGCCGCCGCCGCGTCCAGGGAGAAGTTGAGGCCCAGGCATTTCAAATCGGCCGACCGCCTTGACAAGGATTCGATCGGGATGTGTAACAGCCGCACGGGGCCCGGTCAATTAGCGCCATGACGGATCGGACCGTCGGGACCGACGGATTGCCCGTCGCGAGGAGAGCTTGTGAGCATCAGCCGACCGTTCGACATTCTGCGTCGCCTGCCCCGGTTCACGGGATATCTGACGAAAAAGCCCGCGTTCGGCGCGCGGGTGCTGACGCACCTGGCGAAGCGGCGGATGGGGGGCGCGCCCCTGGGCATCTGCGAATACGCGGTGACGATGAACTGCAATGCGACGTGCCCCAAATGCTCGTCCGATCGGATGATCGACCGGACGCGAAAGCGCATGCTCCCCGAGAAAATCCGGGACCTGGCCGACACCATCGACCGCCTGGGCGTCTACGAGGTCAACTTCACCGGCGGCGAGCCGACGCTGGATAAGAAACTCGAAGACATCGTCGCGATGTTCCATCCCGAGCACACCTTCCTGGGCCTCAACACCCACGGCGGCTTTCTGGACCACCGACGCATCCTGACGCTGCGCGACGCGGGGCTGGACCTGTTCAAATTCAGCATGGATTCGCCCATCGCGGCGGAGCACAACGCGGGGCGGGGCATCCCGGGTCTGCTGGAGCATATCTTCGACCTGCTGCGGTTCATCGACGAGACGCCGGGGGTGCGCGGGCATTTTTGCGTGACGGCGACGCGGGAGATGATCGAGACGGGCAAGCTGGCCAAGGCGGTGGAGTTGGCGGCGGGCGCGAACGCGACGATCGGGTTTGTCATCCCCACGCCCGTCGGCAGATGGGAAGACAACATCGAGATCCTGCTGGAACCCCACCACTTCGACGTGATCCTCAAGCTCGCTCGGCACCCGGCGGTGTTCCTCCCGGCCTTCACCGGCAACGGAAAAGACAACGACACCAGCGAGATTTACGTCACCTGCTTCGGCGACGTGTTGCCCAATCCCTACGTGCAGATTTCCTTCGGCAACATCAACGACGAACCCCTCGAAGCGATTCTGGCGCGCATCGATCAATGGCCCGAGATGCACGGCGCGATCAAACCGGCGCTGCTGCTGGAAAACGAACGCTTCGTCACCACCTACATCAAGCCCCTCTCCGACGCGCCCGTCCTGCCGCTGCGGTACGATCGGCATCCGAATATTCATTTGGCGGGGTGACGTCCAGTAAAGATCGGGCTGACTTTCAGAGCCGCGACCGTCAGGGAGCGGGTTGGTTCGACCTGTTACGACGCGTGCGCCACGCCCGACAGAGCCGCGCGCAGCTTGCCATGCCGCAGCCTTGACGAAGGCTGGTCAGCAAGCGGTCCGGATCGTTCGATGAGTCGAAATGCTCGACGACCCCGCGCTAACGCTTGGGGCTCTGATTGGTCGTTACGATCTACGAACAACGCACGAGAGATCCCTCACTGCGTTCGGGATGACAACGATTTGTACCAGGTTGGTACCAACCCACTCCCTCATCCACCTTCGCCAAGGCTACGGCGGACAAGCAGGTCGCGGCTCTGAAATGACGAAATCGTTTAGCTTAAATCGTCGGGCGCGTCACCGCCGCGAACGCGGCCTGGGCGCGGGAGAAGGCGCGGCGGGCTTTGCGTGCGGTGTAGAGACCGGCCAGCCGCGCCAGGTCGGCGATGAGCCACGCGCTGCGCGCCGTCGTCAGGCGGCGGGCGATGAAATCGGGTCGGAAGTAGAAGCGCGTGTACGCCCGGTCGACCATGCCCTGCACCGTCTCCGTGTCCACCAGGTAGTGGCGGGACTTGTCACGGAAACCGTTGGCCAGCGGGCCCCAGCCCAGGTGGTACTGGTCGGCGATGGTCGCGCCCTGGTAGGGAACGAAGGCAAAGTAGATTGCGAAATCGGATTTCAGGCGCAACGAGAAGTCGATGGTCTCGCGCATCTCGTCGACCGTCTCCGAGGGGAAGCCGACGATGTAGTTGGCGATGACCTCGATCCCCGCCTGCCGAGCCGCCGTCATGGCCTCGATGGCCTGGCGCGTGCGGGCGCCTTTTTTCGTCATTTCCAAAATGCGGTCGTTGCCGCTCTCCACGCCCAGTTCCAGGCGATAACACCCCGCCCGACGCATCTTCGCGAGCAATTCGGGATGCATCAGGTCCATGCGGCTGCAACACAACCAATCGAAACGCAGTCCGTTTTCGATGACCAGATCGCAGAATTCAGTGAGGATTTTACGGTTGATCATCAGCACGTCGTCGATGAAGCGGATATCGCGGATGCCGTATTTTTCGACGATCTCCCGCACTTCCTCGAACATGCTGCGCGCGCTGCGGAAGCGCATGGGCCCGTCGTGGACGCCCTTTTCGCAGAAGGTGCAGGTGTAGGCGCAGCCGCGATGGGTGAAGATGCTCGTGGTGTGCCGGCGGATTTTGTACGCCGGGCCGCCGCGATAGCGCTTGAGGGGCAGCAGGTCGCGGGCGGGGAAGGGCATGTCGTCCGGGCGGATGACGGCCGCGGGCGGCGAGGTGCGTTCGCCGGGGGGGACGATGCCGTTCATCTTCGGGATTTGGGGCAGCGCGTCGCAAAGGGCCGTTAGAGTCTGCTCCGCCTCGCCGACCAGCACGGTGTCGAACAGCTCCGTGTCCGCGTACACCTCGGGACGCACCGACGCATCCGCGCCCCCCGCCACGAAGGTGTAATCGTGGTCCAGCCGCTCCCGAATCCGCGTGGAGAGGTTGACGACATGCTCGAACGACGGCGCCAGCGATCCCATGCCCACCACGTCCGGCCGGAAGCGTCGCAGTTCGGGGATCATCGCCTCGGGCGCGCCGTCCAGGTTCAGGTCCATCACCCGCACGTCGTGTCCCTCGGCCCGCAGCGCGGAGGCCAGGTACAACACGCCCAGCGGCGGCAGATGGGACTGGGCCAGGCGGTCGAACAGGTCCTGATGCGGGACGTTCGGGTGGATCAGGGCGACGCGCAGGCCGCCGGACGACGTTGTCGATGGCATAGGATCTCATACCACAGGCCCGCGACGGCCGACAACGCAACGAGCCGTTTCGTGATGCCTCCCTGTCTCCCCGATCCCGAATTGGGAAAAAACGAGGGAATTTCGCTTAACTGGCCGGTCGATTCGCGTTGACAATGCTTCGACGGGTGTGCGTGAATTGTCCGATGGATCAAACCCCTGTCAGTGTGTCCAAGCCGCGACTTTTGATAACCGGCGGCGCCGGGTTTCTGGGCAGCCGGGTGGCCCTGGCGCTTCGGGATCGGCGGCATGTGCGGATCTTCGACGACTTCTCCCGAGATTCGCTGCGTTTTCTGACCGATGCCGAGCGCGCCGGGCTGGAAATCGTCCGGGGCGACATCAACGACGAAAAATCGGTGGCCGACGCGGTGGGCGAGGTGGACGAGGTCATTCACATGGCCGCCATCGCGGGGGTGCATCGTTATTATGAGCAGCCCTATCAGGTTATGCGCGTCAACGTTGGTGGCACGCTGAACCTGCTCAAGGCCATGGCCGACAAACCGCCGGGGCGTCTGGTCATCGTCACCACCAGCGAGGTCTACGGTGTCCACGCCGAAAGCGCGGACGAGACGGCGCTGTTGCAGGTGGGGGCCATCGACGACTCCCGGTGGTCCTACGCCGTGTCCAAGATCGCGGCGGAAAAATCGGCCATGATGTGGGGCGAGGAGCACAAGGCGGACGTGGTCGCGTTGCGGCCGTTCAACATCTTCGGCCCCGGCCAGACCGGCGCGGGGGCGATTCGCGACATGGTCATCAACGCCATCGCCGGCGAGGACATCGTGGTCCACGGCGACGGAACGCAGGTGCGGGCCTGGTGCTACGTGGACGATTTCGTCGCGGCGATGCTCGAAGCGCTGACCCGAAAAGGCCTCACCGGGCGCGTCTACAACGTCGGCAATCCGGACGCGACGATCACCGTCGGCGACCTCGCCCAGCGCATTGTGAGCCTGGCCGACAGCCGGTCCAAGATCCGCTTCGAACCCCATTTCGGCACCGACATCCCCAAGCGTACGCCGAATATCGACCGCGCCCGCGCCGAGTTGAAATTCGACCCGAAGGTCGGTTTGGACGAGGGCCTTTCCCGCACGATCGAATGGTACCGAACGCATCATGTCGACTGAGCGCGACCTGATCCGCCTGGCCCATCCGACCGTCGATGAAGCCGTCCTGGACGACATCCGCCGCATCCTCGAATCCGGCCGTCTGACGCAGGGAGAATACGTCGAGCGATTCGAAGCGGCGTTGTGCGACTATTTCGGATGCGCCCACGCCGTTACCCTCAACTCCGGCACCATGGCGCTTTACGCGACGCTTCGCGAATTGGACGTCGGGCCGGGGGACAACGTCATCGTCCCGGACTACGGCTTCGTGGCGACGGCCAACGCCGTGGCGCTGACGGGGGCGAGGGTGGTGTTCGCCGATGTCGATGGAGTTAGGGGAAATATCGACTTATCCGGCGTCGAAGCCGTGTCGGGAAACGTTGACGGACCGGTCAAGGCTGTCGTGGCGGTGCATCAGTTCGGGTGGCCCGCGTCGGTGGCGGAGATCGGCGCCTGGGCGAAGGAGAATGGGGCGATATTGATCGAAGATTCGGCCTGCGCGGTGGGCACGACCGTCGACGGCCGGGCGGTGGGAGGTGCGAGCGGCATCGGTGTCTTGAGCTTTCATCCGCGCAAAATGGTGACGACCGGCGAGGGCGGCGCGCTGCTTACCGACGACGCCGATCTGGCGGCGCGGGTGCGTTCATTGTCTAACCATGGATTTGATGGGGCGCGCGAGGTCGCCTTTCCCGGGATGAACCTGCGCTTGCCGGAAATCGCCGCCGCGTTGGGACTGGCCCACTTGGCCGATTTGGGCGAACGTATCGATCGACGCCGGGCCGTTGGGGACGTCTATCGGGACCGCTTGGCGAAAATCGGCCCGTTGCGCTGTCCGGTCGAGGGGCCGGGGGTGCGTTGGAATCATCAGACCTTCGCGGTGGTTTTGCCCTCGGACGTCGACCGACAGGGCATCATCGAGCGTCTTGCCGCCGCCGGAATTCAGGCCAATATCCCCGGCCGGTCGCTGAGCCTGCTGGGACCGTATCGCGTCGAGGAAGGCGAAAGCCCGGGAAATCCGGCAACATCCCGCGTCTGGGACCGCCGGGCCGTCGGGCTGCCCTGCCATGAGAAAATGACCGTAAAAGATGCCGAATATATTTGCGATGTGCTCACCGAACTTCTAATCTAATCGGAATGCACCAGGGTTCAAATCGGGAAAAAGGCGTCGCGCTCGTGGGGGTCGGCTATTGGGGGCCGAACATCCTGCGCAATCTGACGCGCCTGGCGCCGGAGCGGGTGCGTTGGGTGTGCGACGCCGACGCGGATCGCCTGGACGACATCCGTCGCGAGTATGATATCCGCACGACGACCGACCTTTCCGACCTGCTCGACGATCCCGACACGAATGCCCTCATGCTTGCCCTGCCGCCGCAACTGCATCACTCGGTGGCGCTCCGGGCCCTGGAGGCCGGAAAGCACCTATTCGTGGAAAAACCCATGGCCCTGTCCCTGGGGCAGGTGCGCGAAGTGGTGCGCGTGGCCGAGGAGCGCGGTCGCCTGCTGATGGTGGGGCTGACCTATCGCTACAACCTGGCCATCGACCAGATCGGCGCCATTCTCGCCAGCGGGCGCGTCGGACCGGTGCGGGAGGTCTACAGCACGCGCACCGGCCTGAATCTGCGCTCCAAGCACGCCAATGTGATCTGGGCCCTGGCGCCCCATGACGTCAGCATCCTGGCCCACTGGTTCGGCGGCGTGCCCGAGCGGGTGCGTTCGAAGACGCGGTGCGTGAAGCACTCGGGCATCGAGGACGTCGCCGAAATCGAGATGGATTTTGCCGGCGGCGTGTCCGCGAAAATCGGCCTGTCCTGGATCGATCCGCAGAAGAAGCGGCATATCGTCGTCATCGGCGCACGGGGGGCGGTGGTCTACGACGAAATCGCGGCCCACGACCGCATCGATATCTACTCGCCCCAGGCCCTGCGTTTCGACTGGGACGGGGAGTCGACGGTGGCCGCGCCCCGGATTGTCGGCACACCGGAGCAGACTTACGAGCTGGGGATGCAGTACGAAGAGCCGTTGCTGGGCGAGTGCCGGCATTTCCTCGAGTGCCTGGATACCGGGCGGCCACCCCTGACCGGCGGGCGGGAATCGGTGGAAGTGACCAAGGTGATTCAGGCGATCCTCACCGCCGCCAACAACGGACCCCACGAGATCCGCGCCGAACGGGCGGCCAACAACGAATGGACGAGATAGACGTCATCGAGCCCGGGGAGGGCGTTTTCGGCGACGAGGCCGATATCGGCGAATACGTCGAATTGGGCGTGCAGCCCCTGCGCGGCCCGGACCTGCCGCCGCCGGTGTTCGGGATGCGCGCGCGGATTTCCTCCCACGCGGTGATCTATGCCGGGGTGCGAACCGGGGACGACCTGTTCGTCGGCCACCACGCCACCATCCGTGAAAACTGCCGCCTGGGCCACAAGGTCAGCGTCGGCACCGGCGCCGTTCTTGAACATCACGTCACCGTCGGCAACGAGGTGCGCATCCATTCCGGCGCGTTCATCCCCGAGCATTCGGTGCTGGAGGACGGCTGCTGGATCGGGCCCCGCGTGTGCCTGACCAACGCCAAATATCCCACCTATCCCGGCGTCAAGGACAACCTGAGCGGCCCGGTCATCGGACGCAAGGCCGTTATCGGCGCCAACGCCACGATCCTGCCCGGGGTGCGTGTGGGCGAGAGGGCTTTGGTCGGCGCGGGAGCGGTGGTGACGCGGGATGTCGCTCCGGGGGACGTGGTCGCGGGAAATCCGGCGAAATGCGTCGGACGGGCTGATTCAAAATGTTATGAAGGTCACTGAAAAACGCTTAAATATCTTCGTGGCGCGATGCAGCGCGTCAAAAAGAACACTCCGCGCAACTTCTTAGAGACTTTCGACGTCTATCTGCTATAGTAACGGCCTGACCGCTGTTCAGGGTTAGCGGTAGTCCCTGGACCACGCGGAGCGTTGGGAGTCAATTCCCAAATCATTTTAATCAGTTGTCGAGACTGTTTGGGTCTCGCAATGTGGTTTCCTATTTCGGGGGAATTTCCATGACGACCGGTCGGGTGGTACGTCTAGCCCTGTGCTTTTTTTCCATTTTTGTCGTTTTTCAGGTCGCTTGCGGCGCGCCGGAGGTCTCGGACGAGGACGATGCGGCCGCCGAAACCGACTCGGTGGTATTGGACGACGACGCGTCCGTTTCGGATGACGACGCGGCCGACGACGATGTCGCCGCGGACGATGACACGGTCGCGACGGACGATGACGACGACTTTGCGGACGATGACGTCCTCGATGACGATATTTCCGACGACGACTTCTCGGATGACGACGTGGCTGACGACGACGTCGTGGACGATGACCTGGGCGACGACGACGCCCCCGATCCGATCCGCTACAAGGAATTCGTCTTCGACCGGGCGGACGTGGAACGGGATGTCGTCTACGGCAGCAACATCTCCCAAGCCGGCCGCAACTACGTGCTCAAGATGGACGTCTACGAAGGCGAGGGCGACACGGCCGCCAACCGTCCGCTGATCATCATGGCCCACGGCAGCGGCGGCACCACTCGGGAATTCTCCAGCGATGGCGACTTTTTCGCCCGCTCGGGCTATGTGTTCGCGTCCATCGACTATCGCCTGGCCGACACCAACAACCAGTATTCCGACCTGTTCGAGCTTTTCGACGGCATCGCCGACATACGGGCGGCCGTGCGGTTCTTCCGCAAGCACCAAAACGACTACCGCATCGATCCGGACAACATCTTCATCGGCGGGTTCTCGGCCGGGGCCGTGTCGGCGCTGCATAGCGCGTACATGACCAAGGATCGGGAAGTCCTCAAATACATCAGCCGCTTCGCCTTTAAATACGTGGAAGAACACGGCGGGCTGGACGGCGACAGCGGCAATCCGGGTTATTCGTCCGAGGTCAAGGGCGTGATCAACGTGGCCGGTGGGATCGTCTCAACGGATCTGCTGGACCGGGGCGAGCCGATGATCATCAGTGTGCACGGCACCGACGACAAGGTCATTCCCTTCTACGAAGGCATCAGCACCGAGGGATCGGGTCTCATTCACCCGGTCGCCGACGCCTTGGGCATTCCCAACAAGCTCATCGCCATCCAGAACGGCGGGCACGAGACGCTGGACGCCTGCGCCCTGTGTCCGACGCGCATCCGCTCGTTCCTCTACGACCACCTTTAGTCCGGGCCGCCGCCGCTGTTTGAACGCGGGCGGCGGATCAGTCCGGGCAGCCAGATCAGGCCCACCAGCATCGGCCAAAGATATTCGAAAAACGAAAACGCGACGCCCGCCGCGACGGCGTTTTCGTTCGTCGTCAGCGTGCCCAGGAGCACCAGGGCCGCCCCCTCGCGGGTTCCCACCCCGGCAATGGTGATCGGCAGATTCGAGACGAGCACGATGACCTGCACCACCGCCACGAGATCCCAGAACGACAGGGGGATTTTGAGCGCGTGGAAGATCAGGGCGCACGAGATGATTTCCGAGCACTGAAAGACAAAGGAATAGGCCAGCAGCCGGGCGCGCTCCGGGCGGCTCAAACGGTCGAACGGCAGAAAAAAATCCAGCGGCAGGCGGGTGGTCAGGAAAGGCAGCTTGGCCAACAGGCGGGCCAGACCCTCGCGGACCTTTTGGAAGTTCAAGGTGCCGACCGCCAGAAAAGCGGCCAACCCGGCCAGACCGACGGCGGCGCCCAGCGGTCCCACCGCGCCGGGGTGCATCGCGGCGGCAATCCCCAGCATCAAGAGCGTCGCCAGGAGCGTGAGATATTTGTTGTAAGCGATGGCGCCCGCGACGACGGCCACGGGGGCGTCGGCTTTTTTCGCGGCCACGGCGGCGGTGATCAGTTCGCCGGTTTGAATGGGGAACAAGAGTCGCAGCGGCCCGGTGGCCAGGTGGATGCGCAAGGCGTCGGCCAGGGACAGACGGATGCCGATGTAGGACAAGGTGCGTCGCCAGCGATCGGCGTAGAGACCCACGTTGAAAACCAACGAGACCACCATCGCCGCCGCCGAGATCCCCCAGGGCAGGCCCCGTAGCGCCGCCCAGGTTGCGCGCATCGGGACAAGGTAGAAAACGCCGCCCAGGATGAGGGCCGTGGCGATCAGCATCACCAGGGTGTTCTTGTAATCCAACAGGCGCAGGGTCGGACGCTCAGGCACGGGCCGGTTCCCTCCATCGTTCCGGCAGGTGGCGCGGGGGAATCGCCAGGAACGCCAACGAGAGGACGAACGCGACAAACGACCACGCCACCGCCGCGAACAACGGCCAGTGGCGATAGCGAACCACGATTCGGTGCGTCCCGGCCGAGTCGACCTCGACGGCCAGCCGTCCGTTAATGGAAACCCGCCGACCTCCTTCGACGCTCCATTTTTGCGTCCAGTTCTGATTGAACATCACCGTCGCCGGGCCGGTCGTCTTCACCGTGGCCGTCAGGCGCGTCATGGTAAAGTTCCAGTCTTCCACGTCGCATGATCCGGCCACGCACCACACCTCGCCCAGGTATCGGGGGTTTTCGATATGTTCCCGGCTGGGGACGACGTAGTAGCGGGGAATGGCGTTTTCCTCCCGATGGATGTCGGCGTACCAGTCGATGGTTCCGATGCCGGCGGGGACGTTGAAATACTCCCGCATGCAGTCATATCGGAAGCGTTCCCGATTGAGCAGCGACATCCCCAGGCGCTGGATCGCCCGGCGAGGCATCCCGAGCATTTCGTCGTCGGGAATCTGGTGGATCTGGTAAAAATCCGCCGTCTTCTCGAAGGTCTTCACCGGCTTGGAGAGCAATTGGGCGAAGATCGGCGCGTTGTGCGCCAACGGCCAGAGCAGCAATCCCCCGCCCACCACCAGCGC
Organism: Deltaproteobacteria bacterium; assembly: GCA_020633895.1. Taxonomy (GTDB): domain Bacteria; phylum Lernaellota; class Lernaellaia; order JACKCT01; family JACKCT01; genus JACKCT01. Next base: position 10,269 of record JACKCT010000010.1, on the reverse strand, counting down.
CGCTTTCGCCGGCACGAATCGGGTCAACGCGAAGATCCCCGCGCCGAAGACCTGCGTGACCGCAACGACGATGAAGAAGTTGAAATACTTGAACGGGTTGTTGAACGCCTCAAACCCCGGAATCCCCCAGACGAACGTCCGGTAGGGATCGCCGGGCAGATTGGGCCCCATGCAGATCAACAACTCGAAGGCAAAGACAATCAGCCACGGCGCCGACCGGCGCAGCGCCAGGATCGTCGCCAGGAGGAAGACCGCCATCACCCCGTAGGTCAGGCCCAGGCCCGCGTATTCGGCGTTGTCGGGCCAGCCGTTGCGGTAGGTCGTTTGCAGCGGAAGATGGCGATGGAAATATTTCAGAAACGTCAGCGGATGATAGAAGCTTTTCCCGTCGCCTTTTTTCACGCCCAGGATGATGTCCAGGAAAGGCGTCGTCGTATCCGTGGCCAGATGGGCCAACTCGGGCAGGGGCGGATCGCCGCGACGCAGGCGGCCGACCTCGTCGAAGGCCAGGACGATCCTCTTGGCCAGCCCGAACTTGGATGGGACGCGGCCGTAGCGGTAGCCGGTGGTCAGGTCCTTGTCGCCGTGGCGATAGTGGCCGCCCGTCATCGTGTCGAGAATGGAGAATGTCTTGCCCGTGCCCAGGGCGGATAGAATCACGACCGCCACGACCAGACGAACCAGGTACGGCCGCCAAGCCAGCACCATGCGTCGCGACGTCGGATATTTGGACGCCAACCACAAAGCCCCCGCGACGCCCAAGATCGAACCGACGGGAGTGAACAGGGCGGAGTAGCTCACGACAAAGGATATGAACAAGAACAACCCGAGGGCATGGCCCCAGACCCGTTGAGGGACGTCGCCTTCGCGCCGTAGATCCTGGGCGGCGAATAACCACGTGGTGACGGTCAGGAAGTGGCCGATCGCCGGCAGGCCGTTCCCCGATTGGCACAGGACCGGGTAGAGCAGCAATCCCGCGATCACGCCGTCGCGGGCCGGCGAGCGACGTCGCTGGATGACGTGAAGGATCATCGGGGTGAGCAGATAAAAAATCTGCACGTAAAACCCGGTGAGCATGAACGACGGAAACCAGCCGGAAAACGCGAAGGCCCCCGCCGACAGGAACGCGAAAGGCGGCGGCAGATTTAACCTTTCCCGCGCCAGCCAATAGCTGCCCAATGTGCCCACCCACAGCAGCAGGATCATCACCAGACGCACCGCGACCTCGGGTTTGAACAACAAAAACGGGATCGCGGCGGGGGAGAGGGAGCCGTCGGACGGGTGGCCGAGGATGGGGTATCCGCCGCCGACCAGGTGCGTGTAGAGGGGGAACTGGCCGTATTCGGTCAGCGCCTTCTTCAAATAAAAGTAGAAGGACAGGTCATGCAGCCAGTCTTCGTCCCGGTAGCCGTCCCCTTGCCGCATGCCGTCCGGATGAACGAACATGGGCGAGCAGAAGACGAGCGCCAACAACAGCGTACCGAGGACCGCCGCCACCGCCTCGCGGCGATACCAAGGGTGGGGATTCATGGTGGCGAAATATACCAAATTCGAGGCCCTTGCGTGAATCGCACCGCCCCCGACACGAATATCCCGACGACCACCGACGGGCCGTCAGGTAATTCTCCCGGCGATTGGCGATGCCGATGGGGCGATCGGGATTGGGACGGCCGCGCTGTCATGGCCGCGGCGCTTTTGGCGTACTTTTTGGTCGTGACCGGCGTCAATCTAGCGCTGTTCGACGCCGGCCTGTTCATCAAGCAGGACGACCACATGAATCTGCACATGGTCCTCGAAAACATCCTCGAAGGCCGCGCCGCGCTGCAGGCCCAAGTCAACGGCAATCTCATCGGCACCGACGACCATTTCACGCCGACCTTCCTGCTCCTGCTGCCCCTGTACGCGCTCTATCCCCACCCGGCGATGCTGATGATCGCGCTGGGCCTGCTCGTCACCGCCTCGGCATGGATGGTGATGCTCATGGGCCGCGCGGTCGGCGGGACGACATTCGGCGTCAAAGCCGGTCTCGTCTGCCTGATCCTGCCTTGGACGATTGCCCAGGCCACGTCCGGGTTGTGGCAGCCGAGTCTGGCACTCGTGGCGGTGCCGCTGGCCGTGTGGGCGTACGTCCGGGAACGGTACGCGGCGTTCGTTGTCGCACTCATCATGCTGCTGGGTGTGCAGGAAGACCTGATGCTGCTGGCCGGGCCTTTGGCTTTGCTGCCTTTGGCGGATCGGCGCGGGGCGAAGTGGATCGCCGCGCCCGTCGTGTTGACGGCGGCGTGGGCGGCGCTGCTCGTCTTGGGTACGCGCAACTTCGGCGGGGGGAGGAGCCTGGAGCAGGTCCTGCCGGTGATTGTGGATTCGGCGAATGTCGGCGTGCTCCTCGGCCTGTTGGCGTTGGGGCTGGCGGCGTGGCGCATTCGCCCGCGACTGCTTTGGCCGTGGTTCGCGGTCGCGGCGCCGTCGCTCATGGTCGCCTATCAATTCGTCGGCGCGCACCTGCCGGCCTTTCCCTACGACAAATCGGCCCACTACTTCGTCGCCTCGATGACCTGGCTGACGTGCGGCGCGGTGGTGGAGCTGGGCCGGGCGAAGACGAGGGGCGCGGCCTTGCCGAAGGGGCAACTCGTCGGCGCGGCTGTTGTGCTGGCGATCTTCGCCGCGACGAGCTATCCCACCGCGGCGGATACGTGGAAGCGCGCCGCGAACGACTACCGGCGCATTTCCAAGGTCGACGTGGATGCGATGGTCGCGGCCCTGCCCGAAGGAGCGCGCGTCGCGACGGACCTGCCGATCAGCTATCTGCTGGAGCCGAAGGCCGAGGCGATCATCGAGTTCGGCAAGGAGGGCGAGGCGTTCGTCATCAACGAGCATTTCCTCGACTGGGACGTCCTGCGCGACGTGGACGAGCCCTACCTGGCCCACCAACTGCGTCGCGCGCGCCAACGCCTGGGCGGCGTGATCGTCGTCGAGGAAACCGAGCCGGGCAAATCCCGCGTCCTGGATCGTGTCTTCGCCCCGGACCCGACGGGGTTGGCGATTCTCGAAGACACGCTATTCCTCGGCCTCGTCGCTCCGACAAACCCGGATCGCAGTTGGGGCGAGGTGTGGATTTTTGATCTGACGACGAATCCGATGCGACGCCGTCGCCGTGTCGAAATTTCCCAGACGCCGGACGGGCCTCGGTTCCATGGCGCGCTGCGCCTTGTTCCGGGAAATGCGAGCGACGAAGCCTGCGTTTGTGAGGCGACGTCAGCGGGTGTTTGCTTGCGGGCGACCGGCGAGATCCTGCGGGATGACAAGGAGATCTGCGCACACAGCACGTTCGAGACCAGCATTGACGACGGAATCCATCCCGAACTGGGGTCGCTGACCGACGTTGAGTCCGGGGATGTGGATGGCGACGGTGAGCGCGAAACCCTGTTCGGCCATGCGGCGTCGATGGCCGTCAATGTCGTCGAATCGGACGGTACGAGTCGCCTGTTGCCGACAGGTCCATTTGCTCGATCCATCGGCGTCTATGACATTAATCGGGATGGGAAAGATGAAGTTTTCGCCACCCTGACCAACGTCGTCGGCGATTGCCGCGATTTCATTGCCTACCTGCTCAATCAGAAATTCGAGCAGATCATCCTGCCGGACGGGCGCGTCGTCCCGGTGTCGCTCGATTACTGCGACGCGCCGCCTACGCCGACAGAATCTTCGCGATGATGGATTTCTTGAGAAGGATGCCGTCGTTGGGGCAGACCATGTAGCAGGCGGTGCATTGGATGCACGTCTTTTTGTCGATGGTGACGCGATTGTTCGCGATGGTGATCGCGTCGACGGGGCAGACCTTTTCGCATTCCCCCGCCAGCTCGCAGCCCGATTGATTCCACCTCGGACGCACCCAGAAAAAATGGTTGTTGAGAATGTTGAGCAGGAAATTCGGCGCCGCGCGCATGACGGCGTTGCTGGTCAGGGCGAAATCCGCGGGGCGTAGCTCGTCGATCGAATCGCCGACGACCTCGATGGCCGCCGTGTCATTTTCGCCGATGCCCCGTTCCTTGGCCGGGGCGATGGTCGTGACCTGCGTCGGATCCTGACCGACAAGCCGCGCCGCCGTGTGATCCAACGCGACACCGTCCGCCGAAGCCAGCAACGCGCCGACGAATTTCGGCTTGCCCCACGACGGCCCACTGCCTTCCATCGCGAGAATCCCGTCCATCACGCACAGCGCGGGCTTGACCGTCTTGTAGATATCCAGCAGCGCGTGGCCCAAATTAACCGGCCCCGGCGCGCGGCGATGGAGATTCAGCTTGTACGCGCCGGGCATGACGCCGAACATATTCTTCACCGCGCCGGTAATGAGTGTTTCGACGTGCGTCTTGAGCTTGGGCACCGAAATGACGACATCCGCGTCCAGGACCGCCTTGGAGACGACGATTTCGTGGAGAAACGCGGCGTTTTCGACCTTCACACGCTCGACGCCCGCCGTTTCGAAAACGATCGTTTCGATGCCGTGCTCCCGGGCCAAGGGGGCGATGCCGCATTCCTCCAACGCCCGCTCCGACTGGCCGTAGGCCTTGGCCCCGCCGCACGAATCGCCGATGACCGGCACGGCGCCCAGGTCGCGCACCATCCGCGCCAACGCCACCGCGACCACGGGATGCGTCGTCGTGGCGGTTTCCGGCGGGGTGGGGCGAAGCATGTTGATCTTAAGCAGCACCCGTTGGCCGGGTTTGACGAACTGCCCCAGGCCGCCCAGGGGCTCCAGAGCCCTGACGAGGGCCTGCGTCACCTGCTCCAGGTCGTATTCCCGGCATTTCACCAGAGCCACGCGGCTCACGGCGGACCTCCAAAAAATCTCGGTTCAAAAGGCTAACGCATCCTGGCAAAGGCGGGACGAAGAATCAATGCGGGATGCCTACCAAACGCGCACGCGGCCGTGGTGGGTTTCGCGCCGGAAATATATCCCCGCGCGGGAAACGCCGACGACAAAATCCTTGGCGAAAAAACCCGTCAGCGACACGGCGAGAAAGACGGCCGCCAGGATGTCACCCGTCAGACGCACGGAGATCTCGACGCCCGCGAGCATCAGGATGACGGCGGCGACGGCGACGACGATGCTGATCGTCGATTCGGCGCACAGGCAGACGAGGCGGTGCTGCTCGTCGATTTTGACGCGGGGTTCGAGAACCAGGCGCGCCAGATCGCGAAGCAGGCTTTGGGCGAACAGCAAGATCGCGACCCCCGCCGCCAAGCGCCCGACGGACACCTCGAACGCACGGTTCGCCCCGGCCAGGGCGACTCCTCCCGTCGCGACGGCAATCAGCGTCAGTTCGACCTGCGCGGCACGAGAGCGAAATCTTTGCGAAACGGTCATTGGAAAATCAGTATAGCCCCGAGGCAGGGCCGCGGCCAAAGTCTTTGGTCATGTTTTTTGATGAGGACTCAGTCCCTCTAAGTGCTTGAAATATCGGCTCATGCGACGAAATGCCGCACCCCCTTGTGGCCTGGTCGCGACCGGCTACCATTCCTTGTTCAATTCTTGGTTCGATACAGCGGGACGCCTGTGCTTCAACTTGTCGAAAAAACCTCATTCCGGGTCTTGGCCGCCGTCTTGTTGGCGGTGTTTTTTGCCGTCGTGAACGGCTCCGGCGTCGCGTTCGCCCACATCGGCAACAATATGGGCTTGATGGGCGATCCGGGCACCCCGCCGGACGACGCCGAGATACGTCGGGACGGGGCGGGGCGGCTTTCGTCCGTCGCGATGGATTCGGACAAGGACGGAAAAACCGACCTCTGGAACTACTACGACGCCGGGGTCTTCGCCCGGCAGGAACGGGATCTCAACGGCGACGGCACGGTGGACCTGTGGCTGTTCGTGGGCCCGGACGGCGTGATGACCGGCGCGAAAATGGACGCGGACTTCGACGGGCGCATCGACGTGGAGGAGCGCTACGACGGCGGCGCGATGCATCGCCAGTGGCAGGACTCCAACGGCGACGGCAAGTTCGACATGGTCGCGACGTACACCGAGGACCGCCTCGCCTCCGTCGAAGGGGACACGGACCACGACGGACGCATGGACCGCTGGGTGCATATCGCGGCGGACGGGGAATCGGCGTTCGTCATGGAAGACACCACCGGCGACGGCTACCCCGACCGGCGCTGGACCATGACCGAGGAACGCCCGACCTTCGCCCAGGACGGCAGCGGAATGGCGACCGATCCCACCGAAGGCGCGGCCGCGCCGCCCTCCGAGGACGACGGGGCCGACGAGGCCTGGAGCGACGAAGGTTTCATCCTCAACGAGGTGGAGGTCGAGGCCCGAAGGGACGTGAGCGCGTCCTCGTCCCAGGTGATTCGCGGCAAGGACTTCAAAAACCTGCCCATGCAAAACCCCAGCGACATCATGCGCGTCATCCCCGGCATGCACGTCTCCCAGCACTCGGGAGGAGCGAAGGCGTATCAATATTTCCTGCGCGGATTCGACGCCGAACACGGCCAGGACGTGGCGGTCTATCTGGACGGGGTGCCGCTCAACGAGCCGTCCCATGTCCACGGCCACGGTTATCTGGATCTGCATTTCCTGATCCCCGAGACGCTGGACGCGGTGCGCGTCATCAAGGGGCCGTACGATCCCGAATTCGGCAACTTCGCGACGGCCGGCGCCGTGGACCTGATCCCCCGCCGCTACGCCGACCACAACACCCTGGGGACAACCGCCGGCATGTTCGGCACCGCCAAGGTGCTCACCACCTTCGGCGTCTCCCGCGATCCTTATTTGTTCACCGGGGCGGCGGAGATGGACCACACCGAGGGCTTCACCGACCCGGGCTGGGCCGACGCCTATCGCGCCAACCAGTCCCAGACGATCCTCGCCGGGCCCTGGTCGTTCAACCTGATGAGCACGCACTACGACCAGAAAAGCGCGGTCGCCGACGTGATCCCGAAGGAATACGTCGACGACGGACATATCGGGCGATACGACTCCATCGACGACTCGGATCGCGTCAATTCGGATCGCCAACTCGTCGCCCTGACCGCCGACTACGACCGTGGCGATCAGTCGCTACGCCTGCAGGGGTACTTCGACTACAAGCGCACGGAGATCTGGTCGAACTACACCTACTATCTGTTCAACCCGGCCCTGGGCGACCAACTTGAGCAACGCGACAACCGCCACGCCTTCGGTTTCGACGGCAAATACCGACACCTGCTGCGCCTGGGCTCGACGAAGTGGGAGACCACCGTCGGCGCCCAATGGCAGCTTACCGACGTGGACCAGGTGCTGGCCAATACCAGCGGACGCGACCGTTTCAACCTCATCGACGATTTTCAGTTCACGGAAAATTCCCTGGGCCTGTGGTTGCGGGAGGACGCGACGCTGCTGCCGTGGCTGCGTCTGGTGCCGGGGGTGCGGTTTGACGTGATCTCCTACGACGGCGAGGCCACGCAGGACGAGCGATATTTCAACATCTACACGAATCAGGCCGACACCCATCAGGACGTGCCCATCGATTGGAACGAAACGGCGTCCGTCGTGAGCCCCAAGGCGTCGGTGATCTTCACGCCGCTGCGTCCGTGGGACATCTTCGTCAACTACGGCGAAGGGTTCTTTTCCAACACCACGCAGCTCATGGCGAACCACCCCTCCTCGGACATCCCCAAGGTGCGCGGCGGCGAGGTGGGTTCGCGGGTGTTCCTGTTCGATAACCGCATGACCCTGGCCGCGGCCGGTTGGTACGCGGACAAGGAACAGGATCAGGTCTTCGATCCCACCACGGGCCTGACGCTGCCGCGCGGCGCCACCGAGCGACGCGGCCTGGACGCGGAAGTGCGTCTTTGGCCTTTGGATTGGATGTATCTGACCACCGACGTGACGCACGTCGACGCCCGCTTTGCCGACACGGACGAGCGCATCCCCAACGGCCCGATCACCATGATGACCAACGCCGTCGGCTGGCGGCATAAGTCGGGCGTGTCGGGCATGGTCCGCGGGCGGTACATGGCCGAGCGGGAGTTGGACCAGGACGAAACGGCGCCCGATTACTACGTGGCCGACCTGGTCGCCTCCTACGACCGGGACACTTGGGGCACGCAGCTTTCGATCGACAACTTCCTGGACATCGAATACGAGGACGCCGTCTTTTCCTACGAGTCCCGGCCCGAGCCGAACGGCGACGTCTACAACGGCAAGCACTACACCCCCGGATCTCCCTTCTTCGCCCGCCTGACGGTGACGGCGAAGTTTTGACGGTGCGAGTAACAACGACGTGATGAGTGAGGACAAGACGATGATCAAATTTCGGTGGATGATGATGACGATGATGCTGGCGTGCGCGCTGGCGATGACGGCGATTGCCTGTGGAGGCGACGACGATGACGATGACGACGCGACGGATGTCGGCACGGGCACGCTGAATTTCTACGCCAACGGCGAAGAATTCGGGCGCAACGGTTTTACGACGAAGGACGGCTGGGCCCTCTCCTTCGACGGATTCTGGGCGAACGTGACCGGCTTTACCGCCTACCAGGCGGCCGTCACCGAAAAGCACCCGGGCCATCCCCATAGCGACATCCCGGAAGGCGCGTCCCACGTGGCGCTGGTGGATTCGTATTGGGTCAATCTGGCCGAAGGCGACGACCGCACGCTGGTGGCGTCGATGGAGGACGTGCCGGCCGGTAACTACAACTACGTCAACTTCGTCCTGGACAACACGGACGAGGGGGACTTTGCCGGGAACACGATCGTCTGGACCGGCACCGCGACCAAGGACGAGGACACGGTCGATTTCACCATCGCCCTGCCGGAGCAGATGATCTTCATCAACTGCCTTCAGGAGGTGGATGACGCCGAGGCGGGCGTGGTCGAGGACGGCGGCGAGGGCAGCGTGGAATTGACGCTCCATGCCGATCATCTATTCGGCGACGCGGACGAACCGGAAGACACCGTCGACGGGGTCAACGAGTTCGCCCTGGGCTTCGAGCCCTTCGCCGAGTACGCCCTGGCCAACGGCAACAGCATCGACACGACCGGACACGACCTGTCCGAATTCATCAGCGACACGGAAAAGCAGGTTTTCGTCACGGCCCTGTACACCATCGGCCATTCGGGCGAGGGCCATTGCGACTACGAGACCTATTCGGAAGACGCGCTGGAATAGTCCCGCGCGCGACGCTCTTTTTATCGTTGATCAAGACGAACACCCGTCGCCTCGGTTTCGGGGCGGCGAGTCCCTTCGAGAGATGCCCTCCGATGAAACCTTGGACAACCTGGACGATGTGCGTGGGCGCGGTCTTGTTGACCGTGTTGATCGGATTCGGCGCCGCGGCATGCGGTGGCGATGACGGTGACGGCTTCGACGCGAGCGACGACGGGGCCGCCGGCCGGGGCTCGGGCGAACTGACATTCTATGTCAGCGGCGAAGATCTGGTGACGGACGGGTTCATCTCCAAGGACGAGTGGTGGATCCGGTTCGACCATTTCTGGGTCAACATCGCCGAGTTCACGGCCTATCAGGAACCGATCGAGACCAAGCACATGGGCCATCCCCACGAGGATATCCCCACCGACGCGGCCCACGAGACGGTGCCGGTCACGCAGATGCTCGATCTGGCGGCCGAGGGCCGGTTGATGCTTTCGCACGTCGAGGATGCCCCGGCGGGGAATTACAACTTCGTCAACTTCACGCTCGCGCCGAGCCCGGACGGCGATCTGGCCGGGTATTCCATGGTCATGACCGGCTCCGCCCAGAAGAACGGCCGGGTGGTCGAGTTCGCGATCCCCGTGAGCACGCAGCTCAAGTACGTCGACTGCGAGCATCGCGAGACCGACCCCTACGCCGGGGTGGTCGAGCCGGGCGGAGAGGGCGAAGTGGAGATCACCCTCCATGTCGACCATCTGTTCGGCAACGCTCAGCACACCGAGCACGCCCATGTGGTCAACAACCTCGCGTTGGGCTTCGAGCCGTTCGCCGAGTATGCCGCCGAGAATGGCTACGTCATCGATATGGCGCCGGTCGAGGAAATTCTCGACGCGGACGACTATGCGGCGTTTATCGAAGCCCTCCGCGAAGCCGGGCACTCGGGCGAGGGGCATTGCTCGGTGGACTCGGATTGAATTCGCGGGTGCCTGCGATGTCCGAGCCGCGAGCCGTAGCGAGCGGTTGACGCTTTCGTTGTTGGAGGCGGGTTCAACCCAACGGAGCCCCAAGCGTGAGCGCGGGGTCGTCGAGCGTTTCGACTCGGCGAACGATTTGGACCGCTTGCTGACCAGCC
>JACKCT010000001.1 GCA_020633895.1 Deltaproteobacteria bacterium | reverse complement strand
ACGTTTAATAACGCGCGAACCATCGAGGCGACACTGGCGAGCGTTCGCGCACAGGTCGGCGTCGAGACGCGCGTCATCGCCGTGGACAACGCCTCTTACGACGGCACGCGCGGCGTCCTGGGGTCCACGTCCGGCCTTCGCTTCATCGAACAGTATGCCAACACCGGATTCGCCGCCGGAATGAACCGGGCCTTGCGCGAAGCGGATCGCCCGTATGTCCTGCTGCTCAACCCCAACGTCGTGCTGCCGCCGGATACACTTCGAGCGCTGGTCGAGGCGTTGGAAAATGCGCCGGAAGACGTCGCCGCCGTGCAACCGAAATTGCTTCGCGGCGGCGAGCCGCCGACGCTCGACAGCACGGGGGTCGTCTTGAACCTCGGCGGGATGTCGCCGTACGACCGGGGGCAAGGCGAAGAGGATCGCGGACAGTACGACGGCGATGCGGATGTCTTCGGCCCGACGGCGGCATGCGCGCTTTGGCGGCGGGAGGCGCTGTTCGACCTGGCGGTGGACGGCGAAATTTTCGACGAGGGCTACTTCGCCTATTACGAGGACGTGGATCTGGCCTGGCGCGCGCGCTCGGCGGGAAATCGCTTTCTCTACGTCCCCCAAGCCCACGCGACGCACGACCGCACCAACCCCGCGGGCCACGGACCGCTCATCGAAGGCCGCGCGATGGTCAACCGCTATCGCCTCGTCGCCAAATGCGCTCGTCCCATCCTCGCCGCCTTCCTCTGGGCGAAATGCATGCCGCTGGACGCCGCCCGCGCGCTTTGGCACGGCTTTCGGCATCCGTCTTACTTTTGGGGGATCTTCCAGGGAAAGATGGCGATCTGGGGTGTTTGCCGAAAACGCCGCGCAACCAATGCCCGCATCGCCGAAATCCTACGGCATCGGCAACTCAAGTCCGGCGATATCTGATCCCATTTATCGAGGGAATGACGGCGCGCGTGCCTAGCCTTTGGCGGTCTCGGCGCTCTCGTTCTTTTCGTTCTCGATCTCGGCCCGCACTTCGCGCACGACCTGCCCCATGTCGGCCATCAGGGCGCTGACCGGCTTGACCTCGGCGTCCTCGACGGGAATATCGGTCTCGCCGCTGGACTCGGGCGCGCGCAGATTCACCGAGCGTTGCTCGACCTGCTCCTTGCCGCGAGCGCCGACGAAATCCCCCGATTCCACCGCCTCCATAAACGCCTGCACGCATACCGGATCGAACTGCTTGCCGGATACGCGCTTGAGTTCCTGCACCGCCGTGTCATGGGGCAGGCCTTTGCGGTAGGGGCGGTCGGAGGTCATGGCGTCGTAGGTATCGGCCACGCCGATGATGCGGGCCATCAGGGGAATCTGGGAACCTTTGAGCCCTTCGGGGTAGCCGCGGCCGTCGTAGCGCTCATGGTGATGCAGCACGCCGGGCAGGATGTCGTGCATCCCGGGGATGTGTTCCAGGATCTCCTTGCCGTAGCGCGGGTGCTCCTTCATCTGGGCGAATTCCTCGTCGTTGAGGCGCCCGCGCTTGCGCAGGACCGCGTCGTCCACGCCCAACTTGCCCACGTCGTGCAAAATCGCCGAAAGGCGCAGCCGTTCCCGATCCGCCTCGGCGAGTCCCAGTTTGTCGGCGATCGCCAGCGACCCTTCGGTCACGCGCTTGGAATGGCCGCCGGTGTAGGGGTCGCGCTTTTCGATGGATTCCACCAACGCCGCCATGGTGCCCAGAAACGCTGCCTGCAACTCGTCGAAGAGATGGGCGTTGGAGATGGACACGGCCACCTGCCCGGCCAGGGCCTCAAAGGTGATCTGGTCATTGTGCGTGAAATGGCCGCGAGCCTTGTTGACGACCTCGATGGCGCCGATGGCCTTGCCTCGGGACACCAGCGGCGTGCACATCAGGCTGCGGGGCAGCTCGCCGGTGCGCGTGGAGGCGACCATATCCCGGCGCGGATCGCGGGCGACGTTGTTGATGACGATGGTCTCGCGGTTCTTGAGCGCCAGGCCGACCACCCCTTCCCCCGGACGCACCCGCACCTGGTGGGACGACTCGGTGGTGGGGCCCAGGGAGACTTCGATGACCAGATCGCCGGTCTTCGGATCGACCAGAAAAAGGTTGGCCGCCTCGGACCCGGCCACTTCCATCGCCGCCTCGGTGCCGCGACGCCAGACGACTTTGGGATTGAGGGAGCCGGAGATCAGCCCGGAGATTTCGACCAGGCGGGAGAAGCGATTTTCCCGAACCAGCGTGGAGGTGCGGGGAATATCCGATTCGTCGTCGACCAGCGGGTGCCGGTCGTTGGGGATATCCGGGTCGTGCGCCATGGGCCTAGTCTTCCTCCGATCCCCGTAACTATCGGCGGGACCGGCAAAATGCGTGCGTCCGGGTGTCTGGAGTGTGAGAATAATAACAACCCCAACGTGAATCGTACAGCCGCAAATCGAATATTCTCCTTTTGCTGCGCGACTTTGCCCTTGACCGTTTGGGTGCGGCCCGTTTGAATCGGCTCACTTGCGTTAAGGAGCGACATTGGCCGACCGCAAACCCGTCTTCGCGTTGATGACGCCGTACGGCACGGAGAACAACGGCGTGCGCATGCTCGCGGCGGTGCTGAAAGAGCGCGGCTACGAGACGCACACCGTCTTCTTCAAATCGTGGCGCAATAACGACGTCATCGCCCCGACGCGCCTCGAGGTGGAGCAGCTTTGCGGCCATCTCAAAGCGGTCGGCCCGGACGTGGTGGGCATCGGCTTCGGCACGCCCTACCTGCGGCTCGTGGCCCAGGTTTCCCGCGCGATTCGCGAGGCCACGGGGGCTAAGATCGTAGCCGGGGGCATCCATCCGACCTTCGCGTCCGGGGACTGCGTCGGTTGGGCGGACGGCACGGCCATCGGCGAGGGGGAACCGATCATCGCCGACATCGCCGAACGCACCAAGGCCGGCGAGTCGTGGGACGGCATTCCCGGCCTTCGCCTGCCCCATCACGAAACCGCGCCCGCCGCGCCGGACTTCGTCGATCTGAACACCCTGCCCCATCGGGATTTTTCCCACGACAACAAGGTGCTCATCGAAGGCGGGAAGATCATCCCCGGCGACCCGCTGCTGCGTCAGGGGCAGATCCGCGTGCATGCCAGCCGGGGTTGCCCGTACGCGTGTTCATATTGCTACGAGGCGAGCCTGGAGAACGTCTACGGCAAGCGCTTTCGTTTTCGGCGGCGGTCGGTGGATTCGGTGCTGGAAGAGGTCAAGGCGGCGCGCCGGACCTTCGGGCGATTCAAGCGTGTGAAATTCGACGACGACACCTTTATCTTCCCGATGCGTTGGATGGAGGAATTCTGCGAACGCTGGCCCCAGGAAGTCGGGCTGCCGTTCGATATTTTGCTCAACCCCGAGGCCTACAAGCGCGACCACATCGAGATGTTGGTGGCGGCGGGTCTGAAGCACGTGCAGATGGGCGTGGAAGCGGCCAGCGCCGAGGAAGCGGAGATGTACGACCGCAAGGACTCCGCGGCGGTGGTCAAGGAATTCGGCGAATTGGCGGCGCGGCACAACCTGGAAGTGAACTACGACGTCATCCTGGACAACCCCATGGCCTCGACTAAGGACCGGCGGGCGATGGTCGACCTGCTCACCGAGCTGCCCCGGCCCTATCGGGTCTTCCTCTATTCGCTCAACGCCTTCCCCGAGTCGGGGGTTTTCGACTCCCTGCGCGACCAGGGCCACATGACCGAGCGCGAATTGGAAGGCCGGGCGCAAAAGACCTTCCGCCAGTTCCGCGCCAGTTTCGACTGGCCCCGCCCCGCGGAGGACCGAGCCCACATCGCCCTGTGCGCGCTGGCGTCCAAGCCCTTTATCCCGGCGTCGTTCGTGCGCGCCGCCTCCCGTAGCCACCTGCTGACCCGCCATCCGGGGCTGCTGACGGGGCTGGCCCGTTTCACCGACGTGATTCGCCTGTATAGTATCGGGCTGGAAAAGCTCATCAAAGGCGAGTTGACGTGGGTGAAGATTCGCGAATACGGCGGTTTTTCGTTCCGCCGAGTTCTGACGCAATAGCCGCCGGGGAACGCCCCCCGTTTTGGGCGCCGCTGGTTGTCGCCCTGGCGATCGCGACGGTTCTCCTCGTCCCCGCGTGGAATCGCTCGATCAATCTGTCGGACGAGGGTTTGGTCTGGGACGGAGCCGCGAAGGTGGCCGCCGGGACTTACGACCCCGCCGTCTTCGGGCACTACTCCACCCGCTATTTCCTCGAATCCCTCGCGTTTCACGATCCGTCGTCCGCCGTCGCGACGCTGCGCTTTGCCTGGACGCTCGAGCGCATCGCCACGGCCGTCATCGCGGGCCTGATCGTCTTCCGATTCGCCGGAGGACTGGCGATGGCGCTGACGATCCTCGCCTTCGCGCTGATCCCCGGCCCGATGCACAAGGCGATGATCCCCCTGTCCATCGCCGTGACGCTCGCCCTGCTCGTCTGGCGGCGACCCAACTGGCGCATGGTCCACGGCATCACCCTGGGCATCGCCACCGCCGCGATCACGGGGCTGCATCCCTATACCGGCGTGCCGCTGGCCGTCGCCGCCCTCGTCCTCCAACTCACCGAACGCAAGGACAAATTCTGCGGCCTATGCCCGATCCTGCTGGTCGTGTTCTACTTCGGGACACTGCCGCTGCTAGCGCCGTGGGTGCTGCATCTCGACCTTAGCTCCTTCTTCGCCCGCCATGCCGCGCTGGTGTCATCGGATTTCCTCGCGCCGCGCGATTTGATCGTCGCCCTGTTCACCGGCCTGCGCACCCCCGGCATCCAAGGCGTCGCCGAGGCCGCGTTCATCGACGCCGGCGTCATCGTCATCGCCGTCGCGATTCGCTTCCTGAAGGCCGATTCCAAATCGGACCCGGACCTGCGTCGCGTGGTCTATCTCCTGCTGGTCGTCGGTCTGGCCGGCGTGCCGAAGATGCTCGCGCGGGCGGACGGCGCCCATTTCCTGCAAAACCATCTACCGTTCACGATGCTCGCCATCGTCCTGTTTCTGACACGCGTCCACCCCGGCAAGCCGCTCTTCCGCCAATCCCAGGGACGCATTGCGTTTGTCGCATTCACGGCGACGGCTTTTGTCGTGATCGTATTCGGCGTGCAGCAAAGCTATTACGTCGGCGGGATCTTTCAGGCGGCTCCGTCATGGAAACGCTTGCCGGCGGATATCGCTCCGCTTCGCGACGAGGAACCGCGCGTCGAGGACATCACGGAGGTCGTGGAGCTGGTGCGGACCGGCTCGAAATCCGGCGACGCGATCTTTTGCGCGCCCTTCTGTCCCGGTCTCTACCACCTGTCGCGCCGCGAGAATCCGCTGCCCCTGTCGCTGTTCGACCGGCCCGAAGACCTGTGGACCTACACCGAGGACGACGCCCTGGCCGACCTGCAAAAAGCCGCGCCGAAGGTCGTCGTCCTGGAGGATTTCGTCGCCGACGGCAAGCCCGCCAACGAATTTCGTCGGGTGGCTCCTAGGATTTTTGCGTGGATTGGGGATAATTATCGACGAGTCGACCAGGTGGGAGCCTTTACGGTCTTTGAGCCCCGATGACGAACGTCCGCGAAAACGCCATGCCCCAGGCCTCGATCCCCGCGCGTGCCGAACGCGCCTCGCGCCGCCCGTCGGTGGTGGCCAAGGCCTATTTTCACGCGGCGGAGGCGATCGTCAAATCCGTCGTCGACGTGCCGCAACTGCCTCGCGCGGCCCACTTCATCCCCACGTGGAAATGCGATCTGAAATGCGCCACCTGCCAGGTCTGGAAGCGCGGCGCGTGGGAAGACGAACTCGACACCTCGGCGATGATCGGCATCATCAAAAAACTCGCATGCCTGGACATTGTGAAAGTCATCGGCGGTGAGCCCTTCGCCCGCCCCGACCTGTCCGAGTTGTGCGACGCCATGTGGGAGCACATCGACCCCTACCTCCTGCAGATCACCACCGCCGGCACGCGCACCGACCGCATCGTCCCTTTCCTGGAGCGCCACGGCCGTCCCGGCCTGCAGATCCGCGTGAGCATGGACGGCCTGGAGGACATCTACCCGAAGATGCGTCGCGGCGACGAGGAACACGGCTATCGCCAGGTGGTCGAGACGATTCGCGAAGGCTCGAAGCTGGCCCGCGAGCGGGGCTTTTCCATGGGCGTGAACTTCTGCGTGACGGATAAGTCCGTGGAGGATCTGCCCAAGGTCGTCGCGTTCTGCCGCGAGCACGGCGTGGACTGCGTTCCGGGGATGGCGGTGCAGCCGTTTTTGCAGCACGTGCCCGACTGGGAGAGCGTGGAGCACAAGGTGCTGATGATCGACGAGCCGGACAAGGTCGCCGACGTGATGCGTCGGGTGGATTGGGGCAGCAAGCAGGGCATCGGCAAGGCGGCGGCGGCGTTTCTCAAGCGGGAAAACGTCCACCTCTTCGCCGAGCGCATGCACCACCGGCCGGTCAAGCCCTTCGGCTGCCGGGAGGTGCGCAGCTTGGCGTATGTCATGCCCAACGGCGACATGGCCGTGTGCGGGCTGCGTTACGACGCCATCGGCAACCTGACGCAAAATACGGTCGAGGAGATCTGGACCTCGCCCCGCGCCACGGAGCTTCGCGGCCTGGTCGACGCCTGCCAGGGCTGCCAACAGGCCTCCACGCAGATCATGTCCCGCATGTACGGCGGCTCGGTCGCGCCTCGGCGCGAGGGGCCGAGGTGGTGACAGATCCCGCCTTCCAGCACTTACGGGCACTCGCGCTGAACAGAGCCCCAAGCGTCAGCGCGGGGTTGTCGAGCCTTTCGGATCAGCGATTCGCGAAGCAACGTAAGATCCACATTGGTCAATGCGCTCGACGACCCCTCCCTTACGGTCGGGGCTCTGTTGAGTCGGGGCTCTGTAGGGCCGATGCCCCCCCAGCCCAATAACCTTCACTTTTGCTCCCCGGCCCACTTGCAGTATCATGTTGGTGTGGGAGAGTGGACAGATGCTTGGGACGCAGCGCATTGAACAACTCGACCGCTTCGCCGAACGCATGGTGGCGAAGCTGCAAAATATCGTCGATCCCGCCCTGCGCGTGACCTATCTGGGCGAGAAGCTGATGGTGCTCAAGGACGACATGGAACTGGTCTATGTCATCCGCAGCCTCCATCGCCAAGCCGAGTCGGGCGATTCCCTGGCGCGGGACGCGTGGTCGGTGCTCATCAACCCGGACACCCTGGTCAACCGCCTGGACAAATTCCGCCGCAGCCGCGTCTATCACCTCGCCTCCCGCGAGGAAGACGAAGTGGCTCTGTCGCTGTTTACCAACGGCCCCGCCGCCCGCACCTCCGACGAGAACGAGGTCAACGACTTCCTGTCCTACGGCATGGCCGACAAGACCGTCGGCGAGCGCATCAGCGTCGCCATGCGCACCGATCAGGACACGCGCAAGGCCGCCAGCTACGACACCGATCCGCGCGTCATCGAACGCCTGCTGGTCAATCCCCGCACCACCGAGCGCGACGTGGTGCAACTGGCCGCCCGCCGGCCCAGCAAGGCGCCGGTGCTCATGGAGATCTACAAAAGCAAGAAATGGATGACGCGCTACACGGTCAAGCTGGCCGTCGCGCGCAATCCCTACACCCCCGTCAACCTGGCGAAAAACATCATCCCGTCCCTGCAGGTCAAGGACCTGTCCGACATCGAGGACGACGGCTCGCTGCATTCCGAGCTGCGGGACGAAGCCCGCGCGCTCATCGCCCGCAAACGCAAACAGACCTATTTGATGTGACCGTTTGATGTGACCGGCCCGCTTCTCGACCCGACTCCGACCAAGACCATGAGCGGTTCGCTGCGAAAGATCATCTTTCGCGACGAGGAAGCCGGTTTCGCCATCGCCGCCTTCGCCCCCACCGGCGGGTTGGAAGAGATCGTCGTGCTCGGCGGGCTGGCCGATCTGGTCGAGGGCGAGGAATTGGAAATCGAGGGACGCTTCGAGGACGGCAAGCGCGGCCGCCAGTTCCTGATCCAAAACTTCCGCCCCATCCTGCCCACGACGAAACACGGCATCCAGAAATATCTGGCCTCCGGCGTGGTCAAGGGCATCGGCAAAACCATGGCCGAGCGCATCGTCAAGGAATTCGGCGAGCGCACGCTGCAAATCCTCGACGAGGATCCCAAGCGCCTGGGGCAGGTCGAAGGCATCGGACGCAAGCGCGTCGAGCAGATCACCGGCGCGTGGCAGTCGCGCCAGGCGCTGCGCAACCTGACGATCTTCCTCCAGGGCATGGGCCTGTCCGCGTCGCTGGCGCCCAAACTCATCAAGGCCTACGGCCCCAAGGTCGTTGAACAGATCAAGACCAATCCCTACGACCTGGCCGTCGACGTGCGGGGCATCGGTTTCGCCACCGCCGACAAGATCGCCCAGGAACTCGGCCTGGCCCGTGACGCGCCGGAGCGGGTCGCGGCGGGAATCGTCCACCAATTGCGCGAACTGTCCACCGACGGCCATGTCGCCTATCCCCGTGGCGACTTGGTCCGTCTCTGCGCGACGCAGTTGGAGGTGCCCGAGGCGCTGGTGGCTGAATCGATGCCTTCGCTGGCCGAGCGGGGCGCGATCAAGATCGAAACGGCCGACGGCGAACGCCTGGACGACTTCGTCTACTTCGTGTCCCTGTACCGGGCCGAGCGGGGCGTGGTCGCGAGCCTGGCCGAGTCCTTGCGCCATCCGTCGTCCTTGCGGGATTTCGACGCGGACAAGGCGCGCCGGTGGCTGACCGACAAGCATGATATCCATCTGACCGACACGCAGTTTCGCGCCGTCAACGCGGCGGTGCGGGAAAAGGTGTGCGTGGTGACGGGCGGACCCGGAACGGGGAAGACGACCATCGTCAAGGCGATCGTCGAGATCCTGGGCGTGCTCAAGGGTTCGTGCGAGCTGGCCGCGCCGACCGGTCGCGCCGCCAAACGCCTGTCGGAAGCCACCGGCCGGGAGGCGAAGACGCTGCATCGCCTGCTGGAATTGCGCCCCGGCGCCGAAGGTCGGGGCCGCGTGGCCGAGGTGGACGTGGACGTGCTGATCGTCGACGAAGCGAGCATGATCGACATCAACCTCATGGACGCGCTCACCGGCGCCCTCTCGCCCCAAACCCATCTGGTCATCGTCGGCGACGCGGACCAACTGCCGTCGGTCGGGCCCGGCGACGTATTGCGCGACCTGATCGAATGCGGCCGTTTCCCGGTGGTGCGTCTGACGGAGATCTTCCGCCAGGGCGAAGGCAGCATGATCGTGGAAAACGCCCACCGCATCCTCCAAGGCCGCCCGCTGCGCCTGCCCGACGGGGACGAGGGCGATTTCTTCTTTATCCAACGCGACGACCCCGGCGCCGCGGCCCGGACCATCATCGACATCGTCGCCGACCGCCTGCCCAAGAGCTTCGGCCTGGACCCCATGACGGACATCCAGATCCTCTCGCCGATGCATCGCGGGGATGTGGGGGTGGCGAACCTCAACCGCCTGGCCCAGGAGCGCCTCAACCCGAGCGGCCCGTCCATGAAACGCGGCGACACGGTCTTTCGCGTCGGCGACCGGGTGCTGCAAAGCGCCAACGACTACGACCGGGATATCTTCAACGGCGATCTGGGGCGCGTGGCGCGAATCGACCACGCCAATAAGACGCTGTACGTGGATTTCGACGGCCGCCTGGTGCCCATCGACGGCGCGGCGCTTAGCGATTTGTCGGTAGCCTACGCCATCAGTGTCCACAAATCCCAGGGCAGCGAGTACCCGGCGGTGGTTATCCCCATCGCGACGCAGCACACCATCATGCTCCAGCGCCACCTCATCTATACCGCCGTCACCCGCGCCCGGCGCTACGTGGTCCTGGTCGGGTCCCGCACCGCCCTCGAACGCGCGATCAAAACGGACGCCCGCCGCCGCCGATACGGCCTGCTGCGCGAGCGATTGGAGGGGATGGGGCTGGACCCTTGATCGGTGTGGGTGCCACACTTTCGCAACGACATTGTCGTTGAGAAGGTGTGAAATATTCCGCGATGTTTTCCCTCACACCCTTGCCCGACTACGTCGGCCTAAGAGTGTGGCACCCGATCGATGCTTGAGCACGTCGACGAAAATCGCTAGGATTCGCCCGCTCGGCGGCGTGGGCCGTCGCGATGCCCCGTGAACCCCAATGAAGGAAAATCTCATGAGTAATACCGCCGTTGAGGTGACGATCGCCGACCAAATCGCCCAGCTCACCATCAATCGTCCGGATGTGCGCAATGCCATCAACGACGAGGTGCTCATGGGCCTGCACGACGCCGTCGAGGCGGCCGCGCTCAACCCGGATGTGCGGGTGGTGGTCATTCGCGGCGCCGGCAAGGGCTTCTCCTCCGGCGTGGACGTCTCGGGCCTTGCAGGCCTGGGCGCGGTGGACATCAACGACCGGGGCATGCATCTGCGCGAACTGGCCTACAAGATCCACCGCGTGCTCTATCGCATTGAAAAGATTGAAAAACCCGTCATCGCCGTCGTCCATCGCTACTGCTACGGCCTCGCCATGGAACTGGCCCTGGCCTGCGATTTTCGCGTGGCCGAGACGGGCTCCAAGTTCGGGCTGCCCGAGGTGGTGTTGGGCCTGATCCCCGACTGCGGCGGCACCACGCGCCTGACCCGCGCGGTGGGCGTGGCCCGGTCCAAGGAAGTGCTGATGCTCGGCGACACGATGACCGCCGAGAAGGCCCTGGAGTGGGGCGTGGTGACGCGCGTGGCCGCCGAGGGCGAGCTGGACGCCGTGACCAAGGACCTGACCGACAAGCTCATCGCCCTGCCCCAGCGGGCCTTGGGCCTGAACAAGCGGGCGGTGGATCTGTCCGCGTCGATGGACGAAACCAGCAGCCTGGAAGTCGAGGTTCTGCTGCAAACGGCGGCCGCCGTGACCCCCGATTTCCCCGAAATCCTGATGGGCGGGGTGCAGGCGCTGCAATCCCGCAAGTAACGCAAGCAACGCCCTGGCGGCCGATGGAGAGTTCGTGACGTACGTTTTGCATCTGGTCGAAGGCGCGATCTTCGCGGGCATCGAAACGCACGTCCTCTCCTTGACGCCGGCCCTGGCCGCGCTGGGGTTCAACGTTTCGGTCGCCTCCTTTGCCGACGGAGAATTGGCCCGGCGCCTTCGCGGGGTCCGCGTTCCCTGCGACGTCTTCCCCCGCCGCCACAAGGTCGACACCGCCCCGGTCAACGCCGTCATGGACATGCTGCGGACCAAGGCCGAGGGGCAGCCGCTGGTGGTGCATTCCCATGGGTATTTGGCCGACGTCTACGGCCAGATGATCGCCCGCCGCGCCCACGCCAAGCACGTCGCCACGCGCCACGGCCATACCGAACCCTTCTCCGGCATCGCGGGCCTGAAGATGAGCGTTTACAACCGGGCCGACCGTTGGGCACTGACCGGCGCTGACGCGGTGATCGCCGTCTCCGAGCCGTTGCGCGACGGGCTCGTCGAATGGGGTGTGCCTGAAAAACGCATCCACCTGATCCCCAACGGCCTGCCGCCCTCCACCGCGGATGACGCTGCCCGCCGGGCCTTTCGCGAGAGCGTCACCCGGGAGCAAAACGCGACGATCGTCGCTTTCGTCGGCCGATTCATGCCGGTCAAGGCGCCGCTGCGCTTCCTGGAAACGGCGCGGATCCTCCTCGAAGACGAACGCCGCCAGGGCCCCTTGGGCGACGGCCCCCTCCACTTCGTCCTGGCCGGCGACGGACCGATGCTCGACGAATGCCGGGAAGCCGCCCGCCAAAGCGGCGACGCCGAACGTCTGCATTTCCTCGGATTCCGATCGGACGTGGACGCAGTTATCGGCGGCAGCGATTATTTGGTGATGTCCTCCGATTCGGAAGGCATGCCCCAGGTGCTGGTGGCCGCCATGCGGGACCGGACCGTCCCCGTATGCACCGCTGTCGGCGGTATCCCCTTGATTTTGAAGGGTTTTGATGATTGCCTGACCCAGCCGGCGGCCGAGGATCTGGCGTCAAAATTACGGAACCTACTGCTAAATGCCCCGGCCGCCGATAAGATCCGTGACGGCCTTTTGGCGCGCTTTAACGACCACTACACCGCCGGCGCGATGGCCCAAGCCACCGCCGAGGTGTATCGCGAGATTCTGACTTGACCGAGCTGACCCACTTGTGGCCCCAACTGCTTCACGGCCTGCATCTGGTGCTGGCGGCAGCGGCGATTCTTGCCGTATTGCCCATCGCCCGGCACTTCTTCTTTTCCATGGTCACGCTGGCCCGTTCCCCCAAGCGCACTCCCGACGCGGTGCCGCGCACGCGATTTGTCGTGATGATTCCCGCTCACGACGAAGAGAAGAACATCCGCACGACGATCCAAAGCGCCCTCCAGCAGGACTACCCCAAGGACCGCGTCCGGGTGGTTGTCCTGGCCGACAACTGCACCGACGGCACGGCCACGGTCGCCCGGGAGATGGGCGTCGAAGTCATGGAGCGCACCAATCTCAAGCATCCCGGCAAGGGAAAGGCGATCGCCTGGTTCATCGACAAGATCGAGTGGGAAAAGGACATGGCGCTGGTCTGCTTCGACGCCGATTCGGAAGCCTCGCCGGATTATCTGCGCCAGATGAACGCGGGCCTGGTGCTCGGCGTGGCGGGGGTGCAGGGCTACAACGGCGCCAAGGATCCGGGCAAGTCGGCGCTGGCGTCGCTGTCGTACCTGACCAATACAATGAAAAATTCGGGCACCTACTTCGGCCGCTATCTGCTGGGCCTGCCGGTGCCGATGATGAACGGCTGGTGCCTGTCGGGAACGGTGATTCGTGAACACGGCTGGCGGAGCTTTTCCATCACCGAGGACTTCGAGCACACGTTGCGCCTGGCTTCCGAAGGCATTTTCATGCGTTTCGCGCCCTACGCCCTGATCCGATCGTCCAAGGCGAGAAGCTTCAAAACCGCCACCAAGCAGCGGCGGCGCTGGAGCGGCGGCGAGTCCCAACTGGCGAGCGCGGCGCGGCGGCTCCTGTGGCAAAGCCTCTTCAAACGCAATACCGCCCGCCTCCATTTGGCGCTGGATGTCCTCTGGCCCGGCTATGCCACGAACGCGGCGTACCTGATCCTCCTGGCGATCATGGGGTATGTTGCGCAAAATGCCGCCGCCCTGGGCCTGTCGTTCGTGGGCCTCTGGCTGCTGCTGCTGACCACCATGATCGGCTTTTACCACGCGGGGGCGGATATGCGCTTGCTGCGCGGCGTGGTGATCTCCCCCGTTTTCATCGTCTGGAAACTCGCCCTGGCCGTCACCGGTTCGCTGCATCCGCCCCGTCGCTGGGAACGCGCGGATCGCTAGCCGTCTCGCCATTCCGCGGCGAATCCTTATGCTAATCTCATGAACTCCTCGAATCGCGAACGGGACGCCATCGTACTGGGCGGGTTGCCGCTGGCGGTGCTTCTGGCCGCCCTGGGGCTGACGATCCTGCTCCTGGCCGTGCGCCTGTTGCCCGACCGACCCGAACCGCCGGAGGAAAAGCGCGGCGCGCTGCTGGATGTCGCCGCCGAGCACGACCAGGGCGCGCGGGAGTACGAAGTGCTGCACGTGGAAAGTTCTCCCCACGGCGAGATCACCGGCGGACGCATGAGCATCGCCGTGCCCTGCAACCTGGACCGCCACGCCCTGACCGCCACCATGCGCGAGGGCCTGATCGCCATGTACACCTCCCACCCGGACCACGTCTGCCACGAGCTGCGGGTGCATGCCTCCGAGTTGTCCGGGTGCCCGCCCATCGCCGTGGGCTGGCTGTGCAAGGACGGGGTGAACCGGGACGGCCTGACCGTGCGCCCGTGGGACTTCACCATCCACGAGGTGCAGACCCCCGTGCGACGAAATCTGGGCCTGGCCGTTGAAGAGGACGACGTGAAGATCTGTGACGCGATGACCGAGTTGAGCTTCTGCCCCCGCGCCGACGGCCGCCCCCTGGACGAGCAGGCCAAGGACGCCGCCGCCAAATGGGGCGTCAGCCGCGCCGAAGCGCGTCAAAGGCTGGAAACCTACGTGAAGATGATGTCGGCCAACGACAGCTATCAGGCCGATTTGCGCTGAACGTCCGGCGCCGCGTCCGCCAACTCGGCGGCGGAGACGAAATTCACGCCCATCCCGCGTAGCATCCGCGCCATCGCCCGTAGACGCGGCAGAGTATCGGCCAGATGGTTGTAGTGGCGAAAGCGGCTGGTCATGCTCAGGGAGTCGACGCGGGGCTGGTCCGGGTCCACCTCCCAGGGATGCATGTAGAACATGAAGCTGCCCGTGCGGCGCACCGTCCGACGCACCCCCCAACGATAAACCGGCGCGGGTAACAGGCGAAAATACCCGCCCCCGCCCCAGGGGATCGTCTTGCCGGCCAGCGTCAGATTGCGAATGGGAATCTCGCAAAAGCCGTTCGCGTCGCGCATCACGCCCGGCTCGATTTCCTCGAACCCCGTCAGGTCCACGCGGCCGTACCGGTCGTGCCAGGACACGTCGTTAAAGCTGGAATCGTAGCGATACCCCGCGGCGCGGACCTCATCGAGCACTTCGTTGTCGACGGTGAAGCTCGGCGCCCGGTAGCCGACAATGTCCTGCCCGGTGATCTCGGCGAGCAGCGCCTTGCTCGCCGACAGATTCCAACGCAGCTTGTCCTTGGTCTGGGCGTCGTCAAAATTCGTGACGTGGTCCATGCCGTGGGAGGCGACCTCGAAACCGGCCTGGGCGATGCGCCGGATCATGTCCGGATGGCGCTCGGCCACGCACCCGAGGGTGAAGAACGTCGCGCCGGTCACACCCTCGTCGGCAAACAGGCGAAGAATCGCGTCCACGCTGGCCTCGACCCGCGAGGGCGCGCCCTCCCACGACGAAAGCGGATACGCCGGTCGCAGGTTTTCCACCTGAAACCATTCCTCCACATCCACCGTGAACGCGAATCGCATCGGTTTGTCGTTCGCTTGGTTCATCTCGCGCATTGTGCCGCCTTGTGCCGCGCGGGGCAACGATGTCTCGCGAAAACTCCGCCTTGGTCGCCGTGCATTCGCCGCCTTGCATTTTGGCGTAGCGGCCCTAGAAATGATCGGCATGTCGGCCTCGAATGTTGAGATGTGTCATGCGTGAAGCGGATGTGGACGTCACCGTTGTCGGCGGCGGGGTCATTGGCCTGTCCTGCGCGTACGAACTGGCGCGGCATGGGCGGACGGTGGCGCTGCTGGAACGCCACGAACGCATGGGCGAAGAGACCTCGACGCACAACAGCGGCGTGATCCACGCGGGCATCTATTATCCCAACGGGTCGGCTAAGGCCGAGGTGTGCGTCCGGGGTAAAGCGATGCTGGAAGAGCGGCTGCGCGCCTGGAACGTCCCCTTCGTCCAGCGCGGCAAGGTTATCGTCGCCCAATCCGACGACCAGATCCCGACCATCGAACGCCTCAAGACCATTGGCGACGCCAACGGCGCGACGGGCCTGCGCCTGATGGACGCAAAAGAACTGTCGGGCCTCGAACCGCACATCGTGGGCGTCGCGGCGCTGCATTCCCCGTCGACCGGCGTCATGGATGTGGGCGCGTATCTGCGCACGCTGGAAGCACGGGCCATCGAGGCGGGGGCGATGGCCATCCCCGGCGCATGGGTCGAAGGAATCGACGTCGGACGCGATGCGATCGCAACGCGCACGGCCGCGAAGGGGGAAATCGTCTCCCGCGCGCTGATCAACGCGGCAGGTCTCTACGCCGACGACATCGCCCGGATGTGCGGCGAGGAACGCTTTACCGTTTACCCTTGCCGAGGGGAATACGCGACCGTCATCGCCCGCAAGGCCCACCTCGTCAACGGTCTGGTCTACCCAGTTCCGGGAACGTTAGGCCTGGGGGTGCATCTGACCAAAACGGTCGACGGCGAGCTGCTGGCCGGGCCCGACGCGCGATACATCGAAGGCAAGGACGACTACGAATCGGGCCGACGGAACGCGCGGGATTTCGCCGAGGAAGCGAGAGCGCTGTGTCCCGAATTGACGCCGGACGACTTCCGCCTGGGCTCCACGGGCATCCGACCGAAGATCTACGGCCCCGGCGAGGCGAAAGCGGATTTTCACATCGCCACGCAGCCCGACGACGCCCGGATTGTGCATCTGTTGGGCATCGAATCGCCCGGCCTGACGGCTTCGCCCGCGATTGCGATTCGTACGGCGAAATTGTTACGCTCCGCGCTGGAATAACGGATGTCATCCCGAATGAAATGAGGGATCTCTCGTTCGTTGAGTCGATGCCAAGACAAACAACGTACGAGAGATTCCTCGCCTCGCTCGGAATGACAAGCTCGCTACAACCTCGTCAGTTCTTGAAAACAACATTGCCCTTCGCCTCCGCTCTCCCCTGGACTTCCACCCATCCCTTGACCGCAATATTGCGAAACCCCGCCCCAATCGGCATGATGTGGCCCGTTATGACGCTGAAACGACACGAGGATTCGCGATGCGAGCCGTGATTCTGGCCGGGGGGACGGCCACGCGCATGCGCCCCCTCACCGACATCACCAACAAACATCTGCTGCCCGTCGGGCGCGTGCCGATGATCTACCACCCCATCGCCCAGTTCAAACGGGCGGGCCTGCGGGACATCCTGGTCGTCACCGGTCGCGAACACATGGGGCATATGGTGCAGCAACTCGGCTCGGGCCATCAGTTCGGCGTCAACTTCACGTTCAAGGTGCAGGACCGGGCGGGAGGTATCGCCGAGGCCCTGGGGCTGGCGAAGGATTTCGCCGGCAGCGAGGCGGTGGCGGTGCATCTGGGCGATAACATCTTCGGCGACTCCATCGCGCCGTATGTGAAGGCGTATCGGGACGGCGGCGAGCAGGGAGCGATGATCTTTCTCAAGGCCGTCGACGATCCCCAGCGCTTCGGCGTCGCCCATATCGACGAGGCCGGCAAGGTCCTGTCGATTGTCGAAAAGCCTAGCGATCCTCAGAGCAACCTGGCCGTGACCGGCCTTTATTTTTACGACAATTCGGTGTTCGACGTGGTCCCGAGGCTTGAGCCGTCCGCCCGTGGCGAGTTGGAAATCACTGACGTGAACAACCATTTCATTAACGCCGGGACATTGCGTTCGTTCACGCTCGACGGCTTTTGGACGGACGCGGGGACGATGGAGTCCTGGAAGAGGGCCAACGAGTTGTCTTGGGAAATGGATTTCGCCGACCTGATCGAACACGAGCGCTAATAACGATCACGAACTTTACTTTCGCGCGAGGAGCCCCATTGGCCAAGGAATTGATTCAAGGCGTCGTCGTCAAGCCTCTCAAGATCATCCCCGACGAGCGGGGACGGTTGATGGAGATCCTGCGCTGCGACGATGATATTTATGAAAAGTTCGGACAGGTTTATATGACGACAGCCTACCCCGGCGTCACCAAGGCCTGGCACTACCACAAGCTTCAGGACGACCACTTCGCCGTGGTCAAAGGCATGATGAAGCTCGTGCTTTTCGACTCACGGGATCCGTCGCTGGGGTTCGGCTACGAGGGCGAAGTCTCGCCGACGGCCGGAAAGGTCAACGAGTTTTTCCTGGGCGATTCCAACCCTATTCTCGTCAAGATTCCGAAGATGGTGATGCACGGGTTCAAGGGCATCGGCACGGAGGAGACGATCGTCATCAACACCGTGACCATGCCCTACAACTACAAGGAGCCCGACGAGCTGCGTTGGCCGCCCCACGACGGCTCCATCCCCTACGACTGGGCCCGGCACGACGGATGAGCGCGCGCGTTCTCCTTGTCACCGGCGCGGCGGGATTCATCGGCGCCAACTACGTCCGACACGTCCGAAACGCAGATCCTCAGGCGCGAATCGTCGCCTATGACCTCCTGACCTACGCCGGAAATTTGGAGAATCTCGCAGGCCTGACCGAGGGCGACAACTACCGATT
Source organism: Deltaproteobacteria bacterium (assembly GCA_020633895.1). GTDB lineage: Bacteria > Lernaellota > Lernaellaia > JACKCT01 > JACKCT01 > JACKCT01. Next base: position 564,267 of record JACKCT010000001.1, on the reverse strand, counting down.
CGTCAAAGGCGACATCCGCGACGCCAAAGCCCTCGACGCCGTTTTTTCCGACGAAAAGATCACCCATGTCGTCAACTTCGCGGCCGAGTCCCACGTGGACCGCTCCATCCTCGGCCCGGAGATTTTTGTCGACGTCAACATCCGAGGCACGCAGATCCTTTTGGAAGCGGCGCGGCGCCACGGCGTCGAACGATTCCTTCAAGTCAGCACCGACGAGGTCTACGGCTCACTCGGCCCCTCCGGACTCTTCACCGAACAGACGCCCGTCGCGCCGAACAGTCCCTACTCCGCCTCCAAGGCCGGGGCCGACCACCTGGCCCGCGCGTACTATCATACCTATAACTTACCGACACTTATCACAAGATGCTCTAATAACTATGGACCCTATCAATTCCCCGAAAAACTGATTCCGCTGATGCTGATCAACTGCCTGGAAGGCAAGCCCCTGCCCGTCTACGGCGACGGGATGAATGTGCGCGATTGGCTGCATGTGTCGGATCATGCCTCGGCGATCGAAGTCGTGCTGGCGACGGGGCGCGTCGGCGAGGCGTACAACATCGGCGGCAACAACGAGTGGCCGAATATCGAGATCGTCAAACGCCTCGCGGCGCTGGTCGACGAGAGGACCGGCAAGGCGCCCGGCACCAGCGAAGCGCTCATCACCTACGTCACCGACCGCCCCGGCCACGACCGACGCTACGCCATCGACAGCACGAAAATTCGCGACGAATTGGGATGGACCCCGACGTACACCTTCGAGGCGGGCCTGCCGGAAACGGTGGACTGGTATTTGGAAAACGAATCGTGGTGGCGACGCATCATCTCCGGCGAGTACCGGGACTACTACGCCCAAATGTACGGGGAACGCGAGCGCCTCTGACAGGCCTCTGACGGGTCGCCGACCTAGTCCCCCTTGCCGACCGCCCCCGCCGCCGCGAGCGCGTCGATCTCGCCTTGCGAATAGCCCACCGCCTTGAGGATTTCCACGCTGTGCTCGCCGGGTCGCGGGACGCCGGGGATGCCTTCGCAGCCGTCCGGGGCGACGGGCGTGTCCACGAAAATCAGCTCGCCTTCCCCGTCGTGCTCGCGCCGGGCAACCATGCCCCTCGCCTCGAACAGCGGGTGGTCGACCGTTTCCTTGACGTCCAAAATCGGCTCGACGCACGCGTCCACGTTTTCGAGGATCGCGGCCCATTCGTCGCGGGTCTTTGTGCGGAAGATTTCGCAGAGACGGTCGTAATGGGGATTTCCGGGCCTCGCGTCGCTCATGGCGTGGTCCAACAGGTCCGTCGCGCCGATCGCGTTGCAGAGGTTGAACCAGAAATTCGGCTCCAGCGCGCCGACGCCCAGGCAGCGGCCGTCGAAGCACTCGTAGATGTTGTAGCAGAGCACGCCGCCTCCCAGGACGCCGTCGCCCACCTCCGGTGCTTTTTGGGCCAAGCCGGTCTGCGTGGCGTAGATGGACATGAGGCTCAAGGTCGAGTCGGCCATGGACAGGTCAATGTAGGCCCCCTCGCCCGTCGCCGCCCGTTTGACCGCGGCGGCCGCGACGGCGATGACAATGAACAACCCCGAGGCCATGTCGGCGATCTGCAAACCGGGCAGCGCGAGGCCTTTGTCGCGGATGCCGATCATCGACGCCATGCCCGTCACCGCCAGCAGGTCGATATCGTGGGCCGCGCGGCGCGTCCACGGGCCGGTGGCGCCGTAGCCGGACAGGGAGACGTAGATCAGATCCGGACGCACCTTTTTGAGGTCTTCGTATCCCAGGCCCAGGCGGTCCATCACCCCGCTGCGAAACGACTCGATCACCACGTTCGCCTCGCCGAGCAGGCGCTTGACGATCTCGGGGGCGCGCTCGTCCTTGAGGTTGAGCGTCAGGCCTTTTTTCCCTCGGTTCAGGGCCTGAAACAGGCTGCCGTAATCGCCGGCCAGGGGCGGCAGATATCGGGCGTAGTCGCCTCCGTCCACCGACTCGATCTTGACCACCGTGGCCCCCAGATCGCCCAGGATCTGCGTCGCGTAGGGCCCGGGGACCAGGCGCGTGAAGTCCAGGATTTGCAGGCTCTTGAGGAAGTCGCGCATCGGTCTTGCCTCTCATTTTCCGTCGAGCGTTCGTCGACGCCGACGCCGGTGTTGGCAACGGAGCGGAAGCTGCTACACTGCCCGGCGCTCCAACCCGACGTAAGGATCCGAATTTGTCGCCGATTCGTCAGATCGTCCACACGGCCGGCGCCGTGGCCCTGCTGCTGTTGATCACATTGCTGGTGGCCTTGGCGGCGCCGAGGGTTTTCCGGGCCGAGCATACGAACGCCTTGCCGGGCGCGCAAGCCGACGGCGGATTCGCCCCCGCGCTGCCGCCGGGCTGGGAGGTGCCGGACAAAAAAGGACGCATCGCGGCGCTGGCCACGGCAAGAGGACATCTGTTTGTCGCGGGTCCGGGTCTGGGTATCTATCGTAACGCGGACGGCAAGTCGTGGGAGCCCTTCAGCCTGGGCCTGCCGGCGGCGTTGGACACGACGGCGGTGGACGTGGGCCCGGCGGGGCTTTTCATCGGCGATCGGGGCGGGCGGCTGCTTTCCTGGCAGGGAGAGAAATGGCAGAGCGTCGGCGAGACGCAGCGCGGGCCGATCCGCGAGTTGATCGTGCTGTCCGACCGCCTACTGATTCGCACGGACGCCGGTTGGATGGACGTGGGCTTGAATCCGCGAACGGCGGCGAATATCGCCCTGCCCCCCAATTTCGAAAACGGCGCCGCGTCGATCCAAGGGGCCTATTCGCTGCGTCCCGACGCTCCGACACCGACGGCCCGCGTCTGGTTGGACGCCAACGGGGGCGCGGTTCTGACCATCGACGAAACGCCCTCCCCCGAAACGTGGCCCGTGCTGCCCGAAAAGCCCGGCGACCCGGCAATCCTCGTCCCCGCCGCGCCCGGCGTGGGCCTTTACTTCCAAGGCGCGTCCGCCCTTCCCGACGAATACGCCACGCACCCCATCCGCGACGTGGCCTTCCAGCGCCGGGACGGCGACGGAGCGCTGGAACTGCTCCTGGCCGTCGACAACCTGGGCATGCTCGTCGTCCCGGTCACGGAACAAGGCGTCGGGCAAGTGCGCGCCGTCCACGACGGCCTCCCCTTGGCTGCCGTCACCGGCCTGGTCCAAGCCGGCGGGGCCGTCTTCGCCGGGACCGACGGACGCGGCGTGTTTCGTCTGGCCCACGAAGGAGTGCGTTTCGAGCCGTTCAACGCGGGTTTGCTGTATCCCGCACAATAAACTTGCCCCGCCCGGCGCCGGGAAGCTAGTATCCTATGACCAATATTCGAAACCATGGAGGAAGCCGAATGTCCACAAACGGCTGGCGGCTTTTGGCAGTGGCTTGCTTGAGCATTCTGATGACCCTCGCCCTGATGGGCAGCTCCTGCGGCGGAGACGGCGATCAGTCCGTCGGCGGCGGCAGCGGCGCGGTGAATTCGGACAACGAAGACGACGACGTGACCCCCAATCCGGACGACGATGACGACGACGACACCGAAGACGACGACACGGACGACGAGCCGGAAGATCCGATCGAAACCGAGGACGACTGGGTTTTGAAAGTCGATCCCTATGTCCAGGCCGCGGTCCCCGGCGATGAGCTGCAATATCGCGCCACCATCGAACGGCCGGACGAGCCGAACATCGACGATCCGCCGGTCTTTTGGACGCTGAGCAACACGGATCTGGCGGAGATCGACGAAGACGGCCTGGTCACGGTCAAAGACTACGGCAACGTCGTGATCCGGTGCGTGACCAACAACGTGGAAGGCACCCCCACGCTGGAGGCGGAGGTCAAACTCTATATCCAAGCCGACATCCTCGTGCTCGACCGGAAAAATTCGCGCATGGCCACCATCGACTACAGCTCGGACAATGTGGTCGACAATTATTTCGCCCCGGACTCCATCCCCAAGAAGCCTATCGAGGCGAAAGTCGCCGGGGATCGGATCTTCATCATCGGTGACGGCAACGGCACGGGCGTCATCGTCAAGGGCGATCTGCCGGAGAACCCGTCGTCCACCAAAAAGGGCAACTTCATCAACGCGACGCTCGGCGGCATCCCCGGTTCGTTCGATCTGGTCGGCAGCGTCCGCGCCGTGATCTCCATGCCGACCCTGGACGTGGTCCTCGGCTACAACATGGACGGCGCGTCGATCGAGGGCTACATCATCATGCCCCAGGCCTCCACGCCGCACGGCGTGGACTACGATTTCACCAATAACCGCTTCTTCATCTCGCTACCCTACGTGGACGGCGAGGACTTCGGCAGCGGCCGTGTGGAAATCCTCAACGGGGAAGCGAACCTGGTGCTCCAGGAAATGAACACCAGCGGGAAAAATCCGATCCTCTTCGCGCGCATCGGCGGCACATTCATGGGCCTGAACGGCGGCGATCAGAAGGACGGGATTGGCGGCACCGAAGGCACCATCGACGTGTACAACGACGTCTACACCAAGGTCAAAACGCTCGACCTGGGCGGCAATCCGGGACCGGCCCTGGCCGTGGGCGATCGCTTGATCGTCGGCGACAAGGACGAAGCCCAGTTCTACATCATCAGCGGCGAAAACGGCGCGGAGAACGCGGAGATCCTGCGCGGCGCCGGCGACCCGGTGGAGTTGCCCGAGGGCGGCGCGGTGACGGCGCTCAATTACGACCACACGCGCCAGCTCCTGTACGTCGGCAATGACGACGGCGATGTCTACGCCTACGACGGCAAAACGGACGATTTTGTCGCCGACTGGGCTCTGGGGGATATCGAGATCGTGGATATCGACAACTGGTAGGAGCGATCAACGTTCGCGGCAACGCACCGGCGCGGCTTCGGCCGTGCCGGTGTTTTTTTGTCGAGATCGTGATGGGCGTCAGGCGCGGGTACTAATCAAGTCGGCTAATCGCGGATATAGGAAGCGCAGTTGTTCTCCGTCTCCCAGACATCGACGCGCACCACTTGGAGGCGGTCGTCGTCCAAGCGGCCGGACATCTGCTCGAACAGGTAGAGGGCCAGGCGCTCGCTGGTGGGATTGACCGTGTCGAACGGCGGAATCTCGTTGAGATATTTATGGTCGAGCTTCTCGAGTTCGTCCCAGAGCGTCTTCTTGAAATCCACGAAATCCAGCGCAATCTCGGTCGAATCGAGCTTGTCGGCCCGGGCCGTGACCTCCACCAGCCAGTTGTGACCGTGCAGGGCCTCGCACTTGCCTTTGTATTCCCGCAGGTTGTGGGCCGCGGCGAATGTCTTCTTCACTTTGACTTCGAACATCGAGTCCTCCCGTCAAGGGGCCCCGTCTTTAGCACAGCGAACCGAAGTTGACCATGCGCCCGGGCACGTGCCGCCCCTCAACGCTCGGCGACGTTCATCCCGCTCACATTTTCTCGGCACGGCGGTCCGGCGTGGCGGCTCGCCCCCATAAAAAAATCCCCCGCCATCACGCGGGGGACATCGCCTTGGAAGGCTCTGCGCAATTGATATGACTCAATCGGCAGCTTGGAATCGTGAATCGATTCGGATCGTCAATACAAAATCACCCACCCCATCCATTTGTCCTGTCGAGGGACTACGCGGCCAACTGCTTCTTGAGCGTCGACACGCGCTTGCTGAGCGAATTCACGCGGGTATTGAGCTTTTCGACCTCGTTCTTGGTCGGCAGGTTGACGCGGGCCATCAGGCGCGCGGTGCTTTCCTCGAAGCGGCGGTCCAGCTCGACGCGGCCCTTGTTCACGCGCTCGCGGAAGTCGGCCAGGATCTTCTGTCCTTCGGCCGGCGTGAGCTTGCCCTTCTCCACCCAACGGGTCACGAAGGTGCGAACCTCGGCCTCGCTGTGTTGCAGCGTGTTCGTGGTGTCGTCGATGAACTTCTTGACGGACTCGGGCAGCTTTTCGCCCAGATGTTTGATGTCGAACTCAGCCATGATTCGCCTCCTTGATCCTCAACCCCGGCGCCGTTTCCGGCGCTTGGGGGACGTTTAACGAATTGCGTTGTGAAGGAATTTCGGTCCGCGCGTTACTTCTTGGCGGCCTTGCGGGTCGTCTTCTTGGGAGCGGCTTTCTTGGCCGCGGGCTTTTTGGCGGCCGTCTTTTTCGCCGCGGTCTTCACGGGCTTCTTGGCGACGGCCTTTTTCGCGGCCGGCTTTTTGGCGACTTTCTTGGCCGGCTTCTTCTTCGCGGCCTTGGGCTCCAGGGCGGCGCTGATGGCTTCCAGATCCTTGGCCATCTTGCCCACCTTCTTGGAGATCTTCTCGACCTCGTCGCGCGTCGGCAGATTCACGACGTTGTAGGCGCTCTTCAAGGCGTCATCCAGGCCCTTTTCCAGCTCCTTGATGCGCTTGGACGCATTCTTCTGCAGGCTCTGAACGCGCTTCTCCATCTCTTTTTGCGTGAGCTTACGGTTGGCCCGCAGCTTCTCCACGACGTCCTTGAACTCCTTCTCCAGGTCATCCTTGGCCGTCTGGAAACTCACCTTCACCATCTCCGGAAAGCTTTTCGCTTTCGCTGCTTTCTTCGCTTGAGCCATTGTCCAATCCTCCTCGGCGATAAATTGCGATCAAATCTTCAGTTTCGAACGTGCAGCTTGCACGGGCAGCTACACCAGCCCCAATTTCTCCGCCGTCCCGACTCCCGGGCGGCGATCTTCTGCCAGGGGGAACTCCCCTCTCGCGATTCTTATCTTACGCACTGCGTCATAAGGTGTCAAGGAGATTTTTGCGCGCCGCGTCAAAATAGATTTATTCCACCTAAATCGACATTTAGAAGCTCGATGCGCCTTTCGCTCGCACGCAATTATGACCGCATGACCATCGGTCAATTTACAAAAGGCGCGTGCCGTCAACGCCTAACTTTTCGAATATTCATGAATTTCCGGAGAGTTACCGAAAAGGGAGGAAGACCACTTGGAAGCGAGGACCGCCATGCTCCACGCCACGAAATACGAACCGATCGACTGGTTCAAATGGTCCAGCCTGACCTTGACGCTCCTGGCCGTCGCGTACTTCGGATTTTCGCTGCAGTAAGCCGCCCGCTAGTCCTCGCCCCACTCCCGCACAAGGCTCTGCAGGGCCATGACCTGCGTGAGGAGCCGTTCCAGCTTCTCGAAAGGCAGCATCGACACGGCGTCGCATTTGGCGGCGGCCAGGTTGGTGTGCGTCTCGATGAAAAGGGCGTTGCAACCGGCCGCCACCGCCGCGCGCGTCAGGGCCGGGACGAACTGGGGCTCGCCACCGCGAGGATCGTCGGAAGGCACCCCGTAGATACGCACGATGTGCGTCGGATCGTAAACCACCGGCACGCCCAGATCCTTCATAATCGGGATGCATCGCAAGTCCGACACAAGGCGGTTGTAGCCGAAGCACGAACCCCGCTCGGTCAGCACGACCTGATCGCACCCCACGTGCCGCAACTTGCCCACCGCCGAGGCCATATTCTCCGGCGCCAGGAACTGCCCCTTCTTCACATTCGTCGGCTTCTTTTTCTCGCCGATCGCCAGCAGGAACGACGTCTGCTGACACAGGTAGGCGGGAACCTGCATCAGGTCGAGAACCTCGGCGCAGGCGTCGACCTGTTCAATGCGATGCACATCCGACGTCACCGGAACCTCGAACGCGTCCTTCACCTTTTGCAGAATGCGCAGGCCTTCGTCGATACCGATGCCGGAAAATCCCGTCGCGCTGCCCCGGTTGTCTTTTTCGAAGCTCGACTTGAAGATCCACGGCACACCCAGGCGCGTCGTGACCTCTTTGATTTTCTCGGCGATCTCCATGACGATGTCCTCGCCCTCGATCACACACGGGCCGGAGATCAACGCGATCGGCGCGCCCTGGCCGATTTCGACTTTGGTCGTCGTGTCGTCGCCGACGATGACGTTCTTCATGCCGCGTCTCCATTGTCTTCGGATTCTTCGTCGTTCGGGGGCAGATCCAGCGCCTCCTCGGGCAGCAGATGGACCACGTCCCCGTCGATGGGGTAGCGCAGGCCCGATTCCTTGCAATCGAGCGCGTTGGCTTTTTCGTTATAGACCAACGGCGCGCCGGACACCGGGCAACGCAAAATCGGAACGATCTCTTTGAGTCCCATGTTTCGCCTATAAATCGTAGAGGGCCTTGATGTACGCGTATTCCTCGCGCAGGCCGTCGGCCACGCTGACCTTGGGTTCGAACCCCAGAATCGTCTTGGCCTTGGTGACGTCCGCGGCGGTGTGCTGCACATCGCCCTTCTGTTTGTCGGTTCGGTCGATATTCAGGGGCGCGCCGTGGATCTTCGCGATCAGATCGAGTGTCCCGTTGACGCTGATGCGCTCGCCGCCGCCGATGTTGATCGTCTCGCCCACCGCGCCGTCCGCGGTGATTGCCGCCACGGTGCCCTGCACGGCGTCGTCGATGTACGTGAAGTCCCGCGATTGCTCACCCGTGCCGAACAAAGGCAGGCGCTCGTTCGCCAGTGCCGCCTTGCACCATTTGTGAAACGCCATGTCCGGACGCTGGTGCGGACCGTAGACGGTGAAGTAGCGCACCACGACGCACGGCACGCCGAAGTTGACGCGATATGTCCGGCATAGATGCTCGCCGGCCAGCTTGGTGACGCCGTAGGGGGAAATCGGCTGGGGCAGGTCCGACTCCAATGTGGGCAATCGCAGAGCGTCGCCGTAGGCCGAACTGGACCCGGCGTAGACAAAGCGCGAGAGCCCCAGATCCTTCACCCGCTCCAGCAGCGCCTGGGAGCCGGAGACGTTGTTGTGCGTGTAGTGGGAAAAGCTTGTTCCCCAACTGGCGCGCACGCCCGCTTGAGCGGCTTCGTGCACGATCGCATCTCCCGCGCCGAGGTGGGCGGTGGGGTCGAAGTCGTTGATGTCCTGTTCGACAAACGTGAACTTGGGATGGTCCAGCACCCGCGCCAGATTGCGTTCCTTGATCCAGCGGGCGTAGTAGTCGGTGAAGCAATCCACGCCCACCACGTCGTACCCGGCGTCGAGCAGGTTTTTGGCCGTGCTCGATCCGATGAAGCCCGCGCATCCGGTCACAAGAATTCGCATTCGTCTCCCGTCGCCTCGCCTTGCCGTATTCGTCGCGGCCTATTCGCCGCCCGCCGCGCGAATCGCGGCGATGATATCCGTGGTGTTGTGGTCTTTCGGATCGCCGGTGATCGCCACCTCGCCGCCGTAGGACCGCACGGTCTCCACCTCGGGCACGTTGTCGCGCGTGTAGTCGGTGCCCTTGGCGTGGATGTGGGGTTCCAGGGCGAGCAGCAGGTTCGTCACCTTCGGCTCGTCGAAACTGGTCACGTAGTCCACGCCCTCGATCGCCGAAACCAGCGCCACGCGCTCCTCCAGCGGCAGAATCGGCCGCCCCTCGCCTTTCAGGGAACGCACCGACGCGTCCGAATTGAGCGCCACCACGAGCACGTCACCCAACTCCGCCGCGCCGTGCAGATAACGTAGATGGCCCACATGCAGCAGGTCGAACGCCCCGTTGGCGAAGACGACCTTCTTGCCGTCGGCCTTCTCCCGGCGAATCTCGGCGATCAATTCTTCGCCGGTCAGGAAGCGGGCCACGGGTCCTCCAGCTCGATCGCGCGATGCATCTCGTCGGCACGCACCGTCGCCGTCCCGCTTTTCATCACGACCAAACCCCCGGCCACGTTGGAGAGCACCGTCGCCTCCATCGGCGTGGCGCCCGCGGCAGTGGCGGCGGCGAACGTGGCGATGACCGTATCCCCCGCGCCGGTGACGTCGGCGATCTGGTCGGACCCGAAAATCGGCGCCACAAATTCGCCGTTGCCCTCGAAGAGCATCATGCCTTCCTTGCCCCGCGTGATCAGCAGCGTCTCGCACCCGGTGCGCCCGCGAATGACCTCGGCGGCGCGACGCACGTCGTTCTCGTTGCGAATCTCCAGGCCCGCCGCTTCGGCCGCCTCGGGCTCGTTGGGCGTCATGGTATAGGCGCCCCGAAACGCGCACAACCGATAGCGCGAATCGACCAGGATCTTCGCCCGCCCCGACTCGGCCAAGGCGTTGACGCGCTCGATGACCCGATCGGAGAAGATCCCGTAGGCGTAGTCGGAGACGATGACCGCGTCGCAGCGCTCGGCCAAATCCACCAGCGCCTGCTCGATGCGTGCCTCAACGGCCGGCGGCATTTCGTCGCGGCGGCCCCGATCGATGCGCAGCATCTGCTGAAACGTCGTATGCAGTCCCGAGCCGACAATGCGCTGCTTCGTCGTGGTGGGCCGGGCGGGATCGACGAAGATATGCTCGGTGGAAATGGCCGCCTGTTCGAGGGTATGGCGGAGGATTTCGCCGAAGGAATCGTCACCCACCACGCCGATGGCGTACGGTGCGGCTCCCAGGCTTTTGACGTTGTTGACCGCGTTGGCCGCGCCGCCGGGGATGCACTTTTCGTTGACGTAGTCCATCACCAGAACCGGCGCCTCGCGGGACACCCGCCGCGATTGGGCGAAGAGGTAGACGTCCGCCACCAGGTCGCCCAGCACCGCCACCTTCGCCCGGGCGAAGCCGTCGATCAGCTCGTGCAGGCGCGTCAGATCAGCCATCGATGCCCAACGTTTCGAAGACGTAGTCGACCGCGTCTTTCATGGTCTCGGCGATCTTGTCGGGCTGCCTCGGCCAGTCCTTGCCGAACAACTCCAACTCGCCGCGCCCGTAGCCGGACAGCACCAGAATGCCCTTGGCGCCCACATTGAAGGCAAGCTGCACGTCGCTGTATTTATCGCCCACCATGAAGGAGCGCTTCGGGTCCAGGTCCATATCCTTGGCCGCCTGTTCGATCATCCCCGGCCGGGGCTTGCGGCAATTGCATTCCACGTCGAAGCGCGGGTCCTTGGCGCCGGGCAGATGGGGGCAGTAGTACACGCCGTCGATGCGCCCGCCCTGCTCGGCGATCAGTTCCACCAGCCGGGCGTTGACCTGTTCGATGAGTTCCAGCGGGAAATAGCCCCGGGCGGCGCCGGCCTGATTCGTGACCATCACGGCGGGGATACCGGCGGCGTTCAGGCGCGCGATCTGCTCGGGCACCCCGTCGATGGGCCGGATGCGGCTGATGTGGTTGACGTACCCGACCTCGACGGACAGGCACCCGTCCCGATCGAGAAAAACGGCGGGGCGACTCAAAGGACTTCTCCCAATAAACGGTCGACCAAAGCCGCCTCTTCTACCCCGAACACGGCGGCCACTTCAAGGGCCAGGATCGGTCGGCCGTCCGGCGACACCACGCCTCGCAGCTTGACCGCGTCTTTTTCCGTGACCACATGATAGGCGACCGCCTCTCCCCCGCCAACCGGACGCCCCCGAAAATCCTCCGCCGTCGGGACACGATGATCGGGCAGCGGCGTTTCGGCGACGACGTTCAACCCCAATTGGCGCAACAACGCGAAGAATCCCGCCGGACGGGCCGTCGCCGCCAGGGCATGGACCGGCGCGTCGCGAAACTCGGCCACATCCCGCCGCTCTCCGGTCGCCACATCACGCAGAGCCCGCGCCTCGTAACGCCACCGGACAACCGGGCCGCCGAACCCGACGCGCCGCGCGGTCGATTCAATATCGTCCCGCTCGCCGTTGGTCACGTTGATCGCCAGCAGGTCCGCCCGCCGCAGCGCGGAAAACGGTTCGCGTAGCGGGCCGAAGGGAAGCGTCAGATGGTTGCCGAACCCGAGCGCCCCGTTCACGCAGACCACGTCGAGATCCCTGCGCAACGCCATATGCTGAAAGGCGTCATCCGCGATGACGACATCCGCCGGGGTGTTCGCTTCGGCAAAGGCCACCGCCTCCGCCCGCTTGGCGCCGATCACCACCGGCACCCCCGGCAGCGAATCGGCCAGCAGCGCCGGTTCGTCCCCGCATTCGGCCGCGTCGAGCGTGCGTGCCGATCCGTCGCCGACCAGGGCCACCCGCCCTTCCAGCGACCCGCGATACCCTCGGGAGATCACCACCGGTTTGCGCCCTGCCTCCGACAACCGCCGCGCCAGCCAGATCGTCACCGGCGTCTTGCCCGTCCCGCCGACCGTCAGGTTGCCCACGCTGACCACCGGCAGCGCCGCCGTCGTCGAGTGCAGCACGCCCGACCGATACGCCCAAGCCCGCGCACGCATCACCAACGCGTAGCCCCATCCGATCCACAGGACCGGAGTCAAGGCGACACGCCGAATCCAAGAAACGGGTCGCGCGTAGAAAACGTCTTCGATGAGCGGCATGGGTGTTCAATAGCGGGAAGGCCGACGCACGGCAAGCATCAACAAAAAACGACCGGTGGCCCACCGTCTTGGTGCGCGCGCCGGTCGTCCGATCAGGGAGGGGCGCTTGGGCGCCCCCGGGAGGAGCCTTGCGATGCGTCTATTCGATGTGGAACAGTCGGTGCAGCAGCCCCGGCTCGTTCTCATGACGCAGTTGTTCCAGCTCGCCCTTGTCCAGATAGATGCCCTCGCAGTGCGGGCATTTGTCGATCGCGACCCCTTCGAACTTGATGGTCTTCATGCGCGTGCCGCACTTCGGGCAGTGCATGTAGTGGGCTTCGCGCTGGAAACGAGCCTGGCGCTGGGCCATGTCCTCGGCTTCCTTCGCGCGGCGAAGCTCCCTCATTTCCATCTCTTGTTCGGCGATGTAGGCGTCCTCGACGTGCTTGGCGGTGGCGTTGATCGTGGTCGACATTTCGCACCTCCCTGGGGCTTGGTCTCCCGGCACCGATCCCCAATTGCAGTATACACCAAACGAACGGAAAGAATGAGACAAATCTCGAAAAATTGACCAAGGTCACAACGCAAAACGACTCGCGCGGGCGAGTCGTTTCGAGAGAGAAAATCGCGGACGGACCGCGTCGGTTTTACGAGAGCAGCTTCGTAAGCTTGGCGGGCGTCGCGTCGGCGTCGACGAACGTGATGCCCTTGTTCGCCGAGGACGCGGCGGCGTAGGCGAAACGGATGTTGATGCCGGCGGCCGCGATCTTGCCCGTCACTTCGGCTACGGCGCCGGGCTTGTTGCCGGTCTCCACGGCGATCATGTTCTGGGACTTGGATTTGATCTTCGCCTTGGTCAACGCCTTCTTGGCGGCGGCGGGGTCGGCGGGGATGACGGTGATGTACCCCTTGCTCGTTTTGCCGTGCGGCTCGTGCCAACCGCAGATGCCCATCAGGTTGACCTTGGAGGCCGCCAGCGCCTGCAGCACCGCGTCGCCGGCGCCCGGTTCGTCCGTGATCTCGATCAGGAACTGTTTGACCTTCGAAACTTTCGCCATGGATGACCCCTTTTGTCGGATGTGAATTCCGCGCCGACCGCCCCATCGACGGCGACGCGCGCGACGCCGTTGCGGCGTCGGCCCAAGTCCCAACATTCCCCTAACGCGAACGAAAAAACGGTATCACAGCGCTCGAAGGAAAATCAAACGCGATCGCGCGCACACCAGGAATCGACGTCGAGAAATTTGTTCGCGGAAAACGACGGCCGTGCTATTTCCACCAGTCGGGGCCGGGGTCGACGGCGCCGGGGACGCGATAGATCCAGGCATCGCCGATGACGGTGAGCGGTTCGAGCAACGCCTCGAACATGGTGTGCAATTCATCTTCCCGATCGTCGGGAATCCAGCGGCCCCACAGCACGACGTAGCCGAATCCCGCCGCCGCCAGATCGCGAATCGCCCCGTCAAAATCCGCCGGCGGCGCGTCCTCGTTGGTGACGGCGTTATGCACGTCGTTGTAGAGCGCGTTGTAGCGCACGCTCTCGGCCATGCCTTCGAGGCTGTAGGGAATCGGGCGGCGATGGACGATCTGCCAATAGAAAATTTCGCCGGGGAACAGGCCGGTGCCTTCCTTGACGTCCGGCAGATCGAAGACCGCGAAGTCGCCGGGTTGATCGCGCAGGTATTGGGCGACCTCCATCGACGGCTCGGGGGAGGTGGGCAGCGGCCAGATGCTCGGGCTGACAAACGCCGACTCAGCGACGATCACGACCGCCGCGACAACGCCCGCCACTCGTGCCCTTGGGATGCGTTTGGCGATAACCTCGACGCCGAAACCCGCCCCGATCGCCAGGAACAGCGCCGCCCCGATGGCGAAACGGTCGACCGAGTGGATCGTCGTGTTGAAAAGCGGCATGGCGTAATACAGCGCGATGTAGAGCGGATTATAGACGCCCGTCGGCGAGCCTCGCGTCAGTAGGATGACCGGCCCCAGCGACAACAAAATGAACACGCCCGCGCCCAACGCATACGGCCACGCCCGGCGACGCGCGGCGACGAAGCCCACCATCGCCAACGCAAGGACGACGAGCCCCGGATAGGCGACGTACATGAGCATGTCGACGAATTCGTCATGATGGCGCCCCCCTTCGCCGGGGGTCACGTACTCGGCCAGGGCGAAGCTGGTGAGCGCCGGTTCCTCCCAAGGCTTGGGACCTTCGGGGAAGACGGACAACGGTCGCGCGTACACCGCGTCATCGCCCTTGACGGTGCCGCGAACGATCAGCCCCAGCGGCAACGCCGTGACCGCCGCGAGGACGACAAACGCCACGGCGCGCATCGCGAGTTTCTTGTCGACGGGAGCGCGAGATTCGTCGGCCGGCCGTGCCCGGTCCTTCCAGGCGAACACAAAATAACCGGCGATCGCCCCGGCCGTGATGACGCCCGAATAGATGCCGTAACTCCAGCAGGCAAAGCCCGTCGCGACGATCAGAAATCCCGCCGCGACCGCCGCGCGCATCGATCCGAGCCACGCCCGACGCAGCGCCAGCAAATACAGCGGAAGCAAGCCGATGACCTGCGTTTCGGCGACGCCGCTGCCGATGGGAAACGCCGTCATATAAGGACAAAACGCGAACGCCGCCCCGCCCGCAACCGCGCCGGGCCACGGCACCTCCAGGTCTCGTAAAAAGAGGTAGGTGAAAAACGCGGCGAGGAAGACGTGCATCAGGACTAGGAGATTGAAGGCCGTGATCGGCGCCATGACAAGGCGCAACGGCATCGTCAGCAGAGCGTTGAACCCGTCCAGGCACCAGAAGCCGCCGTTGTCGGGAAAGTTCATGCGATCGGACGTGACGGGATAGCGGCCGTGGTGAACGATGTTGTCCACGACCCACCACTGCCCCCAGACGTGCTTGTAGGCGTCCGAATCGGGATGGCCGATAATCGCGTCGGACAGATGAGGCAAATTCGGCGCGAAGAACGCCAGGGTCAGCGCCGCGAACAGCGCCACGGCGAGCAGGCGGTTTCGTCGTCGCGCGTTGTCGGTCATGGGGCGACTCGCGGCTCGGTCAGGCCGTCGGCCTTGAGCGCTTCATAGACATTGCGCGCCATGATGCCGTACCCCTCGGGCGTGCAGTGGCCGTCGCGGCGGAAAATCTCATCCCGATCGCGCGTGAGCAGGATCTTCTCGTAGTCGGGCACGTGGTCGATGAACGGAATGCCGTCGGCCTTGGCGAAAGCGCGCAGTTCCTCGCGATAGAAATTGTCGGGATAGCTCATCAGGTAAAGCGGGATGCCGCGATTTTGCAGCACGACATGGATGTCGCCCAGGTCGGCGATCAGATTTTCCGCCGCCCGCGCTTCCTTTCGGCCGCGCAACACCTCGTTCGTCCAATCGGCCAGGCGTCGCCAATCGCGAGCGTGCGGTCCCCACGCCGCCAGCACCGGATCATCGGCGAACTCGGCGTCGGGACGCGTCGGCCGGGATTGCCACATCCGCGTGATGCGCCCGTAGTGGCCGGGATGGTGGTGGCTGTCGCCCAGGGATTTTTCGAACGCCTCCACCGCCTTCTCCCCCTGCCCGGCCGCCAGGTAAATCTCGCCGAGCGTCCAACTCACCTCCACGTTCCAGGGCTCCAGCGACTGGGCGATGCGAATGGCGAACATCGCGTCGTCCAATTGCCCCAGACGCATGTAGGCGATGGCCAAGCCGTGGGGCGCGGTGATCGTGAAGGGCGCAAGCTTGTAGGATTGGCGCAGATATTCGACCGCCCCCTTCGGGTCGCCCATCTGCAGGCGCAGATATCCCATGCCCGCTTGTTGCAGATCCGATTCCAGCGAGAACCAGACCTTGCGGAATCCCTGCACCAGTTCGTTGCGATAGACGTAAAGATAACCGGCGCCGGCCGTCGCGCCGAAGTGGTCATGGTCCAACGCGAACGCCTTGTCGAAGGCCGCGTCCGCCCGATCCGATTCCTTATTCACGCACAGCCAGAATAGGCCGTACGCCGCCCAGGCGCCCGGTCCGTCGCCCTCCTTGGGTTCGGAGACGACATCCCGGCCCTGGGCGAAGACCTTGAAATGCTCCCACGTGTCCGCCAGACGCGGATCGGATTTGAGCATCTCCGCCACCTCGCTCGCCTCCAGCTTGGGCACGTGGGGCTCCATCATCGCGTTGGGGTCTTCCTCCAGATTCACCAGCGCGATCTTCGCCAACTGCACCAGACGCACCCGCCCGAAGTGACGCGTGAAAAACGCCCGCCAGCCTTCCTCGTGGGGGCCGACGTGTTCGCGGAAGCGGTTGTTGTATCCCACCAGCAGCACGACGGCGTCGGGCGCGCGGTCGTTGAGCGTTTTCGGAAGCTGGGCCAGCAGCGTGGTGGAGTCCATGTAGGGCTGGCCGCCGTTGACGACGCGCACGCCGTCCGGGTGGTCCCGGTTGATCAGGGCTTGCAGTTGGGCGGGGTAGGAATGGGCCGGTCCGGCGCCGATGCCGTAGGTGAACGAATCGCCGAGCGTCAGGATGACCCGGTCCCGATCGTCGGGCGCCTCGCCTCTTGCGACACGCAAAGCCACCGCGCCGAAAACCCGCAGCCCGATCTCCGCCACCACGAGAAACAGCACGAACGCCAGCGCCATAAAGGCCAGGCGCTTAAGCCAAGATCGGGAGTGCCTCGCGTCGTTCATGGGGGAGGTTTTAGCATTTTTGCGGTTTCAAAACAGCGGGCGAATTGTGGGAGTTACGATGAGGGCAAACGTCGTGCCGCTCGTTGTTCGCACTCAGCCGCAAGCCAGAAAAACATATGTCATCCTGAACGAAGTGAAGGATCTGGGAATGACCAGTCACTTCGACAACGTTGTCGAAAAATCAGGTCGGAGCCGGATTCTTCGTTTCACTCAGAATGACACCCTAGGTTCAGGTTCCAGAGAAATTCGCCAAGTCGCCCACCACCCGATGCTAGGGAGACGGTCGTGTCGTCACATCGCCGAATCACAAAATCAACATCGCGTCGCCGTAACTGAAAAACCGATACCGCTCCCGCACCGCCTCGGCGTAAAGCTCAAGCAGGCATTCCCGGCCGACCAGCGCGGAGACGAGCATCAGCAGCGTGGACTTGGGCAGGTGGAAGTTGGTCATCAGACGGTCGACGATCCGGAATTCGTATCCGGGCGCAATGAACAGCCGCGTGTCCGCCGCGCCGGGGCACACCCGACCGTCCCGCGCCGCCGACTCCAACGCGCGACAGGACGTGGTCCCCACCGCCAAAATGCGTCCCCCGGACGCCCTGTGGGCATTGATCGCGTCGGCCGCCGCCCCGTCGATCACAAACCCCTCGGAATGCATTTCGTGGCCGGATAAGTCGTCCGCCCGCACCGGCCGAAACGTCCCCTCGCCCACATGCAGCGTCACGAACGCGCGCCCGACGCCGACCCGATCCAACGACGCCAACAACTCCGGCGTGAAATGCAGACCCGCCGTCGGAGCCGCCACGGCGCCGGTTTCGCGGGCGTACACGGTCTGATACCGCTCTTTGTCCAGCGCGTCGTACTCGGCCACCGACTCGGCTTCGCGACGGATATACGGCGGCAGCGGCATATGCCCCACCCGCGCCAGCGCGCCCGGCACGTCTTCCCCAACGAACCGCACCCGCAGGCGCCCGTCCTCGTCTTTCGCCTCGACCACCGCCGCCAAGCCTTCGTCGAACAGCAATTCGCCGCCGACCTTCAGGCCTCGCCCCGGCTTGCCCACCGCTTCGAAAGTGTCTTCGCCCGTTTGGTTGAGCAACAGCAGCTCCACCTTGCCGCCGGTGGGACGACGGCCGAACAACCGCGCCGGACGCACCTTCGTGTCGTTGAAGACCATCAGATCCCGAGGCGAGAGCAGCGACGGCAGATCGGACACCACGCGATGCTCGACGGCGTCCGTGTCCCGTCGATAGACGAACAATCGCGCCGCGTCCCGGCGCTCGGCGGGCGTCTGGGCGATCAATTCGGGCGGCAGATCAAAGTCGAAATCGGAGGTTTTCATCGCGGACGGTTCTACAACAAAGCCTCCCCCGTGGGGAGGCTTTGCGCGTTTGCCCTGGGCGTGTCGCTATTTGTTTTCTTCTTTCATCTTCTGCTTCATCGAGTCGATGAACGGCGCGAACAGATCGATGGGCACCGGGAAGAGTGTCGTCGAATTGTTCTCCGTGGCGATCTCCGCCAACGTTTGCAGGAAGCGCAGTTGCAGCGCGGCCGGTTCGGCATGGATCACAGCAGCCGCCTCGGACAGGCGCTTGGAAGCCTCGAACTCGCCTTGGGCGGCAATGACCTTAGCGCGCCGTTCGCGCTCGGCCTCGGCCTGGCGGGCCATGGCGCGCTGCATCTCGCTGGGCAGATCGATGTGCTTGACCTCGACGGCCGTAACCTTCACGCCCCACGGGTCGGTCTGTTCGTCGATGATCTGTTGCAGCTTTTCGTTGATCTTTTCCCGATTGGACAGCAGATCGTCCAGCTCCACTTCGCCCAGGACGCTGCGCAGCGTGGTCTGGGCCAACTGGCTGGTGGCGTAGATGTAGTTTTCCACCTCGAGGATCGCCTTGGTCGGCTCCATGACGCGGAAATAGAACACCGCGTTGACCTTCACCGTCACGTTGTCGCGGGTGATGACGTCCTGGGGCGGGATATCCATGGTGATGATGCGGGTGGAGACCTTCACCAACCGGTCGATGCCGGGGATGATCCACTTGAGGCCGGGACCGATCTCCGGCGTCACGCGACCCAGCCGGAACACGACGCCGCGCTCGTATTCGTTGAGCACGCGAATGCCCGAAATGAGAATCGCGACCACGAAAAGGATGAGAATACCGAGACCGCCAACGGCCTGCATGGGGACCCCCTTTTGATATTTCACGACGCTCCCGCGCCGCGAGCTCAACGCGCCGTCGCGGCGCGATTTTACGCGATGGTCAATTCCTCGTCGTCGCCGGCGGGCTCCACGGTCACGGTCGAGCCGGTCGACGCCGTAATGCGCACCTTGGCGTCCGCGGGGATGGGCGTCCGGGACCGGGCCGTCCAACGCACGCCGTCGTATTTGACCTGGCCGTGGCGATCGTCAATTGCCGTCGCGGCCAACGCGATCGCGCCGATGAGCGTTTCATGGCCGGTCGACGGCCGGGCGCGCTGCACCTTCACGACCAAAAACATCACCGCCGTGACGAACAGGGTAAATCCGGCCGTCACCGGAATCACCAGCGCCCACGACACCGACAACGAAAAGTCCGGCGAATCCACGACTTTCTCCGGGACGTCATAGAGGAACAACGAGCCCAGCAGGAGCGCCAGCGCGCCGCCCGCCGTCAGAATACCAAAGGTGGAGGTTTGCGTCTCCAGGAAGAAGAGCACCATCGCCACCACGATCAGCAGCATGCCCACCAGATTGATCGGCAGCACCTGCGTGCTCATCAAAAACAGGAGGAAGCAGATGGCGCCGACCACGCCGGGGACGATCAGGCCCGGGTGGGAAAACTCGGTGTAGATGCCCAGGAAGCCGACGATCATGAGCATGTAGCCGATGTTCGGATCGGCCAGGCGCATGAGCACCGTGTGCTTGAATGACGGCTGGAGATGCACCACCTTGGCGCCGTCGGTCGCCAGCGTGTGGACCTTGCCTTCGGCCAGCGTGACCTTGCGCCCGTCGATCTTGGCGAGCAGGTCGTCCAGATTCTCCGCGATCAGGTCGATGACGTTCGTCTTGAGCGCGTCGGTGCTGGTGATGGACTCCGAATCGCGCACGGCCTTGACCGCCCACTCCTTGTTACGGCCCCGCTGCTCGGCGATGCCCTCGATCCACGCCGCCGTGTCGTTGGTGATCTTGGCGGTCATGGTCTCGTCCATTTCCTGTCCGCCGCCGGCGACGGGATGGGCCGCGCCGATGTTCGTGCTCGGCGCCATGGCCGCCACATGGGCCGCCAGCGTAATCATCACGCCCGCGCTCCCGGCCCGCGCCCCCTGGGGAGCGACGTACACCACCACCGGCGTCGTGGAGTTGAGGAAGCCCTGCACGATGTCTCGTGTGGAATCGACCAGGCCGCCGGGCGTGTCGAGTTGGATAACCAGCGCCTCGTAGCTGCCGGCCGTCGCGCGCTCCAACGCATAGCGGAAAAAGTCGGCGCTGCCCGGATTGACGGTGCCGTCCAGGCTGACGAGCAACACCTCGCCGTTGCCCTTGGTTTCGACCGGCTCGGGCGCGGGTGTCGTCTTTTCGGCACGACTCTCGGGACTGCCCATCGCCGGACCGGCGACGGTCATCAGCAGGCCCACCAGGAAACACAGCGCGAACGGCAGGCTGCGGTATTTGAAGAATTTGGATCGTCGGAATCGGATCATTGTCCTACTCTTTTGCCCTACTCTTTTGTCCTACTCTTTTGCCCTACTCTATTGGCCTAATCTTTTTTGCTGGGGACGTCCCAGCCGAGCTTGGCCATGATGGCCTGCAAATCCTCCCAAGCCTCGCGCTTTTTGTTCGGGCTTCGCAAGAGGTAGGCCGGATGGAACGTCGGCATCACCGGCGTATTCTGGTAAACGCGGAAGGTGCCTCGCAGTTTGGAAACGCCCGCCTGCGTGCGCAGGAGGGTCTGCGTCGCGTAGTTGCCCAGCGTGCAGATGACCTTGGGCTGAACGCTGGCGATTTGCTTGCGCAGGAACGGCTCGCAGGCCTCGACCTCGTCGGACTCGGGATTGCGATTGCCCGGCGGACGGCACTTCACGACATTCGCGATGTACACATCCTCCCGACGCACTCCCATCGCCAAAATCATTTTCGTCAGAAGCTGCCCGGCGCGCCCCACGAACGGCTCGCCCTGTTCATCCTCGTCGGCGCCGGGGCCTTCGCCGATGAACATCAAATCGGCGTTCGGATTGCCCACGCCGAAGACGATCTGCTTGCGGCCCGTGTGGAGCTTGCATCGGGTGCAGTCGCCCAGGTCGGCGCGAATTTCGTCCAAGGTCATGATCGGAATCGTTGTCGGGGACGGGTCGGCCACTTGGGGGCTCTCCTCGGGCATGGGGGTCGATGGTGTCGCTACCGGGGGTTCGGCGACCGGCTCGGGCACGACGTCGCGGATGCCTTCGCGCATGGCCGTCAGCGCCTCGTCGCTCGCCGTCGTCTCCGCCCCGCGCCGATCCAACCGGCGCAGCGCGTAGGCCGCGTCGTCCAGGGCGGCGATCAGGTCGGCTCGAATGTCGGTCGAATCGGACATGGACGTCTCTCAGGCGGATGGGGCCCGTGGTGCATCGTGTCTCGACTTTAGCTCCGTCGCCGTCGCGAGCGAAGGATAATCCGGACGGAAAATTACCGTCGCCTCAGTCCCGCGCTTCAGTCCAGCCCGAAAACGATGCGCAGCACGCGGTCGGCGATTTCGTCCTTCGACGCCCGATCGATGTGGGCCACTTCGCCGGCGGGGCTGATGACGGCCACCTCGTTTTCGTCCGAATAAAAGCCGATGTCGGCGCGGGATACGTCATTGACCACGATGAAGTCCAGGCCCTTGGCCGCCAATTTCTCCTTGGCCCGGCCCACGTAATCCCCCGACATCTGGGCGGCGAATCCGACGACCAGGCGATGCTCCTTGGCCCCGGCCAACTCGGCGACGATGTCCGGATTGCGTTCCAACGCGACGGCGTCGGCGAATTCCTCTTTGGTCAATTTCCCGCTGGCGCTGACGGCCGGGCGAAAATCGGCGACGGCCGCGCACTTGACCAAGGCGTCCGCGTCCCGGAAGGCTTGGGCGGTCTCGTCGCGCATTTCCAGCGCCGTCCGAACGCGTACCAGTTCGACACCCAACGGCGGATCCAGATCCACCGGCCCGGAAACGAGTGTGACTTGCGCCCCGTAATTGCGCGCCGCGCGGGCCAGGGCGTAGCCCATTTTGCCGCTGGAGCGATTGGAGATGTAACGCACCTCGTCCAACGACTCCTGCGTCGGCCCGGCGGTGACGACGATCTTTTTGCCGGTCAGCAGCTTGGGCGTGACGATCCCCACCGCCCGGTCGGCGATCAGGGTCGGGTCCGCCAAGCGCCCCGGCCCCACCGACTTGCACGCCAATTCGCCCTCTTCCGGATCGATGAAATCGTAGCCGTCACCGCGAAGCGTCGCGACATTGCGCTGAACGGCGGCGTTGGCCCACATCCGGTCGTTCATCGCCGGGCAGACCAGGATCGGCGCGTCCGCCGCGCAAATCATCGTGGTCAGCAGATCGTCGCAGATGCCGTTGGCCGCCTTGCCGATGAAATTCGCCGTCGCCGGGGCGATGACGATCAGATCGGCGCGCTGGGGAAGCTGCGTGTGGCCGATTTCCGATTCCTCGGTGAGGCTGAACAGGTCCGTGCCGACGGGGTTGGTTGTGAGCGTCTGGAAGGTCAAGGGTGTGACGAACTCGCGGGCCGAGGCCGTCATCACCACATGCACATCCGCCCCGGCCTTGACGAAAAGACGGGCGACCTCGGCCGCCTTGTAACAGGCGATGCCCCCGGTGATTCCCAGGACGATTGTTTTGCCGGAAAGGGCCGTCACCGGAATCGCCGCGCTTAGAAGTAAGGGTTGAAGCGCTTCTCGCGCCCAACCGTGGTGGTGGGTCCGTGTCCGGGGCAGACGACGGTTTCGTCGTCGAGCACCAGCAGCTTTTCGCGAATGTCCCGCACCTGGGCCTGCATGTCGCCGCCTTCCAGATCGGCCCGGCCCACCGACCCGGCGAACAGGGCGTCGCCGGAGATCACGACCTTTTCGTTCTCGAAAATAATCGCGATGCCGCAGGGGCTGTGCCCGCGCATTTCGACCACGCGGCCGGTCAGGTTGCCGATCGCGATCGTGTCGCCTTCCTTGACCAGCCTGTCGGCGCCGGGAGAGTTTTCGCTTTCCAAGCCGAACATCCGGGACCGGCTGCTCGCCTGTTCCAGGCCCGGCACTTCCTCCGGATGCAGCACCAGCGGCGCGCCGGTGGCCTCTTTGAGTTCGGCGTTGCCTCCGATATGGTCGAAATGGGTATGCGTGTTGACGATCACGACGCACTTGAGATGGTTGTCTTCGAGGATCTTGAGGATCGTGGGCACATCGCCGCTGGGATCGAAGACCCCCGCCTCGCCGGTCGACTCGTCGCCGACGATGTAGCAATTGGTCATGAGCGGCCCGGCCGGGAGGGCTTTTAAGATCATGATTTCTCCGCAAAAATCTTTCTCGCCGGCAAGCCGGATCGAGCAGGCCCGAAGCCTGGGCTTGTCTTACCAAGCCCCCACAGGCCGGTCAAGGCGCGCCGGGGAGTTTCTTGACACCCCCCACGGGCCCGTCTACGATCCGACGAGCGAGGCAATCCGCGTAAAAATGCCAGCAAAAACGGGGAGATAACTTGGGCAAGGACGACGCCCGCAAGTCCGAGAGCGCCCCGTCGCGCCAGCCGATGACCAGTCCCACCCTCACCGGCGTGGGCGTGGGCACGGTGCTGGCCGGCCGCTACGAGATCGTCAACGTGATCGGCCGGGGCGGCATGGGGTGCGTCTATGAGGCGCGGGAACTCGAGTTCGACGTGGACCGCACCGTCGCCATCAAGATCCTGCCGCCCAATTTGATGGCCGACGAACGCCTCGCCAAGCGCTTCGAAGACGAAATCAAAATCGCCGCCAAGCTCGACCACCCCAATATCGTGCCCATCTACAACGTCGGCTATCACGACGAGTTGCTGTTTTTCGTCATGAAATACGTCAACGGCAAGACCCTCAAGGAAATGGTGCGCTCCGCCGGGTACCTGCACGAAGACGTTATCCGCTCCATCGGGGCCCAGATCGCCGGGGCCATCGACTACCTGCACAAACAGGGCACGATCCACCGGGACGTGAAGACCAACAACATCATGGTCAGCGACGACAACCACGCCATGCTCATGGATTTCGGCATCGCCAAGGGGGACGCGTCCTCCGGCCTGACCGCCAGCGGCGAGATCCTGGGCACCGGGCCGTATATGAGCCCGGAGCAGTGGGACGGCGAAATCGACCACCGCTCGGACATCTTCAGCTTCGGCGTCGTGCTCTACGAAATGGCGACGGGACACGTGCCTTTTCGCAGCGACCGCATCACCGAACTGATGAAGATGATCATCTCCAAGCCCACGCCCCCGATCAAACTCGACCGCCCCGATATTTCCGACGCGCTTTCGACGACGATCATGCGCTGCCTGGAAAAAAAGGCCGACGACCGCTTCGCCGCCATGGCCGAGGTCAAGGACGCCTTGGATTCCCGGCGCTGGAAATCGCGACCGGAGACGACCGTGTCCACCATGGCTCCCCCGACCGATACCATGAACGAGACCATGGACGACAACGCCGACGCGATGGGCTCGAAGGTCGTGCGGGCGTTGCATGACGCGGAGGAATTGTTTTCCCAAGGCGAATTGACGCTGGCGGTCGAGCGCCTGGAGGCGGTCGTGAAGGCCCATCCGGACGAGCCGGACGCGGCCCGGACGCTGGAGCGCTACCGCAAGCTGCTCTCCGACGAAGAGGCGATGGTCAGCCGATGCCGTCGCTTGGTGGACGAACAGAAGCATCGGCAGGCGGTGGCGGCGCTGGAGGAATTTCTCGAACGCTGCCCGTCGCGACGGCTGCGCGATTTGAAAAAAGACCTGGCCGCCCACGTGGCCCAGACGGACCAACTGCTCGCCGACGCCAAGGACGCCGAAGCCGCCGGTCGCCCCGCCCTGGCGCAAAAACTCCTGGCCCAGGCCGCCCAGCGCGAACCGGGTCTGACTTCGCCATCCACATCCGCCGACGAAAGCGAAGCGCCGACCGTCGTCCTACGCGAAAAATCCAAGGTGCCCCTGTGGCCGCTGATGATCCCGGCGGCGTTTGTCGTGGTGCTCGTCGCGTGGCTGCTGATCGCGCCGCGCGTGGCGCCCTATCCCTACAGCCGTGTGGTGGAGTTGGCCGGCGACGCGACGCGCGTCGTGGGTCTGGAAACGCGCCCGCCGGTTCTCAACGCCAATTCCCTCTACAAGACGGCCAAGGCCTATCGCCAAAACGACGGGCCCATCAACGCCAAGCTCAAGGCCATGACGCAGTCCCTGGTGAACGACGCCGACGCCGCGCGGGCCAAGGGAAAGTACAAGAAGGCGTGGAATCTTTATCAACGGGCCTTGGTTATCGAACCGGACAACCGCCACATCCAACGCAAAGCCAATCTCGCCGCCAAGGCCTATCAATCGGCCAAAAACGACTGACACCCCGACAACGCAAGGAGGCCCCGTGGGCACCTGGCCGCCCGAAACGCCGTACCTGACCGTGGACATCATCATCGAACTGCCCGGCGGGAAAATCGTTCTCATCGAACGCAAAAACGAACCTCGAGGGTACGCCCTGCCGGGGGGATTCGTCGACCGGGGCGAGTCGGTGGAGACGGCCGCCGTGCGCGAGGCCAAGGAGGAGACAGGGCTGGACGTGACGCTGGTGCGTCAGTTTCATGTGTACTCGAACCCGGATCGCGACAAACGCATGCACACCGCGTCGGTCGTCTTCATCGCCACCGCGAGCGGCGAGCCGGTCGGCGCCGACGACGCCAAACACGCCGTCAAGGTGACGCGCGACGACTTGCCCTCGCCGGTCGTTTTCGATCATTCGACGATTTTGGCGGATTATTTTTCGGGGCGGTATTGAGACGACGAAAGGTACTCATTCCTCAACATTCAATTCTTTGAGCCGCGACACCCCCAAAATCCGCGCGAGTTCCTTCAGATCGGTGTAGCGGTCGTATTCGTCGACGATCTGCTCGCCGAGCATGACCTCGACAATGTCCTCCAGGGTGATGAGCCCCTCGGTGCCGCCGTGCTCGTCCACCACGATCAGCAGATGCTGCTTTTTGGAGATGAGTTCCTTGAGGGCCTGATGGCCGCGCATGGACTCGGGGACATAGTGGGCCGGGCGGGCCAGTTCGCCGATCGTCTTGTCGTAGTCCTCGTCGAGCATCGCGTCGATCACCTGCCGACGCAGCACGATGCCCATGGTCTCGTCCAGGTTGTGATCCTTGGTGACGGGAATGCGGCTGTGGTTCCACGACGCAACCGAGTCCTTGAGTTCGCCCACCTTGTCGTCCGCGTCGATGGCGAAGATCACCGAACGGGGCGTCATGATCTGTTTGACCGTGATGTCGTTGAGCTTGAGGATGTTGCCCATCCACTCCAATTCTTCAGGCAGGATCTTGCCGCTTTTCACCCCCAGGCGCGCCTCGGACAGA
Source organism: Deltaproteobacteria bacterium (assembly GCA_020633895.1). Taxonomy (GTDB): domain Bacteria; phylum Lernaellota; class Lernaellaia; order JACKCT01; family JACKCT01; genus JACKCT01. The sequence goes on along the minus strand of JACKCT010000001.1, from coordinate 537,805 downwards.
ATGTCCTCCTCGGTCAGCGTCGGGTCGTGGACACCCCGCTTGATCGCCTTGGTCGTGACCTCGCAAATCTTCACGATGGGAAACAGCGCGCGGATCACCACCAACAGCGGAATCGACAGCACCGGCGCCACCTTGTTCGCGTAGACCACGCCCAGCGTCTTGGGAATGACTTCGGCGAAAAAGAGGATGGAGAAGGTGAACGCCGCCGAGAAGATGGAGAGCACCGTGTTGTCGTACGCCCGCTGGACCAGCGCGCCGGCCATGGTGGCGCCGACCGTGTTGGCCAGGGTGTTGAGCACCAGGATCCCGGCCAGGGTTTCGTCGATGTTATGCGTCAGGCTGGCGAGCATCTTGCCGTGGCGGGTGCCTTCGCGGCGCAGCGTCTCCACGCGCCCCGACGGGATGGACAAAATCGACGCCTCGGCCAGCGAGCAGAAAAACGACGTCATCAACGTCCCGGCGACGACCGCGCCGATCAGCCAGAGCATGACGCGCTCCTAGGCTGGGGAGGGTCGTCCGACGGCTCGGGATGCAACGGTGCTGAAGGATGTTCCGAAGGCAATGACGGTCCCTAGGGATATTTCGTAGGTCGACAAATAATGTCAGCATTTGGCCGTCGAAGTCCAGCGGTCGCGCGAAAGGCGTGATATGCTCCACCTTGAACCTTGGGCTTGAACCTTGGGCTCGAACCTTGGGGGGACGCCGGTGCCCGGGCCGATCATGCATCTGGATATGGACGCGTTCTTCGCCGCCATCGAGCAGCGCGACGACCCGTCGCTCGTCGGCAAACCGGTCATCATCGGCGCCCTGCCCAAGCCCGGCTCCCGCGGCGTCGTCTCCACCGCCTCCTACGAGGCCCGAAAATTCGGCGTCCATTCGGCCATGCCCATCGGCCAAGCCTACAAGCGCTGCCCCCAGGGCGTCTTCATCCGCCCCCAATTCGCCAAGTACAAGGAGGCCTCCCTGGTCGTCCGGGAGATCCTGGAGAACGTCTCGCCCCGCGTGTCCATGGCGTCCATCGACGAGGCGTACGTGGATTTAGCCGGTACCGAGCGCCTGTTGGGCAGCCCGAAACGGATCGCGACGCGGGTCAAGGAACTCATCCGCGAACGCCTGCGCCTGACCGCGTCGGTCGGAATCGGCCCCAACCGCCTCATCGCCAAAATCGCCTCCGATTTCAACAAACCCGACGGCCTGACCATCGTCGAGCCGGGCGACGTGCAGGCCTTCCTCGCGACGCTGCCCATCGAAAAAATCCCCGGCATCGGCAAGGTCACGCAGGCGTCGCTGAATCGGCGGGGCGTCTTCACGGTCGGCGATCTGGCGAAGATGAGCGAGGCGGAACTCGTGCGGCGCTTCGGGGACAACGGCGGCAAGCGCCTGTTTCGCGTCAGTCGCGGACAGGGATCGGCGGTCGTCGGCTCCCGGGAGGCGCGCAAGTCCATCTCCAAGGAACGCACATTCTCGCCCAGCGTGGAGGATGTGGAGGAACTGCGTCGGGTGCTGCTGACGCTGGCGGGGGACATCGGGCGGTCGCTGCGTCGCGAGGGTCTCAAAGGGCGGACGATGCAGCTCAAGATCCGCTTCGACGGCTTCGAGACGCATACCCGCGCCCGGACCGTCGAGGCGGCCACGAGCGCCGACCGGGAGATCTTCCATCACGTCTGGGACCTGTATCAGACCAGCCCGTATCCGGGGCGGCCGGTGCGTCTGATCGGTTTGGGTGTGTCGGATTTCGGCGCGGCGTCCACGCGGCAGTTCGGCCTGTTCGCCCTGCCTCAACAACAGCGGGACGACGAGATGTATCGGGCCATCGACGCCATCGGCGCCAAATTCGGCAAGAGCGCGATCCGCCCCGCCGACGCGCTGGACGACGGGTATCGCTACGACAAGTTGCGGGAGTCGGATTGAGGATGAACCGGCGCGTCAGTCCTTATCCCGCTCCGGCAATTCCTTGTTGAACGTCGGCGGGCGCTTTTCCAGAAACGCCGCGACGCCTTCCTGAAAGTCTTCGCTCAGCAGCGTCATCGCGAACTGGTCGCCGTCCATGTGCTCGACCGGCGCGAGGATGCGTCCGAAGGCGTTGACGGTTTGCTTGGTCATCAGCAGGCCCATCTGGGGCTTGGAAGCCAGTTGTTCGGCCAGTTCGCGGGCCTTGGCGTACGCTCCGCCCATGGGCGTCGTCCATGTCACGAGCCCGGCCTTCGCCGCTTCGTCCACCGCCACTCGCTCGGCAAACATCACCCATTTTTTCGCCAACGCCGGTCCGACCGCCAACGTCAGCCGACGCAGGCTGCCCCAGCTATAGTTCATCCCCCGGTCGATCTCCGGGATGAGGAAGAACGCGCCCTCGCCCGCCACGACGAAATCGCACGACAAAATCAGAGACACGCCCCCGCCGACGCAGTGCCCCTCCACCGCCGCGATCGTCACCGGCGCCATCTCCTCCCACGCCCGGCACATGCGCGGGCCGATCTCCAACGCCCGGCGGCGCAGGGGCATGGGCTGCTGCATCGCGTTGACCAGCGCCGGGTCGCGCAGATCCACGCCCGCCGAGAAATATTCCGTCGTGCCGGTCAGAATCACGACGTTGATCGACGCGTCGTTGCTCAGCTCCGTCGCCGCGTCGGTCAGCTCGCGCAGCAGGTCCACGTTCAGCGCGTTCTTCGCCTCCGGACGACTCAGACGCACCGTCGCGACGTGGCCGTTTCGTTCGATTTGCAGATGTGCGTATTCGTCACTCATGGGGTTCCTTCAATGGCCGACCAACCGGCGTCGTAGAGTCCGGGAATCGAGACCGGCAGCCGCCCGTTCATGCCCGCCTGCCCGAAAATCGCCCGCGCCGCCGCCTGCAAAGCCAGATCCCGGTTGCTGTACGTGGCGATGTACACCGGCGCCTCGTCGAAAGACGACAGATCGTACGGCATGCCCGTCGCGACCACGACAGTCGGCTTGCCCAAGGCGAGAATCCGCTCGACCAGATCCTGCTGTCCGGCGTTGTCGCGAGCGTTGTACGTTCCGACGATGTACACATCCGCCTTCGCCGCCTGAGCCCCGGCGACCAGATCGTCCACCTCCGACTCCTTCGGGTTCGTGCGGAAAAAGTCGGCGCCGGTCGCGCTCGGGACGATGGCCTGGACCTGCTCGATCAACGTCGTCCCCGCCGCGTTCTGCCAGTGGGCGCCGGGGTACATTTCGTCGACGATGGCCTTGGGCGCCACCACATGCACCTTGCCGACTGTCCCGGCGTTCAGCGGCAACACTCCGTCTTCGTCCCGCACAAGCGTAATGACGTCCTCATGCATGGCGAGGGAGGCGTCATAGGCCTCTTGCGTGCCGACCACATCTTCGCCCGCGTTTTTGTCCCGCGTGGGATTCTCGAAAAGGCAATATTTCGTCTTCATCCGCAGGATGCGACGCACCGAGGCGTCGATGCGCTCTTCGGTCAGGTCGCCGTCCTTAACCGCCTGGGCCACCAGGGCGATGCGCTCCTCGATATCCTTGGTGTGCCCCCAGTCGGGATGCTCGACCACCTCGGCGTAGAGTTCGAGGATCATGTCCACCCCCGCCTGAATCGCCAGCAGATCCGGGTGCGTCGCCGTTTCGTAAAGCACCACGCCGCCCATGGTCATCGCGTCGGTGATGATGACGCCCTCGAAGCCCAATTCGTCGCGCAGCAGGTCGGTAAGCATCACATGGCTGAAGGTGGTCGGCACGCCGGGGTCGAAGGCGTCGAAAACGGCGTGCGTGGGCATGATCATATCCGTCCCCGCGTCGATGGCCGATTCGAAGGGCGGCAGGTAGGTCTTGCGAATTTTCCGTTCGGACTGCTTCGCCGTGACGATGCCGAAGTGCTCGTCGCCGGGGGCCGCGGTCTGGCCGGGGAAATGCTTGGCGGCGGCGATAACCAATTGCCCCTGGAAGCCCTGCACCGCCTGGGCGGCATGGGCCGAAACCTCGTCGGTCAGCTCGCCGAAGCAGCGGGTGTACATGGAATTCTCGTCCGCGTCGGTCATCACTCCCAGGACCGGGCTGAACGCGACATTCAGGCCCATTGTCGAGAGTTCCAGGCCCATGCGGTCGTACGACGCACGCGTCGCCGCCGGGTCGAAGGTGGCGCCCAAGCCCATATTGCCCGGCTGGTCCGTGCCACCGGTGAGGTTGTTGACCGCCTGGGGAATGCCGCCTTCCTGATCGACGGCGATCAAGACGGGTACGCCGTGCGCTGACGCCAGGGCCGCTTCCTGCACCGCGTTGACGTTCTTGATGGTCCATTTGGGATTCAGGCCGATCAGGGAGGCCAATTGGCCGAAGACACCGCCGACACCCACATCCTGCACCAGGTGGCGCGTCTCCTCGCTCATGCTTCCGGGCAGGATGGCGGAGAAATACCCATTGACCAGGTACATCTGGGCGATTTTCTCTTCCAAGGACATGGAGTCGATCAGCGCATCGATCGACGCCTCGTCCACCTCGCAATAGGGCGACTCGACCGTGTCGTCATCGTCATCGTCGTCCGAGGTATCGTCATCGGACGCGTCGTCGTCATCGTCCCCAAGGTCATCATCGTCGTCCGAGTCGTCGTCTTGGGTGTCGTCATCGCCGACTGTGTCGTCATCCGGCGCGGTGTCGTCGTCACCCAGCTCAATGGTGTCGACGCCGTCGCCGCCGTCCAGCTCTCTCTCCGGGGGAAAACACGCCAAGGACGCCACCCCGAGCAGGATCGCGACCACGCCAAGAAAGAGTGTCGCTCGCCGTCGCACGCTTCACCTCGCAATGCATGGAAGGTCTCAGCGTACCACAGCGGTGAATTGAAGCCTACAGAATTTGAGAGGGCATTCAGGGACTGAAAAGAGACATTCGGCAGAGCAAGCGGTGATCGTCAACGTCATTCAGAGTAAAGCGAAGGATCTTATTGCGACCGCGCGACCGGCGCTTGTTGTGACAAAAACGTTTCGTGGATGGTGGGACGAACCAGACCCCTCACTACGGTTTGGGGCTCTGACGGATTGGGAAAGGCCTAGAAGTTGCTCTTCAGCGCGGTGGTGATCAGACCGATTTTGCGCTGCATGGCGGCGACGGAGGCGGAATATTGAAGCTGAGCGTGGGCGAGCGTGGACATCTCGGTGTCCAGGTCCACGTCGTTGCCGTCGACCTTCGGCGCCCCTTCGCGCTCGACAAAGCGGATGGACCCCATCCCGTCGCCCTTGGCGTCAAAGCCCATATGGCGCGGGTTGGTGGCCGTCATGGTCTCGGGATCGCGTTCGCGGATGGCCGACTTGAAGGCGGAATCGAAATCCACAGTCAAGGCGCGGTAGTCGGGCGTCTCCAGATTGGCCAGGTTGGACGACACGACCTCCACGCGCGACATCTGAACGTCCATGCTGCGGGACAGCAGGCGCATCGTCGGATCGTCGAAGAGGAAATGTTGGACACTCGCCATCGGGACGCACTCCTTGTCTGCCCTTGCATTAAGCATGGACGATGCCAACGTGCCGTCCCGATCCTATCTCATTGATATCGCTTGATTCTTACGATTTCCACCGAGAGGTCCGGTCGGTCGCGAAATCGGCACCATCGGCCTTGGGGCGGCAGAAAATGCCGGGGTCAGGACGAGTCAGGATGAGAGCTGGACGTAGACGTACGCCGCCACGAAGGCGATGGAAAAGACAAGAAACGACAGGAAAACGCCGAGGACGACCTTGGCGCCGTCCACCGGTTCGGCCGGGTCGCGCGGCATGGTTGCGGAGGCATCGGGCGGCAGCGGCCGGGCAACGGGGACATCAACGATGTGGCTCTCGCGCACCGGGATCGCCTCGGGCGGTTCGTCGTCCGCCGTTCCTTTATCCGGCACGGAGATTTCCACCCGGTAGACGCCCGGGTCGGCGTACTCCCGATCCAAGTCCAGGTCGTCTCCGGAGTCCGTGGCGGGATCCGCGACCGGGGATGCTTCGGGCAGATTGTCGTCGTCGCGGCCTTCGTTCATGCGATCATCCTAACCAAGTGCCTCGCGCGGGTCGAGCACTTGGTGAGCCGCCCCCCTTCGCCAAACGCGCCGCGCCCGCTAACATGCGCCCGAGGAATCATGAGCAAGCGACTTTTCGTCATCTTTCTGGACGGCGCGGACGAGGGCTTTGTGCGTCAGGCTCTATCCGACGGCCTTTTGCCGAATCTGGCCGCCATGGCCAAGACGGGCACCTATTCGCCCCTAGCCACCTCCTGCCCCGCGGAGTCGCCGGTCGCCTTCGCCGAAGTCCTCACCGGACGCAATCCCGGCAAGCACGGGCTGTTCGATTTTCTCCATCGGGATCCGGCCACCCGCCTGCCGTCCATCGCTCTTTTCGACTACGACGGCGAACGCTTCACCAACAACTTGGCCGCGCCGACATTCTGCACGCCGCTCAAAAACGCAGGCATCAAAACCGCCCTGGTTCGCATTCCGTCGACCTTTCCGCCGCCGGACGACGCGGATCTGGTGCTCTCCGGCCTGGGCGTCCCGGACGCGTCGGGGACGTGGGGCCGCGCCCAATTGTTCTCCAAGGAGGCCGACGCCTCGGGCGATATCTTCGGCACGATGCGCAAGACCTATCGCCGCGAGCACGACCACTATCTGCTTGACCTGGACGGCCCCGGCGCAACGGCGACACTGAAGGTCGAGCGCTCCGACGACAAGTTCCTGCTCAACGGCGTCGAACTGCCTCGCGAGGCGTTCGGTCCGTGGATGCGCGTGACCTTCGAGAACGGTAAATACGCGCTGATCGCGGTGCATGTGCGTCTGGTGGACAGGATGCCGGAATTCCTCGTGACGCCCTGCTGGACGGACCCGCTCCACGCCGGCCTGCCGGCCTGCCGTCCGGACGATCTGGCCCGCGTCCTGGCCGAACAACACGGCGACTATCCGCTGGCCGGTTGGGCCGAACCGAATCTGCTGTTGGCCGAGGGGCTCATCGAGCGGCGGGCGTTTTTTGAAATGTGCCGCCGTGTCGCCGACGCCACCGACGCCCACATCTTCGATATCCTCAACAACACGGGCTACGACCTGGTAATGGCCAATCTGGAATTCTTCGACCGCGTCGCCCACGCCGGGTTCGGCCCCGCCGCCGCCAAGGACGTGCAGGCCCAGCTTATGGGCGTTCTGGTGCGTTTCGACGCCTTCGTCGGCAAGGTCCGCGACGCCCACCCGGACGCGACGCTCTGGATCGCCAGCGACCACGGCTTCGCCCCCTGGACGCGCCGGGTAAACGTGAACCGCTGGCTGGCGGAAAACGGCTACCTCCGGGCCGATCTGGCGGCGCCCGACCCGGATCTGCGCACCTTGGCCGGGGAAGGCGTGTTCTGGTCGGGCGTGGATTGGAGCCGATCGCGGGCCTACGCCGTGGGGCTCTCCAAGATCTACCTGAACCTGGAAGGTCGGGAGGCCGGCGGCATCGTCGCGCCCGGCAAACCCGCGCGGGAGTTAAAACAGGAGCTGATCGAGCGCCTGACCGCTCTGCGCGATCCGGAGAACGGCAAGGCGATCTTCCGACGTGTTCTGGACGCGCAACGGCTCTATTCGGGCCAGGCGCTGGGCCGTTCCGGGGATCTGATTTTGTGTTATAACCCGGGCTATCGAACGGATTGGGCCAGTTCGCTGGGCGGCACCGGCACGCCGGTGGTGGCGGCCAATGATCGGGAATGGTCCGCGGATCATTGCGGCGTGGACCCGGAGCTGATTCCGGGGATCTTCTTTTCGGCATCCGCCATCGAGGGGGACGGGCCCGCGCTGCGGGACATCGCGCCGTCGATTCTGCGGTTCTTCGGCCTGCCGCCCGATCCGGATATGGACGGCCGCCCGATTTTGCGTTGAGAGCCACCGGTTAACGTCGGCGCCTGTGGTTAACCCCTCCCCCAAAAGGGGTTATCCATAGGTATCGATCGGCGTCGCCAATGGAGCCATGCAAGGGAGACCCGGGAGTCCTCGTGAACGATTCGAACGACGCGCCCCGATACGAATGGGCGAAAACCGACTGCCGCCATTACGTCGGCGAAAAACCGTGCAAGTTGCGCAAGACCGGGTGCGAGGGCTGCGAGTTCTACGACCCGATGGGCGCGCGCGTGCTGGTCATCAAACTGGCGGCCATGGGCGACGTCATTCGCACGACGCCGATCCTCGACCCCATCCGCGCCCGCCACGAACGCCGGGGCGAACGCTGCCACGTCACCTGGGTCGTGGACGCGCCCACCGCGCCGCTGCTCAAGGGTATTCCCGGTATCGACAACCTGATCGCCATGGACGGACACACGGCGACAATCCTCGCCGCGCAGAAATTCGACGAGGTCTATTGCCTGGACAAGGAACCGCGCGCCATCGCCCTGGGCGCCGCCATCCCCGCGCCTTATAAAAAGGGCTTCACCATGACCCCCTACGGCACGCTGGGCGTGTGCGACGACGACGCGGCCTACGCGCTGCGCCTGGGCGTCGACGATCCGTTCAAGTTTCTGGAAAACACGCGGACGTATCAGGACATCATCTTCGAGGTTGCCGGGTTCAAGTTCGCCGACGAGCCCGTGCGCCTGGGCATCGGCGAGGCCGAGCGGGAATACGGCCGGGCCCATCTGGCGCAATTCGGCGTCGGGCCGTTTGTCGGCGTGAACACCGGCGCGGGCAAAGTCTTCGCCACCAAGCGCCTGAGCGAGGAGCAGACGGCCGAATTGTGCCGGGCGATTCGCGACGAGTTGGGGGCGACACCGGTGCTGCTGGGCGGCCGGGACGAGGCGGACCGCAATGCGCGCATTCTGGCGCTGTCGGGCGGCGCGGCGGTGGACGGTGGGACGAGTCACGGCGTGCGCGACTTCGCGGGAGTCGTCGGCCACCTGGCGGCGCTGGTGTGCGTCGATACCCTCGCGATGCACCTCGCCGTCGCCCAACAAATCCCCGTGGTCGTCCTGTTCGGCCCCACCTGCCCCCAGGAAGTGCATCTCTACGGCCACGGCGAGAAATACATCTCCGCCCCCTGGTGCGCCCCCTGCTACAAAGGCGCCTGCGACCACCACACGTGCATGCGCGAAATCGAAACGTCAGTGGTGATGGAGAAACTGCGCCGGGTCGGGTTCAAGGACGCGGCCAAGGCGGCGGTGTAAAATATCGCTGACCTGTGGGGCGCCTATCCGAGCCGTGAGCCGTAGCGAACGGGTAACGCGTCCGTTGGCCATGTCAGAGATCGCCCTTTCAGAGCCGCGCACGGTCGTAAGCGGTCTGGTTCGCGCCGGTACGTCGCGTGCGATGCATCAAACAACGGATAATTCATGCAGGGTTGGATTAGACCCCTCCCTACAGGTCGGGGCTCTGACGGAGCGGTCGTGTAACTGATAAAAACTGACCAAATGACTCCCCGTCGAAAATCGTTGAAGATCCGCTCGAAAAATTCCGATAACCCCTTCCATGAGCGAGAAAACCGAAAAAACGCCGGAAACCATCGAATTTCGCCGGACGCCGGTCAACGGGCTGGTGTCGGTCATCATCCCGGTGCGCGACGGCGCCCAACATCTGGCCGACGCCATCAACTCGGCGCTGGCCCAGACCTATCGCCGCGTCGAGGTCATCGTGGTGGACAACGGCTCCAAGGACGCCAGCCCCACCATCGCCCGCCGCTTCGAACCCCATGTTCGCCTCATTCAGGAACATCGCCCCGGCGCCCACCACGCCCGCAATCGCGGTCTGGCCGAGTCCCAGGGCGAATACATCCAGTTTCTCGATCACGACGACCTGCTGGACGCGGATAAGATCGCCAAGCAGGTCGCCCGGATGAAAATCGCCCCGGAAACGGACGTCATCTTCGGACCGGCGTACATTTTCCGCGATCCGTCGCTCCTGGACGCGCGGACCTCTCCGGTCGTTCGTCCCGCCGGGGACTACGCCACCGCCCTGCTGGGCAACCACCTGCTCACCACGCATTCCATGCTCGCTCGGCGCAGCATCTATGAGCGCGTGGGAGGATTCGACCCGGAAATGCCGGCTCAGGAGGACTGGGACTGGTGGTATCGGGTCGCGCTGGCCGGCGGCGTGTTCGAATACGAGAAACGCACCAAGAGCTACTATCGCCGCCACCCCGGCCAGTCCACCGGCAACCGGAACGCGATGGCCCACGGCATGTTCCTGCGTCTGATCAAGGCGCGGGGGCTGTGGGAGGATCGCACCTGGGGCCCGGCCCAGGACCTGGCGCTGCTCAAGGCCCACCTGGACCTGCACGACTGGTGCGTGCGCGGCGGCGACGAGCATCGCGAAGCCAACGAGGCGATGATTCACGACATGGCCGTGTCCCTGGGCGCGCGCCTGTGGGACGACCGGACGCACCGCGACAGCGAGCTGTCCGAGGTCGAGGCCCTGTTGATCCCCCTGCGCCTGGCCCAATTCGGCATCGTCGACCGCACCTTGGGCGCCGAATGGGTCGCCCGGAGCCTGGAGCGGGTGGACGCGGTGCTGCGTCGCGCCTGGCCCAAGCAGCCCCAGGTCTTCGCGCTGGATCTGCTGATCCGCAATCTCTTTACCGAACCGGCCTACACCTCGATGCACGACGAGACGATCCTGAACTACGCCAAGCAGCTCGCCGCCCGTCGGGACGCCTCCGAATTGCGCAAGACGCTGCCGAGCCTGTACGCGATCCGCCGATTCGGCGACCTTCTGCTCCACGGCGTGTTGCCCATGCCCTACGCCATTTACGGCGCCGGCAGTCACACGAAGCGCCTGCTGTCGATGGTCGACGTGAAAAACCGCATGCCGGCGGTCATCGTCGACGACAACCCGGAGCGCAGCGGCACCATGATGAACGGCGTGCCGATCGTCTCCCCCTCCCGCGTCAACGGCCTGGGCATCCACGCGGTGCTGGTCAGTTCGGACGAACACGAGATGATGCTGCGCCGCCGATGCGCCGAGGTGATTCCGTCGAACGTGCCGGTCTTCGGCTTCTACGCGCCCACGCGCCAGGACCGCCTGATCGCCGATTCCACCGACGTGGACGCCGCGTAGGGACGCCGTGCTGGTCTCCGTCGTCATCCCCGGTCGCAACGCCGCGAAGTTCCTGGGGCAGACGATCCTCAATGTCCTGGCCCAAACCTATCGCCCCCTGGAAGTCATCGTCGTCGACAACGGCTCCACCGACGACACGGCCCTGATCGCCCGCCAATTCGGCGAGCCGGTGCGCGTCGTCCGGGAAGAGCGCGTGGGACTGCATCACGCGCGCAACGCCGGTCTGGCGGCGGCCCAAGGCGAATTCATCCAATTCCTCGACGCCGACGACCTGCTCGATCCGTCCAAGATCGCCGTTCAGGTCGAGTACCTGACCGCCCACCCGGACGTGGATGTCGTCTACGGCCAAGGGGCGTATTTTCGCGAATCCATCTGCGACGCCGACGAGCCGATCACGGTCATCCGCGACGCCGACGATTTTCCGACCGCCCTGCTGGCCAATCACCTGCTGACGGTGCATAGCGCGCTGGTGCGACGGCGGGTGTTCGATCGGGTGGAACCATTCGACACGGCCCTGCCCGCCCAAGAGGACTGGGATTTCTGGTGGCGCGCGGCCCGGGCCGGATGCCGGTTCGAGTACGTGCCGGACACCATGTGCTACTACCGCCGCCACGACGAACAGATGACCCGCGACCTTTCCCGCATGACGGCCGGGTTGGAGGCGCGGCTGGCGAAGGTCCGCGGCCTGCTGGCCGACCGGGATCTGACCTCGCCCGAGCGCCAGGCCCTACTCAAGATGCATCTCGACCTGTGGGATTGGTACAACGAACTGGACGCGGACAACGACCGCCGCCGGGACGCCGCCGTGGCCGTCATGGATTTGCTGCGCGGGCCGGAGGGGCCGATTGACTGGTGGAGCGCTCAAGGCTCCGAGCTTTCCGACGTCGAATTGCGCCACCTCCCCCAGCGGCTGATCGAATTCGCCTTGCGTGCCGAGCACCCGTCCGTGTCGTGCTCCGTCATGCGCTGGCTTAATCTTTCCGAAAGCGCGATTGCCGACGGCCGCGACGACGATCTGCCGGTCGAAGCCTTGGAATTGGCTTTTCATGCGTTCTTCGCCGGGCGACGCAGCGCGCTGGATTCGGACATGACCGCGCCCATGATCCGGCTGGCCCAGGCGATCATCGAAAGCCGCCCGGCCGAGCAAATCGAGAACGAATTCCCCAGCTTGGCCCCCTCGGCTCGGCTGATCCGCCGTTTCCACAACGGCCTGGCGACCAAGGTGCCCTTCGCCGTCTACGGAGCGGGGCTGTCGACCTGGCGGCTGTTCTGCCTGGCGCCGGAGCTGGGCGGCAGCGTCTGCGCCATCATCGACGACGACGACGCCCTCCACGGCACGCGCCTGTTCGACATTCCCGTCGTTTCCATGGAACGGGTCGTCGAGACGCCCGCCGCCGCCATCCTCATCCCGTCGTCCCAATTCGCCGACGACATGGTCCATCGCTGTCGCGCCGTCACATCGGACCGACGCCCGGTCATCCTTCTGTAACTCCCATATCCTCATTCACTTCGCCCTCCCGCCCGATAGAGACACTTGAGAAAGACCGGGAGGAATAACTTGCGGATTCAATACGCGATTACCGGGTATCTGCCGGAAGTTTACGGCGGAGCCGAGGTTTATACCCATCATCTGGCCCGTGCCATGCGCGCCCAGGGACACGACGCGAGCGTGACCACGCTGGATTTCCATTACCGGCGCGGCCGGGCGATCGAGGGGCGCTACGACGGCGTGCCCGTCCATCGCTTCGCGTTCGATTTTCCGAAGGTTCCCGCGCCGCTGTACGCGTTGCAGTTCTACCCCGAGCTCTATGACGAGGCTCGTCTGCATTTTCGCGCCACCCGGCCGAATGTGGTGCATGTGACCAATCACTGGTTCATGAGTTCGGTCGCCCTGGCCGCCATGCACGAAAACATCCCCGTCGTCGGAACGCACGTGGACTTTCTGTGGTCGTGCCGCAACGGCCGGTTCCTCCTGCCCGACGCGTCGCTTTGCGCCATGCCGCCCAAGGCCGAGTGCCGGGGCTGCTACCCGGACGTGGACGACGACGATTGGGAGTTCGTCTCCGAGTACCGCTCGAAGATCATCCGCACCCTGGCCACCGGCTACGCGATGCACCACTGCCCCTCGCCGATCATGGCCGACTACATCAGCTTCGCCGGAGCGTCCGGGGAGAAGATCCAGGTCTGGCCCTACGGCATGCCCGAGTCCATCGCCAAGGCCGACTTCACGAAAAAGCCCTCGGCCAAGCGGCGCTTCGCCTTCGTCGGCCGCTGGAACCGCATCAAGGGCGTGGAAGCGCTCTTTGACGCGATGAAGGCGCTGGCCGATCGGGACAACCTGGTCTGGAAGATCTACGGCGAGCCGGAAATCTGGAACAAGAATCCCCGCGACGCCGGGCTCTATGTGGAAGCCGGCAAACTGCCCAACGTGGAGTTGGCCGGAAGCTTCGAACCTTCTGCGTTGCTGGCGCTGTATCGCGACATCGACGTGCTCGTACTGCCGTCCATCAGCCCGGAGAATGCGCCGGTCGCGATCCTCGAAGCGCTGAGCCTGGGCACACCGGTCGTCTGTACCGATCTGCCGGGCATGACGTGCCTGGTGCGCGACGGGCAAAACGGCCTGACCTTCCCCACCGGCGACGCGAAAGCCTTGGCCGAGCGCGTGGCGCGTCTGGCCGACGACGACAAGCTCTTCGAGAGCCTGGCCGACGCCTCCGTGTGCCCGCGCGGCATCGACGAGGACGTGGCGGCGTTCGTGAAAATTTACGCTGACGCGACGGCGCCGGACGAAACGGCGTGGTCCCAGGAATCGCAGGATCTCGTCTCCCAACTGCGCAAAACGCACGACCGACGCCGGTCCATCATGAAAGCGGCCATGGAGATTTCCGCGTGAAAATCGGATTCGTCACCCGTCAGTTCCCTCCCGAATTCGGCGGCGGGGTCGGCACGTATGTCGCCGAAGTCTCCCGCGCGCTGGCCGAACAGGGACACGAGGTGCACGTCTTCACGATCCGACGGCCCGACGACCGCCCCGCCGACGGCGACCCGCCCGGCGTCCATGTCCACCGATTACGCTGGGACCCGCCCGCCGCCGACGCGCGCGGGCTTTCCGGTTTCTGGCACGCGGCCAACGAATGGCTGCACGCGGCCTCCTTGTTCCATGACGCCCTTTTGGATTTCGCGGCCTCGACGCGGCTGGACATTGTCGAGTTTCCCGAATGGGAAGCGCCGGGCTGGCTGACGCTGCTGTCGGCCGAGTGGACGACGCCGTCGGTCGTCAACTGCCACACGCCGTCGGATTTCATCAACGAACTCAACCAAACGCCCGCCCTGCGCGGCACGTCGTTCGAATGGTTGGAGATGGCGTTGGCCGACGCCGTTTGCGCGCCCTGCCAGGCCATGGCCGACTACATCGACGGTCGCGTGCGCCTGGTCGGCACGCCCCGTGTCCTGCCCCATCCCTTCGACGCCGACGCCTTCTGCCGCGAGCCGTCCCCTTGGCCCGCGGACAGTAAGCGCATCGCGTTCGTCGGCCGGTTGGAGCCGCGCAAAGGCATCCTGACGCTGATGGACGCCATGGAGCGGGTGTGGCAAATCGCGCCGGATGTGCATCTGGACCTGATCGGCGCCGACACGCCCGACGCGCCCGGCGGCGGTTCCATGAGCGAATATCTCACGTCCCGGCTGACGGACGCGACGGCCCAGCGGGTGCGTTTCGTCGGCAAGGTCGACCGCGCCGTCCTCGCGACGCACCTGGCCGAGGCGCGATTCTGCGTGTTCCCCTCCCGCTTCGAAAATTTCCCGAACGTCTGTCTGGAAGCGATGGCCGCCGGACGGGCCGTGATCGCCGGGCGTCGCTCGGGCATGGTCGACATGCTGGCCGACGACGGCGTGTACGTGGACCCGGACGACGCCGAAGGTTTGGCCGCCAAGATCCTCACCCTTTGGAACGCGCCCGAACGGTGCGCCGCCATCGGTTCGAAAGTCGCGCGCCGCGTTCGCGAAAACTTCGCCCCGGCCAAAATCGCCGCCGCGCGGGTCGCGTTTTACGAGCACGTGGTCGGCGCGTACGCGGGGCAGTCGAGCCTGGACCGCCGTTTGGCGCGGGTGGACAACGCGGTCTGGGAAGCGGTGATGCCGGACATCGCCGACGCGGTCGATCTGATGCTCCACCGCCGCGTCGACGAGGTGACGCAGGGGGTGCATCCCGTCGCCGAACGCATCGTGCAAAAAGTCGCTCCCGAACGCGGCATCAAGCGCATCGCCTTCTACGGCGCCGGTCAGCACACACGAAAGCTGCTGTCTTCCCAGTCCTATCTGGAGCAACACGGCCTGCGCATCCTCGCCGTCATCGACGACAGCCCGGATCAGCGCGGACTGACGCTCGGAGAATGGCCCATCGTCTCGCGATCGGACGCGGTCGGGATGGATCTGGACGCGGTGGTACTCTCGTCGGACACGATCGAATCGACTCTGTGGGCCAACAGCGAGATCTTCCTGAACGCGGGCATCGAAGTGGTGCGCCTGTATCACTTCCCGGTGCGGGAGGCGGTGGGATGAACGGACCGCGCCTGCGTATCGGATTCGTGACGCACGAATATCCGCCGTTTTTCGGCGGCGGCATCGGCACGTACGTCGAGCAGATCAGCCGCGCGTTCGCCCAATCCGGCCACGAGGTGCACATCTTCACCATCCGCCGGCCGGACGATCCCACGACCATCGACGCCAGCGGCGTGCATGTCCATCGAGCGCCCTTCGACCCTCCCGAGCCGCTGGCCCGGGGCCTGATCGGCCGTTTCGCCGAGGCGGGCACGTGGATTCATTTGGCGTCCATCATGCGCCGCCAACTGCGTGAGTTTTTGCAGCGCGGCGAATTGGACATCGTTGAAATCCCGGAATGCCTGGCGACCGGCTGGATGGCGCTGGGCGACCCGGCGCTGCGCGTGCCGACGGTCGTGAACCTGCACACGCCCGACTATGTCGTCGCCGCCCTCAATCATTCCGACACCCCCGCCTGGAAGCATTTGGAACGCCTGCCGATTGAAGCGGCGGACGGCGTCTGCGCCCCGTCGCGGGCGATGATCGACCATCTCGCCGACGATGTGCATCGCGGGGATGTGGAGGTGGTGCCCCACCCCTACGACGCCGACGGTTTCATCCAGGGTTATACGCCGCCGATCGGCGACGAAATCCTGTTTGTCGGCCGACTGGAGCATCGCAAGGGCGTGGTCACGTTGATTCAGGCGGCCAAGGCGATGTTGGCCCTGGACGCGAACGTCGTCTTTACGCTGATCGGCCGGGACACGAATACGGCGCCGGGCGGCGGCTCGATGCGCGACTACTTGCAGGGTCTGCTCACCGATCACGAACGTCGGCGAGTGCGTTTTCTCGACGCGATTCCCCGGCACGAATTGGCCGAGAGCTACCGGCGCGCCAGCTTCTGCGTTTTTCCGTCATTGTTCGAAAACTTTCCGAACGTCTGCCTGGAGGCGATGAGCGCCGGGCGGCCGGTGATCGCCACGTACGGCACGGGCATGGTGGAAATGCTCGGCGAGACGGGTGTGTTCGTCGAGCCCGACGACCCGGCGGACCTGGCCGAGGCCATGCTGCGGCTGCGTCGCAACCATCGCCTGCGGGATACGCTGGCGGCGCTGACCTACCTGCGCGTGCGCGACCGCTACACCCCCGCTCGCGCGGCTCAGTGGAGATTGGAATATTACCGCCGGGTGATCGACCAATGCGGCGGCGTTTCCGATCTGGCGCAACGCACCGCGCGGGTGCATCCCCAGACGTGGCGCACGGCGGCGCCCTCCCTGGCGGCTCTCATCCACTCGATGCACGCCAACTCGGCGGCCGGTTCGCCTTCGACGTCGGAGGCGACGCCATGAGCAAGGCGCCCATCGTCAGCGTCCTGATGCCGGTGCACAACGGCGAGCGATACCTGGCGTCGGCCGTCGCGAGCATTCTCGGTCAGACGTTCGACGACTTCGAATTGCTGATCGTCGATGACGGCTCCACCGACGCCTCGGCCGATATTGCCTGTGCCGGCGACGACTCGCGCGTCCGCTACATTCGACGGGCCCACGCCGGACTTGTCGCGACACTCAACGCCGGGCTCGCCCTGGCCCGAGGGCGCTACATCGCGCGCATGGACGCCGACGACATCGCCCTGCCCACGCGCCTGGAGCGGCAGGTCGCGTTTTTGGACGAGCAACCGGGCATCGGCATCGCCGGCAGCTTCATCGCCGTCATCGACGGGGACGACAATGTTGTCGACAAATGGCACGTCCCCTGCTCGCCCGAATGGCTGGCGCGCCGCGTGGCGCTGCATCCGCCGTTCGCCCATCCCAGTGTCATGATGCGTCGCGAGGTGATTGCCGATCGCGGCTACCCCGACGTTCCCCATGCGGAAGACTACGCCCTGTGGCTGAGCCTCGCCGACCGCGCGCGCTTCGCCAATGTGCCCGAGGTGCTGCTGCATTATCGGCGTCACGAGGCGAGCGTTTCGACGCGGCACAACACGACGCAGGATTCAAACTCGGACGCCGTCCGGCGGGCGTTCTGGCAAACTCGCCCGACGATTAACGCGGCGAAATACGACGCCGCCGCGGCTGTTCAACGATTGTTCGACGCCGAACGACGCCTTCTCGGTCATGACAACGCGACGCCGCGCCTGCGCAACCAGCTCATCGAAGACGCCCTCGCCGAGGCGCAGTTTGCGCTGGCCTACGGACGCCCGGACATCGGCCGCGCGCGCCTCAAGGAGATCGCGTATCTGGCCGGGGCGCGTTCCTGGCGTCTCATCGAACGGATGCAGCCCCTCTTGGGTTTTTCGACAATTTGGAATCTGGCCTCTCGCCTCCCCCGCACGGCGCCTCGCTCGGCCGCCGTTGCGCACCGCCGTTAGCGGAGTTGAAAATGAGCAACTTTCTCGAATCCAACCTCACCGCGCTGCACGCCCACCAGCCGCATGTCGTTGAACGACTGCTGGCGGCCGAACCCGACTCGCGATACCAGGCCACGCAAAATAACGCCGGTGAATGGGTCATCGTGCGCAAGGATCCCCTGGGCCTGACGGCGCTCTCGCCCATCGACAACGCCGCCCAGGTTGCCGCGACGTTTGCCGCCAACCACGTCGCCGCCGCCGGAAAGCAGAGCCCGCCTCTCCTGCTCGGCATGCGCGCCGGTTACGAGATCCTCGCTTGCCTCGAAGCCCAGCCGCCGGTCGACGGCGGGCCGAAAACGCCGGTGTATATCGTCGAGCCGACGATGGACGTCTTCCGCTTGAACATGGCGGCCCACGATTTTGCCGACGCGATTGCGTCCGGGCGTTTGTACTTCTTTATCGGACCCGAGGCCGGCAACGACCTGGAGGCCTTCTTCACCGGCGATCTGGCCAAGCCGTTTCCGGATCGAGTTCTGCCGCTGGGCGCGTTCGATGCCGGGGCGCTGCTGGAATCGATGCGTCGCGCGAAAACGCAGGTGACGAATATCACCGGCCGCCGCAAGGTCGAAATCGATGCCTACTACGACGCCCTGGACGCGCGCACGATGATGTCCCGCTTCCTGACGCCGGGCGGACTGAAGACGATGATCATCTCCAACCGCCATTCGTATTTCATCCAATACTCCGTGCGGGATATTCGCATGGCGTTGGAGGCGATGGGCGGAACGGTGCGCGTGATCGAGGAAGCGACGCCGGTTGATCGCCTCAACGGCGCGTGGCTCCTGGCGGAGTTGGACGAGTTTCGTCCGGATTGGTTGATTTTCGTCGATCATCTGCGCGGCGAGTACGCGAAGATTTATCCGAAGAATCTGCCGTTCGTCTGCTGGGCCCAGGACCACATGCCGTCGATCCACACGCGCCCGTCGATCCGCCTGTTGGGCCGACGGGATTTGTGCGTCGGGTTTACGCGATCGCTGGAAACGGTGGGAATGGCGCCGGAGCGGCTGTTCGAATTACCGCCGCTGACCAATCCGGAGATCTACGCCGAATCGGACGACGCCGGGAACGGCGAGCACGACGTCGCGTTCGTCAGCAATATCAGCAAAGACGCCCGTGAAGGCGCTGTGACGATGGTGCAGCGCTACCGGGAAGGCAAGCCGGAAATCGCCGACGCGCTCCAGGATTTTGTCGACGAACTGCTGGCGCGCCTGGAATGCGGCGAAGATCTGCCGTCGTTCGACACGATTTATCGCGAAATCAAGAGCGCGTTCGAAGCGAGAAAGCTCGGCGCCCATGTGAACGACAATCTGGTCGTCGAGGTTTTCGACAACATCGTCGGCGCCTCGTCACGCCATCGGGCGATTGAAACGCTGGCCGCAAAAACCGACAAGATCGGGCTCTACGGCCGTCGCTGGGACGCCCATCCGAAGTTGTCGAAGTTCGCACGCGGAGTGATCGACAACGGCCCCGAACTGGCGCGTCTGTTCGCCGAGACGCCGATCAACCTGCACGTCAACCAATACCAGCTCGAGCACCCGCGCCTGGTGGACGGCTTGATGGCGGGCGGATTCTTTTTGGCTCGCCGAGCGCCGTCGATCGGCCTGCTCGAAATGGACGAATGCCTGTTCGACGACGAAAAACAGCTCGCCGCCCTATTCGATCGCTACGCCGCCGACGAAGAACTACGCGGAGAGGTCGTCGCGCGCCAACAGGAAATCATCCGCGAATGGGCGACGTACGATGTCGGCCTGACGCGCGCTTTGACATATTTCGCCGCGCTGTTGCTCGACGAATATCTATGCACCGTCGATGACGACCACTTGCGCGAACTCGTCATTTCCGTGGCCGCCAGCGTGGACGCGGAATACGACGATCCGCGCCGTCGCGACCTCGCGCTGCTGCAAGCGATGATGGCGCGCGTCGTAACGACGACACCGATCCAGGCGGGTGTCCTGGCCGTGAAGATCGCGCGGCTCGACGCCTATCACGACCGCTTCGGCGCTTCGACCTGGCCCCGTGCCCTGTCCGCGGAGGCGATCGCACGCGTGTCCGTTGCCGTGGACGCCGCGTGGAAATCGCCGGATGACACTCGCGTCTCCAACGGCCTAAGCCTGATGCAGTCCTGGCTCGCCGGAGAAGACGGCGCCCAATTCGCCTATCGTCATCGTCGCGACGGCGTGCGTCGTCGCACCGACTTGAGCGCCTTCCGCCGCGACCGACGCATGGCCATTTATACGCGCCACCACCGCCCGAACATGGAGCGCCATCGTGTCCTGACCGCCGAGGCCATGAAGCAGCACAAGCTGCCGGAGACCGACCTGTACGTGGACGTCATCCGTCTGCTGCAAAAAGGCTGGCCCCAGCGGGCGTTTCAGGTTGTCGATCGGGCGATCAACGAACGGGATCTGACCGGCTATCCCTTGCGTCTGGCTCTCGAATGCGCTCTGCGTTGTTGGGACGCGGAGGCGGCCCAGCGGTCGTGGGAGCGCCTGTCAGACTGGATGAAATCGTCGCCGCGCGGGACCGTGACGCAGAAAAGCTTCCGCATGCTCAAGGACTACGAAAATCGCATGGCCGAGGTGGCGACGGCCCGAGCGGCGTTCGAGGACGACCCGTGCGCGTTCGAGGACATGGCCGGCGATTTCATCCGCTCGGTCCACAACTGGATGCACTTCCGCGTCTATGTGCTGCATTCCGAGTCACAACGCGTACGTGTGTGGGACCGGGAAAACAGCAAATGGGTCGACCTGGGCATCGTCTTTGACGCCTCGACCCCGCTGGCCGTGACGCGGGAGGGATTGTACGTCGTCGACGCCGAACCACCGCAAACGGTGCGCTTCGGGCGCGGTTTCCGCAAGTGGGAGACGATCCCTCTGCCCGACCGCCGCATCGACTTCATTGAAGACATCGCGGTGCATCCGAACGGTCGCATGGCGCTGGTGGATTCGTACGAGTCGGTGGTCTGGGTGCGGGAGCTGGACGGTCTTTGGACCGCGCAGGACGTGCATGACATGGTGGATGTGGAGGCGGACGAAAAGGTCGCGACGCTGGGGCCGGAATGGTTCGCGGATATTTATACGATGGAGCGGCCGATCCGCATCGACGTGGCCGGCGGCGGATTCGAAATCAACTACGGCCCCGCGAAACGGGCGCTACGAAAGGGTCAGGGATCATGGCGGACGGCGGGTTCGCTTTAAGCGACGATCCTGTTGGAGCGCTCGCCGATGCGTTGCGGGCGTGTCGCGAAAAGGCGGCACTGCGTCCTCGGCACGGCCACGGACCTCGCGTTCTGTTCGCGAACCTACGCGGCGGCTCGTTTCTGCTGACGTTCGAATTGATGCTTGCCCACCGACTGCGGCTGGACGGAAGCGAGGTCGAGTTCCTTTCCTGTCGCAATCTGCCGATCTGCAACAATCGTTCGATCGACCGGCCTGAACCCGAATTCATCTGCGAAGGCTGCGCCTCGACAACGCAGCGCCTTGCCGGAGCGTTGGATTTTCCCGTGCGTTCGATCAAGGACTTTCGCCGACCCGGCCAGGTGCAGGCGACGCACGAAAGTTTGCGCCATCTTTCGACCCGCGAGTGTTTCGACTTTTCTCACCGAGGCCTGCCCGTCGGAAGATTGTGCGAGGTCTCCGTCTCGCGCCACTTGTGCCGCGACGCCATCGCCGACGACGACTTCGCCACCGAAACCTGGCGCAAGTATCTGGCCTCGGCAATCACGTTGATCGACGCGTACGAAGCGTTGCTCAACGAGACGTCGTACGATCTGATCGTCGCGCCGAACGGCGACTTCTTCTGGTACAACCTGCTCTACGCCGTCGCCGAACGCCGAGGCGTGCGCGTGGCCAGTTACGAATCGGGCTTTCTGCCCGGCTATTGCGGCAGCGGCGGGTATTGGAGCTTCGACAATCGCTACCGCGTTTCGCGGCTGCGTTTCGCGGATGGGTGGAACGCTTGGCGCGACGAGCCGCTGTCGGACGCGGAAAACGCGCGCCTGGATGCGTGGATTCGCGAGCAGTATCGCGACTCGTTTTACAACCCGAATCCGGTCGACGATCCGGCCGCGATTCGCGAAATGCTCCACCTGCACCCGGCGCGACCGGTCGTCACGCTATTCAGCAATGTGTCTTGGGACGGCGCCGCCGTGGACCGGCGAACGGTGTTCTTTTCGATGATGGAGTGGGTCGAGCAAACGGTCGCGCACCTGGCCGGCACCGATGTGCAAGTCGTCATTCGCCCCCACCCGGCCGAGGACATGGTCATGGAAGGCAACCGTTCGCGGGAGAGCGTCGCCGGGCACCTGGCCTCGAAATTCGACCCGCTGCCCGCGAACGTGCGCATCGTCCGCAACGACGACCGCGTCAGCTCCTACGAACTATTGCGAATGTCCGACGCCGTGGTCGCCTACACCTCGAAGATCGGCCTGGAAGCGCTTCTGCACGGCGTGCCGGCGATCATCGCCGGGGACGCTCACTTCGCGAATCGCGGCTTTGGACGGCATCCCGCGTCCGTGGACGAATATCTGCGCTGGGTCGAGTCCCCCGCCGACCTCTCGGCGCCGACGAAACACGAAATCGAAATCGCGCGACGCTATCTCTATTTCTTCCTCAACCGAACGCACCTCCAACTGCGGTTCTTCGAGACCAGCCGCCCCTTCGAAATCTCACGGCTGTGCATCTCGTCGCTGGATGAATTGGCCGAAGGGCGCATCCCGGAGCTGGATCTCATCGTCGACGGCTTGCTCAACAACCGCCCCATCCTCGCCCCTCGCGAGGCCGACTCCCTGCCCGTCGCCGACGCCGTCTGACGTTCGCGGATCGTCAAGAACTTCGCCGCCGATGACGATGACACGTTGACGATAAGGCGAGGTTTCATGGCCGCGATTCCCGAAAAAATCCACGATGATGTGCTCGCCCCTTTGCCGCCGGGTGTGCCGAAGATCCGTTACGTCCAGATCCAAACGCACTCCCGCTGCAACGCGGACTGCGTGTTTTGCCCGTATTCGGAAAGCTGGCACGCGCAGAATCCCGGGCGGATGAGCGACGCGCTGTTCGAGAAGATCCTCGACGACCTGGCGCCCTTCGGCGCGACGATCAACGACGGCAAGGTCTGCCCCTATTTGATGCAGGAGCCGTTGATCGACCCGAAAATCTTCGAGCGCATCGAACGCATCTACGACGCCTTCCCCGGCACCCTCGTCGAGATTTCCACCAACGGCGCGGCCCTGACCGACAAGGTGATCGACAAACTCCTGGCCGCGTTCGACGGCCGTCGCCACGAGATCTGGCTCTCTCACCACGGCATCGACTCAACGTCGATGGAATTCATCATGAAGCTCGACTACGAGCGGGCGACGGCGAATCTGGTGCGGTTGTTCAAGCGATCAGGCGGGCGGTTGAATTTGAAACTACGGGGCGCGGGAACGTCACTGAAAGGCAACATCACCTACTTCGGCAAGGCCGACTATCGCGCCTATTGGGAGCGGGTTCTCGAGCGCGAAGGCATCGACCCGGCGACCGTTGACGTGGACGCGTTCCTTTTTCACGACCGGGCCGGGACCATCCGACGCACCGAGCGCAACGCCCATCTCAACAAAATCGGGCGCGTGCGGGAAATCGGCCCGGCCAACCCCTTCCACTGCTGGCGCGTCGACCAGTGGATCCACATCCTCTACGACGGCCGCATCCGCATGTGCTGCATGGATTACCATGGCGAAACGGCACTGCCGTCCCTGGCCGACATGAGCCTCGTCGAATATTTCCAATCCGACCCCTACAGCAATCTCGTCGGCATGGTCACGGGCCAAGTCGAGTCGCCCGACGATTTCCTCTGCAAACGCTGTGAAAACACGGCGGGCTGCTAGTCGGGTAGTCCCGACGGACTAACGGATACCAAGGTATCCTGCACGCTGACGCGTCGTTGAAAGACCCGTGCCGTTCGTCGCTTCGCTCCAGCCGAATTCAGAATCGCGCTAAGCCCTGCCGAGCCTTGCTCGTAACGGTACAAGTCAATTCAACGCATCGCTTTCCCGTGCCCCGTCCGACTCACACGCCGGCATGCAGGATCGCTTGCGATCCGTCAGTCCGTGCCGACTACCCCACCCCGCCACAACTTCATCGTCGTCGCCATATTCGTTGTCAGGTCGTGATACGTCCGCACATGGGCGCGGCCGACGCGGGATTTTTGCGTCAGGATGCTTGGATCGCGCAGATAGGCTTCGATGGCGATGGCGAGGGCGGCCGGGTCGTCGGGGGGGACCAGATCGCCGCCTTGGCCGTCCATGAGCACTTCCGGGATGCCGGAGACGCGCGTCGCGATGGTGGGAATGCCTCGCGCCAGGGCTTCGAGCAAGGCGAAGGGCTGGCCTTCGGAGCGGCTGGGCAGGATGAACAGGTCGAACGCGTCGATCATCTCGGCGGCGTTCTCGCGCCAACCCCAGTAGTACATCACATCGCCCACACCGGCGCGCATGCCCATCTGGAAAAGGGCCTCGCGATTCGGTCCGTCGCCGAAAACGGATATGCACAACCCGCGACGCAGTTCCACCGGCAGCCGAGCCGCCGCCTGCACCAGCACATCGATGCCCTTCTGGTCGTCCAGGCGCGCGACGCACACGGCTTGGTGCGGGCGTTCGGGCAATCCCAGATCGGCCAGGACGCGGGCTTTCTCCATGACCGATTTGGCGGGCGGCCCCTCGGTGGGCACGGCGTTGGGGATGAGCACCAATTTGTCGGACGGGAAGCCGTACATATCGGCGAGGAGACGTTGGTTGTTTTTGCTCACAGCGATGGCGCGATCGGCGCGGCGGTAAAGCTCGTCGATGCGTTCCTTCAAGGAAGGCTCAAAGGTGAATCCCTCCGCGACATACTGCTCCGTGAAGATCAGCCTCGCTCCGGCCTCCAACGCACGCTCGCGAGGCACCACCGTGTTCCAGGGCGCCGGACAAACGGCATGGACGACGGTCGGGGCAATGTCATGCAGCACGGCGTCCGTCGCCGCCGCCCGCGCCGTTTCGTCGTGCGTCCGGTGGTATAGACCCGCGCGGGTGATCCGTGCTCCCCGGCGATGCAGCGTCCGAAAAAGGCGGTCGGATCCCTCGCCTTTGTCCATCAGCACATGCACATCCCAACCGTCGCGATACGCCGCGTCGTGCAGCGCGACGATGTACGTGTCCACGCCGCCCGGAGCGGTCACGTCGGTCACGATCAGGGCGGTCTTTTGCGTCATTCGGAGCCGTCCAACGCCACCGGTGTCGGCCAATCAGTGCCGACGGCGAGGCGCTTCGTGTTTTCGATGAATCCCGGCGAGAGCCCGCCGATGACCAGGTGTTCGTCGAAGGAAACAAAATCGGCGATAGGACGCACGGGGACGCCGTCGATTTCCCGCAGGCGCGAGAGAAGGCCGTCGTCGTAGACGGCGAAGACGTCGTGGTCCAGGGAGCGGGCCGCCGCGATGAGGTCGTTGATCTCTTTTCCCGCGCGCAGGAAAACGACCGGGCGGGCGTCGTCCGGCAGAGCTTCGGCAATGCGGCGACGGGCCAGGCGATAGGGAAACACCATGTCGAGCGTCGCCTCGTCCGCCAGGTCGAAGCGGTCGCGGCGTCCGTCCTTGACCGCCTTTTTCACCTGCGAAAGCGCGTTCAGATAGCCTTCCTTCGCCCCTTTTTGATCGGCCAAAACCGCGTAGCGCTTGCAGGCCCAATCGGCGAAGCGCTGGGCGTCGGCGTCCGGAAAAAAGCGATAGGCCAGATAGACGTTGTTGCGCATCAAGCGTCCGACGAGAAAATCGAAGCTCGCGCGCTCGCCTTGCTCGTGCGTTACGACGGCGTTGTGGAGGTATTCGACGCGCAGGCCCCGGTCGAGCATGCGGATCGCCAGATCGTATTCCTCGACATAGGTGCCGTAGTACGGCGCGAATCCGCCGAGGGCGAGGAAATCCGCGCGACGCAGGGCCATGCCGCATCCGATGGGCACATGGGGCGCGCCGCCTTCCTCCCGGATGCCATCGGGCAAACGCACCATCGCCGCCGCGATGCCCAACGACGGGTCCTCCAACGCCCGCGCCAGCGCCTCGGTCGCGCCTTCCTCGGGGTAGGAATCGTCGTCGAGCATCACAATCACCCGAGCGCCGGTTGCCTGCGCCGCGACGTTTCGCGCCATCGACTCGCGGTTGGAATCCAGCGCCAAAACCCGAACGTGGGGATGGGCCTCCCGCACGGCTTCCACGGTGCCGTCGTCCGAGGCGTTGTCGGCGACAACCACCTCGACGTCCGGTCCCGGCGTCTCCCCCAGGCGTTCCAAGGTCGCTAGCAGGCGGTCGCGGCGGTTGCGCGTGGGGATGACAAAGGCAACGTCGGCGTCTTGGGAAAAGCGCATGGCTTATCTTGCGCGATCCGGCGATTCTCGTCACGTCCCGCTCGTTTGGAGCGCGAGCGACGGCGCGGCGGCTTGACAGACCGGGCCCGGTCCCGCAAAGGAATGCCTTCGACCGGGCGACGCCTTGTGCCCGGCACGCCCTAAGGAGCGATTTTTATGGACGTGATCGAGGCGATCGAGACGCGCCGATCCTGCCACAATTTCATCCCGGACCGGACGATCTCCCGCGAGACGATCGAACGGCTTATCGAGCTGGCGTGCCTGGCGCCGTCGTCGTTCAATCTGCAGCCGTGGAAGTTCCTGGTGATTCTGGACGAGGAGCGGCGGCAGAAGATCCGCGAGATTTCCTACAACCAGAAGCAGGCCAGCGAGTCAAGCGCCCTGGTCATCGTACTGGCCGACACGCGTCCCGAGCGCTACGCCGAGGAGATCTTCGCCAACTGGGTCGAGCAGGGTTACTACACGCCGGACCGGGCGGAAAAGTCGCTGAGCGGCCTGCAATACGCCTACGGCACCGACGAGGCGCGCGTCGCCTACGCCATGCGCAACAGCTCGTTCGCGGCGCAGAATCTCATGCTCGCCGCTCACGGGATGGGTCTGGCGACTTGCCCGATGATCGGGTTCGACAAGAAGAAGCTGACGGAATACCTCGGCGTGGGCGACGGCTGGGTGATCTCGTTCTACATCGCGCTGGGCTACCCGTCGGGCAAGGAAAAGGAGCGCCTGGCACGGCTGCCGCTGGAGCGGGTGCTGGCGTTCGAGACGCTGGAGTAATCGCGGGCGGTATAAAGATTTCAGAGCCCCGACTGTCAGGGAGGGGTTGTCGTAGCCCTTCAACCCTGTTGAAAACTCGTTGTTCGTGCGTCTCGCAAGGACGTCATGCTCGACAACCCCGCGCTGACGCTTGGGGCTCTGTTTCGAGAAACGCGTTGAAAAATCGAATCCCCACCAAGCAACGAACGCCGACCCACAATGGGTCGGCGTTCACGTTTCGGCGTTCGAAAAGGATTTACTTGTACTTGACCGAGCAGCCGTAGGGCTTGGTCTGGGCCGGATCGACGGTCTTGCCGGCCTTGGCGGCGGTCAGGGCGGCGTCGACGTAGTTGACGATTTCGTCCTCGTCCTTGCCGAAGACCACCCCGGCGTCGTTGTCGATGGCGCCCTGGTAGATCACCTCGCCCGCCGGATTGACGACAAACATATGGGGCGTCGTCTTGGCGCCGTAGGCCTGGCCGACGGCCCCGTCCGTGTCATAAAGCTGCGGATGCACCAGGTGCTTGTCGGCCACCCACTTCTTGTATTCCTCGGGGGTCAGGTAGTCCTTGTGGTCGGCGTTCGTGCTGTTCACGCCCAAAAACGCCACGTCCGGGTACTTCGCGGCGAGTTTGGCGATCGTTCCGGCCTTGGTGTGCTTTTGCACGTACGGACAGCCGGGGTTGGTGAACTCGATGACCACGTACTTGCCTTCCAGGTCCGACAGGGCGTGGGCCTTGCCGTCAATATCGGTCAGCTTGAAATCGGGGGCCTTGGAGCCGTTGGCCACCGCCGCGACAACCGCCACGGGCATCGCCAAGATCAGGGCAAAGATCCCCAGGATCTTCGCGTAGCGTCCCATCATGTTCGGGTTCTCCTCTCGTTTCGTTAATGAATCGGTCCCGCGTCGCCCAAGTGTTCGGGCGAACTATTCGGATTTCGGATAATACGTCTCCAGCTTGTCGACCGCCGCCTTGAGGGCGTTGACCGCGTCCATGGTGGCGTTTTGCTTGCATTTCATGGCCGCGACCAGAACGGCGTGATGATCAGCCAGCTTGAGCAGATACTTGGAGTAAGCGTCCTTGTCCGCGGTGTCCGCCGGTTTGACGACCTGCGTGAGGAAGTAATCGGCGACGGTGCGCTGGATCTTGGTGGCGTGCTTTTCCTTGTTCGTCACCCAGCGGATAAGCTGCTGCTGGCTTTGGGCATCGGTCTTGCCGGCCAGCTCGTTGATGCCGGTGACGGCCTTTTCGATGGTGGTGATGTCCTCGCGGATCTGATGGACGCGCGCGTGGTCGTCATAGATACCGCAGGGGATTTGGCAATGGGCCCGGGCCTGCGCGGCGTAGGAACCGACCATGGCGAAGGCGATCAGGAACGCGAGCAGGGTCATTTTGCGAGAGACGGACATGGGCTTTTTCCTCCTCAACGACACGCCGAAAGCGACGCGTCGGAATGCAGCGCGAACATTGAAAACCGTTCGGTCAGGAAAATGATATGAGCGATGTCACCTGACGTGGCGGCGATGTCACGCTTTTTGTGAAAGACCGGTGGAGCGGTTGGGGTCGAATCTGGGAAACCGGACGGGGGCGGTTGGTTCCGTCGTCAGCCCGGTCATCGAGAGATCGTGCCGGGTTGGGCCAACCCGCTCCCTTACGGTCGCGGCTCTGAAGGATACGGAGCGCCACGATGTAACGGCTAAATAAATCGATTGAGCATGGTTTCTTCGCGTTCGCGCAGGCCCCGGTCGATCAGCTCGTAGACACGCCCCTTCACCAGGCGTTGGCACTCCTTGACGACTTCCTGATCGTCGGCGGCCTCGGGCGGATACGGCAGATAGATGGGCTCGCCGATGTACTGCTTCATCTTCACCGGCATCGGCAACACCCCCAGGCCGATCGGCAAGCTAATGGGCAGCAGCACCTTCTTGGAACGGAAGACCTTGTAGGCCGTCGTGTAACCGTCGAAGAAGACGTGGTAGGTGTCGTCGGTGCCCACGTTGGCCGAGGGGATGATCGGCGCTTGATTGCGCAGGGCCATCTTGATGAATCCGTAGCGCCCGTCCCACAGGAGGCGATAGCGGAATTTGGAGGACTTCCAAGCCTCCTTGGAGCCGCCGGGCATGATGAAAATCATCTCTTCATTGTTGAGCAGACGGTCGCCGTTTTCGTGCGTCCCGACGACGATGCCCATGTCCATGAAGAACTGGCGCAGCAACGGCATCTTATAGATGCGCCAGTCGGTCAGCCCCCGGACCCAGCGACCGGTGTGACGCATGATCTCGAAGTTGAGAAACATGCCGTCGATGGGCAGCAGGCCGTGGTTGGAGATGATGATCGCCCGCCCCTGCTGAGGCACGTTCTCCATGCCGATGGCTTCGTAGCGGAAATAGGTCTTGAGCAGCCATTCCAGCGGCTCGATCGCGTCCAGCGTGTCCTTGCGGAAAAGATCCAGCCGATCCTCGTCGCCGGGCCGGTAGCGGTCCGTCGGGATGTAGTGGGACCAGGCGTTTTTGCAGGAGATGAAATAGTTCACGAGGCTGTCGGTGAGCGGCGTGAACTCGGTCGTGGGCGTAACGCGCGATCCGGACGGGATATGGTCGGCGGCGCGCCGGGAGACCTTGACGGCGCCGTTGGTCGCACGGTACGTCGAGCCGTTGGCCGAGCCGTTGGCGCCGGACGATTTGTTGCCTCGGACGCGCATTTCGGCCTGGGCCAGAAGCTCGGCGCGGACCAACGCCTTCTCTTCGTCATTGAGCTTGGCGTACTGTTCGAGAAGTCGCTGGGCGTTTTCGGACACGTCCGGTTCCTTTCGCGCCTCATCATGATACGATGAGTGGGCGACATTGTGGGGGAATCACCGCGACGTCGTCAACAACGGCCTGTGAACTTTCGGTGCGGGGGTACGAAAATGGGCGCCTTTCCCGAACGTGTAACTTTGGGACGATCCGGCCTGTCGGTGGGGCCGCTGGCCATGTCCGGCGGATACGGCGCCGACAAGGCCTCCCTGCTCAAAGCCTTCGACCACGGGGTCAACTACTGGTATCACGGCTCGCGCCGCGCCCCGGGGATGACCGACGCGATCCGGGAACTGGTCGCGGCCGGAAAACGGGACGAGCTGGCGATTGTGCTGCAAAGCTATTCCCGGTCGGGTTTGTTGATGGAAAAGACCTTCGCGATGGGCCTGCGCAAGCTCAAAATCGACCACGCGGACGTGCTGCTATTGGGCTGGTACAACCATGGAGCGCCGGCGGGCGTGCTCGAAGCGGCGCTTCGGATGCGCGAAAAAGGCATGTTCAAGGCCCTGTCCGTATCGTGCCACCATCGGCCGAGTTTCGTGGACTACGCCAAGACACGGGATTACGACATCCTGCAAATTCGCTACAACGCGGTGCATACGGGGGCGGAGCGGGATACGTTTCCGCCGATGAAGGACGCGCTGGCGGCGGCCGGGTTGGAGCGGCCGGGGACGGTGGCGTACACGGCGACGCGCTGGGGTTCGCTGCTCGATCCCAAGGCGGTGCCCGACGGCGAAACGCCGCTGCGCGGGCGGGACTGCTATCGATTCGCTTTGAGCAACCCGGACATCGACGTGTGCATGTCCGGCCCGGCCGACGCGGCCCAGGTCGACGAAGCCCTCATGGCCCTGAAAGACGGGCCGATCTCCACCGACGAAGACGAGCGCTTCCGCCGCATCGGCCAATACATCCACGACCACGACAAAAGTGTGCGGTCGTTCTGGGCGGGGAATTAGGGTCGGATCGACCAGGTTTGTCTGGTCGGACCAACGCGCTCCCTACAGGTTGCGGCTCAGAAATTCACACCTTCCCGCTGCGTACCGCGCCGTGAAAGTGTGGCACCCTGATTGGCCGTGGCTCTACAACCCCGAGTGCGTCCCGTCGCAGAAGGGTTTGTTCGCCGAGTGCTTGCATTGGCAGAGGGCGACCTTCTTGGGGGCTTCGATTTTGACCGGCATGGGGAACATCCCCGACCCGGCGTGGGAGCCGTCGCAAAAAGGCTGGTTGGCCGACATGCCGCACGCGCACCATTTGTAGTCGCCCGCTTCCAAGTCCAACACCGCCGGCATCTTCGCCGCAATCTTCGGTTCGCTCATGGCCCCCTCGCTTTCGATGAAGTCTATGGGTGATTTTTCGCGACATCCGCGCCGCCGGATCACGGTATCCGACGGGCGGGATAAATCCAAGGGATCTTTGGACTGGCAAGGCACGCCCGATTCGTGTATCCGTAAGAGGAATCGCAGGATTTCACCGCCAACGATAGATCGCTCGAACTGACGTGATGCCTCATACTTCCGCACTCGGCACGCACCATCTGCTCGACCTTTTCGGGGTCGACGCGGCGCTGCTGGACGACGAATCCGCCTTGGAGGCGACGCTGAGCCGCTGCGCCCGGGACGGCGGAGCCACCATCCTCGCAACGCACTTCCGCCGTTTCGAACCCCAGGGCGTAACCGGCGTGGTGATCCTGGCCGAAAGCCATGTCACGATCCACACTTGGCCCGAGCGCGGCGCGGCGACATTGGACGTGTTCACCTGCGGCGACCCCTCCATCGGGGAGCGCATCGTCGAGGGTCTGGTGGCCGCCCTTCCCTCCGAGGAGCACCGAGTCACCTCCATCGCCCGGGGCATGGAGCCCCCCAGCCACGAACGCAAGCCGGGCGAGGCGTCCTGATGGCCGATCGCTTCATCACTTGTCCGTCCTGCGGCGCGCCCCACGAGATCTACAATCCCGGCTTGGCCATGTTCGTGTGCGAATACTGCGATAACGCGGTCTATTGGGACGAAGGGCGCATCCAGGACGCCGGCAAGCAGGCCGTGCTGCCCGAAGGCTTTACCCGACTCTACCGAGGCGCGACCGGGTCGCTGTTCCAGCGGCGCTTCTGTGTCCTGGGCCGGGCGCGATATTCGTACGGCGAGGGATTCTGGGACGAATGGTACCTGGAAATGCATGACGGAAGCGTGGAGTGGCTCACCGAGGACGACGGCGAGTTGTCCCTGCAAAAGCAAATCGACACGCCGAAGGATTTTTCGTCCCGATCTCCGAAAGTGGGCGCTTGGTTGGCGGTCGGCGACGAGCGTTTCGTTGTCGAGGAAGTGGGCACGGCCAAATGCATCGGCGTGGAAGGGGATCTGCCCAAAGTGGTGACGATCGGCGAAGAATATCGCTACGCCGACGCCTCCAGCCCGGACGGCCGCTATAACCTTTCCGTCGAATACGACGACACCCCGCCGACGCTCTTTCGCGGCCACTGGCTCAAATACGCGGCGATGCGCCTGGATGACGAGGGGGACGACTGGTGAGTCGCAACGTCGCCCATGAATCCATCGAAAGCGGCGGAGGCCTCGGCGATCGTTTCGCCCTGGGCGCGGGACGCAAGCGGCCCGAGTACAAACCCCTGGACATCCATTGCCCGAATTGCGGAGCGGGCCTGACGGTCGTCACGGAGCGGGCGCAGACCGTCTCGTGCCAATACTGCGGCAGCCTGCTGGATCTGTCGGAAACCGAGTTGCAAGTCGTCGGCGCCAAGGGAGACGACGCCCAGTGGCGCTTCGCCCTTCGGGTCGGCGACTCGTTCCGGCACAAGGGAGCGCGCTACGAGGTCATCGGTCGCCTGGCCTGGGTGGAAGACGGCGAGACCTGGGACCCGACCCGCGATTATCTCCTATGGAACCCGCGCCGGGGCCCGTTGTGGCTTTCCGAATACGCCGGTCGCTACACCCTTTCGGTCGCCACGCACGTCATGCCCACCAGCGATCCGTTCGTGGACGGAGATCCGGGCGACGCGATGGAAACCTACGACAACCGCAAGTGGGTCCTGGAAGAGACCGGCCGCATGACGTTGTCCTACGTCGACGGCGCCCTGCCCTGGAAAGCGCGCATCGGCAACTGGGTTCAGTATGCCGAGTTTGCCGACAAGAGCGGCAGCGGCGAGTTCTACGAAGCGGAAAAGCGAAGCAAGGAGATCGAATACGGCATCGGCCACCGGGTCTCGCCCCAGGAAATGCGTCGATGCACCGGCAAGGACGAGAAGGTCTTTCCCGATCTGGGCGAACACCTGGACGCGGCGCAGAAAATGCGTCGTTTCAAGATGGCGATGGCGGCGATGATCGCCGGCCTGATCGTCAACGCGGTTCTTTTCGGCCTGGTGATGGGCAAGGGATCGCTGGTGCATGAGGAATCCGTGGCGGCGTCCCGGCTGGCCGGCGAGGTGATGACCAACGAATTCCACCTGCGTCCCGGCGTGGTGAAGGTGAAGATCAGCGCCCCCCAGCTCAACAACGATTGGCTGGCGCTGAATATCGGACTGGTGCGCGACGAGATGTTGGTGCATGCGGACGATGTGGACATGGAATATTACCACGGCATCGAAGGCGGCGAATCGTGGAGCGAGGGCTCGCACAGCACGACCAAATATTGGCGGATCGACCGCACCGCCGACTATCGGATCATGTTCCAGGGCGGCGGCAACTCGGGCGTCAACGAAACGATGGGCCGGGCGCCGTCGGATGTGGGCGTGCGGATCTACCAAGGCGCGATGGTGCCGTGGTGGTTCCTGGCATCGACGATCTTCTGCGGCGCATTGCTGCTGCTCTACGGCGTGTCGTACGCGTCCTGGCGCGGCCACATCGAGGAAGAGGACGACGACTGATGGACAACCCCCATGCATAACACCAGTTTTCCGACGTCGAAGGAGTCCCCATGCTTGGACGAGGCGTGATCACCTTTCTCATCGGCGCCATGGTCGCCGGGACGATCTTCGCCGGTGCCTTGACGCTGCTCAACGTCGGCGCGTCCGAACTCAACGAACAACAGGGCATCAGCCTGCGCGACGGCAGCGGCCATCGGCCCTCCGGATTCTTTTTATGGTACGGCACGCGCTCCCATATGGGCGGCGGCCTTGGCGGCGGAAAATAGCGGCGATGTGCCTCGCCGTTTTCTTGGAACGAACAGGTCAGGAGACACCATGAACACCACCGAACTTGTCCCCCTCGCCCCCCTGGTGCAGACGCTGGTCTACACCGCGATCGGCATTGTGATCTTCTCCCTGGCCTTCTGGGCAATAGTGAAGATCGCGCCGTTTTCGATCCGCAAGGAGATCGAGGACGACCAGAACATGGCCCTCGCGCTCATCGTCGGCGCGGTGATCATCGGCCTGGCGATCATCATCGGCGCGGTGATTTCGTCGTAGACCTTGATGGTGATTTGCCTTCGGTCTTTCAGAGCCGCGACCGTGAGGGAGCGGGTTGGTTTGTCGCGGCAACCCGCTTGCTGACGCGCGCGGCTCTGAATTGTCGTGGGTTGTAAACTTCAATGGCGTCCCCCGATATCACACCTTCTCCGCCTCTCACCAATCGCCGCCGCATGATCCTGCTGGCGACGGTCTTCGTCGTCGCGGCGTGCGGTCTGGTCTACGAGTTGGTCGCCGGGGCCATTTCCAGCTATCTGCGCGGTGACGCCGTCACGCAGTTCTCCCTGGTCATCGGTGTCTTTCTGTCGTCCATGGGCGCGGGATCGTATCTGGCCCAATTCATCCGCAAACATTTGCTGCGCCGCTTCGTATCTATCGAAATCTGGCTCGGCGTCGTCGGCGGCACCAGTTCGATGAGCGTCTTCGCGTTCTCGGCTTTCTTCGACCCGTGGTTCCCGGTTTTCTTCTACGGCCTATGCGCCGTGCTCGGCCTGCTGATCGGTGCGGAGATCCCGATCCTGGTGCGCATCCTCTCCGGCGACGATCCGGACGCGGACACCACCGGGGTGCTGAGCAACGTCCTGGCATTGGACTACCTGGGCGCGCTGGCGGGGACGATCCTCTTTCCTCTCCTGGCTTTGCCGGTGCTGGGCTTGGCGCGGGCGTCGGTGGTTTTCGGACTGATGAACCTGGCGGTCGCGTGGGCGGCGATGTCCCTGGTGCCGGGACGCAAACGGTGGCTGGTCGGCGGATGGGCGGCGGCGATGGTCGTGCTGCTCGGGTCGCTGGCCTATTCGGTCAAGGCGGTGCATTTCATTGAGGATCTGCTTTACCAGGACGAGGTCGTCTACACCGAGGACACCCCCTACCAACGCATTGTCATCACCCGCTGGCGCGACGATGTGCGCCTCTTCCTCAACGGCCACATCCAATTCTCGTCCGTCGACGAGGCCCGTTACCACGAACCGCTCGTGATCCCCGCCATGGAGGCCGCCGCGCCGGTGCAGTCGGTGTTGATCCTGGGCGGCGGCGACGGGCTGGCGACGCGGGAGGTGCTTAAATACCCGTCCGTCAAATCCGTCACCCTGGTCGACCTGGACCCGGTGATGACAAAGATCGCCTCCACGCGCACGGACCTGGTCGACCTCAACCAAGGCAGTCTCGGCGATTCGCGGGTGCGTGTCGTCAATCAGGACGCGATGACGTTCGTCGAGGGCGATCGGGATTTTTACGACGCGATTTTCGTCGACCTGCCCGATCCGAGTTCGGACAATCTCTCGCGCCTGTATTCGCGAGCATTCTACGCCCTCCTGGCCCGGCGCCTTTCCGCCCAGGGCGTGATGGTCACGCAGGCCACGTCGCCCTTCTACGCTCCCGAGGCTTTTTGGTGCATCGTGCGGACGATGGAGGCGGCGTTTCCCGATGCCGCGCCGGACGAGATGCACGCCTATCCCTATCACGTGCTCGTTCCGTCCTTCGGCGAATGGGGATTCGTCATGGCCTCCCGGGAGCCCATCGAGCCGTTGCGCCTGACGCCCCGCGTCAAGACGAAGTACTTGAATCCCGGCGCACTTTCGGCCATGTTTGCCTTTGGAAACGATAATTTGCGCATTGACGGCCCTGTGAACACTTTGGAGGCCCCGCTGCTGTTTAACCTTTACAAGAAGGGCTGGCGGGATTTTAATTAGCTGAATGAAATGGTCTTGGCGGTCAGTGCCGCCTTGGAGGTACACCGGATGGATAGGCAACGGCGCACCCTTTTGTGGGTGATCGTGTTGGTGGGATTATTCGCGGCGACGACGGCGTTGGGCTTGGCCTGCGCCAGCAGCGGCGATGACGATGACGACGACGACACCGCGGACGACGACACCGCGGACGATGACGATACGACTGACGACGACACGTCGGATGACGACACGGTCGACGATGACGACGACGACCTGGGCGACGACGACACAACAATCGCGGACACATTCTCCGAGGCCGAGGCCAACGTCGGCGACTGGGTGTGGATCCCCGTGGTCGGCAACCTGTGCCGCGACGGCTCCCAGACGGGCATCGCGGTGCGCCTGCAGGAGGGCGAGGGCTCGGACGACCTGATGATCTTCCTGCAAGGCGGCGGCGCCTGCGCCGACAAGGACTCGTGCGACGCCAACCCGGCCAAGTACGGCAAGACGCAGATGCAGGCCGACACGTCGCTTAACGCGGGCATCCTCTCGGACGGCACCGGCTCCGAGTCCAACGTCAGCGAGTTCGCCAACTGGAACAACGTGGTGATCCCCTATTGCACGGGCGATCTGCACGTGGGCTTTGAGGAAAACGGCAAGGCCGAGGGCGTGGAAGCCCGTCAGATCTACGTGGGCATCCGCAATATGCGCAATGTCGCCGACCTGATCGGCCAGTACTTCACGGGCCTCAAGCGCGTGTTCATCGTCGGCCAGGACGCCGGCGGCATGGGCACCAACTGGGCGGCCATCGAGTTCGAGGCGGCCTTCGACGACAACACCATCCGCGTGTTCAACGACTCGTTCCCCATGCCCAAGGACAACAACGTCTTCTCGGTTTTGGAGCAGACCGGCTTCAAGCTGCAGTGGGGCATCGAACTTCCCGAGGACTGCGAAAACTGCACCGGCGGCGTGGGCAACTCGGGCATGGAGTTCATTCAGCAGTTCATCGCCCTCGAATACGACGAGAGCACCTTCGGCCTGTTCTCCTACGCCGGTGACGAAACGATGCGCAATCTCTACGGCGAGGATGTGGCCATCGACGCCAACGCTTATGAGAATTCCCTGGTCGACCTGCGCAACAACGTCCTCAAGGACACCGAGCAGTGGTCCGTGTACATCGCGCCGGGCACCGGCCACGGCATCGTGACCTCGCCTGAATACTTCACCATGGAAGTGGGCGACAAGATGCTCACCGATTGGGTTTCGGAGCTGGCCACGCCCACGCTCAACCAGCCGCCGGCGTCCGTCGGGCCGTAGCCCTTCTCCCTAGTTTCGAGACGACACGGGCGGCCTTCGGGTCGCCCGTTTTCTCGTTGATCCCCGCGGATTCCTTCGGCGATTCCGCTTTACAAGCGCTAAAAGCCCTCGTTTAATAGACCGATCGACATTTTGCCGGGCCCCATGGCCCATGATGATAAAGGAGCACGGGTATGAGACGTTCCCCTGGCGCCGAGCGCCGTTTATGGTTCTTGCTATTCGTCCTGTCGGCCTTGTTGATGCTGGCTATCGCCGGCGCGGCCTGCGGCGACGATGATGACGACGACGACAGCAGTTCGTCCATCGATGACGACACCGGCGACGACGACATCACCGATGATGACGATGACGACGACACCGACGACGACGATACGTCCGATGACGACACCGCGGATGACGACACCGGCGACGACGACACGGCCGAGGCGCCGTTCTTCCCGGTGGGCGGACCGTTTGCCGACGCGGATGAAAACGCGGGCGAGTGGGTCTGGCTGCCGGTGCCCGGCAACATCTGCCGCGACGGATCGGCGACCGGCATCGCCGTGCGTCTGCAGGAAAACGCCAACAAGCTGATGATCTTCATGCAGGGTGGCGGCGCCTGTTTTGACGCGGGCACTTGCGCGGGCAATCCCAAAAAATTCGGCGAACCCGAATTCACCTCCGCCAAGTCCGGGGAGCTGACCAAGGGCGTCTTCGCCGACGGCGGCGCGGCGGCGGCCGAGACGAGCGCGCTTTCCGGTTGGCACAATGTCTTTGTCCCCTACTGCACCGGCGACGTGCATTCGGGCAATGCGACCGATGTGGAAATCAAAGGCGCCTCCGGCAAGCAGCAGTTCGTCGGCCTGATCAACATCCGCAACATCGCCGACCTGCTCGGCGAGTATTTCGACGGCGTACAGACGGTCTTCCTGATCGGCCAGAGTGCCGGCGGCTTCGGCACCAACTTGGGATTCCTGGAATTCGCCCAGGCGTTCCCGGGCAACGACGTGAACGTCTTCAACGACTCGGCTCCCCTGCCGGCCGACAACGACGTGCTCAGCCCGGTGCTGCAATTCGGCCTGCGCTCCTTGTGGAACGTCGTGCCCCCGCCCGGCTGCGATGACTGCGGCACGAAGTTCGACGGCTTGGAGAACATCCAGAAGTACAACGCGACGGAATACCCGAACAGCACCTTCGGCCTGTATTCGTACCTGGAGGACGAGACGATTCGCGACTTCTTCCAGGTCGGCGATCCGATCACCGGCGAGGCGTACGCGGCGGGTCTGGAGGATTTGCGCGACAACCTGCTCGAGCCGACGGGCCGCTGGTCCACGTTCTTCATCGAAGGCACCGGCCATGCGCCGTCCACGTCGGACACCTATTTCGAAATCGAGGAAGGCGGAACGTCGCTTCAGGAATGGGTCGAGGAACTCGCCACGGCGAGCGATCCGCCGGCGTCGGTCGCGCCGTAAAAACTGTCGTGAACCCAAGCCCCGTCACGATCGCCGTGACGGGCAACAGGAGTGGATTGATGCATCGGAATGAACTTTCGCGTTGGACTTTGTTCTCGCTGATTTTCGCTCTCGGCCTTCTGCTGGCGGTTGCCGCCGCCTGTGGCGACCTGGGAGACGACGACGACGATTCGACGACCGACGACGACACTGTCGCCGATGACGATTCGTCGAGTGACGACGATGATGATGCCGACGACGACGATGATGACGACGATGACGATGATGACGACGACGACGACGACGACGATGATGATGACGACGACGATGACGACGACGATGACGATGATGACGACGATGACGATGATGACGATGATGACGATGATGACGATGATGACGATGATGACGACGACGATGATGACGATGATGACATCGCCTAGTCGCGACTAGTCGTTACGCCTGGAAATCAGGCTGAGGAAGAAAATGCGCGTGCGGCCTTGATCGGCCGCACGTTTTCTTTTGTGGAAACGGTGGAGGGATTGACTACGGCGTGTAGGGCTCCGCCGAGGTGAGTTCGCGGACCAAAGCCGCCGGTTCCGTAGCCGGTTCGAGGCACACACCCTCGTGGCAGACGTAAGCCGTCGCCTTGCCGTCGATTGCCGCCTTGCCTTCGACGATCGGCACTGTCATGGCCAGGGCCTCCACCTCGCCCGCCGTCGCGCGCGCCAGAACCCGATTCGGCACAAACGCCCGACGCACCTCGTCGAGCAAAGCATCCCCGGTCGCGTCGCCTTCCGGTGAAACCAGCACGATCTCCTTGGCCTTGTCGAGATAAAAATCGAGCGCCACCAGTGCCTCGGAAAGGGCCATGGGCATGCGGGTGAGCTGCTCATGAAATCCCTGGAACAGCGCGAGGGCTCGCCGGCGATACTTATCGTCACTCGTCAGCGCATGCAGGCGCAACAGATTCAACGCATGCAGCGAATTTCCCGTCGGCTCCGCACCGTCGTAATCCGGCTTCTCCCGCGTCAGCAATTTTTCGTGGTCGTCGCTGGTCATAAAATAACCACCGACCTCGTCGTCGCGGAAGTGCCGCTCCACGGTCTCGGTCAACTCGATCGCCTTCCCGATCCAGCGCGCCTCGCCCGTGGCCTCGAACAGGTCGATCAGGGCGTGCGTGAGGAAGGCGTAGTCGTCCAAATAGCCGTTGAAGCGCGCCTCGCCCTCATTAAACGTATGCAGCAAGCGCCCGTCTTTCTCCACCTCGGCGAGCAAAAACTCCGCCGCGCGAACCGCCGATCGGGTGTACGAATCGTCGGCCAACGCCAGCCCGGCCCGCGCGAACGCCGAGATCATCAACCCGTTCCACGACGTCTGAATTTTCTCGTCGCGAATCGGCGCCGGCCGCGACTTGCGAACTTCGTAAAGCTTTTCCTTCGCCCTATCGGCGATCGCCAAGAGTTCATCCGCCGACATCCCCAGCGCTGACGCCACCTTGGCCGCCGGTTCGGGCGTGTTGAGGATATTGCGTCCCTCGAAGTTACCCCGGTCGGTCACGTCGAAATACGCCTTGACCACCTTCGCTTCGTCCGCGTTCAACACCTGATCGATTTCGTCGGGCGTCCAGGTGAAGAAATACCCTTCTTCCGAATGCCCCTCCGGCGTCAGGCTGTCGGCGTCGGTGGCGGAATAAAACGCCCCGCCGGGCGCCGTCATGTCCCGTTGCACATAACGCAGGATCTCGCGCGCCACCTTGGCGAAACGCGCGTTGCCCGTGGCCTGATAGCCTTCCAGATACGCCGTCGCGAGCAGCGCGTTGTCGTAGAGCATCTTTTCGAAGTGGGGCACGAGCCAGTAGTGATCGACCGAGTAGCGATGGAAGCCGCCGCCCGCGTGGTCGTACATGCCGCCGTCGGCCATTTTCTCCAGCGTGAATGTCGCGATCTTGAGCAATTCGTCGTCGCCGGTGCGGCGATGCATCCGAAGCAGGACACGCACGGGCATGCTGCTCGGGAATTTCGGCGCGCCGGAGATGCCGCCGTAGCTGGAATCGAAATGATCCTTGTAATACTCCGCCGCTTTCATCAGCACTTCCGCCCCGACCATGTCGCCCGAGGTCCGGCTGCCGGCGTGCGTTTGCAGGGCGTTGACCAGGCTGCCGGCCGACTCGGCGACACGCTTGGGATCCTCCACAAACACATGATGCAGCCGCGCCATCAGATTCGCGAAGCCGATCGGCGCGCCGCGCATGCCGTCCCCCGGCGGGAAATACGTGCCCGCGTAATAGGGACGCCGCTCGTGGTCGAGCCACACGGACATCGGCCAGCCGCCCTGCCCGGTCATGAGCTGCACCGACTTCATGTAGATGCCGTCCACGTCCGGCCGCTCCTCGCGATCCACTTTGATCGGGATGTACCGCTCGTTGACGAACTCGGCGATCTGCACGTTCTCGAAGGACTCGCGCTCCATGACGTGGCACCAGTGGCACGTCGAATAACCGATGGACAAAAACACCGGCCGCCCCAGGCGACGCGCCGCCTCGAACGCCTCGTCCCCCCAGGGGTACCAGTTGATCGGGTTATGGGCGTGTTGCAGCAGGTAAGGGCTCGTCTCGCGAATGAGGCGGTTGACGTAGGTCGGCGTCGCGTGGGCGTCGTCCTCGAAGTGGTGCGTGCGAGGCCGGTAATCGGGGCCTTTGGCCTTCCAGGCGTCGACCAATTCGGAAAGCAGCACATCGCCGTAGTCCTCGGCGCCGGGGGGTTGCTGGGGCATAAGCTCCTCGGAATGCAAGGGGATCATGGGTATCAGGAAACGGCGCCAGCATGGGCGTGGGCATGGCGGGCCGTCAAGGCGCGGCGGAAAATCGACGGGAAGAAACACCCGGCAGCTTGAGCGCCATCACACGACGCGCGCGGCGAGGCTCTATTTTTTCAATAGCGTCAAACCGGTCTGACGCATGAGGATCCCGTCGACGACGCGGCGCGGGACGAAGGTGTTGAGGAACAGCGCGATCCACGACAGCTTGTGCAGCGGATAACGCGGGCGGGGACATTTTGCGTCAACGGCGTTCATGATCGACATCGCGACCGACTCGGCGGTCAGCGCGTTGCCGTGAACATTCGCCAGCGTCTTGAGCGCCGCGTCGTAGGCCTTGGCGTACATCGAGTCGGGATTCGAAACCAGATCGTCGGAATGCTTTTGCGTCGTCGCCATGAACTGCGTCGCCACGGGACCCGGCTCAATGAGCACGACGGAAATTCCGAAAGGCGAAAGCTCCATGCGCAACGCGTCCGAGTAGCCCTCCATGGCGTGCTTGGTGGCGGAGTACATACCGTTGAAAGGCGAGACGAAATAGCCGGTGACGCTGCTGACGTTGACGACAAGGCCCCTGCGTCGCGCGCGCATGGCGGGGGTGAAGGCCTTGATCAGCAGCCACGGCGCGAAGACGTTGACCTCGAACATGGCGCGCACGGTGCCTTCATCCACTTCGTCGACCGCGCCCCGAATGCCGTACCCGGCGTTGTTCACGAGGATGTCCACGTCACCGAATTTTTCGGCCACATCGGCGGCCATCGCCTCGATTTGGTCCGGATGGTTTAGGTCGCATCGGAAGGGCGTGACGTTCTCCCCGATCGCGGACAACGCGGCCAGGTCTTCGTCCTTGCGCGCCACCGCCGCGACGCGAAATCCCCGTGACGCGGCTAACCGAACCAAGGCTTGTCCGATGCCCGTGCTCGCCCCGGTCACAAGCATT
This sequence comes from Deltaproteobacteria bacterium, assembly GCA_020633895.1. Lineage (GTDB taxonomy): Bacteria > Lernaellota > Lernaellaia > JACKCT01 > JACKCT01 > JACKCT01. The sequence continues at coordinate 495,346 of JACKCT010000001.1, read as the reverse complement.
TTCCAACCGTCGCGATGTCCCATACTCCCGCCCCCACATGTCGCGCAAAACATTGATATTCGGCGATTTTCTCGATGTCCAACTACGGTAGCGAAACGGCGCTCCATCGTCCAGCGTCCCGATTCGGAAGGCGACCGGCGGTCAGTTTTTCCTGGACGCCGCAGGTTATTTGACCTACACTCGGATCCTCTTCGGACGCCCTTTCGGGCGTTGACAGCGCCTCACGCGGAGGCCGAATCCCCATGAAATGAGGAGATTGAAATGACCAAATCCATCCCGATATTTTTCGCCGCCACCCTCGCTTTTTCCCTGGCCGTCCCCGCCCTTGCCGCGGACAAATCGGACGACGAATCGGCGAAGACGACGACCACGACCATGGGTGTCACCACCACGACCATGTCCAAGGCCGGCGTCGGCAAGGGGAATCCGGACGAGATCGCCAAGGAAACCAAGGAGATGGGCAAGGACGCCGCCGACGGCACCGAATCCGTCGGTGAAAAGATCGAAAAAGGCGCCTCCGACACCTGGGACGCCGTGAAATCCGGCGCCAAGAAAACCGGTGACGCGATCGCGACCGGGGCGGAAAAAGCGACCGACGCGGTGAAGGACGCCGTGACCGAATCGCCCGAGGAAAAAGCCGCCGACGCCAAGGCTGAAGCCGCCGAGAAGGCGGAGGATGCCGCCGAAGCGATGAAGGAAGCGCGCGAGGCTCGCCAAAAAGCCGAGAAGGCCGAGAAAGAGGCCGAAGACGCCGAAGCCGAATCGAAGAAGAAATAACGCTGGGAAAGGAATAGGCCATGAAGTTTTTCGCATGGACGATCTTGATCGCGTTGCTGGCCATGGTGGTTGCCGTGGTGGCTTTTGCCGACGAAGGCGATGACGCACCGCCGGCGACCGACGACGACACCGCCGAGGACGAAGACGTCACCGAATCCCCGGAGGACAAAGCCCAAGATGACGCGGCGGAAAATAGCGCGATCGAAGGGGAAGACGCCGGCGAACAAGCCGAAGAAAAGGTGCGCAACCCCGGGCCCTAGCGGCTATTCCGTTTCCAAGCCCCAGGGGTTTGAACCCGAGCGCTCCATTTCCGCAATGCGCGCGCGGTGATCGAGAATCCGATGACGCAGTGACCGGGCGGCGGCTTCGATGTCGTCCGCCTTGGTCACGGCGGTGACGAGGGCCACGATCTGCGCCCCGCCGTCGAGAACCTGGTCGATGTTCGTTTCGTTGATCCCGCCCATGCACGTGAACGGCACATGCAGATGCATCCCGATCAGGCCGACGGCTTCGGGTCCGAGAAAGACCTTGTGCTCGGGCTTGGTGCCGGTGGGGAAAATCGGCCCGATGTTCACATAGTCCGCGCCCGCCGCCTCCGCGTTGAGCGCCGAATACATGTCGTGAGAACTGGCGCCGATGAGCAGACTCGGCGCTTGCTTTCGCGCCTCCTCGATCGCCATGTCCCCCCGCCCGAGATGTACCCCGTCCGCGTCGACATCCAGGGCGATGTCCACGCGATCATTGACGATCAGCAGGCATCCCGCGTCTCGCGTCCGCGCGCGAAACTCCCGCGCCAGATCGCGCAGTTGATCGCCGCTCAACGTCTTTTCACGTAACTGCACCATGCGCACACCCGCCGCCAAACACGCGTCAAGCACTTCGAGGCTGGTGCGTCCGGCGGAGTGCTCGCGGCTGGTCACGACGTAGAGGTCCACGTCACGCAGGCGTTGTCGTCGTTCGGCAATCGTCGTCATGGTCGTCCGTGTCGAACTAAAGGGGGCCGTGAAGGAAGGTGGGATCGAAGTCTTTCCACACCGGCTCGAAGCCGCGCGATTCGATCATCGCCGCCACCTGCTCGGGAGTGCGTTCGTCGGAAATGTCGAATTGCTTGAGCGAGGACTGCTCGACCTTGTACCCGCCGGGGTTGGTCTTGGACCCGGCGCTCATCCGCGTGATGCCCAGGCCCACCAGGTGATCGCGCAGCGCGGCTCGCTCCCGCGTGGAAAGCACGAGTTCGGCGTCGGGCAACAGGAGGCGCATCGCGACGATCATCTGCACCAGTTCCGCGTCGGAAACGGCGTGCTCCGGCGTGTAATCGCCCTCGTGGGGATTGACGCGGGGAAAGCTGATCGCGATGCGGCTCTTCCAAAATCGCTTGGCCAGATAGCGGGCGTGCATCGCGAGCATGGTCGCCTCGACGCGCCAATCGGACAGTCCCAGCAGCGCGCCGATGCCCAGCGTGCGAAATCCCGCCTCGCCGCCCTTTTCGATGGCGTGCAGTCGATACTCATACCGGCTCTTCGGACCCTTCGTATGCAGTCGCGCGTAGACGTCGGGATCGTAGGTCTCTTGATAGAGCGTCAGTCCGTCGACCCCGGCGGTTTCCAGGCGGCGATACTCGGGCGTCTCCATCGGAAAGACCTCGATCGAAACCGACGCGAACCGGCCGCGCAACGCCTCCACCGCGTCGGCCATGGCATTCAGGCTGTACGCCCCTCGATGTTCGCCGGACACCAGCAGCAAATGGCGAAAGCCCTGGCGGCGCAGGTGCTCGGCCTCGTCGACGACTTCGTCCGTTGTCAGTGAACGGCGCGGGATGTCCACGTTCATCGAGAAGCCGCAATACAGGCAGATGTTCGCGCATTCGTTGGACAGGTAGAGGGGCGCGAAGAGATTGATAACCTTGCCGAAGCGGCGCTCGGTGATCGCGGCGGCGCGGCGGGCCATTGTCTCCAAATGACCTTGGGCGGCGCGGGAAAACAGCGCGGGGATCATGGCGTCGGTGATTTGCGGCGCGGCAACGGCGCCCGCGGCCTGGCCCTCGGTGACGTCGTCCAAACGGCGGCGCAGCACGTCCATGGGCAGGCCGCGAATTCGATCGGCGAACGACGGGCGCGTCACGACGTTTCCCCCGTGCGCAGAAATCCGGTGAGCGGACTGCTGGCCCGCGCCAGTCGCGACTCGCCGCCCGGCCCCGCCAGATACGCCATGCGTCCCGCGACGGTGCCGATCTTAAACGCCTCGGCCATGCGCACCGGATCGTCGGCCACGGCGATGGCCGTGTTGACCAGCACCGCGTCGGCCCCCATCTCCATCGCCTCGGCGGCGTGGGACGGCGCGCCCAAGCCCGCGTCGACCACCACCGGCACACCGGCTTGCTCGATGATGATGCCGATCTGGTCCTTGGTCTTCATGCCCCGATTGCTGCCGATCGGCGCGGCCAAGGGCATGACCGTCGCGCAACCGGCGTCTTCCAGATGCTTGGCGAGGATCGGGTCGGCGTTCATGTACGGCAGAACGGTGAAGCCGAGCTTGACCAGTTCCCGCGCCGCCTTGAGCGTCTCGATGGGGTCGGGCAGCAGGTAGTTGGGCTCGGGCGTGACCTCCAGTTTAACCCAGTCGAAACCGCCGGCGGCCCGGGACATCTTCGCCAGACGCACCGCCTCCTCCGCGTCCCGCGCGCCGCTGGTGTTGGGCAACAGCAGATACCGGTCCGGGTTCAGGTGGTTCATCATCGAGTCGTCCGGGCTGGTCAGATCCACGCGACGCAGCGCCATGGTCACCAGTTCACTGCCCGAGGCTTCGAGCGCGGCGGCCATCATTTGCGGCGATTCGAACTTGCCCGTGCCCACCAGCAGGCGGGAGGAAAACTCGCGCCCGGCGATGACGAGCTTGTCGCCTTCGATTGTCGAGGGAATGTCGCTCATGCCTCAACCTCCGCCGACGAAGCGGACGATTTCCAGGCGGTCGCCGTCGGAAAGCGAGCACGCCTCGGGCTCACCGTCGTAGATCTCGCCGTTGTGCTCGACCGCGATGAAGCGGGGAGGAATCTCCAGGCGGGCCAGGATGTCCTTGAGCGTCGTGGCGTCGTCGAGGTGCATCGACTCGCCGTTGACCTGCACGCGCATCGCCCGCCCCCTACTTATCCGGCGAGTGAGCGGCGACGGCGGCCGACGCGGCCGTGTTGACGTTCGCCGTGCCGGCGTCCGTGTCGACGGCCATGTCACGCACATCCTGGCTGATGCGATAGGCGCAGAATTCGGGCCCGCACATGGAACAAAAGTGCGCCTTCTTCGCCCCGGCGGCGGGCAGTGTTTCGTCGTGATATTTCTTCGCCCGCTCCGGGTCCAGGCCCAGGTTGAACTGGTCCTCCCAGCGAAACTCGAAGCGCGCCTTGGAGATGGCGTCGTCCCGCTCCCGGGCGCCGGGGTGCCCCTTGGCCAGATCGGCGGCGTGGGCGGCGATCTTGTAGGCGATCACGCCCTCGCGCACGTCGTCGCGATTGGGCAGACCCAGGTGCTCCTTGGGCGTCACGTAGCAGAGCATGGCGGTGCCGTACCAGCCGATCATCGCCGCGCCGATGGCGCTGGTGATGTGGTCGTAGCCCGGCGCGATGTCGGTGGTTAACGGCCCGAGGGTGTAGAACGGCGCCTCGTGGCAGATCTCCATTTGCAGGTCGACGTTCTCCTTGATCTTGTGCATCGGCACGTGGCCCGGGCCTTCGATCATGACCTGCACATCATGGGCCCACGCCTTTTGCGTCAACTCGCCCAGGGTCCGCAGTTCGGCAAACTGGGCCTCGTCGTTGGCGTCGGGTATTCCGCCGGGACGCAGTCCGTCGCCCAGGGAGAAGGAGACGTCGTATTTCTTCATGATCTCGCAGATGCGTTCGAACTCGGTGTAGAGGAAGTTTTCCTGCTCGTGGATCATGCACCACTTGGCCATGATGGACCCGCCGCGGCTCACGATGCCCACCACGCGCTTGGCCGTCAGCGGGATGTAATCACGCAGCACGCCGGCGTGGATGGTGAAATAATCGACGCCCTGCTCGGCCTGCTCGATCAGCGTTTCCAAATAGAGATCGATGCTCAGCTTCTCGATCTTGCCGCCGACTTTTTCCAGCGCCTGATAGATCGGCACGGTCCCGATGGGCACGGGCGAGTTGCGCAGAATCCACTCGCGGGTCTCGTGGATGTTCTTGCCGGTGGACAGGTCCATCACCGTGTCGGCGCCCCAGTGCGTCGACCATTGCAGCTTTTCGACTTCTTCCTCGATGGACGAAGAGACCGCCGAATTGCCGATGTTGGCGTTGATCTTCACCAGGAAGTTGCGACCGATGATCATCGGCTCGGACTCGGGGTGGTTGATGTTGGCGGGGATGATCGCCCGGCCCTCGGCCACCTCCTTGCGCACGAACTCGGCGGCGAGGCCCTCGCGGATAGCGATGAACTTCATCTCCTCGGTGATCTCGCCTTTGCGGGCGTAATGCATCTGGGAGAAGTTGGTGTCGCCGCGCTGCTTGCGGGCTTCGATCCAGGGCGCGCGCAGTTTGGGCAGACCGTCGGTGGGCTTGAAGCCCTGGGGGCCGCTGGTGTCGTAGACGCGGACCGTTCCCTCGCCGTCTTCCAACGCGATTTCGCGCCAGGGCACGCGCACGCCGTCGCGTTCCTCGTAGACCTTGGTCGAATTGGGATGGGGCGGCACGGGGTGGTGGCACATATGCGCGCCGTTGCCGTTCGTGCCGTTGCCGTTGGCACCGTCGGCGGAACCAGGGGCGGGAATTTCCACGGAGAATTTCTGGGACATAGATCCTCTCCCTTCGCCGGCATGACCCGGAGCAGGTTCAATGGGTGTGATCTCAGCCCGCGACGGCGCCTCTCCATGAGCGCAACGCGGACACCCCGTCGGATTCGGCGCATGCTGTCACAGGCGTCGAATCGACGTCAACCGCAAATCCACGCGGTTGTCACATTGACAGCCCCGCGCGGCGTGAATTAGCCTCCCGCCGATGCGCATTTTCATCCCCAGGGCCGGTGGTCGTCGCCGGATTTTGCTCGCGGTCGCGACCGTTTTTGTCGTCGTTTTTTCGGGATGCCTCACCAAACCGTCGCCCGCCCTGCCCCCCGAGCCGATCAAAATGGCGCCGGGGCGGGACACGCCGGGTCAAGTCGAGGCCATCTGGATCATGAACACCGGCATCGGCCGGGCGCCGGGGCACATCATGACCGGCACGGACGGCTCGGGCACGGTGCGCATCCCCTTCCTCTGCGCGCTGATCAAGTGGGGCTCCCACTTCGTCCTGGTCGACACGGGCCTCAACCATCACTTCGGCTTCGACCCGACCGCCTACTGGGGCGGCTCCAAACTCTTCGCCGGGCGCATGTCCTATGAAGTGCGTTCGATGCTGCCGGGTCAGGATGTGGTCGCCCAGATCACGACCCTCGGCCTGACGCCCGACGACATTGACAAGATCATCCTGACGAATGTGCATTTCGATCATACCGGCGAGTTGCAGGTGTTCGGCAAGACGCCGATCCTGATGGGGCGCGGGGAAATTGACTACATGCTTAACGCGCCCAAGGCGAGGGGCGTTCGCAAGGAAGATGTGCCGCTCGCCCAGGTGCGGGAGGTGGATTTCCGGCGCACGGAGCCGTACCTGACCTTCCCCGGGCATTTCGATCTTTACGGCGACGGGTCGATCATCCTGCTGCCGGCGCCGGGGCGGACGCCGGGGTCGATGGCGGTGCTGGTCCGCACGCGAACGACGGAGTATCTGCTGGTCGGCGAGGCGGCGCAGCGGATGGAAAATATCGCAGCGGCCGATCCCATCGGCGAGACCGAGAACGAAGCCCTAGCCGAAAACACGCTCGAACGCCTGCGGCAACTACGCCGCGCGCAGCCCGACCTGCCCATCGTCACCACGCACGACCCGCGCTATCTGGCCGTGGACGCAAAGACCCCGTTTCTGGTGACGGGGGATCGGTTGTTTCCGGAGTAGGGACCAGTGTGAGGAGGCGGACAACCGTGTCATCCTGAGCAACGCGAAGGATCCGGCATCGACCACAGATCAGCGCACGTTGATGAAATAAGGTCCGACCATGGGTTCGAAGTCCTACTGGGTCTACATCATGACAAATCACTCCCGCACGCTTTATGTCGGGGTGACGAATGATGTGTATCGTCGTGTGGCGGAACATCAAACCGGAACGCAAAAGGGATTTACGGCCAAATATAAGATCGACCAACTCGTTTATTTCGAACGCTATCCCGATGTCGACCGCGCCATCGCACGCGAAAAGCAAATCAAGGGTTGGACCCGGCGTAAAAAAATTGAATTAATTGAATCTCGAAACCCGGAATGGGAAGACCTAAGCGGAGTACGAGGTTGGACCTAGATCCTTCGCGTTGCTCAGGATGACACGATTCCTATTCTTCGTTCTAAATACCTATTCTGTAGATTACCGGCAAGGCCGGCATCGTTCATTCCCAAGCAGCGCAACGCGACAACCACATTGGGTCTTTCGACAACGCGTCAGCGTGAAGGATACCGAAGGTATCCGTTAGTCCGCCGCGACTACGCGGCTAGAAAATCGGCTTCAACCCCAGATGCCGCGCGATGACGATGCGCTGCACCTCGCTGGTGCCTTCGCCGATTTCGAGCAGGCGCTGGTCGCGATAGAAACGCTCGACCGGGAATTCCTGCATCAGGCCGTAACCGCCGTGGAGTTGCACCGCCGAGTGCGTCACGCGCCGCATGACCTCCGAGCAATAGAGCTTGGCCATGGCCGCTTCCTTGCCGAAGGAGCGGTGGTGGTCACGCAGCCACGTGGCCTTGTAGAGCAGCAGCCGCGCCATCTCGATCTCCATCGCCATATCCGCCAACTTGAAGGCGTTGACCTGAAAATCGCCGATGCTCTTGCCGAACTGCGTGCGCTCCTGGGCGTACTTGAGCGCTTCCTCGTAGGCTCCCTGAGCGCCGCCCAAGCCCATCGCGCCGATGGACAGCCGCCCGCCGTCCAGGGTCTGCATCATCTGCTTGAAGCCGTTGCCCTGGTGGCCGAGCATGCTTGTCGCCGGCACGCGCACATCCTCGAACGTCAATTCGCCGGTGTCCGAGGCGCGCCACATCATCTTGTTGTGCATGGCCTTGGCGGTGAAACCGGGCGTGTCGCGGGGAACGATGAAGCAGGAAATCTCCGGCTTGCCGTTGTCCGCCTTGCCGGTCACGGCCTGCACGATGCACACCCCCGCGATCTCGGAGGCGCTGTTGGTGATGAAGATCTTGGAGCCGTTGATGACCCAATGGTCGCCGTCCTGGACCGCGCGGGTCTTGCTGGCCGAGGCGTCGGAACCGGCGTTGGGTTCGGTCAGGCCGAAGCTGGCCAGGATCTCGCCTCGGCATAGGCGGGGCAGCCATTCGCGCTTCTGCTCCTCGGTGCCGAAATAGTAGATCAACCCAATGCCCAGCGAGTTTCCTGCGGCTACCGTCGCGGCCTGGGAGGCGTCGACGCGGGAGAGTTCCTCCACCGCGATGATGTAGCTGATGTAGTCCATCCCCGCGCCGCCGTATTCCTCGGAAACGAACATGCCGAACAGGCCCAGGTCGGCCATCTTGCGCGTCAGGTCGACGGAAAAGGTCTCGGTGCGATCCAATTCCTCGGCGACGGGGCGGATCTCTTTTTCGGCGAAATTGCGGATCTGATCCCGCAGGATGTTCTGCTGTTCGGTCAAATCAAAGTTCAACATGGCCGGTCCTTCCCTTGGCGCGAACGAAGGGCGTCACGCCCCTTCGGCGAACGCGCTCGGCACGCATCGATGTGCGGTGATCTTAAAGTTGGCTGTTAAAGAACGTCGTTCAGCGACCAATCCCGCTCGACCCATTTGATGTTGAAATGGTTCTTCGTGATCACGTCCTGGTATTTGTCGCCGGTGTGCTTGAGGATCAGGTTCATCAACGCCACCTCGTATTTGTCGCGGCGGGCGTATTGATTGGACTTGTAGAATCGCGACACGAAGGTGCGGGAGGCGGTGCGCATCTCCTCGCTGATCATCAACGTCCCGCCGTCCTCGGACAAGCTCAGGTTCTTCTCGTCACCGAGGAATTTCGTCGCCGCGGTCTCGAGTTGGGCGTCAATGGTCTCGGGCCGATAGACCTGACCGGAAAGCTCGGGCGAACCCTTGGTGCCGTTGCACAGGCCGAAGATGGTGTACGGGTTGCCGAGCTTGGGCAGGATGCCGTGCTCGATGCGGCTCAAGGTGACGTCGTCCATCGGCGAATCGAATTCCACATCCGTCCATGCCCCCTCGATGGTCTTGGGCGAGTTGGACGGATACTGCAACGATTTCACATTGTTGATCGGGTAGTTGTCGATCACGACGGTCAGCACGAATGCGTTGTAGGCGTTGATCCAGAAGGCGCGCTTCCGGTCCAATGCCCAAGTGTTGTAGTCCTTTTCCTTCACGTCGCCGATCGCCTCGACGAATTGGTCGAGCTTTTCCCGGTCCAGCTTGAGCTGGGAATAGTTCACGCGGCCGTCCTTGACCACGGCGTCGAGAACCTCTTGATAAATCGCGTAGTTGGCCTCAAACGGCGCGTCGTCCTTGGCGGCGGCCTCACCGAGGGGGAGCAGAATCGCGATCAGGAGCAGCGCAAAAATCGAACGAGCAGAAAATCGAAAAGAGCACTTGGGCAAAATCCAATGACGCAATATCAGCCTCGCACGTTTCAGGGTTGGATTCGTGGCGCGTATCTTGTCAAAAGACGGCGCAAAAGTGAACAACCTCGCTTTACAAGACGCACCGCGTCAGGTAGGTTCCCTTCCAGGGTTCGGCACCGGGCCGCGGCGTCCCAAAGGCGAGGATATGTGCGGAATATTAGGGATGATTGGCAATGAGCCGGTCGCCTCGCGACTGGTCTCGGGAACCATGCGTCTCCAAAATCGGGGCGAGCGCTCGGTCAAGGTTGTCACCCATGACGGCCTGTTTTTCCATGCCGCCGGCGGGCTCAAGCCCCCTTCCCTCCAGTTCTTCGAACACGACGCCACCAGCGAACTGCCCGGCGCCATGGGCATCGCCCACACCCGCTACGCCACCGTCGGCCATACGGACGGTTCGTCCCTGCTGCGCAACACGCAGCCCGTCCTCTCCGATCGACCCGGCATGGCCACCTGCAACAACGGCGATCTGGTCAACATCTACTCCCTGGCCGACAAACTGCGAAAGCTCGGATTCGCCTTCCAGACGCAGGTCGACGCCAAGATCATCCAAGCCCTGATCATCCAGCACCTCATCGAGCGCGAGTTCTATACGACGGACCGTAACGGCGCGTTCGTCGACCATCTGTTCGACTCGGTCGCCGCGACGATGGACGAAGTGGTCGGCGCGTATTCGACGCTCTGCCTGCTGGAGCACGGCCTGCTGGCCTTCAAGGATCCCAACGGCATCCGGCCGCTGTGCATGGCCCATCGGGAGGACGAGGACGGCAATATCATCGAGTGGGCGTTCTCGTCCGAGTCCTCGGTCTTCAACTACTTCGGTGACTACAAGGGCATCACCGAACTGCGTCCCGGCGAGGCGGTGTTCATCGCCAAGGACAGCCTGGATACGCCTCATCGCCGGGTGCTGACTGATCGGCCGGAGGCATTCTGCTTTTTCGAGTACAACTACTTCGCCCGCCCGGATTCGAATTTCCATCAGCGCTATGTCGAGGTCGTCCGCCAGCGCCTGGGCAATATCCTCGCCGAAGAATTCGTCCACCTGAAAAATCAATTCGACGTCGTCTGCGGTCTGCCGGGCACGGCTATCTCCACCGGTGTCGCCTTCGCCGAAGCGCTCGGGCTGCCCTATCGCCAGGCGATCATCAAGGTCGGCAATAAACGCAGCTTCCTGGAAACCAGCGACGAAAAGCGCAAAAAAGCGATTGACGACAAGTTCATTTTCATCCGGGATTTTATCGAGGGAAAACGCATCGCCATCGTCGACGATTCCATCGTCCGAGGCACGACGGCGACAAAGATCGTCGCCCGCCTACGGGAATTGGGCGCGAAGGAAGTCTACTTCCTTTTTTATACACCGCCGATCATCGGGCCGTGCTTCTACGGCATCGACACGCCCGACGAAACCAAGCTCATCGCCCACGAACGCACGCCCGAACAGATTGCCGAGATCATGGGCTCGGACGGAACCTATTTCGTCTCCCACGAAGGCCTGATGCGCGGACTGGAACTGTCCAAGGACCGGCTGTGTATGGCGTGCCTGACGCGCCGATACCCCACCGACGTGACCGAAGCGGTCCGCCGCGTCGAACACCGCCGTCGGGAGCGGGACGATTCACTGGCGATTGAAAGCGCCTGTTAGAACCATAATTCCGCTCCTTCAGAGCCGCGCACGGTAGTAAGCGGTCCGGTCCGCCTCTGCACGAACGTGGCGTGCCCGGTTGGCGTAGACCCGTCCCTACCGGTCGGGGCTCTGAACGACAGCAAGATCAAACCTCCAACCGCACCGGCGTAAAATCCACCCCGTCCGCCGCGCAGAATACGTAGCGAACCCCGTGGCGAACGCCGTTGAACGCCAGCGCGTGATCCTCGCCGTGCAGATGGCCGTAGACGACCATACGGGCGCCGGCCGCCTCCAGGATGTCGGTGTAGCCGACGTGATCGATGTCGGAAAAGAACGGCGGGTAGTGCATCATGGCGATGAGCGGCTTGTCCTTCGGGATGCCGCGAAACGCCAATTCCAGACGCCCGCGCTCCCGCTCGAAAATCTTCGCGTCCGCTTCCACGTCGTCGTCGCAGATTTCGGGAACGGGGATGTTCCAGCCGCGCGTTCCCGCGACGACAAAATCGTCCACGACCACATAGTCATGATGCACAATCCGAATCGACGGCGGCAGCGCCCGGCGCACTTTGTTGGCCGACGACCACCAATAGTCGTGGTTGCCTCGGATCATGATTTTGCGGCCGGGTAAGCGGTGAATGAAATCCAGATCGGCCGCCGCCTCCTCGAGCGTCATCCCCCACGAGATATCGCCGGCCAGCAGCACCACGTCGTCCTCGCCGACCGTCGCGCGCCACCCGGCCTCGATCTTCGCCGGATGATCGATCCATTGGTCGCCGAAAATGTCCATCGGTTTGTCGACGGAAAATCCCAGATGCAAGTCGGCCAGGGCGAAAAAAGCCATTGATGCTCCCGCGTTTCGGGCAAGCTAAACGCTGGGTCGCCGCCGATCAAGCGTCGGACGACAAATTGTAGCCCAGCCCGTTGCAGGGACGCGGGGGTTGGCTAAAGTAGAGCGTTGGCATGGCATTGCGTTGGAGCAGAATTTTGCGCTCTTGGCCCGTCGTTTTTTTCTTGGCTGTCGCCGTCCTTTTCGCGACCGAAGCGCGGGGCGCGAATCTGTATGAAGCGGGCCATGACTGGCGACAAATCCGCACGGATAATTTCGAGGTCGTCTACCACGAGGGCGCGGACTTTTACGCCCGCAAGGTCGCCGTCATCGCCGAGGAAGTCTGGCCGATCCTCACCGCCCGCCTGATGTGGACACCCCGTGGCGTGGTGCGCATCGTCATCTCTGACCAGACCGACGACTCCAACGGCTTTTCGTCGCCCCAACCCTGGAACTCGGTGCACATCTTTCTGGCCGTGCCCAACAGCGACGACCGCCTGGACGCCTACGACGACTGGCTGCGCCTGCTGCTCTATCACGAACTCACGCACACGGTGCATATCGACGCGGTGCGCGCGATCCCGAAATACTATCGCTACCTCTTCGGACGCAATCTTTTCTTCAACCATCTCCAGCCCATCTACATGATCGAGGGCCTGGCGGTTTTTCAGGAAAGCGATCTGACCACGCGCGGGCGCAATGCGACGGTCACGTCCGACATGTACCTGCGCACCTCGGCCATCGAGCGGCAATTCCCGACGATCGACGAAGCCGCGACGTCCATCCGCGACTGGCCCTCCGGCGCGATCCCGTACATCTTCGGCGGGCGATTCCACGCCTATGTCGCCGCGCACTACGGCGCCGACGGCTGGGGCAAGGTCTCGAAAAAACATTCGGGACAGATCTGGCCGTTCACCGCCAATCACAACGCGAAGAAAATCTTCGGCAAAAAAATGACGGCGCTGTGGGACGAATTCCGCTATTTCGAAGAGGCTCAGGGCGACGCCATTCTCGAGCGGCTGCGTCTCGTGGGTTTGACGCCGGGGCGCAAGCTCACCAAGCTCGGCGTGGCCTATCGCCGGCCGCGCTGGCTGGACAACGACACGCTGATCGTCGAGGAACGCACCAGCGTCCGAAAGCCCCGCATCCTGGGCATTGCCCTGCCCGACGGCAAACATCAAACCGTGCAACGCACCGAAGCCCTCGCCGGCCTCGCCCCCTTGCCCGATGGCCACGGCATCGTTTTCGCCGCGCTCGACAGCGAAGATCCGTGGACCGCGTACAACGATCTGTGGTTCCGATCCGAGGACGACGCAGAGGTGCAACTCACGCAAGGCGCACGTTTGCGCGACCCGGCGATGCACCCCTCGGGGCGCTACGTCGTCGCCGTGCAGCAGGAGTTGGGGCTGCACCGATTGGTCAAGGTCGATCTGCCGGGCGGCGCGATGACGCCGATCTTCGACTACGACCGCCTTCCCCGCATGACGCAGATCAGCCGCCCCGCCTTCTCGCCGGACGGGGATGTGATCGCCATGTCGATCATGCACGACGACGGCAATCGGGACATCTTTTTTTACCGCCCCGCCGACGACACTTTCGAGCGCGTCACCGCTTGGCGAGGTCGCGACCTGGACGCCGAATTCTCGCCGGACGGGCGAACGCTGTTCTTCGTTTCCGACCGATCGGGCATCGACAATATCTACGCCCTCGACTTGAAGACGAGAAAACTCCATCAGGTGACGAACGTTTACAGCGGCGCGTTCGACCCGGCGATTTCGCCCGACGGTAAGCAGCTTGCCTTCATCCGCTATTCGTCCAAGGGATTCGACGCTCACCTGATGCCGCTCACCGACGGCCTTTGGCGCCAGTGGCCCATGGAGGCGATTGACCGCGACGAAATCCTCGTCGGCCCGATCAGCCGGGACTATCAACGTCGCGCCGACGCGCTGGACGTGACGCCGGAGGATTACTCCGTCGGCACCAGCATCCTGCCGTCGTCGTGGACGCCCCTGTTTTCTTACTCGGACATTTCCGACGGCAAGGCCGCGCGCCTGGGCTTCTCCATCTACGGCAGCGACACCTTGCGAAGGCACTCATGGGCCCTGGCCTACGTCCACGACTTCCGCCGCGATTTCCCCAACATCTCGGCGACGTACGCGTACGATGTCTGGCGGCCGACGATTCGCGTTTCCGCCGCCCACACGGGTTTGAACTACGGCGATTTCGCGGAAGACGAGAACGGCGAAAAGCACCCCTTCTTCCTCGTTCGCGACGCGGCGGCGCTCGGAGCGTCCTACGCTTTCACCGAGGATTTCGGCGTCTTCGCCAACTTCCTGGTCGAGCACTACGACGACTTCATCGAACTGTCCGACGAGCCGATCAACCGGACGCCGGATACGGGCTGGCAGATCGGGCCGCGCGTGGGATTCAGCTTTTCCAATATCGAAGGCTATGCCCGGTCCATCGCGCCCATGAGCGGCGGGATCTACACCTTCACCGCCGCTTTCGACAACCACATTTTCGGCTCGGACTACGACGTGATGGCCGGTATCGCGAGCGCGCGTCAGTTTATCGGTCTGCCGTGGTATCAGAATTCCATCGAATTGAGCCTCTACGGCGGCGCATCCCAAGGCGACCGTCTCTACCGACGCAACACCTTCCGCCTGGGCGGTTTCACGCAGGGCGATCTGACGGCCGAGACGTCGACCAATCGCTTCCGGCTGCGCGGCTACGAGTCGGGGGACATCGGCGGCGAGCGGGCGGTCGTCGGCTCCGTCGACTACCACACGCCGATCTGGTACCAGCAGACCGGCCTGGGTACCGGGCCGATCTTTTTCGACACCCTCTCCGGTGCGCTGTTCGCGTCCGCGGGTACGGCGTGGCGCGGCGATCTGACCGAGGACAATCCGGACGAACTCTACGAGTCCTACGGCTTCGAATTGTCCCAGTCCATCCGATTCGCCTACTATTCGAGTTTCAGCATTCGATTTATCTTTGCCCACGCGCCGGATCGCGAGGATCCGAATAGCTATTACATCGGGACGGGGTCCTTCTTTTGACACCTTGGTTGAGGAAAATCGGACGATTCGCCGGGTCGGGCCTGGCGGCGGTGCTGGTGTTCGGCGTGTTTCTCTCGCTGAGCTTCCACGAAGTGTGGTGGGGCCGGTCGGACGCGGCGTGGACGCCGTCGATCACGGATCAGGACGCGGCGCGTCTGATGAACACGGCTTGGGCGGTGTTGGGCGACAAGGACGACGCTTCCGGCTCGGTCGCGACCCCGGACGACGTGGCGGCGGTCGTTCTGGCGGCCTACAGCAAGGACCAACCCGAGTCCTTCCCCACGATGGTCGGCGCACCGGCGGGTGACGACCTGCGTTCGACGGTCGCGTCCCTCGCGGGCAAGTTGAGATCCAAGTCGCGAAGCCAGGGCGCTTTGCCCGCCGGTTTGAGTATGCATCTGGTCCGGCGGCCGTCGGAGCTGTCGGTGGACTATCTGGCGCGAAACGGCGTCACCTACCAGCGCGGCCTGCATGGCCTGATGACCTGCGGGGACGGCTCGTGCGTCGCGTTGCCCGGCCCGGTGATTCACGCGCGGGGTTTAAGCTACGCGTCCGCCCTGAAGCGCCTGAACAAGGGCGGCGGCGCGAAAATCGACGACATTGACGAAGGCGGCGGGCTGCATCGCTTCCTGGACGAGGGCTATACCAGTACGGCCCCCGACGCCGCGCCCGCCCGCCTCTACCGAGCCTCGACACTGATTCACGACTTGGACGCGAACGCCATCCGCGAAGCATGCCGCATCGGCGGGGACTTTCTCGCGCGCATCCAGCGCTCCAACGGCCGATGGTACTACGAATACAACCCGGAAACCGACAAACTGGAAAAGCGCGACTACAACATCCTGCGTCACGCGGGGACGACCTACAGCCTCTATCAACTCTATCGAAAGATCCCCGACCCCAAATACGTCCAGGCCGCCGACGCGGGCATCCGCTATCTCAAATCCAAGATCAGCGCCGACCCTCGCGACGACGGGCGTCTCTACGTCGAGGACCATCGTCAGGCCAAGCTGGGCGGCTCGGGCCTCGCCCTCATGGCGTTCGTGGAAAAGCACCACGCCGTGGGAACGACGCCGGAGGACGAGCGCATCATGGAGGGTCTGGCGCGCCACTGCATGCTGTCGCAAAACCCGGACGGCAGTTTCGAGAGCTATCACGACGCGCCGGGCCTGAGCTACAAATCGCGTCGGTCGATCTATTACCCCGGCGAGGCGATGGTCGGCCTAATCCGCTATCATCAGATTCACCCCGAACGCAAAGACATCCTGGAGGTTGTGCAAAAGGCGGCGGATTACCTGGTCGGCGAGCGTTGGCGGATGCTCGGCGTGGAATGGAACGTGCCGCCGGACGCGTGGCTGGCGCTGGCCTTGGAGGAATTGCACCAGGTCTCGCCCAAGCCCGAATACGCCGACTACGCCTTCAAAATCGCCGAGGGCATGCTTTCCGACCAGTGGATCGACGTGTACCCTCAGCGCGACTACCACGGCGGGTACTTCCCCGCGCCGCCGGCCGTCACCCCCGCGGGATCGCGCAGCGAAGGCATCACCGCCGCGTGGCTCGTCGCCCAGCGTATTGGCGACAAGGAACGGATGACCCGCCTGGCCGACGGTATCAAAAGGGCGGCGCGTTACCAGATCGGATGCATGATCCGCCCCGAGTTTGTGCATCTCTACCCCAACCCGGAGCGGGCCCTGGGCGTCTTCCGCCATAACCCCCTGCGCAGCTTCACGCGCATCGATTACAACCAGCACAACATCTCGGGATTGCTTGTCGCGGCGGACATTTTGGAAGTCGTGGATTCTTTGTGAAATTCCCGGGAAGAGGCCGGGGCGCGGTCTTGACAGCGGTCCGCCAATTCGTATCCTGTGCGCGACTTGGTGGTCAGGGATCGTCTAATGGTAAGACCCAGGACTCTGACTCCTGTTATCTAGGTTCGAATCCTAGTCCCTGAATCGTCTTGGCTCCCCGAGGGTCGAACGTCGGAAGCCCGACGCGGGGACGCCCCCGACATCGAGTTTCTTGCACATCGATTGTGCGTTGTGGTCCCATCGTCTAGCGGCCTAGGACGTCGGCCTCTCACGCCGAAAACACGGGTTCGATTCCCGTTGGGACTGCACGAAATGCAAAGGCTGCGACTTGGCGTCGCGGCCTTTTTCTTTGGCCTCACCCGATGAAAATTGAGCCTATGCCCGATGCGTCGGCGTGGGGCCGACGAGCTTATCGGCACGGCGGGCCCAGGCGGCGAGGCGGTCCATGTCCGGCTCCTTGGGATAGAGCTTGTAGTGGGCATAGACGGTGTTCATGCGCATCACGGTGGGGAGCATCTTGAAAACCAGGCCCGGATGCTGCAAGGCCCCGGCGGCCATTTTCGCCAGATCCACGGGCCCGAGTTTGGGCATGCGTTGGTCGAGGGCGGCAATGGTGGTGACGGCGGGCATGAGGGGCGAGCCGACGAGCTGTTCGAGTTCACTACTGCCGATACGCTGCGAGAGTTTGCGAAAGACGTCGTAAGCCGCGTTGGTCGCGCCGATGGACCGCATGAACGTCGCCTGATATTCCCACAGCGGCCCCAGCGCGCCCACGTCCTCGACACCTTCGCACGCCTCCGCCAGCATTTTCGCGGCGATCATGCCGGTGCCGATGCCGCTGCCGTGGGCCGGGAACACCTGGCAAGCCGCGTTGCCGATCAGCGCGGCGCCCGGCGACACGAAGCGATCGTAAGGCCGCCGCAAGGGGATGAGCCCCGAGCCGCCGAAGACCTCCTCCCCGATCCACTCGTGCTCGGCGACGAATTCCTCGATGAGCTGCAAGCCCGGTTTGTAGTCGTCCGTCGCGATCGTGCCGGTCAGCAACTCCACGGTCGACTCGTCGAAATCCACCTCGACATTGAGTGTGGAAAATCCGCCGTCGACACCCAGATAGGACACGGTCTCGCCCGCGCGAACACCGCGCTTTTTCAGCCACGCTTCCGCCGCCCGGTGATCCAACACCCGACGCACCTGCTGAGCCGCGTCGCACAGGTCGATACGTTCCGGCATGGGACACGCCGACGCCAACGCGGGCACGCGCGTTCGCAAGACTCCGGATAGGCCCGAAGCATCGACGAACAGCCCGGCCTCAAAACGAACCGTCGCGCCGTCTTGCGTCGCCATATTGGCCGCCACGGGGCGATCGCCGTCGAATTCGAGGTCCGACAACGCCATGCTCGGAAAAAACGCGACCCCCTGCCCCCGGCCCAAGGCATGCAGTCGCGCCACCAGCAGACGCATATCGATATTCCACAGGGGCGACCGGCGGATATCCATGCGTTTGGTGCGCGAGGCGTTCTGAATGGACACGGCAAAATCCGCGGCGCGGATTTCCTCGCCCTCGGGCAGCGGGATGCCGGACATTTCGAACATCCAAGGCGACACGCCGTTGACCCATCGCGCCCCCGCCGCCTCCATGCTGCCTCGATCCACAAGCGCGGTGCGTCGACCCGTGCGCGCGAAATGATACGCCGCCGCCGCCCCGGCCGTACCGGCGCCAACGACGACAACATCGAAAGTCTGGGATGAGTTTGCCATGACGTTAATTTAGCGAGAATCACCCGAGCGTCAAACGCCTTCGCGGCGGGTCTTGGCGGATCGGTCGCGGACGTTTAGGCTGGCTTTACGTGCAACGCGGGATGTGACGATGATGCTCTATGTCTACATTGCCCTGGCCGGCGCGGCCGGCGCCCTGGCTCGCTTCGGCGTCGGGAAATGGGCCTACACCGCCTTCGAAGGCAAGCTTGCCTTGAGCACGCTGATCGTCAACGTGGTCGGCTCGTTCATCCTCGCCTTCATCCTCGCCGCGTCCATCGCGGGCAAGGAATTGATGCCCATCGACATGAAAACAGCCGTCACCGTCGGCTTCCTCGGCGCGTTCACGACCTTCTCCACCTTCAGCTACGAGACGCTGCATTTCGTGCAGATCGGCAAGCCGGGCGTTGCGCTGGGCAACATCGGCGCAAACCTGTTCTTCGGCCTGGGCGCGGGCGCGCTGGGGATTTTGCTGGGAAGGATGATGGGGAGTTAGCGGCGGTCTCGTCGCTTCAGAACCGCGCGCGTCAGCAAGCGGGTTAGTTCGTCGCGGCAACCCGCTCCCTGACGGTCGCGGATCTGAAAGATCTCACCTCACGTATCAATGGGCCGCCGGTTGCTCACCTTCCGATTGGCGCTCGTCGATCATCTCCAAATAACGATTCGTCATCCCGTGGGAGATTTTCAACTCATTGAGCACGTCGAGCATGCGATAGAGCCGTTCCTGGCGCACGTCGTAGGTGTTGGCGCCGTCCTTGGAGTACCACTGGCACCAATGCTCGGGCTTGGGCAGGACGATGCCGTATTTGTCCGGATTCTTCTCCAGATCCGACTGCGCCGTCACGATGCACGCCGACAGGGCCGAGATCGAATCGATGAGGCCGTGGTTCTCGCGTAGGAAATCGATCGTCTCCTGGAATTCCACCTCCGTCTCGGTCGGGAAGCCGACGATCAGATTGACGATCACCTTGATCCCCGCGTTATGCACCCGCTCGATGCATTCCTTGGCCTGCTGCACCGTATAGCCCTTGCGCATGTCGGTCAGCACGCGATCGGAAAAACTCTCCACGCCGAAGACCATGCTGGTGCATCCCGACTTGGCGATGATACGCAGCGTTTCGTCGTCCATCTGTTTTTTGATCAGCGCCTGCCCCGAGTACGCCATGCGCACGCCCTTGTCGACGACCATCTGGGCGAAGTCACGCAGGTTGCGGATGTGGGCGTTGATGAGCAGATCGCAGAAGTGGAAGTCGTGGGCGTCGTAGCGCTCCTTGTAGGCCATCACCTCGTCGAGCACGCGCTCGGGCGACTTGAAGCGATACTTCGGGGTGATCTGCGGATCGTTGCAGAAAGTGCATCGGTTGGTGCAACCCCGGCCGATCATCAGCGGGAACTGCTTGGTCTGATACATATGCAGCGGGAACTCGTCGAACAGCGGCAGCGGCAGGTCGTCCAGCGATTTGACCAGATCGCCCTTGTCGGGAATCTTCTTGATCTCGCCGGAAAGCCACTCCAGGCCGCTCACATCGTCCAACGACTCACCGGCCTTCATCTTGGTCAGCACCTGGTTCAGGCTGTCCTCGCCCTCGCCGATAATGCACGCGTCGAAGGCCTCGCCGACGAGTTTTTGCCGATCCGCCGGCCACGCCACCCCCGGCCCGCCCAACATGATTTTGCAATCGGGCAGCGCCTCTTTGATTTTTTTGGCGACGCGGGTGGAGAAGGTCAGGTTCGATTCGTTCGTCGACAGGCCGACCACGAGCGGGCGGCGGCGGATGGCGTCCTCGATGAAGGCGTCGATCTTGGGCATGATGAACGCGGAGACTTCGTCCAGACGCTTGCCCGGCGACCAATACTTGAGGTTTTCCGGCTCCCACCAGGAACGCAGGTACTCGCCGCAATAATCGAAGCACTCGATGTTCATGTCCCGGGCGTAAACGCTGAAGCCCGCGTCCCGCGCCGACGCGGCCAGGCTGGCGATACCCAGCGGCGGGAAATTCACACCCCAAGGCGGCAGCAGCGCGAGAACGATGTCGGCCTTTTGCACCGGCGCGACGTCCTCGATGTGGTGCTGGCCAACGCCGTTACCGTGCCCGTTTGTTCGACCATTGGCGTGGCCGTTTGTCGAACCGTTCGCATGGCCGTTCGTGCCCGGCGCGTGGATTTCGACCGTCGGCGCTCCATTTTGCGGAACGGCGACTTGCGGCAGCGCATTCTCGACCGAGGCCGCCGCCGCCGCGACATCGGTCTCAGATTTTCCCGGCGACTCCCCCGCCTCCGCGCGGGATGACCCGTCCACCAGCGGCGCCCCGAGCAACGACCCACCCGACGCGACGGCCCGGTCGAAGCGTGCCTTGTCGTCTCGGGCGCGCATGACCTTTTTGTCGTCGTTGTCGTAGATGTTAACCGTGTGGATGTGCTTGTCGCGGCTGGCGAGAAGCTCGGTAATCATCATCACCCGACGCAGCCGGATGTCGTAGGTGTTGGACTTATCACCCGTGTACCACTTGACCGACCCGTCTTCCTCGGGGAAGCGGATGTCGAAATCCTTGTAGCGATCGAACAGTTCCGAACCCAGGTTGATCAGGCACGGCGACACCGACGCCACCTGGCCGACGATGTCCGGATTGTCCTTGATGAAGTTGTAGGTCTGCATGAAGTCTTCCTCGGTCTCGCCGGGGAAGCCGCAGATGATGTTGATGATCGGCTCGATGCCCGCCTCTTTCGTGTCGGTCAGGACGCGCTTGGCCAACTCCTGCGTGTAGTACTTGCGCATGAGCTTGAGCGTTTCATCCGAGAAACTCTCCATGCCGTACACGATGCTCATGCACCCGGCCTTGGCCATCTTCTGCAACACGTCCGCGCGCATCTCCTTGCGCACGATGCATTGCCCGCCCCAGGCCACCTTGTAGCCCGATTCGATGACCAGATCGCAGAAACCCACGAGGGTCTTCATGTTGCCGTTGAGCAGCAGGTCCAGGAAAGCGAAGTGGGACGTGCCGCGATTCTTGACGTGCCACTCCATGTCCTTGAACACGTCCTCGGCCTCGCGATAACGGTACTTCTGATAGATCTGATGGTCGTTGCAGAAGGTGCATCGGCGTACGCATCCTCGGCTGGCCAGCAGCGGCACGGCCGAGGAGCTGTACTCGTTCAGGTTCAGTTCGATCATCGTCGGGTTGGCGACCTTCAGGCCCTTCTCGACAATCGCCCGCTGCACCGAGCTGTAAGTAAACTCGGTGCCGACCTTGATCAGGCCCTCGATGTCTCCCGGATCTTTTTTGTCCACGACGGCCCGCACGAACTTGGCGATGCCCATGTCCGCTTCGCCGAAAAAGAGGTAGTCCGCGTCGGTGGGCGTGAGTTCTTCCACGTCGAAACTGTTGGAAATACCCGTGCCGCCGATGACGATGGTCTTCTCCGGCGCCATCTCCTTGAGGCGGCGGGCCGTCTCGACGGTGAAGCGGTAGTTGGCCGTGTTGGTGGACAGGCCGATGACCGGCGCGGGATGTTCGGCGATCTGCTTGAGGTAGTGCCCGGTCCACTCCCACAAATCCTTGTAGGTCTTGGGGAAGAATTTCGGGTCGGCCCACTCGGCGTAGCGGTCCATATCCCACAGGCCGCGATCGTGACAGCGGTTGTAGACCTTCACGTTCAGGTCGACCGCCTGCACCTTCAGGCCGTCCTGGCGGCACATCTCGGACAGGTAGGCAATGGCCAGCGGCGGGACGTCCACGCCCCAGGGGGGACACTTGATGAAGATGACGTCCGCGTAGTCCGTGGGAATGACCTCCCATCGCGGCTCGCCCTTGGCCGGATCAAAGCCGTCGTCCTCGGCGTGGCCGCCGCCCAGGTCGCCGTGCGTCGCGTAGGCGGCGATGTTCGACCCGGTCTCGCGGGTTTGGATGAAACCGTCCACCGATTCGAACTGCTCGGGATCGACATTCGTCAATTCGCCGGGAACGGCGTGCGTTTCACCGTTGGAGGCGCCGTTGGCCGGCGCGGCGGCGATGTCGTCGATGGACAGGTCGTCCAGGTTCGCCGCGCGTTCCTTGAGATTCGTGACCAGGTACGGAATGTTCTCGGCTTCCAAAAACTCCACGAACTTACGCAGACGCGCCTGGCGCTCGTCGGGCGTGTTGTCGCCCAGGACCCAGTTCACGTCCCGCGTCGCATAGTCGTCGTACGTGACGCCCAGCTTGATCGCGCGGCGTTCGATGGCCGAATCCTCAAGCAGGATGCACGCGTTGACCGACGTGACGCCGCAGATGTTTTCGCGATTGCGTCGGATGAAGTCGATGGTCTCGTCGACATCCTCCCGCGTCTCGCCGGGATAGCCGATGATGAAATTGAGCATCGTGTTGATGCCGGCCGCCCGCGTCTGGCGCAGCGCCCGCTCCATGTCGGCGACCTTGAAGCCCTTGCCCATGATCTTCAGGATGCGCGTCGAGCCGTGCTCCACGCCCATGTTGACCGTGTAGCATCCGGCCTTGGCCATCTTGAAAAGCAGTTCGTCCTTCATGTCGCCGCGAGGCTGGAACAGGGCGATCCACTTGATGCCCAGGTCCATGGCGATCAGCTCGTCGCACAACTCCTCGAGCACTTCCAGGTTGCCGTTGATCAGCAGGTCGTTAAAGCGGAAACGCTTGCGTCCCGTGACTTCGACCAGTTGCTTGATCTCGGCGGCCATGTGCTTGCCGGGCCGGGAACGAAAGCCCGTGTTCTTGTGCGAGTCGTTGCAGAAGGTGCAATGAGCCACGCACCCCCGCGAGAACTGCACGGGGATCTCGTCGCCGCGATACAGGTCCAGCGGCAGCATGTCGTACGCCGGGGGCGGCAGAAGCGTCAGGTCGTGCAGGCGCGGGCGCGGCTCGTAGCCGGTGAGTTCGAATCCGTCGTAGGTGTCCACGCCCGGCAGCCCTTGGCCCGATTTGCCGGCGAAGACTTCCTCCATCAACGGGATCAGCGACGTCTCGCCCTCGCCCACGATGAAGTAGTCGACCAGATCGCGAGGGAAGAGCAGGCGCTCGTTTTTCGTGTGGGCGCCCCGGCCGCCGACGACGATGACGCGTTTGGGATCGCGGGCCTTGATGCGCCGCATGACTTCCTTGGCGAACAAGCGGTTGGCCGAATAGATCGTGAAGCCGATCATGCTGCGGCCCGAGTCGATGAGCCGGTCGACCAGCTCGTCGATCTCCTTGGTGAAGGCGGCGACGATTTTCGCGGCGCCGGCCTCGTCGGTCCAATGACGGAAAGAGTCTTCCTCGAAGAAGGGTTTTTGCTTTTCGTTCGCCTTGTGGAACAGTTCGATGTTGAAGTCGATCACCATCGGCTCGTAGCCCTGATTGCGCACAAAGCCCGCCATGGCCGCCAACCCCAGGGGCGGCGAGTCGACCCCCCAAACGGGACAGAGCACCAACGCCAACTGGTCGTGGCCGACCACCTGCCGCGTGGGCTCGCCGCGCATCAGCTTGTCCATCAGGCCGAGCAGATCGTTCAGATCCTTCTCGACGGCGGCCAAGCGCTCCTTGGTCTGGTCCATGCGTTTGTCGTAGAGCATCGCGTTGGGCATAACCTCTTCCACATTCTCGAACTCGACCGGGATGCCGAGGTCGTTCAACTTCCGTGTCACCCGCGCCGCCCGTTCGGTCCGAAGCTCGGGTGTGTTGTCCCCGGCGCTCCAGCGGTTGGTCCAGCCGTCCTCCAGCCGGTCCAACTCGCCGATGCCGAAGACCTCGGGCTTTCGCTCCACCGGCGCGCCGTGGATGATGACCATCCCGTTCACGCTGCGCACCAGCGAGATGTATTTCGCGTTGCGTTCCAGGAACGCGATCGTCTGCTGAAGGTCCTCTTCCGTCTCTCCGGGGAAACCGACGATCAAATATAGCACGACCATGATGCCCGCGTTGTGAGCGTCACGGATCATTTGTTCGGCCACTTCGGCCTTGTATTCCTTGCCCATGCGCTTGAGCACCGTGTCCGAACCGGACTCGACGCCGTATTCCACGCGATAGCACCCGGCGGCAGCCATCTTGCGGAACTGCTCGGCGGTGAGGCGCCGATTGGGCGACATGCCGCACGACCACTTGATGTGGATTTTCTCCCGGATCAGACCGTCGCAAACGGCTTCCAGGGTGTCCACGTCGTTGTTGGTCATGGGATCGACGACGGAGAAATACTCGGTGCCGTGGCGGGTCTGGAGAGTCTTGATCTCCTCGACGACCTGCTCGGCCGCCTTGACACGCACCTTCTTCCACAGGTCGTTGATATTGCAGAATGTACACCGCCCCACGCACCCGCGACTCCACTCGACGATAAGGCTCGGCGACGAATAGGCCGACAGATCGAAATCGGTGTAGTCGGGCGGCGCCAGGATGCCCAGGTCCGGCGTCTCCTCCTGGGGCGTGAAGATCTCCTCGCTGGTTTCCAAGACGTACGTCGCCACGCCGGGGATGTCGTCATAGGTCCGTCCGTCGCGCATGCGCGTGAGGACCTTGTGCATCATCAGCTCGCCCTCGCCGACCAGGAACCCGTCCATGTAGTCGCGAACGATGCTGCGCACATGGCGACGCAATTCGAAGTGGCCGATACCCGACCCGCCGATAAAGACTTTGCATTCCGGGTGGTGCTTTTTGAGTTCGTCCAGGAAGATCGCGAAGGCCACTTCCTTGCGCGAGACGCAGTTCACGCCCACCACGCTCGGCCGCAGTTCGGCGACTTCCCGGGCCATCTTGCGCAATTCTTCGCCGAAGACGCCCGCAACGTTGTCGTACTTCTCCCAGAACGGCCCGCGCTCCCAGTCCCACAGGTTCTGGTGCGTCTTCCCGGCGAAATGATACAGGCGCACGTTGCCGTCCACGACCTTCACTCGCCAGCCCATTTTGCGCAGGAAGCCGGTGATCGACGCCAAGCCCAGAGGCGGCGCGCTGGTCAGCCACGGCGGCGGCGCGAAGAAGACGACATCCACCTCGCCCTTCGAAAAATCCGTCGGCTCGGTCTCGCGACCGCCTTTGCGGAAGCTCTCGTCGACGGCGGCGTCGTAGGTCGCGATGATCGGATTCGAACTGCCGGTGTCGAAGGCGGCCGCGCCGTTGTCATGGCCGTTTGCGCTGCTGTTGGAACTGCCGTTAGAACTGCCGTTGGAATGGCCGTTCGCCTTGGCCGGGGTCGGGGCGGCGGCAAGGACGATGGTCTCGCTCGCGGCGACGGAAGTGCCGTCGGCGTATGTCACCGCCGCTTCCGACTTGGAGACGAACTTGACGGGCACGGCGGCTTTCTTCGGCGGCGGCGGGCTTTTGGCTTCGTTGATGACGACCGTCTCCGCGCCCTCCGCGGGGATGGCGTCCTCGCAGCCCACGCACAGGAAGTCCTCGGGCAACTCGTCGCCCGAACCCAGTTTGTCCAGGAAGCCGTGGCGCCCCTGGCCCCGCCAGACGTTAAGCAGGCCGCCGTCGCGCTCCACATTGCCGAACACCGCCTTGCGCCGCCAGTCCATGCAGCACGGCAGCACGTCGCCGTTGTAGAGCACGTGGGCCATCTTGTACGCCCAGATGGTTTTGCATCCGCTGGTGCGGCGCGTCGACAGGCGC
Source organism: Deltaproteobacteria bacterium (assembly GCA_020633895.1). Classification (GTDB taxonomy): domain Bacteria; phylum Lernaellota; class Lernaellaia; order JACKCT01; family JACKCT01; genus JACKCT01. The sequence continues at coordinate 469,194 of JACKCT010000001.1, read as the reverse complement.
TGGTGGCCGAAGACCTCCACATTGCCCGCGCGGGAGATATAGCCGTCGTCCAGATCGACGCGCTGGACACCGAGCGAACGCCAGTGCTCGGCGGCGGCGTTGTATTCCTCGTCGGAAATATGGGGGCGCACCTTCGTGATGTTGATCTGCACGAAGTCCTCGCCCCGAGCGGCCATGGCCCGGTCGATGAATCGCTCGATCGGCTCGCGGCGCTTGGCCCAGTCCTTGCGCTTGGTGATCTTCTCGTAGGTCGCCGGTTCCAGGGCGTGGATGGAGATCGACAGCCACGACAGGCCCGAGTCGATCAGCCGGTCGCCCAAGTCCCGGTCGAGAAGAAGGCCGTTGGTGACGATGTAGATTTCATCGTACGGCCGGGCCTTGCGCATCAGGTTCACGCGCTCGGGCAGCTTCTTGTCGAGCAGGGGCTCGTTCATCAGGTAGAGCATGATGCGCGACAGATCGGGAAACTCGCGCACTTCGTCGACAATGCGTCGGTAAAGGGCGTCGGACATATCGCCCTGGGGCTGGGCGGAGGCGGTGTCGGGCCAAGGACACATGACGCACCCCGAGTTGCACCGGGATGTCGTCTGGATCATCAGGTGTTCCGGCGACAGAATCGTCTTCTTGGCGTCGTGGGCGTGCATCAGCCCTCGTCACCCGTCGTGGGGAAGGACGCGCAGCCGAAGGTTCCCGCGCCGGCGCTCGGTCCGGCGGACTGCGTGGCCCCGCCCCAGTCGGGCAGTGTCGGTCCATCCTCGCCGGCGGTCTGCTCGGCGATAATCTCGGCTTCGATGGGGATTTTCAGTTCCTTGAGTTTGTCGATCACCCGATCCACCCGGGCCTTGCGCATCTCGGGCGAGCTGCCCGACTCGTGCCAGTTGTCGCGCCAGTTCACGTCCGATTTGTCCTTCTCCACGCCGAACAATTCGGAACGCTGCTCGACCGCCGTGCCGTCCTCGATGGTCAGGCTATTGATCGAACGCACCATGTCGATGGACTCGCCGTACTCGTCGAGCCAGTCGATGGTCTCCTGCACGGTCTCGTCGGTCTCGCCGGGGAAACCGACGATCAGGTAGAGCATCACGTCGATGCCGGCGTTGTGGGCGTCGCGCATCATGCGTCCGGCCTGGTCGGCCTTGAAGCGCTTGCCCATCTTGCGAAGGATCTTGTTCGATCCCGAGTCCACGCCGAACTCGAGTTGGTAGCACCCCGCCGCCGACATCTTCACGAAGGTCGACTTGGGCACGTCCCGGTTGGGCGAGATGCCCGCCGACCAACGCACCTTCACCCCCGACTCGATGATCGCCTCACAGATGGCGTCCAGGTGCTCGGGGTTGCCGTTGACCATGGGGTCGACGATGACGAATTTCTCGATGCCGTGGCGGTCGTGGAGGGTCTTGAGTTCGTGGGCGACGGCCTTGGCGCCCTTGAAGCGGAACGCGTTCCAGAAGTCGTTGACCGAGCAATAGGTGCATCGCGCGACGCATCCCCGGTTCCATTCCACGACCAGGGAATTGTCGTCGTAGTGCTCCATTTCGAAGTCGCCGAAATCGGGCACGGGCAGCTTGTTCATGTCCAGGATCACGCGCCCCGGCTTGAACTTCGCCTCGCCGTCGGGCCCGGCGATCATGAATCCGGGTAGGTTTTCCAGGCTCTCACCCTTGCGCATGCGTCGCAGCAGTTCGTCGCAGACGACCTCGCCCTCGCCCACCACGAAGCCGTCCACCAGGTCCCCGGCCAGCTCGCGCAGGTGATCGCGGGATTCCTTCCAACCCGCTCCCGGTCCGCCGACGAAAATGCGCAGGTCCGGTCGAAGCTCCTTGAGGCGTCGCAGGAAGATGGCCACCGCCGCCTCCTTGCGATGCACCACGTTCACGCCGATCGCCCAGGATCCGACCGCCGCGGCTTCCTCGGCCAATCGGCGCAGCATCGCGCCGAAGCGTTTCTCCACCTCGGCCTCGTCCTCCCAAAACGCCGAATATTCCCAACGCCATAGGAGTTGATCCTTGGGCTTGGCGTCGTGGTAGGCCTTGGTGTTGCCGTCGATGATCTTGACCCGCCAGCCCTGGGCCTTGAGGTACGCCGACACGGCGGCCAAACCCAGCGGCGGGCCCGTCACCAGCCAAGGCGGCGGCGAGAACAGCAGGATGTCCGGGGGGGTCTCGGCGACCGGCACGCCCTCGTCATCGGCGATCTTCAACACGCGCGCCACGCCCCCGGCGGCCCGGTCGGCGTCCTGCGGCGGCGTGCGTCGTCGCTTTTCAAAACCCATACGCGGCATCCCTCATGCCCCGCCTCAATTTCGGCGGGCGATGCGGTGCTCCTCGGCCCGCAACAAAAACGGTCCCAGCGCCATATACGGCAGCTCGGCCTGTTGAAACGCCCGGACGGCTTCGTCGGGCGTATGCACAATCGGCTCCTCGTGCATATTGAACGAGGTGTTCACCAGGGCCGGCAGGCCGGTCAACGCCTCGAACTGTTCCAGGAGCCGATAATACTCCTCATCATCGGTCCGACGCAGAATCTGCGGCCGCGCCGTACCGTCCACATGCACCACGCCGGGGCACTTTTCGGCCATATACGGCGTGCAATCGAAACAGACGTTCATGAACCGGGCCGTAAACTCGGCGCCGTCCAGATGCACAAAACACTCGGCCGCCCGCTCGTCGCGCACCACCGGCGCGAAGGGCATGAACTCGGTGCGGCGCAACTTCACGTTGAGCCAGTCGTTAATGGCGCGATCGTCGGGGCGATAGAGGATCGAACGATGCCCCAATGCCCGGGGGCCGTATTCCATCCGCCCGGCGTATCGCACCACCACCTGCCAGTCGGCCAGCAGGCGCGCGCACTCGGCGGCCAAATCCTCGGGCTCGTCGTAGGCCACGCCGCTTCGCGCCGCCGCCGCCTCGATCACCTCCCGATCGAACCCGCCGCCCAAAAAAACGCTTTCAAGGGCACGGCGCGGAGCCCGCGACGAAAACAACGCCGCGCCGCTGGCCAAGCCGCCGTCGGACATGTTGGGAAAGATGTAAACACCCGCCACGCCCGGCACCTCGTGCACCCGCTGATTGAGTTTCACATTCTCGAAGATCCCGCCCGCCAAAGTCACGTGCTCGGCGCCTAATTTGTCCTTCCAATAACGAATAAAGGCCCCGATCTGAACCTCCAGGTTCCTTTGAGCGGCCGCGGCGATATCTTCACGGCCATAATGCCTGATTTTCCCATAGAAACCGTTGGTTTGCTGACGTGGGGTCCACAAACGGAAACGGGAAAATCCGGGCCCGACGAAATGGGCGTGACGGCGAAAATCCGCCAGGAGCTTCTCCGGATCGCCGTAGGCCGCCAGGCCCGTCACCTTGCCTTCGTGGCGATTGGGCCGAAAGCCCAGCAATTCGGTGATCCGCGAGTAATACGGATTGAACGCGCAACGCCCGTCCTGCTCGAAAACGCGCCGGATGCGCCCGTCCGATCCCAGGCCCACGGTCGCCGAAACGCCGTCGCCCATGGCGTCGCAAGTGACCACCATGGCCTTCTCGAACGGGCCGGTCAAATAGGTCGAGTAGGCGTGGGCCTCGTGATGCTCGATCAGGTGAATATCGCAACGATATCCACGCCTTTGGAACTGTCGGGTGAGCATGGCGCGGGACAGAAGCATCTCCACCCAACGCAGCAGCCGAATCTTTTTGACCAGCAGGTGATAGAGGACGTAGAGGTCGTAGATCGGCGAGAACTGGCTGGTGGAGTCTTTCGCGCGCTGGTGGATCGACTTGACCAGTCTCAGGAAAAAGACCGGGGTGAATTGGCTGCCCACGGAGATCAGGTCCACGTCCGCCGGCGTGACCTGGCCGATCTTGAGCACCTCGTCGATGGCCTCCCAGGGAAAAGCCAGGGAGTTTTTCTCCCGATTGAGGCGCTCCTGATTCACCGCGGCGACGAGCATCCCGTCGCGCACCAGCGCGGCGCCGGAGCCGTGGTTATCCGAGATCCCGAGAACAATCATGCGCGGATTTTAAAGCTTGCAGCAGCGGGCGCAACCGGGCGTGAGACCTTCTCGCAAAAGGGCGCGGAATCGCCGGTATTTCTCCCCGTTCCACAGCTCCTCGATGGAATGTTCCTTGATGTTGCCCATCTTCATCATCAGGAACTGACAAGGGTACATATCCCCGTCCGAGTTGATGAACGTGGACTTCCAGATAAACACGCACCGGCGCTTGAGATCGAAGCGATCCGAGTACCAGGTCTTCATTTCTTCCCGATTGATGACAGGCTTGGTGAAGATCTCGGGATTGCGTTCGAGCTGTTGGATGATGGGCTCGTACATCCGGTCGGACGGGTGGTACTCGTACTGCAGCAACTGGGGCGCCTCGCCGAACTTCTCCATCCAATAAGTCTCGTTGGCCTTCGCCTCGTCCGGCGTCACGAAATTCAGGTGGGACAGGCGCTTGGCGACATTCGGGATATCACCGATTTCCTTAAAGAAATCCGACATATGGGGAATCGAGTGCTCGGTGAGGACGTAGTTGATCATCGGCCCCGGCGACGGGAAGATTTCCGCGAACCATTTGAGGGCCTGCAACGTCTTCTTGTAGGCGCCCTTCATCAGGACGGCCTTGTCGTGGGCTTCCTCGGTGCCGTGGAAACTGATGACGACCACGTCCAGGCCGATGTCGTACAGGCGCTGCACCTTCTCGCGGGTGAAGAGCGTGGCGTTGGTGACGACACCGACGGGCACGCCCTTGGACTTGGCGTGTTCAATGATCTCGAAGATGTCCTTGCGGGCGAAGGGCTCGCCGCCGGAGAGGAACAGCCCGCCCCGGTTCGCCGCGACCTGATCGACGATGTCCTCCATCTGCTCGGTGGACAGTTCGGTGCGTTTGCCGAGGATGTCCATGTTGAAGCAGAAGGGGCATTTCAGATTGCATACGGTGGTGATGTTCAGGTTGATGATCGAAGGAAAGCGCGTCGTCTTGCCGTCGCCCAGGTAATAGTCCTTCGGGAACGTCACCGCGTCGCGCAGCACCCGGCCGGGCGTGAAGAACGGGCGGAACGCCTTGAAGTTCATCAACTGGCTTTCAATGGCGGACATGAACTGGCTCATTAAGCCGCCTCCCCGCCCGCGTTGTCCTTGGCCCACGCGACGGTGCGTTTGAGTCCTTCGGGAAAATCGACCGTGGGCTCCCAGTCCAGCACTTTCTTGGCCAGAGCCACATCGGCCTGGGCATGGCGCTGGTCGCCGGGGCGTTCGGGCGCATGATTGAACGGATACGTCGCCGGATCGACGCCCAAGGCGCGGCAGGTCTCCTGGACCAAACCGTTCACGCTGATCTGCTTCCCCGACCCCAGATTCACCGCCAGATTATCCGCCTTGCCCACGTGCGCGGCCCGGCGCCAAGCCTCGGCCACATCGTCCACGTAGACGAAATCCCGCGTCTGCTCCCCGTCCGAGTCGACCCGGCAGGGCTCACCGCGCATGACATTGCCGATGAAGATCGCCAGCACGCCCTGGTACGGATTGCTCAGGCTCTGCCCGGGGCCGTAGACGTTGAACATGCGAAAGCACGTCGCCGAAAACGGCGATTTCAGATCGGGCCGCGCCGCCGTCGCCAGCACGAATCTCTCCGCCGCGGCCTTCCCGATGCCGTAATAGGAGATCGCCGCCAAGGGCGTCTGTTCGTTGACCGGCAATGTGTTCATCATCCCGTACGCCGTCATGGAGCTGGCATAGACCAGCTTGGGTACCTTGAGCTCCAGGCACTTCGTGACCACGTTGATCGTGCCCAGCAGATTGACGGCCATGTCCTCCTGCGGATTGTCGAAGCTACGAATGTTGCTCGCCTGGGCGGCGGTGTGAAACACCACATCCGGCGCCGGGTCGAACGCCCGGGCCAGGTCATCCAGGTTGCGCACGTCGCCCTTGAGATAGTCGCAGCCCTCGGGCACGTCCTCGCGACGTCCCGTGGCCTCGTTGTCGATGACGCCCACCTCATAGCCGTCCGCCAACATTCGTCGGCACAGGTGGTGGCCGATAAAGCCGGCGCCGCCGGTGATGAGCACGCGGCGGCTCATCGGGAACCTCCGTTGACCACGAAATCTATCAAATGTCGCTTCTCTTCCGCCGTGATCCGCATCATCTTTCGATGATGGTTCTCGTTGTGCATCAGGTTATCGCAAGTGCGATGACATTGTATGGGCTTAAAGAAGGGATGGGACTTCTTTTCGTTGAGAGCCATCTTACGAAAATGCCGGTACAGATGCCCGTGCCAGATCTCCTTGAAGCTCTGCTCATGCAAATCGCCCAAGGGCATGTTCGATCCCCGGCAGCAGGGCGCGACCTTACCGTCCGCCGTGATGCGCGCGAAAATCCACCCGATGTAGCAGGGAATGGCGTCCACGGTCTGGCGGTCGTAGTCGCCCCGCGTCGCGCCCACCGCGTCCAGGCGGCGGATCAGGCCGTCGAAGTTGTCCAGGATGAACGGCCGGGGCCGGGTCTGATTTTCGTCGTCCACCCGCTGCTTCACTTCGTCCAAGTGGGAACGCAGCACCGACAGATGGGGCGGCGTGAGCAGCAGACCGTCCGTGGGCTTGGCGACCGAATCGACGACGGTGTAGTACACGCCGTCCGCGCCGACGCGCAACGCGAAGTCCAGCATCTCCCGTGTCTCCATGTAATTCATGGAAAACAGCACATTCGCGACGACCACCTGCATATGGGGCTTTTTCGCGGCGCACAGCTCGCGCAGGAACGACTCGATCTGCCAGAAGGATTTTTGCGTCTTGGCCGGATGGCTGCGCGCGTACATATCCGGCGTTCCCGCCCACACCGACGCGGTGATTTCGTCCACGCCGATCTCAGCCATGCGATGCACTTTCTTTTGCGTGATCGACGTGAAATTCGTCGTCACGCACGCAATCATGCCCCGCTCCTTCACGTGCTCCAAAAACTCGATCATCTTCGGATGCACGAACGGATCGCCGCCGCCGGTGAAACGCACGCGCTGCGTGCCCAGGTCGGCCAGATCGTCGATGAGGCCATGCATCAGGTCTTCGGGCAGCGTCTGGCGGTGCCATTCCTGGGGGGGCGCGAAGCGGCTTAGAAGCGGCGACTTGGTCCAGCACGCCAGGCAGTTGTTGTCGCACAGGTTCGTCGGGTCGATGGTTACTTGCTCGGGCCCGACGAACGCCCGCTCCCCGTCCAGCACGCCCGCCACGTCCCGATGGTCATACAGGAACATCTCGAACGGATCGGTGGGCCGGTTGGGATCGACGTATTCGGGCTGCTCCACCTCGGCGATCGCGGCCCGGCCGTTCTTGGCGACAGGCGCGGCGGCCGCGGGTTTTTCGTAGTCCTCGGGATGGCGGGCGAAGATCTCGAACTTGTATTCAATGCCGCCGCGCGGGCCGATGGGCAGGTGCGCGACGTGCTTGTGCGGCCCGGTGCGCAGCATGGCTGTTCGTTCGTATTCCGTGTCGTTCGGACCCTTCCAAAGTACGTCCACCCGCTCCACATAGGGCAACGAATCGACGTACTCCACCGGCAGGGTGCCTTGGCGCAGGCTCTCGACGAAGGCGTCGATCTCGCCGTCCCGGTCGGGGCCGGTGCAGGCGCTGCCCATGGTGAACGATTTCGCCTTCGGCAGTCCGGCGAGCACGTAGTCGCCGAATTGAGCGAACCCCAACGCCAGGCCGTCGTCGGAGGCGGCGGGTTGGACGAAGATATTGGAAAACGGCGTCTTGGCGAGCACGACCCCGTTGGCCACCGAATTGAGCGCGACTCCCCCGGCCATGACGAGGTTGTCCATCTTCGTCATGTTGTAGAGGTGCGCGGTGACGTGGACCAACGCCTCTTCCAGCCGCTGCTGAACGGCGAAGGCGAAGTCCATGTGCTTCTGCGTGATGGCGCCGAAGAACTTGCGTCCCGGCCCGAAACTCTTGAGGAAGTGGTCGGTCAGGCGCTTGATCGCGACCGGATCGTCGAGCACGTATTCGTCCTGCCAGTAGCGCATCCACCGATCGTCGATACGCACCCGCCCCTCGGGCTCAAGGACGATCACCTCTTTCATCGCGTCGCAAAGCTCGGTCGGGTGGCCGTGGCTGGCCAGGCCCATGAAGCTGCCTTCTTCCATGTCCAGGAAGTGACTGCATAGGGCGTAGAGGTAGCCCAGGGAGCCGTCGGCGAAGTGGTCGGCCAGTTCCACGATCTTCCCGCCGCGCTTCGCGTAGCCGACCGTCAGGCTCTCGGCCGGATAGTTGCGCGCCTCGCCGCCGGGCAGGCGTTCGAGCAATTCCCCCAGGGGCGAGTGGGCATGGGCCGCCTGGAAGCCTTGCTCCATGAACGAAAGCTCTCGGGGGGTGAAGGTCCAGTATCGTTTCACATCCCCGTCACCCACCACCGGCGCGATGCCCCCCGACGCATCGACGGTCAGAAACGCCGCCTCGTCGAAGGGGCTGGGCAAAAACGCGCTGGCCGCGTGGCCCAGATGGTGCGTGATCTGGTAGATGCGCTCCTTGAGGGGATAGTCGGGGAAGACCTCGACCGGCTCTTCGCCCGGCGGGAAGAAGTGGTCCGTGTCGCAAAAGATCGCCGCCACCTCGGACAATTCAATGCCGGCCTCGGCCAGCACCGCGCTCATCGCCCGGCGAATCGAATTGCGCGGATCCCCGTGACGCACCCGGCAAAGGCGCTCCTCGCTCACGCACCCCACCATCTTGCCGTCCGCCAGCAGACAGACCGAACTGTCGTGATCCGAGACCACAGCGCCCAGGACATAGCGCGTCATGCCGTGCCCTCCACCGGGATCTCCTTGTGCAGGATGTGCTTGCCCAGAACCAACACGTCCAACTCCGTGCCCGCGAAACATTCGAAGGCGTCCAGGGGCGTCTCGACGATCGGCTCGCCGTGGTCGTTGAAGCTGGTGTTGAGCACGACCGGCACGCCCGTGATCGCCTCGAAAGCCTTAACGACCTTGTATTGGCGCGGGTAGTCCGCGGCGTTGACGGTCTGCACGCGGGCGGTGCCGTCCACATGCGTGACGGCGGGGATGACCGAGCGTTTGTCTTCGAGCACGTCGGCGACCAGCAGCATGTGGGGACTGGGCACGTTCAAATCGAAGTACTCGGCGCACTTTTCTTCCAGCACCATCGGCGCGAAGGGCCGGAACCACTGGCGGTGTTTGACGCGGTCGTTGAGATAGTCGCGCATGCCGTCCCAACGCGGATCGGCGAGGATGGAGCGGTTGCCCAGGGCTCGCGGGCCGAATTCGCTACGCCCCCAGAAGACGCCGACGATCTTTCGTTCGGCGATCAACTCGGCGACCCGCTCCTCGAGCAGCTTGGGCGTCTCGACGCGAAACTTCGGCCAACCGACTTTCCAGAGTCGGCCGTCCCGGTCGTCTTCGTAAACGAATTCACGCATTGGGCATCCGCGGACGCGGCCACCTACCGCAAATACTGGCCGGTGGCGCGCAGGTACATCTGGGCGGCCTTGAGGATCGCCATCTTCCACTTCGGCATGGCCTTGATGCGGGCGTTCATGTGTTCGATGCGCCCCAGATCGTCGCAGGCCTTGTGGCAACCCACCTTGGCGTTGGGGTCGTTGCCGATGTTGGAGAACCAGGGGTCCTCCTTCTTGTAGACGTTGGTGTAGTGCCGAAATTCTTCCTGCTTCTCGTTGGTCCACAGGTCGGTAAAGCCCGTCTCGTGCAGGGAGCCGGTCGGGATACGGTGGCTCTTCAAACACGAGTTGACATTGCCGTTGGCCAACACCCGCGCGAACTGCCACCCCACCGTGCAGGGCATGGAGTCGACGATGTTCTTGTCGTGGTTGCCTTCGGTGGTGTTGTGGTCGGAGATGCGCCGCAGGAACTGGTCCCACATATAAAGCTGGATGCGCGATTCCTTTTCGTCCACCACGATCCATTGGTAGATGCGCTGGGCCTCTTCATAGAGCCACTGCTGCTGCTCCTTGGTCAGAAGCAGCGAATCGGTGCGGTCGGGCATGGTGTCCACGAGTGTGAACTCCACCGACTCGGACTTGGTCTCGATGCCGAAGTCCACCATCTGCTTGATCTCGTGGAAATTCAGGTTGGACAGGACGTGATAGGTCTTGATGTAGGGCATCACGTCCTTGACCTCGTTGAGGTAGGTCAGCGCGTCCTTGAGATCCCAGAAAGCCTCCTCCGTCTTGGAGGGATGCGTCAGTACGTAGGTCTCCGGCGACCCGGCCCACACGGAGACGGTCATGAAATCCACGCGCATCTTCGCCAGCTCGCGGGCGGTGTAGCGGTCCACGTTGATGAAGCTGGTGTTGATGTTGCAGATCATGCCCCGGCGCTTGATCGACTCGCACAGAGGCAGGATGTGAGGATAGGCCATGGGCTCGCCGCCGCCGGCGATGTAGATCTCCTTGGTCCCCATCTTCACCAGGTCGTCAAGGACGTCCTCGAGCTTTTCGATGGACAGGCGCTGGCGCTGCTCCTCCATGGGCATGAGCTTGTCCAGCAGCAGCGGCGAGCGGCACCAACACGCGATGCAGTCGTTCGGGCATGTGTCGGTGGGATCGAACTGCACTGTGTGGGGTCCGACGAAGGCGACGCGCCCGTCCAGCACGCCCATCACGTCCAGGTGGTTTTCGATAAAATCCCGCAGGGGCGAGAACGGGCCGAGCTTGTAATACGGCGGCCGGGGCGGCGGCGGAGGTGTCAGGAAACCTTCGTCCTCGATGGTCTTGCGGGACTCGGCGGCGTCCATCACCTTGAGCTGGCGCTTGGTGTATTTCTGCACCATGCGCGTCTTGCCGTCGATGCGCGCCATCCCGCCCAGCAGCGGCCGGTCGCCCACGCCGTTCGGATGGCCGTTGGTTCCGTTGGTGCGTTCGCGGGCGCTCTTGGGCTTGCCGCCGTTGCCGATCATGTCTGTCAGGTCGATGGAACCCGGCGCCTTCTTCGAAACGAAGATCACCTGCTCGCCGACGCTCGTCGCCGTCTGCAATCCCCCGCCCGCGTCCACCGCTCCTGACGCCTTGACGATCGGCGTCATCTCGGGTGCGTTGGAACCGCTCGACGCCGACGCGCCGTTGGTGTTGGTCTTCGCGGGAGCGGACACGCTTGTCGCCGCCACGTTCGTCGTCGAAACGCCCGTCACCATAGGCGCGGAGGCCGAGTTCTCGGAGGATTTGTCCTTGGGGGCCTCGGACGGCTCGGACGGCGCGGGATTCGCCGAACGGCCGGGCCGCACCCCCGCCTTGGGCGCCGGTTGGCCGGGCTTCTTGAGCCACTTGGAGGACGGAATGCGCCGCGGGGGGCCGGAGGGCGTGACCATGAACGGCCCCTTTTGCGCCAACTGGTACTTGTCCACTTTCCAGTTGAGCCAACGGGTCTCGTGCAGCGCCATCTCATAGGCCCGAAGCATGCGTTCGGCGGTGGTGCCCCAGTTGAACTCGGTCTCGGCCCGACGCCGGGCCTTGGCTCCGGCTTCCGCCCGCTTCTTCGGATCGTTGAGATAGGCCACGATGCCGTCGGCCAGGGCGCCCGCGTTGCCCGGCTCGACCAGGATGCCGGCGTCGCCCAGCATTCGCGGCACCTCGCCCACCTGGCTGGCGACGATCGCCTTGCCCATGGCCATGTACTCGCACATCTTCAACGGCGACTTGGTGCGCACCTGCGGCGTGTCGGCGAAGCACGCGACAGCCACGTCCGCCGCCGCGATGTAGCGCGGGATGTCGTCATGATCGATCGCGCCGGTGAAGATGACCTTGTGGCCGATCTCCATATTCTCCGCCACCTGGAACAATTCGCCGAAGCGCTCACCCCCGCCGACGACGACGAACGTCGCATCCGCGCCGCGCTCGATCGTCTCCTTGGCCGAGGCCAGGAACAGTTCCAGATATTGCGCGCCGTGCAGTTGCCCCAGGTAGAGGACGATCGGCCCCTCGATATGGTGGTCCCGCCGGACCTGGGAGCCGTCGATGCCCGGATGAAACGCCTCGATATCCGCGCCCACGTGGCCGTCGAAGATGCGCGCCGGGGGAAAACCGGCCTCAATGGCCATGCGTTTGATCTCTTCGGAGGCGACGGTCATGGTGTCGACCATCTTGGGCAGGATCCCCTCGAAGGCCTTGATGGAATGTCCCACGAGCCGGTTGGCCGGGTTGTAGTTGTAGATCCCGAATTCCCAGTCGTCCCAGTCGTAATGCACCGGCTTGCCCAGGCGATAACCCGCCCACAGGGCCGGAACCGCGCAATGGGGAAAGCATTTCTGGAAATGGATCACATCCGCCCAGCGGGCGAATTCCAGCGTGGATTTCATCTTGGCGAACAGGGCCAACTGGCCGCGATAGCAAGGGATTGTCGTAAAGGGGTATTCCTGGCGGGCTGTGGCGTCCTCCAGGCTCATGCGCGGGTCGATCAGGTGGTACATCAGGCGGACGTTGTGCCCGCGCTTGACGAACTCCGTCGCCAGATAGGTGATGCGAACGGTCCACGGCTCCGAGTTGGAGTAGATATCGTGGGGATGCATCATGAGAATATTCATAGGGCGCCCGCACTCCTCGATAGACCGAACACGCGACCAACGACGCGGCGGTCCTGAACGGGCACCTTAGCCTCGCCCACGTACTCGCCGGTCCGAAACGATGGGCCAATATATCCGATGGGCCCCGGAAATCCTAGTGCGCAAGCCCACGTTCGCACGCCCTTTGTGAGCGCCCTGCCAAAAGGAAATTCCCCGGAAAATCAGGGCGATCGAGGCTCGAATCGAGATTGGAGGAAACCGTGCTCGGCCAGCAGGTCCAGCGTCCGGCCCAAGGCGCCCCGGTTGGCCGCCACGGCCTCCTTTCCGGATTGCCCGGCCTGTTGGCGCAAAGGCTCGTCGAGCAGCCAAAGCCGGATGCAGGCGCTGACCCCGTTGATGTCCGTAGCGACTTTCAACGCCTCGGCCTTGGACAACAGTTCCACCTCGGCGCGGAAATTCTGCGTGTGGGGACCGACGATCACCGGCACTCCCATCGCCGCCGGTTCGGCCACGTTGTGCCCCCCCACCTTGGCCAGCGATCCGCCGACAAACGCCGCTTGGGCATGGGCGAAGGCGCGGGGCAGTTCGCCGTGCGTATCGAGCAGGAGGATGTCCGCAATGTCGCCCGACCGCCAGGCGCTGCGTCGCTTGGTGATGTACTTTTCGTGCCCGCCGAGCAAGGCCGCGACGGCGTCGAAGCGCTCCTTGTGCCTCGGGGCGACGACGAACGCCACGTTCGAATCCTCCCGACGCGCCTCATCCAGGCACGCGAACACCCCGGCTTCCTCGCCTTCGTGCGTACTGGCAAAGACGACCAGACGCCGGCCCGCCGCGAATTCCTCAAACACCCGATCCACGTCGGCCGGCTCGCTTTCCGGCAGCGGGCGATCCAATTTCAGATTGCCGACCACGTGACACGCCGAGGGCGCGACGCCCAGCTTGAGCCAGCGGTCGCGGTAGGCCTCGGTCTGGCAAGTGACCATCGTCAGTCGCCGCAACAACAGGCGCAGCAACGGAGCCGCGAGGCGGTAGCGGGGCCAACTCTTATCCGAGATGCGCCCGTTGACGATGGCGACGTGGATGCCGCGCGCAAAACACGTCATCAAAAACAGCGGCCAGATTTCCGTCTCGAAAAGGATCACCCGATCGCAATGGGCGCGGTCGAGCCACATCCTCGGAATCGGCCCGGCGTCGGCGGGGAAATAATACGTCTGCACCAGCGGCCAGCGGCGCTTGGCCTCGGCGTTGCCGGTGGGGGTCATGGTCGACAGGACCAGCGCGCCGGGTCCGAGTTCGGCGTTCAACGCATCGATCAGCGGCGCGACCGTCGCCACCTCGCCGACGCTGGCGGCCTGGACGAGCAGCCGTCCCTTGCCGAAATGGGGGTGGATCTGTCCCAGGCGTTCGACGAGCCCGTCCGCCCAACGCTCGTCCCGCGACGCGACAATCAGCGTCACCAGCAGCGCCGGCAGCGCCAGTATCCCCGTCACAATCGCCCAGATGATGCGCATTCCCCTCTCGCCCTATTCCTCGCCCTTGCCCGTCTGCACGCGATGCACCAAGCGCCCGCGCGCGGCCGGAAACGGTTTGTTGAAATAACTTTGCAGCGGGCCGTCCAGCTTGAACCGCTCCAGCCGCAACAGTTGCAGTTTTTGATACGGCCGACCCGGCGACCCGACGACAAATTCGCCCAACTCGGCCTCATCCGCGAAATGCAGCGACAGCTTCGCGCTATGCCCCTGGGGGTTTACATAGATCACATCGCGGCCGACCAGATCCTCGTAGTTCTCCCAAATATCGTACTGACTGCCCCGGCTGGCGTACGCCGCGCAGTAGACCTCCACATCGTCCGGCAGATAGAAATCCAACTCGCTGCAGACCTGATAGCGCCGCCCCATGACGGCCGCGTTCGGTCCGGCCTTGGCCAATTCTTCCTCGACCCGCGCCGCCAGATCCCGCCATCCGTGGGCCTGGGCCGTCATATCCGCCTTGGCCGGCAACGGCAGAAACGGCCGCGCCGTGTGGGCCTGGATCAGGATCGTCATCGCCGCCGCCAGCCCCAGCGCCCACGTCGCGCGCTTTCGCCGTCGGTCCCACGCCTGAGCCCAAAAATCGACGACCAGAAACATTCCCGGCACATACGCCATCGCCGCCCAGTTGCCCTGCACCTTGGCATTCGTCGCCTGATACAAAAAGTACCCGAGCACCGACGCCGTCACGCACGCCAGCAGCAATCGGCCGGGGGTGCGTTCGTAGGGTTCGGGCGAGCGCCCGCGACGGCCGCAGCTCCATTGGGCCGACGGGGGTTGGGGTCGGAACGCGAAGTAGACGGCGCGCAGGATCCCGTAAAACAAGATCGGGCTGGCCAGCAGCAATTGGGAGGCGATGAAGTCGCCTTGGTAAGCAACGGATTGGAAGACGTTGGGATCGTCGCCCCCGCCCGCGAGTTTGGCGACGGCATAGTACGCCACCCATCCGTTTTTCGCGTTCCAGGCGATGACCGGCGTGAACAGTACGGCCACGATCACGCCCGCCAAATAAGGCTCCGGCTGCCGGAAGGCTCGCCGCCCCCGCTCGTCGAGCAGCATGAACACGACCATGCCGGGCACGAGCGTCACGGCGGAAAACTTCGCGTACAGCGCCGCCGCCCCGGCGAGGGCCATGGCGTACCAGGCCCAGCGCTGCTCGCGCAACACTGCCCTCGCGAAGAACGCGAGCATGGCGGTCGCCAGCGCGCCCAGGAGCGTGTCGTGCAAAATGAGCACCGCCCCGACCGACAGCAGCGGCACGGTGTGCATCGCGAGGGCGGCCCACGAGGCGCGGTTCCGGTCGCCCAGGCACGTCTTGCCCAGGTCGTAGGCGAAGAGGGTCGTCACCAGCGAAAGCCACACCGCCCCCACGCGCACGCCGAAGGTCGTCGCCCCGAAGATCGCGGAGTTGATGCGGTGAAACAGCGCGATGCCGCCGGGCTGGTCCCAATAACACGCGGCCAGGTCGCGCGCCCACTGGAAGTAGTAGGCCTCGTCGGGGATCAGGTCGGTGCGCCCGATGAGGGCCAAACGCACGAGGCTCAGCGCGCCCATCCCCAAGGCGAGGCGGACGGCGGGGTCGAGGCGTTCGGCGCCGGACCGGGCGCCCACCGCTATTCCCGAGCCTCGGGGGCGGGAGTCGGCGCGTCGGACGGTCCCTCGGTGTCAAATTGGAGGCTGTAAAGACGGGCGTACTCGCCGCCTCTTTCGATGAGCTGTTCGTGTCGGCCGTCCTCGACGACGCGTCCGTCCTTGAGCACGATGATGCGGTCCGCCCGCTGCACCGTGGACAGGCGGTGGGCGATGACAAACGAGGTGCGTCCCACCAACAGGCGCTCGAGCGCGACCTGCACCTCCCGCTCCGATTCGGCATCCAGGCTGCTGGTCGCTTCGTCGAGAATCAGGATCGGCGCGTTTTTGTAGAGCGCTCGCGCGATGGCCAGCCGCTGGCGCTGCCCCCCGGAGATCTTCACGCCCATCTCGCCGACGAGGGTGTCGTAGCCGTTGGGCAGGTTTTGCACGAAGTCGTGGGCGTTGGCGTCCTTGGCGGCGGCGATGACGCGATCCATGTCTTCCTGGTCGTGACCATAGGCGATGTTCGACTTGACCGAGTCGCCGAACAGGAAGACGTCCTGCGTGACCATGCCGATGAGCCGCCGCAGGCTCACGAGTTCAATGTCCCGGATATCCCGGCCGTCGATGGCGATGCGCCCCTCGCTCACATCCCAGAATCGCGGCAGCAGGTTCACCAGCGTCGTCTTGCCCGCGCCCGAACTGCCCACCAGGGCGATCATCTGTCCCGCCGTCACGTCCAGGTCGATGCCGTCGAGCACGTTGTGGCCGTCGTCCTCGTAGCGGAACTTCACCCCCTCCAGACGCACTCCCTCGTTGACCGCCTCGACGCTGACCGCCCCGGGCCGGTCCACCGTGTCCGGCGGCGTGTCCAGCACCTCGAACACCCGCGAAGCGGCGGCCAGGGCGGCTTGGAAATTTACGTACATCTTGTTGAGCTTTTTGAGAGGCTCGTAGGACAGGCCCAGCGCGCCCATGAAGGCGAAAAACGAACCGGTCGTGATCGTCCCGTTGATGACCATGCCGCCGCCGACGACGACCACCACCGCCGCGCCGATCGCCCCCAGCGCCTCGATGGACGGGCTGGAAAGTTCCTCGAAAACCAGCGCCTTGATATTGGCGTGGTAGACGCGCTCGTTTTCGTCGTCGAAACGCTTGATCTCGTACTCCTCCATGCCGAAGGCCTTGATCACGCGCACGCCGGAAAAGGTCTCCTTGAGGATCGAGTTCATCTCGCCCATGCGCTCCTGCCCGCGACGCACCCACTTGCGCAGGCGCCGTCCGAACTGGGCCACGGGGATGGCGGTGAGGGGAAAGATGATGAAGACGAACAGCGCCGCCTGCCAAAAGTTGTAAAAGGCCACGCCGACCAGAAAGAGCATCGTCAACGGCTCGCGGAACAACGACACCATGCTCGGCACCGCGCGCTGCATCATGTTCACGTCGTTGGTGATGCGGCTCATCATCACGCCGACCTTGTTGTCGGTGAAGTAGCGGGCGTCCAGGTATTGGTAGTGGCGATAAAGCTCGGAGCGAAGCTGGGCGATCACCCGCTCGCCGGTGGCGCGCAGGATGTAGTTTTGCAGGAAGCGAAAGACGCCCTTGACGAAAAACAGGCCGATAATCAACCAGGGAATGACCTTGAGAAACTCCCGGTCCTGCTCGACGAAGACGCGGTTCATGGTCGGTTCCAGGAGCTGGGCCGTGGCCGCCGTCGCCGCCGACACCAACCCGGCGCAAGCCACGGAAACCGCCAGCCGCCATTTGAACGGCACGAAATAACGCACCAGCCGGACGAAGTTGTCCACCTCGTCTTGATTGTTGCGATAATACATCTGCCAGAGGCGCTTCATGCCCGTCCTTTGTCCGCCAACTCGATCAAATCCCGCGCCACCGAACGGCTTGTTTCGCCGCCGGTCAAGGCTCCGCGAACGTCGGCCGCGGCGCGGCGGAGTCTGTCATACTCATCGGGGGCTCGCAAGATCGAAAGGGCCTTGTCGGCGAGGCGATCGGCGGCCGCGTCGTGCTGGATCATCTCGGGAAACACGGGCGTCTCGCCGCCCAGAATGATGTTCGGCAGGCCGATGCGGTCGATCTTGATCATCGACTTGGCGATACGATAATTCAGCCAATTGCCTCGATAGACGATCACCATCGGCAACCCCGCCAGCGCCGCTTCGAGCGTCACCGTCCCCGAACAAAGCAAGCCGAATTCGCCGATCGCGAATAGGTCGTAGTTGTCGCCCTTCGTGAACGTCGCCTTGAGGCCCACCCGATCCGCCGCCGCCTGAAACTCCGCCACCGTCGCCTTGGGTGCCAGCGGCACCGCCGCCTGCCAATCCGGCAACTCGCGCAGAATCGCGGCCCCGGCGGCGAAGATATCCCGGCGGACATGGGCGAACTCGCTGCCCCGCGAACCGGGCGCCAAGACCAGGATCTTCTTCGCCGGATGCAGCCCGAAATATTCCCGCGCCTGCTCGTCCGTCTCAAAGCGGCGCTTCAGGATTTCCAACAGCGGGTGGCCGTGAAACGCGACGGGGACGTCGTGATCGCGATAGGCGTCCTGCTCGAACGGGAAGGCGACGATCATCTTGGACACGCGCGGCGCGATTTTCGCCACCCGCCCCTGCCGCCAGGCCCAGAACTGCGGGCTGATGAAGAAAACGACCGGGATGCCGAAATAGCGCGCCTGGGCGGCGAGCATGAGATTAAAGTCCGGCAGGTCAATGCACAGCAGCGCGTCGGGTCGTTCTTCCCGCAGGCGACGATGCAGCGCCTTGTAGATGCGGACGATGGTCCGCAGTCGCGCAATGACGGCGGTAAAGCCGACGATGGACAGCTCGTGGGCGTCGGCGATCTCCTCGAAGTCCGTCTTCGCCAGCCGCTCGCCGCCCACGCCGAACGCCCGCGCGTCCGGACGCTCCCGACGCACCTCTTCCAAGATGCGCGCGCCGTACACATCCGCGCTCGCCTCGCCGGTAATCATCATCAGCGTCAGCGGACGATCGGTTTTCGGCGGGAGAGGCCGCCCATTCGGCGGGCTGCCCAGGCTGTGAAAGATCTCCGTCTCCCGCAGCAGAATGTACGTCCCCCCGCCCCCGACAAGGGCTCCGAACAGGACGTCCAGCGGAAAATGCACCCCGACGGCGATGCGCGATACACCGATCACCAACGCCGGGAGAAACCACAACCACCGCCGTCGCCGCCGCCCGATGTAAAACAGCCCCATCGCGATCGCGAAGGCCGTCGCCGTGTGGCCGGAGGGGAACGAGTGGCGGCTCATCCGCCGGCCGATCACCTTGACGTGCCGACACGACGCGGGCGTGTCCGGGCCTTCCTTCACGGCGAAGTACGTCACCGGCATGTCGCCGATCACGGTGCGCGTCCGCGTCGCGTCGCGTTCGACTTGAAGGTACGTATCCGCCGGAGGACGTGGCCGGTCGAAGGTTTCCTTGACGATACGGTTCGCGATGCCGGCCGTGACCAACAGCGACAGGCCGATGGCCACGAAGTTGACGGGAAAGCGCGAGCGGTCGACGCGCGTGAGGAAGACGACCAGCAAAATCAGGATGACGAGCGTGTCGCCGAAGTGCGTCGCGTAGCCGAAGAACGTGTCCCAGATCGGCGATTCCACCCCGTTGATCCGGCAAAACAGATCCCGGTCGTAACGCAGAATCGTCTCGAAAACGTTCATCGGATCACCAGATCAACCGCCACTCGAAACGCACGATCGCCGCGTCGTGGGCGTCGTCGCGAAAGTAGTCGCCCAGCATGAATAAATGCCCGCCGTAGATGGCGGCGATGATGTTGTTGTTGAAATAGTAGTCCACGCGAAAGTCGTTTTCGATGCCGATGATACGCGTGTCCGTATCCGGATTGGGCACGGAGGCCTCGATGTAGCCCAGGGACACGTAGAAGTGGTGGTTGCTCATCGCCCAACTGTCGGCGGCCAGATTCACGAAGGTCGTATTCTCGATACCCCCGCTGCCCAGGTCGTCGAACAGCCGCCCCGGCACCCCCGCTCCCGGCGCCAGGTGGTCATAGACATAAAAATAACCCGACTCGATGGCCTCCATCGGCTCCTCGTCATAGATGCCGTAGCGGTGGTCGGGCGCAAAGAAACCTTCGTAGTCAGACGTGTCCGGATCGTCGCCCGAGCCGTAGCCGCCGGTCAGCGCGATGCGCCCGCCGGATTTGAAGACGTAGTCGATCTTCGCGATGCCGCCGAAACCTTCGAAGGCGATGTCCTCCGGGTCGTTGGGCGACTTGTCGCTGGCGGCGACCTTGCCGGTCTGCTGGTTGTATTCCAGATTCAGCCGCAGTCCCGAATCGAAGCGCGCGCGATAGTTCACGCCCAAGTCGAGAAGCTCCGACTCCTGCGTGGCGTAGTCCTCCTGGCTGAAACCGGGGATGAGCATGAGCGGGCTGTTGGGGTCGACGCCGCCCGGCTGCTCGGAAATCTCCCACAGATTGTACCAACCGAAGGCGGTGATCTCGTGCTTGGTGTGCGTGGGGCCGGGGCGAAACGTCAGCCAGCCGACAAAGGTGTCCTCGTCGTCGTTGTAGGCCTTGGCCATTTCATAGTTCTCGCCTTCGTACTGGCGAAACGATCCGAAGCCCGCTTCCAGCGGGTCCGACATATAGTACACGCGCCCGCCGTCCTGCTCGTTGCCTTGGATGAGGCCGTTGCCCAGGATCCACGGCATGCGCCCCACTTCCAGCACGACCGGAATCGGGTCGATGCGCCCGCGAAACCACAACTCCCGCACCTGCAGCGTGACCTTGTCGAATTTGTCGTTCCCGTTGCCGCCGAAGGTGGGCGAGTTGCTGCCCCACGCCCAGTCGCCGAATTGCAGCTTGGCGATCAGGTCGGCGGTGGTGCCGAAGTTGAGGACCGTGCGGTTGAGGATGCGCGAGTCCCACCAGCCGTAGTCGTTCTCGAAGGTGGACTTGGGATCGTAGGCGTAGACCTGTTCACCGGAGTGCGTCGTGTAGTTGTTGAGCACGTTGGCTTCGACCCGGGCGCGGGTGCGAAACTCGCCTTCGTTGGTGATCGCCCAGCCGTTGGACAAAAGCTCGTACGGCCGATTCGGCTCCCAAGGCAGATTGCGGATGCGTTTTGCCGCCATGGCCTCGATGTCGTCCTGCTTGGCCCGGCGCGCCTCCAATTCGGCGATGCGCGCTTCCAGCTCCGCGATACGCTTGTCGGTCGCTTCATCGGCGCGGGCGAACGCGGGCGCGGTCAACCACAGCACGAGAACGACGGCGAGGATTCGGAAGGGGAAATGGATTCGGCGCGGTGGCATGACGCTACGCCCGACGGACGCCGACGACGGCGATTCCCAGCTCGTCGGCCTTGGCGGCGAAACCCTTGGGGTCGATCATCAGCGTCTTGCCCGCCTCGACGGCCAGCACCTTCGCCCCCGCTTTGTGCATCACACGCAGGGTGCCCACGCCGACGGTCGGGACGTCGAAGCGAAAATCCTGCTTGGGGCGCGCCAACTTGACGACCACCAGATCGTCGCCGGCCAGCTTGCCCGCGCGCCGGATGGTCGCGTCGGTATGCTCGAAGGCCTCCACGGCGATCACCGCTCCCTCGCGCACCACCACCGTCTGGCCCACGTCGTGTCGGACCAGATCCGACGCAACCGCCACGCCCATGTCGACGTCCGCCTTTTGCGCCTCCGTCATCGACTCGGCCCCGGCAACGGCGCCTTCGGGAGCGAGCAATTCGCCCAAAAACTCGGTCTGTTCGGCGACGTGAAAACCGCGCGACTCGAGTTCGTCCAGCACCACCCCGGCGATCCGCATGTCGGCCCGTCCGGCCAGGCGGGACAGCATCGCCAAGGCGACCTCGTCGAATTCCATGTCGGTAAAGGAAAGCTGCTTGTCGACCTTGCCCAGCAGCGCGACGTGGTCCACGCCCTCTTCCCGAAAAAACTCGATCGTCGCCCCGGCCTGCCCCAGCGAGATGGACCGCACCGCCTCCGCCGCGGAATGGGGGAAACGCGCCTTTGCCTCGGCAATGGCCGAAACCACGACCTTCTTGCCCCGACGCCGTGCTTCGGCGGCCGCGATGACCGGCAACCGTCCGCGCCCGGCGATGATGCCCAGGGTTTTCACTCGGTCGCCGCCGGGGAAATGCCCTCGGCCCGTAAGGCGTCCAAGACGTCGATGGCCACGCGCAGGCTGCTCAGATCGTGCTCGACGGTGGTCATGCGTTCGGTTAGGCCGTGGGCGCAGGCCAGAAAATGCTCCAACTCCAGTTTGAGCGGGTTCTGCTTATGCACGAAGATCCGCTCGATCACCGACTCCTGGCGATACTTGAGCTGGTTGGGACCGAGCTGATAGGAACTGCTCGACTGGCGGTGGATGTCGATCTCCTGGTCGGTGTAGTCCAGGGCGATGTACATCCCCTTTTGGCTCACCGAAAGGGTGCGCGCCTTGAGTTCGCTGACACGGCTGGCAATCAGATTCGCCACGCACCCGCCCTCGAATTCCAGTTGCAGATTCACCAGATCCTCGAAGTCGGAGACCACTCGCCGCCCCATGACGTGAAAGCGCTTGACCGGCCGATCCATCAGGTTTTGCACGATGTCGATGTCGTGGATGAGCAGGTCGAGCACGACGCCCGCGTCGTTGATGCGCGCGCTGTAAGGGCCGATGCGCCGCGATTCGATCAGGAACGGGTCGGCGATGATCTTTTTGATCTCGCCCACGGCGGCGTTGAAGCGCTCCACATGCCCGATATGCAGTTCCAAGTCGTGCTTTTCGGCGATCTGGAACAACTCCAGCGCCTGTTCGTACTTGGGCGCGATGGGCTTTTCCACCAGCACGTGGACGCCCGCTTCCAGGAAATCCTTGACGACGGCGAAATGGTGGCGCGTCGGCACGGCGATGGAGACGGCGTCCACCTTGCCGAACAACTCCCGGTAGTCGGTGAAGACCGGCAGTTTGACGATATCCCGGGCGAACGCGAGCTTCTCCTCGTCCTGGTCCACCAGGCCGACGATTTCCACGTTCATGATTTCCGAGTAGGCGCCCACATGGTACTTGCCCATGTGGCCCACGCCGACGATGCCCACCTTGGTGGGCGGCAGGGGGACGCGTTGAAGCATGAGAGCCGCTGCTCCTCCTCCCCGAAAACGGCCTTACATGGCGATGCCGCGGGGAGAGTTTTCGATGAAGGTCACAATCTGCTCGATTTCCGGCACCATCTCAAGATCGGTGCGGATGCGCGCCACGGCGTCCGTCACCGACAGGCCTTCGCGAAACAGGATCTTGTAGGCGCGACGAATCTGCTTGCGGGATTCCTCGGGCACCCCATGCCGACGCATTCCCACCAGATTCACCGACTTGGGCTCGGCGGGCATGCCCTGGTAGATCATGTAGGGGAGCGCGTCCTTGCCGATCTTGGCGCCGCCGCCGATCATGGCCATGCACCCGACCCGCACGAACTGGTGCAGCGCCGCGTAGCCGCCCATGAGGGCGTGGTCGTCCAGGGTCGAAAAGCCCGCCATGCCGGCGAAATTCGTCAGGATGCATTTGTTGCCGACGCGGCAGTCGTGGCCCACGTGGGCATAGGCCATGATGTAATTCTCGTCGCCGACCACGGTCGCGCCGCCGTCCTCGGACGCCCGGTTGAGCGTCGCGAACTCGCCGATCATATTGCCCCGGCCGATTTTCAGGTGCGTCTCCTGCCCGCGATAGGACAGGTGCTGGGGGTCGCCGCCCAGAACGGCGTATTCCTTGACGTAGTTGTCGTCGCCAAGCTGCGTCCATCGCTTGATGACCGCGCCCTGGCTGATGCGGCAGCGATCGCCGATCGTCACATCCCGCTCGATCAGCACGTTCGGGCCGATTTGGACGTCGTCGCCCACTTGCGCGTCCGAATGAATGATCGCCGAAGGATGAATGTCCGCCGCCATTTGCGTCCGCCCCGAAAAGAAAATTCCGATCGACAAGGCTACGTTTCGTCGCCGTCGGCCGTTTCGGCTTCCAGCGCTTCCAGCCGCTTGCGCAACTCCACAATCTCCCGCGCCGTCTTGGAAAGCTGACGGATGCGCGCCGAGTTGCGTTTCCATTCCATCGCCGGAACGGCCGGGATGCCCGCGACGCGGCTGCCTTCCGGCAGGTCGTTGATCACGCCCGTGCCCGCCGCCACCAGCGTCATGGCGCCGATGGTGACGTTATCAGCCACGCCCGCCCGGGCGCCGAGAATCGTCCAATCTCCGACCACCGTCGAGCCCCCCAGGCCCGTCTGCGCCACCAGGATGCAGTTCTTGCCGATTCGGCAGTTGTGGGCGACCTGGACCTGATTGTCGATCTTGGTCCCCTCGCCGACCACCGTCCGGCCCACGGTGGCCCGATCCACGCATGAATTGGCGCCGATCTCCACGTCGTTTTCGATGATGACGGTGCCGTGATGGGGGATCTTGTTGTGGCGGCCGTCGTAAGGCTCGTAGCCGAACCCGTCCGCGCCGATCACGACCCCCGCGTGGAGGATGACCCGATCGCCGAGGGTGCATCGGGCGTAAACGGTGGCGCTGGGGCCAAGGCGGCCGTCGGCGCCGATGGTGACGTGCTCCATGACCACGGTGCCGGGCAGCAGCACCGTGCGCGGACCGACGCGTGTCCCTTTGCCCACGTAGACGCCCGCGCCGACGATAGCCGTCTCGTCCACTTGCGCCTCGGCATGGACAAAGGTCTGCTCCATGGGCGCGTTCGCCGGCTCGATCGGTGGAGCGAAATATTCCGCCAAGCGGATCGCGGCGCCCTTGGGATCGGCGGCCACGAGTTGGGGGATTGCCAGATCCTCCACCGCCTCCCGGACAATCACCGCGCCCGCGTTGCCCGCGCGCACCTTGTCCAGAAAAGCCGGCGAAACGGCGTAGGTGATCTCGTCGGGGCGGACGTCCGCCACCGAGGCGACCTGCCCGATCTCCCGCTGGTCATCCCCGACAACGCGCCCGTCGACGATCGCCGCCAAGTCCCGAAGTTTCGCCATGGGTCGTCGGCGTCGACCGATCCTGCCGACCGGCCGACGGCGTCCTTCCTAACCGGCGTTGAGCTTGGCGATGACCTGGTCGGTCAGGTCGATGCTCGGGTCGGCGTAGAGCACCATCGAAATCTGCGCGATGGGGTCCACGTTCTTGAGGAAGACCATTTTGTATCCGGCCGCCCGGCCGACCTCGGAAGCCACCGCCGACAGGTCCGACGCAAAGGAACGCAGGAGCTTGAGGCGCTCGTCCTCCATCTTCTGCATCAAGTTGTATTGAAGCTGCTGGGCCTCCATCTGAGCCTTGCGCAGTTCGTTAACCTTGGTGTTTTTCGCCTCGTCGGACAGGGCGTCGGCCTGATCCTGGAATTCCTTGTAGGATTTTTGCAGCGCCAGCTCTTTTTCCTTGAGCTGCAATTCCATGTCGTCCTTCAGGGCCGCCAGTTGCTTCTGGATATTCTTGCCCTTGTCGGTCAGGCTCACGACTTTTTCAAAATCGACGAACGCGATCTCGCCGGCCGCCGCGGCCAGGGACGCCGTCGCGGTGATCATCGCCAGCGCCAGCGTGAGAACGGCCAATTTACGCATCATGGTCAGGTTCATCCTTTCCCCCCGTCTTGCCCGGGTGGTCCTTAGAAGGTTCCTTAGAAGAAGGTGCCGATACCAAACTCGAAGACCTGCGTGCGTTCGCCGTCCTGCGGGAAGAGCGGGTGTCCCCACTCGAAGCGCAGCGGGCCGATCGGGCTGATCCAACGCACGCCGAAGCCCCAGGCCTGCCGGAAGCCGTCATAGGCGAACCATTGCCCCTCCGGCAGGGCGTTACCGATGTCATAGAAGAGAACGCCCTTGATATTCAAATCTTTTACGATCGGAATCAACAACTCGGCGTTGCCTTGCAGATACTTGTCGCCGCCGATGACCGACTCCACGTTGGTCAGCGTGGTGGACGGATCGGCCGCGTTGGTCGGGATCAACGTTTCCTCGGTCGGGCCCAGGCGCTCGCGCCCGAAGCCGCGCACCGAGTTGATGCCGCCCAGGAAATAGCGTTCGGAGATATGCAGATCCGAGCCGTCGAGCATGAAGCCGTACCCGCCCTCGCCGTGCAGCATGAACGCCGTGTCCCAGACCAGCGGGAAGTACTTGCGCGCCTCGCCGCTGTATTTAATGAACTCCAACTCACCGCCGAAGGCCTCGTCGGCCCACTCGATGCCCAGGCCCACCCGGGAACCGTCCGTGGGATCGAAAGGCGAATTGACCGTGTCGCGCACCAGGCGATAGCTCAGGCTCGTGGTCAGGGTGTTGCCCTCTTGGCGCGTCAGGGACAGGGCTGCCTGGTTTTGCACATTCTTGATATCCACCGACTGGTAGCGGTAGCTCAGGTGGCCTTCCACATCCCAATGCAGCCGCCGGCCCAGCCCGATGGTGGCCGCGTTGTCGAAGCGGTCAAACTGCAGGAACGAACGCTCGGCGTTGACCAACGAAATGGACCCGATGTACTGCGTGTCCAGCAGATACGGCTCACGCACCCGCAGGGTGAAGTTCTTCTGGAAGCGGCCGATCTGGGCGTCCAAAGACAGCTTGGTGCCGTAGCCGAACAGGTTGTTGTGGCTGATGGTCGCGGTGCCGACGAAGTTCTCCACCGACGAGAAGCCCACGCCCACCACGAAGCTGCCCTGCTGGCGCTCCTTGACGCGGATGACCAGATCCACCGCCTCGTCGTTGCTGCCCCGGTCCGTCGAGATGGCCACCTCGTCGAAGTAGCCCAGGCGCAGCAGGCGCTCCTTGCTCTTGCGAATCCCCGGACCCGAGTACAGATCGCCTTCGGTGACGTACAACTCGCGGCGGATGACCTTGTCCCGGGTCGAGGTGTTGCCTTCGAAGCGGATGTTTTCGAAATAGACCAGCTTGCCCCGGTTCACCCGCAGCGTGATGTCGATGATGCGCGTGGCCGGATCGGGCTGCGTGTCGGGGGTGACTTCGGCGAAGGCGTAGCCGATGTCCTTGTACTCGTTCCGGATGTCCTCGACCGTCTTCTGCAACGCCGAGGTGGAATACAGATCGCCGGTCTTGAACGTGAACAGCTCCATCAGGCGATCTTTTTCAAATAGCAGGTCGCCCTCGATATCCAGCTTGCCCACGTAATACTGGGGCCCCTCCTCGATGTTCACGGTCAGGAACATCGAGCGCTTATCCGGCGCCAGCGTCACCAGCGGCTCGTCGATCTTGATGGCCAGGTAGCCTCGGTCCAGGTAGTAGGAACGCATGATGTTGATGTCGTTGAGGAACATCTCCGGCTGGTAGATGCCCTTGGACGACAGGCTGGACCAGGCGTTGCCCTCCTTGGTCATGATCAGACCCTTGAGGGTGTCGTCGTCCACCGCCCGGTTGCCGATGAAGTTGATGCGCTTGATGAAGACCTTTTTGTACTCGCTGATCTCGATGATGACCTTGACGCGGTTGCGCGGCAGCTCCTCGGTGCGATAGTCGATATCGACCATGAAGTAGCCGTCCAGCTCGTACATCTGCTTGATCTTGTTGATGGCTTCCTGAATGCGGGCGTCGGAGAGGATCGTGTTGGGCTTAAGCTCCACCGCCTCGGTGATCTTGTCGGTGGACAGATGCTCGTTGCCGACGAATTCGTATTCCTTCACGGCCGGTTTTTCGGTGACGATCACCGTCAGCGCCACGCCGCCTTCGACATAGCGCCGGTCGATCTTCACGTCGTAGAAATAACCGGTATTGAAGATCGCCCGCAGGTCCGAGTTGAGCACCGCCTCGTTGAGTTCGTCGCCCTCCCGGGTCTGCATCTTGGCCAGGACCGCGTCGTTTTCGATGCGCAGCGTTCCTTCCACGTCGATGCGAACGACACTCGGGCCGTCCGCGCGCACGACGGCGCTCGTGCCCAAAAGGCCGATCACGGCGCAAACGATGACGGCGATGACGCGTCTCACGAGTTCGCCTGTACCATCCCTTCCGACAGATGCACCACCCGATGCATCTTGGCGGCCAGCTCTTCGTTGTGCGTGACAATCACGAAGGTGGTTCCGTAGATTTCATTGAGGCGGACGAACTCCTGATACATCATTTCCGCGTGCACCTTGTCCAGGTTGCCGGTGGGCTCGTCGGCCAACACCAGCTTGGGATTCATCACCATCGATCGGGCCACCGCCGCCCGCTGCTGCTCGCCGCCGGACACCTCGCCCGGCTTGTGGGAGGCCCGGTGCTCGATGCCCAGGTGCGTCATGATCTTCAACGCCGCTTCCCTCCCCTTGGACCGGGGCCACCCGGCGATGATCGTCGGCATCATGACGTTCTCCAAAACCGAGAACTCGGGAATCAGGTGGTGAAACTGAAACACGAACCCGATCTCCCGGTTTCGAAACTCGGCAAGCTGCGCCTCTCGGCGATGGGCGAAAATATCCTGCCCGCCGTAGAGCACCTGCCCGCTCGTGGGCTGCTCCAGCAACCCCAGGACATAAAGCAACGTCGTCTTGCCCACGCCCGAGACACCCACGATGGCCACCATCTCGCCGGCCGCCACCGAAAGGCTAACACCCCGCAAGACCTCGACCGTTTCGTCCGCCGATTCGAAGGTGCCTTCGTAGGACTTATAGAGATCGATGCACTCGACCAGCGCGGGCGCCTTAGTCATAACGCAGCACCCGGACCGGGTCCAAATTGGCCGCCAGACGGGCCGGAATCCACGTCGCCAGCAGCGCCATCGCCAGCGCCGCCGCCGCGACGACGACGAAATTAACGGGATCAAGCTTCATGGGCAAGGTATCGATCAGGTAGACTTCCGGGTCGATGCGCACGAGCTTGAAATGAATCTGGGCAAAGCACAGCCCCGTGCCCAGGATCAGCCCCGCCACCGCGCCGACGATGCCGATATACACCCCCTGCACCAGGAAAATCCGCCGGATCGACGCACCGGACGCGCCCATGGTCCGCAGGATCGCGATGGACCGCTTTTTGTCCATGACCATCAGATAGAGGTTCGAAAAAATGTTCAGCGACGCGACCAGGATGATGATCGACAGGATGATGAACATGACCAGCTTTTCGAGCTTGATGGCGGCGAACAGGTTGGCGTTGAGCTTGGTCCAGTCCTTGACCTTGTAGGGCCAGCCCAGGTCGGTGTTCATCTTCACCGCCAGTTCGGGCGCGGCCCAGATGTCGTCCAGCTTCACTTCCAGGCCCGAGACTTCGTCGCCCAGGCCGAAGAATGCCTGGGCGTCTTTTTTCAGGATCAGCGAAAACTTGGAATCGAACTCGAATAGGCCCAATTCCATCATACCGGTCACAATGAACGGCTTCATCTTGGGCATGATGCCCATGGGCGTCGACTCGCCGAAGGGCGTCACCAGTCCGACCACGTCGCCGGGAAACACATGCAGCCGCGCGGCCAGTTCGCTGCCCAGGATGATCGGAGGAAAAGCCCGCTCGGGCTCGTTGGGATCCGAGCCGTCCACACGCCCCATGGGCCGGGTGTTCAGGTCGGAAAGCTGCCCCATGATGAGGTTGTCGCCGATGGACGAGACCTTGCCGAAGGACTCGGGATCCACGCCCCGCAGCACCGTCGTCTGCACCTCGTCGCGAAAGGTGATCATCAATTCCGAATAGACGAAGGGGCTCGACGCGACCACGTGGGGGTATTCCTGCACCTTCTCCTGCAGCGCCTCGTAGTCCTCGAAATTGCCGTTGAAGGCCAGGACGATCATGTGGGAATAGGCGTCGAGTTGCTTTTCCTGCATGTAGTCCTGAAATCCCGAGATCACGCTGATCACGACAATCAGCGTCGCCACACCCACCGCCACGCCCACGCTGGAGATCATCGTGATCACCGACAGGAAGACGCGCTTGCGCTGAGGGCGCAAGAAACGCAGTCCGACGAAGCGCTCGAAGACGGCGGCCACGCGCCCCCCTTACTCGCCCCGCCCGGACTCCGGACGCAGATGCGGAAAGAGAATAACGTCCCGAATGGACGGTTGATTGGTCAAGAGCATCACGACGCGGTCGATGCCGATCCCGCACCCGGCCGCCGGGGGCATGCCGTATTCCAAGGCGCGGATGTAGTCGGCGTCGAAGGGCTGAGCCTCCTCGTCGCCGCCGGCCTTGGCCTTCATCTGGGCCTCGAAACGCTCGCGCTGGTCGTCCGGGTCGTTGAGTTCGGAAAAGGCGTTCGCGTGCTCCCGGCCCACGATGAAAAACTCCCAGCGATCGGCGATCTCCGGGTCTTTATCGTTGCGTCGCGCCAGGGGAGAGACCTCGACGGGGAAGCCGTGGACGAACGTCGGCTGCCGCAGCGATTTTTCCACCGTCTCCTCGAAGACGACCGTCAGCAGCTTGCCCCAGCCCCAGTCCGCCTTGACCTCCTGGCCGATGCGCTTGCAGATCGCCGCCAGCTTATCCCGGTTGCGCGTGTCGCCCTCGGACAGATCGTCGTTGGCCGCCAGCACCGCCTCTTCCATGGTCAGTCGCGGGAAAGGCTTGGAAAAATCGATGGTTTCCTGGGCATAGGGCAGTGTCAGGTCGTCGCCATGGACCTCCCGCACCAACTCGCGCATCAGCTCTTCGGTCAGGTCCATCAGGTCCGTATGCACCGCGTAGGCCTGATAGAACTCGAGCATGGTGAACTCGGGGTTGTGCTGGATGGAGATGCCTTCGTTGCGGAAGTTGCGGTTGATCTCGAAGACCCGCTCCAGCCCGCCGACCAGCAGGCGCTTCAGGTACAACTCCGGCGCGACACGCAAAAACAGCGGCATATCCAAGGCGTTATGATACGTCTCGAACGGCTTGGCCGTCGCCCCGCCCGCCAATGGGTGCATCATCGGCGTTTCGACCTCGGTGTAGTCATGCCCCACGAAATACCGCCGAATCGCCGCCACCACCTTGGAGCGCGTCAGGAAGACGTCCTTGACCTCGGGATTGACGATCAGATCCACGTACCGCTGACGATAGCGGGTGTCCATGTCGGTCAGGCCGTGCCATTTTTCCGGCAGGGGGCGGAAGCTTTTCGTCAGGAAATGCGCGGACTTGGCCATGATGGACAGCTCGCCGGTCTTGGTTCGCGTCGGCGTGCCGACCACCCCCACGATGTCGCCGATGTCCCACTTCTTCACCACGTCCTTGTGCGCCTCGGGGCCGAGCACCTTTTTGCTGGCGACAATCTGCAACTTGCCCGTGCGGTCGGCCAAATCCAGGAACGCCATGTTGCCGAAACTGCGCAGCGCCAGGATGCGTCCGGCCAGGGCGTACTCGGTCTCCACCTCGGCCAGCGCCTCCGCGTCCTTTTCGCCATACAAATCGCGGATCTTCGCCGTTGTCGCGTCCGGCTTGAAGTCGTTGGCGAACGGGTCGGCCCCCTCCTCGCGATAGCGGGCGGCCTTTTCGCGACGCAGCGCGATGATCTGATTGCCGTCAGATTCCATGGAAATCGTCCGAATGGGGGCAAGGACAACCGGCGGGCTCCGGCAGTTCCAAATCCCTAAAATTCGCGGGACTTTACGTCGGAGAAGGCGGGTGCGTCAAGTCGCGACAGGCTATCCACAGGGGGGTGCCGTAGTCGGCACGGACTAACGGTCCGCCTCCGCCGAGGCTACGGTGGACCTGCACGCTGACGCGCAGGTTGAAAGTGCCTTGGTGGCAGTCGCTTCGCTCCAACCGGATTGATAAACGCCTCAATCCGATCAGAGCCCCGAACGGCTTGCCGCGCCTTCGCCTTGGCGAAAGCGGGTAGTGAGGGGTCAAACTCGAACGTTGTTGGAGGCCGGCCCGACCTGACAGAGCCGCGAACCGTAGTGAGCGGTTGGGTCCGCCCCGGAACGACACACACGATGCAGTATACAACGGCATGGGCGTGCCGGGTTGAAGTAGACCCCTCCCTACAGGTCGGGGCTCTGATTTGTCAGGATCGTTGATGAAATCGGTCGGAGCGAAGCGACGATCATCAAGGCTCGCCCAACCCACGCTCCGCTATCCGTCAGATCGTGGGGGCTACGCGGCTACAAATCCCAGAGGATGACCTGGTTTCGGCCGTTGCCCTTGGCCTGATAGAGGGCCATGTCCGCGGATTTGATGAGACCGGTTTCGTCCT
Source organism: Deltaproteobacteria bacterium (assembly GCA_020633895.1). Classification (GTDB taxonomy): domain Bacteria; phylum Lernaellota; class Lernaellaia; order JACKCT01; family JACKCT01; genus JACKCT01. The sequence goes on along the minus strand of JACKCT010000001.1, from coordinate 437,492 downwards.
TGCCGTGCTTGGGATAGCAGGCCACGCCCATGGAAATGGTCATCGCCCGCTCCATCTCGGGGATGACGGTGCTCTCCACGCGCTTGCGCAGGCGCTCGGCCACGAGAACGGCGTTTTCGCCGTCGGCTTCGGGCAGCAGGAGCGAGAATTCCTCGCCGCCGAACCGGGAAGCGACGTCCGAATCGCGGATCGTCTCGTGGATCATCTCCGCCAGGCGGACCAGGGCGATATCCCCGACCTGATGGCCGAAGGTGTCGTTGATGGACTTGAAATGGTCGATGTCGATCATGATCACCGCAAACGGCGTGTCGTAGCGGTCGGCGCGCTTGATCTCTTCCTGGATCCAGTGGGTGAAGTACCGCCGCACGTACAGGCCCGTCAGCTCGTCCTTAATGGCCAGGTTGTAAAGCTGGGAGCGGTTGATGGCCACCGCCGCCTGACTGGCCATGGCGCTGATTTGCTGTTCGTCCTCCGCGGTGAAGACGCCCTTGGCGCCCTTATTGGACAGCTTAATCACACCGATGCATTCGTCGTTCACAATCAACGGCGTGTACATCACGCTGCGCAGAACGGCGCCGTCGCCGCCGCGAATCGCCTCGTCGGTGTCGTCCACGTGGTTGAGCGTGATCGTGCTTTTCGTCTGATAACAGCGCTCCACGTCCAGGTTGCACAGGCGGTGCGTCCGGTATTCGGCGGCGCCGTCGTTGACCTCGCGCTCGCGCGTTGCGTCCGACAGCCCCTTGGCCACGCGCCCGACCAGCCGACCGGTCTCGTCGTCCCGCAGGAACAGGACGCCCCGCTCGGCCGTGGTCGTGTTGCAGGCCTCCTGCACGATGAACTGCAACAGCGCTTTCAGATCCGAAATCTGCCCCATCACCTTGCCGATGTTGTAGAGCATCTTCAGGTTGGAGAGGGTGCGATCCAGGTCCTGCTTGGCCTTTTGGTTGGTCTCGTAAAGCATCGCCGTCTTGATGGACGCCGAGGCCTGGGCGGCATAACGACGGATGTAGTCGTCCTTCATGCTGGCGCGAAGATCCCGGGGAGCAAACGCCGCCAAGCCCACCGGCAGGCCGCCGATCGCCAACGGGACAAACAACTCGATCGCGGTGTCTTCCAAGCCGATGCATTCCAGCAGGCGGCCGAAGCGGGTCAGCCCATGGGGATCGCGTCGGGCGAACGGCTCGCCCTGGCAGGTCAATTCCCAGAACAGGCCGGAACTTTGCCGGATGACGCACTGATCCTGGGATTGCAGGATGGTCCCGAAGACTTCTTCGAGCAGGAACTGGCTTTCGTTGGGCCAATAAAGAAAAAAGACGGACACCTCGGATTCGAGGCGCTCGCGCATGATGGCCGTGAAGATCTCGACCTTCTCGGAGAGGGTGTCCACCCGCTCCAGGGCCTTGACGACGGAAATGATCTCGTTGGTTTGGAACAGCTCGGATTCCAGCGACGAAATCTGGTCGTTCATCGTCGAGATGCGCCCATGGGCCAGATGCAGCGCCCGAACCATCTCGTGCTTGTCGGCGTGAGCCGCGAAATGGCCGACCAGATCCAGGTCGCCGTCGCCTTCCGCCTCGGCCGCCATCTCTTCGAGCAGTTCCTGCGTGGTCTCTTTCGTCGCCAAGTTCCGATCCTTTGTCCCTTGGGCATCCGCGCGCGTCGCGCACTCCGGGCGCTCGCAACGAGTACCGTCTGACATTTAACTATCGGTTGGGTGCCCGATCACCTTGATCGAGAAGTCGACGTCCGAAATGTGCGGGAATTTCAAGAAGATTCTAGCGATTCAGGACGGTTCCGGCGGCGAACCCGGCGGTTCTTGCGGTGAAATTGGCGAGTCCGACCCCGGCCATGGCGAGGTGCCCGTCGGCCAGTTCGCGCAAGGTGGACCGCACAACGTGACCGGTCGAATGGATCCAGTAGTCCAAGGGAGACAAGCCGTTTTTCAACAAGGCCCGCGTCGCCTGTCGACTGTGGCGGAAGGCTTGGCGCTGAATGTCGGAAAAATCGCCCCCGGCCTCGTGATGCACGACCGCCGCCGGATTGTAGACCAATTTCCGTCCGGCCTCCCGCAGGCGAATCGAAATATCCGCGTCCTCTCCGGCTTCGCGAAACGACTCGTCGAACCCCCCGGCGTCCCGCAGATCCTCGACGCGGAACGCGCAGCAAAGGCCCATGATCATCCAGTCGTCGTCCAGCCGCTCCATGCCGTGATCCTGAGCCGTGTACAGGGCCCGCCACTGCTGAGCCGCGTTGTCCCAGCGGTTCTCCATCCCCCGCCCGCCCACGGCGGCGACGTTGTCGTCGGCCAAAGGTCCGAGCAAGGCCTGGAAGCACCCCTCGTGGGGAACGGCGTCCGCGTCCAAAAAAATCAGAAACGGCGTGGACGTCTGCCGAAGGACGGCATTACGGGCGGCGGCCAATCCGCGGTTTCGCTCGAAATGCACCACCTCGACCCCGGCGGCCCGACCGGCGATCGCCAAGGTGTGGTCGGTGCTGCCGTCGTCGACGACGATCAGATGCGTGGGGAGGGGATCTTGTCGATGCACCGCTTCGAGAACGGCGCCCAGGGTCCTCTCGGCGTTGCGGGCGCAGATTCCGACGGTGAATGGGGTCATGGCGGGCCTCCGGCTAGCAGTCCTTGCTAAAAATCCTTGAGGGTCAACTGGACTTCGCGCTCGCCGCGAAAGTCGCTGATGCCGACGGTGTAGGCGATGTCGATCGCCTCCCCCACCTCGTCGAATCGATCGCCCATCCGCCATCCCAAGGCGCTGATGACTTGTCCACCGGCCTCGATTCGCAGTTTCAAGTGTTTTTCCTTCAACGTCGTCTTGTAAAGCACTTTGGCCCGTTTTGACGCGAAGACCGGTTGGGGATTACCAATTCCGAACGGCGCCATCGAAACGATCTGTCCGGCCGTGCGCAGATCCCAACTTGCCGGGTCGACCACGGCGGCGATCTTCAGGCGGGGCTGGAGGTCGTCGTCGCGCAATGTCGCGCGGGCGTGTTTTTCAAACGCCGTCATAAATTCGGGCAATTTCGCGCGATCCACCGACAACCCGGCCGCGAAGGCGTGTCCGCCGAATTGCACCAGCGTATGGCGGCAGGCGACCAGGGCGTCGAAGAGGTTGAAGCCGTCGATGGAACGGCCGCTGCCCTTTCCCACCCGGCCGTCCATGCTGATGACGATGGTCGGGCGATAGAACTCCTCAATGATGCGGCTGGCGACGATACCGATGACGCCCGGGTGCCAGTCGTCGCCGTAGAGCACCAGGGAGCACAGTTTGTCGGCGTGGGGATTGGAGGCGACCATGCGCCGGGCCGCCTGCAGGATGCGGTTCTCCGTTTCCTGCCGCTCGGCGTTCCGGTCGTCGATCTCTTTGGCGTTGCGTCGGGCCAGCATGGGATCGTCGGTGGTCATCAATTCGACGGCAATCGCGGCGTTGGCCATGCGCCCGGCGGCGTTGAGGCGGGGGTTGAGGGTGAAGGACGCGCCGTAATAGTCCACCGGCCGATTGCCGATGCCCGCGACCTCTTTGAGCGCCGCGACCCCCGTGCGCGCGGCCGTGGTCAGGCGCTCCAACCCCGCCGCCACCAAGGCCCGATTCGCCCCCGTCACCGGCGCCATGTCCGCGATCGTGCCCAGGGCCGCCAGATCCAGAAAATCCCGGACGTCCACCGACCCGCGACGCACCCGACCCCGCTTGTCCAACTCCGCCCGCAGCGCGGCCGAAAGGAAAAACGCCAGGCCCACGCCGGTGAGTTGCTCGACCTCGAAGGCGCATCCGGGCTGGTGGGGATTGATGATCGCGTCGGCGTCCGGGAGCGTTTCGGGCAATTCGTGGTGGTCGGTGATGACCACGGCCAGACCCCGGCGCTTGGCCTCGGCGCAGGCCTCGTGGGCGGTAATGCCCGTATCGACGGTAATGATCAGCTTCGCGCCCCGGGCGGCGATCTGATCGACGACTTCCGGATGGAAGCCGTACCCGTGCTCCACCCGGTCCGGGACGAAATAGAACGCCGGTTGGTCGATCCGTCGGAAAAAATCGAGGAGCAGGCTGGTGGCGGTGATGCCGTCCACGTCGTAGTCACCGTAGACGCAGATGGTCTCGCCCCGTTCGACGGCGCCGACGATCACCCGCACGGCCGCGTCCATGCCCACCATCCCATCCGGATGGGGCAGATCGGCCAGCTTGGGATGGAGGAATCGATCGGCTTCGTCGACGTCCGTCAGGCCCCTCTGGGCCAGGACATGAGCGACGATTTCGGACAGGTCCAGGGCGTCCGCCAGGCGGCGGACGTCGGCTTCCGGCGGCGCGTCCAACTCGATCCAACGCCGCCGGGGCACGGGCTACTTCCGGGCGGCGCGGGCGGCTTTGCGTCGGGCCAGGGAGAAATTCTCCAACCCGATATAGATCGGCGTGGAGATGAAGATCGTCGAGTAGGTACCGAAGAAAATGCCGATCAGCAGCGACAGCGCGAAGTCTTGGATGATCTCCGAGCCGAAGACGTAAATCGCCAGGACCACGATGAACGTCGTGAACGACGTGAGTAACGTGCGCGACAACGTATCGTTGATGGAATTGTTGACGATCTTCTCGATCGACTGCCCCCGATAGACGGTGTGTCCCTCGCGGATGCGGTCCATGATGATGATGGTGTCGTTGACCGAATAACCGGCCACGGTGAGCAGCGCCGCGATCACCGACAACGAGATTTCGTGGTTGATCAGCGAAAAAATGCCGGCCACCGCGATGACATCGTGCATCAACGCGATGACGGCTCCGGGGGAATATCGCATATTGAAGCGGAAGCTGATGTAGAGAAGGATCGCGGCCATCGAGTAAAGGATCGCCAGCAAACCCTTGCGACGCAGGTTTTTTCCGACACGCGGACCGACCAGATCGGTGGAAATGACCTCCACCTTGTCCTTGCCGAAGGTTTCCCCGAGCTTTTCGTTGATGAGCACCGCCACATCGGGCAGTTTTTCTTCCTGAGCCGCCTCGCCCACCGCCTGGACGACATTTTCCTCGCCCTTGGCCTTGATGGAAAAGACGTTCTTGTCCGGGATCAGGAACGCCGCCACGTCCACGCTCGGCAGTTTCAGGCTGCCGACCGCGTCGCGGACCTCGCCGGTCGTCACGCCATTGGGCAGGCCCACGCGCATCTCCACGCCGCCGGCGAAGTCGATGCCGTAGTTGAACCCTTTGGTGAAGATCAAGATGAGGGCCGCCACGATCATCAGCGACGAGAAGATCGTCGCGGGTTTCATCCATCGGACGAAATCGAATTGGGTCTCGGATTTCAGGAACTGCATGGACGATCCCTCGTTAGATGCTCAGCGTCTTCAGATCGCGGTTGCGCTGCAAAATCAAATCGTAAATCAAGCGGGTTCCGATAACCGCGGTGAACACCGACGAAATCAGGCCGATCAGGAGCGTCACCGCGAAACCGCGAATCGGCCCGGTGCCGAACTGATAAAGCACCAACGACGCGATGGCGGTCGTGATATTGGCGTCCAGCACCGCCGAGAGGGCCTTGTCGTAGCCCGATTCGACGGCCGTGCGCGGCGTCTTGCCCACGCGCAGCTCCTCGCGGATGCGCTCGTTGATGATGACGTTGGCGTCCACGGCCATGCCGACCGTCAGGATGATGCCCGCGATACCCGGCAGCGTCAGCGTCGCGCCGAACATGGCCAAGCCGCCGGCGATCATCAGAATGTTCGCCACCAACGCCAGATTCGCGATCAGGCCGGCCTTCTTGTAGTAGAAAACCATGAACACCAGCACCGCCACGCCGCCGATGACGAACGAGATGAAGCCCTTGCGGATGGAGTCGTCGCCCAGGGTCGGGCCGACGGTGCGCTCTTCTTCGATCTGCACCGGCACGGGCAGCGATCCGGCGCGCAGGATGCGGGCCAGGTCCCGGGCCTCGTCCGGCGTAAAATCGCCGGTGATCTGGCCGCTGGTGCGGATGCGCGACTGCAGGCGCGGCGCGCTCATGATCTTGTCGTCGAGCACGATGGCCAGTTGCTTGCCGATGTTGTTGCCCGTCAGCTCGGCGAAGATGTCTCCCGCGTCACTGGAAAGCTCGAAGCTGACCGCCGGGCGCGAATACTGATCGGTGCTGCGGCGCGCGTCGGTGAGCTGATTGCCCGTGATCTCGGCGACGTCACGCAGCATGTAAAATCCGGACAACTGCCGCTCGGACTCGGCGGTGGGGTAGACCGCGTAACCGTGGGGGATCTTGCCGCCGAAGTTGTCCAAAAGCTGCTCGCGGGTCCGGGCGAAATATTTGTTGCCTTCGACCAATTTGAACTCGAGCAGCGCGGTGCGGCCGATGAGCTCCTTGGCCTTGGCCGGGTCCAGCACACCGGGCAGACGCACCACGATCTGGTCCGAGCCCTGGGTGTAAATCTCCGGCTCCTTGACGGCGAATTCGTCGACGCGATTGACGATCGTCTCCCGCGCCTGCTGCACGGCCTCGTTGCGCAGATAGGACGTCTGGGATTGGTCCATGGACAGACGCAGCGTGTTGTCGCCGGTCGCCTCGACCTTGTAGCGGGTCCAGTTTTCGCTCAGGTAGGAGCGCCCCTGCTGCTGAGCCTGGGGCGTGATGAAGGTCAGCTCAACGGCGTTGGGCGGCACGGGCTTGGCCAGGGTGATCGGGGCGTTGCGCTCCTTGAGGACGTCCTCGATGCGCTTGGCGTCCCGGGCCAACTCGTCCTCGATCGCCTTGTCGGTCATGACCCGCAGCACGACGTGCATGCCGCCCTTGAGGTCCAAACCCAGGGAGATGGAGTCCAGCTTGGTGACACCCAGGTCGATCTCGTCCTTGCCCAGGAAATTGGGCAACAAATAGATCAAACTGAGGACCAATGTCCCCACCACCAGAATCACTCGGGGAGTCAAATTCTTTCGCATCGATTCCTCACGGGCACGGGGCGCCGACAAGGCGCCTCATGGGCAAAGCCCGGAATTTCCCTTGTTTGTCGCGAGCTTGCCGGACTTGGGCCGAAACGGCGGGGATACTAGCCAACTTGTCGGGCCTTGGCAACGCCCCGCCCGCGACGCCCCGGCGAGCCGAAAACCTAGGACGCGGAACCGGCGCTCTCCGCCTTTTCCGTTTCCTTGTCGCCGGTTTTCAAAAAGGCCGTCACATGGGATTTCGTGAATTTGAGCTGCATGCCCTTGGCCACTTCCAGGGTGACGATGCCCTTGTCGTTGTCCACCGAGGCCACCGTACCGATGATCCCGCTGGTGGTGACGACCTTGTCGCCCCGCTTCAGGCTGGACAGAAACGTTTCGTGTTCCTTGGTCCGGCGGTCCTGGGGACGTTTGATCAAAAAGATGTAGACCACCATGAACAAGGCGGCCATCAGCACCATCTGCTTGATGAAATCCGCGGTGCTGGGCGGGCCCTGGGCCTGAGCGATGATCGAGGAAAGAACCGGCAAATGATGGAGCATGGGGCGACCCCTGGCGAACGTGGAAATGTCGGGTGAATGGACTCATTCGACGCGGGGCGGCGCGCTTTGACTTCGTTATTTCGCGGCGTCCGGGCCCGTGCGGCGCGCGGCATAATAGTCGGAATAGGTTCCCGCTTCAATGGCCCGCCGGGCGCCTTCCATCAAGTCCAGGTAATACCGCAGGTTGTGGATCGTCATGAGGCGGTAGACCAGCAATTCCCTGGCGATGAACAGGTGCCGCAGATAGGCCCGGGAAAAGGTCCGGCAGGTGTAGCAATTGCACGCCGGGTCCAGGGGCGAGTCGTCGTCCCGATGGGAGGCGTTGCGGATGTTGACCATGCCCGAGCTGGTGAAGGCTTGGCCGTTGCGGGCGTTGCGCGTCGGCATGACGCAGTCGAACATGTCGATCCCCAGACGGACGCCTTCCAGCAGATCGTCCGGCGTGCCCACGCCCATCAGGTAGCGCGGCCGATCCTCCGGCAGCAGGGGCGCCGTGTGGGCGGCGATCTTCCACATCAGGTCCTTGCCCTCGCCCACCGACAGCCCGCCGATGGCGTAGCCGTCGAAACCGATATCGATCATATCTCGCGCGCTTTGCTCCCGCAGGGCCGGTTCCATGCCCCCCTGGACGATGCCGAACAGGGCCTGGTCGTTGGGCGTCTTCGCCTCCCGGCAGCGGCGTGCCCAGCGGGTGGTCAGCTCCATGGACCGCTTGGCGTAGTCGAAATCCGCCGGATAGGGAGTGCATTCGTCGAAGATCATGATGATGTCCGCGCCCAACGCCTCCTGGATCTCGATGACCGATTCGGGCGTGAACTCGTGGTAGCTCCCGTCAATCGGGCTCTGAAAGCGCACCCCCTGCTCGCTGATCTTGCGCAGTTCCTTGAGGGAGAAGACCTGAAAGCCGCCCGAGTCGGTGAGGATCGGTCCGCGCCATTTCATGAATTCGTGCAACCCGCCGAATCGGCGCACCAGCTCATGCCCCGGCCGTAGATAAAGATGAAAGGTGTTGCCGAGGATCACCTGGGCGCCGACCGCGTCCAGATCGTCCGGCCCGATCGCCTTGACGGACCCGACCGTGCCCACGGGCATGAAAACAGGCGTGCGCACCGGACCGTGGGCGGTGTTCATCACGCCGGTACGGGCGTCGGTATTCGGATCTCGATCCTGGACCTGGAAGGAAAACGCGCTCATAGCCGGGGTGTCTTAGGCGATTGCGTCGTGGATGGCAACCGATCGGGCGGTCATTTTTCGACCACCGCGAGGATCTCAGCCGGCGTCGCCGTCCCCGTCCGGCGCAGTTTTCGCACGGTGATGGACGCCGCGATGTTCCCGAATTCCGCCGCCACCCTCGGCGAAGCGCCCGCCGCCAGCGTCAGGGCCACGCCCGCCAGCATGGTGTCCCCCGCGCCCACCGGGTCCGTCTCGCCCGAGACCGGAATCGCCGGGATCTCGTGCAGCCCCGATTTATCGCGCAGCACCAGGCCTCTCGGACCACGCGTCACGAACGTCGGGCGAGCGTTGCGCGTGAAAAACACCTCGGCGGAATGCACGGCGTCATCCCGCGAAACCGACGCGCCCGGCGGATACGCCCGCCCGATGAAACCGGCGGCTTCGCGCTCGTTGATGACCAGCGACGCATGGGGATACACGTCGCTGAAATGACGGCTGTCGACAAGAAACGTCTTGTCCGCGCTCCTTCGCATCAGGCTCTTGAGACCCTCGCGAAAGTCGGCCCCGGCGTGCAGGCCCTGAGTGACCTGCTCGTTGATGACCAAGACGTCCAAGTCCTTCAAGGCCGTTTCCGCTCCGGCCAGCAGGCGCTCGGCCGTCTGCCTCCGCAGCCGATTGAAACCTCCGAAGTCCAGGCGGTTGGATTCCTTGTCACCGACGTGGGGTTTGACGTAGGCGTGCGTCGCCCAGTCTTCGTCCTGCGTGAACAACCCCGCGCCACGCACTCCCTGCTCATCAAATTGGCGCCGCATCTCCCGGCCCCACACGTCCGGCCCGACCACGCCGAAAACCTCCACGTGGCGACATCCCATGGCGACCATGTTGCGGGCGACATTGCCGGCGCCGCCCAACTCGCAACGCTGCCGCGCCACCGGCCGCGTCGGCAGACCCGTCTCCAGGGACAATTCCTCGCCGGACTCGTCGATGAACCAATAGACGTCCAGACAGAAATCGCCCAGGACACCGACGCGTGTTTCGGCGACGGCATCAAGCAATCGGCGCAACTCGTCGACGTTGAGATGTTCAAAATTCGCGTCCGGCGTCACCGGCGGTTCTCCCTGGAATTGCGAGGGGTTTATTCCTAGCTTGAAATGGGGGCGGCATCAATTCACCGCGATGCTTGTCGTCGGCTTTGGGGCGATCGCGCTTGACCACCCCCAATCCTTCAAATTTAATGGACGCGAACTTCCAAGACGGGTGCGCAGCCGGGTGCCGACACATCCCCAGGACAATTTCGGAGATCGTACGTGGTCCGAACGCGCATAGCGGCCGTCGCGGTCTTTCTGATCGTATTCGGCGTGTACCTGTCGGCCGTGTGCCCGACGATCCACCTGGGCGACTCGGGCGAGCTGTCCGCCGCCGGCGCGACGCTCTCCATCCCCCACGTCCCCGGCTATCCCCTCCTGACGCAGTGGACCTACGCCGTCTCGCGTCTGCCCACCGGCTCTCTGGCCTTCCGCACGAATCTCGCCTCGGTGCTGGCCGCGTCGCTGGGCTGCGTGATGATCTTTCTGCTCCTGCGCCGGGTGACGCGCGACGACATGGCCGCCTTCGCCGTTACGCTAGCTTTCGCCGGCGGCCAGATGTTCATGGAACAGAGCCTGAAGATCCGCACCTACCCGATCAACACCGCCCTCTCGGCCGCGCTGTTTTATCTCGCCCTGCTCTGGCGCGACAAATCCGACCGGCGCTATCTCTACGCCGCCGCGTTCCTGCTGGGCGTGGGACTCACCAACCACCAGATCCTGCTGGCCGCCGCCATGTTCCCCGCCGTCGTCGGACTGGCGAACATCAAACGCCTCACGCCGCGCGATGTCGTCCTGTGCGCGGGGCTGACCGTCCTGGGGCTGTCGACCTATCTCTATCTGCCCCTGCGCGCGATCACCGACCCGGTGCTCAACTGGGGCGACCCCGTCACATGGCCGCGTTTTCTCGACGCCCTCACGCAGCAGCAATACAAGCACAAGATGCTCTCCAGCGATTGGGAGCCCAAGTTCCGCATGGCGGGCATCATCCTGCAAAGCCTGACGACGCAGGCCGGTTTGCCGGTCTTCGGTTTGGCGTCGATCGGCGTGTGGCGACTTTGGAAGACGGATCGCGTCGTGCTGACGGCGCTCTTTGTCGTGATCGCGGTCAACATCGGCATTCGCGTCAATTACATCGGTAAGGACGAGTTCTATCAGGTCCTGCGCTACACCATCACGGCGACGCTGTGCGTCGCGGTGGCGGCGGCGTACGCGCTGGCGTGGCTGAAAGACCGCACCGGATCGACCGCGTGGGCGGCGACGCTGGTCGTGACGGCGTGCGTGCCGATTTTGCAGAATTACGCGCGCAATGACCTGTCCCATCACTACGTCGGCGAGGCGTTCAACAAGGCCGTGCTGCAATACCCGGAGGACGGCTACGCCGTCGCTGTCGGCGGCGACAACAACATCTTTCCGTTGTGGTTCTATACCCGCGTTGAGCGCTACCGGGAGGACGTGGTGCTCATCCCGAAGGCCGGCATGGACACGGACTGGATCCAGGCCGAGGTCCGCGAACGATTGGGCCACGACTGGACGGCTCGGCCGGAATACGCCCGCGTGCCCTTGAGCCCGTTTTATTCGCTGGTGGAGGATCTGCGCGAACGGGGTCGGCCGGTCTATTCGACGTTCTCGTCGACCGAACACCCCGTTGAGGAACAGGTTTTGGCGTCATGGAACGAACGCGGCCTTGTGGCGCGCTGCGGATTCGGCTTCCGCCTGGACGGCCGCCCCTGCCCCGCCGGGTTATGGGAGCACCTGCCGACCGCCGCGTACACCGAACCGTATTTCACCCGCGACCACCACACGACCACGGTGCAGGACAACGTCGTCTACCACTTCCTGCATCACGGGCGCGACGCGCTCGAAAACGGCGATCAAGCGACGGCCCTGGCTGATTTTCGCAAAGCCGCCCTCGCCCTGCCCGACGATCCCAAGCCACGGGCGATTTATCTCAACGAACTGGTCGCCGCGGGAAAAACAGCCGACGCGAAACGCGAGGCCGCCGACATGCGCCGCCGGTTCGCGGACAACGACGCCGTTCTGCAACTTCTCGCGAAACTCGGCTTGGCGGACGCGACATGACCGACGACGCGCCGATTACGCGGAGGTGTTGGTGGTATCTGGCGCTGGCGGTGGTGACGTTCGCGGCCTACGCCACGTCGATCGACAAGCCGTTTTTGTGGGACGACGAGCCGTTCATTCTCTACGAAACCGCCCACCAGAGCCTCGCCAACATTCCCAAGTATTTCACCCGCGATCAGCACTACCTCTACCGCCCCGTTCGCGAAGTCGCCTACACGCTGACCTACGCCGCGTTCGGTCATTCGCCGGTGGGATATCGCACCGTCGCCATCGCCTTTCATGTCCTGGTGACGCTGCTGTTCGCGAGCATCGTCCGGCGCATGGGCGCTCCGCCGGTCATGGCGCTGCCGGCCGGATTTCTCTTCGGGGTGCATCCGGTGCATGCGGACCGGGTGGCGAATACGACCGGCGCGTTCGACCTGGTCGGGATGGTCTTCGGCTTCGCCGCGTTGCGCTTTCTCCTGCTTTTTCGCGACACCGGCAAGAACCGCCACCTCGCCATCGCGGCGCCGTTGTTGGCCGTCGGTCTTTTGGGCAGCGAGGAATGCGTGACGATCCCCGTGCTTTACGCCGCCGTGTGTTGGCTGTTCGACGAACGCCCGCCCGGCGAAACGGCCCTCGCCCGCGTGCGTCGCCTTGCCTTGCGTCGGAAGCTATGGATCGGCGTCGCGCTGGTCATCGCGTACATCGCCCTGCGGACGCACATTCTCGGCCGCGTGGAGCGGGTTTCCGGCGCGGAAGTGCCGCCGTTGTTCGACCGCCTGGCGACCACCTCCGTCGCCCTCTGGCACGGCGTGGCGAAATTGTTCGCGCCGTTCGGACTGCGTCCGGCGTATTGGGACCCGGTGCATCGCTTCACGTCGCCGTGGACGTGGATCGCGGCGGCGGGCGTCGTCGCCGTCCTGGTTTGGCTGTGGCGGTCTCGCGGCAAGTCATCATGGCCGGCGATGGGCGCGGCGTGGTATCTGGTCGCCTTCATCCCCTTCGCCAACGTCATTCCCATCGGCACCTATTTCGCCGAACGCTACCTCTACGCCCCCCTGGGCGGATTCGCGATCGCGGCCGCCTATCTCGCCACGCGACCGGCGTTGTGGCGTCAACCCGCCGCGCGGGTGCTGGTCGGCGCGGCCCTGGCGCTGATGGTCGTCATGACGCTGCATCGGGGGTATGTCTGGTCGGAGGCGCGACGTCTGTGGGAAGACGCGTACGCCAAGGACGACCGGGCGGGCCTGGTGCTCGTCAACGTCGCCACGCAGCGCCGCCACGCCGACCCGAACGTCGACAACTGCCCCCTCTACCGGCGAGGCATGGCTTACGCCCCCTACGGCGGTCCCCGCTACGAGACGCTCATCGGCATGGGCGAGTGCCGCATTGCGGACAAAAACCTCGAAGAAGCCGAGCAATTTTTCCGCCAGGCCATCGCTAAAACACCCGCCCGATTCGAGGGATATCAGGATCTGGCCCAGCTCATGGCCATGACCGGCCGATGGAACGAAGCCCAGGCCGCGGCGGAGGATCTGCTGGACCGGGAGCCCGACTCGCTTGTGGGGCACTATGTGATGGGCTATATATTTTTGCGAAACGGCATGGAAGACGAAGCCAAAACGGCCCTCGGGCGCGCCCTGGCGTCCAAGCAGGAGTTCCCTCAGCTTCGCGAACAGGCGACGCAGTGGCTCGCCGCCCTGGAGCGACCGGCGGAGGATGCGCCCGACGCGCCGCCGCCGACCGATGCCGATTGACCGGATAGGAGTCCATTTGTGGCCGTGACCCGACGCCCCATGAAGCTCTCGATCGTGATGCCCGTGTTCAACGAGCGGCCGACGATCGAAGAGATCGTTGCCCAGGTGCTCTCCTCGCCGTTGGACAAGGAGTTGATCATCGTCGACGACGGCTCGTCCGACGGCACGCGGGAGATCCTCAAGGAAAAGATCGAAGGCACCCCCGACGTCACGGTCGTCTATCACGAAAAGAACCAAGGCAAGGGCGCCGCCATCCGCACCGGCCAATCCTACGTCAAGGGTGACGCGGTCATCATTCAGGACGCGGACCTGGAATACGACCCCCGGGACTACGAACTGCTGCTCAATCCCATCGCCGAGGGCCGCGCGGACGTGGTGTTCGGCTCGCGATTTCTGGGCGAGCACCGGGCGTTCCTGTTCTGGCACTACATGGGCAACCGCATGCTCACCTTCGTGACGAACATCCTCTACAACACCATGCTCACCGACATGGAGACCTGCTACAAAATGTTCCGGGCCGACATCTTCACCGCGGTGAAGATCAAATCGGACCGCTTCGAGTTCGAGCCGGAGATCACCGCCAAGGTCTTCAAGATGGGCCACAAGGTCTTCGAGGTGCCGATCCGCTACTCGGGCCGGGACTTCCACGAAGGCAAGAAGATCACCTGGCGCGACGGATTCGGCGCTCTCTGGACGCTTCTCAAATTCCGCGTCTTTAATTAGCCGCCGAGTGGCACAGTCAAGGTTCATACGGCATGAACGGGATCACACGTCGTTCCGAGCGCAGCGAAGAATCCGGCTTCGAATCCTGTTGCCGAATCGTCTTCGCAACCCCGGGACGCACCAAAATCCTTCACTTCGTTCAGGATGACACCGTCTTAGCCGCCACGAATTCGGCGCCGACGAATCGAACGAATCGGAGCGCGACAGATCGATGAAGCTCGTCATCCAAATCCCGGCCTTTAACGAGGAGGCCCAACTCGCCGCCACGCTGGCTGAGTTGCCGCGCGAAGTGCCGGGCGTGGACGCGGTGGAAATCCTGGTTGTCGACGACGGCAGCCGGGACGCCACCAGCCGCGTCGCCAAGGACGCGGGGGCGGACCATGTGCGTCGCTGGCCGCAAAATCGGGGCCTGGCCGCGACGTTTCAATCGGCGCTGGACGAAAGCCTGAAGCTCGGCGCCGACATCATCGTGCATACCGACGCGGACAACCAATACGCCGCGGACGACATCGCCAAGCTCATCCGTCCCATCCTCGACGGCAACGCGGACCTGGTCGTCGGCTGTCGCGACATGGACGCCATCCCCCACTTCTCGCCGACCAAGCGGGCGCTGCAACGCCTGGGCAGCGCGGTGGTGCGGCGATTTTCCGGCACGACGATTCCCGACACCACCAGCGGATTTCGCGCCTATTCGCGGCGGGCGGCGGCGCGGCTGAACGTCGTGTCCGGTTACACCTACACGCTCGAAACGCTCATCCAGGCCGGGCGCGAGGGCATCGCCGTCGCCCACGTTCCGATCCGCACGAATCCGAAGACGCGCGAGTCCCGGCTCATCAGTTCGAACCTGAGCTACATCGCCCGATCCGTCGCCACGATTCTGAAAATCTTCACGCTCTACGAACCGATCAAGGCGTTCACCATCGCCGGCATGGCGCTGATCGTTCCCGCGATCGCGATCGGCGTGCGTTTTCTCTATTTTTATTTCACCACCGGCGGCCAGGGAAAAATCCAAAGCCTCATCCTCGCCGCCACCCTCGCCATCGTCGGCGTCCAGATCCTCGTCCTGGGCGTCGTCGCCGACATGCAGGCCGCCAACCGCCGCCTGCTCTCCGACCTGCTCGAACGCGAGCGCCTGCATTTCGGGCGCGAGACGGACTCCGACTAGGGCGTCGACGTGGCGCGCCTGCTTTTCCTGACCACCAGCTTTCCCAACCGCCCCGGCCATTCCTCCGGCACCTTCGTCTTCGAACAGGCCCGAGCCCTCATGGAAATCGGCCACCGGGTCACGGTCCTGTGCCCCCACGCCCCCGGCCTCGCCCGCGAGGAAGAGATGGCGGGAGTGCGCGTGGTGCGTTATCGCTATGCTCCCGAACGGATGCAGCAACTGGCCTACGGCGGCGGTATCCCGGCGAATCTACGTGCCGCGAAATGGCGTTGGCTGACGGTGCCGGAGCTGCTCTGGGCCGCGCGTCGGGCGGCGCGACGCCATGCGAAAAATCACGACCTGATGCACGCCCATTGGACGCCGTCCGCGCTGGCGGCACTGTCGGCGGCACTATCGGCGGCGCGGGGGAAGATACCGGTAGTGGTGAGTTTCCACGGCTCGGACCTGATGGGAAGCGGCGGGCCGATGCTCAAGGCCGCCCGTTGGGCCGCGGCGCGCGCGAGCAAGGTCGTCGTCCATAGTCGCGAAATGTTCGAACGCGCCCGAGCCCTGGGCCTCGACGAGGATCGCGTCGTCCTGCTGCCCCACGGCGTCGACACCGAGGCGATCGCGCCGTGTCCCGACAACGAAACGTCGAACGAAATCGTCGCCGTCGGCCGCCTATCCGTCGAAAAGGGCCAGGACGTGTTGCTGCACGCCTTCGCGTGGCTGAACGACCCGACGATGCGCCTCGTGCTGATCGGTGAGGGCCCGACGCGCGACGCCCTCATGGCCGAAGCGCTACGCCTGTCCATCGGCGACCGGGTCGAATTCGCGGGCGAACTGCCCCACGCCGAAACGCTGGAGCGCATGCGCCGCGCGCGGGTGTTTGTCGTGCCCAGCCGCCGGGAGGGATTCGGCGTCGCGTGCCTGGAAGCCATGGCCGCCGGGCGCCCGATCGTCTCGACCCGCTGCGGCGGCCCGGAAGACTTGCTCACGCACAACAAAGACGCACTGTTCGTCGATGTCGATGACGCGGATGCGATGGGCGGGGCGATACGACGGCTGTTGGATGACCGCGAATTGGCCTCGCGACTCGGAGCCGCCGCTCGCGCACGGGCCGAAGCGGAATACGACCGCCGCGTTGTAATCCGAAAATTAGACGAGGTTTATCGGGCGTTGTTAGGAAGGTGATTCGCCGTCCCGCGACGCTGCCTACGGAACAGAGCCCCAAGCGTTAGCGCGGGGTCGTCGAGCATGTCGCCACACCACCGGCAAACAACGGGAAAGCCTCATCCGCGCACCGCTGCGACAACCCCTCCCTAACGGTCGAGGCTCTGTAAGGGGCTCTGCATGAAGGGCTCAGCAAGAAGGGGTCCTGCAAGGGGCTGTGTAATCAAAGGCTTTCGATGGGGTCGTCCGGCGGATCGCCCTTCGTCGTGCTGTACGAATATTGTCCCATCAGGTCGTGGGCGCGGATCTGCATCAGTTCGACGAAGCTGTTGATCGCGTCGACGCCGACACGCACGCGGGAGTCCTCCGAGTTGCGCCAAACGACCGGCACCTGGATGATCTGGTAGTCCATGCGGTGGGCGATGAACATGATCTCCGCGTCGAAGCTCCAACGCTCGATCACGCTTTGGCGGAAGATGGCGCGGGTCGCCTGGGCGTTGAAGAGCTTGAAGCCGCAGGTGAAGTCCGTGACCGACGGCGCGCACAAAAATCGCGACGTCCAGCGAAACACGCCGCCCATCAATTCCCGATAGAACGGCTGGCGGATCTCCACATTCGCCTGACGCACCTTGCGCGTGCCGATCACCACCGGCGCGCCGTCCCGACCGAGTTTGTAAAAGCGGTTCGCCGTCTCGATGGGCACGGAAAGGTCGATGTCGGTGAACAGGCGATAGGCGCCCCGCGCGGCCAGCATGCCGACCTTCACCGCATGGCCCTTGCCCCGATTCACCGGCGCGTCGAGCACCAGATGGTGGGGATAGTCGGCGAGGATTTCCCGCGCCATGGCCGCCGTGCGGTCCCGGCTGCCGTCATCGGACACGACGATCTGCAATTTGCCGTCGAACGTCCGCCCGAAGTCCATCATGCGCCGCAGGCCGTCTTCCAGCCGCGACTCTTCGTTATAGACGGGCACGACAATCGACAAGTCGTAAGGGTAGCTATCCGCGCTCAAGGCCGCCCTCCCGTACCGCCCGAAGCGCGGCACGCGGCAAGAAGTTTGGCGTGACTTTTGTCGTCGGGGTCATCTTGGACAAGTTTTTCCAAGATGCCAACGGCCGCCCCGCAGTTGCCCTGGCCGATGAGCGCCCGCGCCAGCACTGCGTCGGCCCGCATGGTCTGTTTTCGCGTGGTCGCGCCTTTCAGGGCGTTGCGGGCCCAGTGCTCGGCCTGGGCGTATTCCTTCGAATGCATCAATAGCGCCGCGTAATCCGCCGCGGGCTCCGACTGGAATCGGTTGAGCGCCAGGGATTTTTGGTAGGCATTGCCCGCCACATCCGGTTTATCGGCGCGAAGGGCGAGCGTCGCCAGATAATTCCAGTTCTGCGTCAGGTAGGGTTGCTCCTCCACCCCTTGGGCCGCCAGACGCACCGCCGCCTCCAGATTCCCGCGCCCCGACTCGATGACCGCCAACTGGCCGTAGAACTGGCCGTGATCAGGACGAATCGCCAGGGCCGTGCGCAGGTCCTCGGCCGCCGCGTCCAGGTCGCCGCGTTCGTAGTCGAGTTTGGCCATCAGCGACAAACGGCGCGAATAGACGTCGATGGCCGTGTAGTCATACGGCGTGTCCTCCGGCCGGCGAATGACGGGCGCGAAATGGCGATTCCATAGGCGCGCCTGGTCCCAATCCGTCGGCGCCTCGGGCGACAAGACGCGCCAGACAAAACCATAGGGGCGCAGGTGATCGCCCTGTACGTACGGCCCTTCCTCCCAGCCGTAATCCCAGAACGGCGCGTGCCGATCGGCATGGGCGAGCAGCCACGCCTGGACACCGTAGGGTTGGTCCACATTCAGGTCGGACAGATCCAGGTCCGGGTGCCGGGCGAGCAACTCGTCCTGGGCATGGAATAGAGCGCGGTGGAAATGCACCACGTCCTCGCGGTAGCGCTCGACGGACTGCATGTAGGTGGTGATGTAGGTCTGGGAGTCGATGTAGCTGACGAACAGCGCGTTTTCGGGCAGCGCGTCCAACAACCCCCGCCCATGGCGATGGGCACGGTCGTTTTCGGCGCGGCTGTGGTGCGTCAGGACGAAATGGGTCTGCACAAAGAGCATGCCCGCGACCACGATCGTCCAATACAGCAGCGTGCGCGGCCGATTCTCCCCACCCCGCCGGTCCAGCGACAACAACGCCGCCGCGCCGAATCCCGCCAGAATCGCCGCCAGCGCGAACAGAGGAATGTAGCCGAAGGCGACATACCAATCCTTCACGTAGAGATAGAGGTGCCCGGCGACGGTCAGAACCAGCCCGACGGCCATCAACGGCGCCTGACGCAAAAACGCGACCAGACCGATGAGCGCCAGCAGCGCGCCGACCCATGAAAGCTGATGGGAAAAATGACCGAGCAGATGGCGCAGATTGTAGGCGATGCGGGGCCACGGGTAGCTGTGGATGATGCCTGAATAGGTGCGCCCCGTGATATGGCCGAGGAAGGCGTCAAAAAATTCCGTGTTGCCGTGGTCGAACGGCGGGGTCGTCGCCGAACGGAGGGGCAGGTAGGCGAAGACGGTGAAGCCGATCGCCGCGAAGGCGATGAACAGGAAGATGTCGCGCAAGTTCCACAATCGCCGGTGGGGCAGCACGACAAGGAGCGTCAGCCCAGGCGCCAGCAGGATCAGACCCATGTGCATCCCGCATCCCAGACCCAGCAACAAGGCCGCCGCGAAGACCCAGCGCCGGTCCGGCGGCTCGTCCCGCTCCCAAAGGCGCATCGCCACGGCGATCACGGCGAGCATGATCAGCACCTGCCCCGCGTACACTTCCGGCGAGACGACCCAATCGTAAAACGCGGGAGCGAACGCGAAAGCCGCCACCGCGACCCAAGCGGGAATCGCCGCCGCGATGCCCGTCAGGCCCACGCGCTCGGCCACCCGATGCACCAGATACGCCAGCAATCCCACCGCCAGGCACGCGCTGAACACGCCGACCAGCGTCGCTCGAAACGGGATCGAACCCAGCGGCAAAAACTCGAGTGCTCGAGAAAGAAGAGAAAACAGCGGCGAACCGGCCGGGTGGCCGATGTCCAGGTTGTGGCCGAGCATGGAAAATTCGGCCGAATCCCGCCAATAGACCAGCGGCGCCGTCCCCGCCAAATAGACCGGCAAGGCGACGAGTCCGGCCCAAGCGGCGTGACGCAAGGCGGGGATGTCCTGGCGAGGCATGGTCCGAATCCTAACGAACGGCGGCCCCGCTGCCTAGATCATCGGTTCGCCCTCGGCCCGCGCCCTTTCTTGACGCCCGCCGGGGGTCGCCCGTTCTTGACATCCGCCGGGGGTCGGAATAACCAAGGGTCTCTTTTCGGCAGTTCCTCGTCCCCCGCTTCCTTCGTGTGACGCGGTTGTCGGCGGATTATTCGGAGACGACACGATGTCGCTCGACACCTCCTGGTGGATGCAGCAATCCCGCCGCGTACTGGTCAATCTGGCGACCGTCGTCCTGATCTTTCTGGCGGCGGAATTGACCCTGGGGCTGTTCATCCCGGATTTTCGCGAGACCATCATCCCCGACGACGTCGTCTATTTTCGCTACAAACCCGACTCGGGCACGAAAGACTACACCACCCTCATGGCCGACCAACGCGTCGTTTCCTACGCCATCGGCCACTACGGCGAACGCATCGTCCGCGCCGGGGAGGCCCGGGAATACGAGCCGCCGTATATCCTCAGCTTCGGCGACTCGACCTGCTTCGGGCACGGCGTGGAAGGCGACGAGACCTACGAATATTTCCTGGAAGAACTGCTCGACGGCCGCGTGCCGGTCATCAATTTCGGCGTCTCGGGCTACAACGGGTTTCAGTCGGCCATGATCGCCAAGGAGCAGGTCGAGCGCTTCAAACCGCGTTTAATCCTGATGCAGTGGGATCCCAACGACGACGACCCCATGTTCCCGGTGCAGCCGGACAAGAACGTCGGCTTGCTCGGCCAGACGCGGGTGGAGCGCCTTTTTTACTATCTGATGTCCTACGGCTATCTGGGCAAGTCGGCGATGGCCAAGATCGATCGCACCACGGGGCGAAGCATGATCACGCCCACGACATTCGACGCCTTGCGGCTGCTCGTGCCCAGCCTGCGTCGGCATCAAGTGGCCGTTATCGCGCTGTACGACTTCCTGCCCCGATCGCTCAAGGATAACGACTGGCAGGAGATTCTGCGGAAAAACGACATTCCCCTCGCGACGCACGAAATGACGTACTATCGCGACAAGGACTATCTGCTCGACTCGTCGGTCCACCTCAACGCCGCGGGCAACGCGCGCGTCGCCGAGGAGTTATACAAAATCATCCGGGAAAGATTCGCCGACCGCGTCGGATTGCCTCCGGCCGATACCGGGCCCGAAACCGGGGAGCAACCGGCCGTCTAAATCGTAGGGTTCGGCGCGGATTCGGCGCGGATTCGGACTTCGCGACGGGCTCAGCCGTCGCACGCGGCCAGCGCGGTTTTTGCCGTTTTTGCGCAGGTGGGATACTTGTCGAATTCGCACGACGACAGGCACGCGAAGTAGTTGTCGAGCACGGCGTCGGCACAGGCTCCGGCCTTGAGATGGGCTTCGTTGTATTCGGCGCAACTTGCCTCGGCCAAGTCCTTCAAATCGGGAAAGCAGTCGTCCCAGATCGCGCGGCACTTGCCTTCGGCGGTCAGGTCGTCGTCGGCGCTGTCGTCGTCCGTCGTGTCATCGTCACCCGAGGTGTCGTCGTCACCGCTGTCGTCATCCGGCGCCGCGTCGTCGTCCCCCGACGAGGAATCGCCCGAGCTTTTCGAACACGCCGACAACAAGGTGGCGCAGAGCGCCAAAATCAACAGGATCCGCAGGAATTTCATCGACCATCCCCAAAGCATTGCGTGGCGTCCTCGTTATCGGTCGCCGGCAAAAGGTCTGTCAATGCCGCTCGATGGTTCGGGATATCGGGCCGACAAAGAAAAACGCCGGAGCGGGCGGCTCCGGCGTCGTGATTTGCGAAACTCTCTTATCGGAATCAGGTCACGATCTCCACGCCGCAATCCTCGGTCACGGTGGCGGCGAACGGGTCGGTGCAGTCGATGACCCCCTCTTCCACGTCACAGGTGTCCATGCACTCCAACAGCGCGTCAAACGCCTCGACCACGCAGGCGTTGACCGATCCGAGTGACGAGACGAGCGACTCGCACGGCGCCACGGCGGTGTCCTCCCCGATATGGCCGCACGAGGCGTAGAGCGTCACGCAATCGTCGAACTGCTCCTCGGAAATCGACGCCGAGTCGTCATCATCGTCGTCGTCATCCGCGCTGGTGTCGTCGTCACCATCGTCATCGTCGCCCACTGCGTCATCATCATCATCGTCGTCGTCATCACCGCCGCAGGCCACCGCCAACGACAGGCTCGTCGCCAGCACGGCGATCATCAACAGGAAAAATAGGGATTTCAGGTGCATCGAATTGATTCCTCCACGGAAGATTGTCATCGCCCACGGATCGTCGCCGCGAGCGTCTTTGATAAAGAAAAAATGCGTCGAAGCCGAAACTTCGACGCCGGTTTGGGGGCTTTTCAAACGCGGATTACGTGCAGTCCGAAACGTCCGTCGTCCAAGTATTGGCGCAACCGATGATGCCCGAGAGGCTGCATTCGGCTTCCATGCAGTCCAGGAAGGCTTCCGTGGCGGTCCGGCCGCAGTCGGTCACGGTCGCCGGGTCCAACTGGCAGAACGTCGCGCTGTACTCGCCAAACGGGATGCAGTCCTTGATGGTCGCCTCGCATCGCTCGTTGAAGCTCGAATCGTCGTCGTCATCGTCCGAATCGTCGTCGTCGCTGTCATCGTCGTCGCTGTCGTCATCCGAGCTGTCGTCATCGTCATCGTCATCGTCATCGTCTCCGCCGCAGGCCACCGCCGTCAACAGACTCATGGCCAACAAGGCCGCCATCACCACCAACATCCACTTGTTCCATCTGTCCACGTTATCCTCCTTGGCTTTTCCGGCTCCCGCCGGTTCTCGGCACCAAAACGACGGCGCCGGGGTTTGGGCCCCGGCGCCGGTAAGCTTCATTGGTTAATTCGAAACGACTACGAACATTCCGTGAAAGCCGTCTCGGAGCAAGACGTCACATCTTCGTTGGTGCAGTCCGTCAAGCAAGTGAAGAAAGCGTCGATCTCGTCGGCGCAGGTTTCATAGAACCCGGAACCGTAAACCGTTTCGAGAGAGCTGCAGGCGAGTTCGTACACATTGCCAGGGACACCTTCGGAACCGCAGGCCCGCAGCGCGGACACACAGTTGCTCTGGAATCCGCTGGAAGACGAATCGTCGTCGTCATCATCGTCGTCGTCATCGTCATCGCCGACGCTCGAGGAATCGTCGTCGTCATCATCGTCGTCGTCGCCGCAGGCCACGGCCAGCGAAAGGCTCATGGACAGAACGAGCATCAACACCACCATAAACAGCTTGTCCAACTTCATGCGTACGGTCCTCCCGTTGAAGAAAATGAATTCCGGAAATCTTATCGGAATTTCAAGCGTTTTTATCCAAAGAATTGAAGCTCTGCAATAAAAATTTACCGTCAGGAAACGCCGGACGTAACCGTGTCAGTGAGCCCCGGACAGGAAAGAAAAATCGACGAAAACGAATTTTCCACGGAAATTCATGGAGTTTCCTCGATTTGACCAAAAAATCGCCCCACGAACAGAGCCGATTTCTTGAATTGTCGGACCGGTCCCTCCAAGGTATTCTACGGATTCTTTGGCGAGGGACATTCAAGCATGAAGCGCCGTATCGGAATTTTGGTCCTGTTCATCGTGCTCCTGGCGAGCGCTCCGGCGGGGGTTTCGGCCGCGCAGATGACGGTGGATTACGGCGGGCATCGGGCCGTGGCGGGCCGTATTTTGTTGGAAATGGACGGCCTCGCGGGCGTTCAGCGTTTTTTGACGGCGAAAGTCGGCGCGGCGGCCAACGTGGAATCGATCGCGCTCACCGACGGCCGCCTCGTCTCCCTCGATACCGCCAAGGCAGGCCTTCCGGACCTGAGTCACCTCCAAGTTCGCTATATTTCAGTGGAATTTGACCCGGCGGCGGATCTCGACCAAATGATCGCGCAGGCTGAAGGCTGGCCCGGCGTGGCGGCGGCCTGGCCGGATTACGTGCACGAGGCCTTCGACTTCTCCCCCGACGACCCCCTCTACGGCCGATTTCAGAGCAACTTCCGCCAGATCAACCTGCCCGACGCTTGGGACTACACCTTGGGTGAAGGCGTCATCGTCGGCGTCATCGACACCGGCTACTACACCGGCGAGCTGCTGGACCCGGCCCATTTGGCGGAAGGCTACGACTTCTACAGCAACGACGCCGATCCCCAGGACTTCATCGGCCACGGCACGTTGGTCGGCAACGTCATCGGCGAGGCCACCGACAACGGCATCGGCTGCGCCGGCGCGGCCGGCGAGGCGACGATCATGCCGCTGAAGGTCTTCCCCGACGCCGACGGCGGCGCCGAGGACAGCGACATCGCCCGGGCCATCGATTTCGCCGTCGGCCACGGCGCCCAGGTCATCAATATGTCCCTGGGCGGCGGGGATTTTTCGGGCATCAGCAACAACGCGGCCACCGACGCCTTCAACGCCAACGTGCTGCTCTTCGCCGCGACCGGCAACGAAGACCTGGGCACGATCAGCTACCCGGCGGGATATGACGCCGTCATCGCCGTGGGCTCGTCCCGGCCCCGCGTCGGCAGCAACCCGGTGGTGCGTTCGCCCTTTTCCAACTACGGCGAAGGCACCGAACTGCTCGCGCCGGGCGAAGAGATTGTGCAGGAGACCATCGGCGGGGACGGTGTGGGCTACTACGGCGCGTACGGCACCTCGGTGTCCTGCCCCCACGCCTCGGCGGTCGCGGCCCTGCTGATCGCCGGGGGGCCGGAAGAATACGACGTGGAGGATCTGCGCGACCTGATGCAGTCCACCGCCAACCCCGGCACCGGCCCGGACGACGAAATCGGCTACGGGGAGATCGACGCGGGGGCGGCCATGGCCGTCTGGGGCATCGGCGACCCCAACGAAGACCCGAAGGCCGTCATCAACGTCGACAAGAGCAGCGGCTCGGCTCCGCTGACGGTGCAATTTTCCGGCGCGTTCTCCTCGGACCCGGAAGGCGAAATCGTCGCCTACCGATGGACCCTGCCCGGCGGCGCGGACGCCGAAACGGCCGAGGTGGAATACACTTTCCGCGAGCAGGGCGACTTCACCGTCACCCTCGCCGTCACCGACGCGGAAGGCGCCGGCGACGCGACGGCCGTGACCATCAAGGTCTCCGCCTCCCACGATGACGACGACGGCGGCGACGATTCGGGATGCGGTTGCTCGACCACCGGCTCGGCGCCGTCCTCGGGCCCGATCGGGGTGTCGGCGCTGGTTTTCGCAACCATTCTGCTTTGGCGGCGACGACGATGAAACTGTACCGATTGATGTTTTGGGCCTCGCGGCAGTTGCCGCCGGATGCGCACCGCTATGTGCAATCCCTGGTCCGCGCACCGATGCCGGCCAAGTCGATCCGCAAATCCCGCAACGCCGTCGAAGAGACCCTCGGCGGCGCCCGGTGCGTCTGGCTCGACAAGGAAAACGCGGCGACGGGGGTGATGATCTATCTGCACGGCGGGGCCTATATTGCCGGGCCATTTTGGATGCATTGGCAGTGGTTGTCGCTGGTGACGCGCCGCCTGGGCATCGCGGGTGTGATGGTCGATTATCGCCTGGCGGACAAAGCGCCCTACCCGGCGGCGGTGGACGATGCCCTGGGGGCGATCGGCGCGCTGCGCGAGGCGGGAGTGCTCAAGGAAGGACGCTGGATCCTCGGCGGTGACAGCGCGGGCGGCGGCTTGGCGGCCGTTGTCTGCAAACGTCTTCACGACGCGGACCCGTCGACGATGCCCGCCGCGTTGATGCTGACCGCGCCGTGGGTGGACCTCACCGTCAGCCAGCCGGGCATCCCCGAAACGGCCAAGCGCGACCCCATGCTCAGCGTGCGCAACGTGACGCAGGCGGCGGGGATGTACGCGGCGGGGCGGCCGTTGACCGAGCCGGATATCTCGCCGCTTTACGCCGATCCGACCGGCTTTCCGCCGACGCACCTGAACGTGGGGACCGACGACATCCTGGTGCATGAGGTACGACTCTACCGCGACCTGCTGGCCAAGTCAGGCGTGCCGTGCGAGTTCATGGAGATCCCCGGCGCCATCCACGACGCGCCGTTGTTCGTCAACTCGGAGCACGCCGCCGCGATCATCGCCGCCCAGTTAGACTTTGCCCGGCGGCATTTGGCGTAGCATTCGGCGTAGTGTCGTTATTTAGCGGATGAACGAAACGCCGCAATGGCCGCGTGGACGACGTCCTTGACGGACGTGCCCGCCTTTTGAGCCGCCGCCTTGCAGTCCTCGAATTCGGGTTTGGCGTTGACGAGCTTGCCTCGGTGGTGCGTGACCTTGACGCGGATCGGGCCGAACTCGGTTTCGACGTCCTGCATCGTGCGCTCGCCGACGATTCGCGCGACGGGCCAGTAGCGGATGCCGATGGTCGTGGAATGCGTGAGGAAGGCGTCGGCGACGGCGTCGAGGCGGTCCGGTTTCGTCACCGCCCGCACGCACATCCCCGGCCGTCCCTTTTTCATCTGCGTCGCGAGGACGGCGATGTCCACCGCGCCCGCGGCGAGCAGCGCGTCTTCCAATACGGGAAAAAGCTGCGGGTCCATGTCGTCGATGCCCGCCTCGACGATGAGCGTCTCCCCCGCCTCCCGACCGGCGCCCGATTGATCGACAAGAGCGGCGCGCACCGCGTTGGGCGGCCCGTGTTTGGGATCGCGGGTGCCGGCGCCGTAGCCGATCGCCTCGACCACCCCCGCCGGCATGTCGCCGAATTCGTCCGCCAATGTCGCCAGAAGCGCGGCGGCCGTCGGCGTAACGTGCTCCCCGTCGCGACCGGCGGGGCGGCTGGGCACGTCGCGCAAAAGTTCCAACGTCGCCGGCGCGGGCAAGGGCAATTCGCCGTGGGCGCACTTGATCATCCCCCGCCCCCGCGTGAGCGGTGAGCAGACCAGGCGCGTTATGCCGAGTTGTTCCATCGCCACGCAAAACCCGACCATGTCGATGATCGAGTCCTGCGCGCCCACCTCATGGAAATGCACCTCGTCCAGGCCGATGCCGTGCATCTTCGCCTCGGCGTCACCCAGCCGCCGCAACGCCCGCAATGCCTTGTCCCGGACCGGCTTGGAATACGGCAGCGCGTCGATCAGCTCGACGATCTCCCGATAGGCGCGGTGGGCGTGGTCATGGGAATGGTCATGGCCGTGATCGTGATCGTGATCGTGATGATGATGGTGGTCATGGTCGTGGTGATGGTGCTCGTGCCCATGCTCATGGTCGTGGTGATGGTGCTCGTGTTCGTGTTCGTGTTCGTGGGGGTCGTCCTGTCCCGGCAGATGCACCACGAATTTCTTGCAGGCCAAAGCGCCGCGCATCACGGTCTTGATCTCGAGCGTGTCGTGGGGAAGTTCCAGCGCGTCGAGAATCGGATGCAGCGCGGCGATGTCGAAGCCCAGATCGACCAGCGCGCCGATGAGCATATCCCCCGCCGCTCCGGCGAAGGCGTCGATGTAAAGCGTCGTCATGGCGCGTTCCTTAACACTGCAAGCGTCGTCATGACGCGACCCTTAACACCGCAAGCGTCGTCATGACGCGACCTCGAATACTGTGAGTGTTGTCATTCTCGCGCCTCGCGCAGCGCCGCCGGTCCGCGGTTGATCAGCGACGCCACGACCGCCGCACCGAAGCCGTTGTCGATATTTACGACGCTCACGCCCCCGGCGCAGGAGTTGAGCATCGACAGCAGGGCCGCCACGCCGTTGAACGAGGCGCCGTAGCCCACGCTGGTCGGCACGCCGATGACCGGCACGTCGACCAACCCGGCGACGACCGACGCCAACGCGCCCTCCATGCCGGCCACGACGATGATCGCCGTCGCCCGCCGGATCGCGTCCCTCGCCGCCGCCAGCCGATGCAGTCCGGCGACGCCGACGTCGTTGATGACGGTGACTTCATTTCCCAAGACACGGGCGGAGACAGCGGCTTCCTCGACGACCGGCAGGTCCGACGTCCCCGCCGACAGAATCAGGATCTCTCCCCGCCCGGTCGCGGGCATCGCGCCCCGGTGCATCGTGCGGGCCAGCGCGTTGTGCGTCAGGGTCGGATGGGCGGCGGCCAGCACCTCGGCCTTCGCGGCGTCAACGCGCGTCAGCAGAATCGGCGTGTCGCGCGACGCCAGATGGTCCAGGATGCCCAGAAGGTGTTCGGACGATTTGCCTTCGGCGAAGACGACCTCGGGGAAGCCGCGCCGAAGCTGGCGATGGTGGTCGATCTTGGCGAAATCGAGTTCTTCAAACGGCAGGGACGCGATGCGCTCGGCGGCGTCCTCGGGCTCGATCTCGCCCAGGGCCACTTGCTTGAACAATGTCGTGAGGGTGTCGCGATTCATCTTGGGCCTTATGGTTCGGACCGAACAGAACAGAATCAAACAACAATGAACCAAACAGAGCCCCAAGCGTCAGCGCGGGGTCGTCGAGCGCTGCGACTCAACGAATGATCCGGACCGCTTGTTGACGCGCGGCTCTGTCGGACGTGTCGCGCGAATCGTGCCGGATCGAACCAACCCGCTCCCTTACGGTCGCGGCTCTGAAATGTCGGTCGCGGTTGAGGTGCTCCAACTATCCACACCTTCTCTCGAACTCAAGTTCTCGCGAAAGTGTGGCACCCACGTTGGTCGCGCCCCGGAAGTCGGCCGGAGCGAAGCGACGTCCACCAAGGGATTCCCAACCATCGCGCCAGCGTCAGGGATACGAAGTATCCCCCAGTCCGGGCCGACTACGGCCCCTAGGCGACGTGGGTCATGGCTCGGTTGAGGGGTTCGAGGGCGCCGGTCAGGCCCTTGAAGCCGCGCCAGTCGCAGACCTTGCAGATGTCCGTGCAGGTGCGGTCGTAGTTGAGCAACTTGCGACGCACTTCCGCGAACTTCTCGCCGAACCAGACACCCAGGACGCCTTCGTCCTTCACGTTGCCCATCACCTCCTGCACCAGCAGGTCCATGCAGCACAGGGAGACATTGCCGTCATGCACGACGTTGATCTGGTGGAACGGGAACGAGCAGAACGCGGGCATGGGCTTGGTGATTG
This sequence comes from Deltaproteobacteria bacterium, assembly GCA_020633895.1. Taxonomy (GTDB): domain Bacteria; phylum Lernaellota; class Lernaellaia; order JACKCT01; family JACKCT01; genus JACKCT01. The sequence continues at coordinate 408,677 of JACKCT010000001.1, read as the reverse complement.
TTTCCATATTCGGCGACGATCCGGCCCGGTTCGTGATCTGCTGGCCGACGTCGCGGCGGAAGACCGTCACCTTGGCCCGGTCCTCGGGCTTTAGCGAGTCGAGCACCTCGGGGATATGCGGATGCACCTGCCCGTCGTCGCGATAGCAATTGATGATCAGACCCGACAGGCCGGCGGCGAAGATGTCCTGGGCCGTCTTGGGTTTGATGAGGCGGCCGTTGGAGCTGATCTGCAAGTACGCGTTGGGCAGCTTTTCCTTGGCGTAGGCCACGAAATCGAAGATGCGCTTGTCGATGAACGGCTCGTTGTTGACGAAAAACGCCACGCGCCCCGAGTATCGCACCGTCGCCAGTTCGTCGATGATCTGGTGGAACAGCTCGTCGGGCATCTTCAGATTGCCGCGAGGGTTGGTCGGCGCGGCGGCCAGGCAAAAGCTGCACTTTTCGTTGCACAGGGTGTGTGTCTCGATCGAGACGGTGTGCGGCAGCAGGCGCGACATGTCGATGTTCGCGTAGTGATGATGGGCCTGCCGGGAGAGCAGCGGGTAGAGCGTGTACAGCGTGAAATCCCGCGGCATGCGTTCGAGCAGGTGCTTGGCGTAAGCCTTGACCGCGGAGCTTTGTCGCTGCGAGTCGGCCAGGGCCTTGTCGTCCGGTTCCATGAAGTCGTCTCCAATAACGTCGGCAAATCGCGACGTTTTCATTCACCGTCGGCACGGTCGAAGGCGCATCATAGCCACGGGGCGGGAGGCTATCAAGCAAGGGGCCCGACGAAAACGGCGGGGGCCTGCCTCCGAATTTCGCGGGATCGGCAATCTTCGCCAATCTTTCGGAGCCGCGCACGGTAGTAAGCGGTCTGGTACGTCCCGGAACGCCACATGGATAACGCGTCGGAAACGCTGGTGACGTACTGAGTCGCGCTAGACCCCTCCCTATCATTCGGGGCTCTGAAACGGGGAGAGATTCTCGAAACCCCAGCAAAATTACCGAGGCACGTACCAATCCGGCAGCGGCGGCGGGGTCAGGCTTCGCGTCGCGAGCAGGATGATGAAGGTCAGCGACACGCCCGCGAAGACCAGCAACGCCACCCAGAACACGGCCGGAACGGGGGCGGCGGCGTCCTTCGCGTCGGATTTCGCCATGCGGCCGGTCGCGGCCCAAGTCACCCCGGCGGCCACCGCGCCCAGGACACCGGCGAGCAGGTAGCGGCCGTAAAGGTCCATGCCGAGCACGCCCGTCGGCGGATGGGGAGCCAGGGCCCAACCGCGCGCCACCGGCAGATACCAAAGCACCGGCCAGCCCGCGATCTGAGCGAACAACGCCGACAGAACGTAGACCAACCCGCCGACGGAGGCGGTCACGATTTTGCGTTCAGCGCCGGTCATATTCCCTTCGCCAGCGTCACGAATAGTCCCGCGACTACGCAGAGCGTGAGCGTGATGAAACACGCTGTCGCGGCGACGGCCAACACCCTTCGCGTACCCGAGCCCTTCGGCCCTCGCTCGCCCAGCGCCAAAAAGAGCGCGATCAAGACGATCGGCAGCAGCAGCATGCCCAGGTTTTCCTTGATATCGAACAGATTGGCGGCCCAAGGGGCGTGACGATCCAGGTAGAGAGCGCGGGCGAAATAGCGGAATTTGGGATAAGCCAGCATCCCGCTCGCGATGCACACCGCCCATGCGCCGAAAGTGACCCGGGCGAAGGCGCGGATGCGGGGGCCGTCGAAGCCGGTCTTCAACGACTTCCAAGAGTAGAGCGCCAGGTGAGCCGACACCGCCGCGGCCATCATTCCGGAAATCGCATGCAACACAACGAAAACACGGGCGAAATCCCCCATGAAGACTTCCGGCGGGCTCGTCAAGTTCGGCTCCTTGGCGGCAAATTGGCGGCGTGGACGGGCGTCAACTTAGCGGGCTCGAATGCGGTTGTCCATCCGCGACAAATTGCCGCACGGGGTCGGCATCTTGTCCGGCATGTCGCGGGTCTGCTAGCGTGGGGGAATGCTGGATAAGCGCTTGAATATCGGCGTTTTCGGGGGAACGTTCAATCCGATCCACAACGGCCACCTGCGCGCGGCGGACGAAGCGAAGCGGCGACTGCATCTGGACATCGTGATCTTCGTTCCCTCCCATGTGCCTCCCCACAAGGAACTGGAAAACGACACCTCCGCCGACCATCGTCTGGAAATGACGCGGCTGGCGATCGGGGATCGGGCCGGGTTCGAAGTTTCGGACTTGGAGGTCCGCCGGGGCGGCAACAGCTACACCCGCGACACCATGCGCGAACTGCATCAGACCTATCCCAACGCGAAGTTCACGTTTTTACTGGGGATCGACGCGTATAAGGATATCGCGACCTGGTACGACGTGGAGTCGGTGCTGCCCATGGCCGATTGGGCGGTGCTGCTGCGTCCGGGGTATGAGCGCGAGGAGTTGGACAAGCCCCTGGGGCGTCTGGCCGAGCTTTACGACGTCATGGCCGACGGCTCTCTCTGGCACGAGGAGTCGGGGACGCGCATTTATTATCTGGAAATCGAGTCGATTGACGTATCCAGCACGCAAATCCGCGCGCGCCTGGAAACGCATGAACCGACCGACGACCTGGTGCCGTCGGCCGTGGGAGACTACATCCGAAAGACGGGGCTCTACGAGTCCTGACCGGCCTCTTCGGCGGCCAGGGCGGGCGTCTGCGCGGGTTGGGGCTCGACGGGAGCGCCCTCCGGGTGAATCGGGAACTTGGGCGTGGTGCCCAGGCGCGCCAGACGACGCTTGCGATCCATGCCCATCCGACGATCCCGGTGCTTACGAATCGCCTTCTTCTTCTTCGAATTCGATGCCATTTGAAACCTCGTTGGTCATTCGTTTCGCCGCCGAAAACCCGGTCCACACGAAACGAGACGGCGCTTTTAGCCAATCGCCCGGAGATTGTCAACGATTTCGCCCCTTCAGAGCCCCGACCGGCTTGCCAAGCCGTAGCCTTTGGCGAAGGCTGGTAGGGAGGGGTCGATTTCGGCCCTGCAAACCGCTTTCGTTTTTTTCGATGACCTCCAACTCCTCTTTGTGGCGTGCGGGGACGTTCTAAACCGCTTACTACCGTGCGCGGCTCTGAAAAGTCGACGAATCCCCGCCTAGGACCTCCTCCCGCACCCACGCCCCCACCCGCTCGCGGATCTCGTCGCGGACGCGGCGGAAGACGGCGAGGATTTCCTCCTCGGTGCCGGAGGCCGCGTCGGGGTCGTCGAAACCCAGATGGGCGCGCTGGGTTCCGCCGATGAAGACCGGGCAGGTCTCGTTCGCGCTGTCGCAGAGCGTCGCGACCGCGTCGAAGGTCTGGCCGTCGAATTCCTCCATATTTTTGCTGCGCGCCCCAGTATGATCGACACCGATCTCCGACAAAACACGCAGGGCCAGGGGATGGGGCGTCGCCGGCTGCGTTCCCGCCGAATGCACCTCCACTTTGTCGCCGAAATCATGGCGGATCAGCGCCTCCGCCATTTGGGAGCGGCAGCGGTTGCGGGTGCAGAGGAAGAGGATGCGCTTCGGGGTGGGCATGGGGAAAAACCAGTCCAACAAGTGATTTGAGTGTCATCCTGAGCTTTAGCGAAGGATCTTGGCGCGTACCGAAATGATCGGATGCCGAGTCGAACATCGCTGGATCATCTTGGGTTGTACCTAGGTCCTTCACTGCGTTCAGGATGACACACTATTCTCTTGGTCGAAGCAACCCACCAAACGACACTCGGGGCTCAAAAACAACGGTCTCCGCTGCGCGTTGACACCCCAAAACCGGGCCTCTAGGATGCCGGGCTGATGTTGTACGACCCGCCGCTGACGCGGGCCCGATTCCTGGCCCGACGCAATCGCTTTGTGGCGGAAATTCTCGTGAATGGAACGCCGACGCCGGCCCATCTTCCCAACCCCGGACGCATGCACGAACTGCTGATTCCGGGAGTGGAATGCTACGGCCGCTATGTCCCCTCGCCCACGCGCAAGCTGGACTGGGAGCTGTCGGCGGTTCGCAAGGGGCGCGTGCTGGTGAATCTGCAGTCCTACCTGGCCAACGACCTGGCCGACGAGGCGTTGCGCGCCCGAAAAATTCCGTCTCTGGCCGACTATGACACGGCCGCCCGCGAGGTGCGCCAGGGGGCATCCCGTGTGGATTTCCTGCTGCGCCACCGGACGACGAATCGCGAGATGACCATGGAAGTCAAAGCCTGCAACCTGGTGATCGGCCGCCACGGATTCTTCCCCGACGCCCCGACGATTCGCGGCGCGAAGCACGTGCGCGAGGCGACCGAACGGGTACGCGGCGGGGACGACGCGGCCATCCTCTTTTGCGTTCAACGGCCGGACTGCGACGTGGTTTCTCCCAACGACGAAACCGACCCGGACTTCGCGACCGCCCTTCGCGAGGCGGCCGACACGGGCGTGGGCATCTTCGCCGCGCGATGCACCAGCGGCGTCAAACGCATCGCCGTGACCGACGAAATCCGGGTGGAACTATGAGGCCGGGACGATGAGGGCCTGGATGTCGTCCCTACGCTCGCCGGCGGCGATGTACGTCGCCGTGGCGTTGCTCGTCGCGATTTTGCTGCCGACGCTGATCGCCCCGTCCGACTCCATTCACGTGCCGACCAACAAGTCGTTGGCCGCCTGGATGGACGCCGCGATCTTCGACGCCTCCGCCCGCGCCGCCTGGGATCGCTGGCACATGATCCCGAGCTTGAACCCCTACGTGGACGGCGGCGTTCCCTTGGGCTCCCACCCCACCGACGGCACGCTTTCGCCGATCAGCCTGCTGCTCCTGCCCATCTCCAGCGCCTTTTGGGCCACGAAGTTTAAGGGGTATCTGGCCGTCGTCGCCGGGGCGGTGGGCCTGTACCTGCTGGCGCGACGGTTGGGCGCCCAGCGGGAGGCGTCGCTGGCGGCGTCGGTGCTGGTGCCGGTCTCCGGGTGGGTGCAGGACAAAATTGCCCACGACCCGCTGGCGTTGCAGGTGCTCTGGGCCGCGCCCGCGTTGGCGATCGTGCTGCATGCCCCCGCCAAGACGCTGCCCGCCCTGCTGATCGGCGGGATGGTGACGATGGCGGCGTTCCAGGCCGGACCGGCGACGGCGTTTTTGTTCGCGCTGTTTGCCCTCGCCGGGTGGCTGCGTTCGCGGCAATCGGCCGAGGAGCGCGAGGCGGGCATCGAAATGATGATCCTGGCCTTGGGCACGTCGTTTCTGCTCGGCAGCATCAAGTGGTTTCCGCTCATCGAGATCGTCACCCGTCGCAACCTGCGCGCCGCCGCCGCGAGCAGCGGGACGACCGCCGGTTTCTGGACGCTCGTCGTCCTCGTGGGCGTTCTGGCCATTGTCGGCCTTATCGCGACGCTGAAAATGTCGCGCACGGGTCGCAAGCAAAAGGCCGTGCTCTCCGGCATTACGACGCTGATGTTGGCGATCACCGTGTCCGAGCTTCTTCGCGGCCACTTCTCCCGGGCGGGACGGCGATACGGCTCGTGGCACCACACGGCGTCCACGGTCGCCGAACGCCTGCACGACCTGGCGGCCCATCTCGTTCCCGGCGGCAGTTCGGCAATTCTCATCTTCGTGCTGGTGCTCGCGGCGGGCGGCGCGGTGACGCTGCCGAGAAAGAACGCGACGCGCCGATTGGCGGGCGTGCTGTTCGTCTTCGCCCTGTTGCCGGCGATGACGATTCGCGGCGGCTGGGCGGCGGATTTTTGGAACTGCCTGACGGGCGTGAGCGAGCCGATGAGCGTCACGCCGATCTTTCTGCTGATTGCCCTGGGCGGTTTGGCGGCGCTGTCGTTCGAACAGATCGTCCAATCCAATCGGCGATTCGGCCGGACGTTCCTGGTCGTGTTCGTCCTGGGCATGGCCCTGGCCGCGTCCCGGGCCGATCATGGGCGAACGTTTCACGTGCCCGAGCCCTGGTCGCCGGATCGCCTGGACGTCTTCCGCGACGAGACCGGCGCGCTCACCCCCGTGACCGTGCGTCCCTATCGCGCTCGGCCCAACGACCTGGCGTGGCATCCGATGGTCCTGATCGAGCAGCAATTCGCCGTGACCGACGCGTTGACCGGGCTTCGCGGCGCGCGGCGCATGCGGGAGGCGTTCACCGTCCGCGTCCGGGGCAACGAGCCGCGCCTGCGACGCAATCCGTCCTATCCCGGCCCGGTGGAATTGCTGCGGGGCGAAGGAGAAATCCTCGGCGTGACCGAGGACGCGGATCGTTTCCTGATCAAGGTGCGTCACGAGAAGCCGGACGGACGCATGCACATCAATCGCAATTACCACCACGGCTGGCACGTCAAGGACCAGCTCGTGCCCGTTTACCGGGCCAAGAGCCGCGTCTCGGTGCATCTGCCCGACGCCGGCGAACATACGCTGGAACTGCGTTTCACGCCCTCGACGCTCAAATACGGCGCGGCGCTCTCGATGGTCTCGCTGTTCGTCTTCCTCTTTTTCGCGCTGATCGAAGCGGCCGACGCCCGGCACGCGGCTCATCAGGCGCGATTGAGACGGCCGATCCGATGACCACGGAGGTGACGCCGCCGGAATGGCTCGATCGCGACGCCTATCCGTTTCGTGTCGCCGAGTTCGAACAACCCGCCGGACGCATGCGCTATGTGGACGAAGGCGAAGGCCCGGCCGTCGTCTTCGTGCATGGGACGCCGACCTGGTCGTTCCTCTATCGCCGCCTCATCCGGCGACTCGCCCCGACGCACCGGTGCATCGCGCCGGACAACCTGGGATTCGGCCTGTCCGACAAACCCGCGAACGCGCCCTACACCGTCCCGTTCCACGCCGAAAACCTGCGGCGGCTCATCGACCACCTGGGGCTCGAAAAATTCGCACTGGTCGTCCACGACTTCGGCGGGCCGATCGGCCTGTCCCAAGCGATCGAGACGCCCGAGCGGATCACGGCGTTGGTGGTGATGAACACCTGGCTGTGGTCGTCCGCGGACGACAAGACGGTGCGCCTGGTGGTGCGGATGTTCGGAGGGCGCGTCGGCCGGGCGCTGTATCGCCGATTCGATTTCACCAAAAAAGTGCTGATTCCTTCCGTCTTTGCCGACAAGGGCAAGTACACGGACGTCGTGAAGCGCCATTACCAGTCGACCACGCGCACGCCCGACGAACGCAACGGCGAATGGCGGTACGTCCGGGAACTGGCCGAACGCAACGACTGGTATCAGAGCTATTGGGATCGGCGGGATGCGCTGGCCGGCAAGCCGATGCGCCTGGTCTGGGGCATGGCGGACAAGGTGTTTCCCGAAATCTACCTGGATCGCTGGCGCGAGGCGTTCCCGGAAGCCCAGGTGGATCGCCTGGCGAATGTGGGGCACTTCGTGGCCGAGGAAATGGACGATGCCGCGATCGACGATGTCGCGAAATTCCTCACCGAGCACGCCGCCGGGACGGGCGCCTAGCTCTCCCGTTCCCCTTCTTTGTCATTGAGCTGCTTCGTTGAAGCGAAGAGCACCGCCCCCGACGGAACATGGCCTCGGAGAGTCTCGATGATCGTCGGCTTGGGATCGATCTCACCCAAAGGATGCATCTTGGTGACGAACTCGATGAGGTGGGGCTCGTTGCGATGGATCTCGTCGGCCACGTCGTCCAGATAGGTGATCAGATGGGTGAAGCGCCGTGTCGGCTCCTCCCAATAGACGTCATAGGACAGCACGCCGATCTCGTTTTCCTTCACGTCCGCCACGAGTTTGTTGATCGCCGCGCGGACCTGGTCGAGCACGCCGGGTTTGATCGTGTATTGCACCTTGAGATAGCGCATATCGGCTCGCTTCCTTTAAGTCGCGGGCGTTGCGCGGTCGCCTGTCAGGGGATGGTCAGCGTCAGGCGATAAATGAACGTCGGCGCAAGCTGCCCCTGGATCCACCACAGGTCGCCCTGGGTGGGCGGCGACGTGTAGTTGTAAACCTCGAAGGTGTCGTCGCCGTAGTCGATGATTCCGGCAAAGCACGTGTCGCCCGAAGACGGCAGGTCCAGCACGAAGTCGACCGACAGGGTCTCCGGGTCCACGCTCCACAGGGAGCAGCGCTTGGGTTTGACCCAGTAGGCGAGTTCGTAATAGATCCCCTGGAGCGTCTCGGACAGGTCGTCGCGGCCCAAATCGTACAGCCCGTCTTCGGTCACGTTGCGACGGCCGATCAGGAAGACGCGATTGTCCTGCGTTCGGAAGACGAGGGGCGAGTCGTATTTTTTCGGATCGCCGGCGCACTGCCAGTCGCCCAGGTTGTCCGCGTCCGCCCGGCAGATCTTCGAGCCCCAGCCGAATTCGTCGCCGGCCTCGTTGCGCGTGACGGCCACCAGTGAGCCGTCGTCCAGGAAGACCCAATCGGTCTCCGAATTACCGCCCTCGAGCACCACTTCGTGCTCCGGATCCACGGCACTCCAGTCATACCCGTCCTCGGTGGTCAACCAATGGACCTTGATCGGCTCCGGGTCGCCGACGAAATCGTAGATGCTGCCGCCGCCTTCGTAGGCGATCATATAGGGCACGCCGTCGATGGCCTTGGTCCGCCAGGGGATGTAGCCGATCTCTTCCTCGACCGGCACGGGCTCGGTCCAGTCGCCGGCGCCTTTGCGTTCGGAGACCATCATCCCGCCCGGCTCAAAGTCGAACGCGCTCTCGCCCAGCAGGGCAAAATAGAGGAACAGCTTGCCGTCGAAGGACAGCAGCCGGGGCTCGCGCAGGTCGCGTTCCATGGTGAATTCGGTTTCGTATTCCCAATTGACCTGGTCGTCGCTGGAGACGACATACATCACCACGTCCGGGCTGGCGAAATGGAACGGCCCGGTGCGAAAGGCCAGGTAATAGCGGCCCTCGTGCTCGACCACGTCCAGGTTGTTGTTGGCGTCCTGGGGCGCTACCTCTTCGGGCATCAGCTCGGAAGGCACGATCTGCGTGTAGGCCGAAATCATGATGTCGCCGCCGATATCGTCGTCGGTCGTGTCGTCGTCGGAGGTGTCGTCATCGTCGTCCGTCGAATCGTCATCCGCGTCGTCGTCCGCCGAGGTGTCGTCGTCGTCATCGTCCCCGCCGCACGCGACAGCGGACGCCACGACAACCGCCAGCAAGAAAGCCGTCAGGAGAAAGCGCCAAGCCATGGAAGGATCTCCGAGGTGATTTTGAGGACAAAGCATAACAAACGCGTCGCGGCCGTGCCACCGGCGGGACGACCGAAATGACGCATTTTCTTTTTGGGCGTCTTCCGACATCGGACGGGAGGCGACGAAATCGGGATTTAAAGACCCGCGCGGGACTCGGAGATGAACGCCTCGATGCGGGTCTTCACGGCGTCTTCGATGTTGTTGAACAGCAGCCCCAATCCCAGATTGGAATCCGAGGGGGTCATGTGGACGACCTTACCCGACAGACGAGCGCCGCGAAGGGGGCCGTCGGTGATGTTCACCTGGATGGCGAATTTGCGCGTGGGAATGGCGACGGAACCGTGGTCGGAGATCTGCACACGGGCGCCGTTGGCCGACAGATTCTTGATGCGCGCCCGATAGGGGCCGAAAGGGGCATCCGCGTCGGTGGACAATTCGGCGCTGAAATCCACCGGCAGGCGCTCCAAGGTCCGATTCGCCGGTTGATTTTCGGCCAGAAGGTCCAGGGGGATGTGGTGCTCAATCATGAACGAACGCAGCGCGCTGCGGGGAATGCGCCGCTCGTGGCTGGTCGGCAGGCGAAATCCGTCCAGCTTGCCGTCGTCGAACCACTTGATGACCGTGTTGATATTGATGCCCAAAAGGCGGGCCACATCGCCGGTCGTGAACACTTTTTTCGCCATGCAACGTCTCCAGACCCGGAAAAATTCAACAAACGGACATCTTCGACCTAGGCCGAAGTCCGGGTTTTGTCGCGCCTTCTCGCTGGAATATTTCTGATATTTAAACTGTGCTTATCACCCTTCCGCCGCAAAAGCAAGCGGAAATTCCTTTTGAATTTTTCCCCAATAATACAGGCATTTATAAACTTTACCTGAGAACCTACTTCAATTTTAGGCGGACCAGCGCAACCCATGATTTCCATTGAGGAAATTTCCGCGACGCTAAAATTGCCAAAATTTTTAGCCTTGCCTAAAAATGTCCACATCGCGGACGATTTGAACGTGAATTCACGGTGGCCGGCAGTCGGGGATAAGGCCGGACATCGGCAACCTTTGAATTTTCGTTCAACAAATCTTTCGAATCGACGCAATAGAAATAATAGAGCTTCTAAAACTTCTATCAACATTAATATTTTTATATTCTCTAATATTACACATTCGCATAATATCTCTTTTTCCCCGGCTCTACTTCGGCTAATATCGGCTATGCGCGGATTTTCCTTGAGAATTATTTTGCTTGGGGATAACTTTATCTCGTGACTTTTGCGAGATTGCTCACTCGCACGGTCTCCGGGCTAAAACCGAATCACAAGCACTGAACCGTATGACACTTTTCGCGCTGCCGGTCATGACCGACAGCCAGATTGTACACGTTTGTCCAAAGCTCAGTAAAGAGCTCGCTTAGTTCAACCCTGGTTCCTTGGAGGTTCAAAAAATGACATCGAAAACCATCAGCTCCGAAACCTTGACCCGGCTGAGCGTCCAAAAGCGCTTCGCCATCCTCGTGGCCCTCTTCTTCGCGGGACAGCTCCTGTTCATGGCGTTCTCGGACATGAACGTTCAGGACAACCGCGTGATGCAGTCCATCGCCGTGGACACGTCCACCGACGTCGCCGGACTGTCCTGGGGCGATCTGATCCCCAACTGGATGCGCGAACTGATCGGACTGGATCCGATCGTCGTTACCGGCCTGTCCTGGGGCGACCTCATCCCCAACTGGATGCGTGAGTTGATCGGACTGGATCCGATCGTCGTCACCGGCCTGTCCTGGGGCGACCTGATCCCCAACTGGTTGCAGCAGATCATCGGGATCGACCCGATCGTCGTCACCGGCCTGTCCTGGGGCGACCTGATCCCCAACTGGTTGCAGCAGATCATCGGGATCGACCCGATCGTCGTCACCGGCCTGTCCTGGGGCGACCTGATTCCCAACTGGTTGCAGCAGATCATCGGGATCGACCCGATCGTCGTCACCGGCCTGTCCTGGGGCGACCTGATCCCCAACTGGTTGCAGCAGATCATCGGAATCGACCCGATCGTCGTCACCGGCCTGTCCTGGGGCGACCTGGTCCCCAACTGGCTGCAACAGCTCATCGGCATCGACCCGATCAATCCGATCGTCGTCACCTAAGTATCGCCGGACGATCGTCTGACCGCGGGCACCGACGCCACTGCGACGTCGGGAAATGAATCGGGGGGAACCTCCAGCCGCCCTTCGCCCGCGTCAGATGCACCGAAGCTAAGCGAGACGACCAAAGCGTCGTGACGGAGTTGACCTCCGTCACGACGCTTCTTTTTGCGGGCCGTTTTACGGAATCCAAGGACGGCGGACCGAAATCTGAAAAGCGGCCAACAGGCCGCTTTTCGCTTATCCTCATATCGATGGGACGGACGCTGCCTAGGAACCGGTGTGATCGAATCGGAATCGCCAAGCCTCGAAACCGCCCACCATGGAGTAGCATTCTTCAAAGCCCTGCGCTCGGAAGAACTGGGCACCGCCCTGGCTGGTCATCCCATGGTAACAGTACACGATGACCTTCGAGCTCTTCGCCGTTTGTTCCACGAATTCCTGGACATTCGAGTCGGTGACGTGAATCGCACCCGGAATGTGGGCCTGCTTATAAGACATGGGATCGCGCACATCGACGAAGATGGCCCCTCCCCCGTCCAGGAGTTCTTTCGCGGATTCCATATCGATTTCCAATGGTTGATTGCTCATCCGGTATGACCCCTTTGCACGATGGAACTTTACTCATACTCCAAGTCAGACACGAAGAATTATGAGCGGATTTACTTCATCGTCAATTTTTTCGCCCTCGGCCCTTCGAATCGCCACGGCAAAGTAACGATCCCAGCGCGCCAAATGCTCCGGGACGTCAATTCCCAGGAAAATCTCACAACTCCCACTTCGATTTTCGAACGACTCCCGCATTTTGGCCCTACCCCGCTCGGAAAGACGACGCGTGCCGCCGGCATCAGCCACATGGGCTTTGATCAAGGCGCCCGAGCACTGAATCAATCCCTGCAGGAATCCCGCGACCGGCTCAGGCGACACGCGCCACAGCCCTTCCCAAGCCTCGTGAGCCTCCCACCAGTAGGCGTGGTTATAAAGATCCACGCCGAACAGGTAGTCCTCGCTCTCGCGCCAGTTGCCTTCGGTGAGGGGGGCAAAGACCGGTTCCGCGCGGCCGTGGCTATGGCCGTCAGGATGCGTGATCGGATGGGGCGCGTGGCCGGGGATGAAGCGGTACGGCGGGAACGGGCGCCCGGGGGCGTAGCGAGGCCGGAAATGGCCGAATGGAACGGGCTCGCGGTAAGCGCCGTCGCTCACGCACCCGCCTCCGCCATCGGGTCGATCAGGACATCCGGATCGATCGCGACCACCTCGTCCATCGACGCTTCGCCGAGCAGCGCCCGATGGGCCTTGGCCACGCGCGCGCCGTAGTCGGCCCAGGGATATTCCGCAACCCTCGCCCGCGCCGCCGCCCCCAGGCGTGTCGCCAGATCGGGATCCTCGTAGAGCCGCGTCAAGGCCGCCGCGACCGCGTCGATATCCCCCGCCCGCACCAGGATCGCCGATCGGTCGCCTTGGGCCACGGTCCCGGACTCGACGGTCGTCACCATCGGCAGGCCATGGGCCATGGCCTCGTATGTGACCAGCGCGCTGCCTTCCTCCAGTGTGGGAAAGCAGAATGCGTGAGACGCGGCCATCAGTGCCGGGACATCGTTGCGAAAACCCGGAAATTCGATATCCGAACGGTCGCGCCATGGGGCCAGCTTGTCCGCCGCGGCTTTTTCGACACCCCCAACCAGCGTCAAGCGCGCGTTCGGCAACGCGGCCCGATCCCACGCCCGCAGCAGATCGAACACCCCCTTGCGCACCCCCACCTGCCCCGCGAACAGGACACGAAACGTCGCGCGGTCGTCCTGCGTCGCTTGGGGGGTGTCCGGCCGGACGTCAAAGCCGAAGGGATTGAGGGTGAGCCGGTCGGGCGGGTAGCCGTGGTCCAGGAAGCTGCGATAAGCAAAGGGAGACGGCACCGTCACCAGATCCGCCGTCTCGTAGTCCCGAAGGCACCGATCGATCACCCGGCGCCACGTCGGCTCGTAGCGGATGCCCTCCCGCTTATACGCCTCACGCAGGATGAGGGTCTGCGTCAGGATGTGGCTGCTGGCCCGATCCACAACGACCTTCGCCCCCGAGGCCTTCGCACGGACCGCCGCGTTAGTCGCCTGGGAATTCCAGACGTGCATCGTGCGGATATCGTTGCGATATTCCCGCCAGACGCGCTCCACGCCCATGTCGAAACGGGCGTTCTTGGCCAAATAATAGGCCTTGTCCGGCACGATCCGGCGCCAGGCGTCGCGGGGAAACGGCACATGGTGGATGACGTCGTCGTGGATCATCGTCTGCCGCGAGTCCAAGCACACGACGCGAGCCACGGCTCGATCGCGCCAAAGCCCCTCGGCGGCGCGGGCGGCGATGTTGCCGATGCCGTGGCCGCCGAAGACGTTGCCGATCGCGTAGAGCGTGCCGAACAGGGTGGTCATGATCGGCCCAAGGGTACACAAAACGCCGCCGCCGACAAGCGTCCGGGCACGGACACGACACGCACCGTCGGGGAGGTGCACCGATCATCATCCGATTGTCAGGCAATCGTCACGGCTCGGCCGGCACCGCCTTATTGTAAATACATTTCAATAACTTACGGGCATCACCCTTTGTCACGCCATTGTCAGTCGACCTGGATCGCGCAACCGTCTTGGGGTAAGGTTCTGCAGGTCGGTCGCCGGGTGTCGGAGCCGGAGCGGGCGACAAAGGGGCGGTCCTTGGGGCCGGACCCCAACTTGAGAATGAGAATCTTGATTTCGAATTTGTTTCTCGGACGGGAGTTCCTTCCATCATGCATCGTTTGACCCTCGTCGGCGTCAACCACAAAACCGCTCCCCTCTCGCTGCGCGAGAAGATTTCCTTTACCGAAGCGGAAATCAACGAAGCCCTGCTGGCCCTCAAACGCACCGCCGCCCAGGGCGAAGGCGCCTATCTGGACGAGTGCGTCATCGTCTCGACGTGCAACCGCACCGAGATCGTGGGCGTCACCAATGTGGACATCTTCTCTCCCAAGGTTCTCGAACGCCTGTTGTTCGATCTGAAGGGCTTGGCCGACACCGAACTGCGTCCCCACATCTATCACTTCACCGGTCGCGAAGCCGCCGAACACCTGTTCCGAGTGGCGTCGGGCTTGGAGTCGATGGTCCTGGGCGAGCACCAGATCAGCGGTCAGGTCAAGCGGGCCTACAACCAGGCCGTCGCCTGCCGCATGAACGGCACCGTCACCAACAAGCTCTTCCACGCCGCCTTCCGGGTCGCCAAGCAGGTGCGCACCAAGACGCGCATCGGCTGCGGCTCGACCTCGGTAAGCCAGGTGGCCTGCGATCTGATTTCCCACCACGTCGACGACCTGGCGACGCAAAACGCCTTGGTCATCGGCGCCGGGGAGACGGCGGCCATCGCCGCTCGGGATCTGGCCGGACGGGGTGTGGCCCACATGACCATCACCAACCGCAGCTTCAAGCGGGCTGACGAGTTGGCCGCGGACCTGGACGCCGATGTCGCCGTCTGGGAAAATTTGCGGGACACGCTGACCGAGGCGGACATCGTCCTTTGCGCGACCGCGTCGCCGAGCATTGTTTTGGATCAACCGATGATGGCCGAGGTGATGGGCCGCCGCGAAGGCCGCCCGCTGTATCTGGTCGATCTGGCCGTGCCTCGGGACGTGGACGATCGCGTGGCCCTGATTGAAGGCATTCATCTGTTCAATATCGACGATCTGCAATCCGCCATCGAAGACAATGTGGAGCGCCGCGGCGCCGCCAAGCACGCCGCGTTCGATATGATCGACGAGGCCCTGGAGCAGTTCGACGAATGGCTGCGCACGCAGCGCGTGGCCCCGGCGATCACCGAGCTGCGCGCCATGGCCGAACGCATCCGCACCGAGGAAATCAACAAGTTGCGCGGCCTGATCGACGACGAAGCCTTCGAGCGGGTCGACGCGGCCTCCCGCACCATCATGAACCGCATCTTGCACACGCCCATCATGTCGCTTAAAAAGGCGGCCATGGAGAACAACATCGAAAAGCTGGATTCGCTGCTGCGTTCGATGAATCAATTGGGCGCGTAAATTTGGCTGTCGATACCAGCATCCTCATCATCACTCGCGCCAGCGACCTCGCCCGAAAGCAAACCGACCTGGTTCACCGGCATCTGCTGGACCTGCATCCGGATATCCATTTTCAGATCAACGCCGTGTCCACCAAGGGCGATGAAGTCCTGGACAAGCCGCTGGCGAAAATCGGCGACAAGGGCCTGTTCACCCAGGCCTTGGAAGAGGCGTTGCTCTACGGCGACGCGGACATGGCGGTCCACAGCCTCAAAGACCTGCCCACGCAGTTGCCCAAGGAAATGAAGATCGGCGCGGTCTGCAAGCGCGAGAATCTACGCGACGCGTTCGTCTCCAAGGACGGCACCAAGCTTGCCGACCTGCCCAAGGGAGCGACGGTGGGCACGAGCAGCCTGCGTCGCCGGTCCCAATTGCTGGCCTTCCGGCCGGATCTGAATGTCGTGGACATGCGAGGCAACCTGAATACGCGCTGGCGCAAGCTGCACGAGTCGGACGAGATGGCCGGGCTCATCCTCGCGGCGGCGGGGCTGTTGCGGATGGGCTGGGAAGAACGCATCACCGAGTTCATCGACACCGACATCATGCTGCCGGCCGTCGGCCAGGGGGCGATCGCCGTCGAAATCCGCCAGGGCGACCCATTCATGGACCAACTCACCGCCGAGTTGACCGACGCCGATGCGTGGCGCGACACCATGTGCGAGCGGGCGCTGCTGCGGCGCCTCGAAGGCGGTTGCCAGGTGCCGATCGGCGCCTACGCGCGCATGGACGACGGAGACTTCATCCTCGAAGGCATGATCGGTTCGCTGGACGGCACGCGGATTGTGCGCGACGGTCTGATCGGCGACCCGGCCGACCCCGAAGGCCTGGGCAACGCGCTCGCCGAACGCCTGCTCGACAAAGGCGGCGACGAAATCCTCGCCGAAGTCCGCGCCGCCGAAGCCGAAGGATGACCCCCCCGGTCGACCAACCCCTGCGCGACGTTCCCGTCGTCATCACCCGTGCCCGCGCCCAAGCCGACGAGTTGGCCGACCGCCTCGGCGCTTTGGGAGCGCGGATCGTCGTTTTCCCCACCATCAAAATCGTCCCGCCGGAAGACGACTCGCCGCTGTTCGACGCGGTCGGACACCTTGCCGCATACGACTACCTCGTGCTCACCAGCGCCAACGGCGTCGACGCGCTTCGGGACGTGATGCAGCAGGCGGGCGTGGATCCGGCGACAGTGCCGGCGAAGGTGTGCGTCGTGGGCCCGACAACCGCGCGGCGCATGGAGGACGTGGGATTTCGCGTCGACGTGGTGCCGGACCATTTCCACGCGAGCGCGCTGATCGCGAAGATCGAGGCGATGGATCTGCCGGTGGCGGGGAAACGCTTTCTGTTGCCGCGCGGCGATCTGGCGCGGCCGCTGTTGGCAAAATGGCTGCGGGACGCGGGAGCGCGGGTGGACGAAGCGGACGCCTATCGCAATGTGCCGGAGGTTCCGCCGCCGGACGCGGTGGAAGAACTGCTCGCCCTGCCCGGCCGGCCGATTGTCACCATGACCAGCTCATCGGCCGTCGACAACTTCGTCGCCATCCTCGGCCCGGAACGCCTCGCTGAATTCGCGATGCGCGCGCGCTTCGTGTCCATCGGCCCGTCCACGTCCAAGACGCTCCGCGACCATGGTCTAACCGTCGACGCGCAGGCCGATCCCCATTCATTGCAGGGGTTGGTGGACGCGTGCGCGGGGCTGGGGGATGGAGTACGAGCAGAAGGCTTGTCATCCTGAGCGGCAAGTCCGCCGTAGCCTTGGCGAAAGCGGGAAGTGAAGGATCTCTCGTCCTCTTCCCCTGACAACGGATGTCATCCGAATAGAGAACGGCTCGACAACCCCTCCCTTACGGTCAGGGCTCTGTTAAGACAAAGCATCTGCCGGGACTTATCCGCTCCCTAACGGTCGCGGCTCTGAAAGGTCGAACGCGTGTCATCACACCGATTGGAGCGAAGCGACTTCCACCATGGCTGGTGCGACCCACGCGCCAGCGTCCAGGATCGCTTGCGATCCGTCAGTCCGTGGCGACTACGCCACTAGTCGTCGGCAAGGACGTGATCGGTGCCCGTTTGCGTCGCCAAGTCGTGCTGCATGACGATGCGGATGGACCAGGCCATGCCGCCGAACAGGACGACCCCGGCGAAGAGGAAGATGAACACGCCGCTGATCGGGATACCGGAAAAGCGCGTCGCGACGGTGGTCGACGCGACGGCCTTCGCATCCTCCCCCTCGGGAACAACGGCCAGCGCGGTGATACCCGCGTCCGAAGGCGTCCACTGCATCGAACGGGTCAGGCCGTCGGTGGGGGTGAAGGCGCTTTCCTTGACGGAGTGCTCGGTGCGGCTGTTCGGCCGATAAGTGACCGACAACGACACCGGGCCCGGATCCTCATCCAACGTGACGGTGATTGTCGCCGCCTCGCCGACCTTCGGATGCGTCGGATCGATGGTCATCGAACCCGCCCAAGCGGACGTGGAAATCGCCAGCACCGCCGCGACGATGAACGCCATGATTCGACCTTGCATCAGGCGGCTCCTTCCGAGTTCGTGTCGGTCAGGCGCGTCAGGAGGAACGCCCCGCCCAGCGCGAAACCCAGCCATCCGGCGAACACCAACCAAGGCAGCCAGTTCGCGCCGCTCAATTCGAACGAAGTGCCGTACAGGCCCTGCATCAGCTCTTGCGTGATGAGGTTCCAGCCGATGACGAAGATGATGATGGCCGGAACGATGTAACGGATGAGGACTTTGAATTTGCCGCCGAGCTTGATGGACGACGTTTCGTTGATGTGGGCCAGGACTTTGTCCACGTCGTAGACCCATCCCACCAGGACGCACTCCAGCAATCCGCAGATCATCAGGCCGTATTGGAAGACCCAGTGGTCGAACATGTCGAGAAGCGACAGGCCGAGCGTGCCGTCGCTGGCCAGGCCCTTGTCGATCACCATCGGCCAGGCGAACGCGATGGACCCGGTCATGCCGATAGCGGCCACCAGGGCGACAACGCGCTTGCGTCCGGCGTGGGGGAATTTGTCGAGGACCGCGGCGATGAGGGCTTCCACGAGGGAAACGGAACTGGTCAGGCCCGCCATGATCAGCAGCACGAAAAAGAGAATGCCGAAGAGTTTGACCGCGAAGGGGAACGCCGCGATGCCCTCGGGCACGACGAAGAACATCATCGACAGCGTGCTGGCCTTGGGCGCGATGGCGAAGGCGAACAGCAGAGAGAAGATCGCCAGGCCGGCGATGAATTCGAAGGAACAGTTCATGAAACAGATGGACGAGGCGTTGCCCACGTCGTCCGAGTCCTTGGGCAGATAGCTGGCGTAGGTGGTCATGATGCCGAAGCCCAGGGAGAGCGTGAAGAACATCTGGGAGAAGGCGCCCTGCCACACTTCCGGATCGGACATGACCGAGAAATTCGGCGTGAACAGCAGAAAAACGCCCTGCATCCCGCCGGGCAGCGTCACGCCGCGCAGGATCAGGACGATCATGAACACCCACATCAGCGGGACGAAAATTTTGACCACCGCCTCGATGCTCCGCGTGCCCCAGAAAACGACAACCATATTGAGCGCCCAGACCAGGGCGACGAAGGCGATGGTGTTGTACTCGCTGATCATGTTGAAGAAGTAGCTCATCGAGTTGTTGAGCACGCCCGCGTCCAGGCCGAACGCCGGGACCGCCGAGGGCTGCCACAGCGATGAAAACGAACCGACCAACATGCCCACGGCCCAGCCGAGGATCGTGATGTAGTACATGGTGATGATGGTCGCGTTGAGGATACCGAACCAACCGGCGAATTCGCCGCGCGGGCCGTCGATCATCCGCAGGGATTCGGGCAACGAACGACGGGTGAAGCGCCCCAGGCCCAGTTCCAGAATCATGATCGGCAGCCCGATCACGAACAGGGCCACGAAGTACGGCACGTAAAACGCCCCGGCGCCGAATTTGTAGGCGTTGGCCGAGAAGAAAACGATGTTGCCCAGCCCGATCGCGCTGCCCGAGGCGGCGAGAATGAAGCCGAGCTTACTGCGCCACGTCCCGCGCTCGACGGTCATGGGGCCTCCCGCGAAATTCAAAATGTGGAAGACGGGTGCATACCCATTGGCAGATTAAACACGCGGGGCTTGGGGCGTCAATGGCGCGAGGGGTCGGCGAGGAAGAGGTCTTTCGGAGCAGCTACGGATCTTTCAGAGCCCCGAACGGTAGTGAGGGGTCCGGTCCGATTCGGTACGCCAGCCGCGTTGTTCGATTTGTTCCGTACCCTGTACCAGGTCGTGGCCAACCGCTCACGACCCATCTTCACCAAGGCTACGGCGAGGCAAGCTGGTCGCGGCTCTGTCTGGTCGAGATCGTCTTCAACAACGTATCCATCACCCGCTCGCTACGGCTCACGGCTCGGACGAATGCAGTCGTATCCTCTTAACGAGCCTACTCCTTCATCCCCGAATGGGCGTCGTCGCCGGGGAGGGGTTCGTCGGCGAAGGGCGCTTCCTCGTCGGCCTGCTCGATGGCGTATTTGGGTTCTTGGCCAAGGACCGTGCGGATCGTGTCGACAGCCCGTTCGATTTGCGAGGCCGAGACGTCGATGTGCGTGACCGCGCGGATGGCGTCGTCGCCGACGGTCATCACCCGCACGCCGTACTCCTCCAGCACCATCTGCAATTCCGACGCGCGCCAGGGTTTGCGAACGCCGAAGATGACGATGTTCGTCTCCACGTCCAGGGGATTCAGGTCGATCGCCTCCAGATCGGCGATGCCGTCCGCCAAGCGTCGGGCATTGGCGTGATCGGTCGCCAGGCGCGTCAAGTTGTGGTCCAGCGCGTACAGCCCCGCCGCCGCCAGAATCCCCGCCTGACGCATCCCACCGCCCAGACGTTTGCGCAGGCGCAGCGCCTTGTCGACCAAGCCGCGCGGCCCGACGAGCAGCGACCCCACCGGCGCGCCCAGCCCCTTGGACAGGCACACATTGAGCGTGTCGCAATATTGCGCGACCTCGGCCACCGACGTGCCCAGAGCCACCGCCGCGTTCCAGATGCGCGCGCCGTCCAGATGCACCGGCACGCCGATCTCGCGACTCCAATCAAAGACAGCCTTCATCGACGTCAGCGGAATGACCCGCCCGCCGTGGCGGTTATGCGTGTTTTCCATGCAGATGAGTTGCGTGGGCGGCATGTGGATGTTGTCCGGGCGCAGATGCAGCTTGAGCGTCTCGGGCGAAAGCGCGCCTTTGTGCCCGCGCACCGTGTGGAGTTGCACACCCCACACCGCCGCCGGGTGGCCGGTCTCGTAGCGGAAAATGTGGCACGCCTCCTCGCACAACACCTCGGCCCCATGATGGCAATGCACCCCGATGGCCAGGGAATTGGACATGGTCCCCGACGGCACGAACAACGCCGCCTCCTTGCCGAGCATGCGGGCGACGCGCGCCTCCAGCGCCAGGACGGTCGGATCGTCGCGCATCACATCGTCGCCGACGACGGCTTCGGCCATGGCCTGTCGCATCCCGACGGATGGACGGCTGACCGTGTCGGAGCGCAGGTCGACGATTTCTTTGTCGGGCGATTGGGCGGATTGGCGGTCGGACAAGGCGGGCCTCCTGATCGGGCACCGAGGCGGTGCGTCACGGGCATCCTACGCAATGCGCGCCCAACGAAAAAGAGTGCCGCGCTCCGGAGGGAGGAGAGCACGGCACCCGTAAGGACGGCGCGCGACGGCGGTGACGTCGGCGCCGTGAAAAGTCGGTCGGTGTCAGGACGTGATCGGGGCCTCCGGCGTCATGAGGAAACGGAACATCGCCACCATGTCGTCCCGAATGAGCCCCTGGCCCGGGTCGTCGTTGTAAAGCTTGGCGATCGGCTGGGCGCGCCCGCAGCGCACGCACTCCAGACTGATCCGTTCACCCACGCGGGCCCGCGCGAAATGCGTCGGACCGCCGCAAACGGGGCAGACTCCGCTCAAGGTTCCTTCCATGCTCGTCTCCTTTGAAGCGCCGCCTTGCCCCGTGGCTTTACGCTTCGAAATTCGTCCGCTTGTTGGAAGTTAACCACGCGCAAGCCTCGGTCAACTTCAAACGCCAGGCGACGAATAATCCATGGATATTTCAGGATTTTTTGGAGAGAGATTCCTTACGGGGGATGATGCGCGCATCCAGCGCGAGCGCGCCCTTGCCCTTGGCATAGAGACGGACCGGATTCAAATCCATCTCGGCGATCGCCTCCTGATCGGCGATCAACCGCGCCGTGCGCACGAGAACATCGGCCAGCGCGTCGACGTCGTAGGGTGGATTGCCTCGGATGCCGTTCAGAATGCCCCGGGCGGGGAGTTGGTCGATCATGCCCATCGCGTCGCGCTTGGTGATCGGCGCCATGCGGATGATCGGCGGGCCCAGCGCCTCGGCGACGATGCCGCCCCACCCCAGGATTACCAACGGCCCGAAGTCCCGGTCCCGCGACGCGCCCACGATCAGCTCCAACCCGCGATCGGCCATGGGCTGCACGAGCACGCCCTCGAACTCCGAAGGGCGATATCCGGCCTTGAAAAGATTGTTCTTGATTTCGTCGAACGCCGCTTTGACCTCGGCGGCATTTTTCAGGCCGATCTTCACGCCGCTCAGTTCCGTCTTATGCACCGCGAAGGCGCTTTCGATCTTCATGACAACGGGATAGCCGGCTCTCTCGGCAAGGCGAACAGCCTCGGCCTTGGATGTCGCCACCTGGCCGGGGACACGGACGATCTCGTAGGCATCGAGCACGTCAAACGCCTTGGCTCCCAGATGAGGCAAGCCAATCGCCGCCTCGACAAGACGCCGGGCCGTCTCCGGCTTGGCGCTGACCTTGGGCACGCGCGCGCGTCGCTGCTTGCGATGCGTCTCGCCGCGATAACTGACGTAAAGCGCCTCGACGCCTTCCTCGGCCGTTTCGAAAATCGGAAACGGCGAGCGCTGCTTCATGCGCGCCGTCTCGTGGGGCCAGGTCTGCAACACCAGGACAATGGGTTTTTCATGCTTGGCCGCGATCTGCTCGATGTGGTCGACCAGCGAATCCGCGGCGGCGGGGTCCTGCGTGGAGGAGTAAGTCAGAAGGAAAACGATCCCGTCGATCTGCGGCTGACGCACGATGTCCGAGAGCACCTTCTTGTAGGTGTCCATGTCGAACACATCGCCCAGGTCCAACGGATTTTGCAGTTTGATGACACCCGCGCGCACGTGCCGGGCCGCCAGATCCAGGACGTGTTTGTCGAAGTTCGGCAGGGCAAATCCCCGCTCGGCGCACACGTCCGCCGCGATGACGGCATTGCCTCCCGACCGGGAAATCACGCCCACGCGCCGCCCCTTCATCGGCGGGATGGAAAAAATCTTGGCTGCGTCCACCGCGCTTCGCATGGTGCGCGTTCGCAGGGCGCCGCACTGGGCCAGAGCCGCGTCCACGACCCGGTCGTCGGAGAGCATGGCGGTGGTATGGCTGGCGGCGATGGACGAAGACATGCGGCTGGTGTTGGATTTGTGGACGATCACCGGCTTGTCCGACGAGGCGACCAGGCGGCAGAATTCCTCGCCTCGGGAAAAGCTCTCCAAATAAAAAACAAGCTGCGACGTCTCCGGGTCGTCGATCAGAAATTCGAGCAGGTCCACCTCGTCCACGTTGAGCTTGTTGCCGATGGACGCGAATTTGGCGACGCCCACCGCCTCGGCTTCGAACTGCATCATCAGTTGCATGCCCACGCCGCCGGACTGGGTGACGATCGACACGCCGCCGGGACGGGGCTTGGCCATCTCCGCGAAGGGCACGCAAAGCCCCGAATGCACATCCGCCGTGCCGATGCCGTTGGGGCCCATGAAGCGGATGCCGTATTCCTCGGCAATGGCGAGCGCCTTGGCTGAAAGTACGAGCCCGTCCTGTCCCAACTCGGCAAAACCGCCCGACTCGACGATGACCCTCCGGATGCCCAACTCGCCGCATTCGCGCAAGACGTCCGGCACCGTGACGGCGGGGGTGAGCACCACGGCCAGGTCGACGGGCCGACCGATGTGCGTCAGAGAGGGGTAGATCAGATGGCCTTGGAAGCTGCCGCCGCTGCGGCCGACGGGGTAAATGACGCCGGAGAATCCGTATTTGTGCAGGTTCATCAGAATGCGGCGGCCCAGGTTGGTTTCCCGGGGGCTGACGCCCACCACCGCGATGCTCTCGGGTTTGAAAAATCCCCGCATAACGAACGTGCTCCGCGCTTTGTTCAGAATCTTCCTCGGAAACGGTTGATATGCTAGCTGTTTATGGAAAGAAAGTCTTGCGGCCACCGCCAAGGTCGCCGATCATGGGTGCGTCGTGACGGTTGCAAAACACCCGTGATTTGTCGCGATCATGTAGGATGCTCCAATGCCCAATCGCACGGGGTCGGTTTGACCAGCGAGTCGGAAAACAACGCCCAAGAGATGCCCGCGAGCGACGAGCCGCGCAAGCCCGTCAACGAACGGGCCGTGCCCATCGGGCCGGGCGACGTCATGGCCGACAAATACGAGATCATTCAGCTCATCGGCCAGGGCGGCATGGGGTTTGTCTACGAGGCGCGGGAAGTGGACTTCGACATGACGCGCACCGTCGCGCTCAAGGTCCTGCGTCCCAAGGCGTTCGAACTGGACCCGGAGGTGGAAAAGCGCTTCCAGCAGGAAATCAAGATCGCCGCCCGCATGGACCACCCGAACATCGTCCCCATCTACACCGTCGGCAAACACCAGGGAAACACCTTCTTCGTGATGAAGTACATCCGGGGCGAATCCCTGGGCAACTACATCAACGACAACTACCCCCTGCCCGAAGGCAAGATCCGGGACCTGGGGGCTCAGGTCGCCTCGGCGCTGCATCACATCCATAAGGCCGGGGCCATTCACCGAGACCTGAAAGGCACCAACATCCTCATCGACGAGGACGGCCACGCCACGCTCATGGACTTCGGCATCGCCAAGATCGCCGACGCCAACACCTCGCTGACCTCCAGCGGCGCGATCGTGGGCACCGGCCCGTTCATCAGCCCCGAGCAATGGACCGGCCGAGCCGACCAGCGCAGCGACATCTTCGGCTTCGGCGTTTTGCTCTATCAACTCTCGACGGGGACGTTGCCCTTTCGGGCGGCGGATGTGCCGTCGCTCATCAACATCATCTGCAACGAACCCCACGAGCCGATCAGCGTCGCCCGCCCGGATCTGTCCGAGGACCTGGGCGACATCGTGGACCGGTGCCTGGCCAAGGATCCGTCCAAACGCTACCAGTCCATGTTGCAGGTCAAGGAGGCCCTCTCCCGCGAGGTCCCCGCGCCCAAGGCGCCGCCGGTCAAGGCCTTCGCCAAGACCGAACACCTGATCAAACCCAAAAACATCCCCACGCCGCCGGACCGCTTTCCCATTCCCGAACGGCCCACGTCGGCCAACTACCGGGCGCGGCGCCAACCCGTCGATCCGACCGAGGACCGGCTGTCGATCTGGACGGCGCGCATCGTGTATTCCACGATCGTGCTGGTGGTGGGATGGATTCTGCTGCCGAAGATTTCGCCGCCGACGGCGGGCCTGCTCAACGAAAAGCTCGGCGACGCCTTGGAGACCGTGGGGATGGACGACGCGCCGCCCTATGCCAATGCGTTCGACGCCTACCGGCGGGCTCTGTGGCTCTTCGAGGACAGCGACGCCAAGGACCGGGTCGTCGCCAAGCAAAACGCCGTCATCGAGCACATGCTCGAGCAAGGGGAGTTGGAGCGGGCCGAGGGGAGATATCGCCTCGCGCTGGATCACTTCCTCGCCGCCCAAAAACTCCGTCCGGACGACCCGAAGATCCGCGGCAAGGTCGACGAAACCTACTCCCTGCTCAACGGCGAAAGAGCGGCCGAATAACGGCACCGATCCTCTCATGAAAAAAACCCCGTCGGCCGAAGCCGGCGGGGTCGTCGTTTTGCGATCGATGATGTCGGGGCTTGGATCGGGTCGGGTTAGACCCCGCCGTCACCCAGCGGCACCATGTACACCCACGCGATGCACATCTCGTCCTTGGAGCCTTCACCCCAGTAGGTCGTGGTCTCGCGGTCCTCGGTGTTGTAGCGGCAGGACAGGCGCATGGTGTCGCCCTTCTTGGCCATAATCGGCTCAACCATCGTGGACAAACCCTGCCAGTCGAAGTCCCAGTTCACCACACGAGCCATGCACTCCGGTTCGCCGGCCTTCTCGCCGTCGGCGCGAATCAGGTCGAGCTGATAGGTCGATCCCAACTCGTGCATGTGGGGAGCGACGCCCCAGATCTCGTAGTCCTGATCCAGCGGAATGTCCGTCGTCTCGTCGATGTTCTCCATCCCCGGCGGCAGGAACAGGTCCGTGTTGCGATACACACGCATGGTCGCGGGCTTCTCCACCGACTCCTCAAGCTTGAAGTACGTGGGCGACGCATCGGGCTCGACGTCATCGCTCCAGTGCTTGCCGGGCACGTCGTTCGGATCCTTGGGCTCCAGGTGATAGTGGATCTGGTAGGCGATCTTCTGCCCCGGCTTGATGAGCTGGCCGGTGCCTTCCGGGAAGTAGGAAGCGCCGCCGCCCGGTCCGGACAGGGACAGGAAGCTGGACAGACCCTCGCCGCCCATCTCGGTGCCGGAGCACGGCCAGCCGGTCTGATCCTTGTAGACCACGTCCTGCAGATAGGTCAGGTAGAGTTCGGCCTTCTTGGTCGTAATCGGGATGACGACCGTGTGATGCACGATGCTCTCGTTGTCCGAGACCGCCTCGTAGGCCGTGACGTACATTTCCTTGTCGATCTTCGGATCGATCAGCCAGCAGTGGTAGTCGTCATACGAATCGACCGCCTTGCTCGCGTCCGGCAGATAGGGCTCATCCGGCTGCAGAACCATGTTGCGGTCCTCTTCCGGCAGGCCGGGCAGCGGCGGAGGCAGGGTCAGGGAGTCCAGGGCGTTGCCTTCGGCCTTGCCGCCGGCCACGAAGTCCTGGAACATCTGCATTTCTTCCGGCGTCAGCCAGAGGTTGCGCTCGTCGTAGTGCCCGCATTCGCCGCTGTTATCGACGTTTTCCGGGGGCATCGCGCGTCGGGACGTTTCATTGGCCATGTCAAACGCGTACTTTTCGGCGTTGTCGTAGCCTTCCAGACCGAAGGGCGCCACGCCGTCTTCCGTGTGGCAACGGATGCATTTGTCGTAGATGACTTTCTGCAGGCCGTTTTCGCCGTAGTAGACGACCTTCGCCTCCGAATCGTCGTCATCGTCGTCGTCGTCCGACGAATCGTCGTCGTCGTCCGAGTCGTCGTCGGACGCGTCGTCGTCATCGTCATCGTCGTCACCGCCGCCGCCGCAGGCCACCATTACGGACCCGGCCAGCAACGCGACCATCACCATCATCAAAAACCATTTCGCCATGTTACTCACGGGAGTCCCCCGTCAAGATTGGGCCCTTTTCGGGCGGGGTTAAAACTGCACCCCGGATCCCCTTGATGGGAAACCGGTTTGATTCTGAAGTGCGAGGCCCTGGGAGGCCGATCCAAAGATCAAGTTTAACAACGAATCGACTTTCTTCAAGGAAATTCGACACATACGCCGATAAATCTTGACTTATATCAAGTAAATCGACTGTCGAAAATCACCAAATCGTCGATTCGCCTCCCTGGCCCTTCGATCTCGCGGCGCCGGGTCCGGGTACAGACCCGACGTCGCGGTGTTGTCTTCCTGGTTGCCTTGTCGGATCGGCGA
Organism: Deltaproteobacteria bacterium; assembly: GCA_020633895.1. Taxonomy (GTDB): domain Bacteria; phylum Lernaellota; class Lernaellaia; order JACKCT01; family JACKCT01; genus JACKCT01. The sequence continues at coordinate 381,602 of JACKCT010000001.1, read as the reverse complement.
CGGTTCCTAGCAACCGCAGCCGCTGTCGTCATCGTCGTCGTCACCGGACGACGAATCATCATCATCGTCGTCATCGTCATCATCATCGTCGTCGTCATCGTCGGCGGTGTCGTCATCGTCGTCGTCGACCGGCGTCACGCCCGGATCCTCCAACGTGAACTCGATGCGCCGCTCGGTCTTGGAGATGGTCAAGCCCTCGGCGGTCACGAGGCCGTTGGCGGCGACGGTGGTTTCCCCGGCGTCGATCGGCGTGTCGCCTTCGCTCATGACCCAGTAAACGGTCGTACCCGGCGACGGCTTGAAGGCCTGGGCGCGGCGGATGGAGATATCGCCGCCCGACTCGTCATAGGTGGGCACGTCCTTGTTGTAGATCGTCGTGGCCGTCGGGTCGTCGAGCACCACCGAACGCAGGTGCGAGCTGCGCAGGTAGATGGTGGCGGCCCACTTGTCGGCGGTGTCCTCGACGGTGTCCAGATCCCATTCGATGAAGCCGTTCCAGGTGCCGCGCAGGTCGCCGGCCATGTTGTCGTCTTCCTCGCCCGGATCCGGCTGCTGGCCGGCGATTTCCAGGTCGTGGTCGTCGTTGGAGACGGCCGGGAAGGACTGGTCGGCCTTGAACTGGGTCAGCCACGTGGCGTAGTGCATCGGGGCGTTGTACCAGTACGCGGGGTCTTTATCGGCGCACTGGGGCAGACCGGTCGTGGGCCCGTTCCAGCAGAAGATGTGCTCGCGCTCATCCCAGTAGATCGCGTTGCCCCACCGGGCTTCCTGCATGGCGTTGAAGCCCTTGACCTTGACCGTCCAGTCTTCGTACTCGTCGTTGCGACCGGAAACGGTCACGAAGTACGGCATCTCGTCGTTCGGGTTGAGCAGGTCCAGCGGATTGTACATATCCTTCAGACCCATCGGCTCGTCGTCGCTGTTGACGATCGTCGTCTCCAGGTTCTGGTCGATGGTGCCCTGCATCGGGTACGAATTGGGACGGGGGGTGCCTTCGTAGGGAATCACGAAGCCCAGGCCCGTGGCGAATTTGTCGGGCGTCACCTTCATCAGGAAGGTCAGCGCGCCGCCGCCGCCGGAGATGCCGACGACGGATTCGCGATCGGCGTCGACGGGATACTCGACGTTGTTCTCCAGCCAGTTGAGCGTCCAATAAATGCGACGCAGGGAGTAGTCGGCGACGATTTCGTTGTTGGGAACGGTCAGGTCGCCGTCGATCTCGATGTAGGACGGATCGTGCTCCTCGGCGAGCTGGAAGCGGTTGTACTTGGTCCAATAGCCGAACCAGCGGGACTGCTCATAGCAGCCGACTTCCGGCGCGCCCGGATCGGGAGTGTCATCGTTCTGGCAGGCGCCCTTGCGCTTGGAGTAGATGTTGTCGTCCATCGACAGCACGAAGCCGTCTTCCAGACGGGTGTCCAGGCCGGTCAGGAAATTCCAGCCGCGGCCGAAGTTGGCATAGGTGGACGAACCGCCGCCGTGCAGGGCCACCACCAAGGGCAGGTCGCCACTCGGGCGTCCGTTGACCGGCTCATGGACCGCGAAGATATGGGGCACGCCGTTGGCCCACTCGTTGCCCATCACGGGGAAGTCGGCCTGGCCTTCGTCGTCCTCGCTAAAGGGACGGCCGTCGGCCCACATCGTGTAAATGTCGAAGGGATTGCCGTAGTAGGTGTTGGTGGTGAGCTGGAAGTGGGCCGTCACCGGCTCGGAGAGGTCCTGGGCGATGCCCGAGTTGGTGGCGTCACCGTCGCCCAGGTCGAAACCGTCGCCCGGATCCTCGGCCACGTCGCCGGGGATGACCGCGAAGTACTCGGTCTTGGCTTCGTGAGGCGTGTAAACGAACACGCACTCGTCCGAGGCCAGGTTCTTGTACCCGCCGCTGCCGTTGGGAATGCGCCAGGTCCAGTTCGAAGCGCTCAGGTCGCCCTCGTCGTCCGGCGAGCGGTGGGCCAGATCCGCCAGACGCAGGCGACGGCCGAAGCATTCCTTGTTCCAGATGCGGCCGATCCACTTGGCGTCGTCGATGTCGGTGATCTTGGAGTCGTCGACGTAAATGTCGTAGACGTCCGGCTCGCTATTGGTCGTGGAACCACGGTCCCAGACCAGCCAGGTCTGGCCGTGCTCATGCCAACCGGTGAGGTTGGAGGGTTTGGCGGGAATCAGAGGCTCGTTGAGCTCCCACTCGTCCTCGTCAATTTCCTTGAGCAAGGCGAGCTGTTCCTTGAGCGTCTGCGCCCAGACGTCCGTGGCGAAGGCGCTCAACAACAAAACGCACACAGTCAACAGCAACGATTTTTTCAAGACGAACTCCCAAAACTGGCCGGCGCCGGGCCGATACGGCGCCGACGGTCGGAAGATTTGATATTCTCTAAACACCCAAAAGCGGTGTTGTCTGCGTTTGTCGGTGTCGGCCGATGATGGCGACCGGTCGCTGCCTTCCTATTACACGATCGTTTGACAAAGCCGCGATCAGGGACCGACGGCCGAAACGATCAATGTTGGGCGACGACTGTGGGGAATCTCCTCAAATGCACTCCCGAGCCAATGCCCCTCGGGATCCGTCCACGCTTCGGGTCCGGCGTCTGGGCAAGGATGGAAAATCCAGAAAAAAAGACGCCCTGGGTCCCGAACATCGGCCGCCTCGGCGACCCGAAATCGGCGGTCGATCGACCGCCGCGCCACCCCAATATCTGCAATTCACAATGGGATGACTCAAGAAAGATACGCGGTGTGTTTAACGGAAAACATGCGCGAATTCAAGAAAAAAAGGACAAAAAGTCGCAGGGTTGTCCCCAGGCCGGGCGTTGATACTCGACCGGGGAGGTCAAGATGGCCGCCGTTCATGACATATCTTCCGACTCGGTGCGTCATGCCTCGGATTTCTGAGACTCCGGCGACCGCCCTCGCCTCGCTCCCGGGCCGCGAGCGAATTTTCGTCGTGAATTCCGCTTGATTTTGCCGGCGACGCTCGCGAACATAGACGCAAGATGCCGAAAAACGACGTCATGCAAAATGTCGTGCAAGTGGTGCGGCCCCGGCTGTCGGACCTGCCTCGCCCGCAATTTTCCTCGCGGGTTTCCGCCGGTTTCCCCTCGCCGGCGGATGACTACGTGGAAGGCGAGCTGGATCTGAACCGCCACCTGATCAAACACCCGGCGGCGACGTTTTTCGTACGGGTGTCCGGTGATTCGATGATCGGCGCGGGCATCCACTCGGGGGACCTGCTGGTGGTGGACCGGGCGGTGGAGCCGACGACCGGAAAGATCGTCGTGGCGATCGTGGACGCGGAGATGACGGTCAAGCGCCTGCAAAAACGCGACGGCCGCCCCTTCCTCATGGCGGAAAACGACGCCTACGCCCCTATCGCCATCACCGAGGACAACGACGTGGAGGTCTGGGGCGTGGTCACGGCGGTGATCCATGAGCTTTAAGACCTCCCCCGCCGAACCTGCCGAGCCGCATCGCCCCGAGCCCCGCCGCGCCGAGGCGTCTGCCGTCGCGCTGGTGGATTGCGACAACTTCTACTGCTCGTGCGAGCGCGTCTTCGATCCCAAACTGCGACGCAGGCCGCTGGTGGTTTTGTCCAACAACGACGGGTGCGTGATTTCCCGCAGCGCCGAGGCCAAGGCCCTGGACATCCCCATGGGCGCGCCCTTCTTCAAGATCCGGCGCGATTTGGAGAAAAACGGCGTGGCGATCCGCTCGTCCAATTATGCCCTTTACGGCGATATGTCCCGGCGGGTCCAGGAAACGCTGGCGACCTTCACGCCCGATCTGGAGGCCTATTCCATCGACGAATGCTTCATCGGCCTGACCGCGTCCGCCGTGGAGAGCATCGACGAATTGGGCGAACGCATCCGGCAGCGCGTCGGCCAGTGGACCGGAATTCCCGTCTCCGTCGGCCTGGCCCCCACCAAATCCCTCGCCAAGATCGCCACGCACCAGGCGAAAAGATCCGGCTCGGGCGTGGCGCGGCTTTTCGTGGAGGACACCGACTACGAAGCCGTGCTGCGGGATACGCCGATCCGCAAGGTCTGGGGCGTGGGACACCGCCTGGCGCCCAAATTCGAATCGGTCGGCATTCCCACCGCCTGGCACTTGCGCGGCGCGGACGAGGCGTGGGTGCAGAAGCAATGGGGCGTTACCCTGGCGCGTCTGGTGCGGGAATTGCGCGGCGTCCCGAGTTTTGCCATCGAGACGAACCCGCCGCCCAAGAAGGCGGTGGCCTTTACGCGCAGCTTCGGCGTTCCGCCCGAGTCGTTGGAAGAGATGAGCGAAGCCGTGTCCGCCTATGTCTCGAAGGCGTTGCGCAAATTGCGCAAGCAGCGGCGCAAGGCGGGGGTGCTCAGCCTTTACCTGCGGACGTTCGACAAGGAACGCACCGCCCACTCGTTTGCCTCCCGAACGATCGAGTTGCCCGTTGCCACCGACTGGACGCACGAAATCGCCCGCCATGCCCTGGCCGCGCTGGAGGAAATCTATCGGCCGGGGGTACGTTACAAGAAGGCGGGGGTGATTTTGCATGACCTGCGGCCCACCACCGGCGTGCAGCAATCGATCTTCGACGACGAAGCCCCCGCCCGCCGCCTCAAGGGCGAACGCCTGATGCAGGCCGTGGACATCATCAATCAACGCCACGGCGCCGAAATCATCCAAACCGCCTCCGAAGGCCTGGAACAGCGCTGGCAACTGCGTTGCGCGCACCGCTCGCCCAAGTACACGAGCCGCTGGACGGATGTTTTGGTAGTGCGATGCTGACAGCAACTGATCATATTTCAATACAGATAAAATAATTTTCAATATAATCGACAAATTTTATTGCGGCGCAAATTTCGTTTCGGTACTATCGAATTGAACTCTGCGAGAAAAAGCTATGCCCGACGCCCGCCTATTATCTTTTCTTCTGATCGTTGCCGTCTTCGGTTTTCCCCTGGTACTCGTCTCGGCCTGCGGGTCGACCGATGACGATGATTCGGCGGACCACGACGATGCCGGCGACGATGACGCGGACGACGACTCCGGTGACGACGATACTTCTGAGGACGACACGGCGGATGACGATACTGGCGACGATGACGACTTCGGTGACGATGACACTGCAACCAACATTGCCGACGGGGAATTAGCCGCAGACCCACATTCTATCTCCAACTGTTTTGCCATCGACAACGGATGCGTCACGCAAATTTCGCGCGGCAGCCCGGGGCGTAGCGGAATCGACACCGCCGTCGACCCCGACGGCACCGTCTACGTCGCGGCGGCGGATGGGCGTGAAGTTACGCTTTATACCCGCAGCGCGGACACATCCGATTGGACAGCCCGAACGTTGGCCCTCCTGGGCGTGGACCCGCGCATCGAGATCGATTCCGAAAATGGGCTGCATTTCATTTATGGAGACGTCTATAGACAGGCCCTCGTCTACGCGTACGACGACGGTGACTTCTGGGATGATGAAATCATCGAAGAAACAGGTCCGATCGTTCGATTCGAACCGGATCGCCTGACCAACCAACAGGCGGAACTCGCGCTGGACGCCCAAGACCGGCCCCATGTCGTTTACCTGAATCACGGGGAACGAGTCTTAAAATACGCGACGAAAGTCGCCGGGGAATGGGCCCCAGAACCGATCCAGGCTCCTCTCAATGACGATCTTTTCGTGGTTACTGGCGCTGAGCCGTCCGTTCGGATCGACAACGACGGTAGGGTCCAGGCGTTATACCAGCCGGCCGTCATTGCCGCTGAGCCGTTCTGGAGCGTCCGATTACCGAACGTCAATTACCTGATCCGCGAGGCCGACAGCGCTTGGACTCAAAAGCTTGTCACCCTCGACGGCTACGCACCCACGCTGCTTTTGGACGTCGACGACCACCCCCACGTCTTCGCGCCCCAGCGCGTCGGCGGATCGTCGATCGATCACTATTTACTCGAAAGCGATCAATGGAAGCTCGACCCGCAATTCGCCCAGGGATGGAAGGCGCTCCAGATGAGCGCGGCGATCGACCCCGGCAACCGCTTTCATTTGGCCTTCGCCGACGCGGAAAACGGGGCGACCATCTACGCGAAGCAAAACGAGGCGGCAGAGTGGACGTATGAGTCCATCAACCCGGACTATTTCGACAGCCTGATTACGGCGGTCGATATCAACGCCGCCGGGGATCTCGCGATTATCACGCATCAAGAATCCCCCGGGTCGTTGCACGCCCAGACACGGGCGCCGGGCGGGCCATGGCGGGAAATCGTCCTAGGAGAAGGCACGGCGTCCCCGCTGGCTGTGTTGCAGTATCGCGACGGCCGCGCCCTGGTGATCGGCGAACAGCAGCACGACGGCAAGGGACTTCGGACGTTTGTCCTTGACGACGATCGAATCGACAGCGGGCGGATTCCGGGTACTCACTCCGTGGATTCGACCGATTTTCGAAGCTTCGCGCTCGATGCCCAGGACCGCCTGCATTTCTTCGCCATGGACCGTGAACTCTATTATTTTCATCAAACCGACGGTGGATTCGAAAAAGAAAAAATCAGCGGTTTTCGCGAAGCCGTAACCGTTCCCTATTTGACGTTGGATACCATGGACCACGCCCACGCGATGCTGACGACCGCCAGCCCAACCAAGGAAGACTTCCACGCGATTTACTACATCACGAATTCCTCGGGCGCCTGGACGTCCGAGTTGGTGGCCGACCTGGCCTACGTCCGATACGCCCAGCTAGCTTTCGACGAGAAAGGGAGTCTCTACGGCGTTTGGAATTACTCAGGAAGCTTCGGCTTTTTCGGGCGACGATCCGAAAACGGCTGGGAAAAGGAAATCATCCCGGCGCCGGATCCATATCTGCTACGAAGCCCGCTGGCATTCAATATGTCGGGACCATCCCCGCAATTCCTTACGCTCATCCACGACTGGTACCACGAGACGGATACCTTGAACCTTGTCACGCGGGGCGAATCAGACTGGACCTTTCAACAACTCGACGTTCCCTGGGGCTATCAGGAAGCCGATATCCGCGCCACGGCCGTCCCCGGCGGCGGATTTTTGATGACGTTTTTGGACCGGGACGACGCATTGGTGATGTATCGCGTAGCGCCGGACGGATCGCTGATTTCATGCCGCGTCGACGCCAAGCGCGGAAATGACCAGGGCCGACCGCTGGTGATCGACGACGAAGTCCTGGTCGCATTTCGCAGTGAAGAGGCTATCCAACTCTATCGGGCGCCGTTCGGTGCGATGTGCGCCTCGCCGCGTCCTTAGCGGCTCATAAAATATCGTGACCCGTTTGTTTCTGCATGCCCGGTTTGAAACAACAAGTTCCGGAGTTGCGAAATGTGCATGGGAAATATCCTACGGATTCCGGTTTATATTGCGACGATCGGCGCCTTGCTGGCGATAGCGGCCTGCGGCGCCGACTCGGGCGATTCCGACGACGCGATTAGCACCGCCGACGACGATACTACCGATGACGAAACGACTGACGACGATATTGCCGCCGACGACGACACGGCGGATGACGACACCTCCGACGACGACTCCGGCGATGACGACTCGAGAATTCCCTGGGATGCACCGATCGATCGACACAAATGCTTCGCCATCGGCAATGAGGGATGCATCACCCAGATTACGCCGGGAAAGACGGGCTGGACCGGAATCGACTCGGCGTTCGCCCCCGACGGGACGGCATACCTAGCCGCGGCGGAAGGCTGGGAAGTGGCGTTATTTTCCCTGGCTCCGGGAGCCGACGAGTGGCGCTCGACAATTGTCGATCACACCGGCATCGATCCTCGCCTGGAAATCGGCGAGGACGGCACGATCCACTTGCTCTACGGCGATATCTACAATCATTTACTCGTCTATGCACATTTTGACGGTGAAGAATGGGAGCGAGAGATTATCGATTGGACGGGACGGCCGGCCTTCACCTACCACTTGCCCGAGTCCGGTTTGGACCCCTATTTGCGCCAGCACGCCGATCTGGCCTTGGCCCCGGACGGCACGCCGCACATCAGCTATCTGCATCACGTACGGCCTGATGTCTGGCACGTCGAGCCCGTCGGACCGGAATGGCGCAAGACACTTGTCCAGCCCTATACCAGGGATCACGGGTTGACGTTTTACTTCGGCGGCGAGCCCTCGTTGCGCGTCGATCCCGAAGGCAACCCCCATCTCGTCCATTTGGCTGCGACGTCATTCCCGGGGGCCACGCCATTGCTTATTCCCGGGTTCATGTATTCCAACATCGTTGACCCCCTTAAGCCGAACGAGGCGTTGCTGACCGATGCCGGTGGCTATCGTCCATCCCTGCAGATCGACAGCCGAGGTAAGGTTTATATCTTCTCAAATTTTTACACCGAAACTGCTGCCACACGGCCGCAATTACTGACGCTTTCCCGGAAGAAATGGTCGGTCGAATACTTCGCCGGCGAACGGCGCTCCTTTTACGATTTGAACTCCGCCATTGACGAAAACGACAAATTCCACGTCGTTGTCTCCGACCCCAAGAATTCAGGTCGGTTGGGATATGGAACCAATCAGGGCGGCGACTGGGTTTTTGAATCGGAAGTCGGCACGGCAACGGACCCGGCGTTGACTTCGATCGCCCGAAGCGAGGACGGCGCGCTGTTGCTGGCGGGCTATCACGAATGGGATTCCCTGCTTGAGGTCGTCATGCGCGAGGGCAAGGGGCCTTGGACACCGACGGTGTTGAGCAATGGAGATTTCTCGCCGGTCGCGGTATTTCCGCAGAACGGCGACGCCGGTGCCGTCGTGTACTCCGGCGGGGACTATCGGTATCTGTCTCTCGCCGCCGATGGGCTTGCCGAATACGGTCTGCCTGAAAACTTCGCCCCGGTCACGCGGGACGATTGCTCCGTTTTCCTTGACGCCGACCAACGCCTCGAACTTCTTTTGAGAACAGCGGAAAACGGATTGGAGATCCATCGGCGGACGCAGGACGGCTGGGTGGCCGAATCGCTATTGGACGGCCCCGTGACCGGCGCCTGCGGCGTCGCCGATTCCAGCGGGCACACGCACATTGCGGCGCGTATCGGAGAATCGGAGTCCGCCGCGCTCTGGTATCTGACCGACGCGTCAGGAGCATGGAACAAACAGTTGGTGACGTCGGGAGATGTCGCGGCTCCGGTCCGCGTTGCCCGGGACGACGACGGCGGCATTTACTTGGGATGGCGCAACAGCGAGGGCACGTGGCTGTCACGCCTTTCCGGCGAGCAGTGGACGCACGAAAACATCCTGCCGTCCTCGTATGGGGAAGTCGCCACGCTCGCCCTTCAAGTCCAGGATCCCGGGCACACCAGCGTTCTCTATTACGACAAATCGCCCGGCGCACTGCTTTTGGCATTGCCCGCGCAAAGCGGATGGGACGTCCAAACCATTCGGGCCAACGACATGATAACCCATGTTGACCCGAGCGCCGTGGCGCTGCCAAACGGCGGATTTCTCATCAACTATGGTTCACCGGACCTGAGAATAACCACCTTAGTTCTCGGCGGTGATGGTCGCACCGTTCAAGAGTGCCGGTTGGACGGCTTTTCCGAGTATTCCAGCGCGCAAAGCTTCGTGGCCGGTGATGACGTGTTGATCGCTTACGACACGGGAGGCGCCGTGCAGCTTTATCGTTCGACTCTCGATAAGATCTGCACCGCCGAGCGCCCTCCACTCGACGCCCCCTAGACCCCTCCCGCCTTCCTGACTAGGATGGGCGCGCGTGGCACCTGGTGCCCGAATTTTCCATGAATGTCGCCATTTAGGGGTACGGCCGCTCGATGCCCGTCATCAAATCGCAGATCAATCCGCGCGCCGGCGAATTCGCCAAAAACGCCCAGCGCATGCGCGGCCTGGTGGACAACCTGTCCGAGACCGTCCGGCACATTCAGCTCGGCGGCTCCGAGCAGTCCCGCGAACGCCACGTCAGCCGAGGCAAGCTGCTGCCTCGCGACCGAGTCAAGGCCCTGCTGGACGTCGGCTCGCCCTTCCTCGAACTCTCCCAATTGGCCGCCCACAAGGTCTACGACGAAGACGTCCCCGCCGCGGGTGTCATCGCCGGTATCGGCCGCGTCTCCGGCCACGAGTGCATGATCGTCGCCAACGACGCCACGGTGAAGGGCGGCACCTACTTCCCCATGAGCGTCAAAAAGCACCTGCGCGCCCAGGAAATCGCCCTGGAAAACCACCTGCCCTGCTTCTACATGGTGGACTCGGGCGGCGCGTATCTGCCGTTGCAGCACGAGGTCTTCCCCGACAAGGACGACTTCGGACGCATCTTCTTCAACCAGGCCAATATGTCCGCCAAGGGCATCCCCCAAATCGCCATCGTCATGGGTTCGTGCACAGCCGGCGGCGCGTACGTCCCGGCCATGTCCGACGAGACGATCATCGTCAAGGAACAGGGCACGATCTTCCTGGGCGGGCCGCCGCTGGTCAAAGCCGCGACGGGTGAGATCGTCACGGCGGAGGAACTGGGCGGCGCGGATGTCCATGCCCGCACCTCCGGCGTGGTCGACCATTACGCCGCCAACGACCAGCAGGCCGTCGCCATCGCGCGGCGCATCGCCGCCGGGTTCAACCGCAAGAAGACGCATCTGCTCGACGTGCGCGAGCCCCGCGAACCGGCCTACGACCCGTCCGAGCTTTACGGCGTCATCCCCGAGGACACGCGCATCCCCTACGACGTGCGGGAGGTCATCGCGCGCATCGTGGACGGCAGCGAGTTCGAAGAATTTAAAAAGCTTTACGGCACGACCCTCGTCTGCGGCTTTGCCCACATCTGGGGCTATCCGGTCGGCATCGTCGCCAACAACGGCATCCTCTTTTCCGAATCGGCCCTCAAGGGCGCCCATTTCATCGAGCTGTGCTGCCAGCGCGACATCCCCCTGGTCTTTTTGCAGAACATCACCGGCTTCATGGTCGGACGCAAATACGAATCCGGCGGCATCGCCAAGGACGGCGCCAAGCTGGTCACGGCCGTCTCCTGCGCCAAGGTGCCCAAGTTCACGGTCATTATCGGCGGCAGCTACGGCGCCGGAAACTACGGCATGTGCGGCCGGGCGTACGGCCCGCGCCTGCTTTGGATGTGGCCCAACGCGCGTATCTCGGTGATGGGCGGCGAGCAGGCGGCCAACGTGCTGGCCCAGGTGCGTCGGGATGGTTTGGAGGCGCGGGGCGAGACCTGGCCCACCGACGACGAGACCAAGTTCAAGGACAAAATCCGCGACGAATACGAAACCGCCGGCCATCCGTATTTTTCCTCGGCGCGGCTTTGGGACGACGGCATCATCGACCCGGAGGACACCCGCATGGTGCTGGGTCTGGGCATCTCCGCGTCCTTGAATGCCCCGCCCGAGAAGACCACGTTCGGCGTCTTTCGCATGTAGGCGCGTCGGACGCCTCGAATGTGCTCGCGGGATTCGGCGGCATTTCGGCAGAATTCGGCAGAACTCGACAGTGTTCGACAGAATTCGACAGTGTTATGAACCGGCAAGGAGCTTTTTATGTCCGCCCAACCCATCCTCATCACGCATCTGGACGACCACGGCGTCGCCACGCTGACGATGAACCGGCCCCAGGTCTCCAACGCGTTCAACGACGAACTGATCGCCGAGTTGACGGCGGAATTGGAAATGCTCGGCGGCGATCCGAACGCGCGCGTCGTGTTCCTCACCGGCTCGGGCAAGCACTTCAGCGCGGGGGCGGACCTGAACTGGATGCGACGCATGGCGACGTACACCAAAGAGGAAAACCTGGCCGATTCGATGAAGCTCTCCAAACTGATGCACACCCTGCACACCCTGCCCAAGCCGACGGTGGCGCTGGTCAACGGAGCGGCGATCGGCGGAGGCGCGGGGCTGGTCGCGTGCTGCGACATCGCGGTGGCTTCGACGAGCGCGGTGTTCGCGCTTTCCGAGGTGAACCTGGGCCTCATTCCGGCGGTGGTCGGGCCGTATGTGGTCCAGGCCATTGGAGTGCGTCAGGCGCAGCGGTATTTCCTGTCGGGCGAACGGCTGTCCGCGGAGGAGGCGTTCCGCTTCGGCTTCGTGCATGAACTGGTCGCGCCCGAGGACATGAACGAGATGAAGGCGCTGCTGACCAAGACGCTGCTGCGAGGCGGTCCCAAGGCCCAGGCCATGGGCAAGGCCCTGGTGCGCGACGTCGCCAAGCGCCCGACCGATCAGTCCCTGCGCGACGAATTGGCCGAGATGATCGCCGACCTGCGCGCCTCCGACGAGGCCCAGGAAGGCATGAGCGCGTTTTTGGAAAAGCGCTCGCCGAGTTGGCGAGGGGCCGCGGAGGAGTGATACGCTTCAACCTGCGATGTCGGAGCCGTGACCGGTAGGGAGCGGGTTGGCACGGCCCGGCGAACGACCATCGGCGAATTGAAGATCGCGCCGTTCTGAGCGAAGCGAAGAATCCGGCTTCAACCCGGCGATTTTCCGGCGTTGCCGGGTTGTGATTCGAAGCAAGGTCCTTCACCTCGTTCAGGACGACAGCACGCATTGGGGAAACTTGGCAGAATGATCGAAAAAATCCTCATCGCCAATCGGGGCGAAATCGCCATGCGGGTGATCCGGACGTGCCGTCGCCTGGGCCTACGTACGGTCGCGGTCTATTCGGACGCGGACGCCGACGCCCTGTTCGTGGCGAGCGCGGACGAAGCCTATCGCATCGGCGGGCCCGAGGCGGCCGACAGCTACCTGCGCGCCGACCGCATCCTGGACGCGGCCGAACGCAGCGGCGCCCAGGCGGTGCATCCGGGCTTCGGTTTCCTGTCGGAGAACGCGGATTTCGCGGAAACGGTGGAAAAGGCGGGGCTCGTCTTCATTGGTCCGCCCGCGTCGGCCATGCGTGCGATGGCGTCCAAGAAAACGGCGAAGGAGTTGATGGCCAAGGCCGGAGTGCCCGTCGTGCCCGGTTACGAGGGCGACGAGCAAGATGCCGCGACGCTTGCGAAAAAGGCCGGCGAGATCGGCTATCCCGTGCTCATCAAGGCGGTCATGGGCGGCGGCGGCAAGGGCATGCGCCGGGTCGACGATCCCAAGGAATTCGCCGATGCCCTGGAAGGCGCCCAGCGAGAGGCGAAGGCGTCGTTCGGCGACGCGAAGGTGCTGCTGGAGAAATATGTCCTAAAGCCCCGCCACGTCGAGATGCAGATTTTCGCCGACTCCATGGGCCATGCGGTGCATCTGTTTGAACGCGACTGCTCGGTGCAGCGGCGACATCAGAAAGTCATCGAAGAGGCTCCGGCCCCCGGCATGACGCCCGAACTGCGCGAGCGCATGGGCGAGGCGGCGATCACGGCGGCGCAGGCGGTGGGCTATGTCAACGCGGGCACGGTCGAGTTTCTGACCGATCCCGACGGCAATTTCTATTTTCTGGAAATGAACACACGCCTGCAGGTCGAGCATCCGGTCACGGAGATGATCACCGGCCAGGACCTGGTCGAATGGCAGATCCGCGTCGCCGAGGGCCGTCCCCTGCCCCTCACGCAGTCCCAACTGGCCGTCAGCGGCCACGCCATCGAGGCCCGCGTCTACGCCGAGGACCCCCGCAAGGATTTCCTGCCGGCCACCGGCGACCTGCGCGTCTATCGCCCGCCCACGCCCAGCGCCCACGTGCGCATCGACACCGGCGTGCGGGAAGGCGATCGCATCGACGTCTTCTACGACCCCATGATCGCCAAACTGATCGTGTGGGATACGGACCGGGACGCGGCCCTGCGGCGTCTGCGCATCGCGCTCGCGGAATATCGCGTCGCGGGGGTGACGACGAATCTGCCTTTCCTGTCGGCCTTGGCGGCCCATCCGGCGGTACGCGCGGGGGGCGTGGACACGGGCTTCCTCGCGGCCCATCGGGACGAGTTGATCCCGACGACAGAACCGGCCTCCGCCACGGTCCTCGCGCTGGCGGCGTTGTACCAAATGCTCACCAGCACGCAACAGGCGCGCAAGCTCGCGGCGGCCGGCGGCGACCCTTACTCGCCCTGGCATCTGACGACCGGCTGGCGCATGAACACGCACTATGAATACACCCTGCGTTTCCTGGACTGGGGCCGGGAGGCGGCGGTGACGGTGCGTTTCGCCCAGGATCACTACGAGATCGACTGCGAGGGCGAGTGCCGCCAGGTCTCCGGCGAATTCAACGCGGAGGGCGAGTTGGTCGCCGACCTGTCGGGTGTGCGCGTGACGGCCACGGTGGTGCGCCACGGCTCGGAGATCACGCTCATCACCGGCGGCTCGCCCCATCGCCTGCTGGTCCAGGAAGCGCTGGCCGTCGAAGACGAAGACGTGGCCGCCGGAGACCGGGTCAAGGCGCCCATGCCCGGCTCCATCGTGCGGGTGATGGTCGAACAGGGGCAGACCGTCGAGCGCGGCGACGCGTTGATGGTCCTTGAAGCCATGAAGATGGAGCACACGATCAAGGCCACGGCCAAGGGTGTGGTCATGGCGGTGCATTTCGCGGCCGGGGATCAGGTGGACGAAGAGTCGGTGCTGCTGGACATCGAGGCCGGTGACGGCGGCGAATCCGCCGACGGCGACGAGCGGGGCAACGGATGAGCGGCCGCCCCTCCCACGTGAAAATCGTCGAGGTCGGCCCCCGCGACGGCCTGCAGAACGAAAAGGGCGTCGTCACCGTCGAGACGCGCGTCGGCCTGATCGACCGCCTATCCGCCGCGGGCCTGCCGGTGATCGAAGCCGGGAGTTTCGTGTCGCCCAAGTGGGTGCCGCAAATGGCCGACACCGACAAGGTGCTCGCCGGCATCCGGCATCGGGAAAGCGCGATCTACCCCGTGCTCGTGCCCAATCTCAAGGGCCTGGACGCGGCCCTCGCCGCCGGGGCGAAGGAAGTGGCCATCTTTGCCGCCGCCTCGGAATCCTTCTCCCAACGCAATATCAACGCGACCATCAAGGAGAGCTTCGAGCGCTTCACGCCGGTCTGCGAAAAGGCCCTGGCCGAAGGGCTGCGCGTACGAGGGTACGTCTCCACCGTCATCGGCTGCCCCTTCGAGGGCGACATCGCCCCGTCCGCCGTCGCGGCGGTGGCCGAGCGCCTGATTGAGGCGGGCTGCTACGAAGTTTCCCTGGGCGACACCATCGGCGTGGGAACCCCGGCCAAGGTGGAACGCATGCTCGCCGCCGTCATGGCCCACGTCCCGGCCGGCAAGGTGGCGGTGCATTTTCATGACACGTACGGGCAAGCGCTGGCGAACATCCTCGCATCCCTGAACATGGGCGTCGCCGTGGTGGACGCGTCGGTCGGCGGCCTGGGCGGCTGCCCCTACGCCCCCGGGGCGACCGGCAACGTCGCGACCGAAGACGTCGTGTACATGCTCGACGGCATGGACATCGCGACGGGCGTGGATCTTGGCGCCGTGGTCGAGGCCGCGTGGTGGATCGGCGAGCAGCTCGGCGGGCGAAAACCCTTGTCCTCCGTCGCCGTCGCGCGCCGCGCCGCTTGCCAGTCCGCCTAGCCTGCCTTTATCCTGCGGCCCGGAGGCCGACCGTGACCGCATCATCCGACAACAACATCGACATCCTCAATCGCTCCAAGCGCCCGGCCGTCGTGCTGCTGTCCGGCGGACTGGACTCGGCCACCGTGCTCGCCGTCGCCCAGGACGAAGGTTACGCCGTCCACGCCCTGTCCTTCGACTACGGCCAGCGCCACGGCATCGAGTTGATGTGCGCCAAGGCTCTGGTCAAGGATCGCCAGGTCCGCGACCACGTGACCCTGGCCATCGACCTGCGCAAATTCGGCGGCTCGGCGCTCACCGACGACATCGACGTGCCCAAGGACCGGGACGAGGCCGCCATGGGCGCCGACATCCCCATCACCTACGTCCCGGCGCGCAACACCATCTTCCTGTCCTACGCCCTGGCCTGGGCGGAGATCCTGGAGGCCGACGACATCTTTATCGGCGTCAACGCCCTGGACTACAGCGGCTATCCCGACTGCCGCCCCGAGTACATCGCCGCGTACCAGACCATGGCCAACCTGGCGACCAAGGCCGGAGTCGAGGGCCATCGCCTGACCGTCCATACGCCGCTGATCGACATGAGCAAGGCCGAAATCATCCGAAAGGGCCTCGACCTGGGCGTCAACTACGCCCTGACGCATTCCTGCTACGATCCGGACCAACGGGGCCGGGCCTGCGGGCGATGCGATTCCTGCCAACTGCGCCTGCGGGCCTTCGCCGAGGTGGGCGTTCCGGACCCGGCCGCCTATCAGGACGGCGCCACGTCCGTCCTGGGCTGATTCGCCCGCGAGCCGCCATGCCCTACGCCGTCAAAGAGATCTACTACACCCTGCAAGGCGAAGGCGCCCAAACGGGCCGGGCCGCCGTCTTCTGCCGATTCGCCGGATGCAATCTCTGGTCGGGGCGCGAGGAGGACCGCGTCGGCGCGGCGTGCGATTTTTGCGACACCCAATTTGTCGGCACCGACGGCCCCGGCGGCGGAAAATTCACGACGGCCGACGAGCTGGCCGAGGCGATCGCCCTGGCGTGGCTGGCGGAACAAAAGGACGGCGGAACGCCGTACGTGGTTTTCACCGGCGGCGAGCCGCTGTTGCAATTGGACGAGGATTTGATTAAAGCCGTGCACGCGCGCGCCTTCGAGGCGGCGATCGAAACCAACGGGACGCAGCCCGTGCCGCCGGGGGTGGACTGGGTGTGCGTGAGTCCCAAGGCGAACAGCGATTGCGTGGTGTGCCGAGGCGATGAACTCAAACTGGTCTACCCCCAGCCGGATCTTGCGCCCGAGACGTTCGCCGATTGGGAATTTCGCCACTTCTTTTTGCAGCCCATGGACGGCCCTGATCGCCACGCGAACACCGAGCGCGCCCTGGCCTACTGCATGGCCCATCCGAAATGGCGCCTGAGCCTGCAGACGCACAAACTGCTCGGCATCCCTTAGCCGCCGAGACGAGACACGACGCCATGGAAATCTTCAAGGACTTCACATTCGAAGCGGCCCACCACCTGCCCGGCGCCCCCGAGGGGCACAAGTGCCGGCGACTGCATGGGCATAGCTTTCGCGTGCGGGTGTATCTGGAAGGCGAACCGGGCGCCGAGACGGGCTGGATTCGCGACTTCGGCGAGATCAAGCAATTGTTCAAGCCGATCCATGACGCCCTGGACCATCGTTACCTCAACGAAGTCGAAGGGCTGGAAAATCCCACCAGCGAGAACATCGCCGTCTGGATCTGGCGACGCCTGTCACCGACGCTGCCCGAGTTGTCACGCATTGTGATTCAGGAGACCTGCACGTCCGGCTGCGAGTATCGCGGGGAGCATCGGGCATGAAAAAGGACGTGGATGACATGGCGCCGATGCGCGACGTTCAGTCCGAGGCGGACACGCGAAAGATTCCCATCAATCAGGTGGGCGTCAAGGACCTGCGCTACCCGATCACCGTCCTGGACCGGGCCAACAAGAAGCAGGAAACGGTCGCGTCGTTGTCCATGGCGGTGAACCTGCCCCATCATTTCAAGGGCACGCATATGTCCCGCTTCCTGGAGATTCTCAACGAGCACCGGGGCGAGATCACCATGCGCACCCTGCCCGAGATTCTCCACGCCCTGCGCGATCGTCTGGACGCGGAGGCGGCGCGGGTGGAAGTGCGTTTCCCGTATTTCATCGAGCGGGCCGCCCCGGCGACGGGGGCGAAGGGCATCGTCGATTACGACGGCTATTTCATCGGCCAGTGCAACGGCGGCGGCGACGATTTCGTGCTGGGAACGCAGGTGCCGGTGACGTCCCTTTGCCCATGCAGCCGCGAAATTTCCGACTACGGCGCGCACAATCAGCGCGGCTTCGTGACCATCGAAGTCCGAGCCCGTCGCGGCAAGGGCAACCTGCCGGTGCTGATCTGGCTGGAGGAATTGATCGAGGTGGCCGAGGCGAGCGCGTCGGCGCCGGTGTACGCCCTGCTCAAGCGCCCGGACGAACGACACGTCACGATGCAGGCCTTCGACAATCCGGTCTTCGTCGAAGACATGGTCCGCAATGTCGCCGCCCGCTTGATGGACGACGAGCGCATCGTCTCCTTCAAGGTGCACGCCGTGAACCACGAGTCCATCCACAACCACAACGCCTTCGCCGAAATCGAATGGACGCGGGACGAATAAGAAGCGGCGCGCCTGCCTAAGGGTTGCCCGGTTTTTCAGGCGGTAACAGTCCGTCCTCATCCATGGCCTTGGCGACAAGCTCCGCGACGCGGGCATAGCCGTATTTGTTGGGATGAGAACCGGGGGCGATAAACGCGTCGGCAAGCTGACCGTCCGAAAGCCCGTCAAAGCCCAGCCCCCGCACGTCCGCGACATCCACATTGTCCGTTTCGGCCAGCGCCTCGAACGCCTCGTCCACCCAACGGTAGGGATGCCAATACGTCACCAACAGCACCCGCGTCCCCTGGTCCCCCAGACTCGTCGCAAGGCCTTCCACGTCACGCTTGATCCATGACGACAGGAACTTGACTTCGTTGGGATCGTCCTCGTTGAACACGGCGGTGTTGTGTCCGCGATATCCTTGATTCTCGTCGAGCAATTGGTGCATGCGTTCGAGGGTAATGACGCCCAGACGGTAGTTGGCGCTTTTTGCCAGCAAATAACGAAGTTGCTGATCCAGTTGCCGACCTTGAATATCCTCCGGGATGAACCATGCTTTTTGGAAATTCCAGATGTTGTTGTACCCGGCGGTGAAGATCACCAGGTCCGGATAACGTCCGGTCTTCTCAATGACATTGCCGAGGCGATCGACCGCCTGGCTGGTGTTGTAACCGGCCTCGCCGATATTCGCGACGCGGATCTTCGACTGGGGGCGAAGGGTCCGCAAACGCAGTTCGAGCTGCGTCGGATAGTCGAATCCCGGCGGGGCTTCCTTGCCTTTGACGTGGGAATCTCCGACCGCCGCAATGAGAAAATCCGCGTCGGCCGCCGCCGCGACGTACTTCTCCACGGCACGCGCCAACATGCCGCGCTGCGTGTATTGGATGAGCAACTCGTAGCCCACGGCCACCGTCCCCAACCCGAGCAAGACGGCCACCAAGGCAAACACGCGTCGCTTTGTTTGACGCCGCGCCATGGACGATCCTTTGGCATCCGGTGATCAATCGGAAGTGAGGCGCGACTATACCACGGCCGCTCCACGCGCCACAGCCGCGCGGCGAATGTCAGCTTCTGAACGCCGCCTCAAATTTCCCTTGACCCGCGTTCGGTCGGTTCCCTATGATGCGCGTTCTGCATTCCGCTTAGGGGCTCCACAATTTTTTGCCTGGGAGGTTCGACGAGATGCGTCGGCGTACCGCGTTCATTTGGATTTTGACCGGGCTGATGGCCCTCTCCCTGCTCGCCATTCACACCGCCGAAGCGGCCGAGGATCCGTACCTGAAGGCCAAGGCCCAGGCCTACTTCGACTACGCTCAGGCCTACGCCACCACCGGCCTGGGCGGCGTGTCCGAGCAGCTTTTCACCGACGACACCCTGGCGACCCTCGAGCGCCTGCGCGGCACCGGCGATTCGACGATCTGGACCGGCATGTACGTCGCCGCCCAATCGTTGCGTTACGCCGCCACCGGCGAAGCCCAAGCCAAGACCGAAGCGGCGCGCATCGCCCGCTATCTGCACACCGTCAAGGCCATCACGGACACCCCCGGCTACGTCGGCCGCTACGCCGCGCCGAACCAGGCCTTCTGGCGCCAGGAATATCCGGACACCCACGACCGCCTCTACTTCGGCACCGGTGACTACGCCGGGCTGTTCTGGATCGGCGACACCAGCCGCGACCAGTACACCGGTTGGTGGCTGGGCATGTCCATGGCCCACGAATTCCTCGGGGACGAAGACCTGAACGCCGTCATCGAAGCGGATATGCGCGACGTCATCGACACGCTCATCGACAACGACTGGAAGATCGTCGACAACAACGGCGACGTGGACGGCAACGGCGCGGCCCGCGTGGGCTATCCGCTGCGTCTGGCGTGGTTGATCATGGCCTGGTCGGCCACCGGCGAGCAGGACTACCTGGATCTGTTCCACGACATCTTCGCCGAACGCAAGGACAAGCTCTGGCTCGACGTCTTCTCCTGGACCAACAAATACGCCGAGTACTTTGCCTTCAACCTGTCCCACAACACCTTCCTGCAGCTCATGCGCCTGACCCCCGACTGCGAGACGCACGCCTTCCTGACCGAACTGTACGAGAAGAAGATCTACAAGCACGTCAAGGAAACGCACAACGCGTGGTACGATTCGGTCTATCTCGTGGGCTGCCGGATCGGCGGCACGTGCGGCA
Organism: Deltaproteobacteria bacterium; assembly: GCA_020633895.1. Classification (GTDB taxonomy): domain Bacteria; phylum Lernaellota; class Lernaellaia; order JACKCT01; family JACKCT01; genus JACKCT01. The sequence continues at coordinate 361,308 of JACKCT010000001.1, read as the reverse complement.
ACCGCCAGTTCCAGAAGGTCGCCGACGACGTCTACCAAACGCTCACCGAGTTCTGGGACGCGCCCAACCAGGCCTTCCAGGTCGTGCAGACCGCCGACTACGAGCTCGACCCGATCTCCGTATGGTGGCAGGATCTGGAGGATCAGTATCCCTTCCTGCGCGAAGTCTGGAACATCAACCCCCAGGCGAAGGAGCCCTTCCCCTTCACGCAGAAATGCTGGTCGGACATGACCTGGCAACGCAGCCCCTACCAGATCAACTGCCCCTACGAGGAAGCGCGGCGCGTGGGCCCGGGCGTGGACTACATGATCGCCTATTGGACCGCCGTCCACGCCGGCGCGGTGCCCGGCCCGGGACCGCTGGTGGAAGAGATGGCGTGTAACTAGTCATAAGGCGCCAATGGGTGCCACACTTTTGCGAGAACGTAGTTCGAGAAAAGGTGTGAACTGCTGGAAAGTAGCACACCTTCTCTCCGCCTTCGGCGTCGCGAAAGTGTGGCACCCGTCGTTTTTCGAAATCGTCGCCCCCTTGCCCCCCAACCCCATTCCGGGCACCATCCGCGCCATGGCCGGTCTGCTCAACGCCAACAACCTGACCAAAGCCTTCGTCGACAAACCGTTGTTCGAAGGCATCGCTTTTTCCGTCAACGACGGCGAGCGCATCGGCTTGATCGGTCCGAACGGCTCGGGCAAGAGCACGCTCATCAAAATCCTCGCCGGCTTGGAAACCCCCGACGATGGCGAAGTCATCCGACGCAAAAACCTGCGTTTGGGCTATGTGGCCCAGCGGCATCATTTCGAGGCGCAACAGACGGTGCATCGGGTGGCGATGGACGCGCTCGCCGCCGACCCCGCCCTCGCCCACCTCAACGACGGCGAGCGAGCGGTGAGGGTCGACGTGCTGCTCGACAAACTCGGCTTTCGCGATCCGCTGCAAAAGGCCGTGACCCTGTCCGGCGGATGGCAAAAACGTCTGGCGATCGCCGCCGCGCTGGTGACGGACCCGGAGCTGGTCCTGCTCGACGAGCCCACCAACCACCTGGATTTCGAAGGCCTGGAATGGCTGGAAAAGCTGCTGTCCGGCGCGCGGTTCGCCTTCCTCGTCATCAGCCATGACCGCCGATTTCTGCAAACCATCCCCACGCGCATCGTCGAACTCGACCGACGTTATCCGGGGGGGTATTTCTCCGTCGACGGGCACTACGCCGACTTCCTGGAACGGCGCGAGGCGCTGCTGGCCGCCCGCGAATCACGCATGGAGTCGCTGGGCAATCGCGTTCGCTACGAGGTCGAGTGGCTCAGGCGCGGACCCAAGGCGCGGGGGACCAAGGCCAAGGGGCGCATCGACGAGGCCCACCGCCTCATGGACGAGTTGGAGACGATGCGTTCGCAAAACACGTCGGCGACCGGGGAGTTGAACTTCGCCTCCGGCGGGCGGGCGACGAAAAACCTGCTGGTCGCCAAGGGCCTGAGCAAATCCCTGGGCGGCCGGGCGCTGTTTCGCGACGTGGATCTGCTGCTGCGTCCGAAGATGCGCCTGGGCCTGGTCGGGCCCAACGGCAGCGGCAAGTCAACGCTGTTGCGCCTGCTGGCCGACGAGTTGTCGCCGGATACCGGGTCCATTCGCCGGGCGGACGGCCTCAACGTCGTCTACTTCGATCAGAAGCGCGAACACCTGGACCCTGCCGCCACCGTCCGCCAAACCCTCGCCGGGCAAGGCGACATGGTGCATGCCCCCGGCGGGCCGGTACATGTGGTCAGTTGGGCCAAGCGTTTCCGCTTCCCGCCCGAGCAGTTGGTCATGACCGTGGGGCAGCTTTCCGGCGGCGAGCAGGCGCGGCTGTTGATCGCCCGGTTAATGACCCGCGAGGCGGACGTGCTGATGCTCGACGAGCCGACCAACGACCTGGACATCCCCACCCTCGAAGCGCTGGAAGACGGCCTGGAAAACTTCCCCGGCGCCCTCGTGCTCGTCACGCACGACCGGCACCTGCTCGACCGCGTCTCGACGGTGGTGTTGGGCCTGGACGGCGAAGGGGGCGCGGGGTTCTTCGCCGACTTCGAGCAGTGGGACGACGCGATGAAGGACCGTGCCCGCGAGACGGCCCAGGCGTTGAAGGCGACCATCGAGCCTGCCGCCGCTCCGGCACCAAAGAAGAAGCCGACGAAGTTGTCCTACAAGGAGCAACGGGAATTTGATGGGATGGAGGAAGCGATCCTGCTGGCGGAAGAAGAACTGGCCGCGGCCCAGTCCGACCTGGCCGACCCGGCGGTGGCCACGGACCCGACGCGCGTCGGCGCCGCCCATACCCGCTTCGAAAAAGCCCAGGCCGCAGTGGACGCCCTCTACGCCCGGTGGGCCGAGTTGGAACAGAAGCAAGCCGAACTGGCGGGTTAACTGCCTTTGAACGCTTTCTGAATCGCCTTGACCCGTTTCTTATTCACACCCAGGTCCGAATAGCCCTCGCGGGAGGCGGAGCGGATGTGGGTGACCTTCGCGCCGGGTGCGCGGTAGAGTTCCACGTCGTCGACGAATTTCATCAGCTTCGTGCGGAATTCGACGTGCAGATAATCGCTTTCGTCGGCGATCACCGTCACCCGATCCATACCGATAACGACCCGCTTCAGACGCGTCCAACCGGCGTCCGCGTCGTTGCCCAGCGCGATCGGCTCCACCTTCTTCCCGTCCCTCGACTCCTGGCTCGAAACGCAGTTCGGCGAATTGGGGCACGGCGCAAGTTGGCCGTCCTTGACGCCCAGGTTATCCGGACGTTTCGCCGCCGCGCACCCGACGACCAGGAAGCTCAGGCCGATCAGCGCCAGACTCCATCCCGCCATATTCCCCACCGGCATGTCCCCTCCACGAATTTCGCCGCCATCCCAGGTCGCACCGCCGAGATTCGTCCATGAGACGACCAAAAGTCAATGCCGCATTGAATATCCATTCAATCCGCAAAATTTTATGACGGAGGCGGTCAGGATACCGGCAATCTCGCATTACGAAAAGTAAATAGGCGGAATTTTCGTAAGGTGATTTTTCGTCCGAACCTGGCATTTCCAACAACCTTCAAAAATGACTCAGGGTTTTCCCTGATAAATATTTAGGCCAATTCTTCAAGGATATCCGCCACTTGCCCCGACCACCTCCGCAAGCCCCTGTTTTTACTTAAAGAATTCTTTTTCGTGGCCCGATAATTGCTCTAGTTCTGCCGCAAGGCAGATACCACCTATCTCGCAGGGGGCACATCGATGCACCGTCCCAGCACCTTGAACGCGCCCGTGTGGCGACGCGCGACCGGATCGTTCATTTCGTTTTTGACCGGGAAACACGGCCACCGTCTGGCGATCACCGCTCTGTGCGGCGTGCTGGCGATGGCCATGTTCATGGGCATGAACGCCTCCGACGGCGACGAGGCCGCCGGGGCGGACGACTCGGGCGGAAGCGTGGTTCTGACCGCATATTCCAACGCCGAGGAAAAGACCTACTGCGGCACATCGGCGAGTCTGGACGCGCCGACCGAAGTGGCTGTCCCCGACGAGTTGGAAATCCTCGGCGGCGACGATGAAAACGGCACGGCCGTCCTGACCATCGGCGACGTGCAGTATCGCTATCGCTCGAAGCTGGGCAGCGACCAGCCTTTCTTCGCTTTTGTGGGCAGCACCGACGGCACCGGCCCGGGCGATGTGGTGCGCGTGCGCGGAGACGTCTCGCTGAACCTGGAAACCGGCGAGGGCGAAACGCCGACGTCCATCGTGAGCGTGGAGCTGGCGACCAACTCCAACGCCTCGGCCGATGTGGAGACCAAGTGCTACGAGGACTGGCTCTACTGCGGCGACGACGCTTGGGGCAACAACTGCAAGGGCACCAACGACTTCAACGGCTACGCCTCGTGCGTGGATTGGCCGGAGCACGGCCGCGAAAAGATCTACAAATTCGAGTTCGAGGAACCCTGCTACCTGCGGGTGGAAATCGACGACGCGGAATACGACACCGACCTGTTCCTGCTGACCGAGCGCTACAACAGCAACTCGTGCATCAACTACGGTGACGATTACATCGAGGACGACTGCCTGCCGGCGGGCACCTACTACATCGTCGTGGACACCGCCGATTGGGACAACAAGGGTGACTTCCACATTTCGATGGAGTGCGACGCGTGCGTGACGACCACGACGACCACGACAACGACCACGACGACGACGACGACGACCACCACCACGACTACAACTACGACTACTACAACGACCACGACAACCACGACGACTACAACCACAACTACGACCACGACTACGACCACAACCACCACGACGACAACGACAACGACAACGACAACGACAACGACAACGACAACGACAACGACAACGACAACGACAACGTCGACAACGACAACGATGCCGACGACGACGACCACAACGTCGACCACGACAACGATGCCGACGACCACGACCACGACTGTGCCGACGACAACGTCGACCACCACCACGACCATGCCGGTCGGCGACGACGACGACGATGACGACGACTCCATCGGCGATGACGATACGGCGGACGACGACGATACGTCCGATGACGATTCGATCGATGACGATTCGGTCGATGACGACACGGCGGACGACGACGATACATCCGACGATGACGATACGGTCGATGACGATGACACGATCGACGGCGGCGATGATGACACCATCGACGGCAGTGACGACGACTCCGTCGGTGACGGCGACGACGATGTGGACGGCATCGGCGAAGGTGACGACGACGGCAAGGACGAAGACGACGCGGGCTTGGGCATGGACGCGGTCGAAGAAGACGGCGGCGCCAACGGGTGCGGCTGCTAAGCTCCGAAGACCCTCGAAGCGAAACCACGGACCGCGGCACGAGAGTGCCGCGGTTCTCTTTTGGACATCAAATCTTCAACACGGGCTAGCGCGCGACAACCGGCAATTCGATGCGCGATGCCGACTCGCCTCCGACGTGAATCGACAAGCGCGTCGGCTCATTGGGCAACGCCGCGAAGTGCCCGGCGTCCCGGGTCCCCACGGCCACTCGCACGCGATGTCCGGCCTGAAAAAGATACGACGTCGGCTGCAAATCAAAACGCAATCGCGCCGGTTGGCCGGGCGTCAGGAGTTCGCCGTCCGCCCGCAGGAATGTGTGATACGGCGCCGGCGTTTTGTACGGCGGCTCGTCAGTCGACAACCGGCGATGCAGCGCCCGCAGCACGCCCTCGGTCACGAACCCCACGTCCCCGTCCGGACGCACATCCTCCAGATAGACGAAAACCTGCGCATCCTCGCTGTCGGCGCTGATCACCAGATCGACGATGGGATGCCCCGTCACCTCCATATCCGTCGCGAGCGGCTCGGAATCGAAGACCGCGAGGCGACGATCCAAAAGGCGGCGCTTCGGATACGTCACCGACACATCGTCGACCAGGCAGTCCCAACGCGCCTCGTCGCCCGTCGTCGCCGTGGGGTTCACGTCATACTCGACAACGTTCGCGGAGGAAGGGGCCGTGCGCAGCATCTCGTCCGTCGCCAAATAAAAACTCGTCTCGGTCGCGGGAGGCGGCCACGCGGCGGCGGCGTGCCAACGATCCTCCACCATGGTGTAGTAATGCACCGGCGGCTCGCGTTCGATGCCCGTGTCCTCGCCTTTCACATAGTGATCGAAGAAGCGCAGCATCTCGCCGACATGATCGAAATCGGTCGGCGCCGCCTTGGCGAAGGGACGCATCTGGTCGTCGCCGCCGTGATCCCACGGCCCCAGCGTCAGGCGCGAACGCGTGTCGCCGTTGGTCAGGTATCGCTTGATCGCCGCGTGGCCGTACGCGCCGTCGTACCATCCGCTGTAACTGTAAACGGGCGGCATCTCACGGCGCATCTCGTCGGCGTACGCATGGGGCGAGAACTGCGCGATGGTTTTTTCGCCCATGGGATCGTCGCGATAGATCACCAACTTGGCCTCGTCGTGGACATGGTAATTCCCGGCGTGGTCGGCAATCGCCTTTTCCAAGATGGCCTCCTCCTCGTCCGCGTCGACCGGCTTCACCCCATGCACCAACAGCGGAATCCACCAGATCAATTCGCCCGGCTTGTTGCGATCCAGCGCCGCGTTGAGCGCCTGCCACGGTTCGGTGAATCCCGAAAGCTGAGCACCGCCGGGAAAGGCGATGTCGGTGTAGACGTCGTACAGCGAAAACATCGGCGCGACGGCCTTGACCGCCGGGTGGTGGTTGAGCATCAGGAATTCGGCGGCGGTGCCTTCGTAGGATCCGCCCACGGCGCCGACGGTGCCGTCCGACCAGGGCTGGGCGATAATCCAATCGACGACCTCGGCCCCGTCCGCGATTTCGTCCGGAGACCATGGCATACGCCGGAACCCTTCCGACGCCCCCGAGCCTCGCGCATCGACCCGCACGATGGCGTAGCCCGCGCCGATGATGCGCTCCAATTCCTCCGGCGTTTCATCGACAAACAGTGTCACCCAACCTCGCAAATCGGGTCGCCGCCAGTACCGTGTTTGTAAAAAAATCGTCGGTAGTTTTTCATCGCTTCGACGATCTTCGGGCAGGTAATAGTCCACCGCGATCCGCACACCGTCGCGCATCGTCAGATAGGTGTTGGCGTAGACGACACCCCGTTCCGCCCTGTCTTGATCAGCCGATTTCTCATCACCAGACGTGTCCCACCACGCCCGATCCAAGTCCGGCCCGCCGTGGGAGGCGCATCCGGTTGCCGCCATCAGAACCACAACAATAAATGCCACTAGAGCAGCACAACGCCGCTGAATATACATATACATATCCCTCACCTTCGCAGCAAAAGCGAGGCGCATGATAGAACGCCCTACCGGCGCGGGCAAGAAGGCTTCTAGGCGCGTCGGGCGCGTGGTAGGCTCGCCCCATGCGCATCACTCGACGGGCGAAACGGCGCCTGATCCTCATTGCGATTCTGATCGCCGCGCCGTTTGCGGTGGACTACGGATTCTGGTTCGGCTATCGCCTGGTCAAGGGCGACGCAGCCGCGCGCAACGTCGAGTTTTACCAACAGCGCAGCGCCAACGAGATGATCGACTCGTACGCGCCCAACGAACACACCGTGTACACCTTCAGCCCCAAATTGCCGTACGTGGACGAGAGCGGGTTCATCGCCCCCATCCCGAAGGAGCCGAAAAAACCCGGCGTGTTGCGCGTCGTCGCGGTGGGCACGTCGGAGACGGCGGGGCAATTCGCGTGGCCGGCGCACCTGCACGAAATGCTCACCAAGGCGGGAATAGAAAACGAAGTCTGGAACCTCGCCGTGCCGGGCTACACCAGCATGGAAGGCATCAAGGCGCTGCGTTGGAAGGGATTTCCGATGCACCCGGATTTTGTGATTGCGGGCTTCGGCGCCAGCGAATTGCGCGCCGGCATCTTTCCGGGTTTCAAGGATGACTACTCCCACTTTCGCCGCGAATGGTCGCTGCGCCCCGGCCTCAGCGAAGGCGTGACGCCTCAGCGATGGCTGACGATCCATTCGCACCTGGCCGCGTTCCTGCGCCAGCGAAAGGGCCTGCCGCCGTTCGCCGGGAGGGAGCTGGACGACTACATCATCCGCTACGACGTGCGTCCCATGCCCCGGCCCGATTTCGGCGACAAATTTCGCAACGCCTTTCGCGCGCACATGGACACGATCCGACGTGAATCCGCCGAGGCCGGGGCGCGGACGATTTTTCACACCGCCTGCCACTGCGACAAAAACATTCCCACGACGACGGCCCACTGGTTTCTGCCCGGCGTGAAAGTCGTCAACGAGGTGATCCGCTCCTTCCCGGACGAGATGGTCGTCGATTTTCAGAAGGCGCTTTCGGGGCGTTGCGAGTTGTTCATCGACTTCATTCACACGCACCCGCCGGGGGAACAGATCAAGGCGGAGATGATGTTGGAACGCATCCAACACTTCCTGGAAAAGGAGGGCCCGGACGATGGCGAAACCGCCGACGTTCGATGAGTGGCGCGCCCGGGGACGCTACGTGGAGATCAACGGCCGTCGTGTCTTCGTCGTCGAACAAGGCGAAGGCCCGCGCGCCCTCGTCCTGCTGCACGGCTACCCGAGCTTTTCTTATGACTTCCACGCCGCCGTGCCGCGATTCGCGGAGCACTTTGTCCCCAAACACTGTCGCGTCATCGCCCACGACCACCTGGGCTTCGGCCTGTCGGACAAACCGTCCGACTATTCCTATTCCCTGGTCGACCAGGCCGACTTTGCCCTCGCCCTCTGGCGAAAGCTCGGCGTCAAGAGCGCCCACATTCTGGCCCACGATTACGGCACCAGCGTCGCCACCGAAATCGTCGCCCGCGCCGGATTCGGCATCGAACCGGTCACGATCGAAAGCCTCACCCTCTGCAACGGCAGTGTGCATATCGAGTTGGCGGATCTGCGCGTCATCCAACGGCTGCTGGCCGATCCGCGCACGGGACCGATGGTCGCCAAGTTGACCAACCGACACATCTTTCATCAACAGATGCGACGCCTCTGGGCCGACCCGGCCAAGGCGAGCGACGCGGAACTGGGCGTGTTGTGGGAAGGCCTGACGCGCGATGACGGCCGTCGCAACCTGCCGACGATTTCCCGCTATATCCACGAACGTCGGCGGCTTTGGCATCGGTGGATCGGCGGCCTCACCCGCTGGGACCGGCCGACGCACATCCTCTGGGCCAAACGCGACCCTGTCGCCGTTCCCGCCATCGCCGAACAACTGCTGCGCGAGATCCCCGGCGCCGTTCCCACCTGGTTCGACGACCTGGGCCACTACCCCATGCTCGAAGACTCGGCGCGTTGGAGCGACGCGGCGCTGGCGTTTTTTCGGAATATCGGCGCGTTCGGCGGCTCGGCCTAAAAACCGGCCTTGTTCAACATCTCGATGAGCTTGGGCAGGTTGTCGCCTAGCTGACTGAGGTTCCACCACAGGCTCACGCCGCCGGTCGCCGAGGCCGAGAGAATCCCCAGCAGGATAATCGCCGCGCGACGCACCCACGCGGGCGTCTGTTCGCGCTCGATGGCCAGCACCCGCGTCTGGGAGTCGGCGATCTCGGCCAGCGACCGGGTGATCGTCGCCAAGGCGTCGTCCTGCATCAGCGGCGCGTCGTTCGCCCACTCTTCGAAACGCTCGACCAACGCCGACAACTGAGGGGCGATCTTGTGCCCGACCAAGTCGTGCGTGGCGGCGGGATGGTCGCCGACGGCCTGCTGCAGTTGCTGGAGGATGGCACGGAACTCCCGAATGGCCTCGATGGCGAACTCGCGAAAGTGCTGTTCGTTTTCCAGACGGCGGATCCGGATTTCCTCGTCATGCCGACGCAGTTGCTCCTGCAACGCGGTCAATTGACGTTGCTGCTGGCGCACCAGTTCCTCTACATCCATTGACGGCCCTCGCGTTCCAAGCGGTCCAGCAGACGGCGGCGCGTGGCCACCCGCGAGGTCAGGTCTTCGACCAGCCGCTGCAACTCGGCGATGCGTTCGAGCTTTGAAGCGGGACCGTCAACGGCAGGCGGGTCGTCGGCGTCGCGGTAACGCCCTCGCGGAAATGCGATCAGCCGCAGGGGGGAGTCGGAATTGGCCGCGTCGCGGGATGGCCGCTCGCGACGGGGGACGTTGGGGGATGTCAGGGTGGTCATGGAATTCCTCGCTGGTTTTCAAGGCGGTCAAAGGCAACCGGCGAGGCGCATTTTAGCGAGGAAACAGCGGCGATTTTTGCCGTGGCGAGGAAAAGCGCGGACGGTCGTCGATTGTCGGCGACCGTCGCGTTTCGATCATTGCGGAAAGAAATTGTTTCGGGCCGCGTTAGCCCACGCACCCCGGCATGTCGGCGGACGTCGTCGGAACGGCGCTTTGTTCGCGGGATTCGGCGCGCGCGCCGGCCATGCGATCCTGCATCTGCCGGATATAACGATCCTCGACGTTCTGCGTCGTCGCCGCTTTGATCGCCATATCCCGCTGCAGGTCCGCGCCGTGCATCTCGCCGTTGGCATACGAGACCAGGGCCGCGAAGTAGTTCATGCGATAGTCCGTCTGCAACGCGCGCGTGTCGGCCTGGGCCAGTCGCTCGCTCAGCGCCGTCCAATCGCCCTTATCCGCCAGTTGCTCGCACTCGCTCCAATAGGGCGAATCCGCCGCGACCGATCGGGGATCGATCCAGACGAACAGCACCCACGTCGCGATCAGCACGAACAAAAGACGGTAGGTGGAACCGTTGATCTTGGTCATCCATACCCGAGGCCGTCCGGCCCCCGCCGAATTCTCGTCGATGTACAAATCACGCCCCCTTTGAAAATATGCATTTGTCCGCAGCTTGGATAAGATGACATTACCAAACTCCCAAACCCGTTGAAATAGGGAACTTCCCCACGTTTCATCCCATTCCCCTGACGACGTGCGTGAAGCGACGCCTCCAATACTTCTAAATTCCGCTAAGAAGTCACATCAACTTGCATGAACGCCGGTCGGTTCGCGAGCCTCCCCACGTCAGGTCCCGATCGCCTGTCGAAAAACCCCTCGCCGTTTCCTCTCCCCTTGCCCCGTCGCTCCGCGTCGGGCAAAACTGATCGGGAATCGACACGACAAACTCGGCAAAGGCGGCGCGATGCCCGTTTGTTCCTGGCCCGGCAAAGACGGCAAACCCCTGCGCTTCGATTCCGAGAAGTTGCGGGACATCAAGTTCGTCTCCCGCGGGCAGTCCTCGACGGCCCTGCATCTCCCCTGGCCGTCCGGGTCCTTGAGCCATCCCAGCGATCTGGCGATCGTCCTGAGCGTCCTGGCGGACCTGAGCCGCCTTCTCGGCGTGCCGTTCGACCTGTCGTCGTCGGATATGTCCCACGCGGATCTGGGCTTTGCCGACTTTCGCGGCGCGGATTTGCACGGCGCGGCGATGATCGGAACCGACCTGCATCAGGCGGATTTGCGCAAGGCGAATCTCCGCAACGCCAATCTGGCCGGCGCCCGCCTGGACGAAGCGGATCTCACCGGGGCCTCCGCCCGGGAGGCGCGGCTGTCGTATGCCTACCTGGTGGACGCCAACCTGACCGGCGTGGATTTCCGATGGGCGCATCTGACCAACGCCAAACTCACGCGCAGCAAATGCGCCGGGGCGGGATTCCTGGACGCGGATTTGTCTTCGGCGGATCTGGGCGAAGCGAATCTCTTCGAGGCGGATCTGCGCGGCGTGGATATGCGTAACGCGTCACTCTTACGCGCCAATCTGCGGGACGTGGAATTCGACCGGGGCCGGTTCATCAATCCGGTGCTGCGGGTGATCCCCGGTCCGCTGGCGCGGTTGTTTTTCGAACCGGAATACCGCAGCCGTTTCCTGGGCGTGATGATCGACGAAGCGTACGGGTCGTGGCGCTTCATGCATTTCGTGCGTTATCGGGTGGCGGTCGAATCCACGCAGTCCCTGTGGCCCAAGTGGTGGCTGACGGCGACCAAGCATTTTTGCGGAATGGGCCATCGCCTGAGCAACCTGATCGCGTGGGCGGCGCTGGTGGTCCTACTGTTCTGGCCGGTTTTGCTGCTGATCGAAACGTCGATCGACAAGTTGGAAAGCTTGGCCTATCCGCCCCAGCCGATCTTCGCCCACCTGGATCAGCAAGACGCCCAACAGCATTCCGGGCCGCTGGTGATCGAGACGATCTCCTTCGACCGGGGCTATCAGATGAAGTCGTCGGACGAGTTCCAACGGTTCTCCCTGGCCAATTTCCTGACGGTGGGCCTGCTGCCCTACCACGCGACCTGGTGGCTGGCCCAATGGACCGCCGGGCTGCAAGCGATGCTCGGCTTCTTTTTCTACATCATGCTCATTTTCACCGTTAACCAAAAATTCCGCAGCAGCGTTGCATGATTCCACCTGTTGATCCGTTATCGATGCACTTCTCCTAATGTGTGGAACACTTGCCGGTTGACGCCGATCCGGGCTTTTGAAACAATATGTTTCAACATTCGGTCCTTCGGGCCGCCGGAGAGGCACATGGCCGCGGAATTCCCTCCCCTTCTTTCCTTCATTCTGGACCACATGGACGACGCCGTCTTCATCGTGGAGGAAGACCAGAGCATCGTCTTTTACAATCAAGCCGCCGAAGCCCTGACCGGCGTACCCCGCGCGGAAGCCGTCGGCGAAAGCTGCAAGCTGGTCTTCGGCGATGAAAACGACCAGGCCTACTGCGTCTTCCAGGAACTGCGCGACAGCGCGGCCGAAGACGCCGGCGCCCGGACCACCATCCGTCATCGGGACGGCCATAGCCTCCCCGCCCATCTGCATATGCGGCGCATCCCCGCCCAGGTTGCCGGTCGCCCGTTGATGATGGGTGTCATCCGGGACCTGTCGGTGCTCGAACGCCTGTCCGCCCAGGTCGCCGACCGCTACCGCTTCGAGGACATTCTCTCCCGCGCCCCCCAGATGCAGACCGTCTTCACCATGATCCGCAGCATCGCCGACATGGAGGTCAACGTCCTCATCCAAGGCGAGTCGGGCACGGGCAAGGAACTGGTTGCGCGCGCGATCCACGAGCTGTCCGGCCGCCGGGACGGACCGTTTCACGCCGTGAACTGCGGAGCGCTGACGCGGGAATTGCTGGAATCGGAACTCTTCGGCCACGAGCGCGGCGCCTTCACCGGAGCGATCAAAGCCAAGCCGGGACGCCTGGAATTGGCGGCGGGAGGCACGCTGTTCCTTGACGAAATCGCCGACATGCCGCCGTCGTTGCAGGTCAAGTTGCTGCGCGTGTTGCAGGAACGGACCTTCGAACGCGTGGGCGGAACGAAGTCCATCAAGATGGACGCGCGGGTCATCAGCGCGACGAATGTGGACCTCAAACAAGCCGTGGCCGAAGGCAAATTCCGCCAGGATCTGTTCTTTCGCGTCAACGTCGTGCCGATCGAACTGCCGCCTCTGCGGGAGCGAGCGGGGGATGTCGAACTGCTGGCGGGCCACTACCTGCGTCTGGTCAGCGAACGCACCGGTCGCGGTCCCAAGCGCCTATCCGAGGACGCGCTGCGCGTAATGATGGACTACCCCTGGCCGGGCAACGTGCGCGAGTTGATCAACGCCGTCGAGTACGCCGTCGCCGTCTCCCAAGGCGAGTTCATCCGCCCCGACGATTTGCCTCGTCATCTCATCGAGGCGCCCGCCGTGGTGCTGCCGTCCCCGGCTTCGGCGACTTTCCCGACAACGCCCCCGGCCCCGCCGCCGAGCCTGAAATCCGACGAGCGCGAGTTCATCCGCCAAGCCCTCATCGACCACGCCTTCCATCGGGAAGCCACCGCCAAGGCCCTGGGCATGAGCCGCTCCACCCTCTGGCGCAAGATGCGCGAACTCGGCCTTGTAGCAGCGCATTAGAGCTACTAGATACAATTTGTTTGATAATGTTGCGACAATACGTTTCAAGCATGGGCATCTCCGCGGCTCGCCCCCGGACATCCATAGATATTTTTTCAATATTTTCGATAGCTTAACTCCATAGCGCACAAACGGCACGTCTCTTGCCCTTATGAAAGCAGGACGAACGACGGGGGTAGCAATCCATGCATCGTCTCTTTCTTTCCTTGTGCCTCGGCATAGCGCTGGCGTTGGCGGGGTTCGGGCCCGCCGGCGCTGAGTCGCTGACCTTGGAACAGGCCCAGCAAAAAGCCATGGTCGCCAATCGGAGTCTCCTGCAGGCCCAGGCCCGGGAACGGGCGTCGGTCTACGGAGTCACCGAAGCGGTCGGCCATATCCTTCCCACGGTCACGGTCAGTGAGATCTACCTGCGATCCAACGACCCGGTCACGGCCTTCGGCACCGATCTGGCCCAGGGCACCTTCTCGCTGCAGGAGTTCTCGCAAAGCGACCCGAACGAGCCCGACATCGCCGAGGACTACATCACCCGCATCGAAGGCACGCAGCCGATCTTCACCGGCGGCAAGGTGCTCACCGGCCTTTATCAGGCGAGCGAGAACCGCAAGGCCGCCGTGGCCGGGTTGAGCGCCGCCGAGATCGACACCTTGGGCGCGGTCGAGGAGGCTTACGTCAACGCCCTTCGCGCCCGGGCCTTTGTCGACTTCACGACGCAACTCATCGCCGCCCTGGAGCGCCACGCCCGCACGGCCCAGGACCAATTCGACACCGGTCGTGTTCTGGAGAGCGAAGTCCTGCAAGCGCAGGTGCATCTGGGCAAGGCGCGCGTGGGTCAGGTGGAGGCGCAAAGCCAATACGAGTTGGCGCTGGCCCGCCTGAACTACCTGATCGGCGAAGCCCAGGATCGGCCGTGGGAGTTGTCCGATCCGACGGCCGCCGAATGCTCCATGCCGTCGCTGGACGACATGATCGGCCGGGCGCTGACCGAGCATCCCCAACTGATCGCGGCGGACCACCGGACCAACGCCGCCAAGGCCCGGACGGTCATGGCCGCCACATCCTTCGTCCCCACCCTGGGGGTGCAGGCGACGTACAACTTCCATGACGAGGAAGACCTGTTCGGCGATCAGGCGGAGGACTGGACCGTGATGGTCGCCGCCCGGTGGAACATCTTCAACGGCTTCAAGGACGTCTCCCGCACCGCCGCGGCCCGCAGGAACGCCGCCGCCGCCGAATTGGCGCTGGACGACCACCGGGAGCAATTCGCCTTGGGCGTGCGACAGAATTACCGGGCCCTGTCGACCAGCGCGCAAAAGCTCAACGTTGCCGACGCCGCGCGGGAACGGGCCGAGCGCCATCGCACGATCATGAGCAATCGCTACGAGCAGGGTCTGGTGCCCATCGCGACGCTGCTGGACGCCCAAACCGATCTGGTCGAGGCGACGACCAACGCCCTGAACGCCCGTTACGACCACATCCTGGCCGAGCGAATGCTGCTGCATTCGGTGGGAGCGCGCACCTGCGCCGACCTGGCCGACACGACCGAAACCAAAGGGGAATAAGGATGCGACGATTTGCCTTTCCGACGCTCGCCGCGTTTGTTTTGATCGCTTTGACCGTGACCTTCACCGCCTGCGGCCATGACGCCTCCGAGCGCGCGCCGCGCAATCTGCCCACCGCCCAGGTTCAGGTCGAAAGCGTGGCGCCGGTCAGCGAACAGGCGTTCATCGAGACCGTGGGCCGGGTCAAAAAGATCAAGGAATCGGTGCTGGCCAGCAAGACGGCCGGCATGGTCACGAAGGTGGCCGTGAAAGCCGGGGACACCGTCAAGCGCGGCGACCTGCTGATGCACATCGACGACATGGATGTGATGGGTCGCGTGCAGGAAGCGCGGGGCGCGTTGGCCCAGGCCGACGCGGCGCTCAAGATCGCCAAGTCCAACCTGAAGCGCTTCGAGGATCTGCATGCCTCCGGTTCGGCCAGTGACGCCGAATTGGAAAAGGCGCAATACGACGCCCAGGCCGCCGACGGCGCGGCACAACAAGCACGGGGCGCGTTGCAGGCCGCTCGCAGCATGGCCCGCGAGGCCCGGGTGGCGGCGCCCTTCGACGGGCGCGTGGTCGACACGATGATCGAAGTGGGCGAGTTGGTTTCGCCCGGCCGGCCGTTGGTGAAGATCGAGGCTCCCTCGGGCCTGGAATTTGTCACCGACGTGTCCGAGCGGGACGCGCCGCGCATCCAGATCGGGCAGGCGGTGGAGATCGAATTGGACTCCTCCAACCCCGAACATCCCGTCGTGAACGGCGAGGTCTCGGAGATCGTGCCTTCCACCGACGAACGCACGCACACTCAGACGGTGCGCATCAATCTGGCGCCCGACGAGGGCCTGCGCTCGGGTCTGTTCGGCCGCGCCCGCTTCCCGCGCCTTGACGCTTCCCACCCCACGCCCGTCGTGAACGCGGATCGGGTCGTACGCTACGGCCAGGTCAGCGGCGTGTATATCGTCGACCCGACCGGCACGGTGCGCCTGCGCCTGGTGCGCGAAGGACGTACGCTCGGCGACAAGGTGGAGATCGTCTCGGGCCTGTCCGAGGGCGACCGGATCGTCGCCTCCTCGCTGGACGGACTGATCGACGGCCAGCCGGCGAAGGTGGTCGACCATGAGTAATCAAAACCCCACCACGCAGGAGTTGCGCGACCGCTACCTGAGCCGGTCGCTGGGCCCCTCGGGACGCATCGCCCAGGCGTTCATTCACAGCAAACTGACGCCGCTGATCATCCTGTTCGCCCTGTTCCTGGGGTGGATGGCGATGAAATTCACGCCCCGCGAGGAAGAACCGCAGATCATCGTCCCAATGGTGGATGTGTTCGTCAGCTATCCCGGCGCCAGCTCGGCCGAGGTGGAACGCCTGGTCGCCACGCCCATGGAAAAGCTGCTCTGGGAGATGCCGGGGCTGGATCACATCTACACCATCTCCCGCCCCGGCGGCGCGATGGCCATCGTCCGCTTCGATGTGGGCGAGGACGAAGAAGCCAGCCTGGTCAAGGTCTACAACAAGATGATGGGGAATATGGACCGCATCCCCGTGGGCGTCTCGCCGCCGCTGATCAAGCTGCGGGGCATCGACGACGTGCCGATCATGGCGGTCACGCTGCATTCGACGCGTTATGACTCGTTCATGCTGCGTCAGGTGGCCGGCGAGTTGGCGACCGAGATGAAGAAGATCCCGGACATCAGCGAAACGACCATCATCGGCGGCCAGCGTCGCCAGGTGCGCGTCGAGTTCGATCCGGCGCGGCTGGTGGGCCACGGCCTGACACCGCTGCAATTCTACGAAGCCCTGGCCCGCGACAACTCGAACCTGCCCGCCGGTTCCTTCGATCGCAACAACCAAAACGTGCTGGTGGAGGTCGGCGACTTCTTCCGCAACGCCCGCGAGGTGGAACGCACCGTGGTGGCGGTCAATGACGGCAAACCGGTCTATCTGGCCGACGTGGCCGACGTGATCGACGGTCCCGAGGAGGTCAAGGACTACGTCTTCTTCCGCCCCGGCGCCGGGTCCGGCACCGTAACCGCCGCCTCGGACACGCCCATGGCCGAGGAAGCGGCCGTGACCATCGCCGTCGCCAAACGTCGCGGCGCCAACGCCACGTGGCTGACCGACAAGCTCAAGGCCCTGCTGGATCGCCAGGAAGGCCGCCTGCTGGTCTCGGGCGTGGACTACACCATCACCCGCGACTACGGCCACACGGCCCGCGACAAATCCGACGGCCTGATGCGCAACATGCTGGAAGCCACCATCGCGGTCATCCTGCTGATGGGCATCTTCCTGGGGGTGCGTGAAGCCGCCGTCGTGGCCGTGGCAATCCCGGTGACTCTGGGGCTGACGCTGTTCGCGTCCTATTTCTTCGACTACACCCTCAACCGCATCACCCTGTTCGCGCTGATTTTCTCCATCGGTATTCTCGTCGACGACGCCATCGTGATCGTGGAGAACATCAACCGCCACGTGCATCTGGGCTGGGGCGAGCCCAACGTCGTCGCCCCCTACGCCGTCGACGAGGTGGGCAACCCGACCATCCTGGCGACCTTCGCCGTCGTGTTCGCCCTGCTGCCCATGGCCTTCGTCTCGGGAATGATGGGCCCGTACATGAGCCCGATCCCGGTCAACGCCTCGGCGGCCATGCTCTTCAGCCTGGGAGTCGCCTTCGTGGTGACGCCCTGGCTGACCAACCAACTGCTCAACCTGGCCGCCCATTTCGGATGGAATTTCAAGAGCGGCCACGAGGACGAGGCCCGATCCGGACGCATTGCGCGGTTTTATCGCGCCATCATGCTACCCCTGGTCGAAAAGCCGCGGATGCGTCGCCGGTTCATGGCGGTAGTCCTCGTGGCCCTTTTTGCCGCCGTGAGCCTGTTCTACTTCCGGGTCGCCAAGGTCAAGATGCTGCCTCACGACAACAAGGCCGAGTTCCAGGTCATCATCGACATGGACGAAGGCACGACCTTGGAAGGCACCGCCGCGTTGACGCGGGAGATCGCCGATCGCCTGGCCGACGAGACGGTCGTCAAGGATATGCAGCTCTACGTGGGCACCGCCGCGCCGATCAACTTCAACGGCCTGGTGCGCCACTACTTCCTGCGCAGCGGCCCCAACCAGGCCGACATCCAGGTCAACCTGGTCGGTAAAAACGAACGCAGCGAGCAGAGCCACGACATCGCCCGACGCCTGCGCCCGGTGATTCAGGAAATCTCCGCGCGCCACAACGCCACCGTCGCCATCGCCGAGGTGCCGCCGGGACCGCCGGTGCTCTCCACCATGGTCGCGGAGGTCTACGGACCCGATCAGGACGGCCAGTACGCCATCGCCGAGAAGATTCGCGACATCTGGCAGGAGAGCGCGGGCGTGGTGGACGTGGACTGGTACGTGGAAGCGCCTCAACCGGAGCTGCGCCTGATCGTCGAGAAGGACAAGGCGGCCTTGCGCGGCGTGACGACCGCTCAGATCACCAACACCGCGACCATGGCCCTGTCGGGACAGGCGGCGGGCCTGGTGCATACGCCTCGTGAGCAGGAGCCGGTGGAATTGTTGGTGCGCCTGCCCCGCGCCCAGCGCTCGTCGGTCAACGACCTGGCCGGTATCCGCGTGCGGGGCATGGACGGATCATTGATCCCCCTGGACACCCTGGTCCGCACCGAAGACACAACGCAGGACAAGTACATCTACCACAAGGACCTGCGCCGCGTGGTCTACATCAACGCCGAAGTCGCCGGCGCCGACGAGAGCCCCGTCTACGGCATCCTGGACACGCAGGACGCCATCGCGGCCATCGCCACGCCCGACGGCGCCACCCCGGACATGCTCTACAACGCCATGCCCGAATCCGAGACCCACTACTCGGTCAAGATGGACGGCGAATGGCAGATCACCTACGAGGTCTTCCGCGACATGGGCATCGCCTTCGGCGTGGTCATGATCCTGATCTACAGCCTGGTGGTCGCGTGGTTCCGCAGCTTCCTGACGCCGCTGATCATCATGGCGCCCATTCCCCTGGCGCTGATCGGCATCGTCCCGGGCCACTGGCTGACCGGAAACTTCTTCACCGCCACCAGCATGATCGGCTTCATCGCCCTGGCGGGCATCGTGGTGCGCAACTCGGTGCTGCTGGTGGACTTTGTCGAGCAGGAACGGGCCGCAGGATCGTCGCTCAAGGACGCGGTGCTGCTGGCCGGGGCGATCCGCTTCAAGGCCATCGTGCTGACCGCCGTGTCCACGGCCATCGGCGGCGTCGTGATGCTCACCGATCCCATCTTCGGCGGCCTGGCCGTCAGCCTGATGTTCGGTGTCGGCGTCTCGACCGCTCTGACGCTCGTCGTGATTCCCCTGCTCTATTACGTCTACCAGAGCGAGCTGGAACGTCGCGCCGCTCAGAAAGAAACCGTCACCGTGCGGTGATCGATCACCGCACCCAAGGAGACCGCCATGATTGTCAACGATTACCTTCGCCTCATCGCCGGATTCTTCGTCGTCGCCTCGGTGGCCGTGGGCTACTTCGTCACACCCTATGCCTTCCTGTTCACCGTCTTCGTCGGCCTGAATCTGATGCAATCCGCCTTCACCAAGGCGTGCCCGATGATCAGCCTGCTGCGCAGGATGCACGTGCCCGACGAGCGCAGCAAGTCGGAAAGTAAACAGGCCGTCGAGGCAAATGCTTAATCTATCCATTGCGCCCCGGGAGTCTGGACCTATAATCGGGTCTCACTAAATCCCGGGGCAACTTATGCATCTAAAGACCGAGATCGATATCAACGCGCCCATCGAAATCGTTTGGAGAAATTTCTTCGCGTTCGACACTTACCCTGAGTAGAGTCCTTTCATTAAAAGGTTCGTGGGAACGCCGAAGGTCGGCGAAAAAGTCACCGTGACCCTGCAACCACCAGGCGGCAACGGCATGGATATTTCACCGAATGTGATCAACGTCGATGCGCCGCGCGAGTTTCGCTGGAAGGGAAAGCTCTTCGTCAAAGGGATATTTGATGGAGAGCATGTGTTCCGATTCGAACAGACCGGCGATGCGACAACGCATTTCATCCATGAAGAGTTTTTCGGCGGGATATTCAAAGGCCTGATCATGGCCAAGATTTGGGATTCCACCGAACAAGGATTTCGAGAATATAACGAAGCCCTCAAGGCCCGGGCCGAAGCCGAATACAAGGAAGCCGCGTCATGAAGCTGGTGCGATTCGGTCCGCCGGACGACGAAAAACCGGGCGTCGAGATTGATGGAGTCCGCTACGACTGCTCGGGCAATTTCTCCGACTGGGACCGAGAGTTTTTTCAATTCGGCGGCAAGGAGATCCTCACCCATCTGATCGCCGACCCGGCGAATCTGCGCCCCGTGGACGCCGGCGAGCGCTGGGCCGCGCCGATCCCCCGACCGGGTAAGGTGGTGTGCATCGGATTGAACTATCGCGACCACGCCGCCGAAACCGGCATGCCCGTCCCCGAAAGGCCGATCGTCTTTCTCAAGGGCGCCAACTGCGTCGTCGGCCCGCGCGACGAAATCAAAATCCCACGCGGCTCGAAAAAAACCGACTGGGAAGTGGAACTGGGCATCGTCATCAGCCGCGACGCCCGCTACCTCCAATCCAAGGCCCAAGCCGCCGAGCACGTGGCGGGGTACTGCGTCGCGAACGATGTGTCCGAGCGGGAATTTCAGATCGAAAAAAGCGGCGGGCAATGGTCCCAGGGCAAGTGCTTCGACACCTTCTGCCCTGTCGGCCCGTATCTGGTCACGCCCGACGAGATCGACGAGGTGCAGAACCTGGGCATGACTCTCAAGGTCAACGGCGAGACGATGCAGAACGGATCGACGGCGACGATGGTGTTCGACGCGCTGGAGTTGGTGCTGCGCCTGTCCCAATTCATGACGCTGGAAGCCGGCGACCTGATCTGCACCGGCACGCCGCCGGGGGTCGGCATGGGCAAGAACCCGCCGCGATTCCTGCGTGCGGGCGACGTGGTGGAGCTTTCCATCGACGGGCTCGGGACGCAGAAACTGATGTGCGTTGACGCCTAGGCCGGGCGCCTAGCCCTCGATGGCCACTTCCAGCTTGCGTGCCGCGACGATGTCCCGCAATTCCGCCAAAAATCGCTCCCGCTCGTCCGGCGAGATCACCAAGGCGCGACCCGACTTGGGCGTGATTTGCACCAGCGTGTCCGCGCGCGTGATGTACATCTCATAGACTCCCAGATCCCTGCGCCAAAAAATGCCGTAGATCCCGAAGTAGCCGCCCGAACGCCACAAGCCGATGGTCCGAAAACCCACCTTCGCCGGCACCGGTTTGACCGAGGCGATGTTGTCGTATTCGATGGCCTTGTTGCCCGCGTCGCGTAGGACCTCCACCGACGTCTCGCCCAGGCGATAGCCTTTCGGCCGATAGCGATAGGCGATGTAAAATACGAAGAGCATGAAGACCGGGAAGATCCAGATCCAATACGTCCCGGTGTCTTGCTGGGCCGCCACCGCGACCCCGACAGGCACCACAATGCCGACCAGCACCGTCACGCCGTAAGTCATCAGCTTCATCCAACCGGGCATCGTCGCCGAATATTCCCGATAGCCGTCCATGGAACACCTCCTTTTCGCGCGGCCATTATAGGAGCCCCACCGGACGAGGCGAGTATAACCGGTCGCCCGATTTCTCATGGGATCCCGCGACGTTAGGATCCGCCATCGACGTATACACCTTGTTTAAGGGTTTTACCCCGAGTTGGGTGCTCTTTTGCCAACAAGCCTCTTGACAACCCTTTTCGCGGTCGGGTATAGGAAACACCGTGTATACCCGATAGGATAAAACCTGGGATGCAACACGGGAAAGCCGCATGAGCGCGAATCCGAAAAGCCAACGCGAGCCCGCCGCCAATCCCTGGATCGATTGGAGCGCCATCGCCGATCCCCTGGGAGGCCAGCTCACCCGGACGCGCATCCTCCAAGGCTCCGCCCGCGTCTTCGCCAAAAAGAGCATGGCCGAGGCGACGGTGGAGGACATCCTTCAAGCCGCCGGTGTCTCCAGGCGCACCTTCTATCAATTCTTCAAGAACAAAGAGGAAACCCTCGACGCCCTCTACGAGGTGGCCACCGACATGCTCGTGACGGCGTGCCGCAAGGCAGCCGACAGCGTCGACGCGCCCCAGGAAAAATTCGAGAGGGCCATCGAGGTCTTCCTGAGCCTGCAAAAGGCCCAGGGCCCCCTGGTCAGCCGTATCCAGGCCGAGGCCATTCGCCCCGACTCCCGCCTGGCCCCTCGCCGGGCCGAGACCATGGATCGCCTGGTCGAAATCTTTGACGCCAACATCCGCGCGCTGCAGGACCGGGCGCTCGACCCCTACGTCTTTCGCACGCTGCTCATCGCCATCGAGGGCCTGTCCATTCACATGGGCCAGGCCGGCGAATTGTCCGACGAAGCCATCGGCCGGGCCAAGGCCGTTTTGCTGTCCATGATCAATCGCACGCTCGCCCCGCCGGGAGCGCGCTTGCCCAAGACGCCCGAATTGGAACGCGAGCCTTAGAACACGAGACTGAGAACACGAAACCTAATCGACCGCGGCGAAACCCGACTTCGCCGCCGAGCATCACCACCGCGAGGGAGAAACCATGGCCAACTTCTTTACCGACAACGAAGACCTTCAGTTCTACGTGGAAAAGGGCATCGAATGGGATCCCCTGGTGGCGATCACCGAATATATGTACCGGGCGCCCGACTGCTTCAAGGACGCCGCCGAGGCCGTGTCCTATTACAAGTCGGTCATGGAGTTGGTGGGCGAGTTTTCCGCCGAGCAGATCGCCCCCTTCGCCCGCGAGATCGACACTGAAGGCGTGAACTTCGTGGACGGCGAGGCCGTCTTCCCGCCGCGCCTGCAAGGGATCTTCGAACAGATCAAGGAGATGGAGCTGCACGGCATGTGCGTTCCTCGCGAGCTGGGCGGCCAGAATTTCCCCCTGTTGATCTACTACATGAACGCCGAGGTCATCGCCCGCGCCGATGTGTCGGTCATGGCCCACCACAGCTTCCACGGCGGCATGGCCATGGCGATGCTCGCTTTCTCCATGAATGAAGGCAGCGCCGAGATCGACCAGGAGAACTATCGCCTGGTCAAGACGCGCTGGGACGACTACATCGCCGAAATTCTGAGCGGCAAGTCGTGGGGATGCATGGATATTACCGAGCCGGACGCCGGTTCGGACATGGCCAAGCTACGCAGCGTCGGCGAGCAGGATGAGAACGGCGACTGGTTCGTCACCGGCCAGAAGATCTTCATCACCTCCGGTCACGGCAAGTACCACTTCGTCATCGCCCGCACCGAGAAGGCCGGCGACCCCGACGACCCCTTCGCCGGGCTCAAGGGCCTATCCATGTTCCTGGTCCCCACCTACCACGAGGACGAAAACGGCAACCGCACCCGCGTCGTGCAGATGGACCGCCTCGAGGACAAGATGGGCCACCACGGCTCGGCGACCGCGTCGCTGATCTTCGAGAAGGCCCCGGCCCAGCTCGTCGGCCGGCGCGGCGAAGGCTTCCGGTACATGCTCACGCTCATGAACAACGCGCGCCTGGGCGTGGGCTTCGAGTCCATCGGCCTGTGCGAGGCGGCCTATCGCTGCGCCAAGGACTACGCGGCCCAGCGGGCGTCCATGGGCAAGACCATCGACAAGCACGAGATGATCGCCGACTACCTGGATGAGATGAAGACCGACATCCAAGGCATGCGCGCGTTGGCGATGGACGCCGCCGTGGCCGAGGAGATGGCCCAGAAGGTCAAGCTCATGGCCCGTTTCGCCGTCGCGGCCGGGGAGATCAAGCAGGAAGAAATCGACCGGATGCACGTCGAATTCTCCGCCCGCTCCCGCCGTTTCACGCCGTTGCTCAAATACGTGGCGTCGGAGAAAGCGGTGCATATGGCGCGCATGGCGATCCAGATCCACGGCGGCCTGGGCTACATCCGGGAGTACGATCCGGAAAAACTCCTGCGCGACGCCATGGTCATGCCCATCTACGAAGGCACCAGCCAGATCCAATCCCTCATGGCGATGAAGGACACGCTGATCGGCATCATGAAAAATCCCCAGGGCTTCGTGAAACGCCAGGGCCAGGCCAAGTGGCGCAGCCTGTCGGCGCCCGATCCGTTGGAAAAGCGCGTGGCCAAGTTGCAGTCGATCTCCCTGGCGGCTCAGCGCCATCTGATCACCAAGACGGCGACCGACAAATTCAAGGCCGTCTCCAGCGAGCCGATCACGCAGTGGGCCTCGTCGTTCACCAAGGACTGGAATCCCAAGAAGGACTTCGCCTACGCCATGCTCCACGCCGAGCGCCTCACGCAGCTTCTGACCGATGAGGCGATCTGCGAGGTGCTGCTCGAGCAGGCCAAGAAGCACCCGGAGCGCCGCGAAATCCTGGAGCGCTATCTGGAACGGGCCGAGCCCCGCGCCCGATTCCTCTACGACCAGATCGTGCATTCCGGCGCGCGCCTGCTCAAGGAACTGTCGGGCAACGGCGAAGCCGAGGCGGAAAAAGCAGCGGGGTAACGGCGTCGGGATAACGGAGCGGGTGCCACACTTTCGCGAGGACGAATGTCCGAGAGAAGGTGTGAATCCAAAGTCGAATCCACGCCCACCCTTGGCCGCCGCCGGCGTCGGCTCAAGAGTACGGCACCCGGGGCTCGAACCCGACTTTGCAAACCGCGCCCCGTATGTTAACGAAGCGCCCCGGTTCATCAGGGCCGGGACACATGAACGACCAAGTGCGCGGGTTCGCTCGCGCAACCTGACAGGAGCCTGGAAAAATGGCCGTTCCGACGAAATACGTTTTACAACATGGGGCGACGATCGGGACCTTGGGCAAGGTTGCCGTCGAGTCCTGGAAACGCAAGCTCTTCAAGGGCCAGCGGCAACTCACCACACCGGGGCCCGAGTACACGCGCACCCTGCCGCCGCGCAATCCCGAACTGGTGCGGGACTTCATCGCGGCCATGGGCGGCAACCCGGCCGAATACGAGGGCGTCCTGCCGCCGTATTTCTTCCCGCAGTGGATCTTCGCGTCGTCCTTCGACACGATCAAAGACATCCCCTACTCCCTGCTCAACCTGCTCAACGGCGGCGCGCGCATGGAGATCCACGAGCCCATCCCCGCCGGCGAGGAACTGATCGTCCGGGCCCATCTGGAGAACATCGACGACAACGGCCGCCGCGCGGTGGTGCATCAGATCCTTGAGCACGGCACCAAGTCCGTGCCCCACGCCCTGACCACGCATCTCTACGCCGTCATTCCCTTGCCCCGCAAAAAAGGCGAACCCAAACCCGCCGGCGAGTCGAAGAAGGACAAGGAAAAGGCGATCGTGCCGCCCGACGCGCGGGAAATCGCGACGATGCACGTCACCGAAGGCACGGCGCTGGATTTCGCCAAGCTCACCGGCGACTTCAACCCCATCCATTGGGTGCCCCCCTACGCCAAGGCCTCCGGCTTTCCCAACACGATTCTGCACGGCTATTGCACCATGGCCCGCTCGTTCGAGCGCATCCGCCGCCATGTGCTGGCCGAAGGCGAGAAGTTCACCGTCTTCGACGTGAAGTTCACCAAGCCGCTGGTGCTGCCCCGGGACGTGGCCGTGTTCGTGGACGACGAACGCAATCTCTATGTCGGCGAGGCCAAGGGCTCCGACGCATTCATGACCGGCTCCTACGAGACCGACGCCCCCGCCAAGAAAAAACCGGCGAAGAAATCCGCCCCCAAGAAGAAGACCAACGGCCACGCCTAAATCAGGGCGGGCCGTCGATTTTTTTATTGCCTCCGACGCCGTGGGGCGTCGGGATGCGAGGAGACCACGAGCGATGAGCGACTTTCTGCTGGAACTCAACGAATATCCCAAGCTCAAGAAAATGGTGCAGGGCCTGGGCCTGCCGATCCCCATGCCCATGACCCTCGACAGGGCCACCGGTCCTTGCGAGGACACCCCCCTCGCGGGCAAGGATCTGGTTGTCTACACGACGGAAAAATCCGCCTTGCTCGCGTCCCTGTCGGCGTCCGCGGCCGCGACCGGCGCGGTGGTATTCGTCGCCGGTGACAGCGATCTGGCGTCCAAGGTCGAAGCGGGCGGCGGGGAATTCGCCGTCGCGCCCAAGGCGGTCAATCCCGGCAACGGCGCCCCCGCGAGCATGCGCGCCCACGCCTTCGTCTGCGACGCCACCGAGATCAACGACGCGGCCGGCCTGCGGGCGCTCTACGATTTCTTCCATCCCTTCGGCCGGTCCATCGCGCCCAACGGCCGTCTGGTCATCATCGGTCGGCCGCCCGCCGACGAGAAAAAGCCCGAGCGCGCCGCCGCCCAGAACGCGTTGGAAGGTTTCGTTCGCGCCTATGCCAAGGAGATCGGCAAGTCCGGCGCCACCTGCAATCTGCTCCATGTGAAGAAAGGCGCGGAGGATCGCCTGGACGGACCGCTGCGTTTTCTGCTGTCCAAGCATTCGGCCTATGTCACCGGTCAGCCGTTGACCGTCGACGCCAAGGCCGCCGCCGCCCAGGGCGCCGACCGTCGCACCGGACAGCTCGAAGGCAAGGTCGCCCTCGTCACCGGCGGCGCTCGGGGCATCGGCGCGGCCACGGCCCAGCGTCTGGCCGATGAAGGGGCGAAGGTGATCGTCCTGGATCGTCCCGCGGACGCCGAGGAGACCGAAAAGACCGCCCAGGCCGTCGGCGGCGCGGCGCTGCTGCTGGACGTCACCGACCCGGCCGCGCCGGCAAAGATCAGCGATTATGTCGCCGACGAGTGCGGCGGCGTCGACATCGTGGTGCATAACGCCGGTGTGACCCGGGACAAGACGCTCAAGAATATGAAGCCCGAGCTGTGGGATCTGACGCTGGAGATCAACCTGGCGGCCATCGCCCGCATCACCGACGCGCTGCTCAAGAAGGGCCTCAACGACGGCGGACGCATCGTGTGCCTGTCGTCCATCGCGGGCGTCGCCGGCAACGCGGGACAGACGAACTACTCCGCCTCCAAGGCCGGCGTCATCGGGTATGTGCGCAACCTGGGCCCGTCCCTGGCCAAGCGCGGCATCACCGCCAACGCCGTTGCCCCCGGCTTCATCGAGACGCGGATGACCGCCGCCATGCCCTTCGCCATCCGCGAGGCCGCGCGCCGCATGAACTCCCTGGGACAGGGTGGACAGCCCCTGGATATCGCCGAAGCGGTGACGTTTTTCGCCTCTCCGGCCGCCCACGGCGTCACCGGCCAGGTGCTGCGTGTCTGCGGCCAATCCCTGGTCGGTGCGTAACGCCGCCGATCCCTTAAACCCGCAAAATTCCGAACGATACCGCGACCCACTCGGGTCGCGGTTTTTCTTTCGTGTCCAGACCCCACCCTGACGCCGGGTCATCCCCAATTACGATTTTTCCAACTCGTTTCGAACTTTCGTGAAAAATTCTGCTTTAGGAGGCCCGAAAACGCACCGATTCGTCTTCATAACAGGCATTTGCGCGTCTCGGCACGGTTTTCGCTCGGCTAGGACGACGGAACAACTCGACACCACCGGGGGCGCCTTTATGACACGCGAGGAATTCGTGATTCAGGACCGAGAAGAAGAATTGCGCGTTGCGGATATGTACCACCAGGCCGGTCTGATCAGCCATCAGCGCGGCGACCTGGACGGCGCCCTGGATTGGTTCGGCAAGGCGTTGGAAATTCGGTACGACCTTCGCGATCGCCTGGGCATGGCGCTGACTTTCCGCGAAATGGGCCTGATCGCCGAGCAACGCGAGGACTTCGACGAGGCCCTGCGTTGGCACCAGGGTTCCCTAACGATCTATCAGGATCTCAATGACCTCGACGGCCAAAAAGCCGCCTACACCCGCATCGGCGATGTCTGTCGTCTGATGACCCAATCCGGCGGATCCGCCCTCCCCGACAACGCCCAAAACGCCTCCAACCACTAGCCGGGTGGTCCCGGCGGACTAGGAGATGCCTTGCATCTCTGACGCTAACGCGTTGGCGCAAGTGTCATGGCGACACGTCGCTTCGCTCCAACCGAATCGCAGATAAATGATGAATAATCAGAGCCCTGAACGGTAGTGAAGGGTCAAATTCGAACGCCGCAGGAAGAGATTCCTCCCCCTTCAGAGCCGCGACCGTCAGGAAGCGGGTTGGTTCAATCCGGCAAAAGGCTAGCGCCGCCTCTCAACACCCGCACCCGTCGTCTCCGTCGTCGCTTTTTTCGTCGTCCATCGGCGCGCCGTCCCCGGGTTCGTAGCCGCTGTCGTCGTCATCGTCATCGTCGTTGTCGCCGTCCGACGGCCCATCGTCGGCCGTGTCGTCATCGTCATCCGCGATGCCGTCTCCCGTCCCGATCGCACCGTTATCCACCGCCGCCCAGTACGCCAGCAGGAAATCCACGCCCGGCGCCGTGCGGTTTTTGCGTTCGGTGAGGTCGCATTCGGCGGTGTGGTAAGGACTGCGGTGCCAAAGGAACGGATCCCAGCAGCGGTCGGCCACTTCGTGCGCCTGAAGGGTCTGCGGATCGATGTCCCAAAGCGACTCGAAAAGCGGGTGCTCGGCCAGCCATTCGTCCGCCCAAACGGAAAACGGATCCAGAGGCAGTTCCGACGCCGTGATCCCACGCCGCCAATTGGGCGCGTCCCAAAAGTCGGTCAGGCCTTTGACAATGTCATCGGCCACCGCGTCCGCGTCCGCGCATCCGCCGAATCGCTCGCATCCGCCCAGGTAAACGGCGTCGAACCAGGCGTTGTGCGTCCCGGCGACATATTGGCGCACGGCCGCAAGCCAGGTGTCGTAGACGAATTGCGCGTCGGCCCCCTCCGGCCACAGGCGCAGCATCGCGTCAAACTCCAGATGCAGCAGGTTCATGCCGTAATACTGGACGTATTTATTCGGCCAGGCCCACACGTCGGCGAAAAAGCTGTCCTTCTCCATCGCCCACAGCTCGTCGAAACGGTCTCGAAATTCCGTGTCGCCGGTCACGTGGGACGCCTGCAACAGCCACGAGAGCCGACGGAAATTCTCGATGAAATACGCCGTCCCCCGCGTACGTCCGTTCTGGTCGCGGATTCGCCAATCCGTTTCGAAGAACATCGCCAGCACTTCGCGAAAGTCGTCTTGGATGCGCTCCCGCAGCGCCGCGTCTTCCTCCGGACGCAGCACGTCGAACGCCCGGGTCAGGCCCCAGAACCAGCCCACATACTGGTCGCGGCTCGTGTCGTCCAGCCAGAAACTGCCCACGTAATCGTTCTCGCCCGGTTCGTGCTCGCTGCCTCCTTCGATGGGCAACGCCTCGCAGTTAAACGGCATGCGGTCCGGGCCGACATAGCGGGCGATGTAGCCCGGCGTGTAGGTCACTTCGAGGATTTGGTGCATGAACTCAGCAATCCGACGCACTTCGGCCAGGGCGTCCTCGTCGCCGGTGGCCTCGTAGCGCATCGCCTGAGCGCCCAGGTAGAGACCTGTAAAAAATGCCGAATCGCCGAGGCTTTTGTAGCAATTGGGCTCGGTGAAATCGGCATCCTCGAAACGCACGATCACCACGCCGCCCGGCCCCGGCGAATGGTAGGCCTCGAAGAATTCCTGGTAGGCCGCCGCCTTGTCAGCCAGAAGGCGATCGTGGGCCACGGACGGGCGCGGGACGACAACGACGACGAGAATCACGACAGCCATCGCGAAAATTCCGGCCGGGAGACGTCGGCGATCTGTGAGTGGACGAGCGGTGCGCATAGGCCAACGTTATAGCCGATTCACCATGCGGACCCAAGATTCACACATGGGGGCGCTCCCGAGGCCCAAGTAATTAATTTTGAGAAGTTATCACTTTTCCATGGACATCCGGGCGGCTTGGTGCTAATGAGAGCGCCAAGTTCATCTTGATACGGGTGCGTTGATCGGTTTAAGTTCGTTTCCTCTCCCATCGCCTTCTCGGCATGACGCACCCGACTTGCCCCTTACGCATCGGTACTTCGTGTCAAGAGAATGAAAGAGTTCAATCCTCTTCCGGCCGTCGGGGTCGGCGGAGGTCGCGGCATTATGCCGCATCGTTATGATCGGCCGCGAGGCCCAGTTAGAAGGATCGTTTAGGATGTCGAAAAAGTTGTTCGTTGGAAGTCTGAGCTGGAACACCACGGATGAGGGACTGCACTCCGCGTTCTCGAAGTTCGGTGAAGTCACCGAGGCCAAGGTGATCACCGATCGCGAGACGGGCCGTTCCCGTGGATTCGGTTTCGTGACGTTTGCCGACCCGGCCGCCGCGGACTCGGCTGTGTCGTCGCTCAACGGCACCGAGTTGGACGGACGCGCCATCAAGGTGGACGTCGCTCAGGACAAGCCCCGGGGTGGCGGCGGCGGCGGCGGTGGCCGCGGCGGCTTCAACGGCGGTCGCGACCGCTGGTAGTCGCTCTCCCTTAGAGTTCTGCCCAAACGCCCGGCGTCGCCAGACGCCGGGCTTTTTCGTCGGCAGGTCGGCCGCCAATAAGCCGACGCCCGGACACCAGGTCCGGACGCCGTAGTTTTCTCGGAACTTTTCTCGACGAGCCTTGTTGGTTTACAAGACCTCATCCTCCACCGGTTTTTCAAAGCTCAACGCCAAGCTCACGTCGTCGATCAGTGACGCGTAGGCCATGCCCTCTTCCGACACGCTGTCCATGAAAAACTTCAGGCAGACGGTCTGACCGGCCAGGTCCTGGACGTCGATGCGCGCCAGGGCCACGGTCGTTTTTTCCCAGCCGTCGAAACTGCCGTCTTCCTGCGTCCAACGGTCCAGCGGGATGAGAGTCTTGTCGCAGTCCTCGTCGGCGATCACCGCCTCCACCACGCCCTCGGCCCCGTTGTAGATCGTTTGGAGATAGAAGAACGACACGCGCCCGCCCAGGATGGTCTCGGGCAGATCGACCTGCTGGCCGATCCATTC
This sequence comes from Deltaproteobacteria bacterium, assembly GCA_020633895.1. GTDB lineage: Bacteria > Lernaellota > Lernaellaia > JACKCT01 > JACKCT01 > JACKCT01. The sequence continues at coordinate 330,475 of JACKCT010000001.1, read as the reverse complement.
GTCCACCGCCTTGGGCAGCGCGGACGGTTCACCCAGACCGGCGCAGGTGTCGCTCAGATGGCCCGAGTCGATCAGAATCGCCGATTCCCATTCGCCGCCCCAACCTTCCATGCCGGTCTCGAAGCCGCCGTTGACCAGGAATTCCTCGGTAACGGTTTCGTATTCGACTTCGTCGTCATCGTCTCCCCGTGAGATGGACGAATCGTCGTCGTCGCCATCGTCGTCGTCGTCACCGGCCTCGCCGTCCACGTCCACTTTCGCGTCACAGGCCGCGAGCACGCCGCCCGTCGCCATGAGAAGTATCGCCAGAGCCATCGCCAGCCATCGTTGTTCCGTCATTTTTTCGCCTCGTTGTCCAAGATCGCCGTCGCGGGGCGATCGGGTTGCGCGGTCGTATCCCCGATGCGGGAAGGAGAAAAAAAGGGGGGACCCGAAGGTCCACCCCCGCCTTTGTCACCGGCCGCCGACGGTATCCTCGTTGTCGGGGTCAACGCGGGCGGCGTCCGGCTCCAAAGTTTGTGTCAACATCCGCATCCCTTGTCGTCGTCATCGTCGTCGTCATCACCACCGCTGCCGGTGTTGTCGTCGTCGTCGTCGCCGGCGAAATCATCGTCATCATCGTCGTCGTCATCGTCGTCGCCGAGGTCATCGTCGTCATCGTCGTCGTCATCGCCCTGTTCGCCGGGAATGCCGATGATCGGCCCCGGATTTCGGGTGCATCGGAAGCCCAGATCGGCGTTGTTGGATTGATTGGGCTGACGTGATTCGCGCCGGGACAGGCGCAGGTCGGCGTAGAAATTATTGATGCTGCCGCCGCGCACGACGCGCAGTTCCACCTCGCCGGCGCTACTCGGACCGGTGGGATCCAGGGCGCCGTCGCTCTTGGCGTAGTACCCCTCGTCGTACCAATCCCGCGTCCACTCGGCCACGTTGCCGACCATGTCGTAGACGCCCCACTCGTTGCCGCTCTTGCCGTGCACCTCCTGCACCTCGCCGTCACCGACGTTGTTGGCGGTCCAGGCGAAGGCATCCAGGCACGAGGCGTTGTAGCCGCAGCCGTAGGTGGAGCCGTCCCCGCCACGGGCCGCGTATTCCCACTGGGCTTCGGTGGGCAGGTTGCCGTCGTAACCCGCGGCGACCTTCTCGCAGAACTTCTTGGCGTCCTCGTAGGGAACGCGCGTGACCGGGCAGTTCAGGCAAGGCTCGTTGTCCTCGTTGGGGTTGTAGCCCATGCGGGAAAGGAACTGGGCCTGCGTGATCTCGGTTTCGGTGATGTCGAAGGCCGAGAGCGTCACGTTGTGCAGGGGCCGCTCCCGGTCTTCGCAACGGGGGTCCTTTTCGCCGGCGATATCCACGCACCCCATTCCGAACGTGCCGCCGTCGATGGCCACCCAGGTGGGCGTTACACGGAACAGGCGGGCGTAGACATTCGAGTCCTTGACGCCCAGGGGGTCGTCGTCATCGTCGTCGTCATCGCCGAAATCGTCGTCGCCGACGTCGTCGTCGTCATCGCCCGTGCCGCCTTCGTCATACGGCACTTCGTGCCAGACCACGACGAAGTTGCCTTCGCTGTCGATCGCCACGTCCGAGTGCGTCTGGTCCTTGGACAGCTTGGTGTTGACGCGGAACTCTTCGCCGATAAACCCGTTGTCATGCGTGAAGCGCTGGGCGTAGATGTCCAGGCCCGATCCGTCGAATTTCGGCCCCTGCCAGGAGACGACGAAGTCCCCGGCCTTGTTCATCGCGATCGCCGGATAGCCCTGGTCCTGCAGCGTGAAGCTGTTGACGACGAACTCCACGTCCGAATCCAGCCCCGGCAGCTTGGCCGGCGCACCGACGCTGTTGAAGTAGCGGCCGAGGATGCCGGTCGAGCCTTCCGAAAACGGCTCCATGCCCACGCCCCGGAAGACGACCACATGGTTGCCGACATCGTCCATCGCCACGTCGGCGAAATCCTGGGAGCGCTTGGTGACGTTGTGAACCACCGAGTCCACGTCCTTGGCGTTGCCCTCGGCGTCGAAGTGCCTCGTGTAGACGCCCCAGAAGGAACCGTCCTGGCCGTAGGACGCCCAAGCCGCGACGAACTCGCCGTCGCCCTTCATCGCGATAGCCGGGGCCACCTGCTGAGCCGCCTCCGTCCAGTTGACGCGGAAAAATTCGCCGACCGGCTGCCCTTGATCGTCGAAGCGCTGGGCGTAAATGTCCGAGTCCTCGGTCAGGGCGTTGTACGTGGTCCACACAACGACGAATCCGCCGTTATCGGCCATCGCCACCGCCGGGCGAAAATGCACGCCCTCCAGATGCTCCTTGTCGTCCACGCGGAATTCGTCGGTGAGCGGCTCGCCGTCTTCGTCAAAGAGGCGGGCGTAGATCGCGCCCTCCGATTCGTGGTTGGAGTTCCAGACGACCACGAACCGTCCGGCCGAGTTCATCGCGACCTCGGGCAGGATCTGGCCGTCCTTGGTTTCCTGGTTGACGTGGAACTCGTCGCCCAGCGGAACGCCCAGCACGTGGTAGCGCCGCGCCCAGATCTCGTCGATCTCGCCCTCCTGACCGACCGACTGCCAGGCGATCAGGAAGTTGCCCTGGCCGTCCATCGCGACCGAGGCGTACTTTTGGTCCTTTTCCTTGTAGGTATTGACCTGAAACTGCTCCACCGGGGTTTCCGCCGCCCGGGCCGGCAACGCCGCCACCATCAACGCCAGCAGCGTCATCAAGATCAGCGTCCGCGTCCAATCCGTCTTCGGCATCGTCGATTCCCTCCACGTCCGATGCATTCCATATGGCCGGCGGTTTGCCGCCGCAGCACGCCGGTTCGGGATATCCCCCGTCAGCATCCGCATCCCTCGTCCTCCGAGTCGTCGTCATCGCCGCTCGATCCGCCGTTCGCCGTGTCGTCGTCGTCATCGGCGGGCACGACATCGTCGTCGTCGTCCGTCGCGGCGTCGTCATCGGCGACGGTGTCGTCGTCATCGTCGTCGGTCACATCGTCATCGACCGTGTCGTCGTCGCCGGTGTCGTCGTCGGCCGTGTCATCGTCACCGATCGTGTCGTCGTCGCCGGTGTCGTCATCATCGTCGTCGTCGTCGATCATCGGCGCCCGAACGCACCGGAATCCGACCGTCTCCGCGAACTCGATCGGCGGCGCCGTGTCGTCATCGTCATCGTCATCGGTAGTGTCGTCGTCAGAGGTGTCATCATCCGCCGTGTCATCGTCGGCGGTATCGTCATCCGCCGTGTCATCATCCGTCGTGTCGTCGTCCGTCGTGTCGTCGTCGGCGATTGCCGCCGCGTCATCGTCGCCGTCCATCTCCGAGAGGAGCATGCGTCGGTGGATGCGGGCGTCGGCCTGGAGATCGAGGAACGAGGAGCCGCGAATCACGCGCTCGGCGCCGGTGACAGGGCCGGTGGGATCGGCGGTGGGGCTGGTGGCGTAGTAGTTCACGTCGTACCAGTCGGCGACCCATTCGGCGACATTGCCGAGCATGTCGCGCAGCCCCAGGTCGTTGGGCGATTTCTGGCCGACCCGGTGGATGTCCGCCGCGTTCTCCCAGGTCCAGGCATAGTCCGACAGGCACGTGGGCGAGTTGCCGCATCCGTAGACGCTGGCGTTGCCGGCGCGAGCGGCGTATTCCCACTCGGCTTCGGTGGGCAAATCGCCGCCGACCGCCGCGCAGTAGTCCGACGCCTCCTGCCATGTCACCGATTCGACCGGGCAAGCCAGGCACCCGTCGTTCAAGCTGGGGTTGAATCCCATGGCGCCGATGAACTGGGCCTGGGTGACTTCGGTTTCAGTCATTTCAAAGGCCGAGAGCTGCACCGTATGCTGAGGCAGCGCGTCAGCGTCGCAGGGGTTCACGCCGTCGTTCACGCACCCCATCTGGAACGTTCCGCCGTCCACCGGCAGCCACTCGGGATTCACCCGCACCAGACGGCCGCGAATGTCGTAACCGGTGGTGAGGCTGTCGTTCGATTGCCAGACAACCATCCAATCGCCGCCGTCGCCCAGCGCCAGCGACGGACGCCGCTGCGGCCCGTCGACCGTTGTGTTCATCGTGACCACGCCGCCGACCGGCAAACCGATGTCGTTGAAGATGCGCGCGCCGATGCCGTCGGACGAGCCGTCAAGCTGCTCGCCTTCCCACACCGCGACGAAGCCGCCGTCGGCCGAAACGGCGAGTTGGGGATAAAAGGAGTCGCTATCCGTATCGGAGATGGGGAACTCGCCGCCCACCGGCGTACCGGCGCTGTTGAAGCGCTGCCCCATGACGACCGAATCGGACTCGTCGTCCCGGGAGGCCCACACGACGATCGCACCGCCGTCGCCGTCATAGGCCACGGCCGGATCCCGTTGGTCGTTGGCGTACACGGTGTTGACGCGGAACTGGGAGAGTTGGGGCGTGCCGTCGGCGGCAAAGCGCTGGGCGAAGACGCCCCGTTTGTTTTCGTCGTTGCCTTCCCAGACGACGGTGAACGATCCGTCCGACGCGATGGCCACCGCGGGATTGTTCTGATCGCCGAGCACCGTGGTGTTGACCTGGAAGATGTCGCCGATCGCCGCGCCCGAGGAGTGGAAGCGCTGGCCGAACACGCCCCAGCCCGAGCCGTCCTGGCCGCTGGATTGCCACACGACCACGAAGTTGCCGTTGTCGGCCACGGCCACCGAGGCGTTGGCCTGCTCGCCGGCGAAGGACGCGTTGTTCACGCGGAATTCCGAGCCCTGGGGCACTCCGGCGTCGTTGAACCGCTGGCCGTAAATGCTCCCATCCGTTCCGTCCTGGGTGGAAGTCCAGACCACCACGAACCGGCCGTCCGAAGCGACCGCCAGTGCCGGTTGCTTCTGCACGCCGTCCAGGGCCGCGTGAACGGTGATCTCGCCCGTCTCCGGCAAGGCGTCCGCGCCGAAAACCCGGGCGTAGATCCCCTCGACCTCCAGGTTGCTGTAATTCGCGTGCCAGACGACGACCGTTCGGCCCTCGGGAAGCGCTCCGACGACCGGATCGAGCTGGTCGCTGATCCCGGTGGAATTCACGATAAAGTCGCCCGTCAGTACCTCGGCGGAGACGTCCTCGTCCTCCCCCTGGGCGATGGCCGAGTGCGGCGCGGCGATGACGTAGAGGCACAAACCGACCGTCAAAACGCAGGAAGCCAGGAATAATCCACGAGACACAGCGTCGACCCCCAATCGAAATGCACAACGAGATTGATGCGTCTTGAATACGCGACACTGTGTCTTATTTCAAGTGATTTGTAAAAAATAATATACGAAAATTAATTTTCCTATCCCATTAGAGGCGTTTATTGCGCAAATTCCATGGGTTAACGCCGCTCCACAGGCTGCTGCAATAATGTAATTTACATTACATTTTAAAGATGGGTGAGCCTCGGCCACGGCCATGGCCCCGACCCTTATCGATAGATTTCAGCGTGAAAATGGACAGACGCAACCATGCGGGCGCAGGTCGGCGCGAAAGAATTATCTATTCAATATTGAGGAGTTACAGAGAGCGGGCCGCCGGACTCAGGCGTCGCCCATGGTCGGCTCAAGCTCGTCGAGCAAAGCGTCCAGGTCGCGAACCATGACTTCCCGCCCCTTGAAGGTGGCCACGCCGTCGTCCTGAAGGGAGCGAATGGTGCGGGCGATAGTCTCCGGCCGGGCGCCGACCATGTCCGCGATGTCCTGGCGGGACATGGGCAGTTCGATGACGATGTTTCCGTCGTCGTCGACGGTGGAAAAGACGTCCTTGAGGGCCAGCAACAGGTTCGCCAGCCGAGTCCGAACGGGAAGCGTGACCGCTTGCAGCCGAAGCTCCTCCGACTCGCCCAGATCCCGCGCAATGTGCTGCAGGAACGCCAGACCGACCGCCGGGTTATGCTCCAAAATGCGGTTCACGCCGGCCTTATCGATGAAGCAGATGCGCGCCTCGGTGAGGGCCTCGGCCGACGCGCTGTAGGTGCCGCCGGCGAAAAACGTGCGATATCCAAGGGTTTGGCCGTCATGGCACAGACGCACCAGCGCCGACTCGCCCTCGGCGTCCTGCTTGCGGATCGCGATCGTCCCCGACTCGATGCAGTACAAACCCAGGCAGGGGTTGCCTTGGTAGAAGACGACCTGACCGGGTTTGTAAATGTTGCAGATCTTGATCTCGTCGAGCATTCGCAGATCGTCGCCCTCCACTTTGCACCACTCGGTGCGATCCCGTTTCTGACAATTGAAACAGTTGGGAGCTTCGATCGCGTAGGTACGTCGAGAACCAGTGAATTTAGGCGGGTTTTTTCGAGTCACCACGAACCTCGAACCAAGAAAAACGTCGTGGAATCCGACATTTTGTCGTCAAGTTATCCGTCCGTTTGACCTGTGTCAAGTGCGTTCTTGATAGCTGCAATTCTTAGAAATTTCAGGCGTCTCCATAATGATCGATGCCACTGGACGCGGCTGCCGGAGCCATCGCCACGGTGGGTCGAATCAAACCGGGAGAGACCACGATGGCCATGGAATACAGCGCGCTTTACCGTCAGTCAATCGACGACCCTCGGTCCTATTGGCTCGAACAATCCAAACGGATTCACTGGTTCACGCCGTTCGATGAGGTGCTGCAAGACACCGACCCCCGCAGTCCCCAATGGTTCGCGGGCGGCACGACCAACATTTGCTACAACGCGGTGGATCGCCATGCCATGGGCTCTAGTCCCTTCCAACCGGCGATCATCTGGGAAAGCGCTGAAACCAACCAGCGCCACGTCTACACCTACACCGACCTCTACGTACACGTGAACCGCGTCGCCTCGGCGTTGCGTCGGCAGGGCATCGGCAAGGGCGACCGGGTCGTCATTTACATGCCCATGGTGCCCGAAGCCCTGTTCGCCATGCTGGCCTGCGCCCGGCTCGGGGCGGTGCATTCGGTGGTCTTCGGCGGATTTTCGGCCGAATCGCTGGCCCAGCGCATCGACGATTCCAACGCGAAATTGGTCATCTGCGCCGACGGCGGGCTGCGCAAGGGCAAGCTGGTGCGCCTGAAGAGAATCGTCGACCGGGCCATGGAATTGCTGCATGTCGCCTCCCCTCGCGTCCTGGTCTTCGACCGGGGCATCGCGGGCTGGTCCGCCGTCGAAGGTCGCGATCTGTCCTGGGCCGCGCAGATGGCCGAATCGGACGACGAGACCGTCGACCCGGTCCCGGTCGCCTCGGGCGATCCCAGCTACATCCTTTACACCTCCGGCACCACCGGCCGACCCAAAGGCGTCGTGCGCGACACCGGCGGCTATATGGTCATGCTGGCGGCGACGATGGAGCAGATTTACGGCGCCGGACCGGGAGACGTATTTTGGGCCGCGTCGGATATCGGCTGGGTCGTGGGACACAGCTACATCGTCTATGCCCCTCTGCTGGTGGGCGCGACGACCGTCCTCTACGAAGGCACCCCCGACTACCCCACCGCCGACATCTGGTGGCGTCTGATCGAGCGGGAAAAGGTGAACGTCATGTTCACGGCGCCGACCGCCATGCGCCTGCTGGCCAAGCACCCGGTGGAGATGGTGCGCTCCCACGATCTGTCGAGTCTGCGCCACCTGTTCCTGGCCGGGGAACCGCTGGACGAGACCACCTACGAATGGGCCCGCGAAACCCTGCAAAAGCCCGTGATCGATCACTATTGGCAGACCGAAAGCGGCGCTCCCATGCTCACCAACTTCATGGGCACCGTCGCCACGCAGCCCTTTAAGCCCGGCTCGCCGACGTTCCCGGCGATGGGGTGGGATCTGGACGTGGTCGGAGCGCAAGGTGAAGTCGTGGCGCCGGGGGTCAAGGGCATCCTGCGCGCCCGCCTGCCTCTGCCGCCGGGGTCGTTGACCACGATTTGGGGCGACCACGCTCGCTTCGTGTCGGCCTACTTCAAGCAGGACGAGAAGGGCCGGTGGTACTACGACTGCGGCGATTTCGCGGAAAAAGACGCCGATGGTTATTTCTGGGTGCTGGGCCGGTCGGACGAGGTGATCAACGTGGCCGGCCATCGGCTGGGCACGCGGGAGATCGAGGAAGTCCTGGCCGAACATCCCAACGTGGCCGAGGCCGCGGTCATCGGCGTGGCCGACGAACTCAAGGGGCAGGCGATCGTGGCCTTCGTGGTGCCTCGCAAGGGTGTGGCCGACACGACGCAACTCGAAAGCGAATTGCAGGGCCGAATCCGCGAGAGCATCGGGGCCATCGCCACGCCCCGGCAGTTGTCGGTCGTGCGCAGCCTGCCCAAAACGCGCTCGGGCAAGGTGCTGCGCCGCGTGCTCAAGGCCCTGTCCGAAGGCCGGGCCACCGGCGACCTGTCGACGATTGAAGACCCCAGCACCGTCGAGAACATTCGCGACATCCTCGCCGAGCGCCGGAGCTTCGCCGACGGGCCGCGTTCCGCCAACGTCCATCCGGCGGGACGGACGCATTTACGGGAACCGATCGACACCAACTGAGCGAACCGGGACGAACGTTCCGGAAGCGACGGCATTTGCATTTGACTTGAGTCAACCAGTGTCTTGATCGGCGGCATCGCCGGTTTCAAGGCCGGAGGCTAAAGATGGCCCAAACAGCAACACGATCAACGCGGTACTTATGGAAACCTAACGTGCAATCGGATAGGATCAGCAACACCATTCGAGCGCTGGAAGCGATGGAAATGAACGTCAGCATGGAGCTGCCGGTCGGACAGGTCATCGTTTATCCGCAGCACAAACCGGGCGGGGTCTACGTCGGCTTGACCGGCGCGATCCGCCTGATTCCCGACGATCCGGACGACCGCGACATGACCATCGAGCTGACCGCCGACGAGCATCCCTTCGTTTTCCCGACCCTGGAGATGCTCGACGTGGCGGCGACGTGCTGCGCCTCTGTCAGTAAAACCTCCCGCTTGATTTACATTCCCCGCAGTGTTGTCATCAGCGACGAGCACACCCGTGCGCTGTTGACGGACTTGGCTCGGTACCATTCCTGATGCATTTTTCGATAAGGTGACATTCTCGACATGAAGGAGAAGCCATGAGCGAGAGGATGGAGAAGTTTACGTACGACGACGACATCGCACGGAAATTTACCGTGGCGACGGTCGTCTGGGCGGTCGTCGGGATGCTGGTGGGCATCCTGGTGGCGCTCCAGTTGGCCAGCCCCAAGTTCAACTTGGGCCCGATGCTGACCTTCGGGCGCCTGCGTCCGCTGCACACCAACGCGGTGATCTTCGCCTTCGCGGGCAACGCGATCTTCGCGGCGGTGTACTACTCGACGCAGCGCCTGTGCAAGGCCCGGATGTTCTCGGACCTGCTTAGCCGCGTGCACTTCTGGGGCTGGCAAGGCATCATCGTCTCCGCGGCGCTGACCTTGCCGATGGGCATCACCCAGTCCAAGGAATACGCCGAGCTGGCCTGGCCGATCGACCTGGCCGTGGCGGTGATCTGGCTGGTGTTCGCCTTCAACTTCTTCGGCACCCTCGCCAAGCGACGCGAACGGCACCTCTACGTGGCGCTCTGGTTCTACATCGCCACCATCATCGCCATCACCGTCCTGTACGTGTTCAACAACCTGGCGTTGCCCTTCTCGCTATTCGGCAGTTATCCCATATACGCGGGCGTCCAAGACGCCTTCATGCAGTGGTGGTACGGACACAACGCCGTGGCTTTCTTCCTGACCACGCCGTTTCTGGGGCTGATGTACTACTTCCTGCCCAAGGCCGCGAACCGGCCCGTGTTCTCCTACAAACTCTCGATCCTGCATTTCTGGTCGCTGGTGTTCATTTACATCTGGGCCGGACCCCATCACCTGCATTACACGGCCCTGCCCGAGTGGGCCTCGACGCTGGGCATGCTCTTCTCGGTGATGCTGTGGATGCCCTCCTGGGGCGGCATGATCAACGGCCTGCTGACGCTGCGCGGCGCCTGGAACAAAGTGGCCGAGGACCCGGTTCTCAAATTCTTCGTCGTGGGCGTCACCTTCTACGGCATGTCGACCTTCGAAGGCCCGATGCTTTCGATCAAGACGGTCAACTCCCTGTCCCATTACACCGACTGGACCATCGCCCATGTGCATTCGGGCGCCTTGGGCTGGAACGGATTCATGGCCTTCGGCATGGTCTACTGGCTGCTGCCGCGCCTGTTCCAGACGGGCAAGATGTACTCCAAGAAGCTGATGGAATATCACTTCTGGATCGGCACCATCGGCATCCTGCTCTACATCGTGGCCATCTACGCCGCGGGCGTGACGCAAGGCCTGATGTGGCGCTCCTTTGACGCCTCCGGCCACCTGACCTATCCGGACTTCGTCGAGACCGTCATGAAGCTGATGCCCATGTACTGGGTCCGCGTCATCGGCGGCTTGCTCTACATCACCGGCGTGCTGCTGGCCGCGTTCAATATGTACAAAACCTGGCAGATGCGCCCGGCCAAGTACGAAGAGACGGTCCACGAGGCCCCGGCCCTGGCGAGCGCCTACCAGGACGCCCCGCTGCCCGAGACCCGGCTGGCCAAGGAGCACGCCGCCGTCGCCGACACGGCTCACGGACTGGAGCGCTTCTTCAGCCTGAACTGGCACCGCCGCTGGGAGCGCCTGCCGCTGACCTTCACGATCTGGGTTGTGGTCGCGGTGGCGACAGCGTCCCTGTTCGAGATCATCCCCACGTTCCTGATCAAGGCCAACGTGCCGATCATCTCCTCGGTGAAGCCCTACACACCCCTGGAACTGGCGGGGCGGGACATCTACGTCTCCGAGGGCTGCTACAACTGCCACTCCCAGATGGTGCGTCCCATGCGCGCCGAAACCGAGCGCTACGGCGAATACTCCAAGGCCGGCGAATTCATCTACGACCGTCCGTTCCAATGGGGTTCGCGCCGCATCGGTCCCGATCTGCATCGCGTGGGCGGCAAGTACCCGGATCTGTGGCATGTGCGCCACATGGAAGATCCACGGTCCACCACACCCCAGTCGATCATGCCGCCCTACCCGTGGCTGCTGCATTCCAAGCTCGACTTCGACATGATCCAAAACCGGGTCGACGCGATGGTGACGCTGGGCGTGCCCTATGAGGACGACGTCAAGAAGGACGCGCCCGCCCTCGCCCGCGCCCAGGCCGAGAAGATCGCCGAAGGCGTGGCGGCGGCCGGTGGTCCGGAAGGATTGGCCGACAAGAAGATCATCGCCCTGACGGCCTATCTGCAACGCCTGGGCACCGACATCAAAAAGCAGGGGGAATCCCAGACGGCCGCCCTGACGACCTCCGCGAAATAGGCGAACGAACCACGTTCCCGGCCGCCGACATCGGCGGTCGGAGCGTCGGGAAGGACGAGCACGGATGCGACTGACGGACATCATGAGCCACGCGAATCTGACGATCTTCGCCGAGATCGCGTTCGTCATCGTCTTCATCGCCTTTATCCTGATCATCGCGCGGGTGTTTTTGAAAAAGGACTGGTCCGAGGAAAGCGAGATCCCGCTGACCGACGACGTCCTGACGCCCCGCGACGACGAGTCGGCCGATTCGGCGCCGGACGCCGCGGCCTCGACCGACCCCAAACCGACTGAAACGGCGAGCGATGCCGCCGAGGATGAGGAGAATCATGGCTGAGAATCAAGATACGACGGCCCCGGGCGCCTCGAACGACGAGGTTCGCGTCGATCACGGTCAATTGCTCGACCACAACTACGACGGCATTCAGGAGTACGACAATCCCCAGCCGGGCTGGTGGTCGTTCATCTTCTTCGCCACGTTCGTTTTTTCGATCTTCTACTTTATCCACTACCACGGCGGCGGGTGCGGCGTTTCGGTGGCGGAAAAATACGAAATGGCCATGGCCGAAGCCAACGCCCAAAAGGCCGAGGCCGCCAAGGCGTCCGGCGAAGTGTCCGCCGATGTCATCAATGCCTTCATGGGCGACCAGGCCTCCATGGCCCAGGCCAAGACCATTTGGGACGGCAAATGTGCGGCGTGTCACCTGCCCGACGGCGGAGGCTTGATCGGACCGAACATGACCGACGATTATTATCTGCATGGCGGCGACGCCATGAGCATTTATCACACCATCAAGAAGGGCGTTCCCGAAAAGGGCATGATCCCCTGGGAAGGCCAACTTTCCGAAGAAGAAATGATGAAGATGGCCGCTTTCGTGCGAAACTTCCGCGGCAAGACCGCCGCCAACCCCAAAGCCGCCGAGGGGGAACTCTACACTCCCTAAACGCGCGTCCGACGTTTCGCCTGTCATTTCCATCGCCTTCTTTTTTCGATAAGGGAGCGCGCCATGGCGACCCATTCCAATGCCCCCGCGGCCAATGACCGCGTTCTGGCGACCCTCAATCAAGACGGATCCCGACGCTGGATCCGTCCCAAACTCTCCACCGGCATCTGGCACCGGCGTCGCATGATCGTCGCCTGGGCCCTGATCGCAATTTTCACGTTGCTGCCGTGGATCAAGATCAACGGCAAACCGGCGATCCTGCTGGACCTGCCCGCGAGGCACTTCACATTCTTCGGCGCCACGCTGCTGGCCACGGACACCATCGTGCTGATGTTCTTTATGGTCAGCGTGCTGGTGTCGGTCTTTCTGCTTACGGCCCTGTTCGGGCGCGTATGGTGCGGATGGGGGTGCCCCCAGACCGTCTACATGGAGTTCGTCTTCCGGCCCATCGAGCGCTGGATCGAAGGCGGCACCAACAACTCGCTCAAGATGGACGAAGGCAAGATCTCGACCACGAGACGCAAGCTCAAATACATCATCTACTTTTTCATCAGCATCTTCCTGGCCCACACCTTCCTGGCCTATTTCGTCGGCGTGGATCGCCTTTGGGTCTGGATTCGCAGCTCGCCGTTCGAGCACCCGGCCGGGTTCTTCGTCATGGCGGCCGTGACGGCGCTGATGATGTGGGACTTCTCCTTCTTCCGCGAACAGACGTGCCTGGTGGCCTGCCCCTACGGCCGGTTCCAGTCGGCGCTGCTCGACGCCCAATCGCTGATCGTCGGCTATGACCCCAACCGGGGCGAGCGGCGCGGCACCAAGGGCGACCGGCGCAAGGCGGTCGAAGGCGGGGAAGTGGAACAGGAGAAAGTCGAGGACGTCTTCGGCGACTGCATCGACTGTTATGCGTGCGTGGCGACCTGCCCCACCGGCATCGACATCCGCGACGGCCTGCAGATGGAATGCATCCACTGCACGCAATGCATGGACGCCTGCGACTCCATCATGGAAAAGACCGGCCGCCCCAAGGGCCTGATCCGCTATACCTCGAAAGACGAACTGGCCAAGCGTCCCAAGAAATTCCTACGGCCGCGCGTCATCATCTATCCGGTGATTTTCCTCATCATGTTCACCGGCCTGGTCATCAACCTGGCGAGCATCAGCAACGCCGACGTGACGATTCTGCGGGGGATCGGCAGTCCGTTCACTCTCACCAACGACGGCATGGTCACAAACCAGGTCCGCGTGAAGATCACCAATCGCGGCGACGAGGCCACGCCCTTCACCATCGCTCCCGAGGGCCTGCCCGAAGGCGCCAAGTTCATCGCCCCGCAAAACCCCTTCACCGTCGAAGCCGGCGCCACCGCCACCACCAGTGTGTTCATGACCTTGCCCAAAGACGCCTTTACCGGCGGCGTGCGCGAGATCGAGATGACGGTGACGGCCGACGGGGGCTATAAGAGCACCAACCACTACCGCCTCCTGGGCCCCAAGCCGGAAGACGAAGAGCAAGACGAATAAGGAGCCCGTTCGGTGTCCATCAAGATGTCCGTCAAGAAAATCGTCAAACACCCCATGTTCTGGCCGCTGGCCATCGTGGCGCTGCTGTTCGCCAACGTGGTCTTCCACGTCAGCGTGGCGATCTACGCCGCCCAGGATCCGAGCGTGGCCTATGAAGACGACTATTACGAAAAGGCGACGCACTGGGACGACTATGCCGCTCAGCGCGCCCGCAACACGGAGTTGGGTTGGAATCTGCGCGTACGGTCGGCGCCGGACGGCACGCCGGGCGAGCAGGTCGTGCGCGTCCTGCTGGCCGACAAAAACGGACAGCCCATCGACGGCGCGAGCGTCTCTGTCGTGACCTTTCACAACGCACGCTCGGCTGACCGCCTGACGGGCACGCTCAAGGCCGACGGTCAAGACGGCGAATACGCCATCGACCTACCCATGCGCCGACCCGGCATCTGGGAATTCCGGCTGCATGTGGACAAGGACGGCGAGGTTTTCACCAAGATTCTCAAGGGCGAAATCCCGCTGGATCGGGAGGTGACGCTCTCGTGACCGCCCTGCTGACCACCGTGCTGGTCGCCAGCGTCCTGGGCAGCGTGCATTGCGTGGGCATGTGCGGCGGGCTGGTGGCGTTCTACTCGGGCAGCGACAGCAGCACCGGATGGCGCAAGGGCGTCGCCCACGGGGTCTACAACGGTGGCCGGGCGCTGTCGTACGTCATCCTGGGCGCGCTGGCCGGGGCGTTCGGCTCGCTGGTGAATCTGGCGGGCAACGAGGCGGGGCTGCCGCGACTGGCCGCGCTGATCGGCGGCACGATGATGATCGTCTGGGGCCTGATCGCCCTGGCCCAGGCCCTGGGCGTGCCCCTCTCCCGCCTGCCCCAGCCCAAGGCGCTGCAAAAAATCATCTTCCAACTCTCCGGCAAACTGCGCGGCAAGCCGCCGGTCTTCCGGGCCCTCTTCCTGGGCGTGTTCTCGGCGATTCTCCCCTGCGGCTGGCTCTACGCCTTCGCGCTGATCGCGGCCGGCACGGGCAGCCCGATCACCGGCGCACTGGTGATGTTCGCGTTCTGGTTGGGCACGGTGCCGTGGCTGCTGGGTCTGGGCGTGATCGTGCAATCCCTCGCCGCTCCCTTGCGACGACGCATCCCCGCCGCGACGGCGATCATCCTGGTCGTGGTGGGCGTCATGGCCGTCACGCAGCGCGCGGAGGTGCCCTTCGCCAAGGCGTCGGCGATGGCGACGATGAAGGCCGCCGTGCTGCAAGGCGACGAGAGCGCCGACATGCCCCATGAGGGCCACGCCTCCTGTCATGAATGATTCCCCGGCCGCCGCGACGTCGGCCGATCCTCGCGCCGCCGATCGTGACGCTCCCGCCGACATCCCCTGCACGCACTGCGGATTGCCGGTCCCGCCGGGCCTGATCGACCCGAATCGCGAGGAACAATTCTGCTGCCACGGCTGCGAGACGGTCTACGGCGTCATCCACGGCCACGGCCTGGAGCGCTTCTACGACCTGGCCGAGCAGGAAAACGCCCAGGGCGTCCAGGCCAAGACCACCGACAAGTCCTACGAAGAATTCGACGACCCCGCCTTCGAGAAATTGTACGTCCGCGCGCTGCCCGACGGATCGCGCCAAGTCGAGCTGTACCTGGAAGGGGTGCATTGCGCGGCATGCGTCTGGTTGGTGGAGAAGGTGCCGATCGTCGTGCCGGGCGCCATCGAGACGCGCCTGGACTTCGGCCGCTCGGCCGCGATGGTCCGATGGGATCCGAACCAAACGTCCCTGGCGAAGGTCGCGCGCTTCCTCGACTCCCTGGGCTACGCCGCCCATCCCTGGCGCGGGGTGCAGGTGCGGGATATGCGCCGGGCCGAGGACCGCAAGCTGCTCATCCGCATCGCCGTGGCCGGGGCCGCCGCCATGAACGTCATGGTCATCGCCTTCGCCCTCTACGGCGGCATGTTCGGCGGCATGGAGCCCCAGTTCCGCACCCTCTTTCGTTATTTGAGCATGGCCATCTCCATCCCCGCGGTCCTGTGGGCGGGCTGGCCGTTTTATCGCGGCGCCATCGGCGCGCTGCGAACCCGCGCGCTGCACATGGACCTGCCCGTCGCGATCGGCCTGACGGCGGGGCTCGTCTCGGGCAGCATCAACACGCTGCGCGGCGTGGGCGAGATCTATTTCGACTCCGTCACGATCCTCGTCTTCCTGCTCCTTTGCGGACGCTGGGTGCAAAACCGCCGCCAGCGGTCCGCCGCCGACGCCGCCGAGTTGCTGTACTCCCTTGCCCCCAGCAGCGCGCGA
This sequence comes from Deltaproteobacteria bacterium, assembly GCA_020633895.1. GTDB lineage: Bacteria > Lernaellota > Lernaellaia > JACKCT01 > JACKCT01 > JACKCT01. The sequence continues at coordinate 314,464 of JACKCT010000001.1, read as the reverse complement.
TGCTTACGCGACGGCCAATGGCGCGAGGTGCCGGTGGAGAGCATCGAATCGGGCGACGTGGTGGAGGTGCGCGCCGGAGACTCCATCCCCGCCGACGGACTGGTCGACGAGGGCGAGAGCGAGTTGGACCTATCGCTGCTGACCGGCGAATCGGTGGGCGTGTCGGTGAAACCGGGCGACCGGGTGCATGCCGGCACGGTGAATCTCTCGTCCCGCCTGATCGTGCGCGTGGAAGGCACCGGCGAAAACACACGCGTCGGCCGCCTGATGAAACTCGTCGAAGACTACGCGCGACGCAAAGCCCCGATCGTGCGCCTGGCCGACCGCATCTCGGCATATTTCGTCGCGATCGTGCTCGTCCTGGCGGCCGCGACGTTCGTCGTCTGGCGCATCCTCGATCCCGCGCAAGCCGTGGACAACGCGCTGGCGCTTTTGATCGTCACGTGCCCGTGCGCCCTCGGGCTGGCGACACCCCTGGCGGTGTCCGTCGCGATCGGACGCGCGGCGAATCGCGGCATTCTCATCAAGGGCGGCGACGTGCTCGAGATCCTGGCCCGCTCCGGCCATATGATCCTCGATAAAACCGGCACCGTGACCGAAGGGCGCGTGGCGCTGGTGCGTTGGATGGAAGACGGCGCGACGGGAAACGGCGTCACGACGCTGCGCCGCCGGGTCGCGGCGCTGGAGGCGCATTCGTCCCACCCGGTCGCGACGGCGCTGGCGAAGTTGGGTGACAATGAACGCCATACCCCGGCGGTTTCCCACGTCCGGCAGCTACTCGGCGCTGGCATCGAGGGCGTTGTCGACGGGCAACGGCTGCGCGTCGGCACGGCGTCGTATGTCCTGGGGGACGAATCCGAAAAACTGCCCCCGTGGGCGGCGGACGCGGTGGACGCGGCGACGGGCGACGCCCTCACGCCGATTCTCGTCACCGTGGACGGGCGCGTCGCGGCGGTGGCGGCCATGGGCGATCCGATTCGCGACGAGGCCCGCGCGACCATCGAGCGGCTGCGAGCCTTGCGTTGGGATGTGGAGTTGCTCTCCGGCGATCACCCGGCGATTGTCGCGGCGGTGGCGAAGCAATTGGGCCTGGACGCGGACTCGTTCACCGGCGCGGCGAAGCCCGAGGACAAGCTGGCGCGGGTGCAGGCGTTGTCCGGCGGGGGGCCGGTGGTGATGGTCGGCGACGGGGTGAACGACGCGGCGGCGTTGTCGGCGGCGTCGGTGGGGATCGGCGTACACGGCGGGGCGGAGGCGAGCCTGGCGGCGGCGGACGTCTTCATGACGCGCCCGGGCCTGGAACCGATCGTCGAACTGGTCGTCAACGCGCGCCGTACCCTCCGCGTCATCCGACGCAACCTCATCTTCTCCCTATGCTACAATCTCGTCGGCGCGACGCTGGCCATGACCGGCCTGCTCAACCCGCTGATCGCGGCGCTGCTCATGCCGGCCAGCTCGATCACGGTGATCACGAGTTCGTTCCGGCATGGGGCGTTTCACGGAAACGAATAACAACGAGCGACAACCATGAACGTCATCTACATCCTGCTGCCCGTCGCGTTTTTATTCGCCATCGGATTTTTGTGGGCGTTCATCCGGTCGGTGAAGGGCGGGCAATTCGACGACACGCAGACCCCGGCCATGCGCATTTTGCATGACGACGATCCGGCGCCGCCTCAGCGCTCCGCATCGGACGCGCCGTCGGACAGCGCGGCGGAAGACGACTCGGACAAACCCGCCGACGCCTGATCCTCCCCCGTCTCCTCGCCCGTCCCCTTGCCCAGCGGAAAGCGCATCACCCCCAGCGTCACCAGCGCCGGAACCAGGTACAGGTCCGCCAGCAGCGCGACAATCAGCGTCAAGGGCAGCAACGTGCCCTGCGCCTTGAGGCTGGAATAGCTCGACAGTTCGAACGGAGCAAATCCCATGATGAGAATGACCGTTGTGATGATGATGCCCCGCCCCGAAAAATAGAACGTGTTCCCGATCGCCTCCGCCACAGTGGCGCATCGCGCGGATTCGATGCGGTAGCGCATGAGGAAGTGAATGGTGTCGTCCACGCCGATGCCGATGGCGATCATGCCGATCATGATCAAATCCGAATCCACCGGATCCCACGTCCACCCCAGCCAACCCCCCAGCGCCAGCAGCGGGATAAGATTCGGAATCATCGAGGCCAGCCCCACGCGCACCGAACGCAGCGCCACCATCATCAAAAGCGTAATCACGACGACGGCGGTGATGAGACCCCGCCCCTGGCCGATGATGATCTGGTCGAGCCAAAGGCCGATGAGGTAGATGACACCCGTGACCTGCACCTCGGCGCGATCACCCAAATGCTTCTCGGCCAATACGGCGGCGCGGCGGCCCAATTCGGACGTGGCGCGTATCGCCTGGTTGTCCAAATAGATCGTCATGCGCATGGTCCGCCGATCGAAGTCGACGATGCGCTCCAAGTCGCTGCCCCCCGACGATTCGAACAGCAGCAGGTATTGGGCCAGCGCGTCGTGCGTGGCGGGCAGATCCTTGGACGACGGATCCAGGCCGTTGAGGGCTTGGTGCATCAGACGCATCAGGTCCACGAGGGACTGGATCTTGCCCACGTCGTGCTGGGCCTCCAGCTCATCCTGAAACGCCGCGATGCGTGAGAAAAGTTCCGGATCCAGCAGGCCGTCGGTCTCGGGCGCGGTGACATAGATCTCGAAAATGTTGGAGCCGACAAATCGCGTTTCGTAGAACGCCAGATCGGTGCGCACCGGATGATCGGGGTCGAAACGCTTGGTGATATCCGCCTCGAAGTGCATGCGCAGGCATCCCATGATCGAGAGGATCAAAATAACCGCGAACACCCCTGTCGCCAGCCACGCCCGGCGTCGACCGAATTTCGCGGCGCCGGCGAGCACCCGATCCAACGCCCGCTGCAGCACCAACGTCGCGCCCTCGCGCCAAGGCTTGGGCTGCGGGAAAAGTTTGAACAGAATCGGCGAAAGCACGACCGCCAACAGCAACGCCACGCCGACGCCGAAACCCAGCGACAGCCCGAGTTGGCGAAAGGCCGGGGTCGGCACCATGGCGATGGACACGAAGCCGACGAAGGTGGTCAACGACGTATACAGGCACGCCTTGCCCACGTCCTCACCGGCGGCCAGGATCGCGTCGTGCTTGGACTGCCCACGCCCCAATTCCAACAAATACGCACTGCACAGATGCACCACGTCCGAGAAACTGATGACTAAGATGACGGCGGGAATGATCGCGACGAGGACGCTGATGTGGCGGTCGATGAGGACGGTGAACGCCATCGTCCACAACACGGCGACAATCGCCACGCCCATGGTGAACACCACCGGCCAGAAGCGATGGAACATCAGCCACACGGCGATGATGAGCATCACGGCGGTGATCGGGAAGATGCGCTTCAGGTTGAAGTTCGTCGCTTCCATGCTCGCCGCCAGGCTGACGGGCTGGCCGACCAGCTTGATCGCACCCTTCTCAAAGCCCGCCTCCTCGAAGGAACGGCGGATGTCCTTCATGATCTGCACGGTCAGTTCGGCGGGGCGGCGGTCGCCGCCTTCCATCTCGATCATCAACGCCGTGTGCTTGCCGTCCTTGGAGACCAGCAGCCCGCCGACGAAATGATCCGATACCAATTCCGAACGCAGCGCCTCCCGCTTATCCCCCAGGGCTTGGGCCCGGTCCGCGTACTTTTCGATCATCAGGGTGTCATCGACCGAACGCATGCTGTCAGCCGAAAGCACGCTGAAGGTCCGGATCACGCCTTCGATTTCATGGAGTTTACGGTCGGCGACGGCGAGCTTGTCCTGGACGGCCGGATCGAGCGGGTCCGCGTTTTCCAGGGCGACGATGACGATCTCATCGGTGCCGAATTGCTCGATGCGCTCCAGGTACCGGTCGTATCCCTGGCTGTTTCCGAGGAAGAGTTGGGCCAGCGAAGTGCCGACGACCGCTTTGGTCAGAATCATCCCCGCGCCGACGGAAATCAGAACGATGACGACCAGGATGATGTAGCGAAAGCGCAGGACGCCCTTGATGAAGGCATGCATCGTCGGCCCTTGTCGGTTTTTTGCGAACGGTTGAGGGGACCAGCCCTTCTACAACCGTCGCCGCCCCTTGGCAAGGAAGGCCCCCACGAAAAAGCGGCCCCCGGAGGGGCCGCTCGTGGATCGCAATGGATTCGGTCGGCAGGTTACTTGGTCGGCAGGTTATTTGGTCGGCTCTGCGAAGGTGGACTCGGCGGCCGAACCGCCGGAGGCCGGGATGATGCGCTCGGAGCCGCTGCGATTAGCCAGGGCTTCCTGCACCGCCTCCCAGATGGACTCGTTGTGCTGGGAGACATCCAGGCCTTCTTCTTCCTGATCCGGCGTGACGCGCAGGGGGATGATCTTGTCCGTCACCTTGTAGAGGATCCAGCTTCCGACGAACACAAAGATCGACACGCCCACCAACGCCAGCATGTGCACCAGGAAGAGGTGCGTCTCGCCGGTGATCAGGCCGCCGTCCGTCGCAAAAATCGCGGTGGCGACCATGCCGACCATGCCGCCGATGCCGTGGCAGGGGAAGACGTCCAGGGTGTCATCCACGTTGGTGCGGGTCTTGAAATGCACCGCCAGATTGGAGGACACGGCGGCGATGAAGCCGATCATGACGGCCGCGCCGACCGAGACGAACCCGGCGGCGGGGGTGATGGCCACCAAGCCGACCACCGCGCCGATGCACGCCCCCAGGGCCGAGGGCTTATGCCCGCGCAGCATGTCGAAGAAGATCCACGACAGGGCCGCGGAGGCCGAGGCGGTATTCGTCGTCGCAAACGCCATGGAGGCCACGCCGTCGGCGGCCAGGGCGGACCCGGCGTTGAAGCCGAACCAACCGAACCAGAGCATGCCCGTTCCCAAAATCACGAAGGGAATGTTGGCGGGAACGTGCTCTTCCTTGTTGCTGTGGGACCGACGCGGGCCCAGGACCATGGCGCCGACCAAGGCCGCGATGCCCGCGGACATATGCACGACCGTGCCGCCGGCGAAATCGAGCACACCGGCTTTCATCAACAGTCCGTCCGGGTGCCAGGTCATGTGGGCCAGCGGCGCGTAGATGAACAAGCTAAAGAGGATCATGAAAACGATGTAGCTGGAGAACCGCACCCGCTCGGCGAAGGAGCCGGTGAACAGCGCCGGCGTGATGATCGCGAACTTGAGCTGGAAGAACGCGAAGAGCACCAGCGGGATCGTCGAACCGATGGCCGGGTGCGTGGCGGCGCCGACGTTCTTGAACATCAGGAAGGTGAGCGGATTGCCGAAAATGCCGCCGACACTGTCGCCGAAGGCGATCGAAAAACCGACGACGATCCAGAGGATGCTGATCACGCCCATCGCGATGAAGCTCTGAAGCATCGTCGAAATGACGTTCTTTTTGCGCACCATGCCGCCGTAAAAAAACGACAGGCCGGGCGTCATGAACAACACCATCGCGGTGGCCGCGAGCATCCACGCCACGTTGCCGGGTGACGCCGGATCGCCCACCGCGGCGGTGTGGGGACTCAAGGACGAAGCGACGGCCAAAACCGCCACAATCGCCAAAATGATAAAGGCAATGGGACTTTTCATGGGTTCTCGCTCCTCATCTCACGGGTCTGGGGCCAATGGAATCCGAGACGTGGGCGGTTCGGGCGCCCACGCCTCGGTTCATCAAAGAAAAAATTCATAAGATCGCCGGAGTCTTGTCGACATTCGACCCCGACGAATGACGCAAACCGTGTTTATAGCAATCGCTGTGCCGTGTTGGCAACACGTCGATTTTATTGGGAATTATCAATTTCCCCCTCTGCCGGAGGGCCGTTTTTCTTTACAAGCTCGTGGTTTCGGACCCATATTTTCACAAATTCGTTTATGCCTTTTTTGTCATGGAAATTTTCTTCCACAACAACTTTGTAAAGACTGTGGATGACCGACCAGCCGTCTTGAGTCAAGTTTCGGCAATCACAAACGAAAATCGTTGCCCGTTCCCCTCGAATCAGGTCTAATTCCCGACATGCCTCCCCCTTGGATGAACGAGCGCGCCCCGGCGGCGCCGACGTCGAGGATTAGCTGGGCCGCGGCGTTGAAACAGACGGTCATCGCGTTGGCGATCGCGATCGTCCTGATGGCGTTTGTGTTGGCTTGGATTCCTCGCGGCGAATTGATGGAGATCCTGGCGACGACTTCGCTGCCGCGCTTCGGGGTGTGCGTTGTGCTGATGGGCCTGATCTACCTGGCCCGCTCGATGAAGCTCGATCTGGCCGTCCCCGAACGCCGCATGGGCGTCTCCCGCCTCTATCCCATCGTCGCCATCCACGCCTTCCTGAAAAACACGCTGCCCTTTCGCCTGGGCGAGTTGACGCTCATCTACTTCATTCAACGCCGCGCCGGGGTGAGCCTTGTACGCGCGGGCATGGTGCTCTACGTCGCCCTCGCTTCGGACCTGATCGCCCTGTTCATCCTGGGCACCGCCGCCCTTTTCATCGCGGCTCACGGCTCCGACCACGCACGCTTCCTATCCCTCGCCTTGCCGTGCCTGGCGATCACGATCGTCGGCCTCGCCGCCTACTTCATGGCCCGCGCGGTCCTGGGGCGTGTCGCGGGGATCTTTCGCGGACGCACGACGTCACGATGGCCGGGCAAAGTCGTCGACGCCTGCGACACCCTCGGCGCGGCCCTGGACGCCTACAGCCCCGGCAAACTCGCCGCGTTCCTGGGCTACTCCATGGCGACCTGGTCCCTCCGATTCATCATCCTGACAATCATGGTGCCTTCGTGGGGTTTCCCGTTGGACCTGCAATCCATGACCATCGCCACGAGCATCGCCGCTCTGCTGGGCGCACTGCCGGTGCAGGGGCTCGCGGGATTCGGCACGATGGAGGCGTCCTGGGCCATCGGTTTCGCCGCCGTGGATCTGGACTCCACCCGCGCCCTGACCGCGTCGGTCCTGACGCACCTGTTCATCCTCTCGCTGATGTTCATCCATTTCGCGATCGGCCTCGTTCTCTACCGAATGCAAGGCGAAGCGCTGCGTCTGACGCATACCGCTCCGGACAATCCAGCGCCGGGCGATACCGCGCCCGCCGATCCCGCTTCGTAAAGCCCGTCCTTTTCAACGCCGCGCCGATTTGTTAGACCCGCCAAGGCCCGTCATCTCGAACTCGCGAAAGGATCCGGAGTGCCTCGATATCCCGACCTCGACCCCATGACGCACGAGCTGGGCGGCTCGGTTTTCTCCCAGCTCGCCTCGCGCATTCGCCACCACGAAGGCGACCTCTACCCGCTGCACATCGGCGACACCTGGCTGCCGCCGGCCGTCGACCTGACGTGGAACGACGTCGCCCCCGGACTGGACCCGGCGCCCCACCGCTACAGCGAACCGCGCGGCATCGCCCCCTTGCGCGAGGCGATCTATCGCAAGGTCGCGATCAACAACCGCATCAAACTGGCGAGCGCGAACGACGTGGTTGTCTGCGCCGGAGCGACGGCGGCCCTGGCGGCGGCGGCTCACGCGGTCCTGGCGCCCGGCGACGAATTGATGATCCTCGCGCCCCACTGGCCCCTCATCCGAGGCATCACCATCAGCGCCCAGGCCGTTCCCGTCACCGTGCCGGTGCTGCATGAGGAACTGACGCCCGAAAAACTCACCGACGCCCTGCGCGCCCGCCTGACGTCCAAGACGGCGGCGGTCTACGTCAGCACGCCGTGCAATCCCACCGGCGGCGTCATTGACCAAACGTGCCTGGAGGCGGTGGCCGAATTCGCGTCCGACAACAACCTCTGGATTTTTTCCGACGAGGTGTACGAGGACTATCAATACGAAGGCGAGCATGTGTCCATCGGGTCCATCGCGCCGGAACGGACCTTGTCGGCATTTTCGTTTTCCAAGGCGTACGGCATGACCGGCTACCGCTGCGGCTATCTCGTCGGCCCGACGGACGCGATGAACGCGGTGCGCAAGGTCGTGACGTACCTCTGGTACTCGGCGCCCACCCCCGCCCAATATCTGGCCGTCGAGGCGCTCAAGAATGCCGACGCCTGGATCGCCTCCACCCGCGAAGCCTACGCCGACGTGGGCCGGGAGACGGCGCGACGCCTGGGCATCGCCGGACCCAAGGGCGGGACGTTTCTTTTCGTCGATGTCGCCGACCGCCTGGACGACCGGGGCCTGCTGGGATTCCTGGAAGACTGCCTGGACGAGGACGGCCTGCTCCTCGCCCCCGGCGAGAGCTTCGGCGAGGATTTCGGCACGTACGTGCGGGTGTGCTTCACGTGCATGGAGCCGGAAAAAACGCTCCGCGCCGCCGACGCCCTGGCCCGAAGATTGGGGCGCTAACGCCCGCGACGAAACGCAGAAGAAACGCAAACGGCCCACGCCGCGTATGGATCAACCGTGAGGGAAGAGCACACCCACGGAGTTTCCCCGATGCGATTTATGGCCCCGATCCTCTTCGCGATTCTGCTGATGCTCCCGCTGCCTATCGCCCAAGCCGACGAAGCACAGCCGGTGCTGGTCGAGCTGTTCACGTCCGAAGGATGCTCGAGTTGCCCGCCAGCCGACGCGAATCTGCAAACCCTCGCCAAGACGCAGCCCGTCGACGGCGCGCGCGTCATTCCTTTGTCGTTCCATGTCGCTTATTGGAATCGCCTCGGGTGGAAGGACCCGTTTTCAAAAGACGCGTTCAACGAACGCCAGTATGCCTACGCCAAGAAGTTCGGCGCGGGCGGGGTTTACACGCCGCAGATGATCGTCGACGGGCGCAGCGAGTTCGTCGGCAGCAAAATGTCGGAAGCCAAAGCCAATATTCGCGAGGCGTCGGGCCCGGCGAAACTGCCGATCGTCCTGGAACTACGCGGCCCGGATCGCGTGAAAGTGACCCTGCCCAAGACTCCGCCGTCGGCGAGCCGCCTGCTGGTCGCCGTCACCGAGGACGGCCTGTCCGAAAACGTCACGCGTGGTGAAAATCGCGGGCGCACGCTCTCCCACATCGGCGTTGTGCGGGATCTGCGCGTCGCGGCCGAGTTGCCGACCGGCAAGATCGACGACGTCCACGAAGCCGAGTTGTCCATTGATCCGTCCTGGTCGCGGGAGCATCTGAAGGTCGTCGCCTTCACGCAGGACGCGAAGACGTGGCGGGTTTACGGCGCGGCGGTGATGTCCCTGGCGCCGTCGGTGGCGTCGGCGCGATAGGTCTTTTAGAAAACGCGCCCGCCGACAGACGCCGTATCGGTCATGCCGACGCCGCCCCCGGCGCGTCCGCCAGGCCCACAAGCTGCTCCGAAACCTCCCAGAGGCGCCGGGCCGTCTCGTCGTCCTGAGCCTGCTTAGCGGGCGCTTTCTCCCGCGAATCGGCATAATAACGACCGCTCACCTCCTCCAGATCCGGTGACGTGGCGCAGTAGAGCGTCGTTTTCGCGCCGTCCTCGATGGAGTCCATGAACGGCTTGGCCAACACGAAAAAGACGCCCGCGATGCCGATATTTTTCGGCCCGCCGATACCCGTCGCCACGCCTCCCGGGTGGATCGCGTAGGCGGTCACGCCCGTGCCTTCCAGCCGCCGGGCCAGCTCGCGGGTGAACAGAATATTCGCCACCTTCGAATTGGCGTAGGCCAAGCCGCCCTTGAAACCCGTGTTGAGTTGCAGATTGTCGAAGTCGAGCTTGCTGTTTTTGTGCAGCATCGACGCGACATTCACGATGCGCGCCGGGGCCGAGGCCTTGACGGTATCCAGCAGCAGATTTGTCAGCAGAAACGGCGCGAGATGGTTGACGCCGAACGTTGTTTCAAAGCCGTCCTTCGTCTCGTTGCGCTTGATCTGAAAGAGCCCGGCGTTGTTGATGAGCAGATGGATGTGCGGATACGACGCCTTGATGTGCTCGGCCATCTTTCGCACCTCGTCCAACGACGCGTAGTCGGCCTGCACCGAGTCGAGGCGTTCGCTGCCCGTGGCCTTTTTAATCTGGGCGACGGTCTCTTCGATCTTGCCGGGATTGCGTCCGTGGACGATGACCGTCGCACCGGCCTTGGCCAGTTGCAGCGCCGTTTCCTTGCCGATGCCGTCCGTCGCGCCCGTGACCAGGGCGACCTTATTCGTCAAATCCATTGTCATTCGTTCCTTTCCGTGGGGGCCTCGTTCGCGGTCGCGATCTTGAACCAATCCTGGGCGAAAAGCCAATCGGCGATGCGGTCGCCGTACCACGCCATGACCGGCGCCGGGCCGTGGACATCGCGATACTCCGCGGGCTTGTCGTCCGCGTTGAGCACCATCAGCGGTGTGTTGTCATCATAGTATTCGCCGAATTCTTCGCGCGTCGACGATGGCGGCACGAAGATCATCACCCGCGTCCGGCCCACCGCCTCGCGCAAAAAGCGATGCGTCGCGTCGACGTTGGCCTGCTCGTGCGCCGGTTGGTGGACGATGCGCCGCTCCTCTTGGTCGAGCAGTTGATACAGCACGCCCAAACGATAGAGCGCACTGGCCTTCACCAACGCGAGATTCGTTTCGTAGGGCAATTCTTCCGGCCAAGTGAGCACGTCCGGCGTCAAAAAATACGCCCAATTCGCCGAATTCCCCCCGAAATGACGGCGAAGGTCGTCGTCCTGCAGAAACGCGCGCGTTCCCTTGTTGCTCAGCGCGAATATCACCAGGTCGGGACGCAGGCGCTCGATCGCTTCCTCGGCGATAACGACCATCTGGGAGGGCACATAGGCCGGTGTGCCGAAGTTCCATACCTCGAATTTGGTCGCCGATCGCTCGTTGAGCGCGCGCTCCAATTGAGCGGGCCACGCCTGATCGTCCGTCAAACGATCACCGAAGACATTCGAACCGCCGACAACCACGATGCGATACAAATCCGCCGCTTTTTCAACCGATCGTTCCGGGCCGCGAGCGCCGGCAGTATTAATATGAACTCCAGGAATTGAGGATTTTGGTTTCAGACGATAATGAATGAGGGGGTCGGGGTCCGATTCATGGACTTCGCCATAACCGTGGGCATAGTACAAGCCTTTGCCCAACATATTCATATCGTATCCGCCGACGCGTACGACGACCTCCGCCAACCCGATACCGGCGAACAATGCCAAAACCACCGCAAGCGCTCTTCGCATCCACTTCATTGCGTGACCTCGGTTGCTTTAAAGGCCGCGTTTTTCCGTTCCAGAAACCAGCCTTGACCCTCCAACCATTCGGCGATGGTGTCGCCATACCACTGATAAACATAGGCGGGGGGGTGAACATCCCGATATTCATCGGGTTTGCCGTCCGCCGTGAGGATCATTCGACGAAGACGGGGGTTGTAGTAGCGCGTGAAGTCGACTTCGTCCGATGAGGGCGGGACAAACGCGACAATATTCACCTCGTCCAACCGACTCAAAAACCGGCGCGCGTCGTCGACATTAAGATCTTCGAAATGGTCTTCCGACACCGGTCGCCGCCCCTGCTTCTCGATCAGTTCATAAAACGCCGCGAGGCGATAGAACGCGCTGTGTTTCAATAATGCATAGCGCATCGAGTAGGGAAGCATCGACGGCCATGAGAGATAACTTTCCGGAAAGTAATACGCCCACGCCGGGCCGTCGTCGACGAACACCGACTCGATCGGATGGTCGCCGATCAGCGGCGCGACGCCCTTGTTGCTGAAGGCATAGATCACCAAATCCGGCGCCAATTTCTCCACCGCTTCCCGCGCCAAAACCGTCATCTGCGTGGGCACATAGCCGGGCGTGCCGAAATTCCAGACCTCGTACCCGCCGCCCTCGCGCTCGTTCAAGGCCCGTTCCAACCGGGCGGGCCACGTCTCCTCGTCGCCGACGTTCACGCCGTACACATTCGACCCACCGACAATCGCAATCCGATACACATCCGCCGATTTTTGCGTCGGCCGCTCGGGGCTTCGCGCCCCCAGCGAATTGATCGTCACCCGCTCGGACACATACCCCGGACGCAGTCGATAAAACGCCCGCGTGCGCGCGTCGGGAATCTGCGCTTCCACATCGTAGACCTGGTAATACATGGCCTTGGTCAGAAGATTGAAGTCATAGCCGCCGACGCGAACGGCCGCCTCGGCGATCCCCATCGCCACGACGCACGCCGCCGCGATCAACGCCAGCCGCGCCCGCAACGCCCGCCGACCGATGCTCGAAAGCGATCCCGCCATGGCGCGGACTAACGACTCTTGTGGATCACGTCCGCCAACGCCGCGGCGTGTTGCGGAAACTCGCGCCGCACCAATTCCTCATCGGCGATTTGCCAATCCCGGTAGTCAAACCCCGGCGCCACCGCCTCGCTGATGAGCCCGAACTCTCCGTCGACAAGCTGCGTCGCTTTCCAAACACCGCCGGGGACCGTCATTTGCAGCAGATGCCCGCCCGCGACGTCCGGTCCCATTATACGCGTTTCATGACGGCCGTCGGGCCAAACGAGGTGATAGGTCAACGGCGATCCGGCGTGGAAAAAATGCGTAATGTCCGACTTATTCAGATGCAGATACCCGACCGGCGATTCGTGTGTGAGCATGTAATAGATCGTGTTCATCAGCGGACGCGCGCCGCCCTCCCGATCGGACAGCAGCATCGTGTCCTCGGACTGGTAGATCTCGCGAAAATAGCCGCCCTCTTCGTGGGCGATGAGTTGGAGATGTTCGATGTATTCCCGGGCCGACACGCGCCCCTCCCGTGCATTGGTGAGCGCTTAATCTAGCGCGAAGGCGACGCCGAAAACCAGAGGGCGCAGCACACGAGGGCACGACTTGCCGACGTCATCGCCCTCGGTTAACGTTGGCGCCGACGCACAATCCAAGCTTCGGGAGATTGACGAATGAACGGCTGGCTGGTCACAATCACGGACGTCCACGGCAACGTTATCGAGATGGAATTGCCGCCGGAATTTTCCAACGCCCAGGCCATCGCCAACGCCGTCATGCGCTACTCCAACCACGCCGACGCCGACATCGCCTCCATTGAAATCCAAAAGATGGGCGGCGGCGGCGTGCAGTTCGTGAGTTCGAAAGGCTAGTACCCGACATCCCACCTCGCGACGTAATATTCCTTGACGGCACGCCCGACTCCTGGGAAAAATTCAAGGCAAGTTTGTCGGGGGACACGCGATGAATTCGTGCGCGCGTCGGGAGCCCGCTATGCAAAATATTCGAACCGTCTTTCTATTCCTCTTTATCTCCACGCTCGTTTTCGCTCTCCTCGGCGCCGTTTCCTGCAGCGGCGGGGATGACGACGATGAGTCGCCGGACGACGACATGTCCGATGACGATACGGTCGATGATGATGAAACTGCGGATGACGACAACGGCGACGACGACGACAGTGCCGATGATGAGGCGTCGGATGACGACGCTTCCGAAGAAACCATTCCTTTCTCTTGCGACAAGAACGGCGTTTTCGAATCGGAAGATACGGTGATTTGGCCGATTGTCTCCACGCAATACGGTTCTCGCAATATCCGTGTGGTGGAAAATACCGTCGACAAGAATCTCTATCTGGTCGCCGACGTTGGCACGGAAATCTATCTGTATTCCCGTTCCGTCGAGGCAGCCGCCGGCGCACCGTGGCATCGGGCGTTGATCGACTGCATGGCGACGGATCCGGATATGGTGGTGGATCGCAGGGGTAATCTTCACCTCATCTACGGCGACCTGTGGAACGGCAACTTGATGTACGCCACAAATCGCAATGGATGGCATCGCGAGGTGATTGACGACGCCGGTGAGTTCTACCTTGAACACTCGTATATTCATGCGGCGATCGACTTGGACGCGGATGACCGCGCCCACGTCTTCTACTTCCACACAGGCACATTGGAAGCCCGATACGCCGTACGCTCCGACGAAGGATGGGACATCGAAACCGTCAAGCCCCCCTTCCAGCCTCCCCAATATCGATTCGCCTACATTCACGGCATGCGCCCTGAAATGACGTTGGAAGAAAACGGCAATGTTCATGTTGTCTACGATCGATATCAGTGGAATTCCGACGACCCCAACCATCAATACTGCGTCGGCGCGTGTAAGGCTCGCGCGTTTGTCTACGCTCGTAGGGAAAACGGCATTTGGACGACGGCGTGGGGCCCGGGGTATTCGGATTCGGACCCGGTCATCGAAAGCAGCGCGGCCGATATCCAGGTCGATTCCAACGCCAATGTTCTCGTTGTTTTCGAGGCGAGCAGCGACCTTTATCTGGCCAAGTGGACAGGCAGCGGCTGGGACCTGGAACTCATCGGCGCCTGCAGCGGCGCGGACTCGGATATCGATTTCCGTCTTGCGAAGGACGACACCCCTCATCTTGCCTACCGAGGGCAGGATTATGTCACGCGGCGCAATGGCGAATGGGTATTTGAGGAGATGTTTCCTCAAGGGGAACGCGTCATTAGTCCTTCGTTAATCCTGCTTGCAAGCGGTGGGGTTTTTGTCGCCGGCCGACCGGGAACAAACGAGCCTCTTCGAGTATCGAGAAAACCGGTTGGTGCTCAAAATTGGTCGTCGGAGATTGTTGCCCAAAGTTGGAACTCCGGCGTGGGTCGACTTCTGATCGACGCAAAAGGTGATCCGATCTGGCTCACCTACGAATCCCTCGCGCCGGATTCGCCGGATGAAAATGTCGCGACGCTTTGGCGATTTGAAGAGGAAACGTTGACGCAAACGATGCTGTCCGGGCCCGGCGCGGAGGCCGTGCATCTCACGTATGTCATGGACGCCGAAGGGCAATTTTACGCGGCACGTCTCCATGGCAAGGCCGGCGACACCAGGTCCATTGACTACGCGGCATTCGATGATGCGAATTGGACGACATCTACTCTCACCGTCGAAGGGTACGACTTTTTACTAGATTCCAGGATTCTTCTGAATTCCGACGACCACCCGTGGATCGTGGCCACGGCTTGGAAAGCGACATTTCCCACGGAAGCCATCGTCACTTTCAAACTCGGCGACAACGGCTGGACGCAAGAGGCCGTGCCGATTTTCGAATACTCCGCGCCGGGAATCGTCCTGATCGATAAAAACGACAATTTACATTTCGTTTTCGAGCGTCCCAACGGTCCAGCGGATCAACTGGCGTACATGACCAACGCCCAAAAACCATGGAACGAAGTCGAAGTTGAAGTGATTGATGAACCAAGCGGCAACTTTGGAGACCTGGGCGCGGCGCTAATAGACGCGGACGATATTATCCATATCGCCTACACGCTTAAGTTTCCGAACGTCCCGATTCTTCATTATGCCTACGGGCACTCGGGCAGTTGGACCGTCGAAGAGGTTGATATCGACAACAACCGCGGCTGCCAACGGCCGCAAATGCACTTGGACGCGTCCGGAGACCCAACGATCGTTTGTGAGTTTTCAGGAGATGATCTGGCCGTGCTATCCCGACATAGCGGCGCTTGGACCAAGAATGCGTTGCCGAAACGAGCCGGAATCACGAACCCTGACACAATGATGAATCCGCAAACCGGTCAGCTTAACTTGCTCTACGAAATGCGCGACACCACCGACCTGATGCAGACCAAGTCAGCGGATCAAACTCCCTAACCCCGCTCCAGCTTTCGATACTTCAGCCGGTGGGGCTGGTCGGCGGCGGCGCCGAGGCGGCGGTGGCGGTCCTTTTCGTAGTCCTCGTAGTTGCCTTCGAACCATTCCACGTTGCCGTCGTCCTCGAAGGCGAGGATGTGCGTCGCCAGGCGGTCCAGGAAGTAGCGATCATGGGAGATCACGATCACGCATCCGGGAAAGTCCATGATCGCGTCTTCCAGGCGGCGCAAGGTCTCCACGTCCAAGTCGTTCGACGGTTCGTCGAGCAGCAGCACATTGCCGCCGGACTTGACCATCTTCGCCAGATGCACCCGGTTGCGCTCGCCGCCGGAGAGCACGCCGACCTTCTTCTGCTGATCGGCCTTGCGAAACGCGAAGCGAGACGTATACGCCCGAGCATTGACCTGCGTCTTGCCCATTTCCAGGAAGTCCTGCCCGCCCGAGATTTCGTCGTAGACCGTCTTCTCCGGGTCGAGTTGGTCGCGGCTCTGGTCCACGTACGAAAGCTGCACCGTGTCGCCGACGGAGATCTCGCCGCCGGTCGGCTCGAGCTTGCCGGTAATCAGCCGGAAGAGTGTCGACTTCCCCGCGCCGTTGGGGCCGATGATGCCCACGATGGCGCCGCGAGGCATGCTGAAGTTGAGATTTTCGAAGAGCACACGGTCGCCGAAGACCATCGTCAGGTCTTTCGCGTCGATGACCTTCTCGCCCAGACGCGGCCCCGGCGGAATCACCAACTCGGCGTGGGCATGGCGCTCGATCGCCGATTCGGACAGCAATTCCTCGTAGGCCGTCACGCGCGCCTTGGACTTGGCGTGGCGGGCCTTGGGGCTCATGCGCACCCACTCCAACTCGCGCTTGAGAGTGCGTTGGCGGGCGGTCTCCTGCTTTTCCTCATCGGCCAAGCGGCGCTGCTTCTGGTCAAGCCACGAGGTGTAGTTGCCTTCGAAGGGAATGCCCCGCCCCGCGTCCAGCTCGAGAATCCAGCCGCAGATGTTGTCCAGGAAGTAGCGATCATGCGTCACGCACACGACGGTGCCCGGATAGGACTCCAGGTGCTTTTCCAACCACGCCACCGACTCGGCGTCCAGGTGGTTGGTCGGTTCGTCCAGCAGCAGCATGTCGGGTTTTTCGAGCAGGATACGGCATAGGGCGACACGACGGATCTCGCCGCCGGAAAGGTGCTCCACCCCCGAGTCCCCCGGCGGGCAACGCAGGGCGTCCATCGCCACTTCCAGGTTGCGGTCCAAGTCCCACGCGTTGGCCGCGTCGATCTTGTCCTGCAGCTCGCCCTGCTCTTCGAGCAGCTTGTTCATCTCGTCGTCGTCCATCGGCTCGGCGAACTTGGCGTTGACCTCGTCGAACCGCTTGAGCAGATCCCGCTGCTCGGCGACCGCTTCCTCGACGTTTTCCTTGACCGTCTTGGCGGGGTCCAGGCGCGGCTCCTGGGGCAGGTAGCCGACGCGCACCCCCTGGCCGGGTTTGGCCTCGCCGTCGAACTCGTGATCCTCGCCGGCCAGGATGCGCAGCAGCGACGACTTACCGGCGCCGTTGGGGCCCAACACGCCGATCTTGGCGCCGGGCAGGAAGGCGAGCGTGATGTCATCCAGGATGGCCCGATCGCCTTGGACGACCTTGCGCACCTTGTACATGGTGTAGACGTATTGCGTGGACATTTCGATCCTCTTGTCATCGCGAAAGGGGATGGGAGCGCGAACGGGCGCGCAAACTAGCACACCGCCGAGACATCGCCAAGGGCTGCCGGAGGCAAACCGCGCAACGGACGCACGCGACTAAACCTTCCGGGATTTCGATTTGCCGGTGGGCCGTTTTTTCTTCTTGGCGTTCGTTCGAACAGCCGCCTCAAAAGCGAGCATCGCCCATTCGCGCATCTCGGCCGGATCGTCCAGCGCCTCGGGCGGGGCCTGGCGATAAGACATCGGATACGGCTGCCCGCCCCGCTCGTAGTAGAAATTGGGGAGTTCCCGTTCAATGAACCGCTGTTCGTTTTCTTCGTCGATTTTCAAAAACAGTTCGTCATCGGCCACCAGCCCGAACATCAGACCGTCCCGGTAGATACCGAATCCCCCGAACATCCGTCGGGCCGACGCGCCGAAACCGTCCAAGAGTTCCATCAGGTAATCCACAAATTCACTTTGCTTGACCACACTTCCTCCAACGCGAGCAATCATTCGGGTTCAAGATCTCCAAACCGGCTTGAATCCCCATTACTTAGCCGAACTCCCCTTTATTTTGAACAAATTTTCCCCCATAATATCGAGGCTTTATTAAGCGCGCGATTAACTTTATCGCCGCCCTGTATTTGGGCCCTGAATTGGAGTGCATTGAGACGATGAAGCGCCTGTCGTTCTGGCAAAAAACGGTTGTCGGTGTCGTGGCCCTGGCCTTTTTGATCGGGCTGTTCTTCTACTTCGACAAACCCACCGCCCGTTACCTGATGTATCGCATCACCCCCGACCGGGTGCCGACGCGCAACCTGAAGAAAGTCCGGGTTCCGGAACTGACCGAACAGGTCACGATTCTGCTGGACGACTACGGCATTCCCCACATCAAAGCCGACAGCGAAAAGAAGCTGGCGTTCGCCTTCGGCTATATGCAGGGCCGGGACCGCCGGGTGCAACTCGAAGTGATGCGCCTTTTGGGCACGGGCCGCATGCGGGAGATGACCGGGCCGCGCATCGACGACGGGGTGCTTCGTCGCACGGAGTTGTTCTCGCGGATGGTGGGCATCCCCCAGGACGCGATGACCTTGCTCGAATCGGCGACGGAAAAGGAATTGGAGATCATGCAGGCCTACGCCGACGGCGTGAACGAGGCCACCAAGGCCGAGCGCCGGCCGATGGAGTTTCGCCTGCTGCGCTATGAACCGGACAACTGGACGCCCTTCGATTCCTACGTCGTGCTGGCGCTCACCTCGTTCGGTCTGGCGAAAAACTGGGAGCAGGAACTGGCGCGCCTGGAGATGATCGTCAACCAGCTCAAGACCGGCGGGACCATCGACCGGGCCATGCGCATCTGGCCGTCCCGAGCCGAATGGCCGCCCCACCTGATCGGGCAGGAACCGGCGGTGGACCCCTTCGCCGACATCCCCGCGGTGGCGCCCGAGCTTCGGGAGTATTTGCGCGCCCGCTACGCGGTCCAGCCCAAGAAGAAAAAATCCCTTTTCAATTTCGACCTGATGGACCTTCGCGGCGGCTTGATCGGCCGTGAAAAGAAGGTGTCCCGCGATGCGTCCGTCGGCGATCAAGCCCGCAGGGACGGGCGGGAGCAATTTGACTTTTCGCCGATCGAGAGCTTTTTCCACGGCATGTCGGCCAGCAACAACTGGGCGATGGACGGCACGTGGACCGGCACCGGCAAGGGCGCCTACGCCTCCGATCCCCACATGCCCCACATGATCCCGCCCCTGGGCTACCTGGCCCACATGATCTGCGAAGGCTGCGAGGACGGCGACTTCGAGGTCATCGGCGGCGCCTTCGTCGGCATGCCCGGCGTCTCCTTCGGCACCAACTGGGACACGGCCTGGGGCGCGACCTCCAACTGGGGCGACGTGTCGGACGTGTACGTGGAAATCAGCCCGGCGGGCATGCCCAACCACTATTTCCACAAAGGCGAGATCGTCCCCTTCACCACCCGCGAGGAGACTTTCCGCACGCGCCAGGACGACGGCTCGTTCAAGTCCGAAGTGATGGCCGTCCGCGAATCCGTGCACGGCGTGGTGCTCAACGACTTCATCGACCGCCTGCCCGACGACTTCCCCACCGTGGCGCTGCATCGCGCGCCGCTGTCCGGCCACCCGGTCGAGGCCATGTCCAAGCTGTATCGCGCCAAAAACGTGGACGAGGCCCGGGAGGCGTTCCTGGGCTTCACGGTGATGATCGGCCATTGGGTCTTCACCGACACCGAAGGCAACATTCTCTATATGCAGCCCATGAAGCTGCCCCGACGCACGGCCCATCTGGGCACCGTGCCCGTGCCCGGTTGGGTGGACCTGTATGACTGGAAGGAATACGTACCGGTCGAGGAGTTGCCCTGGGTCAAAAACCCGCCCACGCACTGGGTCGGCACCGCCAACGGCCAGATCGTGCATCCCGACGCCACGAGCTATCCCCTCAACCTGGAAGGCAACGTCGGCTTCCGCCTGGAACGCATCAAGACCAACATCGAGGCCGGACGCCAGTCCAAGCTGACCGTCGCCGAACAGATCGCCCAGGACCAACTCGACAACATCGACGCCGGATGGCTGTCCGTCCGGGACTTCATCGTCGACGCGCTGATCCCCGTGACCAGCGACTCGGACCCGAGCGTCGCCAAGGCGGCGGGCATCCTGATCAATTGGGACGGCCGCTCCGACGGCGACCTGGTGGCGCCGAGCCTGTACCAGTCCCTCGTCGCCTTCGTCATGCGCAACACGCTCAAGGACGAGGTCAGCAAGGAAACCCTCGATTTCCTGCTCAACTATTTCAATATCGATCCGCTGGTCTTCGACATCCTCGGCGACCCCAACAACCCGGCGTGGGACGACCGCGCGAACGATACGCCCGAGTATCCCCGAGCGGTGATTTCCAAGTCGTTCCATCAGGCGGTCAAGGAACTCATCAAAACCTACGGCAACGACGTGGACAAATGGACATGGGGCCGCGTGGCGCCTTTCACGCTGGAGCATCCCTTCGGCTCTCACAAGTCGCTGTCCAATTACCTGAATCGTCCGGTCAAGACGCAGGGCGCCTCGGCGACCGTCAACAAGCACCAGGGGGTGCGTTCGGGGATGTCGAAATTCCCGGTGAAGTACGGGCCGGTGCTGCGGGTGATGATCGATCTGAACGACCCGGCCGGCTCCAAGATGATCATCCCCGGAGGGCAGTCAGGACGGCCGTCTTCGCCCCACTACGACGACTTGATCCGCCTGTACGAAAAAGGCGACGGCGTCTCCATGGAGAGCGACTACGAAACCCTCAAGGAGAACGCCGACGGGCGCATTCTCCTGCTGCCCGAAAAGAAATAGGCCCGGCGTGGCACCGGCACCGGCGGGCGAGCCGATCCTCATCGTGGGCGCCGGGGCGATCGGCGCGACGGTCGGGGCGTGGATCGCGTCGTTTCACGACGAGGTGTCCTTCGTCGCCCGGGGCGCCACCGCCGACGCGATTCGCGAAAACGGCTTGCGCGTCTATCCCGGATCTCAGCGCGATCGCTATGTCGCCTTCCGTCCGCCGGTCTACACCGCGGATGACGAATGGCCCCGCGCGGCGGTCGTCATCGTCACCGTCAAGAACTACAGCCTCGACGACGTCTGCCGCCGGATCGTCGACAAACTCGGCAACGAGGCGATTGTGGTCGGCCTGCAAAACGGCGTCGTCAACCAGCGCATCCTGCCCGAATACTTCCGTCGGTCGATCTTCGGCATCGTGGGTTACAACGCCTGGGTGGACGCACCGGGGGTCGTCGGCTACCAGCGCCAAGGCCCTATCTACTTCGGCGCGATCGACCCCGCGATGCGCTCCGAGTGTCGCGAGTTGGCGGACTATTTCGCTCGCGGATTCGACGCCTATTTCACCGACCGTGTCCAAGACGCCGCTTACAACAAAATCGTCCTGAACCTGACCAACAGCCTGACGGCCCTGGTCGGCTTCGGCTATCGCCCCATCGACGACCCGGCGACGGCCCAGCGCCTGCTTTCCGCCGTCCTCGACGAGGGCATCGACGTCCTCCGGGCCGCCGGAGTTCGGCAAGTGCGCATGAAAAGTCTGCCGTCCTGGGGATTATTGCGGGCGTCGGCCAGGCTGCCCCAATGGCTGACCGGGCCGATTTTCCGCCGCCAGCTTAAGAAGATGAATATCTCCAGCATGGCTCAGGACGTCATCGGCCATCACCGCCCCGACACCGAGCTTGAGACGATCAACGGCGAGTTATTGGCCCTGGCCGACCGACACGGAATCGACGCGCCGATCAACCGCGCCCTGTTTGACCTCTGTCGCGAAAAATTCGCCCAAACGGACTTTCAGCCGATGACCGTCAGCCATGTATCACGACGCCTTGGCTTGACGGCCTCCTAGACCTTCGAGCCCCCCTCAAATCCCGTCCGTGTGACACCCGGACAAAACCAGCCAAAAATGCCAGTCATTCCAACGACTTTGAGTCACCTTTCAAAACGTCCGTTTTTGAGATTTTTTTCAAAAGGCTTTCGCCTTCCCGTCCGATAGGAAGAGTACGGCGTAGGCTGCCCTGGGGATGGCATGACGCGCCCGTTCGCGAAATTTGGAGGAATACATGGTCACTGAGTTCCAAGAGGCGAGTATCGCCGTCGATGCCCCCCGCCAGGATGCGGTCAAATTGACCCGCGTGATGGTGGCCGACGACGACGCGGCGAATCTGCGCCTGCTGGAAAATCACCTGCGTTCGCTGGGCTACGACGACCTGCTCATCGTCCGGGATTCCACGACCGTACTGGGCCAGATCGCGGCCCTGCGCCCGGACGTGGTGCTCATGGCCGCGATGATGCCCAAGGTCGACGCTTTCCAGGTCATCCGCCGTCTCAAGGCCGAGGAAAAGACGGCGCAGATTCCCGTCATCGTACTCACCTCGCCCGAGCAGAAGAAGATCAAACAGGAGGCCCTCGCGGTCGGCGCCACCGAGTTTTTGAGCAAGCCCTACGACGCCCATGAGCTCAACGTGCGCATCGAGAACGCGATCAAGGTCAAGCGCTTCGAGGACTGGCACCGGGACGAGAAGGACTACGTCGCCCGGCTGGTGCGCCGCGAGACCCAGCACCTGTTGCGCTCCCAGCAGGAGATGTTGCAGCGCATCGCCAAGGCGGCCGAGTACCGGGACACAGACACGGGCGAGCATGTCACTCGCGTGGGTCTGTTTTCCGAGACCATCGCTCGCAATTTCGGGCTCGCCGACGATCAGGTCGCTCTGATGCGCCAGGCCGCGCCGCTGCACGACCTGGGCAAGATGGGCGTGCCGGACGAGATCCTGCTCAAAAAAGGCAAGCTCACCGACGAGGAATGGAAAATCGTCCAGACGCACACCCTCATCGGTTACGAGATGCTCACGGAGATGGCGCCCAAGGTGTCCCATGTGGGCTCGGCGCTGATGGACAATTTCGATCCTCGCCCCGGTTCGAACCCGTTGGTCAATCTGGCGGCGATGATCTGCCTGACGCACCACGAAAAATGGGACGGCAAGGGCTATCCCTATCGCCTGGCAGGAGCCGACATTCCCATCGAGGGACGCATCGTCGCCCTGGCCGACGTCTACGACGCCCTCATGGCCGACCGGCCGTATAAGAAGGCGTTCACCCTGGACGAAAGCCTCAAGATCATCCGCGACTCGTCGGGGAAGAGCTTCGACCCGGAGCTGGTGGAGGTCTTCTTCGACAGCCTGGTGGAGATCAGCGAGATCACCAAGCACTACGCGCCCAAGAAAAAATAACGGTCCGACTCAATCCGAAGACCAACGGCCGCCCCTCTGGGCGGCCGTTTTTCGTTGCCGAGACACGCTTACCGGATAGCGAACGCCGGACCCTAAGTCCCTTCGCGCCCGACCGTCGCGACGTGGCGTGCCAGTTTCTCCAGCGTTTGCCCGCCGTATTCGACAGCGCCGAAGCCGAGTTTCTCTTCTCGTTGCTCCTTTGACGGATGCATTTGCCGAAGCGTGATGACGGTCTTGCCGTTGCTTTGCTCATCGAAGGTCACGAGCATCCGAAATTTGCCGGGATCGTCGTCTTGATCCGAACCGTGCTCGACCTCCAAAAGCGCCGGAGACTCAATGCGCAGAAAGACCATTCGGTTGCCGTAACGAAAACCGTCGGGCGCGACCATGTCGAATCGCCACACCCCGCCCGGCTTCAGGTCGATCTCCTTGGTTTCGATCGCAAAGCCTTCGGGCCCGAACCACATCTGGATTTGATCCGGGTCCGACCAGGCGGTAAAAACGACGTCGCGGCGAGCGTCGATTACCCGAGTCAGGACGATCTCCCGATCGAGAGGCCAGTCGGACCACGCGGACTTCGATTTGTCGGATGCGCCACCCATGGCTTCAATGCTCCTCTTTCCTGCGTTTGATGTGCTGTTCCAAACGGTCCAAACGCTTCTCCCACTGCGAAATATGCTGGCGAAGCCATTCGTCGCTCGCTCGTAACGCGCCAGTTTCGATCCGGCATGTCCGAACCCGTCCGACCTTCTCGGAGCTGACCAGACCGCTTTTCTCAAGAACGCGCACATGCTTGAGCAGCGTCGGCAGGGCGATGTCGAAGGGCTCCGACAATTCGCCGACGGATGCCGGCCCTTCACACAGCCGGCTGAGGATTGCGCGCCTTGTCGGATCGGCCAGAGCCGAGAACGTCTGATCGAGTTCGCCCGAATACTTAGCCATTAGGCAAAGTATTAACACGACCAGCGCGAAGGTCAAGAAAAACTTTCATCAGTGGCTAAGTTTTTGATCGGCGAATATCGCGAGGCAACCGTTCGCGCTCCCTCGTGACGTCCGAGGCCCCTTCATGCTATCAGACGCTCGATTTCACTCGCGAGGCGCCGCCCATGCAACGCATCCCCGAACCGGAATTGATGGATACCGCCGAACAGGCCCGCGCGTATGCCGCCGCCGACTTTGCCGACGTGAACCAAAAATTCGTCGAGCGTTTTCGTCGGACGTTCCCCGATTTTCAGGAAGGCGTGATCGTGGATCTGGGCTGCGGACCGGCGGATATCTGCGTCCGGATCGCGCGGGCGCTACCGAAGGTGCGCCTGGTGGCCGTGGACGGCGCGGAAGCCATGCTGGCGCCGGGACGCGTCGCGGTCACGGAGGCGGGATTGGATAACCGCGTCACGCTGGTGCATTCGCTGTTGCCGACCGGAATGCTCGCCGGACCGTTCCACGCCGTCATCTCCAACAGTCTGCTGCATCACCTGCCCGATCCCATGACGCTCTGGAACGAGGTCAAGCACCTGGGCCGTGCCGGCGCGCCGGTGCTGATCGTCGATCTGTTCCGCCCCGGATCGGAAAAGGCCGCCCGCGCCATTGTCGAGGAGGCGGACGTCTCCGACGACCCGATCCTGCTGGAAGATTTCTACAACTCCCTGCTCGCCGCTTACACCCTCGCCGAGGTGCGCGATCAACTCGCCCGGGCCGGGTTGTCGGCGCTGCATTCGGATATTGTCAGCGAGCGTCATCTCGCCGTCTGGGGTCGCTTGCCCTAAAGGCCCCCGAAAGCATTTTGCGCTTCTTCGTTGTCCCAAGGCATCCCCGCGCTTGACGCAGGTCAAAGCGATCCGCCGCCGAAACTGCTTAAGTAGGTTTAAGCAAAACGCCGGGATCGTCGGCTCGGGAGTAACGATGCGTCGACTATTTTGGCTGGACCCGTCGGTTTACACCGGCGACTTGGATCCGGATCGGTTGGATCAGTTTGACCCGACGTTGGTCGAGTCGTTGCTGCCGACGATTCGGATATTGCGACACTACTTCCGAGCCGACGTTCAGGGCGCCGAAAACATTCCCGACGGCGCCGCCATGTTGGTGGGCAATCACAACGCCGGGATCACATTCCTGGACCCGTTCATGATGATGGAAGGTTGGTACGCGCAAAACGGCGCGGCCGACCCGGTCTACTTCATGACGCACGACGCGATGATCCAATTTCCCGCGCTCAAGAATTTCCTGATCCGCCTCGGGGCCGTTCGCGCCAGTCGACGCAACGCCCGGACCATTTTGGAATCCGGGCACAAGTTCGTCGTCTACCCCGGCGGAGACCAGGAGGCCTTCCGGCCCTACTCCCATCGATGGAAGGTGGAGTTTCACGACCGGAAGGGCTTTGCCCGCCTCGCCTTGGAGACACACGCCCCGATCGTCCCGGTCGCCAACGCCGGCGGCCACGAGACGTTCATGGTGCTGCACTCGGGCGAGGCGGCCGCCAAAGCATTGCATCTGGACAAGATGCTGCACGCGAAGATCTTCCCGATCAGCCTGATGTTCCCGTGGGGTTTGATGATCGGCCCCATGTTCCACATGCCCCTGCCGGCCAAGACCGACATCCGCATCGGCACGCCCATCGACTTGGACGAGATCAGCGATCCCGGCAAGCCCATCGACGAGCGCGTCGACGAAGTCTACACCCACGTCACCTGCCGCCTGCAGGACATGCTCGACGACATCCACCGCCACCGGAAATATCCGGTGCTGGGATAGGAGCGCTGTTTGCATCGTTAATTTGCCCGAGACGCGCTTGGCGGATGGCCTCTGACACCCAGCTTCCTTGCGCTTGCCCCGTTACCACATGACGACGCCGCCGAATTGCCTCGGCGGCGTTATCCGTTTTCATGGAAACAGAGCCCCGACCGTGAGGGAGGGGTCGTCGAGCGCTTCGACGAAATCGGAAATTACGTTGTTCGCAAACCTCGAATCAGAAACGCTCAACAACCCCGCGCTGACGCTCGGGGCTCTGTCATGCACGGGCATTTCACGAAGCAAACGATAAAACGATAGCGGGTCGCCCCTTCAAGGCAACCCGCTCCCTACAGGTCGAGGCTCTGAAGGAAGCAGGAAAGGCGTGACTTAGTTTCCATAAATCACACCCTTAACCGGCAAAGCCGGCCAAGAGTGTGGCACCCACGATTTCCCGGTCGACCTATCTGTACGACTGCAGCGTCTTCATATAGTTCGCGCGCTCGAAGCCTTCCGGATTCGGGCAGTGCAGTTGGGACAGGGAGCCGCGCAGTTGAGCGACGGAGGTGTATTCCTTTTCCGTCATCCAGGTCTTCACCTCGTCGAGCAGATGCTGCACGTGCCCCGCGCCGTACTTGAGCAGGCACGACGTCATCTGCACCACCGTGGCTCCCGCCATCAGATAGCGCAGCACATCCGCCGCGTGATGCACGCCGGAGGTCGCCGCCAGGTCGGCCTTCACATGGCCGTAGGCGATGGCGATCCACCGCAGCGGCACGTGCAGGTCCGAACTGTTGGAGAGCATCAGGTGAGGCCGCACCTCCAATTCCTCGATATCGATATCCGGCTGGTAGAAGCGGTTGAACATCACGATGCCCGCCGCCCCCGCCTCGTGCAGACGATTGATGAAATGCACCGGCGCGGTGAACTGAGAACCGATCTTCACCGCCACCGGGATGTTCACCGAGCTGGCGACCTCCCGCGTGATCTCCACGTACATATTCTCAATCTCGGCGCCGCTGCGCGTCGGGTCGGTGGGGATGTAATAGATGTTCAGCTCGATCCCGTCCGCCCCCGCCTGCTCCATCAGGCTCGCAAAGCGCGTCCACCCGCCGATGGAATCGCCGTTCAAGCTGGCGATCACCGGCACCTTCACCGCCTCCTTCGCCGCCTGAATGTGGCGCAGGTATTCCTCCGGGCCCAGGTGAAACTCCTCGTGCTCGGGGAAATACGACAGCGATTCGGCGAACGACTCACGCCCGTAATGCAGGAAATGGTTGAGGGCGTATTGGTCGTGCACCAACTGCTCCTCGAACAGGGAGTGCAGCACGATGGCCGCCGCGCCGCCCTCTTCCAGGCGTTTGATCGAATCGATCTCGTAGGCCAGCGGTCCCGCTCCGGCGACGAGGGGGTGCTCCAGATCCAGCCCGAGATATTTGGTCGCCATGTTCATCATCGTGTCACCTCCTAATCGCGGGCTATTAGTTCCCCTGGCCGGTCGGCGTCGCGCCGCCCTTGGCCGGTCCATCCGCCGCCAGTTGCTCGTACATCGCGCGACGCACTTCGATATCATGCTGGGCCAGTTCCATGAGCCGCTTGGCCTCGGCCGGATTCGACTTGGTGAGCATCTTGTACCGGGTCTCGTTGTAGGCGTAGTCCTCGAACTTGATCTTCGGCGCCCGCGAGTCCATGTGCAGCGGATTCTCACCCGCCTCGGCCTTGCGCGGATCGAAGCGATACAGGGGCAGGTAGCCCGAATCGACCGCCGCTTTCTGCTGCTGAATGCCGTACTTCAGATCAAACCCATGGGCGATGCAGTGGCTGTAGGCGATGATCAGCGACGGCCCCGGATAGGACTCGGCCTCCAGGAAGGCCTTGACGGTCTGCAGGTCGTTGGCGCCCATGGCGATGCTGGCGACGTAGATGCCGCCGTAGCTCATGGCGATCATGCCCAGATCCTTGCGAGGCACCTGCTTGCCGCCGTAGGCGAACTTGGCGACGGCCGCGCGGGGCGTGGCTTTGGACGACTGGCCGCCGGTGTTGGAGTAGACCTCGGTGTTGAGCACCAGCACGTTCACGTCGCGCCCGGAAGCCAGCACGTGGTCCAAGCCGCCGTAGCCGATGTCGAACGCCCAGCCGTCGCCGCCGACGATCCACACGCTCTTTTTCACCAGCATCTCGGCCTCGGTTTCCAACTCGCGGGCCTTGGGATCGTCCACACCCTTGAGCTTTTCGATCAAGGCCGCGACGCGCTCGCGCTGCTGGATGATGCCGATCTCCTCGCTCTGGTCCGCTTCCAGGATCGCCGTGGCCAGATCGTCGCCGATCTTCGGCGCCAGCGCCTTGACCAATTCCTGGGCGTATTCGCCGCGTTTGTCGTACGCCAGGCGATAGCCCAGCCCGAACTCGGCGTTGTCCTCGAACAGCGAGTTGCTCCACGCCGGCCCGCGGCCGTTGCCGTCCTGGGCGTAAGGCGTGGTGGGCAGGTTGCCGCCGTAAATGGACGAGCAGCCGGTCGCGTTCGCGATGGCCGTGCGGTCGCCGAACAACTGCGTGAGCAGCTTGAGGTAAGGCGTCTCGCCGCAGCCCGCGCACGCGCCCGAATACTCAAACAACGGCCGCAGAAGTTGGCTGGTCTTCACCTGATCCATGCGAACCGTCGTGCGGTCCACCTCGGGCAGGCTCAGGAAGAAGTCGTAGTTCACGCGCTCCCGCTCGACCACCTGGTCGTGGGGCTCCATGTTGATGGCCTTCAGGCGCGGTTGGGATTTGTTCTTGGCCGGGCAGACCTCCACGCACAGGGTGCATCCGGTGCAGTCTTCCGGAGCGACCTGGATCGTGTATTTGTTGCCGGGGTAGAAGTTGCCGCCCTTGGTGTCCATGGACAGGAAGGAGTCCGGCGCGCCGTCCAAATGTTTGGGATCGTAGGCCTTGATCCGAATGCACGCATGGGGGCAGACCATCGCGCACTTGCCGCACTGGATGCACACATCCGGATCCCAGATCGGCACCTCCAGGGCGATGTTACGCTTCTCCCACTGCGTGGTGGCGGTGGGGAATGTGCCGTCGGCCGGCAGGGCGCTGGTGGGGATGGTGTCACCGCACTGGGACATCATCGGGGCCAGCACTTCCTGCACGAAGATCGGCGCCTTTTTGGACACCGCCGGACGCATCTCGACATCCCCGGCGGCCTTGTCGGGCACCTTCACTTCATGCAGCCCGGACAGCGCGTCGTCGACCACCGCGAAATTCTGCGCGACGATCGCATCGCCCTTTTTGCCGTAGGTTTTCTTAATGGATTTCTTGATCGCCTCGATGGCCGCGTCCTTTTCCAGCACGCCGCACAGAGCGAAAAAGCAGGTCTGCATCACGGTGTTGATGCGCCGCCCCATGCCGTGCTTCGCGGCAACCTCGTAGGCGTCGACGACATAGTATTTGATCTTCTTGGCGAGGATGGTGTCCTGCACCTTGCGAGGCAGCATGTCCCAGGCCTTGTCGGCGGACGTCGTGGTGTTGAGCAGGAAGGTGGAACCCTCGACCGCGTCGGAAAGCATGTCGTATTGGTTGAGGAACGTGGCCTGATGGCAGGCGACGAAGTTGGGCGCGTTGACCAGGTAGCACGCCCGGATCGGCTCGGGACCGAAACGCAGGTGGGAGACGGTCATGGAGCCGGATTTCTTCGAGTCGTAAACGAAGTAGCCCTGGGCGTAGTCGTCCGTCTCGGTGCCGATGATCTTGATGGAGTTCTTGTTCGCGCCCACCGTGCCGTCGGAGCCCAGGCCGTAAAATTTGCCTCGGAAGACCTTGTCCGATTCGATGGAGAACGCCGGATCGAATTCAAGGCTGGTGTGCGTGATGTCGTCCTTGATTCCGACCGTGAAATGGTTTTTCGGTTTGGCCGATTGGGCGTTTTCGATGACGGCCTTGACCATGGCCGGCGTGAATTCCTTGCTGGACAGGCCGTAGCGCCCGCCGATGATGCGCGGAATCCGGGCGAAGGGCTCGGGCCGCTCGGCGTAGTGCTCCATCAGGGCCGTCACCATGTCCAGGTACAGCGGCTCGCCGGTCGCGCCCGGTTCCTTGGTGCGGTCCAGGGCGACGACGGTCTTGCACGTGGCCGGCAGCGCGTTGATGAACGCCTCGCCGAAAAACGGGCGATACAGCCGCGCCTTGATCGCGCCGACCTTCACACCCTGGGCCGTGAGATACTCGACCGTATCCTCGATGGTCTGGGTCGACGAGCCCATGGAGACCAGCACCACCTCGGCATCCGGCGCGCCGATGTATTCGAAGAGTTTGTACTGGCGGCCGGTCATCTCGCCGAACTTGTCCATGGCCGCCTGCACGATGCCGGGCACCGCTTCGTAATACGGATTGGCCGCCTCGCGGGCCTGGAAGAAGACGTCGGGATTCTGCGCCGTGCCGCGAATGATCGGATGGTCCGGCGTCAGGCCCCGGGCCCGGTGGGCGCGCACCAGATCATCATCGATCATGGCGCGGATCACCTCTTCCTCGACGCGCTCGATTTTTTGGACCTCGTGGGAGGTGCGGAAGCCGTCGAAGAAATGCACGAACGGCACCCGGGCCTTGAGCGTGGAGGCCTGGGCGATCAAGGCGAAGTCCATCACCTCCTGCACCGACCCGGCCGCGAGCATGGCCCATCCGCATTGGCGGGCGGCCATCACGTCGCTGTGGTCGCCGAAGATCGACAGGGCGTGCGTGGCGACGGTGCGGGCGGCGATGTGAAACACCGTCGAGGTCAGCTCGCCGGCGATCTTGTACATATTCGGAATCATGAGCAGCAGGCCCTGGGACGCGGTGAACGTCGTCGTCAGCGCCCCCGTCTGCAACGACCCATGAACCGCGCCCGCGGCGCCTCCCTCGCTTTGCATCTCGATCACGTGGGGAATCGTGCCCCAGATGTTGGCCTGCCCGCGCGCGGACCATTCGTCGGCCAACTCCCCCATGGGCGACGAGGGGGTGATCGGGTAGATGGCGCAGACCTCATTCGTCTTGTGGGCGATATAGGCGGCAGCTTCGTTGCCGTCGATCATCATCATCGTTTTCGCCATGACGCGCACTCCTCACTAAGAACAGGAATTACGGGCAAACCTTGTGTACGCAGGAATCCTACACAAACCCGAGAACGGCTTCGCGGCGGAGGACAAGCGGCTTCTTGACCTAGGTCAAGCGGAAATAAGAATCGGGAAAAAGGCGCGCGGAACGAGAATGATCGCGCCCTCGCGGCCCGCGAGGGCGAGGCCGTCTATAGCGAATCCGAGTCGTGGTTGATGACGGGCAGATCCACCGCCGCGCTGTCCTCCGCGACCTGGGCGGGAAAGCCGTAACGATGGCGGATCAGACGCCGCAGGCAGTCCGAGGCCGGGGGATCGCCGTGCACCAGAAACACCCGGCGGGGCGGCTCCGGGATCTTGCCGATCCAGGAGAGCAGTTCTTTTTGGTCCGCGTGGGCGGAGTAGACGTCCAGCTTTTGCACGTCGGCCCTGATCTCCACGTAATCCCCGTGGATCTTCAGTCGCCGCTCCCCCGCCTCCAGGGACGCGCCGCGAGTGCCCGGCGCTTGATAGCCCATCAGCAGGATCGTGTTTTTCGGATTTCCCCCGAACGCGCGGATGTGATGCAGAATCCGTCCGCCGGTGATCATGCCGCTGGCCGAGATGACGATCATCGGCCCCTTGCGCGAATTCAGCTCGATGGACTCCTCCACCGACCCGACGAACGTGACCGGATCGCAGATGTCCTCGTACTCGCCTTGGTTGAGACGATGGTAGGGAGCGTAGCGCTCGTAGAGCTTCGTGACCCGGTTGGCCATGGGGCTGTTGAGATAGACCGGCACCTGGGGCGCGAGCTTGCGGTCGAAGACCTTGCGCAGGGCGTAGAGCAGGTTTTGCGACCGCCCCACCGCGAACGCGGGGATGAGCAGAACGCCGTCGCGCTTGACCGTCTCGCGCACGATGTCGCCCAGCAATTCGATGGGATCGCCCGGCGGCCGCTCCCGATCGCCGTAGGTGGACTCCATCACCACATGCTCCACCCGCGCCGGAGCCTCGGCCGGCGGCATGAGCAGGTCGTGCGCCCCGCCGATGTCCCCGGAGAACTGCACCGACGTATCCGCCGAACGCACTTCGATCGTCGAGGCGCCCAGGATATGCCCCGCGGACCGATACGTCGCCGTGATCTCGTGCAGGTCCAGTTCGTCTTCGAAACGCACCGTCTTGAAACGCTCGGCCACGCGCAGCGCGTCCTCTTCCGTGTACAACGGCAGCGCCGGGCGGTGCTTGGAAAAACCTTTGCGTTGGGCGTAGCGGGCGTCTTCCTCGTGGATGCGCCCCGAGTCGGGCAGGAGGATGTTGCACAGATCCCGCGTCGGCGCCGTGCAGTAAATCGGCCCCTTGAAGCCCTCGCGCACCAGGACCGGCAGGTAGCCCGAATGATCGATATGGGCGTGCGTGAGCAGGACGGCGTCGATGCTCGCCGGAGGCACGGGAAACGGCCGCCAGTTGCGCAGGCGCAGCGTCTTGAGACCTTGGAACATGCCGCAATCGACCAGGAAGCGACGCTTTCCCACCTCAAGCAGGTGCCGCGACCCGGTCACGGTCCCCGCCGCGCCTAAGAACTGAAGTTTCAATGCCAATCTCCCGATCAATTCACCTAATCATCCTAGTCGCGGCGACACGAGGCAACAACCCCGAGACGGGGATCCATCCCGGTGCGAGGTGTCCGTAAAACGCCCGACAAGCTTGCGTGTGACGGGAAAAAGCGGTACGAAATTGTTGGTTCACAGGCGGTCTTGTGCCGACGCGCTATTCCTTGTTTGACTCCCAAAGCCAGACGGGCCCCCGGGCCATGACCGCGACTTGCGTTGCTCGCATATCATCCGCCCCGCGCAAGAAAAGCCGGGCCATTAAGGAGGAGATTTTCCATGGCGAATAAGTACGTCTACACCTTCGGCGGCGGGAAAGCCGAGGGCAAGGCTCAGATGAAAAACCTCCTGGGCGGCAAAGGCGCCAACCTGGCGGAGATGAGCAACCTGGGCATCCCCGTTCCCGCCGGATTCACCATCAGCACCGAAGTCTGCACGTACTTTTACGATCACAAACGTCAATATCCTCCCGAACTGACGCAGCAGATCGACGACGCCATGGCCAAGGTGGAAAAGGTCATGGGCCGTAAGTTTAACGATCTGGAGCATCCGCTCCTGGTGTCGGTGCGTTCGGGCGCGCGGGTGTCCATGCCGGGCATGATGGACACGGTGCTCAACCTGGGCATCAACGACGAAATTGTGAAGGTCATCGAAAAGGACAACCCCCGCGCCGCGTGGGACTGCTACCGCCGATTCATCCAGATGTACGGTGACGTGGTGCTGGATATCCGCCCCCGCACCAAGTCGGAAGTCGATCCGTTCGAATCGGTGATCGAAAAGATCAAGAAACGCCGGGGTGTCACCTTCGACGTGGAACTCGAACTCGACGACCTCAAGGAACTGGTCAGCGAATTCAAGAAGCTGGTCAAACAACGCACGAAAAAGCCCTTCCCCCAGAATCCTCGCGATCAGCTCTGGGGCGCCATCGGGGCCGTCATCGAGTCCTGGCACAACGAGCGCGCCAAGGTCTACCGGCGCATCAACAAGATCCCCGAGGAATGGGGCACGGCCGTCAACGTGCAGGCCATGGTCTTCGGGAACTTCGGTGACGACTGCGCCACGGGCGTGGGCTTTTCCCGCAATCCCTCCAACGGCGACAAGAATCTCTACGGCGAGTATCTGATCAATGCCCAGGGCGAGGACGTGGTCGCCGGTATCCGCACGCCGCTGGATTTCGCCGATCTGCAAAAGAACAATCCCAAGATCTACAAAGAGCTCGAAACCATCGTCCGCAAGCTCGAAAAGCACTACAAAGACATGCAGGACGTCGAGTTCACCATCGAGCACGGCCGCCTGTGGATGCTCCAGACGCGCAACGGCAAGCGCACGGGCTTTGCCACCTGCCGCATCGCCGTGGACATGGTCAAGGAAAAGCTGGTGACGGAAAAAGACGCCCTCACCCGCCTGATTCCCGACGCCAACGCGTTGGACCAACTGCTCAAGCCGGTCTTTGATCCGGCGTCCATCGAACATGCCAAGAAGGAAGGCCGCCACCTGGCCTCGGGCCTGGCCGCCGGTCCCGGCGCCGCGTGCGGTCGGGTGGTCTTCCACGCTGACGACGCCGCCGCCATGGCCGCCAAGGGCAACCATGTCATCCTGGTCCGCCACGAAACGAGCCCCGAGGACATCGGCGGCATGGAAGTGGCCGACGGTATCCTGACCGCCCTGGGCGGGCAGACCTCCCACGCGGCTCTCGTCGCCCGTCAGATGGGCAAGGTGTGCGTCGCGGGTTGCAGCGACCTGTCGGTCAACTACGGCACCAAGACGGCGATCTTCAAAGGCCGTAAGGTGCGTCAGGGCGAGTACATCTCCCTCAACGGTTTCCTGGGCGATGTCTACGAAGGCGAGATCAAGGTCATGCCTTCCGAGGTCAAGCAAGGCCTGTTCGGCACCGCCGCCCAGCGCAAGGGCGCCTCCCAGTCCAAGACTTTCCAGGCTTATACCCAGTTGATGAAATGGGCCGACAAGTACCGCACCATGAACGTGCGCGCCAACGCCGATCAGCCCGATCAGGCGGAACTGGCCGTGGCTTACGGCGCCGAGGGCATCGGCCTTTGCCGCACCGAGCATATGTTCTTCGGCGGCGACCGCATCAAGGCGGTGCAGGAAATGATCCTGGCCAACGACAAGGAAGGCCGGGAAAAGGCCCTGGCCAAGCTGCTGCCCATGCAGCGCTCCGACTTCTTCGGCATCCTCAAGGCCATGGGCTCGCGCCCGGTGACGATCCGCCTGCTGGACCCGCCGCTGCACGAATTCCTGCCGACCAATCACAAAGAGATCGTGGAGTTGTCCAAGGACATCGGCCAGCCGGCCAAGACCCTCAAGGCCAAGCTCCAATCCCTCAAGGAATTCAACCCCATGCTCGGCCATCGCGGCTGCCGCCTGGGTGTCGTCTTCCCGGAGATCTACCTGATGCAGGCCCGCGCCAT
Organism: Deltaproteobacteria bacterium; assembly: GCA_020633895.1. Taxonomy (GTDB): domain Bacteria; phylum Lernaellota; class Lernaellaia; order JACKCT01; family JACKCT01; genus JACKCT01. Next base: position 279,617 of record JACKCT010000001.1, on the reverse strand, counting down.
CATCGAGGCGGCGCTGGACGTGCAAAAGAAGCACAAGATCAAGGTCAAGCCGGAGATCATGATTCCCCTGGTCGGCCATTGGAAGGAACTGAACTTCCTGCGCGGCGAGATCGAGAAGCTGATCGACGAGATCAAGGACGCCAAGAAACTCAAGATCCAGATCGGCACCATGATCGAGCTGCCTCGCGCGGCCGTCACCGCCGACGAGATCGCGGCCGTGGCCGACTTCTTCTCCTTCGGCACCAACGACCTGACGCAAACCACCTTCGGTCTTTCGCGCGACGACGCGGGCAAGTTCCTGCCCCACTACGTGCAAAACGGCATCCTGCCCGAGGATCCGTTCGTGTCCATCGACTCCAACGGCGTCGGCCAGCTTGTACGCATGGGCACGGAGAAGGGCCGCAGCGTCAACGACAAGCTCAAGGTGGGCATCTGCGGCGAACACGGCGGCGACCCGGCGTCGATTCACTTCTGCCAGACGGTGGGCCTGAACTACGTCTCCTGCTCCCCGCCGCGCCTGTCGGTCGCGCGCCTTGCGGCGGCTCAGGCGGCCCTGATCGCGGAGGCGGCCAAGTAGCCTCCCCCTCCCCCTTGGCGAAAAACGACGAAGCCCCGGTCATCCCGACCGGGGCTTTTTTTGCTGTTGTGTTGTATTGCCGATTCGAAGTTGCGACGGCGAAGGGGAGCGGGCCTCTTAACCCACCAAATTCTTCAACATCTTCTTTTCATAAAATTTCGGCGCCACGCGCGAGAGCACGAACGCCAGCCGCGCGGTGCTCGTGGGAAAGAGGCGGTCCTTGCCGCGCACGAGGCCGTGGAAGATGTCGTCGGCGAGCATGTCCGGCGTGATCGTCTTGCCGGTCTGCGTTCGGTCTTTCGTCACCACGCCGCCGGTGCCGGAAAACGCCGAGGCGCCGATGCCCGTGTTGGTCACGAACATGGGGCACACGCTCATCACTCGAATGCCCAGGGGTTTGAGCTCGCCGCGAATGGACTCGAAAAAGCCGTACATGGCGTGCTTGCTCGCCGAATAGCCGCAACGCCCCGCCAACGGCCCCACGCCCGCGATGCTGGAAATCGCCACCACGGCCCCGCCGTTTTTCTCCAACGGATGCAGCGCGTGATGCGTCCAATGCACCGCGCCGAAGTGGTTGATCTCCATGATCTGACGCAGCACGCGCACCTCGGTCTCGGCGAAGAAACTCAGGTGCGTGCGCCCGGCGTTGTTGATAAGCACGTCGATCGCCCCGAACCGCGCGACAACATCCGCCACCGCCGCCTTGCAGTCCGCCTCGTCGGTCACGTCGTTGACGCGGGTAAAGACCTCCGTGCCGTCGTGGGAAAGGTACTCCGCCAACTGGGCCAGCGGTCCCTCGGCGATATCCATCAGCGCGAGCTTGCATCCGGCATTGGCGAATCGCGACGCCAACGCGCTGCCGATGCCCCCCGCCGCGCCGGTGATGACCACGACCTTGCCCGTTGGATCGTACGGCTTACCCAAGGCCCCGCTGCCCCCAGTAGAAGTCGAAAACTTCCTCGCTCGTCTTTTTCGGCTTGTAACGAAACACCGTTTTGAGGCGCTCGTTGGAGAGCACCGGGCGATAGCGAATGAAGTCCACCTGCTCGGGCCCGTACTGCGTTTTGCCCAGGATTTTCAGCACCGCCAGCGCCGCTTCCAACGCCAATCCCGGAATGGCCACGTACGGCTTGCCGATCTTTTTCGCAATGTCCCGCATGGTCAGGTATCCGTCGCCGGCCAGATTGTAGACGCCCACCTTGTCCTTGCGGATGCCCGTCTCGATGACCGAGACCACGTCTTCGTCCCAAATAAACACGAACGGCGTATCCCGCCCCGTCACCCCCAGGACCACCGGCTTTTCGAACAAATCGGTGATCTGGTTGGACACGTTCGCCCCCAGGATTGTGCCGGGCCGCAGGATGAGCTGCTTGAGTTGGGGATGCTCGTCCCGCGCCTTGGCCAACATCTCCTCGACCAAGCGCTTGTGGTAGGAATAGGCGAACGACTCGTTGCCCCGAATCGCGTCCGACTCCACCAACCATTCCGGATTGTCCGCGTAGTAACCGTACGCCGCGCCGCTGCTGGTGACGATCAGTTTTTTCGCCTTCGCTTTCAGGCACGCCTTCAGGATATTCTGCGTCCCCTCCACGTCGACTTCGTAGGCGAACTGCCGCCCCTCTTTACCCGGCGGCGCTTTCACGATCGACGCCAGATGCACCACCGTGTCCGTCTTGTGCGCCTTGAACAGGCCGTCCAGGGGTTTGCGGATGTCGCCCTTCACATAATGCACCCCCTCCAGGCGCTTTTTCTTCGGCACGTCGGCGACGTCGAAAGCGACGAGGTTTTCGATCGATCCCGGTTCCGCGGCGAGCCGTTCGATGAGCAGCCGCCCGATATAGCCGGACGCGCCGGTTACGAGGACCGACCGGGCCGTGGGATCCAACAACTTCGACTTGGGTTTGCGGGGACTCATGCGGCGGTTCGGCTCCCGGCCCGTTGGCGGGCCACGGCCAGGCGATCCATCGTCGACCACACCCCCGCCACGCCGAGGCCGGAGACCAGATGCCAAATCCCCCACCACGCCGCGACGATAGCCATGCCGCCCAAGCCGTTGAAAAACGTGAAAATCAGCGTCAATCCCAATGCGGAATTTTGCATGCCCACTTCGATGCCGATGGCGCGGGCGTCCTGCTCGGTCTCCTTGAACGCGCGGGCGATGCCGTACGCGCCGAACAGGGCCAATCCGTTTTGCAGCGCCACCACGATCATGATGAGGCCCACGTATTTGAGGAAGTTGTCCACGTTTTGTTGAAACGCGATCAGGATGAACGCGACGAAAAATCCGATGGAGAAATATTTCAGCGGCTTGCGAAAGAACGCCGCCACCCGGGGCCGACGCGCCTCGATCAACATGCCCACCACCAGCGGGATGCCGAGGATCACCGTCACCGTCGCCATCATCTGCATCGGGTCCAAATGCACCTCCTGCAGCAGTCCGGACGTTACCGAACTCGCCCCGCCCCAAAACGCGATGTTCACCGGCGTCAGGATCACCGACACCGCCGTCGAGACGGCCGTCATGCTGATCGACAGCGCCGTGTTGCCCCCCGCCAGATGCGTGGTGAAGTTCGAGATATTCCCGCCCGGACAGCAGGCCACGACCACCATGCCCAGAGCAATGCTCGGCGCCGGTTCGATCAGCTCGATCAACAGGAACGTCAGCGCCGGCAGCACCAGAAACTGGCAGACCAGACCGATCGCCGGGCCCTTCGGCGACTTGAGCACGCGCTTAAAATCGTCGAGATGCAGATCCAACGCCACGCCGAACATGATCAGCCCCAGGATCACGTTGAGCAGCCACATGCTGCCCGGCAGATTCAGGACCATCTGATCGACCGGCGGCACCGGGTTCATGTCATCTCTCCGAGCATGAAAATCATTTCATCAGCCGCGACCATGTCCGTCAGTCCGCCGGGCCGACCCGGCTACTCGCCCTTGGGCTCCAGGTGCATATCCTTGAAGGTCTTCAGGGCCGGGGCCCACATATGCACCACCGGGTCCACGTCCACGTGCACCACCGCCGGTTTTCCCGACTCGATGCACCGGCGCAGCGCGGGCTCCAACTCTTCGTTGGTCTTCACACGCTCGCCGTGGGCGCCCATGGACCGGGCCATGTCGTCCCAGGCGATCTCGCCCAGGTCGGTGTTGATCGTCTCTTCGGGGCTGAGCGATTTTTTGATGAGCGTCTTGAGCGGCTTGAGGGTGAACTGCTGATTCATCTTCACCATGCCCCACGCCTTGTCACACAGCACCAGGTAGGTCACGGCCAACCCGTTGCGCACGGCCGTCTCGATCTCCTGGGGCTGCATTCCCATCGCGCCGTCCCCAATTACGCAGTACACCGGCTTGTCCGGGCGCGCAACCTTCGCCCCCAGCGCCTGGGGCACTCCCGCGCCCAGGTGGCCGAGTTTCGGCGTCCCCAACAGCGACTGAGGCACGTTGGCCTGGTGGTAGAAGTTGGTCCACACGGCCGTGTTGCCGCCGTCGATGACGATGACCGCGTCGTCGCCGAAAACCTTCTGGGAGATCTTGGCCACCGCCGCGGAATGCACCCCCTCGGTCTTTTTCGTGAGCTTCTTGTCCAGCTCCGCGTGCGATTTTTCCCGCGCGACTTTGTACTCGGCCAGCTTGGCGTTGCGGGTGTCGATGTGGGGACGGTCGGCGCGGTCCTTGAGTTCCTTGGCGAGCGCGACAATGAACTCCTTGGCGTCGGCGACGATCCCCAGGGTCATGGGCTTGTTCATGCCCATCATCTCGTCGTCGATGTCGACCTGAATGAGCTTCTGCTCCGACGGGCTGCGCCAGTACGGCGGCTTGGCCCACCAGTCGGTTTCGCCGAAGCGCGTCCCGATGCCCAGCACCAGGTCGGCCTCGTTGCGCACCTGCTTTTGCAGATCGATCGTCACCATGGACACGGCGCAGTCGGACGATTCGGGGATCGCGCCCCGCGCCGCCCAACTGGTCATCACGGGGATGCGCGCGAACTCGGCCAGTTCCTGCAATTCCTTGGTCGCGCAGGCGTGCAGCACGCCGCTGCCCGCGTGGATCATCGGCAACGGCGCGGCGGCCAGCAGATCGGCGGCCTGTTTGACCTGCTCCGGATCGGGTTTGATCGGCGTCACCCGGCGGTAATTGACCGGCACCTGCACCGAGGCGGGCTTGTATTCGAACTTGCCGTTCATCACCGACTCGGGAATGTCCACATGCACCACGCCGGGCCGTCCCGCGTAGCATACGCGCAGCGCGCGACGCATGATTTCCGGAATGCGATCAAAAGAAGGAATCCAGACCGAGAGCTTGGCGATGCCGCTGATCGTCTTGACCTGATCCCAGCACTGGAACGTGCCTCCCCGATCGGGATAGACGATCTCCGGACGGCGGGAGCTGGTGACAAGCAGGACGCGGTTGCCTTCCGAGTTTTCCACCGCCACGCCGGGCAGCACATTGGCCACGCCGGGGCCGTTACTCGCCATGCACACCCCGAGCTTCCCGGTCAGGCGCGCATAGGCCGCGGCCATGTGGACGCCGCTGGACTCGTGGCGCGGTGTGACCAGCGCGATGTCGTTGTCACCGAGGGTCGAATAGAACCCGAAATACGTTCCGTCGATGATCCCGAAAACGACCTCGACGCCCTCCGCCGCGAGCATGCGCGAGACGAGCCCGCCGCCCGAAATCTTCTCCGTATTGGCCATGATGCGATTCCCCTTTTGGGCGGCGCCATGTCGCCGCGTTTCATCGTTTGAGCCGTATGCGTTTCGTACCGGCAAAATGCCTGTCATCCGCTCAGAATGACAAACCGTTATGTCTCCTCATCCTCGCTCTCCACCAACGCCGCCAGCGCGTCCCATTCCAAATCCGCCGCCGCGGCCTGCGCCTTGCCCACGCCGACGCGCGTCGCTCCCCAACCCCGCAGAAGGCCGCGCACCAGTTCATCGGCCAGCGGCTCGATCGCCAGGCGCTTCGGGTCCAGGCGCGAGAGTTTGCGCAGTTGCATCACGCCGTGGAGCGCCGCCCAAAACGACACCGCCCGCAAAAACGGGTCGCCGTCGCGCAGCACCTTCGCCCGCTGGGCCGCCGCCACGTCCGCCGCCACGGCCTCGAAGATCGGCGTCGCCTCGCCCAACACACGGCGGGCCTGGTCGTCATCGATCAACTTGCGCGGGTCGCCCAACGACGAGGCGATCAGGCCGAAGCGCGCCTCGTTGCGTCCGGCAAATTCGCGGTAAAACCCGGCGATCGCCACCAACGGCAGCAGCCGCGCCGCCGATGTGGACAGCCGTCGTTCCTTGGCCGCCTGTTTCGCCCACAGGCGCGCCGCGCTCACGTATTCCCCGAATTGCTCCACCACCCGGCGTTGCAATTCGCCGACCAGTGCGTCCTTGGACGGAAAGTAGCGATACAGCGCCGCCGGGGCGAAATCCATGGCCGCCGCCACGTCCTGCAACGTCAGGCCTTCCAGGCCCTTGTCCTCGATCAGGTCCATCGCCGCGTCCAGGATCGCGGTGCGTTTCGCCAGGCGCTTGCGCCGGACACGCGGCGAGGATATTTCACTTTCGTTAATCATGTTCACTTTTTTAACATGATTCATTTTTTGTCGTCAAGGACCAAGTTCCCAGGTCGAAATCGCGGCAAAGAAAAACCGCGACCGGATGGCCGCGGCTCCGTGGATTTGTCGAATGGGATTCCCGGCGTCATCCCTCCGAGGCGGCTTGCGGCTCGGCCTCGTCGATCTCCCGCCGGGCCCAGAGATGGGCCAGCAGCGATCCCGACACATTGTGCCAAACGCTGAACAGCGCGCCGGGCAGCGCCGCCAGGGCGGTGAAATATTGCACCGACAGTGCGACGGCCAGGCCGGAATTCTGCATCCCCACTTCGATGGCCAGGGTTCGCGCCCTCTTCTCTCCCAGGCCCAACGCCCGTGGAATCGCGTACCCCGCCGTCAGGCCGAGTGCGTTGTGCAGCACCACGCCCGCGATCACCAACGCCCCGCCGGTGCGGATGCGCGGCTCGTTGAGGGCGACGATGATGCCGATGATCAGCACCAGCGCGACGACCGACACCAGCGGAAACGCTTCGAGCAGTTGGGGACGTCGTTTATCCAGGAACCGATGCACCGCCGCCCCCGCCACGACGGGCACGATGACGATCTTGAAGATGCTCAGCATCATGTCACCGACCGGCACCGGAACCTGGCGGCCGATGTAAAAATCCGTCAGAAGGGGCGTCAGGACGACGGCGACAACGGTGGACACGGCCGTGAGGGTGATGGACAGCGCCACGTCGCCCTTGGCCAGGTAGGTCATCACGTTTGACGCCGTTCCGCCCGGACAACAGCCCACGAGCACCAGGCCGGTCGCTACCTCCAGCGGCAAATCGAGCACCTTCCACACCACCCACGCGAAAAACGGCATCAGCGCGAACTGCATCGCGACGCCCAGGGCCACCGCCGACGGCCGACGCACCACGTCCATGAAGCTCTCGGCCGTCAGCGTCGTGCCCATGCCGAACATGATGACGCCCAGCAGCGGCACAATCGCCGGTTTCATCGGGATGAACGCTTCCGGCACGTAAAATGACGCCAGCGTCACGAGCGCGAGCCAAACGGGAAACACCTCAATGATCTTGCGCGTCACGGCGCACTCCTTCACGCGACCGGAAAATCCGAACGAAAACCCCAAATGAAATCGAGGTCTTTATCTTCGTCGCGAGCGAGCAAGCGTCAAGGTACGGACTTTTGGCCTGCGCCACTTATCTGGACATAATAGAATTATTGTCTAAATAAAATTTATTTTTTCTTGACATCCATGAGATTCTCTCCCAACATGGGCGCGTGAGACGGGCGACAAAACATGGCCGGTCGGCTGGAAGATGGCTTTTATGATTTCCAAAATTTTTCTCAGAAATATAGCCGTAACTCTTGGAATAGCCGCAGTCTGGTGGTCCTGGAATGCTCCCGAGGCTTGGAGCGCCACAGTCGCCGGGCAGTCATTTTCCGTCAATAAAAATGTGGACGGAAATGAACTGCGTTTACAGGGGACGAGCCTGTTTCGCTATCTGGCGACCATAAAAGTCGTGGCCGGGGCCTTGTACGTGGATCCGCGGCATCTTGACCGCGATCCCCTCTCTCCGGACGTGCCCAAGCAGCTTGAACTGAGCTACTTCCTCTCCGTCGACGCCGAGGATTTCGCCGAGGTCACGCACCAAGGCATCCGGCGGAACGTCGATTTCAGCACCTACGCCAAGCTCAAGGATCGCATTGATCGCTTCAATTCCTTCTACCGCGATGTGCGTTCCGGCGATCGCTACACCCTGACCTACCTGCCCGACGTCGGCACCACCCTCGCCCTCAACGACCGCCCCCTGGGCACCATTCCGGGGCGCGACTTCGCCGAGGCGATCTTCCTCATCTGGCTGGGGGACGACCCGATGGACGAGGGCTTCAAACGCGATCTGCTGTCCTATCGCCAACATGCCTCGGCGTCGTTTGCGCCGACCGGCCGGGAGAATTCCTGCTATGTCTGATTGGTCTGTCCCCGAGACTCGGGTAAGTCCTGTGAATGACCGCGAGATCCGACCGGACGGCGAATTCGTCGTGTATTGGATGGTCGCCCAGCGCCGCCACCGGGAGAACTTCGGCCTACAGCATGCCGTTCGGCACGCCCATCGCTTGGGCAAGCCGTTGCTCGTGTTGGAGGCGCTTCGCGTCGGGTACAACTGGGCGAGCGCGCGACTGCATCGTTTCATTATGGACGGCATGGCGACCAACGCGCGGGCCTTCGGCGCGGCGGGCGTGACGTACTATCCCTATCTGGAACGCGACCACGGCGAAGGCTCGGGTCTGTTGGAAACGCTGGCCGAGAGGGCGTGCGTCGTGGTAACGGACGAGTTTCCCTGCTTCTTCCTTCCCCGCATGGTCGCGGCGGCGGGCCGGAAATTGAACGTCCGCCTGGAGCAGGTGGACGGCAACGGTCTGTTGCCGCTGCGCGAGGCGGATCGGGATTTCACGACAGCCGCCTCCTTTCGCCGCCATCTGCAAAAAACCCTCAAACCCCATCTGCATCTGTTCCCCTTGGCCGAACCGCTGGAGAAGATCCGCCACCTGCCCGCCGCGAAGATTCCCAAGGAAGTCGCCAAGCGCTGGCCGCTCGCAACACCGGCGATGCTCGAAGCGCCGTACGCCGACCTGCTCGCGAAGCTGCCGATCGATCAGAATGTCGGCCCGGTGGAGGAGCGCGGCGGATCGGAGGAAGGCGAACGGGTGCTGCATCGTTTTCTCGATTCGCGCCTGAACAAATACGCCGAATTGCGCAATCGGCCGGAAGAAGACGTCGCCAGCGGTCTGTCGCCCTATCTGCATTTCGGATATGTGGGCGTCCATCAGGTTGTTGCCGAAATCTTCCGTCGCGAGAATTGGAATTGGGAAGACGTGTCGTTCCGCGCGTTGGGGCGACGGCGTGGCTGGTGGGGTTTGTCCGAAGCGTCCGAGGCATTTTTGGACGAATTGGTGACGTGGCGGGAGATCGGATACAACTTCTGCTTCCACCATCCGGACGACTACGACCAATTCGCCACACTGCCCGATTGGGCCAAGGAGACGCTCCTGGATCACATCCGGGACAATCGCAAGCACATCTACGATCTCAAGACGCTCGAAGCCGCCGGGACGCACGACGATCTGTGGAACGCCGCCCAGCGCCAGTTGCTGCGGGAGGGACGCATCCACAATTACCTGCGCATGTTGTGGGGCAAGAAGGTGCTGGAATGGACGCCGACGCCCGAGGCCGCGGCGGAATATCTCATCGAGCTCAACAACAAATACGCCCTGGACGGACGCAATCCCAATTCGTACAGCGGGATCTTTTGGACGATGGGGCGCTTCGACCGGGCGTGGGGGCCGGAGCGGCCGATCTACGGCAAGGTGCGTTACATGAGTTCGAAAAACACAAAGCGCAAATTCCGCGTCGAGCCCTACTTGGAGCGCTTCGCGTCCTGACGGGATTCCCGATTCAATTTCAGAGTTCGCCGCGATTGGTGTATAAACGGCGTCGATGAAACCACGCGTTCTCCATCGGCGTCGCCGCCTCGCGTTACCGGCTTGCTTGGCCGCGCTGGCCTTGTTGGTCGTCGCGACGGCGGTCTTCGGCCAGGAGGTCAAGGATCTGATCGTCGGGCCGGCCACGGCCTACAACCCGATCCATGACCACGCCCCGTCCGCGCTGGAAGAATCCCAATTCCGCCGCGTCTACGACGCCCTTTGCGACGCAAGCTGCGGGCCCATCAAACTCACGCGTAACATCACGGTCCCGACGGCCGCCATGGTGGTGCAGTTGCGAGGGGCGCGGCTGATTTATTCGCCCACGTTCATGGACACGATCATGAAGATCTACGGCCCGAGCGCGCCGCTTGGGGTCTTCGCCCACGAACTGGGGCATCTGCTCGATTTTCGTCGCGGTAACGTCGGCTGGATGCACAACTCGTGGGATCGGGAGCTGCGCGCCGACTCGTGGGCCGGGTGCGCGCTGGCGAAACTCAACATGCCGCAGCGGGATACGTCCGGCGTGTTGCAGGCCCTGGCCCAAAGCCCGACCCACTCCCATCCCGACTGGACCAAGCGGGTCGAGGCCCTCAAAAAAGGCTACGCCCAGTGCGGCGGCCAACCCCACATCCTGGACACCTTGCCCCTCGAACAATACGGACAAACGTCCGCGTCACCGAATCAATGAGGGATCTCACGGCCCGGGTCGAATCGGGCGCGGGGCCGTCGATTGGGCTTGCCAAATTGGACGGCGGTCATCAGACTCGAATCATGACACATGACGACTACAACAAGCAGGAAGCGGTGATCCTCGTCTGGTGCGACGATCTGATGATGTCCTCGCGCATCCGCAACGCGACCGACGCACCGGTGCGCGTGGTCCGAACGCTGCACGATCTGCTGCAACTGGCCGGTAACACGCATGTGCGTCGCGTGGTCGTGGACATGGCGGCCAAAACGGCGGATATGAAGGCGGATCTGGCGAAGATCGGCGAGGCGTTCAAGGGCTCGGAACTCCTGGCGTTCGGGTCTCACACCAAGACCGATCTGTTCGACGCCGCCAAGAGCGCTGGCTTCGACGAAGTCATGCCCAACAGCCTCTTCGCCAAGCGTATTCAGAGTTATTTGGCGTAACGTTTCTTCTACAACGAAATCGACCCCACTAACGCGAACGCCAACGCGAACGCCACATGGTGTTGCGACTTGTCATTATTCGTTGTCATTCCGAGCGCAGCGAGGAACCTCTCGTCCGTTGTCATAATATGGCGCGAAAAGAGTACGAGAGATCCTTCACTGCGTTCAGGATGACACCGTCTGATGTTGGTGGGGGGGGGCAAAAGATACTTGTTCCCTAGTCCGACGCACAACGGCTATCGCCGATTGCGCGCGTCGTTGACGTCGCCGTCCTGCAATTCGGAGATGGCCTTGACCCAGGTCTCGGGCAGGTCGACTTTCACGTTGTTTTTGTAATCGTAGGAGACGATCAGGCCGTCGCCGTAGGCAACCGTCTTGTCTTGGGCGGTGCTGACGATGCGGTATTCGGTTTTGAAACGGTCCACTTCGATGTCGTAGGCGCGGGCGCCGACGCGCAACGTGTCCGGGTAGTTGATCGGCGCGCGGAATCGGCAGCCGGTGGAGGCCAGGATCGGCCCGATGATCATCTCCTCGCCGGCGGTCCAGATCCCTGACTTTTCGAAATAGGCGATGCGCGCCGATTCCATGTAGCGAAAATAGGCCACGTTGTTGACGTGGTTGAACAGGTCCATCTCGCCCCATTTGACGGGGAATTCGATGACCACGGGAAATCCTTCGAGGGTCTGGTCCATGTACCGGCTCCGTGAGCGCCTCGGCGGCGAGCGTTATGGGGCGGGCACTGTACGACGCGGCTCGGACAGGGGCAAGGGGGCGTAAGCTCCCTTGGTGGACAGTCGGTCTCCCGTTGCCTTTCCTACGCTTCCCATGGGAAACTACGCACTTGACCAATCGAATCTCGGGATGGCTCATATGAATGTTCAACGATGGTCCATGGCAGCCTTGGTGCTCGCTTTGCTGCTCGCGTTTTACACGATGGGGACAATCGCTTGCGGCGGCGGCGACGACGATGACGACGACGACGCGTCGGATGACGATGTCGATGACGACGATAGCGACGATGACTCGGACGACGACACGGGGGACGACGATACGGGCGATGACGACACCGAGCCGCCGTGCGACGAGACGACCCGCCCCATGATCCTGATGCACGGCTACCTGGCCGCCAGCGACACCTACGCCAACACGTCCATGCGTTTCGCGTCCAACGGCTATTGCCTGGACCGCATCTGGACCTTCGACTACGACACCCTCGCCTTCCTGCCCACGCAAAACCGCCTCGCATTGCGCAACCTGATTGACGACGTGCTGGAAGAGACCGGCGTGGACCAGATCGACCTGGCCGGACATTCCATGGGCGGCGGCTACGGCTTCTATATTCTGGAGGACGAGGACTACGGCCCGAAGATCGCCCACTATGCGCATATCGCCAGTTCGGGCAGCGACGACCCGCCGGACGCGGCGCCGATTCTCAACCTCTACTCCGAAGCCGACACGATCATCGACGACAAGGTCGTGGCCGGGGCGACCAACGTGGACCTGATGGACCAGGACCATTATCAGGTCGCCACCTCCCCCGAGGCATTCGAGGAGATGTACAAATTCTTCAACGACGGCGAAGAACCGACGACGACCGACATCGTGCCTTCATCGACAATTGAACTGTCCGGCCGCGTGCTCTCCCTCGGCGCGAACGAGCCCCAGGCGGACGCGATCGTCAAGGTCTACGCCGTCGATCCGGCCACGGGCGAGCGCTTGGCCTCCAAGGCGCTGGCGGAGTTCCACAGCGACGCGGAAGGTTACTACGGCCCCTTTAACGCCGAACCGAACACCTACTACGAATTCCATGTCAGCAACGTGGGCGAAGACGGCCTGTCGGTGCACTACTACCGCGAGCCGTTTGTGCGTTCCAATGATCTGGTCTACCTGCGCACCCTGCCGCCGGAAGACACGTTTGCCGGCAAGCTGCTCGAAGACGTCGAATTCGCCGACGACCACGCGGTGGTCGTGAGTTTCACCGCCAATCAGGCGCTGGTGTACGAGCGCGATACCTTCACCATCGACGGACACGACATGGCCACCGAGGACATCGCCGCGCCGGAGAACACGACGATCGCGATCTTCTATTTCGACACCGACGGCGACAAGGAATCCAGCTACGAGCGATACAACAAGCTGGTGTGGAACAGCCCGTTCCTGCAGGGCGTGGACCACTACATCGACGCGTCGACTCCCCGGGCGATTCCGCTGGTCTTCAACGGCCGCCAACTGACCGTGCGCAACTGGAAATCCAAGAGCCAGGGCGTGTCGATCGCCGTGTTCGACTAACACCGAAAACCCGACTTGCGCATGGACGGGATCCGCCGATAGGATCCCGTCGATGCATTTTGGAGACGACATGACACGCCGAATGGGCCGGTTTTCACCGGTGATCATGCTGGAAATCCTGGTCGCGATTCTCATCTTGGCCACGGGCTGCACGAAGCACGAGAAGGCGCCCGGGTTCGAAGAGACGGGACTGGCGGCCGCGTCCGACTGGGCGCCGGAGTTGGAAATCATTTTCGTCGGGGATACGAGCTTCGGCGAGACCTACGACGGCACCCCCGAGTTGCTGGCCAAGAAGGGGTACGACTACCCGCTGCAAAAGGTCGCGCCGATCTTGAAGCGCGCCGACTACACGGTCGTCAACTTTGAATCGTCCTTTAACAACGTCGCGGTCTCACCCCTGGCCAAAGTGAAATCGTGGGTGCATCAGGATGATCCGGAAAAGGCTCCGGCCACGCTGGTCAAATACGGCGTCGACGCGATCTCCATGGCGAACAACCACTCGATGGACTTCGGCATCGGAGGCTTCAAGCAGAGCCTGGAGGCGGCGGACAAGCACGGCCTGACGGTCTTCGGCGCGGGGATGAATCAAGCCGCGGCCGACAAGCCGCTGGAAAAATCGTTCACCTTCGGCGACGGCAAGACGTTCGATTTGGCGGTCTTCGGCGCGTTTCAATACATCAAGGGCTACGACGTCAAACAGCACTTCTACGCCTCCGACGAAGCGCCCGGCGCGAGCCGCCTGTCCCGGTCCCACACCTCCAAACTCATGCGCGACTACAAGTCCGACCACCCCGACGCGTTCGTCGTTGCCTTTCCCCACTTCAACAACAACTACCGATGGGCGAAGGAGCGGGAAATCCGCATGGCCGGATCGCTGGTCAAAAGCGGCAAGGCGGACCTCTACCTAGGCCAAGGCAGTCACTGCCTCCAGGAAATCCGGCGGTACAAGGGCGTTTGGACGGCGTACAGTCTGGGCAATTTCATGTTCAACTCGCCGGGCCGCTATCGGAAATTCAAGGACATCGTGCCCTACAGCCTGGTGGCGTCGTTGCAGGTCGCGGGCGACAAGGGCGAACGAGCGCGGGTGCGGTTCTATCCCATTTCCTCGGATAATCTGAAAACCGATTTCCAACCGGCTCCGGCTTCGTCAAAACAGTTCCTACGCATCGTCGAAAAACTCCGCGAGCGCGAGGGCGACGATCCGGACGCCTTTAACAAGCTCCTGCGCGCCGGGAAGGACGACTTCGGATATTTCCTGGAAGCGACGGTGCGCTAATTGATAACGGGTCGCTAGTCGGCGGGACGGAACGTCGCGCCGGGGGTGTCGCGCTCGTTGGGATCGATGGCCCAAAACGGGCGGCGGTGAAAACCGAAGTTGCGCGCGATGAAGAGGTCGGGAAATTGCTCGATGCGCGCGTTATGGATGTTGACCGACTCGTTGTAGTACTCCCGCCGGTCGGCGATCATGTTCTCGATCTCCGTGATGCGCGCCTGCAACCGCAAAAACGCCTGATCCGCCTTGAGATTCGGATAGCTCTCGCTCACCGCGAACAAACGCCGCACGGCCCGCGTGACCCGGGCCTGGGATTCGAGCACGGACGATTCGTCGCGTGCCTCGGCGGCGTCGTTGCGGGCCTGGGTCACGGCCTCCAACGTCTCGCGCTCGTGCTGCATATAGCCTTTGCAGACTTCCACCAGCTTGGGCAGCTCGTCGAAACGCTGCTTGAGCAGCACGTCGATGTTGCTCCAATTGCGGACGATGTTGGTCTTCAGACGCACCAGGTCGTTGTAGATCACGACGGCGTAGATCAACGCCCCCACGACCAACGCTCCCACAACGATCATCACAATGACGGCCAATCGATTTCCCCTCGCCCGGCGTCGTTTATAACGCCGACAGATTTAGCAAAGCGCCCACCAACGCCGCAATGCCCGCGACAAACGCCGCCGGGGCGACCCATTGTTGCAGCGTCGTGTGGCGCTCCTCGGATTTTTCCGACACCACGAACGGCAGCCCGCGATGCTCGGGCTTCATGACGACGAGGCGGTCGGCGTGGGGCGAGACCCCTTCGGCGGCCAGGGCATCGGCCAACGCCTCTCGCTCCATGTCCCGCCGGGCCTTGTCCCACTCGTCCTCGTCGATGCGCCCGTCGTGGTCCGCGTCATACTCGGCCAACAGACGTTTGCGATCCGCCTTGAGCGCCCGCAGCTTGACCGTCACCCGGTGGGCGCGGTTGTCCACCTCGTGGGTCTTGAGTTCCGCCGATCCAAGAACATACACCGCCGCCCCTTCCGGGATGAATTCCTCGACGTAGCGCGTTTCCGGGTCCACGTCGAAGACCATGCCGATCGCCGTTTGGATCTGCCCCTGGATCTCCTGCTTGTGCGCGGGTTTCATCGTCGCCTTGTCCGGGTTGACAAGAACGCGCCCCGTTTCGTCTTCCAGATAAAACGGCACCGGCCCCGAGTTGCGGTCGCTGGACAGCACCCACTGATCGTTGCCGTTCTGCATGCGCATGAGGCGGTACGCGCGGGTGTGGTAGTAGACGCACGGCATCATCAGGATCGGCGTGCGCAGGGCGTACGCGCGTCGGGCATGGCCCTTGAGTTCGACAAGCCCGGCGGCCATGGAACGCACCTTGGACGTGGGCGTGTTTTCCATCCAGCGCTTCAGACGCAGTCGCCGGAAGCTCTCGAAAAACAAGGCGGCGGCGACCAGGAACAACAGGCCGCTGTTGCGGATGAAAACGACATCCAGGAAATTCACAAATGCCGGCGACGATTCGAGCGCGTAGAAAAACCCGCCTCCGGCGGCGGCGACCAAGACCATGCCGACCGTCAATCGGCCGGTCCACCAGCCCTGCATCGGAGAGGGACGAAAATGGGGCGGCGCGGGCAGGTCGTCGTCGAGCACGCCGGTCGCCTCGCCTTCGTCCAATTGCTCGTCGAGGGACGGCGTCGCGGGCTTTTCGCCGTGGGCGTCCTGTCCCACCAGCGGCGCCAAGGCCTTCGCCCCTTCGAGCGGGCCGTCGAAGATGGACGACCGGGGCGCGGCCGCCTCGCCGCGACGGGCCCGCGTCTGACGCACCAGGTGGGAGGCGTACCAGCCATAGCCGACGAGACTGCGCAGGTTCTCTTCTTCCGCGCCCGTGCTCGATTGCAGCACCACCTCGCAGCCGGGCAGTTGAAACAGGCCGAAGTCCATCTCCAACACCACCGGCCCCCGCTCGTGCAGAAGACGCATGAGCACTTCCATATTCCGCGCGGCGCTCAGGGTCTTGTGCTCGCCCAGGCACTCGGCATTGAAGCGCCCGCTGAAGACACGATACGGGCCGAACGGGCGCGACGGATCGTCCGGATCCACGCTCAACGGATAGAGGTCGAGCACCGGCTTGGCGGCCAAAATGGCGTCGAATTTCGCTCGGGGACCGAGGGCCGACGTGCCCGAGATGCGCTGGTAGGATCGCTGCAACAGGCTGCTCATCACCCCGCCCTGGGCCGTGCCGAAGACCGCCAGCACCGTCTCTCCCCGAGCCAGCGTCCACGGCACGTCGTCGATGTCGAAGACGATGGCGTCCTTGCGGATTTCAAACTGGCGCACCCGGTTGGCTCGCGGGCGGGGCCGATGAAACGGCACGACCGCCCATTCGTAGCCCAGGTCGTCCAGCAACGGCCCGGCCTTTTCGAGCTGCGTCGCCGTGCCGCTCATCAACTCACCCAAGCCGTGGCCCACCAGCGTCAGACGGGTGCTGTACGGGTCGATCTTCAGCCGCTCGGCCAGCACTTGCGCGTCGGCGCTGACGGCCGCGGCGCCGTGGGGATGCTTTCGGATGATGAGTCGATACGGCTGGGACATCGCGTTCTTCAAGACCTCGGGGCATGATGACCGATCGGGAACGGCGGGGCGATTACAAAAGGGCCTCGAATTTTTCGATCAGTTCGTCGGCCGTCGCCGCGTTCATGCCCTTATCGTGATAGACGCCGTAAAGAAGCTGCGTCTCTTCGGCGATATACTCCGGAAGCGCCAACAGCGTCCGGCGGATTTCGTCGCGGGTGACGCCCACCTGTCCGGGTCGGTATTCCACGCCGATCTCGTCGAGCATTCGGATGACCGGCGCGACATCCTGCCCCTGATGCAATCCCGTCAACAGCACCGCCAGCGCCACGAGTTCGCCGTGGACATAACGGCCGTGCGTCAGGGATTCGAGGCAATAGGCGAAATAGTGCTCCGAGCCCTCTTCGGGCCGGGAGTTGCCGAAGATTTCGCAAAGACGCACTTCCGCGACGAATAGCTCGGACAGGAGCTTCAGGCCAACCTCATCGCCCTCGCGGATGTCCACGGCCCGCGTCCAAAGGCTCTCCAACAGCGATTTCGATTCCGCCGCGATCGCCGGATCGAAACGTTCGCCGAGTTTTTCATGGGCCAGTTGCCAGTCGTTCAGGGCCGTGAAGATGGAAAGGATATCGCCGATACCCGCCCGGTTGAGCTTGGCCGGCGCCCGGCGCAGCAAATCGAAATCGACCAACAGATGCTCCGGCAACACCTCGCCCACGTATCGAACCCGATGGCCGACCCGCACCCCGACGGCCTTGGTGAACGCGGCGTCCACGCTCAAAATCGACGGCGCCAGCACCAGCTTCGCCCCTGTCCTCCAGGCATACATTTTCGCCGCGTCCAACGCGGTCCCCCCGCCCAGACCCAGGACCCACTCGCATCGCGGCAGCGCGTCCAATTGCATTTCCAACAGCGACAGCTCCATATCGATCCGCGTCGCGACGGCATTGGGCGGGTTGGGCCAATCGGCCTCGAGCATCTCCCAGGGTTCGGGCGCGGCCAAAACGACCAAATCGTCGAACACCGCCGACGGCAGTTCGCCCAGGAGATTGTTTCCGTAGGTCGGCAGCGCTTGCAGCCGCTTGTCGGCCATAGGGGAAACTCCGAAACAAATGATGAAGGACTTAGAGTTGAAAAAGGCGGCGGTCTTGTCAATCGCGCCGACCCGCTCCCGGCGCGCGGGGCGGTGGGGTCAGCCGACCGTCGACGAGGAAATCGACTCGTCGGACAAACCCTCGTCCCCGGCGACCCGGTCGATGGGCAGGTCGATGGAAAAACACGCGCCCTCGCCCGCCCGGCTTTCCAGATGAATGCTGCCGCCGTGTTCCTGAATGATGCCGTGGCTCACCGACAGACCCAGGCCGGTTCCCAGGTGATGCCCCTTGGTGGTGTAAAACGGATCGAAGATACGCTCACGAATGTCCGGCGGCACACCCACGCCGAAGTCGCGGACCGTGATCCGAACAAACGGCCGTTCCTCGACTTTCAGGCAACTCGCGCCGATCTCGATGCGCTTGTCGGGATGGGCGTCCGGATAGCGTTCGTTGAGCGCGTCGCTGGCATTCGTCACCAGATTCATCAAGACCTGCTCGATCTGCTGGCTGCGGCAGCGAATCGTCGGCAGGTCCTCGGGAACGTCAACCAAAAGGTCGATGCCGCTCTTGCGCAGCACCATGCGCACCAATGCCAGCGTATCGTTGATGATGTCCGCCACGCGGGTGGAATTGTAGGGCTCCTTCTCCTGCCGTGCGAAGGCGAGCAACTTGCGCACGATGCTCGCCACGCGGTGCGTCTCGTGGACAATGCCCTGGGCATAGTCCGAGATGGGCCCTTCCGAATCGAGCTTGATCGATATGAGCTCGGCGTAGTTCATGATGCCCTGAATCGGATTGTTGATTTCGTGGGCCACCCCCGAGGCCAAGGTGCCGATGGACTCGAGTTTCTGTTGCTGGCGAAGGTGGCCTTCCAATCGGCGGCGTTCCTCGTCGATACGGACCTGCTCGGTGATGTCGGCGCTGATCATGGTCACGGTGCCGATCTGGCCGTCGTCGGCCACGGCGCCCAGTCGCGTCGAGAACCAATAGCGTTTCCCCGACGTCGCGTCGTCCATGGCGCACACATAGCTCTGGGCCTCGCCCGTCTCAAACACGCGACGAACCTTGCGCACCGCCTGGTCGCGAAACTCGGGCGCGATCCAAATTTCAAACGGCTTGCCCAGCACGTCTTCGCTCAAAAGGCCGGACATCAGCCGGTTGATAAAAACGACGTTGAGATCCCGGTCGACCTGCACGATGAAGTCCGGGGCGTTGTCCAGAATCGAGCGCAGGGTGCGTTCGCTGCGTCGTAGCGCCAGCTCGTTCTCGCGTTTGCTGGTAATATCGGTGGAGATGATCGCCACGTTGGTGATCTCTCCGTCGCTTTCCACCGCGCTCGTCCGGGCCAGAAAATGCCCGATTCGCCCATCGGGCAGGGGAACGGTCACTTCGTACGTCTCGCCCTCGCCCGTTTCAAAGACCTTGTCCACCCGCCGTTCCATGACCTCGCGCTGTTCCGGCTCGGTAAATTCGGTGACGTCGTGGCCGATGACCTCGTCCACGGTCATGCCGGAGAACATCTTGTTGATAAACCGGATGCGCCGATCCCGGTCGACCAGCAGGATAAAATCGCCGGCGCTGGCGACCACCGATCGCCACCGGCTCTCCTCCCGACGCAGCGCCTCGCCGGCGCGCTTGGTGGAGTCGATATCCAGATGCATGCCCCGGGCGCGCAACGGGCGATTTTCCTTGTCCCAGACGACGACCTTTCCCCGAGACAGAATCCAGCGCCATTTGCCGTCCTTGGTGAGCACGCGGTGCTCGAACGAAAACCGGGGCGAACGCTCCTTCACATGGCGTTGAAACGCCTCGGCCAGGGGCGCCAGATCGTCCGGGTGGATGATCCGGGAGAACTCGGTCATCGTCCCGAAATTTTCCGACTCGTCGTACCCCCACTCGCGCATGAAATCCGCGTTGTGCTCGAAGGCGTCCGTGTCCAACTCCCAGCTCCACACCCCCAACTCCGAGCCGGACAGGGCCTCGTCCATCCAATGCCAATAGCGCTCGGTCTCCAGGCGCTCGCCCACCTCGTCGGTCACGTCCTCGGTGTGCATGATGACGCCGATCAGGCGTTGGGCGTCGTCGAAAATCGGCGCGCCGCCCAGGCGGATGAATCCGGAAAATCCCCCGGACAGGCGAAGGGAATAGATGGCCGACGCCATCTTCTTTTGCGTGGCGACAATGCGCTTGAACGGCCGCTCGTCCAAAGGGATGCGTCGGCCGTCGACGGCGCGAAGATCCCAATATTCGTCGTTGTGGCGTCGCCCGACGAATTCCTCGACCGGCAATCCAAACATTTCGGAGGCGTGTTTGTTGGCGTAGATGATGGTGCCCGCGGCGTCGAGCACGACCACCGAGCCGACATACGAATCCCCAATACCGCGAATCAAGGGATGGCGGTCGCGCAGGCTCTCCAACTCACGGAGCATTCGGCGGGCGTATGAGGATTCGTCCGTCAAGAATCGGCCTTAATTGTTGCCATTGACCGTTCCTTTTATCACTCGTCGTCGGTTCTGGAAAAGTCAGAATATTTCTTATAAAGTTTATCCTTACACGAACAACGAGGGAACGCCAAGGCACTGTGGGCGTTTCCCGGGATGACCGACGGTCTTCTTTCATTCTTCGCCGACAAAAATAAGAAGAATAAGAAGCTGTCCTAAAACGAGGCGAAATTGGCGAAGATACTCATCGTCGACGACGAACCGAGCATCCGGCTGACCTTTCGCGCTTTCCTGGAAGACGACGGACACGAGGTGCGCGTCGCCGAGGGGGTGGACGACGCCCTGACCGCCTTGGAACAGGAGCCCGCCGACGCCGTCGTGACCGATATCATCCTCGAACGTTCCAGCGGCATCGAACTTCTCAAAATCATCCAAGAACGATGGCCCGAGACCAAGGTCCTGCTCATCACCGGCGAACCGAACGTCACCACCGCCGCCAACGCCGTGCGCCTGGGCGCGTTCGATTATCTTTCCAAACCCCTCGACGGGCGCATGATCCGAAAATCCATCGTCGCCGCCCTCCGGATGCAGGATGTGGAGCGGGAAAACGCCGAATTGCGCGAGCGCCTGGCCGATTCGGGGGCGGTCGCGGACGCGTCCTCGCCTTTGCCCGCTCCGACGGCGCTGGATCGCTTGCCCGCCCTGCTCGTCACCGCCCGCCACACGCAAGACGGCTGGCGACTAGACACGCCGCCTCTTGGGAACTTGGCCGCCGAATCGACGTCCGGGTCCGCGGCGACTTGGGAAGAGACAGTGACGGCCCTGATTGATCCGTCCCATCGCAACGGATTCGAAAAGGCGTTGATCTTAGCCGCCGAAGCCGGCGGGGCGATTCATTGGGAAGGGCGCGGCGCGGTCGACGCGGAGGGCGAGCATCGCCGGCTGTGCGCGACGGGATTCGTCGAGGGTCCGGAGAACAATCTGCGCGCCGACGTCCTGCTGATGGACGTGACCGACTCGCGTCGTCATCACGCCCAGCGCTTGATCGACCAACGCATGCGGGCGGTGGCGACGATGGCCAAGGGCGTCGCCCGGCAGGTGGGGGCTCCGCTGCGCTACCTGTCCGGCCACCTGGAATTGCTGGCGGAGATGGCGACCGAGGCCGACCACCCCGAGGGTCCGGAGGCATTGCGCGAGCTGATCGGGGAAGCCGCGCAAAGCCTGGAGGCGGCGATTGAAGCAGCCGACCGCTTGGCGCCCTTCTCGCCGTCGGACAAAGCCACCGCCGTCCCCGTGGACGTCCACCCGGCCTTGGACGCGGCGATTGCGATGGTCGAGCCGGAATTGCATTCCAAGGCGCGTCTGGTGCGCATCTATCGGGACGCGCCGCCCATTTTGGCTGACCCGGCGCGACTCGGCCAAGCGCTGGTCGGGCTGATCGCCAACGCCGCGAACGCGGTGCCCGCCGGGCGTGTCGACGCCCACGAGATTCGCATCGCCACCGCGACGCACCGCGACGGACGGGTGGTCATCGAGATTTCCGACACCGGCGGCGGCATCGAACCCGAAACCCTCCCCCACATCTTCGAGCCCTATCGGACGGTTATCGGCCCGAACGACTCGGACGGTCTGGGTCTGTTCGTGGTCTACGAAATCGTCCGAGGCTTGGGCGGGGAAATTCAGGTCGCCAGCACTCCCGGCGCGGGGACCCGATTTTTGGTCCTGCTGCCCCCGGCGGCCGAATCGGATTCCACCCAACCGCCGAAAACCGACTTCGTGCTCAAACCCCAAACTCGGCGGGCCAAGATCCTGGTGGTCGACGACGAGCCGAGCATCCGGCGCATTTTTCTGCGCGCGCTGCCTCACCACGAAGTCGCCCTGGCCTCCAACGGCAAGGAGGCGGTCGACATGCTGGCGACCGGCCCCTTCGACCTGATTTTCTGCGATCTCATCATGCCCGAGCTGACCGGCATGGACCTGTTCGATTACATCCAAACCGAATTTTCCGGCCACGAGGACCGCATGGTCTTCATGACCGGCGGCGCCTTCACCACCGGCGCCCGAGGCTTTTTGGAAAAGGTGCCCAATCGCCGCCTGGAAAAGCCTTTCGGCATCACCAAGCTGCGCAAGCTGATCGCGGAATTGCTGCCTCAGATCGAGGGATAACGAGGATCGGAGTCGACGATCTATTCCCTGGTCACGCCGCCTTCACCGGGGAGTTCGGCGTCCATTCGCTCGGCGATTCGTTCGGCCAGTTCGGGAGACAGGCCGGGCAAACGGGTGCCGATGCAAAAACTCATGGCGCCTTCGTAACCGGACAGGCCGCTGATGAATGCGGGGGGACGGCCGATCGGCGGCAGCAGGTAGGCGTAGCGCGGCGCCTCGTCGAACAGCACCCGCTCCTTGGCGATGGGCCCCATGTTGGTCAGCGCGGGAGGCGTGGTGCCCTTGCGGATGCCGTCGCGCACGACAAAGCCGAATAGCTTTGTCTGGAGTTTGATCGGCAGCCACCCCATCGTCGGCGCCAGCATGTAAACCGGCACGCCGGGCCAATTTTCCTTGCGTTCGGTCAATTGGGACGCCACCTTGGCCAAGGTGTCGTCGAACGTCTCCCCCGGTTCCTTTCCCAGGCTCGGCATCTCGAACCCGCTCAAGTTGCACGGCCCGCCGGTCCGCTCGCCGGGCAGGTAGCGACGCAGATCGACGGTCATCGTCGCCCGCAGTTCCCGAGCGCCGTCCCATTCGCTGATGTGCCGGATGGTGCGCAGAAACGCCGTGACGAACACGTCGTTGAGTGTCGCCTTGTGCCGACGGCCGTATTCCTGCATCGCGCGGATGCGGTGCAGGTCGAAGTGGCGGACGACATAGCCCACCGGCCCGTCGTTGCCGTCCGCCAGCGGGAACTGCTGGGCCGGAACGAGGGACTTTCGCGCGAATCGCAGATACTCGAGCAGAATCGTCGGCCAGGACGAAATCGGCAGTACCCGAAACAACTGGCCCACGCCCCGATCGCCGTCCAGATTGGGCACGGGATAGAAATCCGGCTTGCCCTCCAACGACCGATAAAGCTTCGCCAGCGTCTCGACCACCTGCTTGAGCCCGCCCGCGTCGCCGATGTGGTGGTCGAATTTGACGAGCACCCGATCCCCATCCTTATCCCGAAACAGGCGCACCAGGACGCGCGGGCCTTCGTCGAAGGCGTCGATTTCGACCAGTTTGAATTGCTCGTAGGTAAAGGCGTCCAGCTCGGCGTAGGCTTTTGCCCGCTCGGCTTCGGGAAGCCTCATCCAGCGCATCCGCCAGCCCCGCTCGACCATGCGGCAACCGACGACCGGCTCCGCGTCCAACAACAAATCGGCGGCCCGGGCCAAGCGCTTTTCGTCCAGGCGATGATCAAAGATCATCTCCATCTGGATCATCGCCGAGCCGACGGTCAGCATGGCGCGCATGGTGGCGTCGGTGATATGAACCGGCAGGGATTTGACCAGATCAATCATGAAGATCTTTCCCGCGCGACGCGCGCGCCCGTGGGGAACTAGATTTCCTTGAGTTTCCAGCGGCCCAGGGAAAACGCCGCGACGGCCGCCGTGCCCTTAAGAATACCCGTGATGCTGATCGCCCACCAGACCGCCTCCACGCCCATCCCCATCGATTGGGCCAAAGCCACCGCCGGCCAGCGCACCAGATTGAGCGGAACGATGATGACCATCGGCGTCACCGTCTCCCCCGCCCCGGAAAACGCGCCGACGAAGACCAATTCGAACACCATGAAAATCTGAGCGATCGAGACGATGCGCAGGTAACTCAAACTGGCGCGCACGACGTGGGGGTCGTCGGTGATGAGGGACGCGATCGCCTCGGGCGCGAAAAACATGGTCGCCGAGAACGCCAGGACGGGAATCCCCAGCATCGCCGCGCCGGTCCACGCCGCCTTTTCCGCCCGCTCGGGCTGCCCGGCGCCCAGGTTCTGGCCGACGATCGGACGCATCGCCATGCCCATGCCCAGGGCGGCGAAGAAGGTCAGGCCCTCGATCGTGTGGCCGACGCGCATCGCGGCGACGTGCTCGTTGCCGAAGGGCACGATGTAGCCGACGAGCACCATGTAGACCGCGGGGAACAACGTCGCCTCGACGCACGTCGGAAGGCCGATGGCGGCGATGCGTTTCCACAGATTCCAGTCGATTCCCCACGACCCGTGGGGCGAAAGGCGAAAGCCGGGGTAGAAGCGACGGCTCGCCAGCATGCCCAGCGCCAGCACCGCGTACAGGCCTCGGGAGACCACCGTCGCCACCGCCGCGCCCGGCGCGCCCATGGCCGGCGCCCCCCACTTGCCGAGCATGAGGGCGTAGTCCAGGCCGATCGTGACGGCCAGGGCGAAGATCATCAGCTCCATCGGCCGACGGGTGTCGCCCAGGGACTGCATGATCTGGTTGGTGGTGATGAGCAGGTAAATCAGCGGCGCACCGGCGACGATGATGTGCAGATACGAAAGCCCGACGCGCGTAACCTCGGGGTCGGTCTTCATCACGTGGGCGAAGATCCACGGCGCCGCCAGGAAAAACGCCGCCGACACGAGCGCCGAGAAAATCAGCGACGCCAGCACGCCTTGGTAGGCGACGCGCTCGGCCTCGGCCTGGTGCCGCTCACCCATGCGCCGGGCCAGGATCGCGCCGGTGCCGATGGAGACCAGGTTGCCCAGGCCGATCAGATCCCAGTACAGAAATGCGCCCGTGCTGATACCCGCCAGCGCCGTCTCGCCCAGATAACCGGCGAATTTGGTGTCGATGAAATTGAACGACCCGATCAGGTACATGGTCGCGACGGCCGGCCAGCCGAGCTTGAACGCCACCGACACCAGCGGCGTGTCACCGATGATTTCGTCGCTCAGGCGTTGGGATCGGGATTGGCTCATGGGCCGGGCAATCTAGCATCGGGGGCATGGGGAAGGAAGGCCGGACGGCGGCGTCCGGTGACGTCCGAGCCGTGACCGTCAGGGAGCGGGTTGGTCCGACTTGGAATGCGAGACCGCCCTCATGCGATGTCGGAGCCGCGCACGGTAGTCAGCGGTTTAGTCCGTCCCCGTACGCCACGCTCGATGTGCCAAACAACGATCATGACGTGCCGAATTGGATTAGACCCCTCACTACCGTTCGGGGCTCTGAAGGAACGGGTGGAGCTCTGACGGATACGTGCTTCGATACCGCGTTGACAAGTCGGATGCGGGGTCTACAATCATGGCACCGGGGATCTTCGACCTTTTTTGCCGCTTTTTGCGCGTCCCCCCGGCGAAGGAGCCCTCACCCTGACGAACGGGACCGGCGAGTAGCCTATGCGCCTGGCCATCGAGCAGACCGGCGGTTTGCCCAGCATCGATTTTCAGGTCAGCGAGGCGGCGCGGGCCATCTTCGGGGAACACGAGGAGAACCTTCGGGCCATCGAGGACGTCCTCAAGGTCAAGCTCTCCACCCGCGGCACCAAGCTGTTCATCGACGGCCAATCCCACGACGTGGTCATGGTCCGCAAGCTGCTCGAACAGATCCGCGAATTGCAGGAGGCCGGGCACTTCATCGACGCCGGGGACGTGGGCCACGCCGCCCAGATGCTCGCCTCCGGCCGCGTTTCCAGCCTCAAGGACGTCTTTCTCGACAAAATCCTCGTCTCGGCCAAACGCCGCATCATCGCCCCCAAGTCGGTCAACCAGAAGATCTACATCGACGCCATCCGCAAAAACGACGTGGTCTTCGGCATCGGCCCGGCGGGCACGGGCAAGACCTACCTGGCCGTCGCCATGGCGGTAGCGGCCCTGTCCCGGGGCGACGTGGAACGCATCATCCTGACGCGCCCCGCCGTGGAAGCAGGCGAAAAACTCGGCTTTTTGCCCGGCGATCTGGCCGAAAAGATCAACCCGTACCTGCGTCCGCTGTATGACGCGCTCAATGACATGCTCTCGCCCGAGACCGTGCAGCGCCACGTGGAGCGGGACATCATCGAGGTCGCGCCCCTGGCTTTCATGCGCGGACGCACCCTCAACGACGCGTTCGTCATCTTCGACGAGGCGCAAAACTCCACGCCCGAGCAGATGAAGATGTTCCTGACGCGCCTGGGATTCAACTCCAAGGCGGTCATCACCGGCGACGTGACGCAGATCGACCTGGCCCGAGGAGCCGAGTCGGGTCTGGTCATCATCCAACGTATTCTCCAGGGACTGCCGGGCCTGGCGTTCATTCATCTCAGCAAGGACGACGTCGTGCGCCATCCGCTGGTGCAGGCGATCATCCAGGCCTACGACGACTATCAATCCCGCATGGAAGGCGGCCCGGCGACGCCGGCCTCCGCGCCGGTCCCCGCCGCGTCGCTCCCGGTCTCCGATCCCCCGGAGGGCCGTGGCGACGAGCCGGAGGACGTCCATGCCCTCGGCGAATAAGACCAAGGCGAAATCCGGCAAGAAATCCGCGACGTCCGATCCCATCATCACCCTGGCGACCCGCGTCCGGCGTTTTTTGAGCCGTGGCCCCGTCCAAAGATTCATCCAACGCAAGTGGCCCCTGGGCCTTCTGACCTCGTGCCTGATCGCGCTGTTTGTCTCACCCCACGTCACCTTTCTGACGTCCCAACTGCGTCAGGGGGATTATGCGGTACGGGCGATCAAGGCGCCGCGCACGCTTTACGTGGAAGACCCCATCGCCACCGATCAGCGCCGGGAAGTCACCGCCCAGGACGTTCCGCCGGTCTATGATTTCGATTCTTCCGCCGCTCAAAAACAGCGCGAAAAAGTCATCGACGCCTTCGACCGCATGCGCTCCTTTCTGGGCGTCGGCGCCGATCCGTCGGTGCAGACCGGCCTGGTGATTTCCCGCAAGGAGATGGTCGAGGAGGAGCGGCAGTTCGCCGAGTCGTTGGGCGCCACCACGCTGACCGCGTCGGACTTCGACTATCTGGCTCAATACGGCTATCCGCTGGAGATTCGCGACCGCATTCTGGAATACATCGAGGAGGCGGCGACGCGCCGATTGCTGCTGGACGCCACGCCGGTCGTGGAGCGCCTGGCCAACGTGCCCGGCGGCGGCAAGTCGATCCTGGTGCGGGACTCGGCCACGGGCAAGGAGACGGTCATCACCGACCCCCAGATGGTCACGGACCTGGCCGCCTTCGAACAGAGCCTGACCAGCCGCCTGGAAATCCTCCAATTCGGCCAGGCGCGGCCGGCCCAGATCGCGGTGCGCATCGCCTTGTCGGTGATCGACGCGAACCTGACGCGCAACGACCCGGAAACCGAGAAACGCCGGGAAATGGCCCGCGACGCGGTCCCGCCGGTGATGGTCAAGTACGTCAAAAACCAGATCATCATCACCGAAGGCGAGCGCATCACCAAAGACAAGCTGATGATCCTCAACCAGATCCGGGGGCGTTCGGAGCGCGGCAATTCCATCCTCGCGTTCATCGCCACCACCGGCCTGTGCTTCCTGTTGTTGGCCGTGGCCTACAACTACGGCGAACGCAACATCACCAAGTTTCGTCTCAGCACCCGCGATTTGTTTTTCCTGGGCGTGATGGGCGCGACGGTGGCGATCTCACTGCGTCTGGGGGTGTTTTTGGCGGCCGTCATCTCCGACGCCATCTCGTTCATCCCCGAATCGCCGCTGATCTACGCCCTTCCCATCGCCGCGAGCGTCATGCTCATCCGCGTTATCCTCAATTCGGAGATCGCCTTCTTCGCGGCCATCATCATCTCCATCTTCTCCGCCCTGCTGGTAGGCACCTACAGCGCCTTCGCCCTGTTCGTCCTGACCGGATCCCTGGCCGGCACGAACAAGCTGCGCTACGTCTCCAAGCGCCAACACATCCTCAAGGCCGGGGTGATCGTCGGCGTCATGAACGTGGCCGTCGTGCTGTGCATCGAGGGTTGGGCGGGCATTCGCGAGGATCTGCTTTCGTTGAGCACCCTGCTGGACGTGGGCGGCGCGATGATCGGCGGCCTGTCGACGGGCCTGGTGGTGTTGGCGCTGCTGCCGGTGGTGGAGGCCTTCTTCGGCTACACCAGCAACATCACATTGCTCGAGCTGGCGAGCCTGAACCACCCGCTGCTCAAAGACATGGTCCTTCAGGCGCCGGGCACCTATAAACATTCCTCCATGGTCAGTTCCATGGCCGAGTCCGCCGCCCAGGAAATCCACGCCAACCCCTTGCTGGCCAAGGTCGCCGGGCTCTATCACGACATCGGCAAGATGGATAAGCCCGAATATTTCTCCGAAAACCAGGCCGACGGCCCCAACCCCCACGACAAGATCCAGCCGTCCATGTCGGCGCTGATCCTCATCCGACACGTGCGCGACGGCGTGGACCTGGCCCGCCGCCACCGGCTCGGCGACCAGATCGTCGCCATCATTCGCGAACACCACGGCACCAGCCTCATCAAGGAATTCTACGACGCCGCCATCAAGCAGGCCGTCGCCGAGGGCCAAGGCGAGGAGAAGACCCTCAAGGAAGCCGATTTCCGCTATCCCGGTCCCAAGCCCCAAAGCCGCGAGGCGGCCCTGGTCATGCTCGCCAACGCCGTCGAATCCGCCTGCCGCGCCCTGCCCAACCCGACGCCCACGCGCCTGGAGCAGGAGATCCGCGCCGTCGTCAGCCGGGTCTTTTTGGACGACCAACTCGCTGAGTGCGACCTGACCCTCAAGGATCTGGAGCGGGTGAACCGGGCGTTTTTGAAAGTCCTGGCCGGGTACTACCACACGCGCATCGAGTATCCCGAGGAAAAGAAAAAGAAAGAGCAGGAAAAGCAAAAGGCCGCCGCCGCCGTCGAAGAGACCGAAGCCGCCCTGGCCAAGGCCGGCGCGAAGGCCGGCGAAGGCAAGCCCCCGTCGCCCATCGACACCAGCGAAGGCAAGAAAAAACCGGAGAAGCCGCCCGAGAAGCCGGAGCGCAAGGACGGGAAGACCGACGAGAAGACCGACGAGAAGACCAAAGCAAAGAACAACGAAAAGACGGATGACGGCGGCGAGAAGAAATCCAATCAGGAGGAACTGAAACTTGGCGACCGTCCAGGTTCTTGACGAGCAGGAGGCCGTCGACGTCGATGTCGACGCGCTCGAAAAAATGGCCGTCGCGGTGCTCGACGATCAGGGCTACGCCGATTACGAATTGTCGGTCGTTCTGGTCGACGACAAGCGCATGCAACAGCTTAACCGCGACTACATGAACCATGACGAACCGACCAACGTCCTGTCTTTTTCTCAGCAGGAACGCTCCGAGGGCGAGGACGGACCCGAGTTCGAAAATCCCATGCTCGGAGACGTGGTCATCAGCACCGAGACCTGCGCCCGGGACGCCGCCGCGGTGGGGGCCCCGCCCGTCGAGGAAATCGCCTACATCCTCGTCCACGGCATCGCCCATCTGATCGGCTACGACCACGTGGGAAACCGGGCCGACGACGCGCCGGAAATGGAGCGCTTTGAGCAGGAAATGTTCAAGCGTTTCGGATATTTGGCGATAAATAGCCAAGGCGCGGACTCGTTAGCCCGGAAATGATTGCCGAAATTTCGATCGCCGTGATATAGTCCGCTCGGTTTCATGTGAAGGCCGGTCCCGACACCCTCCCGGCCCGGCGCCAAGGAGGCGCCCGATTTGTCAAGTAGCTCGTTTTTTGAGCGGCTCAAAGAGACCTTTCGCAAGCCGATCGACAAGGCCAAACGCAACCAGTTGGCCGAGGAATGGATCGAAGAGGCCGAACGTGACGGCCTGATCGACGAAGACGACAGCGAACTGTTCCACGGTGTCTTCGACCTGTCCACGCGCCAGGTCGGCGAGATCATGGTCCCCCGCACCAGCGTCACCGCCATCCCGGAAACAACCCCCATCGCCGATGTGATCGAGACGATCCAAAGCTCGGGTCATTCGCGTATCCCGGTCTACAGCGAGACAATCGACCGCATCATCGGCTTCGTCTACGCCAAGGATCTGCTCGCCTATTGGGGCACGACCAACGGCGGATTTGAACTGCGTTCGGTGCTGCGCGAGCCGCTGTATACCACCGAGGAAAAGCCCGTCGACGATCTCCTGCGCGAGATGCAGAAAAAGAAGATCCATCTGGCCGTCGTGGTGGACGAATACGGCACGACCAGCGGGCTGGTGTCCATCGAGGATATCATCGAGCTGATCGTCGGCGACATTCACGACGAGTACGATTCGGCCCTCGAGGAACCGTCGCTGATCGTGCAGGACGGTTGGGTGACGGCGCCGGGGAATATGCCGGTGGACGAGTTGTTCGAGCACTTCGAGGTCGATCCGCCCGAGGGCGAATTCACCACGGCCGGCGGCTGGATCTTCGATCGCACCGGACGCATCCCCCGGGCCGGCGAGTCGTTCGAGTTGGACGAATATCAGGTTCGCATCGACTCGGCCGACGAGCGGCACATCGCCCTGATCTCCATCGCCCCCCTGCTCCCCCACGCCAAGGCGGCCGGCGACGCTTAACGGCGTTGCCTTAACCGTTCAAAGCCCCGACCGTGCCCGTCAGAGCCCCGAACGGTCGTGAGGGATCTCTCGTTCGTTGTCCGCAAGATGCCCGTGTCCGTCCGAGCCGCGACCTGTAGGGAGCGGTCTTGCCGGCGTCATCCGCAACGATCCCGCCCCTTCAGAGCCGCGACCGTCAGGGAGCGGGTTGGTCCGACGTGGAATGCGAGACCGCCATCCTGCGATGGCAGAGCCGCGCACGGCTTGCCTCGCCGTAGCCTTGCCGGAGGCGGGTAGTAAGCGGTTTAGTCCGTCCCCGTACGCCACATTCGATGCGTTAAACAACGATCGTGACGTGCCGGGTTGGACCGGACCCCTCCCTACAGGTCGGGGCTCTGGCGCAACGGTTCGTTGTTCGCCATATACTCCGACGAATCAAGCAAATGGCGAACGATTTTCGCCAGGGCGCCGCCAACCGCTCACTACAGTTCGCGGCTCTGAAAAGGCGAAGTCGTTACTGACGACCTCACCAAAACCGCTCCCTACAGCTCACGACTCGGACATCGCGGGGGCGCGGAGACCAAATGCAAAAATAAAGACGTATGCGCTTGTCGCCCTTCTCAAACGGCGGGCAAAACGCCCCTAGGCTCTTGACAGGGCTCGGCTTTTTCCTTATACCCTCGCTTCCCTCGCCCGAGGTGCGATTTTTCGTCAAAAATCGCGGTAGTTCTCGCGGCAGTTCGAGGGCCGACGGGCCGAAAAAACGCGGCCGCCATAATGCATAGGTCATGAAGTAGGATCCGACGATGTTGAAGACATACAGCCCCAAGGCGTCCGACATTCCCGAGCGCTGGGTGGTGATCGACCTGGAAAACCAGGTGCTCGGCCGGGCGGCGACGTTGATCGCCGACCACCTGCGCGGCAAAAACAAGCCCGAGTTCGCGCCCCACGTGGACTGCGGCGACTACGTCATCGTGGTCAACGCCGAGAAGGTCAAACTCACCGGACGCAAGCTCGACGACAAATTCTACTACAGCCACTCGGGCTACATCGGCAATCTCAAGCAGGAATCGGCTCGCCACCTGCTGGCCCGCAAGCCCGAAGAGATCATCCGCAAGGCCGTCAAGGGAATGCTGCCCAAAAACGACCTGGGCAAGCACATCTATCGCAAGCTCAAGGTCTACACCGGGCCCGAGCATCCCCATGACGCGCAAAAGCCGATTACGGTGAAGGTCTCCTAGCACTAGTCTCCTAGCGTTCGCGCTAGGCTCAAGAGGACGAAGGATCTATGGCCGAAGAAGAAACGCCGATGACCGAAGCCCCCGCCGCCGTTGCTCCCAAGCCGGCCGCGCCCGAGAAAAAGGCGATGATGCCGCCCCCGGAAGGCATCCAGTTCCACGCCGTGGGCCGACGCAAAAGCTCGGTTGCCCGCGTGTACCTGCGTCGCGGCAATGGGCAGATGACGATCAACGGTCGCCCGGCGACCGAGTACCTGTTCCGCGAAATCAACCACATGATCTCGCTGCAGCCCCTGGAGCTGACCAACACCCGGCACATTTTCGACATCCACGTCGTCGTGCGCGGCGGCGGTTTGACGGGACAGGCCGGCGCGATTCGCCACGGCATCTCCCGCGCGTTGGAAAAATTCGAGCCGGAACTGCGCGGCCCGCTGAAGAAGGCCGGGTTCCTGACCCGCGACTCTCGCGTGGTCGAGCGCAAGAAGTACGGTCGCCCCGGCGCCCGCAAGCGCTTCCAGTTCTCCAAGCGCTAGGATTCGAATCGCGCTTTCGCGAACGAAGCCGACCCCCTCGAAATTCACGGAAACGCCCCGCTTTGTGCGGGGCGTTTCTCGTTTTTGCCTTCGACGACTTGACGCCGGGCGATTGGCGTGACATCCCGCGATCTTATGTTAGAGTCGGCCCCGACACGACGGCCCGAGCGGCCCTGCCCCCGCTGCCGATCGCTGCTGGAACCCGGCGTCGTGCTATGCGACCGATGCGGCGCGATGGTCACGGCCGAAGGCGACCGGCTGGTCCTCTCCGGGCAGGCGTGCTTTGCCTGCGGGGCCCAGTTCGACGCCGGACCCCGCGCGTGCCCCGAATGCGGCGCCGACCTGGGCGTCGAATGCGAGAATTGCGGCATGATCAACGATCCCACAACCCGGCGGTGCGTCTCCTGCGGCCACGACCAGTTCGGCGGCGGCATGGGCCACCCCGAGCTGCCTCCGCCGATCGACGCCCGTCGGAAAATTGTCGATTTTCGGCTGATCTGGCGTCGGCTGCCGCTGCTGATCGGCGTCATTATTTCGGCCATGGCCCTGGTCAACGCCCTGCCCGATCCGGGCCAGCTTGACGGCCAAACCAGGAAAACCCTTAATATCTTCTTTGGGTTATGCGCGGTCGCGGTGATCTATCTGCTGTTCGCCCCCGATCGCTCGAACCGCACCGAAATCCCCGGCCGTCCCAAGCGCTTCCGCGTGGCGGGACGCGTGGAAATCTTCCGATCGTTGGATTACAACAAGGCTGAGCACCTCTTGGCGATTTTGGAGCAGGAAAACCTGGACGTGATCATTCACAATCGCAACCTGGTCTCCCTCGAGCCCCTGGCCAGTTCCGGCGGGGTCAAGATCATGGTCTCCGAAGAGGATTGGGACCGGGCCCGGGACGTGATGACCGCCTACAATTTCACCGCGCCGGACTATGCCGATCAAGACTGATTCCAAGACCTTACGTCTGCTCGTGACGGCGCCGATCCTGGCGCTCGCGCTGGCGATTGCCGTCGCCGGATGCGGCAAAAAGGGCGGCGATCCGGCCGTCTCGTTGATCGAACAGCGGGTCACGGATTTCTATCATCAATTTCAAATAACTCAGGATCCCTTGGCCAAGGCGGCGGCCTTTGACGAAAAAGCCGACCCCCGCCGGGCCGCCGAATATTTGGAAGCTCACGAAAAACTGCGCTCGATGATGGCCGACCCGAAGCGAAAAACCGATGTGTTGGCGGCCTTCCTTTTAAAAAAACCGAGTTCTGTCAGGATCTTAGAGGTGGACAAGAGCGAAACCGAGGCTACAGTTTTAGTAGCCCTTGGTCCGACCGACGAAAAGTTGGGACGATTCTTGCTTGTGGTCAACGGTGAAGACTGGCTGATCAAAAGCTTCGAGGACGCGCCCCCGACAGGCGCCTCCTGAGCCTGCGGATCGGCAAAACGTGGTCTGATATCGAGCACTTCGGGGACGGAGGGCGCCGTGAAAGGAAAAGCCGCTTCTCGATTGACACACCGTGCCAATACGCCTAGAGTTCTTGACCGCTCGGTTTCCCGACGTCGTGACAGATCAAGTGGACGGATCGTCGCAATGCAGCAAGTTGCGAAAATCGATACGCATTTGCATTCGAAGCTGTCGAACTGTTCGAGCCTGACTCTGCGCTTTCTGATTCAGCAAGGGCAGCGCGAACCCGCCGCCGTGCTGCTGTGCACCGACCACGGAACCAACGAAGCCTACTCGCGCCTCTCCGAAGCCCTGCCCAACCACCTGGTGATCCCGGCCATCGAAGTCGAAACCGAAGAGGGCGACTTTCTCGTCTTCTCCGACAACGTGGAGTACATCAACTCCCTCAAGGACTTCGACGGCAGCATCACCGACCTGAAAAGCGACGACCACACGGCCATCATCTGGGCCCATCCGTGCGTCAATCAGCGGGAGAGCGTCGAGCCCCTGACCTTCGCGAAAAACGGCCCCTATCGGGACGAGGACGAGGAGCGCATCGCGAAGATCGTTCACAAAGTCGACGCGGTCGAGCTTTTCAACGGCACGATCCTCTCCCTCGCCGCCCTCGGCCTCGTCAACCAAACCTACTTCGACAACCTCAAACTCATCGCCAAACGTCATCACCTGGCCGTCACCGGCGGCTCCGACGCCCACGAGGAAGAAACCTGGGGCAAAGCCTGGACCGAATTCCCCGGCCCCATCACCTCCATCGCCGACTTCATCCTGGCCCTCAAGGAACGCCGCACCCGGCCCGACTACGACCACGACTTCTTCAGCCTTCCCGAACAGACGCAAATCTAAACCGTGCCTCGCTTCCTGATTCTCGGACTGACCGGCGGAATCGCCTCGGGAAAAAGCGAAGTGGGAAGAATCTTGACGTCATTGGGCGCCGGAGTGGTCGACTCGGATCAGGTGGCGCGGGATGTCGTCGCGCCGGGCAGCGACGGCCTGGAAGAGATCCGCGAGAAATTCGGCACCGGCGTCCTGACGCCCGAGGGCGAATTGGATCGCACGGCGATGCGGGAAATCGTCTTCGCCGATCCCGCCAAATGCAAGATCCTCGAATCCATCACACACCCCCGCATCTTCCTGAACGTCGGCCAAAAGCTCCAGCAGTTTCGCGAGGAGGGACGGCCGGCGGGCGTGGTCGAGGCGGCGCTGCTGATGGAGACCAACGCCCCCTACCCCTTCGACGCGATGATCGCCGTCGTCGCCGGAGCCGAAACGCAGGCCGAGCGAGTGCGTGCTCGCAATGATTGGCCCGAGGCGCAAATCCAGGGGGCCCTGGCGGCCCAGCTTTCCGACGACGAACGCCGCGAGCGCGCCGACTACATCATCGAAAACTTCGGCAACCTCGACGAGTTGGACACACAAACCCGCGCCGTGTGGGACCGCATCCTGCAAGACTTCGCCGAAGCGACCTGAGAACTAAGTTCGGATGGCCAATCCGCCGCTTGCCCGCTAAGCTCGCCCCATGCGCATCCTGCTGATCGTTCACCAGTATGTCCCCGAACGCCTGGGCGGGGCCGAGAGGCACGCCCATCAACTGGCGCGCGTGCTGATCGAGAACAACGACGTCCTCGTTTACACGCGCTCGGTCGCCCATCGCGGGGAAGGCGCCGAGCTGATCGCGGTGGACGGGGTGCGGGTGCATCGCTGGATCGATCATCGAATCAAGGCCCAACCGGCCCTGGCCGCCGACCTGATCCGTGTCGCCGAGCGCTTCAGCCCGGATGTCGTGCATGTGCATCATGGGATCGGTCTGCCGCCCAAGGCGCTATTGGACGTCATGCGCCGCCACCCGTCGGTGCTGACGCTGCACGACTACTGGTGGATCTGCCCCCGCATCCGCCTGCTGTACAAAGGCGAGAGCCCGTGCGCCGGGCCTGTTCCCTTGAAGCGTTGCGCCGAATGCTACGACCACCGCCTGGCCCCGGATCTCCTCGGCGAGGCGGCGGCCCTGGCCGAGTTCGGCCCCCTCTCCCCGGCGGTCCGCGCATTGAGAAGGCAGATCGACGCGGAAGTCTCCGTCGGAGCGTCGGACGACGACGCGGGCGGATCATCGAAGCCGGGCGGCAAATCCCGCGTCGCGACGCCGCTGTTTTTCGCCCGACGCCGATCGATGCACCGCCGACTGCTAAAAGCCGCCCGGGTGGTCGTCAGTCCGTCCGCCTATCTGCCCAAGCGCTACCATGACGCCGGTTATCCGATCGCCCCCGAGCGCCTTCAAATTGTCGACTACGGCGTCGACTCGGCCCAGGTTCCCAAGTCGCTCTCCAATTCGCTCTCCAATTCGCTCTCCAATTCGTCCCCCCAAGGCCCCCTGAGGTATCCGATCCGATTCGGCCTCGTCGGCCATCTGGACCGGAGCAAGGGCGTGGATCTGGCCCTGGCGGCATTCGAGCGCATCGATCCTGCCCGGGCGAAACTTCACCTCTACGGCGATTTGTCGACATCGAACCTGCCGGAAGGCCTTGTAGATTCCGCGACCGGACGGTATGAAGCCCACGGCCCGTTCAAGCCCGACGAACTGCCGCGGATTTTGCGGGAAATCGACGTGCTGATCGTCCCTTCGCTGTGGGTGGAGAACGCGCCCAAGGTCATCCACGAGGCGCAAGCGGCGAAAGTCCCCGTGATCGCGGCGGACCATGGGGCCCTGCCCGAGTTCGTGGACGAAGACAAAGGCGGGTGGCTTTTCACCGGAATGGACGCGTTTTCGCTGCATTCCTGCATGCAGGCATTGATCGACCGTCCCGAGCGCATCGAGGCGGCGCGGCGTTCGATTCGAGAACCGTTCCGCGTGGAGGCGGTGGCCGAACGGCTGCTTAATATTTACCGGCAAATTGCCGATGATAGGGCAGCGCGGTAAACCGGAATGATTCGGCATTGCGTTTGACAATGGGCTATTCGACCAATATGGTCACATCGGCAATGCGAGCGGAGGTTTCGTGGCCCTGCATCTCGTGACCGGCGGCGCCGGCTTCATCGGCAGCAATCTGGTGCGGTCCCTGTTGGCCGACGGCGAGTCAGTGCGCGTGCTGGACAATCTTTCCACCGGCAAGCGCGAGAACCTGATGGGACTCAAGCACGTGGAGTTCATCGAGGGCGATATTCGCAACATGGCGACCTGCCGCGAGGCCTGCCGGGGGGTGAACTACGTCTACCACCTGGCCGCCTTCATCTCCGTACCCGAAAGCCTGAAAAACCCCAGCCTGTCCGCCGACATCAACATTGCCGGATCGATCAACATGCTTCGCGCCGCCGCCGACGCCAAGGTCGACAGCTTTGTCTACGCCAGTTCGTGCGCCGTCTACGGACCAAGCACCAAGGAACTCCAGCGCGAGGACGAGCCCGGCTCGCCGATTTCGCCCTATGCCGCGGATAAGCGCTCGTTGGAACTGTACGCCGCCACGTTTCAGAATTGCTTCGGCCTGCCGACGGTGGGACTGCGTTTCTTTAATGTCTACGGGCCCAACCAGGACCCCGCCTCGCCCTACGCGGCCGTGGTGCCGATCTTCATGCAGCGAATGCTCCAGGGCCGCGCGGTGCAGATCCACGGCGACGGACGGCAAACGCGGGATTTCGTATTCGTGGGCGACGTAGTGGCCGCCAATCGCCTGGCCGCCGGGGCGGGTTTCGACAGCCCCGAGGTCTTCAACGTGGGTACCGGCCAAGTGACCGGCGTGCTCGAACTGGCGACCATGATGCGCGAGGTGGTCGGCAACGCCCCCGAGCCGGAATTCACGCCCGCTCGCGAGGGCGACATCCGCAACAGCCGCGCCGACCTGACCAAATCCGGCGCCAAGCTGGGGTTCATGCCCCAGGTCGACCTGCGCGAAGGCCTGACCCGCACCGTGGAATGGCTGCGCGGCTCGGGCGATTTCTCCCAGACCGTCAATCAGTAATTTCCGTATTTCTTGAGCGAAAACGCGATCGCCGGCGTCACGTCGTGCCGGTTAACACCGACCCGACGCCGCCGACGGTCGGCTGCGTGTTGCGAAAGAGGATAACGGACTTCTTTTTGGTGTTCCGCCCGGCGACGAATTCCCAAGGTCCGAGCAGTTTCGGGTGCTGGATGGCGTCGCCCCGCTTGAACATCAGCCATTCCGCCCACGTCTGATACCCTTCCGGATCTTCCAACGTCAGCATCAGGTAATCCGCGTCGACCCAGCGGGCGATCTCGTACACATCCGAAAATTTGAGCGGCAGCCAGATGCTGGTGCGATCGGCATACCAGGCCGACACCAGGGGCAAGTCGCAAAAGACGATGTCCTCCGGATCGGTGTGCTCCTTGAGGATGTCGGCCACGGCGGATTTTACGTCGCGCGTATCCCTCGGGATATCGGCAATCAGCGGGTCCGACGCCGGCCACGGCAGAATCCCGGAGCGGATCGGAATCGACGCGGTCCATATCAGCAACACGGCCAGGACGACGCGCTGCCGCCGCGATCCCCCTTCTTGGGTTTGCGTCAGATGGGCCACCGCCGCCGCGATGGGCAGGATCAGCCACGGCACGAAGATCTGGAAATAACGCTCCATGACATAGAGCCAAAGCGTGACGAATCCCGTCGCCCCGATCAGCGCCGCCGCCGTCAACGCGGCAATCGCCACGCGCCGATCCCGCCACCGATAAAGCACGGAAAACAAGAAGATCAGCCCGAGAAAAGGCGTGCCCAGCCGGATGGTCGCGCTCGTCAAAACCTTGGGCGCGTTGATGCGCAACTTTTCGCGGAACAATTCCCCGGTGGACATTTTTGCGACGGGCGCGGCGTCGGCACTGCGTTCGACGCTGTGGCCGGGGTATTGGGAGCTGAAGACATAGGCCGCCGTGCCGAAGATGCCGTGCAGCTTCCGGGCCCACCAGGGGTCGTCCGCCGACGCCGAAGGCGCCGCTGTGGAGACAGCGGTCGTCGGGCGCGTAACGGGGATGGCGTCAAAAGGTTCAGGCGGCGGGAAGAAGACCGGCTGCAATGCCGCCAAGGCCAGTTTCCCCGCCACGATTCCCCCGACCATGGCCCCCGCCGACAACCATCGTCGATCCGTCCGCCATGCCAGCGCGCCGATCAGGACGATGGGCATGAGAAACAACATCGGCTGACGCACCACGAAAGCCAACGCCGCCAACGCACCCGCCGTCAGGCCGCCGGCGATGACACGTTTCTCCGCCACCACGGCCAGCGCCGCACCCGTCATCAACACGACGCACAACGGTTCGCTCAAACCGGCGATGGCATAGGCGATGAGTTTGGGCTGCACCGAATAGAGAAAAACCGCGATGGCCGCGGCCCGGTCGTCGAACAGACGACGGGCGAGGAAGAACACCAGCATGCCGCCGAGGATCCATAAGGCCGACGCAGCCACGAAGACGGCCACCTCCGTCGGCCCCATCAGCGCGAAGAACGCGGCGAGCACGAGCGGGAAGCCGTAGTATTGCCGGTGGGGTGTGCGGATGAGCCGCGCGGGGGTGCGTTTGTCGTATGTGAGTTGCAGGACGTTGTGCGGCAGGACCGCGTTGGAAACAAAGCCCTCGCCCTGGATGAAATTGCGGGCCAGGTCGGCGTAGCGCATGGAATCGGGCATGACGAGCCCGTGGTAATTGCGCGCATGCACCGTGGCCACGACCAACGCCAGGTACAACAGCGCCAGGATCGCCGCGTATTGACGAAGATAGGCCGGCGTCCCGCCGTTGCCGGTTGCGGCGTTTTCGGACTCGGACGATTCGGGCGACGTCATGGCGCGACAATTCCCAGCAAGTTCGCGATGCAATGTTCGGGTTCCGAAAATCAAGCTAGCGCACCGATCCCGCCCATGTCCACAAGTCGCGGCGGACCGAACGCCGGTCATACCGCCCGGTCGATTTTCGCCGGAGACGTCCGGATTTTTCCCCGCGAATCGACATCGCACTTCAAAACTTCACGCCGTTTTCTCGGGAATTTTGAATTTTGAGAGCCAGTTTTTAGTCTGGAAATCGTTGGAGCAATTCGGAACTTCGTGGGATTTTCCACATTCAGATCGACTTTGGAGCAATTTCAACTTTGAATCCAAGGCTTTGATTTTAAGCCCCTTTTTACATACTGAATGGTTGGTCTTGCAACTCGTGAATGGACTGTGTTAGTGTCGTGACGTGCCGAAGCCCTCTCGGCCCCGGCCGGTTTTTCGAAGCGAGATGTTTCGCTAGATGGAAAATTGGTTGGAATTATGACCTAAATCATGTAGTGTGAGAGGGCTAACAGCTAAGCTCGACTTGGCTGAAGAGGAGTGCCTCACCCCCCCGCCGAACGCACCCGACGCGTCGGTGGGGCGAGTTACCTTAGGGGAAGGTCATGAAGAACAATCAAGAATTTCTGGTTACGAGTCCGATGTTCGCGGGTCTGTTCGATCACGATCCGGGCGAACTCGAACGCGCCACGCAGCCCATGTTCGTTCGCAAAAAGCAGGTGGCTTATCGTCCCGGCGATCCGGCCGACGGCCTGTACATCATTCGCACCGGCCGCATCAAGATCGCCAAGATCACCGAGGACGGTCGCGAGATCATCCTGAACCTGCTCAAGACCGGCGACATCTTCGGCGAGATGGCGTTCCTGGACGACGCGCCCCGCGACACCTTCGCGGAAGCCTTGGACGACACCAATGTCCTGGTCATCAAGAAGCCCGAGTTGCTGCAGCTCATCAAGAAGCGCCCGGCCATCACCTATCGCCTGGCCAAGATCATCGGCGAGCGCCGCAAAGAGGCCGAACGCAACATGGAGAACTTCCTGTACAAGGGCGTTCGCGAGCGTCTGGCCAACCTGCTGCTCCGTCTGGCCGACGACTACGGCATCAAGGACAGCCGCGGCAAGTTGCTGCGCATCAAGATCACGCACCAGGACCTGGCCAACCTCATCGGCTCC
This sequence comes from Deltaproteobacteria bacterium, assembly GCA_020633895.1. Classification (GTDB taxonomy): domain Bacteria; phylum Lernaellota; class Lernaellaia; order JACKCT01; family JACKCT01; genus JACKCT01. Next base: position 238,605 of record JACKCT010000001.1, on the reverse strand, counting down.
AGCCGCGAGACGGTCAGCCTCACCCTCGGCGACTTCCGCCGCGAGGGTTACATCGACATCAACGAACGCAAGATCATCATCAAGGACGAGCGACGGCTGCATCAGCTTAACTAGCAGCGATCGCCAAACTTCGATCTCGCGATCAAAGACATTCGAATAAGGCAGTAAACGAAACCCCCGGTCGATACGGCCGGGGGTTTTGATTTGGGCGCCTGCGACCAGAAACCAGATTTGTCATTCCGAGCGTAGCGAGGAACCTCTCGTCCGTTGTTCGCAACTCTATCGGCCAACGCACGAGAGATCCCTCATTTCATTCGGGATGACATGCCGTTTTGGCAGGACATGGCGCTATCAACCATCCGCCCACGGATAGCTCATTTAACCCTGCGCCCACGGATCGTACATCCCGAAACTCCAGACGTACCCTTCCGGATCGCGAGCCGAAAAGTCCCGACTGCCGTAGTCCTGATCGCAAATTTCCATGACGATCTCGGCCCCGGCCGCCTTGGCGTTTTCATACAGCTCGTCGATGTTCTCGACGACGATGTACACACTCGACGTCACACCGCCGGCGTCTTTCGGATCGACACGCAGCTTGTCGAACTCGCCGCCTTTGCCGGAGCCGAGCATGATCATCGCCTGGCCCAACGTCAGTTGCGCATGGGCGATTTCGCCTTCGCTCTCACCGGGATAGACCGCGTTCTCTTCAAACCCGAACGCCTTCTTCAAAAACTCGATCGCCGCCGGGGCGTTTCGATAACGGAAACCCGGAATCGTGCCGCGGGGCGAGGTAAATTTGCCGGACATAATCTTCTCCTTAGAGAGGCAATTGCCGAGCCGGATTTCCCAATAGGACGCCGAAGTCTATATCTTTTTCATTTCCGACTGCTCCAGCTTGCGTTGCAAGCGCGCTCTCCCGCAAGGGCATGCAACCTTATACGTTGTCCCATTATTAAATTTGCAGTTCCAAGGGCTCTCTTATTGAAAAGAATCATCAATAAAATGCTTACTAATAACCATGGACAAGACCCCGATTTCACCAAGATTCCTCGGAGACGGTTTGAGCCGACAAATGGTTTGACCGGCACCATGAATCCTGATATCAAGTCTAAAATCTTTCGTTAAATTGTAAGTACGTCATCTGAAAGGGGAAAGTATGCCGCCTTCCGATCAAGATTTCTCCATAGGAAGAATAATTGCGAACCAAGGGACAGATCCTCGTGTCGTTTGCGTTGATGCCGGTTTTCGCCAAGAGTTTGAAGAGATTCAATTTCGCGGCGTCGTCCGTTGGCAAGGCCAAAAAACCGAGGATCAACTTCGGACCTACGCCATTATGGAGCAGAAATCTCAGATTAGAATTTCCATTCCGTTGAGCAAGTTGACGGAAATTGGGGCACGCCGAGCGTCCATGGAAAAAGATATATGGATCGGCCCCTTCCAGGCCTCCATCCATATCAATTTGGCCAATCCGGCCGAGGCCAGAGAACGCCCCGCGACCGCCCGCTCCCAGCGGCTCCTTACCATCCAAAAATTGCCCGTCGTGGATGACTCGCACACATGGGCAACCGTGGACTCTAAGGGCCTAAGGACGACATTTATTGCCGATCCGACCCTATCACAAGACAGCCCCGGAATCGTTCGTTTTATCGTGGAATTGGGCCATCGCGCGATTTGGACGCTGTTTACGGCCAAGGCTCCCAATTTGAATAACGTTGAGACGATTTACGAATTGGAAATGGAGCTTGAGAGCAGCTAAGTTTACCATTTTTCTTTTGTGACAACGCACACCGGCTAAAAGGCCAACGAGGGAAACTATGAATGAATGGGAATGGAACTTTGATTACCATCTGGAGTTTGAAGAAGATCAAGACCTGGAGCTTTGGTTTGATATTGAGGCCGATGGCCCGGATTATGATATTGATTTGGAATTTGACTTTGATCTCGACATCGACCCGAATGCCGGGGGCTCCGGGGGGTGGGAATTTAACCTGGAGTGGGAAGTCCTGCTGGTTTTTAGCTGGTCCCTCTAGTTGGACACCAATAACTCAGCGGGCGGCTTTCTCGAATCGTTGGGCAGGCCGAGCATGGCAGTGCATCAAGAAACAAATCCGGGATATTATCTGCGCCAATACCATCGTTCACGGCGCTTGAGCGGGCTAACGGTGCAGCCCGGAGACCTCGTTAAGCTCTCGAACTTCGCCTCGACGCTGCCGACTTGGCAAACGCTTGCGTTGCATTTCGTGGGGTCCGTTTTGTTTCGCCATAGCAAAGCCGGGGATATCGATGTCCGGCTTTGCGAGCGTGACCCCCGAGTTCCGGTCGATGACGCGGCCATCGACGACACTCTGACAAAGATTAATGTTTTCTCCGTCAAGCAAAAGATTAACTGCGATATCAGTTTTATTCGCACCCTGGACCATCGGGCTTTCGGAGCGTCCGACATTGCCAACACGATCCGAGATATCCCCCCGCGACAAGAGGTGGATATTATCCGAACGAACCACCCTTTAGTCGATTTCTTCCTTCACACAAATAGACAATACATCATCCAGGCATCTCGAGTAGGCCGGCATTCGATCAAATACCGTCTCCGTTTGGAGCACTTGCCGTGTTTCGGCAAAATCACGAGAATGGAAAAACATCAACGAAAACTTCGGCTTGACAATGGTTATCTTTCAGCTTCGAGCCTGGTCGATCATTTCCCGCGCATTGACCAAGCGGAGCCGGTCTGGTCCTCGATAACACCATTCTTAGTTTGCCAAAGATAGTTTGCCAAAGATAATCAGCCGCAATTATCAAAGATTGTATGACGATGTCGTGGCCGTTGTCCGCGCCGATGTGAGTGACCTGCCCTAGGCAACGAAAGAGGTCCGCGCACTGAGTCGCCATGCAACCCATGGATATTTGGGACAGACATATTCTTTTTCGGCAAAGCCGCCGGACAGATTTGAACTGTCGACCCCTTCCTTACCAAGGAAGTGCTCTACCCCTGAGCTACGGCGGCGAAAATCGGCTTCGCGGCCCACGGGCTTAGGCCCCTCGATCCGCGAAGCGGGGTCGCATCTTAGGAATTTTTCGGCGCATTGCAAGTCCGGCTTGACCATCCAAGGGCCAAGGGCAGAACGCGCGCCTACGCGCCTTCGTCGAACGAGTATTTGACGACCTGGAAGTCGTTGCGGAACGCCTCCACGTCGCCTTTCACGTTCTTGTCGCGCATCACGCAGTCGGCGATGAGCTTGGCGATGGTCTTCATCTCGGCCTCGCCCATGCCGAATCGCGTCATCTCCTGCACGCCCAGGCGCAAGCCCTCGGGATTCGTCGCGTTCTTGCGCGGCTCGTGCGGCAGCATATTCATATTGCAGACGATGTTGTTGTCGTTCATCTTGCGCGACACATCCTTGCCGCCGCCCTGCTCCTTGACCGAAACGATCACCTGGTGGCTCTCGGTGAAGCCGAACATCTCACCCTGCACGTCCATCCCCTCGGCCTTGAGGGCGTGGGCCAGGTGCTTGGCGTTGTCGATAACCGCCTTGGCGTAGTCCTTGCCGAACGCCTTGAACTCCTCCACCACGATCGCCATGGACGCCAGCGTGTCCAGGTGGTGGTTGGAGGTCGAACCGGGAAAGACGCCCCGGTCGAAACGGCGGAAGTCTTCGTCCGACAGATTGGAGCAGATCACGCCGCGCTGCGTTCCGAAGAAGGTCTTGTGGGTGGAGCCGCTCATGATCAGCGCGCCCTCGTCCAGCGGCTTTTGGAACTGGCCTCCGGCGATCAGGCCGAACACGTGGGCCGCGTCGTAATGCAAAAACACGTCGTGCTTGCGGCAGACGTCCGCCAACTCGGCGACCGGCTCGGGCAGCAGGATCATGCTCTTGCCCAAGATCACCGCCGCGGGTTTGATCTCCTCGATCATCTCGACGGCCTTGGGCACGTCCATCGCGTAGCCGGCCTTGGACTCGTCGCGGGGCAGGTCCACGATATTCTTCGAGAACTTGCCGACCGACCCGAGCTTGTGGTGGCTGATATGGCCGCCGCCGGGGGTGGAGTTGACCATGACCGGCCGGTCCGCCTTCACAATGCGCGAGAAGACCGCCTCGTTGGCCACGTTGCCCGAATAGGCGCGCACGTCGGCCTGTTCGCAACCGAAGATCTCCTTGACCGACGCCTGGACGTGGGCCTCGAGTTCGTCGATGTATTTGGTGCCTTCGTAGTAGCGGGCGCCGGGGTGGCCTTCGGCGTAGCGATGGCCGAAATCCGACCCCAGGGCCTTGCGAACGCGGCCGGAAACCACGTTTTCGCTGGCAATCAAGTTGATGCAGTGGCTGCGCCACTGATTCTGAGCGTCGATGGTGCGTTCGATCTCTTGGACCTTATTCAGGCTCATCCGATTTTCCGTCCTTCGGTGATTCGTCCAAGGCTGGACAATGAGGCCGGATCATAGGCCGATGACGTAGGGGTGTAAAGTCCGGGAAGTCGCGTACCTCCCATGGTTGCCGGCAGGCATTTCGGCCTAACAGAGCCGCGAATCGTAGTGAGCGGTTGGCTGCGAAATCCTGTTTATCTTGCGCTTTTTGCGGATTGCGATCGAGCTTGCTTGGAAGCAACCAGATCCTTCGCGTTGCTCAGGACGACACTCTCCCCAATGCTCCCCTAGTACCCGCACAAATCCAATCGACTGGCGAACTGGTCGCAATTCTCCGCCTCGCACGCGGCCTCGATATAACAACGGAACGTGTCCGCGTCGTCGCCGCCGTCTTCAAGGCCTTGCGTACATGATTGGGCGACCTCGTCCGCGGAGAGATATTCGTCGTCCACCCGCACCTGCCCGCTGCAGTCCTCGAACACCGCATGGGCGAAGCCCGAGCAACTGCATGCAACGTCGATGTCCTCGTCGCCGAAATTGTCCCCGTCGCAATCGCAGGCCGGGGCCATCGCGCCGACGGCGATCAAGGCGAACAGCAGCGGGAAAATTCGGGCGAAGTGTGACAACGATCGGCTCCCGAAGCGGTGGACGGTCATGGGGTCATTTAGCGACGCCGCCCGCCGCGTTGTCAACGCGCGAACCGTTATTGCCACGCGCCGATCACCGCGCCCATGATCGCCAATTGCGTGATGTCATATCCGGCGACGATCACGAAAAGCCCCACCGGGCGCTTTTCCCAGATGTAGTGCGACGCCTGGAGGCAAACCGAAAACGCCAAGCCGAAGAGGATGCCGAACATGAGGCCCTTGGCGACGTCCGCCACCATCAGCCAATCGAAAAACACCGCCAGGAAAAACGCGAGAATGAGATTCGCGATCAGGCTTTTGACGATCATGATCGGGTGGAAATCCTCTTTCGCTTTTTCCGGCGTCAGGCCCACGTAGGCCATCCAGCGCGTGCCGAACGTCTTGGGCGAATACCAGATCATTCCCAGCGGCATGCACAACAAACCGGCCACCAGAACCGCGAACCAGTTGATCGTGATGGGCAGATGCATCGCGCGTCTCCTTGCGTCGTTTGCTGTTGGTGAAGAATCGATGCAACTCCATACCGATCGGCACGTCAAGACGGATTTTGCCGAATTCCGCTTGCGAATGGGGTCGATATCGGATTTAACAAGACGGAATCCAAAGAACGGACCGCCAAGGCAACGGGGAGCCGACGCGCGTCGTAAATAGCGAGGTCTATCAAAATGCGACGATGGATGTTGTTGCTCCCCGCCCTGGTCCTTTGCCTTTCGACCTTCCTTGCCTGCGCTCCCGGCGACGACGACGACGATTCCGCCGCGACGACTGACGACGACACGGTCGACAATGATGACGACACGTCGGATGACGACGCCGATGACGACGACGCGGTCGATGACGACACCGAGAAAACGTGCATCGACGGGGACGGCGACGGGTTCGGCGAGAATTGCGAGGCAGGGCCGGATTGCGACGACGGCAACGGCAGTCTTTTCGAAACCCTGACCGGCTATCTGGACGAAGACGAGGACGGCTATCCGGGCACGCCGGTGCAGGTCTGCACGAACGGGGTGCTGCCTTCGATCTATTCGCCGACGGCCACGGACTGCAACGACGAGGCCGACACGACGTATCCCGACGCGGTCGAAATTCCCGACGACGGCGAGGACCAGGACTGCGTCGGTGGGGATTTTGAGGCGTCGGACGCCAACGGCATCTTCGTCGACGGCGCGTCCGGCAACGACGCCTACCCCGGCACGCAAGCCGCGCCCGTGGCAACCATCCAACACGGCGTCGACCTAGCCGAAGGCACCGCCGACAAAAAGAACGTCTACATCGCGGGAGGCACTTACACCGAGGACGTCGTCGTCAACGCCGCGAGCATTTTCGGTGGGTATGACGCGACCGATTGGTCGCGGGATATTGAGGCGCATGAGACGGTGATTGAGGCGGCGGTGGTCAATCCCGTGACCGTGGTATCCAACGGTTCGCTCTTTGCGGACGGCCTAGTGGCCTTCGGCGGAACAGTGGCAGACACGGCGGTTCTGTTCGTGCAGACCGATGGCACCCTGCGCGCCACACGAACGCTTATCAAATCCCTGAGCGACAGCGGCGAATCGTACGGTGTCTTGACCGATTACTACGTCGCTCTCGAACTGATCGACGTCGTCATCGAAATGGACGGATCTCAAACGGCCCACGGGGTGTTTATGGATGACCACGGTACGCTTACGGCTCGCCGCTTGCAGGTCACCGGCCACGACGTTCAAAAGTTCTTTGCCGGAATTGTAACCGCCTTCAGCGCATCGACGGTCATCGAAAAATCCGAAATTCGCGGCAATGCACTCGAACGGCAAGTCGGCATCGGTCTCTATAAAAGCCAGGCCATAGTTCGAAACACGCAAGTGGGCCTTGGCCTACCCAACGAGGAAGGCTACGGCATCTTGGACCAAGCCGGCACCTTGTCCGTAAGCGACTCGACGATCGAAGTTGCCGGGTCGTACGAAGAAGCGAACGGCGTTTACCTAAGCGGCACCCACGATGCGACCCTGACCCGCAATGTCATTCGCGTCGGATCTCTGTCGGATTTCTCGCTGGGTTGGCTAGTCGGTGTCGGGGCAGAATACGCCGATTGGGTTTTTCTCTCTGACAATGTGATTGCCACAGGCAATAGCGCCGTTTCTAATTTCGGCTTTATCACTTCCGCATATTCGGAATCGCCTGGAAAAGTAGTGCTGGTCAACAATGTGATTGCCACAGGGTTCGCAGGCAGCATCAATGGCGCTGTCAGGGTTGAAAATTCCACATATTTCATCGCGCAGAACACCTTGGCCGCCGGGCCGGGGCAGGAATCCACCGGGGCAGGTCTCGACGTGCGCGAGCTTATTGGCCCTCCTCGATCGTTCGTCAACAACGTGGCGATTTCCTCGATGTCCGAGGCGAATTTTCCTCTCACTTTCGAACACACGGGCCAACCCGATCTGCAAACCGTTCTCGGCAATGCCCTGTATGCCATTTCACCGACTTGTCTACTGGAAACGGAGGACGACTGCGTCTCTACGGTGAATGAAGTCAATGCTTGTGAATGGAGCAGTTGCGCCCAATCTTCCGACAATATCTCCGCCAAACCAGGTTTTGCCGCGGCCGATGACTACCACCTCGCCGCCGGGAGTCCGCTGATCGACGCGGGGATCGATCCCACGTCGCTGGCGCCGGAAGATGCGCTGGACGCCTTGGGTTACGACATCGACGGGGGCGCCCGGCCGCAGGGCGCGGGGTGGGACATCGGCGCGGACGAGTACATTCCCGCGCGATAGCGGTGCCGCGAGCCGGGGTGCGCTTGACACCGGGGCGGCATCTTTTTCAAGCTGCGGATCGCTGAAGTGCGCTCAACCCTGTCCCTCAAGGAGCCGTGCATCGTGAAGGATCCTCGCGTCGACAAGCTGGCCGATGTGCTCGTGAACTACTCGTGCGCCGTGAAAAAAGGCGACGTCGTGCACATCAATTTCTCCGGTCTGGACACGATCCCGCTGGTAAAGGCGCTGCACAAGGAATGCATCCTCCGGGGCGCGAAGCATGTGGAGATCGACTTTTCCGATCCGGAGATTTCGCGGGACTTCATCAACCTGGCCAAGCCCGCGCAGCTCGACTACTTCCCCCAGCACACGCTGGATTTCATCAAGCAGGTCGACTGCTATATCGCCGTGCGCGGGTCGGAAAACTCCATGGTGATGGCCAACGCCAACACGAAGAACATGGCCGCGCGGCAGAAGGTCCTCTCCCCTATCCTCTCCGAGCGCGTCGACAACACGCGCTGGGTCGTCACCATCTACCCGACGCACGGCACCGCCCAGGAAGCGAAGATGAGCCTGGAGGAGTTCGAGGACTTTTATTTCAACGCGACGATCTACGACTACGCCGGTCTCAAGAAGCGCCAGGCCAAATTGCAGAAAATGATGAAGGCCGCCAAGACGGTGCGCATCAAGGCGTCGGACACGGACCTGGAGTTTTCCATCGCGGGGATGCCCGCCATCTCGTGCTTCGGCGATCGCAACATCCCCGACGGCGAGGTCTTCACCGCGCCGGTGCGCGATTCGGTGAACGGGCACATCCAGTACAACACGCCGTCGATCTACCAAGGCAAGGAATTCGAAAACGTCTACTTCGAATTCGTCGACGGCAAGATCGTCGTCGCCAAAGCGGGGGGCCAGACCAAGGCGCTCAATCAGATCCTGGATTCGGACGAGGGCGCGCGGTACATCGGCGAATGGTCCATCGGCACCAACCCGAACATCCGCAAGCCCATGCGCAACATCCTCTTCGACGAAAAAATCTTCGGCTCCATCCACCTCACCCCCGGCCGCGCCTACGAGGAATGCGATAACGGCAACCGCTCGGCGGTGCATTGGGATTTGGTGAAGATCCTCGTCGGCGACGGGGAGATTTGGTTCGACAACAAACTCATCCAAAAGGACGGCGTCTTCGTCCACAAGAACCTGCTCGACCTCAACCCGCCCAAGGAACGCAAAATCGCGGAGAGGTTTTTGGCGGGGAGGTAACGCCTTCGCGAGGATCTGTCCGTCAGAGCCGCGCACGGTAGTAAGCGGTTGGGTTCGCGCCGGTCATTTACTCTTCACCTTGTGCGGCGTGTGCCATCCTGCGTGGAACGAAGGATCTTGCCGCAACCTGCATTCTGACAACGTTGCATCAATACCGGGTTGGACGCGGATTCTTCGCTTCGCTCAGAATGACACGATTTTTTGGTGAGTCGAATTAGGGTCGTGAGGTCGGACCATCCTTCACACCCCTGCCCGCCTAACGACGGCCTAGGAGTGTGGCGCTTCGGCGACGTCGTTATTCGTCGTCAAAAACCCCACCAGCCCCGCCTCCAACGCACGCACCACATGATCCGTCATCGCCTTGGTGGTAAAGCGCGTCGCCTCGCCCAGGTCGGTGAGGTAGTGCGTCTCGATGAGGACGGCGGGCATGGTCGCGGGGTAGACCATGCGGTGGTCGGTGCGCTCGCGGACGTAGACCGGCAGCGTGTCGTGGGTGAGGGCGTAGGCGGGAGCCGTATCGGGATCAGCGTGACGCACCATGAACGGCCGGCCCATCGTCCGGTCCGGCGTCAGGCCCGCCGCCGCGAGGGACGCCGCCATCACATCGGCGAATCGGTGACTGCGTTCGGCGTTGTCCTGAGCGAGATACCAGATCACGGCGAAGCCCCGCTGCGTCAGATCCGGCGCGTTCGCGTTGGCATGGAGGCAGAGGTAGAGGTCGGCGTGGAAAGCGTTGGCGATCAGCGGACGCGCGGAGTTGGGCAGGTCCCGGTCCTCGTCGCGCGTGAGGTGGACGACCCAGCGGCCGGTCGCTTCCAGGCGCCGTTTCAACGCACGGGCGTAACGCAGATTCCGCGCCTTCTCCCGCTCGCCCCACCAGGTCCGCGCGCCTTCGTTCTCGCCGCCGTGACCGGGATCGATCACGAGCACCTTCACGCCGAAGCCGTTCGGATAGACGACTTCCGGCACGGCGGGCAGCCGCCAGATCGGAATCATAACGATGAGATAGACCACGATGAGCGCCGCGAACACGCCGCCCACCACGGGCACGACCGCGTTCTCCATAGCGCGACGACGTTGCCGCTGCGCTCGGATTCGGTCGGCCCGCTGTTGAACGCGTGTCCACCACGCCTGGAGTTTGTCTTGCACCATGGGTTCGCGGGACGCTAGCAACGGCCCATGGTCGGGTCAAGCAAGGCGGTTTTTTGTCCCGACGCCCCCCTGACGCGCCGGACGGAAGGTGCTAAGGAATAGGGTCGCGGCAGCGGGCGCGAGGCGCGTTGCCGATGCAAGGAGCGATTCATGAAAGCGATCTGGAAAGACGTGGTCATCGCCGAATCCGACGAGACCATCGTCATCGAAGGCTACCATTATTTCCCGCCCGACTCCGTCAAGCGCCATTACCTCCAGCCGTCGACCAAGCACACGGTCTGCCACTGGCGAGGCGTGGCGGGTTATTACAACGTCATCGTCACCGGCCATACCAACAAGAACGCGGCCTGGTTCTACCCCGCTCCCAAGGAGGCAGCCGAACAGATCAAAAATTACGTGGCTTTCTGGAACGGCGTGGAGGTTGTCGAGTAGCCTTTGCATTCTTTCCGGCAGGAGTTTATCTCACTTTTCCCAGCAATATTAACCAGTTAAAAACTGCACAGGCCCTCCCGGCGATCTGTCTCTGACGTTTCGAACGGTGACCGATGACCGGGGGTCGCCAATCTGCGGTTAATAATATATTTATCTATGCATTCATTGTTCGAAATTGCCATCGGCATGTATCGGAGGAAATTTATGTCGTTGCGTCGCTATATCCCCATCCTGCTCGTTTTCTTCGTTCCGGCTTTCGCGATGTCCGTGGGCCTGGCCTGCCTGCCCGAGGAGGGCGACGAGGACTGGGGAGATACGGGCTTCTCCGACGATGACGACGACGATAGCGACTTTGCGTCGAAAGGCGACGAAGACCACGAGAGGAGGTTCGAGCCCTCGGTCAACGAATACGGCGAATACAACGCCGGGGTGGATCCGGCGCTGGCGATCTGTTCGGAGATGACGCTGCAATACGACGACGGCGTCTACGATATCTCCGTGCACGGTGGAATTGCCGACGTCCAGTTTGCCGTCGTCGGGACACTCCAATTCGCGCTGACGGACTATCACGTCGTCGCCTTCACGCAGGCGCTCGCGACGACCCCCCAATTCGAATTCGATCTATGCGTTTATGACGCCACTTTTGACGGGGGGCCGACCGGCCCTGCTTTAGGCTGCGAAACGGACATCACCGCCACGCAGTCCCAGGCCTTTGAGCGTTTCGATTTAACGACGCCCGTCAATGTGGGCAACGAAGGGGAATTCGCACTCGTCGTCAGCTTCGGCACGACACCGGATACCAATAGCTACTTTCTCGATCAGTCCACCGACGAGTTGAGAAGCTGGGTATCGCTTAACGGCGGCTCGAGCTTTTCGCTGATCGGGGACTTCAACCCCACTTTCGCGGGCAACTGGGCGATTCGCCCCATCGTCTGCGCCGACTACGTACCGTCCTCGACCACGACCACCACATCGACATCGACAACAACCACGACGACGACAACGACAACCAGCACCACGACAACCACGTCTACGTCGACCACGACGACAACACCGTCGACCTCAACGACCACAACTTCGTCAACCACCACAACCACCACGGCGCCGACGACGACCACGGCGACAACGACAACCACGACGGTGTCGCCAACAACCACCACCACGGGCGCGTCGACGACGACAACGACTGCCGATGGTTCCACAACGACCACCACCACGCCCGCGACCACCACAACGACGACAACGACGACGATCCCGACCGATGACGACGATGACGACGACGATTCGGTGGGAGATGACGACGACACGGATAGCGGGCTGGACGAGGCGGAGGACGACACAACCGGCGGCGGAAGCGGCTGCGGCTGCTAGCCCTTTTCACCGAGAGAATTTGACGGGAGACGCCGCCTTCGGGCGGCGTTTCTTCTTTCGCCCTCGCGACGGCTAAACCGCGCCGAAACCCGACGTTTCCCGCCGGGAAACTCGCGTGACGAATATGTGACAAAATGATGGACAGATCATGACGAATCCGGCATAAAGCCCGCTATGAATTTTGCTGCCTCGAAAGCGTTGCCGGACCCTCGGCCCCGATGGGCTGTCGGGATTTTTCTGTTTATTCTCGCCGTGTTGACGGCTTGGCCGGCCCGTGCCGCCGTGACCCGAGGTCCGTGGCTGATGACGCCGTCGGACTGCGCCGCGACGGTCAAATGGGAGTCGGACCAGTCCCAGGCGACGCTGCATTGGGGCACGGACGAATCGGTCGGCATCGCCGTTTCCTCAACCGCCGTCGACGGGATGCATCAGGTGGTGTTGTCCGATCTGGCGCCGTCCACCCGCTACTACTATCGCGTGGATGACGGCGGCACGGGAACGGTGCAGTCGTTCATCACCGGCGGCGACGCCCAGACCCCCTTCAAATTCATCGTCGTCGGCGACACCCGGAACAATCCGGCGATCCTGCGCGGCCTGCTCGAACTGGCCGAAACCTACGCCCCCGATTTCATGATCCAACTCGGCGACTTCGTGGACAACGGCGGCGACCAGGATCAGTGGGACGCCTATTGGGACGCGCTGTCGGTCATCAGCCCGCGCCTGCCCATCGCGCCGACCATGGGCAACCATGAATTCGTCTTCGGCCGCTCCCGCTTCGAGCGCTACTTCGACAACGTCATGGCCTCGGGCGAAACGGCCGGGCGCTATACCTTCGTTTACGGCAACACGCTGTTCATCATGGTGGATATCTCTCAGAGCTATGCCGACGGCTCGGACCAGCAGGCCTGGGTCGAAACGCAGCTTGCCGACGCCCAGGACGCGCCGGGCATCGCCCACGTGGTCGTCATGTCGCATTACTCGTCGTATTCCGCGGCCAACCACGGCAGCGATCTGTCCACAAAACGCTACCGCAATTCCCTTTCCCCGCTGTTTGAGCAATACGACATCACGGCCCATTTCGGCTCCCATGACCACAACTACCAACGCAACGTGGTCAACGACGTGACGTACTTCGTCACCGGCGGCGGCGGGGCGGACCTGTACAGCCTGGACGACGAACCGTGGTCCATCGCCCAAGCGAAGCTGCATCATTTCTTGTTGGTGGAGGTGGTCGGCGAGCTGGTGACGGTGACGGCCGTCGGCACGGACGGCGCGGTCATCGACACCTGGTCGGTCACGGAAAACTACGGCACCGATGAAACCGGCGAGCCCTGGCCGTCGGTCTGCGACGCGATCCCCGGCGACGACGATGACGACGACACCACGCCGCCGGACGACGATGATGACACGGCCCCGCCCGACGATGACGACGACGACACCGGCGGATGCGGTCGATCGACGTCCATCTTCTTATAGTCACCTCATTGTTTCTGCTAAATATCAGAGTTATACCGACTAGTCGGATCAAACTCCCCGCATAAAAAGCCTCCGATTTCAGGGCCAAACTCCACGGAAGTCCCTGCCTGCATTGGGTCGGCAATGGAAAGCCGAGCGCGCTCCGAATGAGATATTAAACAATTCCGTCCTTCTATTTCAGACTGAATCCATCACATGCAATTATTGCGCAGCAATTCATGATAGATTTCATTGCGGCCGAGGATGAAATTGAGAAATAAGAACCCCGATGATCTTTCTCGCCATTGAACGCAGCATAAACGGGGATGAAAAATGAGAGGGTTTCTCTTGATCTTGGCGGTGATTCTGATCGCCGTACCGGTGACGGCGTCCGCACAGTGTGTCGAAGGGTGGAGCAACAGCGCCGCGCCGCTTCCCAGCCCCCGGGTTGCAGGCGGCAGTGGAGTATACGACGGCAAGCTCTATGTTTTCGGCGGCTACGACAATACGACCTCGACGAGAAAAGACGACACCCAGATTTACGACCCGGCGACCGACACTTGGACCGCCGGGGCCGGCATGCCCGTGCCCGTCACCGACTTGGGCTTCGCTGTGGCGCCCGAAGGCTATGCCTACGCCGTGGCCGGCGACGATAGCGCCGACTCCCCGGTCTACACCAAGAAGGTTCACGAATACGACATCGAAAACGACACCTGGTCGACGTTGTCGTTCGACTATCCGATGGCCTTCTCGGGCGTCGCCTGCGCCGCGCCCGGCGACGGCTATGTCTACTGCTTCGGCGGCACGACCGACGTCGTCAACGCCAGTAGCTACGCGGCCAAATACGAAATCGGCTCCGACGCCGCCTGGTCGAGCATCGAGCCGATGCCGGCGGGTAAGATGTTCGGCGCGGCCGCGGTGCACAACGGCTTGATTTACATTACGGGTTCCTGGCCCAACGGTACCGAGACCTATGCCTACAACCCGGACGACGGAGCCTACACCACGGTGGACAGCCTGAATAACGGCCGCCAACGTCCGTCGCTGGTCTCGGCCGGCGATGTTCTGTGGCTCACCGGCGGCGGCGGCGCTTGGACACCGGTCGGCCCCGATGAATTTTACAATCTGATCAACTGGTACCTGGTCGGCACGAAGATCGGCATCCCGGTAATCGGCGCCCACGCCGGCTATTTCCCCGGCGACGGCATCATCGTCGCGGGCGGACGCAATCGTTGGTTCAACGATGTCCCGTATACCCAGACATGGCAGATCTGCGTGCCGGTCTATGACTCGGTCACACCGACCGCCGGCATGGTCGGCGAGACAATGACGATTTCCGGAATGACCTTCGAAGCCGCGCTCGACGTGGCGCTGTACGACGCGGCGACCGAGGCCGAATATCCGCTCGACAACCTCACCGTCGTTAACGACGAGGAAATCACAGGCGACGTGCCGACGGGAATCCCCTCGGGCACCTATGATCTGGTATTCGACGGCAGCCAGGGCAAACACGTGGAGGCCAAAGGCGTCTTCGAAGTTTTGGATGGCGACGACGATGACGACACGACCCCGCCCGACGACGATGACGACGACACCGGCGGATGCGGTCGATCGACTTTCCTCTTCCCATAATCGGCTCGTTCCGCCTAATATGAGCGCTCTACCGACAGTGTGAGAGGTGCACGGTGGGCGCCAAGGTTCTGGCGATCGATGACGACGCCGCCCAGCGAAAGGTGTATGAAACTCTCTTTCGCTTCTGGGGCTACGAGATTCACACCGCGAAAAACGGCGCCGAAGGCCTGGCGATGGCCTCGGAGCTGCGCCCCGATCTGATCCTCACCGACGTGATGATGCCGGACATGGACGGCTACAGCATGTTGATGAACCTCAAAGCCAAGCCCGAGATGGCCGACATCCCGGTGATCGTTCTGACCGGCCAGCGGGGCGAACGCTACGAAACGGTCAGCAAGGGCTTCGGCGCCATTTACCACGTCAACAAACCCTTCGATCCACCCGAGTTGGAAGCCAAGGTCAAGGAGATCCTGGGCAAGCGCAAATAGCGCCCACGCCGGGATCGACGGAACATCGGCGGCCAACAACGAGAAGGCGAGCGTGATGCCGGAGAGTGACGCCAGCATTGCCGAGGTGATCCGCCGGTTCGGCCTGTTGCCGGACGAGGATCTGCAATCGGCCCAGGACGCCGCCGATCGGGACGGTCGGGCGCTGGCCGACAGCTTGGTGCACGGCGAGTTGATCACCCCCGACCAACTCACCTGGGTACGAAGCCAGGTCTACGGCCTGCCGTTCGTGCATGTGGACCCGACGGCCATCGACGTGGAACTGGTCCGCGAATTCCCCCCCGCCCTGCTGCGACGCTCCAAGGCGATCCCCCTGCTCAAACTGGATTCGGAAATCTCGTTCGCCGTCGCCGATCCGGGCGACGAGGAGATGATCAAGGATCTCCAGTTCGCCTGCGGCGGGCCGGTGAGCCTGAACCTGGGCGGCGAAGAGAATATCCGCCTGGCTCTGGACGCGATCTTGGAAGACGGGGACGACGCCGGCGAAGACGACGAGGACGAAGCGCCGATCAAGCTCGAATTCGACCCGACCGCTTTTTCCGCGGACGACGATTCGGGCGTGGCGGCGGTGTTCTTCAACCTCATGTCCGCGGTGCAGAACGGCGCGACGGAGGTGCTGTTCCGCGCCGAAGCCGAGGGGCTGGGCATCCACCACCGCATCGGCGGCATTCTGGCGCGCAAGGAGACCTTGGAGGGCGAGGCGGCCTCCGCGATTCTGCCCAAAATCAAAAGTCTGGCCGGGCTGACCGAACCGGCCGAGGGGGAAGTGACCTCCCGGCGTCTGACGCTCAATCTTTTCGGGCAGAACTACGAGTTGAACTTCCTGATGATCCCCGTCGGCGTGCAGCATGACGTGGCGGTGCATCTGCGGCGTGCGTCCGCCCTGGAGGCGCCGAGTGACGACGAAGCGGTCGCCGAACCGCCGGTCGAATTCGTCGACGCCTTCGCCGAACTGATGCGCGAACGCAGCGGCCTGGTCGTCTTCGCGGCGGACGATTTTGAAACCGCCTTTGACCTGATGACCGCCGCCTGGGCCGAGGAGGACGGCGAGCGGGAGATCGTGGCCGTCACCTCGGAACGCACCGAGGCGCCCGTGCCGGTGCATCGCCATCATCCGCCCCAAGGGCACGCCCACGTGGATACGGTGCTCGACGCCCTCACGCCGGACGTGGCGATTCTCGACCAGATCAACCACCCGGACCTGGCGGTGCCGCTGAACTGGATCGGGCCGGGACGCATGGTCGTGGTCATCACGCCGATTGACGAAGCGCTACGCAATATCGCGGCAATCGTGGAGGCCATCGGCGATCCGGTGGAGGCGGCGCCCTTAGTGACGGGAGCCGCCACGCTGATGGTGATCACCCCCGATGACGCGGCCCGCGCCCTATCCGAGTTGGAAATCGATTGGCTGCATCGGCGGGGTGTGGCGCGGGAGATGTTGGAAGGGGCCGAAGCGCCGAGTTTGGAGGCACCCGTCGCCATCGGCGAGGTTGTGCATTTGGATGCGACATTGCGCGACCGCCTGCGCGAGGGCGTCGACTCCCTGGCCGCCGCGTTGGAAGAATCCGGCCACGCGTCCCTGTTGGAACAAATCCTGGCCGGGGTGTCGGACGGCGCCCTGCCCGCCGCCGCGCTGTTGAGGATCTAAGCCATGGCCGAGATCGCCAAACTCCTCGCTCACGTCGCCAAGAAGGACGCCTCGGACCTGCATTTGAGCGCGGGGACGCCGCCGCTGATGCGCCACCTGGGCCAGATGGTCCCCGTGACGCAAAACCCCCTGGCCTCGGACGTGATCGAACGACTCATCAAGGAAATCATGACCGACGAGCAGTGGGCCGAGTTTCTCGCGAAAAACCAGATCGACTTCGCCGTTTCCATCGAGGGTGTCTCGCGCTTTCGCGTCAACGCTTTTCGTCAACACCGGGGCGCGGCGGCGGTTTTTCGCGTCGTGAAAAGCGAGGTGCCGACCCTCGAAAAGCTCAACCTGCCCAAGGTGCTCACGCAGCTCGTGGCGTTGGAACGCGGGCTGATCCTCGTGACCGGCCCGACCGGCAGCGGCAAATCCACGACCCTGGCGGCGATGGTCGACTACCTGAACACGCACCGCAGCGGGCACATCATCACCATTGAGGATCCGATCGAGTTCGTGCACCCGAACAAGAAATGCCTGGTCAATCAGCGGGAGATCGGGACGCACGCCGCGTCATTCGCCGACGCCTTGCGCGCGGCCCTGCGCGAAGATCCGGACATCATTCTACTGGGCGAGTTACGCGACTTGGAGACAATCGACCTGGCCGTCACCGCCGCCGAGACGGGGCACATGGTCTTCGGCACCCTGCATACCAACTCCGCGGCCAAGGCCATCGACCGCATCATCAACACCTATCCCGCGGACGAGCAGGCGATGATCCGCGCGATGATTTCCGAGTCCCTGCGCGGGGTGATCGCCCAGGAGTTGCTGCCCAAGGCCGACGGCTCGGGGCGCGTCGCGGCGCTGGAAATCCTCATCTCCACCCCCGCCGTGCGCAACATCATCCGCGAGAACAAGATCTTCCAACTGCCCACCGTCATGCAGACCAATCAATCGATCGGCATGCAGTCCATGAAGCAGGTCCTGGAAAACCTCGCCATGACGCGCGTCATCACGCAGGAACTGGCCAAGGAAAAGCTGGCGTCGCTGGGGTAGTTCGCAATCCCGCCTCAACAGAGCCCCGAGCGTTAGCGCGGGGTTGTCGAGCACATCGACTCAACGGACACTCTGAACCGCTTGCTGACCAGCCTACGCCAAGGCTACGGCCTGCCTGGCAAACTGCGCGCGGCTCTGACGAACGCAAGATCGCGGCATGTCGCGAACGCCTATAAAAAAAAGTCCGGGAACAATTCCTCGGTCGGGTCCACCGCGTAGTGGTCGAAGTCGGTGACGCCCTCGGCGCGCAGGATGTCCTCGTCCACGCAGAAGTTGCCGGTGAAGGCGCGGCTGTCCTTGCGGAAGATCGCGTGGGCCGCGTCGGCCATGATCTCCGGCGTGCGGCTCTTGCGCATCATCTCGTCGCCGCCGACGATGTTCTGAATCGCCGCCGTCGCGATGGTCGTCTTGGGCCACAGGCAGTTGAACGCCACGCCCTCGTCCTTGAACTCCTCGGCCATGCCCAGCGCGCACATGCTCATGCCGAACTTCGCGATCGTATAGGCCACGTTGGGCGCGAACCACTTGGCCTCCAGACTCAGCGGCGGCGATAGGTTGAGCACATGGGGGTTGTCCGCCTTGAGCAAGTGCGGCAGCGCCAGCTTGGAGCACAGAAACGTCCCGCGCAGATTGATCTGATGCATCAGGTCGTAACGCTTCATATCGGTTTGCAGCGTGCCGGTCAGGTTGATGGCCGACGCGTTGTTGACCAGGATGTCGATGCCGCCGAAGGCCTCGACCGCCTGATCGACGGCCGCCTGCACCTGGTCCTCGAAGCGGATATCCGCCACGTACCCCAGGCCCTTGCCCCCGGCCTTTTCGATGTTCTCCACCGCCGTGTGCACCGTGCCGGGCAACTTGGGATGGGGCTGGTCGGTCTTGGCCACGATGACCACGTTGGCGCCGTCCTTCGCCGCGCGAATGGCGATCGCCTCGCCGATACCCCGGGAGCCGCCGGAGATGAACAGAGTCTTGCCTTTCAGGTCGGCCATGCCGCGTTCTCCTTCATGTCGAAATCATTCATGTCGAAATCATTTCGAGCAAAATTCGCGACCCCGTTCGGGCCGCATTCTATTGACGTACCTTCAGCGGCCCCTTGCGCGGCCGTTTGAACTTGAATTCTCCCACCTGCCGATCGCCGTCCTTGACCACGCCCTTGATCTGCTCGTCCTCCAGGTCGTAGGACACGCCGATTTCGCAGTTGAGCGTGAGCCCGTCGATGGGCTTGCCGTTTTGCGCCGGATCGCCGACGACGAGCTTGATCATCCGTTCGGTGTGGGACGACCCGGCGGCGCGGATCGTCGGCGCCTGGGCCCAGAGGGCGTCGAAAGGCGCGGGATCCTTCTTGCTCGCCAGTTTGGTCAGCTGCAGCGAAACGATCACCCGCTTCTCGTCGCTGGCCATCTGCATGTCGACCCGCGTTTTGGTCTTGCCGCCGTCTTCGCCTTCCAGATAGCCGATGAACTCGTCGCCCTCGTAGTGGAAGACCTCTTCCTTGATGAAGACGTTGTAGACGACCAGCACCGCCACGACCACGACCAGGACGGTTGAAGCCAGGACGATCAGCTTCGTCTTCGGACTCATGCCCGCTTTTTGTTGGGCGGGATGGGGAGCGATCTTCGGGATCACCGGGCGGCCCACGTCCAACATATCGTAGTCCACCCGCCCGTCGGTGCTGGCCGGGCCCATCGTGCTGACGGCCGGGCGCGTGCGGGTGCGGGTGGTGGCGCTGGTGATGTTGGAGCGGCGGATGGCGGTGCCGTCCGGACCGGCGACGATGATCGTCTCGCTGGTGTTGGCGCCTTCCATCTGCGTGCCGGTCATTTCGGCGTCGTCGAATTTCGCCCGGACCACGCTGGCCTGTTGGAAATTCGCCGAACGCAGATTGGCCTGCGTGAAGTCGGCTTCGTCCATGCGCGCCCGGCCGCACCAGGCCCCGGACAGGTCGGCGGAGAAAAACGACACGCCGGTCATGTCCGCTTCTTCCATGTCCGAGTTGGACAGGTCGATCCACGAAAGATCGAGCCCGGCCATGGTCGTCTGGGCCATCTTGGCGCGGGCGAAGCTCGTGCCGGTCACAACCGTGTTGTCAAAGCGCGCGCCCTTTAGATTCGCCCCGGCCATGGACGAACTGACGATGCGGCCGCCGTTGAACCGACCGTTGGCGAAATCGGCGTGCTCGAATTTGCAGTCTTCCATCGCCGAATCGTCAAAGCGAAATTCGTCCGCGATCAGATCCTTGGCCTGGCAGTTTTTCCAAAGCCCGCCGGACACCTTCGCGTGATGCATATTCACATTGTCCAGGCGGGCGCCGGCCAGGCGGAAATTGCGGAAGTCCACGTTGACCAGCCGCGATCCGGTCAGGTCCGTGACCGCCAGGGCGACGTCGTCGAGCGTCACCTCGTCCAAAACACTCGAACGCAGGCCCACTTCCTTGAGCTTGCATCCCTCCAGGTGGGCGTCGGTGAGATCGATGGACGTGCCGTTGACCTTGTTCATGGTCGCGTCCATGAACCGCGCTCCGCGCAGAACGCTTTTCTTGAGGAGAACCTTTTCGAATTTCACCGCCTCGAACTGGGCCCGGGACAGGTCGGCCTCGCTCAGGTCGACTTCAAAGAGGCTGGCGTCCTTCCAGATGCTCGCCAGGGCCTTCACCCCGAGCATCTTCACCGAATGCAGTTCCACGCCCGTCAGGTTGACCTCGCGCAGGTCGGCGCCGGACAGATCCAGGCCGCGCAGCCGCGCCTCGGACAAATCCTCGCCGGACAAGTCGATGCCGCGCAGGTTTGTTCCCGCCGGCAGCTTGCCGTTCTTGAGTTGCTGGGCGACCTCGCGCCCCTGATCGGAGGCCATCAGACCCTCGTGCGTTGGGAGGGTGTATCCTACGAACGACCCGTCCATCGGTCAATTTGATCGGTGCGTGCGGCCGGTTGACTTGAACGCCCGAAGGCGCCGCGCGCCCTCGTGACGGCCCGGAACGCCCGTGGTATCGTCAGGCTTCTCATTCGCCCGGAGGCCGAGATGAAAGTCCTGATCCCTACGTCCCGACGGGAATTCGACCCGTCCGAAACCGCCCTGCCCTGGAAAGCGCTGGTCGACGCCGGCCACCGGGTCGTCTTCGCCACCCCCGACGGAAAGCCAGGCGAGGCCGATCAACGCACCCTCACCGGCAAGGATCTGGGACTTTTCTCCGGCATGCTCAAGGCGGACAAGGAGGCCCAAGGGCTTTACGCGCTGATGGCGCGGTCGGACGAATTTCAGAACCCCATTGCTTACGACGCCATCGACGAAGCGGCGTTCGACGCGGTCTACTTCCCGGGCGGCCATGCGCCGGGGATGAAGGAATGCCTGGAATCGCCGATCCTGCAAAAACTCGCGGCGAATTTCCTGGCCCAGGGAAAACCCGTTGCCGCCATCTGCCACGGCGTGCTCATCCCCGCCCGCGCGATCGATCCCGAGACCGGAAAGAGCGCCCTCCACGGACGCAAAACGACGGGCCTGACGTCGGCAATGGAATCCTTGAGCTGGTGGCTGACGCGCCTGTGGGTCGGCGAGCACTACCGCACCTACGCCTGCACCGTGCAGCGGGAGACGGCGCCGGTCCTGGCCTCGCCCGATGATTTCAAGACGGGGCCGCTGCCGCTGGTTCGCGACTCGGCCGCCCACCCGGAACGAGGGTTCGCCGTCCGCGACGGCAATTACCTGACGGCCCGCTGGCCGGGGGATCTGCATCGGTTCTGCAACGAATTCACGGCGATGCTCGGCGAAGCGACGCAAAGTGCCACGGACTCGGCCGCCGACGCCACGACGCGGCGCGAAGCGGTCTGATCCGTCGCCTCGACAAGACCGATCCAGTGCGTACAATGCCTAGGCGCTCGACGCATTTTCGACACCCATGACCGGACGATTGAGGACTCGCGAATGATCCGACGCCCTGCCCTTTGGATGCGCTTTTTCACGGCGGTGATTTTGACCGTCGCGCTGGCGGCTTTTGCCTTTGGTGCGTGCGGCGACGACGACGATGATGACGACGACTCGTCGGCGACGCGCTCCTGCGGCGACGAACCGGACGAAGACCAAGGCTGCCTGGATTTTTGCCTATGCCGACGAGCCGTCTGCCTGGATAGCGAATCGCGCGACACCTGCGACGAGCAGATCTGCGAATGCGCCGAGACCTACGGCTGCCTGGGCGAACAGATCGTCGAAGACTACTCCTGCTACGTGCCCGACGAGGACTCGTGACCGAAGCGCCCTCCGTTCCCGACAGCCGAAAGCGCCTGCGTTTTGTGGGTATCTTCGCGATCTACGCCGTCGTCACGACGTTGATGGCGCCGCTGTTTTTCATCTTCGGGCCGTTTTTCCCGCGCTTTTACTACCCCTACGCCCAAAGCTGGACGCAGATGTTCATCGAGCTGTGCGGCGCGAAGGTGCGCATCCACGGCCTTGACCGCCCCGATTGGGAACGCCCGGCGGTGCTGGTTTCCAATCACCTGAGTTATTTGGACTTCGCGCTTCTCATGGCTCTCTCGCCGGTGCAGATCCATTTCATCGCGATGAAGTCGCTGCGCTTCGTGCCTTTCGTCGGCGCGGCCATGCGATGCATGCAGATGATTTTCATCGACCGGCGCTCGCCGACGCGGGCGTACGAGTCCATCGAGCTGGCGGTCCAGCGCATCGCGGACGGGCGGCATGTGCTGTCGTTTCCCGAAGGCGGGCTGTCCCGCGACGGTCAGGTGGGGCGCTTCAAAAAGGGGCTGTTCCGCCTAGCGATCATGGCCCAGGTGCCGGTCATTCCGGTCGTCCTGCGCAATACGCACAACGTCATGGACAACGTGAACAAAAAGGCGTGGCCCGGCGAGGTGGAGGTGGAATTTCTCGACCCCATCGAAACCGCCGACTACGGCGAGGCCAACCTCCAAGCCCTCATCGACCTGACCCGCGAACGCATCGTTGCCGCCTACGGCGACGGCTCGCTGGCGGGAGTGGGGTACGAGTTGTACAAGGCGCATTGAGCGCGGGTCGTATTTCGATGGGTGCCACACTTTCACGTCGGCCATCGGCCGCGGGAAGGTGTGAATAGCAATTTCAACTTCACACCTTTCCACCGACTTTGTCGGCGTAAAAGTGTGGCACCCGCAATCCATCCGGCGCTACCGCGCGCCTTCTTACGCCATGCCCGCCGCGATGTAGGACACGCCCCGGCCGTTGAGGTCGGCGTCGACGGGCACGTTGATGATCGCCGGTTTGCCTTGGGCGCGGGCCTCTTCGAAGGCTTTTTCCAAGGTCGGAGCGATCTGGTCCGCGGATTCGACGTGGTAGCCCAAGCCGCCCAGGCCGACGCAGAACTGGTCGTAGCGCGTCGGGGCGAGCTGCGTGGCAACGGCGAATTCCTCGCCGGCGGCCTCCAACTGGGCGGCGCGGATCTGCGTCCAGGCGGCGTCGTTGCCCACGATGCCGACAATGGGCATCTTGAAACGCACCGCCGTGTCGATCTCGAATCCGTTGAAGCCCACCGAGCCGTCACCGAAGACGACCAGCACCTTCTTATCCGGATTGAGTTGCTGAGCCGCGATGGCGAACGGCATGCCCACGCCCAGGCACCCGAATTTGCCCGGGTCCATCCACCGGCCGGGGCCGAACAGCGGGACAAACTTGGACGTGGCGGCCACGATATTGCCGCCGTCACCCACGACAATCGTGTCCGCGTCGACGACCTTGGCCACCTCGTTGCCGAAGCGGTTCGGGTTCACGGGATAGATATCCGACTCGAGCTCGTCCTTGAGGCCGTCGAGCGCGACGTCTTCCTGGGCGCGCAACTCTTCGAGCCAATCGGTTTTGGGAGCCATGCCCGACAGCGCCTTGGTCAGGTGCTGGAGCGTCAGGCGGGCGTTGCCGATCAGGAACAGGTCCGGCTGGACATTGAAGCGAACGCGGAACGCATCCGGATCGACCTGCACAACCTTCGCATCCGGGTTGAATCCGCGACCGTAGCCCAGGCGGAAGTCCGCGTCGGCGCCCAGCGTGATGATCAGATCGCCGCTGGACAGAGCTTTCTTTCGCGTACGCGAGCAGAAGTTGGGATGCGTCGAAGGCAGGGTGCCTCGGCCCAGACCGTTGAGGTAGATGGGGATGCCCGTCTGCCGGGCGAAGGCGTCCAGCGCTTCGTGGGCGTTGTCCCAATGGATCGCCGCACCGCCCATGATGACCGGCTTTTTCGCCTCGTTAAGCCAACCGGCCAGCGTTTCGATGTCCGCCGGATTGGGCAGGGACAGGCCTTCGTCCGGATTGACCGGCGCGGGGCCGGGGTGCTTGGACTCGGCCTGCTGCAACAGCAGGTCGATGGGGATCTCCAGAAAGACGGGGCCCCGGCGGCCGGTGCTGGCGATGTGAAACGCGCGGGCCAGATATTCCGGGATGCGGGCCGTATCGTAAACGCACTCCCGCCACTTGGTGATGGAGTCCATCAGGGCGAGTTGGTCCATCTCCTGCAGCGACGCCTGATTCAGCCGGGCCATGCCGACCTTGCCGCCGATGACGACCATGGGGCTCTCGGCTTCGTAGGCGTTGGCGATGCCGGTGACGGCGTTGGTGATGCCCGGACCGGCGGTGACGATGGCCACGCCGGGCACGCCCGTCAGACGGCCGTAGGCGTCCGCCGCGTGGGCCGCCGCCGCTTCATGGCGCATGTCGACGATGTCCACGCCGCTCATCTTCAGTCCGATGTAGATAGGCGCAACGTGCCCGCCGCACAGGGTATAAACGCATTTCACGCCCGCCTGGGCGATGGCCTGCCCCGCGAGAATTCCACCGATCATGTTTGAAACCTCCTCGATCTCACCAGCAAATCAGCCAAGGGAGTTTAGGGGGAGGATGGGGGGATGGCAAGCCGGGGTGAAACCCGCGCCAACCCTTCGGCCGTCGTCCGGGCGTATCCGCTCTATTGTTTGGCATAACAAGCGGGACTAAAGTCGGCGCGACTAGGGCGTCCCGATCGAAACCGTCTCCCACATCACACCCGCCACCACCTTCGCCACGTCCCAGCACAGGCGCGAGAGGCCGGGGCCGCCGACAAAGAGCGTCACGATCGCCAGGGAGATGCATCCCATTACGACGGCGTAAAATTTGGCGACGGAAAAGAAGAAGCGGTCAAAGGAGGTGCGTTCGTCGGGGACGGGCGGGTCGGCGGCGTGTTCTTCCCAGGAGAACCCGCCCGGCGCGCGCAACTTCTGCCCGCAACGCAGGCATACCTGGTCGCCGTCGGCGGCGTCATATTGGCAGCGTGGACAGGCGCTCATATGAAGATCGTCTCACAATGTGCGATGCACCGGGCGCCGGAACTCGGCGCGAAAACGGGTCGGTATTATGAAGTCGCCGGTGCGGCAAATCAATGTTTTTCGCCCGGAGACTTGATTTCAGCCCCACTCCTGGATAGTTTCAGCGGCGTACCGGCGTGGTGGCGCCGGCGGGCAAACGGGCACCCGCCCCCTTCCCGATCCTCTCATCCGAATAACGACGGGGCGCAAGATTCCCCGAGAACTTGGAGGCACGATGTCTCTTCCGTCGAAAGATTCCTTCGGCATTAAAAGTGTTTTGAAAACCGCCGCCGGCGACGTGGACTACTTCCGCCTGGCGGGGCTGGAAGAGCAAGGCCTGGGCGCGATTTCCAAACTGCCCAATTCGGTCAAGGTGGTGCTCGAATCGGTGGCCCGGGGCGAGAACGGCCGGGAGATCGTCCAGGACGACGTCGCCGCCTTCGCCAAATACGACCCCACCAGCCCGCAAAAGAATAACGTCCCCTACATGCCGGCCCGGGTCCTGATGCAGGACTTCACCGGCGTCCCGGCGGTCGTCGATCTGGCGGCATTGCGCAGCGCCATGGCGCGCCAGGGCAAGAATCCGGAAAAGATCAACCCCCTGCTGCCCGTCGATCTGGTCATCGACCACAGCGTTCAGGTCGACCAGTTCGGCACCCGCATGGCCCTGGCCTATAACACCGAGCGGGAATTCGAACGCAACGCCGAGCGCTACGCCTTTCTGCGTTGGGGACAAAAGGCCTTCAAGAATTTCCGAGTGATTCCGCCGGAGTCCGGCATCTGCCATCAGGTCAACCTGGAATATCTGGCAAGCGTCGTGCAGCTTCGCGACGGCGTCGCCTACCCCGATTCGTGCGTGGGCACCGACTCCCATACGACCATGATCGGCGGCCTGGGCATCCTGGGCTGGGGCGTGGGCGGCATCGAGGCCGAGGCGGTCATGCTCGGTCAGCCCTACTTCATGCTCGAGCCCGAAGTCGTCGGCTTCAAGATGACCGGCGAGTTGCCCGTCGGCGTCACGGCGACGGACCTGGTCCTGGTCGTCACCGAATTGCTACGCAAAAAGGGCGTCGTCGACAAGTTCGTCGAGTTCTACGGCCACGGCCTGTCCAAGGTGCCCCTGGCCGACCGGGCGACCATCGCCAATATGGCTCCGGAATACGGCGCCCGTTGCGGCTTCTTCCCCGTGGACCATCAGACGCTCGAATACCTGCGCCACACCGGCCGCCCGGACGACGTGGTCGATCGCGTCGAGCGCTACGCCAAGGAACAGGGCATGTTCCGCACGGACGACTCGGCGGACCCGGTCTTCCTGGACACGGTGGAGTTGGATCTGTCCACCGTCGAGCCGAGCCTGGCCGGGCCCAAGCGCCCCCAGGACCGGGTCTCGCTGTCCAAGATGAAGTCCACCTGGGAATCGACGCTGCGCGCGCCGATCAAGGAGCGGGGTTTCGCCCTGCCCGAGGATCAGACGAAAAAATCCGCCAAGGTCGACGACCCGGACGGCAAGATCGACGAATTGCGTCAGGGCGATGTGGTCATCGCGGCCATCACGAGCTGCACCAACACGTCCAATCCCTACGTCATGATCGGCGCGGGACTCGTCGCGAAAAAGGCCGTCGAAAAAGGCCTGACCGTGGCGCCGTATGTGAAAACCTCCCTGGCGCCGGGATCGACGGTCGTGACCAAATACCTGGAAAAATCCGGTTTGACGCCTTTCCTGGATCAGCTCGGCTTCCAGACCGTCGGCTACGGATGCACCACGTGCATCGGCAATAGCGGTCCCCTGGCCGATTCCCTGGGCAAGACGATCACCGACAACGACCTGGTCGTCGCTTCGGTGCTCTCGGGCAACCGCAACTTCGAAGGCCGGGTGCATCAGCAGGTCAAGGCCAACTACCTGGCCTCGCCCATGCTCGTGGTCGCCTACGCCCTGGCGGGGACGGTCGACCTGGACCTGACCACCGAGCCCATCGGCAAGGACAAGGACGGCAACCCGGTCATGCTCGCCGAGATCTGGCCGAGCCGGGAAGAGATCGTCGAACTGTTGCGCTACGCCAATGACCCCGCCGTCTTCCGCGAAGGTTACACCGGCATCGAGGAATCCAACCGGACGTGGAACGACATCCCTGTCGCCGAAGGCGCGACCTACGATTGGCAAGACGAGTCGACGTACATTCAGGAGCCGCCGTTCTTCGAGGATTTGCCCGAGGAACCGCCCGCGGTCGAGTCCATCAAGGGCGCGCGGGTGCTGGTCAAGGTCGGCGACTCGACCACGACCGACCACATCAGCCCGGCCGGGTCCATCATCGCCGACGGACCGGCGGGCAAGTACCTCATCGAGCACGGGGTGGAGAAGGCGGATTTCAACTCCTTCGGCTCCCGGCGCGGCAACGATCGCGTCATGACCCGAGGCACTTTCGCCAATGTGCGCATCCGCAACCAGATCGCGCCGGGCACCGAGGGCGGCTTTGCCAAGCACTTCCCCACCGGCGAGGTCGTCTCGATCTTCGAGGCCGCCGAGCGATACAAGAAGGACGGCACGCCGACCATTGTCCTGGCCGGCAAGGATTACGGCATGGGCTCGTCCCGCGACTGGGCCGCCAAGGGCACCAACCTGCTGGGCGTCAAGGCGGTCATCGCCGAGTCGTACGAGACGATCCATCGCTCGAACCTGGTGGGCATGGGCGTCATGCCCCTGGTCTTCAAGGCCGGGGAAAATTCCGAGTCCCTCGGCCTGACCGGCTCGGAAGTCTTCACCGTCGAACTGCCCGACGACCTGACACCGAGCCAGGAAATCAAGGTCACGGCGACCAAGGACGACGGCTCCACCGTCGAATTCACCACCGTCAGCCGCCTGGATTCCAAGATGGACGTGGAGTACTACCGCCACGGAGGCATCCTCCAGCGCGTACTCCGCGACTTCCTCAAGGGCGCGGCGTAGAACCAGAGATATTCGAAGTATCACATCTTATAACGCCCCGTCGGTTCGGCGGGGCGTTACTCTTTTCATCACGATATCCCACGAATCGGCGGTGCGGGTGCATCAGGTCGATGTCTTGAATTTTTTCTTAAGGTGTTCAAGGGTCACACCGACATTTAACTAATCCAGTGGAATCTCGCTCATTTGAGTTCCACGTTGTCATGTGGAAGTAGAGGGAAAAATGCGTCGGCAAATTAAGTTCTTACCTGTACCCGTCTTCGCCCTCATCCTGGTCCTCCTCTCGGCCCTGTCCGCCGCTTGCCTTCCCGAGGAGGGCGACGAGGATTGGGGAGATGAAAATGAAACGACCGCTACTTCCCCGGATACGGATGATGACAACGACGACGTCTCCCTCGCCGCTAAAACCGACGCACTCTCGGACGAAGATGTCGAACGCGGCATCGAGCCGAGCGTCAACGAATGGGGTGAGTACAACGAAGGCGTGGATCCGACACTAGCGATATGCTCGGAAATTGAGCTCGCTTGGGAAGACTTTGCCGTCGACGATCCGACGACCGGCGCGACGGGAGCGTCGATCTGGGCCAATGTCTTTACTCTCCCCTCCCCGGCGACATCGCCTTATGACCTCGTTGCGTTTCGGGCTCTGATCTCGAATTCGAGCACAATCGATATGTGCATATACGCAGCCAGCGTCGCGGGCGGTCCGACCGGTTCCCCGGTTGAGTGTGAAAACGACATCAGCTTTCCCGATGAAGTTCTCTCGCGATATGACTTGACATCTCCCATCGACCTCGGCACCTCCGGCGACTTTGCCTTGGGCCTGACGGTGCCCACCACTTCCGATGCCGGATTCTATAGTGAGAGTGATGATTACCAGTACGGTTGGGTCTTTTACGGTGGAGGCTGGCATAGCTTAAACGGTTTTCGCCCTGGTCAGGTTCCGGTCATCCGTGCCATTATTTGCAACGACTATTCCACGACGACGACAACGACGTCATCCACCACGACGACGACCACTACGACAACAACGACCACGTCGACGACGACGTCCACCACCACGACAACAACGACCACGTCGACGACGACATCCACCACCACAACAACAACGACTACGACCACGACAACGACAACGACCACGACAACGACAACGACAACGACAACGACAACAACGACTACGTCGACAACGACCACAACGACAACATCGACTACGACTACGACCACGACCACGTCGACGACGACGTCCACCACCACCACAACAACGACCACGTCGACGACGACATCCACCACCACCACAACAACGACCACGTCGACGACGACGACCACGACGACAACAACGACCACGTCGACAACGACGTCCACCACCACGACCACAACGACAACATCGACGACGACGTCCACCACCACAACGACAACAACGACTACGACGACGACAACGACTACGTCGACAACGACCACAACGACAACATCGACGACGACATCCACCACCACGACAACAACAACTACGACCACAACCACGTCGACGACGACTACGTCGACAACGACGTCCACCACCACGACCACAACGACTACGTCGACGACGACGTCCACCACCACCACGACAACAACGACTACGTCGACAACGACATCCACCACCACAACGACCACAACGACCACAACGACCACAACGACAACATCGACGACGACATCCACCACCACAACGACCACAACGACCACGACAACAACGACGACAACAACGACCACGACGACGTCCACCACCACGACAACGTCCACCACCACGACAACAACGACCACGTCGACAACAACGACCACGACGACGACCACGACGACGACCACCACGACAACAACGACCACGACCACGACGACCACCACGACGACAACAACAACGAGCAGCACCACGACGTCGACCACCACAACGACGACGACAACGACAACGAGCAGCACCACGACGTCGACCACCACGACGGTGCCGACGACAAGCACGACGACGACAACAACCGTCCCCGGCGATGACGATGATGACGATGACGATACGGGTGACGACGACACCGCCGACGACGACACTGCGGACGATGACACCGCGGACGATGACACTGCGGACGATGATGACGCGGATGACGATTCGGGAATGGACGACGACACGACCGATGACGACACCGATGTCGGTGTCGACGGCATCAACCCCTTCGGCGACGACAGCGATGATCGCGGCGGGTGCGGCTGCTAAACGCGGCCCCTCGCCCATCGACAAAAAACCGATTTCGACAACAACCCGGCTCGTCCGGGTTGTTCCATTTGCAGGACTTGAGGAGAGAAACAGCCGACAGTAAAACAATTTTGTCCATGTGATCCCCGTCACACTCGATTGCGAGCGCTTAGGCCACACTGCGTTCATCGGGCCGAAATCGTGAAATCGCACCAAGGGAGGGATCCATGGATTACCCATCCACGGAACGCATCATCTTCCACGCCCTGATTTTGGTAGCTCTTATCTACATCGCCTCCTCGATGACCTAGTCGGCCATGCACCCTCCTTGCGTCGCTCACACCAAGCGATCGGTGACTTGTCTTGTCGCGGCGCCGCCGGTACATTGCGCTCCTTAACCGAATCCCTCGATGAGGAGCCGACCCATGGCCCGCCGCGCCTTTCTCGTCCTGGTCGCCGTCGCCCTGCTGGCCACCGGATGCTTCAACAGCACCAATCTGGAATTCATTCCCTTCCCCGAGGAAAAACTCTCCTCCCGCGTGATCAAAACGATCGGCGACAGCCGGACCGACAACAGAATCCTACTGCTGGACATCGACGGCCCCATCACCGGCGTGGGTGAAGACCGGCTCTTCTGGCATCAGGACGCAACGACGACCGCCGTCGCCATGAAGCTGCGCAAGGCCGCGCTCGACAAACGCATCAAGGGCGTGGTGGTGCGCATCAACTCGCCGGGCGGCGGCGTGACGGCTTCGGACATCGTCTATCGGGAGTTGCAGAAATATAAGCGCGTGGCCGGCGTTCCCATGGTGACGATGATGATGGACGTGGCGGCCTCCGGCGGGTACTACATCGCCTGCGCCACCGACGAAATCTACGCCCACTCCACCACCATCACCGGGTCCATCGGCGTCATCATTTTTTCCTTCGGCGCCGACGGCCTGTTCGAGAAAATCGGCCTGGAATCCCGCGTCATCAAAAGCGGCGAACTCAAGGATATGGGCAACCCCTTTGACGAATTCACCGATTCGGAACGCGCCGTTTTCCAAAATGTCGTGGACAAGATGTATGCCCGCTTTGTCAACGTGGTGTCGCAAAACCGCCGGAACCTGGACCGGGAGCGCATCGTGGAATTGGCCGACGGACGCATCTACCTGGGAGACGAGGCCAAGGAACTGGGACTGATCGACAACGTCGGGTACATGGACGACGCCTTCGACGCGGCCATGAAGCGCGCGGGGATTCAGGACGCGAAGGTTCTGGTCTACACGCACTCCCGGCAGGACGAGCTGAATATGTATTCCAACCAGCTCGCCAAGGCGCCGGACATCGGCATGAAAATGCCCGACGCCTCGACGTTGATGGACATGACCCGCCCGCGCATTCTGTATATGTGGTCGGGCTATTGATGAAATCGGCGATGGCCGAATTGGAGGGACGATCCGTGTTGCGGATGCCGAAGCAATTGGGAGTGCGCGTGCGAATGATTTTGGCGGCGGTTGTCGCGCTGTTGCTTTTCGCGACGACGGCGAGCGCCGAGGTGCTCAAGGGCCCCTATCTTCAAAATGTAACGACCGAGTCCATCACGGTGTGCGTCGAGACCGATGAACCGGCGATGATGACAATCGCCTACGGCCGGGACGACATCTCGGAGCAATCCGTGTCGTTCAACGCCGGGGCCTACGCCGCCCAAACGACCATGCGCCTTCCCGAACCGGACGACAAATCCGCCGCCGGTTTCGATCCCCAGGAGACGACCCGCTACATCTACAAGATGCGTCTGGAAAATCTGAAGCGCGGAAAGTCCTACGTCTATCGCGTGACATCCGGCGAGTTTGAATCCGCGGAGAAGAGCTTCGTGACCGCGCCGCACAACCTGACGCCCTACACCTTCGTGGCCTTCGGCGACTCGCGCAACGGCTCGCCCGAGGCGCCCAACCTGGTGCATGAGCAGGTCACGCAGCGGGTCCACGACGTGATGCCGGCGTTTTACCTGAACACGGGCGATTTCGTGGCCAGCGGCGAGGTCTACACCGATTGGGACTACCACTTCTACGTGGAAAACGACCTGATGGGCGACGCGCCGATGGTGCCGGTCTTCGGCAACCACGAACAGGGCAGCGACCTGAAATCGGGCATGTCCGGCGATCTGCTCTGGGCCCACTACTTCGACACCGGCAAGGACGAGGATCCGACCTGGTTCAGCTTCGACTACGGCAACGTGCATTTCATCGTGATCGACGTGAATAAGTCGGTCGCGATTTCGCCCCTGGGCGCCGAATACGAATGGCTCAAGGCCGACATCGCGGCGGCCAAGGCCAATCCCTACACCAACTTCATCATCGGCACGTTCCACCAGCCGGTGCTGGGTTGGAAGGTGGACCGCACGCCCGATATCCGTTCGAAATTTTTTGCCTGGCCGGTGCTGCGGGACGGCGGCGTGGACCTGGTGCTCACCGGACACGATCACTTCTACGCCCGAGCCGAGATCGATGGCGTCCCCCACGTGATCACCGCCGGCGGCGGCGCGGGGCTGTATGATTTCATCGATGACGTGGAAGACCAGCCGGGCTTCAAGGCCGCCTCGAAGGTGCATCATTATACGGTGCTGGACGTCTCGCCGAAGATGATCGAACTGACGGCCTACGACGCCGAATCCAACGCGGTGATCGACAGCTTCACCATCGAAAAAGACGCCGCTCCCGAGGCGCTGCCCGGCGACGACGACGATGACGATGACGACACGGTGGACGATGATGACGACACCGCCGATGACGACACGGTCGATGACGACACGGTCGATGACGACACGGTCGATGACGACACGGTCGATGACGATACAGTCGATGATGACGTCGCCGATGATGACACAGCGGACGACGATGCGTCGGATGACGACGTCATGGACGATGACATCTCGGATGACGATTCGACCGACGATGATGACGTGGGAGACGACGACGTGTCCGACGACGACGTCGATTCCGACGACGATGACGACGTCGGCGGCGGATGCGGCCTCTAGGCCAACCCAGACAAGCCGACATGAAAAAACCGCCGACGCGATGTCGGCGGTTTTCGTTTGTCGCGGATCTTGTCGGATGGGCTACTGGAAATTGCGCTCCATGATGCGTTGGGAGATTTCCGCGGCCATCATCGGATCCATGGCGGCGAGCATCTTCGCCTGCGTCTTGGACTTCATCTGGTAGAGAACCTCCAGCGCCAGATCGTCGTCCAAGCGGATCAGCCGAGGCACCGCCTGCTCGGGACGCATCTTCGAATAGACGCCCACCAGCTTTTTGACCTTCGCGGCCTGCTCTTCGTCCTCTTTGTCGAGCTTGGCCTCCATCCGGGTTTGCAGGGCAACCAGCCGCTCCGTCTCTTCCCGCACCTGCGCGCGCAGGGCCAGCAGCGCCTCCCGCTCGTGGCGGATCGCCTCGCGCTGCTGATCGAAGTAGTACTTGTATTCTTCGGGCCGGGCGAGATTCACCCCCACATCCAGGTCGGCGGCTTGGCCGTCGGCCGTGGCGGCCTCGGCGCTCGCGGCGGCGGCGCCTTTTGTCGCGGCGGCCTTTTCCTGGGCTTGGGCGGCGCCGTACAGGCTCAGCGCGAAGCAGATCGCCATGGCGTACGCGAACAATCGATTTCTCGACAGCGTTTTCATCGGTCCTTCTCCTTGCGGGCATATCGCTGCACGGCCATCTCCGCCAAGCGACGCTCTTCGTCGCGGGATAGCTCCAAACGCACCCGCTCGCGATGATCCTCTTCCAGCTTGTCCATCATCTCGCGCTCGTGCATGGCGGCCATCACCTGCGGCCGGTAGGCGTTCAGGCGCTGCTGCCTCTCGAAGCGCACATCGTGGAGCATGGCCGATTGCCGCTCCATGAACCCGATCTGGGCCCATGCGATTTTCTCCCGATCCAGATCGAAACCGTCCCGACGTGTCCGGTCCACGTCGTCGAGCATCGCTTGCTTGCGATCGCCCAAAACCTGGATCGCCTCGGTGGCCTCGTTGACCTTTCGCGCCCGCACCGCCAGTTCTTTTTGCGCCAGACGTTCGCGAATTTCGCGCACGCGCTTGACGGTCTTGTAGCGGAATTGCCGGTTCATCGACGGCCTCCGTTGGCGGGCGGCGCGTCACGCAGAATCTGCGCGAGGGCGCGAATCGTCTTGGGGAAATCGACCGTTTCCTCCACGTCCTGACGCAGGAACGCGCGCAAAGGCTCGATCAATTCGATCGCCCGGTCGATTCGCGGGTTCGAACCCTTGGCGTAGGCGCCGATGTTGATGAGGTCTTCCGCCTCGGCGTAATCCGCCAGGATCTGGCGCACCTGGGCGGCCATCTCCTTGTGCTCGCGGGAAACGACATCGGACATGCATCGGCTGGCGCTCTCCAACACGGCAACGGCCGGGAAATGGTTCTGCGCCGCCAATTTGCGAGACAGGACGATGTGGCCGTCGAGAATCGACCGGGCCGTGTCGGCCACCGGGTCGTTCATGTCGTCGCCCTCGACCAGCACGGTGTAGATGCCCGTAATGCCGCCCTCGCCTTGCGCGTTGCCCGCCCGCTCCAACAAGGACGGCAGCAGGGCGAAGACCGACGGCGTGTATCCCTTGCTCGTCGGCGGCTCTCCGATGGCCAAGCCGATTTCCCGACGGGCCATGGCAAATCGCGTCAGCGAGTCCATCATCAGCAGGACTTTCTTGCCTTGGTCGCGGAAATGCTCGGCGATGGTCGTCGCCAGATACGCCGCCCGCACGCGCTGCAACGGCGACCGATCCGACGTGGCGGAGATGATGATCGACCGGCGCAGGCCCTCCGGGCCCAGATCCCGCTCGATGAACTCGCGCACCTCGCGGCCGCGCTCGCCGATCAAGGCGATGACATTGATGTCGGCGCTGGTATTGCGCGCGAACATGCCCAAAAGCACCGACTTGCCCACGCCCGATCCGGCGAAGATGCCGACCTTCTGCCCGAGGGCGAGCGTCAACATCGCATTGACCGAACGCACGCCCACATCCAACGATTTTTCGATGCGGCGGCGGTGCATGGGATTGCCGGGCTGGCCGTAGAGGAAACGTTCGTGTTGGCCGTGGGGCGCGGGCAGATCGTCCAGCGGTTCGCCCAGCGGGTCGAGCACGCGCCCGAGCATATCCTCGCCCACGCGCACCACCGGCTTGGAACGCACCCGCTCCACCCGGCTTCCGGGGACAACGTTGCGCATCTCGTGCAGGGGCATGAGCTTGACGCCGTCCTCGTCGAAACCGACCACCTCGGCCAGCATCGGCGTGCCTTCTCGGCCGTTTTCGCCACGCGGAAAGACGCGGCACAACGTTCCGATGGCGCTGCGCGGTCCGCCGGCTTCGATGATGGTGCCGATCACCGAACGCACGAAGCCCGACACGCGGATCGTTTCCACGTCGTCGAGGCGTTGGTGGTATTGGTGAAAATCGACGAGCGATTCCATGCCCGCTCCGATCACGAGACGATGCGCCGAACCGCCGACAAAGCCGTGTCGACGGTGGCGTCAATGAATCCGTTTTTGGTGCGCACACGGCAGCCGCCGGGCCGGATGGTGTCGTCGGCGAGGATGTGCACCTCGTCGATGCCGTCCACGTCCAGCAGTTCCGGCTTCATGGTGCGGATCAGATCGACCTGGGTGGGGGCGGCGAAGATTTCCACGGTCCCCCGGTCGGTGAATTCGTCGATGGCCTTGCGGACCGCTTCGAGCACGATCACGTCGTCCTCGGCGATCTTGTGATGCACCACCCGTTCGGCGATGGTCAGCGCGAGCTTGACGATATCCTTTTCCATGGACCGCACCAGATTGTCCTTGGCGCCGGCGATCCCCTGGATCAAAGAGTGCAATTCCTCCAGCGCGGGAACGAGTTGCTCCTTGCCCAGCGCCAGCCCCGCGCGCTCGCCCTTCTCAAAGCCCTCCTCGTACGCGCGCCGTTCGATGGCCGCGCCGCGGCGCTGGGCGTCGTCCAGGACCTGCCGGGCCCGGGCTTCGAAATCCACCTGGCGAAAATCGGGCGTTCGTTCGGGAAACGACGCTCCGCCGGGGGCGTGGATGCGATCCTTGACAAAAGCGCTCACGAACTCTCCCATCCCGATCGGCGGTTAGACGAAGGTCTCTTCGCCGCCGCGGCCTTGGACGTAAATCTTGCCTTCCTGCTCCAGCTTGCGGGCGATGCGGATGATGGCCTGCTGGGCCTTTTCCACGTCGGTCAGCCGCATGGGTCCGCGCACGTCCAAATCCTCTTGGATCATCTCGGCGGCGCGCGAGGAGATGTTGCGGAAGATCTTGTTCTTGACCTCGTCGCTGGCCATCTTCAGGGCGCCGACCAGATCGTCGTTGGACACCTCTTTGAGGATCGTCTGGATGCCGCGATCGTCCACGTTGAGCAGATCCTCGAAGACGAACATGTAAGAGCCGATTTCCTCGGCCAGATCCGGATCCTCTTCCTCGACCTTGCGCATGATCTCGTTGGCCGTGGCTTTTTTCATGGAGTTGACGATTTCGGCCGCGGGCTTGACGCCGCCGGTGGATTCGGAGGCGCCCACTCGATAGCTGGAGATATCCTGCACCAGCGAGTCGATGACCTCTTCCATCGTGCCGGGAATGACGTGCTCCATGCGCGCGATGCGCTTGATGACCTCGTACTGCATGTCCTCGGGAAGGCGCCCGATGATTTCCGTGGTCAACGCCGTGGGCAGATGGGAGCACACAAACGCGATGACCTGGGGATGCTCCTTGGAAATCAGGTTGAAGATCGTGCGGGCATCGTATTTTTTCAGATCCTCGAGCTTCTCGATGTAGCTCAGGCGCTTGAGGACATGGGTGGCCCGCTGATTGGGCAGGGCTTTTTTGACGACTTTCTCGACGAAGTCCTTGCCCACCTCGGACATATAGCCTTCCTCGATGATGCGCCGATTAAACTCGGTGACGACCACGTCCATCATTTCGGGCGTAATGTCCGTCATGATGGCGATGGTCTTGACGACCTCGTGGATCTCGTCGTCGTCCAGGTTGCGCATCACCTCGGCGCTGATCTGCTCGCCCAGGAACAGCAGCAGGGCGGCGGCCTTCTCCGGCCCTTTCAGGCGGAGCCCTTCGACGGGTTTCTGTTCCGCGGTAGCCATTACTTATGATCTTCCTTCAGCCATTTGCGGACCATCAGCGCGACGGCTTTCTGGTCCTTTTGGGCGTTGTCCATCAGGGCCTTGCGTTGCTCCTCGAGCTTCTTGCGACGGTCGGCCTCGCTCTGGTCGTTTTTCTCGGCGCCGCCCTTGGCGGCGGTTTCGCCCCCGAGCAATCGGCCACCGGCCTCGCCCAGGAGTTGCCCGGCGCGGGTGCGTTCGCCGCCGCTTTCCAACAGGCGCTCCACGTCGCCCACTCCCGCCGGCAGCAGGCCGCCGATCTGGGCCGCGTCGTATTCAGCCGGGGCGGTCAGGAAGCGCATCATCCGCCAGACGAAGATCGTCGCGATCAGCAACATCACGCCGTAGAGGCTGTAGTTGATGATCATGCGCAACAGCGCCGGGTCCATGCCGCTGGAGGTCTCCGTCGGGATGTCCATGGTGGTCTGGAAGGGCACATTGAGCACTTCGATCTGGTCGCCGCGCTCTTCGCTGTAGCCAATGGCGTTTTTCACCAGCGCGGTGATGGAGGCCATTTCCTCGGGGGTGCGTTCCTTGTAGATGCGGTCCTCGGAACCCTCGCCGCCGTTGACGTAGGTGCCGTCGACCATGACCGCCACCGACAGGCGCTTGATCTCGCCGACCGGCTCGGAGATTTCCGAGACGACCTTGCTGATTTCGTAGTTGATGGTCTCGCGCACGCCGGTGGAGGAATTGCGGGACTGCGTTCCGCTGCCGGTTTCGGCGCCGTTGGGCAGGTTGGCGTCAATGCCCGGCGCGCCCCCGGCGGCGGAGTTGGACTCGGCTTCATTACGCGATTCGTCGGAGGTCGACTCGCTGCGCGCCACCTGGCTGTCCGGGTCGTAGCGCTCTTCGAG
This sequence comes from Deltaproteobacteria bacterium, assembly GCA_020633895.1. GTDB lineage: Bacteria > Lernaellota > Lernaellaia > JACKCT01 > JACKCT01 > JACKCT01. Next base: position 199,941 of record JACKCT010000001.1, on the reverse strand, counting down.
CTTGCGGACCTGGCGGAAATCCAGATCGGCCGTGACCTTCGCGTCGACTTTCTCCGGGCCCACCAGTCGCGCCAGCATGGAGACGACGCGGTGCTCCAGGTTGGCCTCCATGCGCCGCTGGTAGTCCATCATCTGGCCGTTGATTGGCCCGGCCACCTCGTCCCGACCGGCGCGGGAAAGCATAACGCCCCGGGCGTCCATGATGTTCACGTTCTCGGGCTCCAGGCCGTCGACGCTGCCGGCGACCAGGAAAGCGATGCCCTCGATCTCGTCTTCCTTAAGCTTGGCGTTGGGAGCCAGGTTGATGACGACCGAAGCCGTGGCCTCGCGCTGGTCTTCCTTGAACAGGCTCTCCTTGGGTAGGGCCAGGTGAACGCGCGCCTGTTCCACGGCGGAGATCTTGCCGATGGTGCGGGCCAGCTCGCCTTGCAAGGCGCGCTGATAGGTGATGCGCTGCTGGAATTCGGTCATGCCCGAATTCTGACGGTCGAACAGCTCAAAGCCCATCGACCCGCCCTGGGGCAGACCTTCGGTGGCCAGCGACATTTTGATGTCGTAGTACTGCTGATCGGGAACGGCCACGCCGGAACCGGCGCCGGTGATCTGATAAGGAACCCTGTCGGCCTTGAGCTTCTCGACGATGGCCGCCACATCCTGGGCCGGCAAATCCGAATACAGCACGCGAAAACGCGGCTGACTGGAAAAATGCACAACGGCCAGGACGACAACGACGCCCAGGACGAGAAAGATGCCGAAGCTGATCTTCTTTCCGGTGGAGAGTTCGGAAAGTTGACGGCTTAGCTGGGAAAACACGGATTCAGCTTGAGCCATGGCGGCGTCTCACCCCCTAAACTTGCATACGCATGATTTCCTTGTAGGCCCCGATCAGTTTGTCCCGGACTTCCATCATCGCCTTGAAGGACACGTCGGCTTTTTGCAGCGCGATCATGGCTTCGTGGATGTTGTCGTTCTGTCCGGTGATCAGTTCCTGAATAGCCTGGTCCGCTTCGCTTTCCAGGCCCGAGACCTCTTCGATCGCGCTCTTGAGCACTTCGCTGAACGCCGGGCCCTGCTCGTCGGCTTTCTTGGCCTCGGCTCCCGGGCGCAACGCCTCCGCGGGCTTGAGCGACTGGAGCTTGCTAAGAAGGGTAATGTCGTCCATCAGTCCTCTCCTTAGCCGGCCAGCTCGATGGCCCGTTTGGCCATTTCCTTGGCCGCGTTCACGGCCGTCAGATTGGCCTCGTAGTTGCGCGCCGCGCTCATCAGCCCGACCATCTCCTCCATCGTGTTGATGTTGGGATAGGCCACGTAGCCCTCGGCGTTCGCATCCGGATGGCCCGGGTCGTACGCCATGATCGGGTCACGTTTGTCGGTGGTGATGCGGTCCACGCGTACCTCGTACAGTTTGCGTTGCGCGTCCAGAGTCGATGCAAAATCGTTGCCGACTTGCTCGGCCCGGAAGACGGGCATCCGCCGCTGGTACACCCGACCGTCCGGACCGGCCGTGGTGTTCACGTTGGACAGGTTCGACGAAAGCGCTTCCATGCGGAGGCGCTGGGCGGCCAACCCCGTCGAACCGATCGCCATGACACGATACAAACCCATGTTTCCTACCTCCCCTCAAGGGGTTTCCGAACTCTCCGTCCGGGAAGAAAGGCAAGGGCCGTGCCATCGGGAAAAACCTTATAAGCCATTGTTTTTATAGTGTTTTTAAAAATTGCCGGTTTTGCGAATCCCCGGCGGATTTTGCCGCTAGGAGGCAACATTGACCGCCTCGGCGTCGTCCGAATCGTCCCCGCCCATCTCGCCGTACTCATGCAGCTTGTTGCGTAGCGTGCGGATGGAGATGCCCAGCGTCTTGGCCGTCTGGGTGCGGTTGCCGCCCTGCTCGTCCAGGGTTTTCATAATCATCTGACGCTCCAATTCCTTGAGCGACAGCCCCGTCGGCAGGGTCGCATCCGTCGGATTCTCGACGCTTTTCACGGCGGAAATGGACCGGTTTTCGACAATCGACAGGCTCGCGGACGTGATTTCGTCCCCGCTAGTGAGCAGCAAGGCGCGTTCGATGGTGTTCGACAATTCGCGCACGTTGCCTTTCCAGGGATTTTTCTTAAGACTTTCAAGAGCTTCCGCCGACATCACCGGCACGGCACGGCCATGGTGCCGCGCGAATTTCTCCGCAAAATGGGCCGCCAGAATTTCGACATCTCCCGACCGCTCCCGGAGGGGCGGAAGCGTCAAGGGAATGACGTTCAGGCGATAGAACAGATCCTCGCGGAATTTGCCCTCGGCGACGAGCTTGGGCAGGTTCGCGTTGGTCGTGCATACGACGCGCACGTTGATCGCCCGAGGCCCCGAGCCGCCGATGCGGTCGATCTCCCGCTCCTGCAACACCCGCAGCAACTTGGACTGCAACACGGCCTCCATTTCGCCGATCTCGTCGAGCAGGATGGTGCCGCCGTCGGCCATCTCGAACTTGCCTTTCTTGCCCGTCATCGCGCCGGTGAACGCGCCTTTCTCGTGTCCGAACAGCTCGCTTTCCAACAGATTCGCCGGTACCGCCGCGCAGTTGACGGCGACGAACGGCGCGGATTTGCGCGGGCTGTTGTTGTGGATCAGGCGGGCCAGCACCTCTTTACCCGTGCCGCTTTCCCCCTCGATGAGCACCGTCGCGTCGGTCTTGGCGATCTCGGCGGCGATCTTGACGATCTTGAGCGTCTGGGGATCCTTCGTGAGGAAGGGTTTATCCGGAGCATGGGCGATGCCGTCACCGGATTTGCCCTTGGCCGACGTCGCCTGTGGGGTGACGTCGTGAATGGCGGCGACCGGGTCCTTGACGTGCTTGGCGATCGCCGCTTCCAGGGCGTCGGCGTTGAAAGGCTTGACGATGTAATCCGCGGCCCCGGCTTTCATGGCGTCCACCGCGTTTTGAATCGTGCCGAAGCCGGTGATGACGATAACCGGCAAGCCCGGACGCAGTCGCACGGCCTCGGCCAGCACGTCCATGCCGTTGGCCTTGGGCATGTTCACGTCCGTGACCAGCAGGCGATATTCGTCCGAGCCGTGCAGCTTGGCGATCGCCTCGTGGCCGTCGGTGGCCGTCACCACGGTAAAGCCGATGCGGGAGAGCGTCAGGTCCAGCGCCTCGCGCATATTGATTTCGTCGTCGGCCACCAGCACTTTTCCGTGATAGTTCATCGTCCTCGTCCTTTAGTCGTTCAGACCGGGTTTGGCGTCGGCCCCGTCCGTCCAGGCCGCCAAGGTGACGGCGAAGGTCGTGCCCCGCCCCGGTTCGGATTCCACGTCGATACGGCCGCCGTGGGCCTGAATGATGTTGTGGCAGAGGGCCAGGCCCAGGCCCGTCCCCCGCTCCTTGGTCGTGAAAAACGGATGAAAGACCCGCTCGCGGGTCTCGGCGCTCATGCCGACGCCGGTGTCCTTGACCAGCACCCGCCACGCCGCCTTCTCCTCGCCGTTCGATTCCAGTGTCGCCGGGCGGTATTCGACGGTCAGGTTCCCGCCGGTGGTCATCGCCTGGGCGGCGTTGAGCACCAGGTTCATGAAAACCTGCTGCAGCAGCGCGCCGTCGCCCCGGACACGCACGTCCTCGCCCTCGGGCCGGCGGTGGTCGGCGTCGATTTTCTGCGTATGCAGAAGATGGATTTGGGCCTCAAGGCACTGGTCGATGATCGTCGGCATGTCCACGTTCTGCGTTCGGGGCTGGGTGTCACGGGCGAAGGAGAGCAGGTTATCGATGATCAGATTCATGCTGCGGATGCCCGACTGGATGCGCTGCACCAGTTCGAGGGACGCGGGCATCGAATCCAGATCCCGGGCCAGCAGGCTGGCCACCAATTCGATGGACCCCATCGGATTGCGCACCTCGTGCACGATCTTCACCGCCATGTCGCCCATGGCCGCCAGGCGCTGCGTGCGGGCCGATTGGGCCTTGGTGCGCGCCTCGTCGGTGACGTCTTCCAGCACCAGAATGCGCCCCGTCGCGACACCTTCCCGCCCGGTCAAGGGATGACATCGAACGCGCAACATGCGCGCGCCCTCGCCTTCCACCAGGCGAAATTCCCCCTCCCGCACCCGACCGTCCCGACGCACCAGTTGCTTGGCGATGGACTCGTCGGCAAAGACGCTTTTGAGCACGTCGGCCAGCGCGCGGCCTTTCACCTCGTTCGCCGTCTTCCCGAACAGATCCGCCGCCGCCGCGTTCGCCATTTCCACGCGCTCGTCGGCGCCGACCACGAGGATGCCTTCCCCCATGCTCTCAAGCACCTTGCGCAGGTAGGCGGTCAGGCGATCCTTTTCGGCGAGATTCGTCGCCAGCTCGCGGTTCTTGGCGTCCAGTTCGGTGTCCAACTCGTCGACCTTGGTCTGCAACTCCCGATAGGCGCGGGTCACGGTCTCACCGGCGCCCGAGAAGCGCTCGAACGCCTCGATCAACATCTGCACATCGCTGGGATTGGGCTGCGTGGGTTGCAAGGTATCCTCGTTTCGCGACCCCGAACTGGGCCGCCGCAATCAATGCCGAACGCCGTCTAGCCGTTGCGGGCCAGGCGCGTCGCGTTGTCCTTGGTCCATCCTCGTGTTTTGGCCAGAAGTGCGGCGAGCTTGTCCCAATAGGGCTCGCCGATCGTGTTGTCTTCCCCGGCCATCATCCGCAGACGCACCCGCGCCGACGGGGAACGGGCGTCATCCGGGAACGCACCGACGGCGGCCTCGTACACTTCCACCGCCCGGCCCGATCGCCCGGCTGTGTCCAGCCCCTGAGCCAGTCCAAACAGGGCGTCGGCAAGCAAGCGTCGCTCCCGCGCCGATTCGGCGGGCAGCAAAAGGTCCGTCGCCTGATCGAAGCCTTCCAATGACGCCACCGTGTCGCCCAGGCGCAGCTTCGCCGTCGAGCGCAGCACCATCAGTTCGGCCCGGTCCAGGGCGTCGTGAGGCAGGCTCAAGGCGTCGTTGGACGATTCAATCACCAGAATCGGGTTGTCCTCCGCGGCGGCCATGCGCACCAATTGCAGCGCGGCGCGGCGGGCCACGTAGCCGTCGTCGTTTTTCATCAGGTAGCGGCAGATGACGCGGGCCTTGTCCGTCTCGCCCCGAGCAGCCAGGGCGTGGGCGCGCGCAAGCTCCGCCCGGTGGGGGTAGAAACGTTGGGCCGCTTCGGAGACCGCGATGGTCAGCAGGCTGTCGAACAGCAGCGACTGCTCGTACGCCTCCACGACGCGGTCGAAAGTCGTCTCATTGAGTTCCTGCGTGAACAGGTACGGCGTATACAGCGAGAACAGCCGGGCGATCTGCCCGAAGTCCCGATTGGCGTAAAGGTCTTCAGCCAGATCCGCGTACGCGCCGCCGATGAGCTTGAGCCCGTCCATCTTGATCTCGGGCTTCGCCGGGCGGGCGAGCATGTTGGCCAATTCGTCCAGCGCCTCGCGCAGGCGACCGGTGGCCACTTCCATCCGGGCCAACGACCATTGAGCGTCGATGCTCTCGTCGGCGTAGAGGGGATCGGCGATCACCTCCCGATAGAGCTTGGCCGCCTCCTCGTTCCACTGCGTCGGGTGTTCGGCGGCGAGCATATCCCCCAGACGCACCCGCGCGGCCAATCCCCATTCCCCGTGGCCGTCCTGCTCAATAATCAAGCGATAGACCCGGGCCGCGTCGTCGTTGTGCCCGGTCTCCCGCAGAATGTCGGCCAGCCGATAGCCGTAGTGGGACCGCTCGACACTCTTGGGATAGGTCTCGATGATTTTTTCGAGGACCTGCCTCGCCTCGTCGTTCTCCCCCGCCTGCCGATGCAGTTGCGCCAGGGCCGAGAGCGCCGTCTCGTCCAGGTTCGTCCAGTCCTCCGGCGACTCGATCACCTGGTCGAAATATTCCCGCGCCGCCTCGTTGTCGTCCCGCAGCGTGGCGACCACCGCCAGACCCGCGCCTGCCGCGGCGCGTTCGGCCTTGCTCGCCTTCTTGCCGTTCCAAACGGTCTCGAAACTCTCCTTCGCCCCGTCCAAATCCTCCAGGCGCGTCAATGTCTCGCCCAGGAAAAGCGACGCTTTATTGCGCATATCGCCACGGTCGTCCTCGATCAGGAACGCGAACTGGCCGGCGGCCTCCGGGTCGTAGCCCTGTTGGAAGAGAATCGATCCGTAGCGGAAGCGCGCCAGATTGGTGCGGGCGGTTTTAGGATAGAGATGCAGCAGGTCGCGGTAGATCGGCTTGGCCATGCGGACGCGCAAGGCGAGGTCGTCCTTGGAGGCCATATAATACGCCTCGGCGTCGAGCAGCAGCACGATTTCCGACGACGCGGCCTCGGGATAGGCCATGCGCAGGTTGATGAGCCCCTCGCGCAGGGCGAAGACGTCCCGGTCCATGTACGCGGCGAGCAGCGGGTCCAGCGCGGTCCCGAAAATCGCCAGTTCCTCGCGCGTCGGGCGGATGTTGAACAACAGATTGACGCCCAGTGCGTCCTTCACCTCGCGAACGAAACCGTCGACGGTCACGGCCGGGGGGCCGAGCGTCGAAATTTCGTCATCCGCAACGGCAAAAGAGGCCGCGAACAGGGCCAAAAGCCCCGCCAGCACCCCGATGCACCAGGAATATGGGCGTTGCGCAGTCATCCGCGCGGAGAATACGCAAGACGGATGCCAAGGGGCGCCAAGGGACGACTTGATTCTATGCTAGGAATATTGCTGCTGTTTTCGGCAGACGCCAAACGTCAAAATTCGTCTTTTCGACGCGATTTGACGGAATGTTGACGGAGTCAGGAGCGCGGCACTGTCAAAAAGCGGAGATGAGGCTTCTACCCCGCCATCTTCTCCGCGATGACCTCGTCCAGGCCCTTTTTTTTGATCTTTTCGACGAGGGTGGTGCGCTTGAGGTTGAGGAGCTTGGCGGCCAGGTTTTTGTTGCCCTTGGTGCGTTCCAGGGCGGAGAGGATGAGGCGGTCTTCGTAGTCGCCGATGACCTTGTTGAATTCCAGGCCGCCTTCCGGGATGACGACGTGCGTCGGGGCGGGAATGCCCTGGGCCTCGCGCAGTTTTTCCGGCAGGTCGTTCATGCGGATGTGGCCGTCGTCGGAGAGGATGACCATGCGTTCGATGAGGTTTTCCAACTCGCGGACGTTGCCCGGCCAGTCGTAGGCCATCAGCGCGGCCATGACGTCGTCGTCCAGGGGCTGCACGTCCCGATTTTTTTCCTCGCGAAAATGACTGAGGAAATGGTTGACCAACAGGGGGATGTCCGAACGCCGCTCGCGCAGGGGCGGAATATGCAGGGGAATGACGTTGAGGCGGTAGAACAGATCCTCCCGGAACTGTCGCTCCTTGACGGCCTGCTCCAGGTTGATATTCGTCGCCGCGATGATGCGCACGTCCACCCGGCGCGTCTTGGAGGAACCGACCGGCTCGAACTCCGACTCCTGGATGACCCGCAGGAGCTTGACCTGCAGATTCATACTCATCTCGCCGATCTCGTCCAGGAAGATCGTGCCGCCGTTGGCCGTCTCGAAGCGCCCTTCCCGCGTCGCGGTGGCGCCGGTGAACGCGCCTTTCACATAGCCGAACAGCTCCGATTCCAGCAGATTTTCCGGAATCGCGCCGCAGTTGACGGGCACCAGGTATTTTTCGCGACGATTGGAGTTGTAGTGGATGGCCCGGGCGACCAGTTCCTTGCCCGTTCCCGAGTCGCCGGTGACAAGCACCGTGGAGTCCGAATTGGCCACGCGCTCGATGAGGCGGAAAAGCTCCTGCATCTTCGGGTGATCGCCGACGATGTTCTCGAAGCGATATTTCTTGCGCAACTGCTGCTTGAGGGAGACGTTTTCTTCCTTGAGACGCCGGTGGTCCAGGGCCCGCTGCACGGCCAGGCGGATCTCCTCCAACTGGAACGGCTTGGAGACATAGTCGAACGCGCCGACCTTCATCGCCTCCACCGCGGTGTCGACGGTGGCGAACCCGGTGACGACGATGCCCACGGTCTGGGGCGAGACGGTCTGCATCTCTTTAAGGAGCGTGATGCCGTCCATGCGGGGCATCTTCAAATCGGTGATCATCAGATCGACCCGATTCTCCTTGGCCAGACGCAGCGCTTCCACCCCTTCGGACGCGCTGAGCACCTCGTACCCGCTCGCCTCGAAAAAGCGCGAAAGCATCTGGGCGCTTTCCCGTTCGTCGTCGACAACCAAGATCGTCGTTGCCATCACTGATCCCCGCTTAATCGGCGTCCGGCGCCGATCGTTCCGTTCGCCGGGCCCGCAACACTTCCCGCTGCAGGTCGAAAGTCCGCGAGATGATGCGCTCCCGATCTTCCTCGGCGATGCGCTCAAAATCGATCGCCACCCGATGAGGCTTGGTGCCCCAGACCGGGTCGTGCCCGTCTACTCGCACCACGCGGGCCACGGTATGCACCGGCCGGCCGGTGTGGCCGCCGGGCACGAAGACCACCAGGAGGACGTCGTCGGGCTTGGGCGCGGTGTCACTGGCGAAACGCATTCCCGCGCCGGAGATGTCGCACGGCACCGGTTCGCCGAAGCGCTCTTTCATCTCCGTCTCGGACATCCGATCCAGAATCGCGATCGCATAGTCGACCTTGCGTTCCAGGGTCTGCACGGCTTCCACGATCAGGCGCATGTCGGAGGTTGACGCCGATTCCTCGCTCAGATAGCGACCGGCGGGCTTGGGGGGCATGGGATATCGGGCGGCCTCGCGGGCACGCTCGAAGGTCTGCTCTTCCCAGACTTCATCGATCGTCGACGACGCGATCGGCTGAAAGCGCAGACGCACCATATCGCGAACGCGAACGTGGCGACGTCGGTCCGGTCGAGTCATGTCCGCCCCTCTCGTGATCGTGGTGGAAGGACAGATAGCAGTCCGGCGGACAGATGTCAAGACTTTGACTAAATGCTATTTGTTTTTCCGACGGTTGCATTCGCAAATATGATCCGCACCAAAGTTCCCGACGGAAATTCGACGAATCAACTATTCACTATTGTTTTCAATAAGATATAAACTAAATGTAGAGATATTCCCGACAAAATGTAGAATTTATCCCGACAATTTTATGACGGTCAACTGTCGATTTACGGAGATAGTGAACGTGAACGGCTTGCTGGTCATCGTGTTTCCACAGGGGATATCCCCAGGTTTTTGCCGATTTTATGACGATTTTGCGGAACGCGGGTCGGAAGGGTCGAAGGCAGTTTTTTAAAACGTTCGAATTTGACCCCTCACTACCGTTCGGGGCTCTGAAGGAATTGGAGCGAAGCGACGAGCAAAGTGGTCGGCCCGACAACGCGTCAGCGAGCGGGGATGCAGAGCATCTCCCAGCCCGTGTCGGCTACGGCCCTATTCGTTACCGGCGGCTCGGAAGACTTCGTCGGTTTCAAGCATGAATTTGAGGTTCTGATTGTAGCGGCGGCACAGGGCCAGGAAGGCTTGGGCGACGTTGCCGTCAAACTGCGTCCAGCGGTTGGCCTCGATCTCCTTGACGGCCACCTCGTGAGGCAGGCCCGCGCGGTAGACGCGGTTGGAGGTCATGGCGTCGTAGGAGTCGGCCAGGGTCACGATGCGCACCAGGAAAGGGATCTCGGTGCCTTGCAGACCGTCGGGATAGCCCCGCCCGTCCCAGCGCTCGTGGTGGTGGCGGATGATCGCCTGGGCCTCGGGCGACATGCCCAGGGGCGCCAGGATGCGTTCCCCGATGACCGGATGCTGCTTGATCATGTCGAATTCTTCGTCGGTCAATCGCCCGCTTTTTTGCAAGACCGCGTCGGAAATGCCGATCTTGCCCACGTCGTGCAGCATGCCCGCGAACTGCAACGTTTCCAGATCGTCCTCGGAGCACCCCATCTCGTGCCCGATGAGCACCGACAGGCGCGTGACGCGATCCGAGTGCTTGCGGGTATAGGGGTCTTTCGCTTCGATCGTGGACACCAGCGAATGCAGAGTCGAGATCAAGTTGTGGTGAATGGTCTCGTAAAGGGCCCGGTTTTCGATGCTCATGCCGGCTTTTTTGAGCAGCATGGTGATGTAGTTGATGTCTTCTTCGCCGAAAGCATTGCCGTTGTTTTTCTCTTCCACGGTCAGCAGGCCGAAGTATTCGCCGCGCACGTAGAAGGGAGCCAGAACCGCCGAGGTGGGCTTGTTGTTGGTCTGGCCGACGATGCCCGAGTAGAACCCGATGCCGTGGGAATCGGCGTAGCGCTGGGGACGGCGATGACGCTCCAGGTTGGTGACGACATCGGCCGGCAGGGTGATCGTCGTGGGCCGCCGAGACACGGAAACGGTCGCCACGGCGGTCTGAAGGATCAACGTTCCCGTCTCCCGATCGTGGAGATAATACGCCGCGGACGACGCCCGGCAGACCGACGCGGCCAGTTCGCACAGGCTGTGGAACAAGTCCTCGCCGCTCTCGGCTTCTTCCAGGGCTTCATTAATCGAATGCAGGACCGACAGCTCCTGGACCTTGCGTTCGAGCTTGGAGTTCAGGCGCTGGATTTCGGCCAATTCCTCGCCGGCGACCACCTCGGGCGGCGCGGCGTTCGGGTCGGGCAGCAGGCGGGCCACCGTCTGTTCCAGGTAGTCGAATTGGAAGGGTTTGCACACAAAGTCGCTGGCGCCCTTTTTCATCGCTTCGATGGCGATGGAGGTGTCGGCGTACCCCGTGATCATGACGACCTTGGAATTGGGACGCAGCCGCTTGGTCTCCTCCAGGAAGACCATGCCGTTGACCTCGGGCATCATGATGTCGGAGATCACCACGTCGTAGGCCCGCTCGTGCAAGCGCTCCAGCCCCGCGCGCCCGTTTTCCGCCTGCCCCACAAAGAAACCTTTGCGTTGGAAGAATGTGGCCAAGGCGGAACGGATGTTTTCGTCGTCTTCGACCAAAAGCAGGCTATGAGGCGTCATTGCGTCAAATCTTCCCAATAGTAGTATCGCGCGGAAAACGCGCGGCAAATCCCGACTAAGGATCTCTTCGGCAGATCGCCGGATCTCCTCGACGATCAGACGCAAGTTTTTGAGGGGTGCCGAACTACTTTTCTTCGGAGTTTTTCTTGGGCAGGGGAACGACGTTGTCGTAGCTCTGGTGGGCGTGTTCCCGAGCGCGGCGCAACAGGGCGATGCCGTCCTGAATCTCCCGCTCCCGGCGGTAGAGTTCCCGCTCGACATCGTCGAGTTTCTGGCTGTAGTGCTCGCGCCGACCCAGCAACTCCTTGAGCTGCGTGTAGGCTTCTTCCAGGCTTTTCATCAATTGCTGATTCTGAAGGATCAGGCGGCGCTTCTCGGTCGCGTTGGCGACGGTGAGTTTGATTTCCTCAAGCTGGAAGGGCTTGGTGATGTAGTCGTAGACGCCTTCCTTGATGGCGGCCAGGGCCGTGTCCAGGGAGGCGTAGCCGGTGATGACGATGACCGGCACATCCGGATCCCGGTCCTTTTGGGCGCGCAGGACTTCCAAGCCGCCGGCCCGGGGCATCATCAGATCGGACAGAACGATCGAATAGTCGTTTTTCTTGATCAGTTCGATGGCTTCCAAACCGTCGGCCGCGATGTCGACCTGGAAGCCCATGGTGGTCAGGGTGCGGGAGAGAAGATTGCGGAACGTCTCGCCGTCATCGACGACAAGAGCGCGTTCGGGGATCGAAATCGGACCCGTCATATGCCACCTTCAAAACGTCCAAGGGCGTTAATCGTTGTTTTCCGTCGCCGGACGCAGGCCCTTGAGCGATTCATAGGTGACATTCTTGTACGCGGCAACAGCTTTGTCACCAATATGTTCCATCCAACGGCTGCGGTGGCGCGTTACGGACGGGTTCATCAGGATTTCAGTCTTTTCCTTGGCCTGATGACGGCCCTTGGCACGAAGCTGGCGGTTATAGGCGTCCAAGACCGTTTGAACTTGATCCATGGAAATGGGCATCGCAGAATCCTTTCCGCGTCGGCGGTTCCATCCAACGATCTTCTTATCGGCATCCAGGTCCGAACACTTAATAGCCTCCGGAAAATCATGGTCTTCGCTGGACTTCGACTTCATGGATTTCCCCCTGCCCGGCCCGTCGATCCGTGACGGCGCGAGGCTCCGATAACACTTTTCCCATGGCGCCCGGCGACGGCCGCCTCAGGTCCATGCATTTGACTTACGGCATCGTTGAAAAGCCGGCGGGCTAACGCACGACGGCCAGGGCGGTCTCGTAGTCGGCCAGCAGTTGATCGAACCGGCCGAAAACTTCCGGAAACTCGTAATCCACCACGTCGGCCAGCATGACCCAGTCCGCGTCCTTCTGAAATCCGACCGCCTCGGAGAGCACGTCGTGGAACCGGGCGTGCAGCTCGGCCAGGGCGTCGGTCTGTCCGTCATCGGCCGGCAGATAGGGCGTCAGGTCGTCCACGTAGCGGACCACCTGAATGATCTGGTCCGACAGGGCGGAAAACGCCAGGGACGCGTCCACCAGATTTTCGGCGCGATATTTGTCGGCGGTTTGGTGGCAGGACTCGACGAGTTGCTCGATGGCCTCTCGCCCGTCGTGCACCGAGCCGCACAACAGATCGACCGACGAGACGGTCTGCAATTCGATTCGTCCTTCATTGCCCACGGTGGAGTCCAGGGATTCCGGGGTGGTCGGGTCGACGGGCCGGCCGTCGATCATGGCGGCAATGACCACCTGATCGTCCTTGACCACGCCCGCGCGCCGGGCTTCGTCGATGACCTCGCCGAAGGTCACGCCCCCGTGCAACTCCATCCCCGCGCCGTTTTGTCCGTCGATGACCAGCTTCATTGGGGAGCCTCCTCATTGAACTGATGGTCCCCCGCATTCTCGGAGGACGACGCCTTGTGCCGATCGGGAACCATGGAACGGATTTCCCGACGGATTTGGGCAATGTCGAAGGGCTTGCGGATGATCCGCAGGCCCCGTGCGTCGATTTCCTTGGCCAACTGGTCGTATTCCTCGCCCACCTTGCCCGTGATCATCATGACCGTGAGCTTAGGGTGTTCCTGGGCCAGGGCTTCATAGGTCTCGATGCCGGACATGCCGGGCATCTGGGCGTCGATGATGGCGATATCCGGCTGAAAATGCCGGGCCATCTCCACGCCCACGTAGCCGTTTCCGGCCACCTTGACCTGATGGCCCTCCCGAATCAGGACGTTTTCCAAAAGCCCGCTCATGAGCGGCTCGTCGTCCACGACCAAAATTCGGGCCACGGCCGCCTCGTCGGGCTTTTCGTCCATCAACTCCACCGGCAGATCCCCTTTTTCGGGCTGTACATCGGAGACTATCGGCAGCACGAGCGTAAAGGTTGAACCTTCCGAAGCGCGACTTTTGACCAGGATATCGCCGCCCAGTTCCTTCATGATGCCGTAGGACAAGGACAGGCCCAGGCCCGAGCCGTCCACGTTGCCCGTGCCCAGCGAGCCCTTGGTGGAATAAAACGGCTCGAAGATCTTGGGCAGGTGCTCCGCGGCGATGCCAACGCCCGTGTCCACCACGTCAATGCGCACTGTCTTGATATCCCGGGCGGCCCTCAAGGTCAGCGTCCCGCCGATGCCGCCGAGCATGGCGTGCTTGGCGTTGATGATGAGATTGAGCAAGACGTTTTCGAGTTGCCCCACGTCCGTCGTGATGGTGACGTCCGGCTCCACGTAGGTGCGGATCATGATGTTTTCAGATTGTAGATCCCGCTCGACCAGGGAGACGATCTCGCCGACCAGCGTCTCCAACTCGATCTTCTCCACCCGATTGGGCACCCGGCGGGCGAAGGTGAGCAGGTTGCCGATGATCGTCTTGGCCCGCAGGCCCGAGTTGCGAATGACCTCGGCGCTGCGGCGGTAGTCCTCGATATCGTCCGTGGATTCGGCCAGTTGCACATAACCGAGCATGCCGCCGATGAGGTTGTTGAACTCGTGGGCGATGCCGCCGGCCAGCGTGCCGATCCCCGCCATTTTCTCCGACTGCACAAGCTGCAGACGCAGCAGGTTTTCCCGCGTCACGTCGGCGAACACGACAATCGTGCCCAGGTTGTCCTTTTGAGGCCCGAGCATGGCCGAGGTGGAGTAACCGAGTTGGACTTCCCGGTCGCGCCCGTTGACCAAGGTGAGTTCAGCTCGATGGACGTGGTCGCCCTGCTGGCCCTTGGGCGGAGTCTTGGTGAAATTCGGCCCGAAAATCTCCGTCATATTCTTGCCGAGAAGCTCGGAAGTCGGTCGCGCCAGGATGGACGCCGCCGCGTTGTTGACCAACACCGCCGTGTCGTGCCGGTCCAGAACCACGACGCCGCTGCGCAGGTTGTTGAGCACGCTGATGGAGTCCAGCGCGTCCAACGGCTCGGGCAGCGGATCGGTCTTTCGCGCATGGATCAGGCTGCGAATCATGGACGCCAGGCTCAGGGCGTTGACCGGGTCGGCCATCAAGCCGTCCAGACGGCCGGCGATAACTTGTTCGTAAACGTCTTGGGATTGATTGGCGGCCACCAGCACGATGCGGCGGGCCTGGGGATTGCCTTGGGTGTGTTGTTCGAGGAATGCGCGCCAGTCGGCGCCCTCGTCCCGGGCATCGAACACGCAAAGGCCTTCGCGCGTCGCCCCGGCCGCGGCGGCGTCGTCGAATCGATGGACGGCATGCACCTCGAAATCCATTCCGAGGGCTTCGCCCAGATTGGCTCCCAGCTTGTCGTCACCGCCGACGACAAGGATCGGAATACGGGTCATCGATCATTCCTTGATGCGATCAGGCCGCCCCGGCGCGAGTCCCTTCGTCCGTGTTCGCGGCGGCCAGATGGTTTCGCGTGCGCGCAATGCCCTCTTCCAAGGACACCACGGGTTCCCAGCCGATCAATTCCCGCGCCCGATCGGAGTTCCCCAGCAGTTTGGGAATCTCGCTTTGCGGGTGAATGTGCTTCACATGGGCAATGCGTGACTCGTCGCCGACAATGACCTTGGCCAGCTCATTGATCGTCACATCCCGCCCCGTGGCCGCGTTGAGAACGCGCCCTTCGGCCGCCGGATGCATCCCCGCGTCCACGACGAACCGGGCGCAGTCTTCCACATATAAAAGATCTCGGGTCTGCGTGCCGTCGCCGTAGATGTTCAGCATCTGTCCGCGATCGGCCCGATCGCAAAAGATGCTCACCACTCCGCCTTCACCGTCGGCGCGCTGATAAGGACCGTAGGTGTTGAACGGACGCAGAATCGTGACCGGCATACCGTAGGCATGGTGATAGCCCAACACCATATTCTCGGCGGCCAGCTTGGCCCCGGCATACGGCGAAGCCGGTTTGGTCGGCGACGTCTCGGCAATCCCTTGGGGTTCGGAACACCGGTCATATACCATACAGGTGCTCATAAAAACAAATCGAGAATTGTAACGACGGGCCCTTTCCAACAGGTCGAAAGTGCCCACCACGTCGGCCTGAAACACCCGGGTGGGCTCGTCGATGGACTCCTGCACATTGATGCACGCGGCCAGGTGAAAGACCGTGTGAATCGATCGGCGCTCGAAAATGTCGTCCAACAACGCCCAGTCGCGCACATCGCCGACGATCAACTCCGTAAATCGCGGATGGCCGATGAATTCGGAGAGATTGGACTTGCTGCCCGACTGAAGATTGTCGAGCACCGTCACGTCGTATTGCCCCCGTCGGAGCAATTCGGCGACGACCCAACGGCCGATGAACCCGGCGCCGCCCGTCACGAGCACCGTCGGTTTTTGGCGATTCCGTCTCAATGCATCCATGGCTTCTCCGCTTGAGTCCCTTTGCATCGGCCTCGGGGCCGACGTTTCAAAAATGCCGGATCGTTATTTGGCCGCCGCGCCGGCCGAGTCGAAACGATGGGAGTAGTCGATCATCTCCGGCGAGGTCTCTTCGTCCAGGCGCACGCCGGTGTCGAACTCGCCTTCGTCACCGGCGGACGCGATCGGATCCTGGGCCTCGGTCAGCAGGCGCTTGATCTGAGGCACCGAAATCGCCGCCTCCAGGCGGGACGTGTACGCCCCCACCGGCAGGGGCGTCGCGCCGGGGAACAGGGGCTCGTCGGCCCGGTCCGCCTCGTCGGTGGGCAGGATGATGAGGTAGCGGCCGGTATCGACCGTGCGCGTCGATTCTTCCTCGGTCACTAATTCTTCATAGAGCTTCTCGCCCGCGCGCACGCCGACAACCTTCGTCTCGACCGGGGCGTTCTTTCCCGCGTAAAGCTGAATCAGCGCCTCGGCCAGATCGGGGATGCGGACCACCGGCATTTTGCGGATGAAAATCTCGCCGCCCACGGATTCGGTGGCCGCGGTCAGCAACAATTCGATGCATTCCCGAAACGAGATCACGAAGCGCGTCATATCCGGATGGGTGATCGGCAGGTCCTTGCCCGCGCGAATGCGCTTCACAAAGGTGGGAATCACCGATCCCGAGCTGCCCAGCACATTGCCGAAACGCACCGAAGCGAAGCGGGTCGACTTGGAGCCCTTCGAGTAGTCGGCGGCGACCATGAGCTTTTCGGCCATCAGCTTGCTGGCGCCCATGGCGTTGGAGGGGTTGACCGCCTTGTCCGAGCTGGCGAAAACCACCGAACCCACGCCCTCGGCCAGCGCCGCGTCGATCACATTCTGCGTGCCGTTGATGTTGGTCTTAATGGCCTCGAAGGGGTTGTACTCGCAGGATTCGACGTGCTTGAGGCCCGCCAGGTGAAAAACCATGTCCACGTCTTCCATGGCCCGGCGCAGACGGCCGTAGTCCCGCACGTCGCCGATGAAAAAGCGCATACGCCGCTCGTCGCGGTATTCGTCGCGCATGTAGTACTGCTTTTGCTCGTCACGGGAATATACGCGGATGACCATGGGGTCCAGCGGCAGGAGGGCCCGGATCAGGGCCTGGCCGACGGTGCCGGTGCCGCCGGTGATCAGGATGCGTTTGCCGCAAATCGCCGATCGGAAATTCAGGAAAGATTCGGGCGTCATTCGCCCCTCCTTGCGACTCGTGAAGGCGCGGAAAGTGACTCCTCGCCAATTCGATAGCTATTCATCGGCGATACGCTGAAGACCTATAATAAAATTCAGCCTTTTCCCTGATCTGCCGATGACGTTGTGATCCCCCGAAATGGGGGTGGAATACCGACGTTGTGCAAAGGGAACGCTCGTGCATTCGACCAATGCCATGCTCGATGCTCTTATCCATGCCACCGACCCCCTCACCCGCAATGTCGCCGAATCGTCGTCCAAGACGGATCGGCGAGCGGCGCTGGCGCGGTTCGGGGAGGCGCTGGTCGGCTATCTGGGCCGGGGGTCGGCGGCGGCGTTCAAGTCGAGTCCGCGCGGATATCTGCTGCAATTACCGGATGATAACGGCCGTGTTGTAACGCTGTGCAGCCCCCGCGATCCGTTCGCCGAGGCGGCACGCTTCCTGGAATCCCGCCTGAACCCGACGCGCCGAGGCCCGATCGTGCTGCTGGGCGTGGGCGCGGGGCATCGACTGGTGCAGGCACGGCATCTGGCGCCCGAACGGGAGGTGGTCGGCGTAGTCATCTGCCGAGGCGCGTTCCTGGCCGGTCTGGAGTCCGGAGTGCTGGACGGCGTGCTGGACGACCCCAGGGTGCGCATCGTCCCCGGGAACGCGTCGGGTCTGGCGCAACTAGGCGAAGCCATGAAATCGAACGACGGCGACGTGATCGTCCATGAGGCCGCCGTCCGGGTTGCCGACGAAGACGCCGCCGAGGCCGCCCGTCTGGCGCGCCATCTGCTGACCTATGCCGACGCCCCGCCCATGGCCGCCGAACGCATTCGTTTGAACGCCATGGCCAATCGCGAGCCCTTGCGCAAGGATTGGTCGCTGGCCACCTGGCGGGGGGCGCTGGCGGGCGATCCGGTGCTGGTCGTCGGGGCGGGTCCGAGCCTGGACGCGGCGCTGCCGATCATCGAACGCCACGGTAAGCGCGCCTGGATCATCGCCGTCGACGCCGCCCTGCGTCCGATGCAGGCCGCCGGGATCGTCCCCGACTTTGCCGTGTCCATCGATCCCAACGACGCCAACGCCGAGCAGTGCCGCGACCTGAACATCCTGCCTCGGTTGATTTACTTTCCGTCGACCCATCCGGAGGTCGTGGCCCGATGGCAGGGCGAACGCATCGCCGCCGCGCCCGAGGGCGACCCCCTCTCCGACGAGGTTGACCCGGAAGGCCGTCTGGCGCGTCTTCGCAGCGGGGGGATCGTCGGCACCGCCGCCCTGGCCGCCGCCGAATACATGGCCGCCGGCGCCATCGCCATGGTGGGCATGGATCTGGCCTTTCCCGACCAGCGCACCCACGCCGCCGGGGCTCACCACTTCCGCCGCTTGGACGGCGACCCCTATCTGAAGTTTGTCCCGAGTTGGAACGGCGACCGGGTGCCCACGGGCCCGGTGTTTGAGCGGGCGATCGCGTGGTTTGAGCTTTTTGCCCGAAGCCACGAAGGAACCTTGATCGACACCTGCCGGGACGGCGCCCGCAAGGAAGGCTTCGTCTTCCAGACCCTGGGCCGGTTCCTGCGCGAGCGACCCGACCTGGACAAAACCCTGCCCCAACGCCGCGTCGGCGTCTGAACATCACCTGCCTTTTTTGGGCAAAAGCGGTGGGGACGCTTTGTCACAGCTCAACTTGGGCTTTGACTCGAAACGTGCTAGGCTATTGTCGTGTCGGATTCGGATTGACCTAATCGAAACCTAACTTCCCGACCTCGGCGATTTATCTATGCCCCATCGACCCGTCCGTGGCCACCACGACCGTGGCGCCGCGAAAAAAGACAAGCCCGACAAAAACTGGCATTCGGAATTTCAGAAACTGCATCTGCCCGATGAGGTGCTGGCCGGAATCCAGGATTTGGACTTCACCGAAATGACGCCCATCCAGCGCGAGGCTTTGCCCACCGCGCTGGCCGGCGAAGACCTGATCGGCCAGGCCCAGACGGGCACCGGCAAGACCGCCACCTTCCTGATCGCCATGATGACGCAAATCCTGCGCGCCGAGCAGCAAAAAGGCGAAAAGCTCCACGACCCTCGTGGGTTCATCCTGTCCCCCACGCGCGAACTGGCCATCCAGACGCACAAGGAAGCCGTCATCCTCGGCCGACACACGGGGCTGCGTTTCGGCGTGTTTTACGGCGGCAAGGATTATCGCCGGCAGGAACGGTCGCTGGAAGACGGCATCGACGTGGCTATCGGCACACCGGGCCGCATGTTGGACTTCATGCGTCAGAACCTGCTGCGGGTCAACGACGTGCAATTTCTGGTCATCGACGAGGCGGACCGCCTGCTGGACATGGGCTTCTACGAGGAACTCAACGCCATCCTGCGACGCCTGCCCAAAAAGGAAGAGCGCCAGTCGTTGATGTTTTCGGCGACGTTCGAGCAAAAGGCGCGCAAGCTCGCGACCAACTACATGAACCGTCCCAGTTTCGTGGAAATCGAGCCGGAGAACATCACGGCCGAGGGCATCGACGAAAAGCTCTTTCACGTTGACCGGGACGAAAAATTCCGCCTGCTGCTGGGGATTCTCCAGCGGGTGAGCGTGGACCGGGGGATGATCTTCGCCAATACGAAGCTCATGGCCGGGTTCATCACCGAAAAGCTCAAGCGTAACGGCTTCGAAGCCGGGCTACTGACCGGCGACCTGACGCAGAACAAACGGCTGCGGGTGCTTGAAGATTTCAAAAACGGCAAATTCCCGCTGTTGGTCTGTTCGGACGTGGCCAGCCGGGGACTGCATATCGATGATGTCTCCCACATCATCAACTACGACGTCCCCTCCGACGCCGAAGACTACGTCCACCGCATCGGCCGGACCGCCCGCGTCGGCAAGACCGGCGTCGCCTACACGCTCGCCTGCGACGAGTACGTCTACAATCTGGCCGCGATCGAAAAATACATCCAGCGGCACATTCCCTCCGACATTCCCGACGAGAATGCCTTCGCCGAAGACATGGCCGCCAACTACGACATCCGCGCCCACAAGCGCCACGAGCGATCCCTTCGCCATAAGGACGGCGGCGCGGGCCACGGTGGTCGCGGTCGTCCCCGCTCCGGCGGACGGCCCGGCGGCGGCGGTGGAGGCGGCCGTCCCCGCTCCGGCGGCAGTCGACGCCCCCGTCGCTCCTAGGCAGTCCCCCTACGACCGACATGCCCCGCCAAACCCAAAGCACCTACGTCCGGAACCTGGTCGACGAGGTCGTCGCCCATCTGCGCGAGCATGCCGACCCGGCCAACGCGGCGCCCATGGCGGCGTACATGAAGACCACGATGCCCTTTTACGGCGTCAAGGCCCCCGAGCGGCGCGCGTTCGAAAAGCGTTTGAAAAAGGAGTTCGCTCCCGCCGATCGGGAAGCGTATGAAGCGGCAATTCGGGCCTTGTGGCGGCGACCCCATCGGGAAGAGAAGTACATGGCCGTGGCGATGGCCTCGATGTTCCGGCAGTTTCACACGCCCGAAGTGCTCCCCCTATGCGAAAAGCTGATCCGCGAGGGCGCCTGGTGGGATTTCGTGGACGAGGTGGCGGGCAACGTCGTCGCCCCGACGCAGCGCCGGTATCGCGCCGAAGTCCGCCCGGTGATGGACCGCTGGATCGAAGATGACGACATGTGGATCCGCCGCGCCGCAATTTTGAGCCAGCTTAAGCTCAAAGCCGACACGGATGCCGACCAACTCGCTGACTACTGCCGTCGTTGCCTGCACGAAAAGGAATTTTTCATTCGTAAGGCAATCGGGTGGGCGCTACGCGACTACTCGTACACGAATCCGGAATTCGTGCGGTCGTTTGTGGAGACCCATCGGGACCGGCTCTCGGGCCTGAGCATCCGCGAAGCCCTCAAGGCCCTGGAACGCATGGCGTCGGCTCAATAGCGATTCCCCACATAGGCCCCCACCCCGGCGCCGCAAAGAAAAAACCCTCGCGCCCGAAGGCACGAGGGCTTTTAACACCATCGTTAGATGAGTGTCGTCGATCTGTCACTTACTCGGGCAGACAGGTATCCGTGATGCAGGATTCCATGCCGTCGCAGTCGGTGCCGAACAGCTCACCGCAGGTGGCATAGCACTTGGCGTCTTCGTTGCCGTCGGCGCACAGGCCGGCGGCGGTCTCTTCGCCCAGGTCGCCGGACTCATCGGTCAGCACGAATTCGCAGGCATAAAGATCGCTGATGCCGGTTTCGCAGTCCGTGACCGTCGAATCGTCGTCGTCGTCATCATCATCCGAAGTGTCATCGTCGGCGGTATCGTCGTCGTCATCGTCGTCGTCGTCGTCATCACCGCAAGCAACAGCCCCGATCGCAACGACACCCACCAGCAAGGCGAGAACCGTCATCCAAATAAAGAACTTAGAGCTCATTAGTGCTCCCTCCTAGGGTTAAACGTTCGGTGTGTCTTTAGCACAGAGATCCTTGCGTGGCAACAGATACTTTTTCCACCCTCTCCGACATATGTGAGGAACATTACGCGATATTTTCTCATGTCCAACTTGAGGGACGAATCGTAAGAGTTGAATAGAAGGCTATTTCTTTTATCCTTACAATTATGTCGTCTCTCGTCCGACGCCAATGCCTTCCATAGGAACGAATTATAACATGCGTAGATTTGAAATGTGAATTTTTAATTCTTATGTTCTTTCAACCGTTTAACGTCGTTTTCCACAGCCCTCCGGGAATCCGCCGATGCGACCGAAAAACCGATTTGGGGCCCAACGAGAAAGACCGCCTTTCGGCGGCCTTTCAGGGAAATTTTTGCTGATCTACGATCCGAATCGGACGATTTGGGACCGAAACCCTCGCACCTACGGGCAGGCGTCCGCCACCTCGTCAAGGCCCAGGGATGAGGCGAAATCGGCGCAATCCTCCAAATCCGGCACATCCAAGTCCGACTCAGCCTCCACTTCAATTTCAAACTTGGTCAACGCCAAATTCCAATTGAGCAGCTCGTCGGCCCCCGGGCAGGTGTCGGCCGAACACAAGGCATCGACGATACCGCCGACAATGCCGCTGGTCGCCGCCTTGGCCAGGCAGCAACCGAATTCGGTCACGAGCGCCTCGATGTCGGCCCCCTCTTCCGTGTCGGCCACCTTGTAGATCGACTGGTAGCCGACGCCGATGGTCGCCGAATCGTTGATGGCGGAAACCAGATGGGGAACGTTTTCGATGGACAGCTCGATTTCCTCTCCCGGAGGCACCAC
Organism: Deltaproteobacteria bacterium; assembly: GCA_020633895.1. Classification (GTDB taxonomy): domain Bacteria; phylum Lernaellota; class Lernaellaia; order JACKCT01; family JACKCT01; genus JACKCT01. The sequence goes on along the minus strand of JACKCT010000001.1, from coordinate 177,771 downwards.
AAACTGGCCGTCCTCGTCCACCTGGGGGTCGGCGAAGGGAATCGAAACCGCTTCGTCGAATGCCTCGGCCTCCTCGCCGTCGCCCAGGAAGAGCTTGAACTGCACGGGAGTCGCCACGTAGGTGTCGGTGTTGTTCTTGAAGCCGAAATTCACGCCGACGCGCGTCACACTGACCACCCCGCGGATGATTTCGGAAATCCGGTCATTGACCGCCACGGACAACACGCCCGGCTGCAAGACTTCCAGGGACGCGTCCCGCAGATCGTCCTCCACGTCCTCGGAGACCTCTTCCATCTTGGTGCTGGAGATATCCACGCCGAAACGATCCTCCGCCTCCTTGGTGATCGAATCAGCCGCGCCGGCCAGCGTCACGTCGGTGGGAAGAATCGGCAGATCGATGGGCAGCAGGGGGATCGTGACCCCGGCCTTGAGCTTGCCGTCCTCGAAATCCAGGCTGTCGCTGTCGCCGCAGGAGATCGCGCCGAACAGCAGCGTCGCCGTGGCCGCGACCACGAGGATCGCCAGGGGAAGGAGATGTTTGTCCGTCCGCATCACTATCGCTCCCGTCGAAAATGGCCGCGCCCGATATCCCGTCGCGCAAGCCGAATCCATGGAATCCAAGCAACAGCCGGCTTCAATACCACGACGTCGAAAGCCTTGGCAACGAAAAACCCGGCGACAGCCCGGGACGTCCAGTCCGTCCCTCGACCGGTCAGCCGCATAATTTCGAAAAAATGTGACCAAAATGGTCGCATTATCCAACCCTTAGACTGCTGAGACGGCGTTTGACGCCGCCACTGGGGATAGATTCGGTCGGCTTGGGTACAAGCTGTGGATTGTCGGCACCGTCCGGTCGGTCTCGGAGTGATTTTCCGATGGATTTTTTCCCTCAAATCCGATAAAGAGACGACCCGATAGGCCGCTTGTCTTCCTTGGCCGCAAATCCGACATCAAACGGGTGTCGCGTTCCGCGCCCCACCGACGCGGACGGCCGAAGCGGTCTACGATTTCGCGGGTGCATTCGTCGGCGGATGGCCGAAGAAGAATCGAGGTCAATATGCGGGGCAACCCAATGGGCCCAATGGGCACGACGCAATCCAAGGCGAAGCGACGGCCGGTCGCGGCGCTGGGTCTCGCCCTGGCCTTGGTGCTTCTCGCCTCGGCCTGCTCCCTCTATTACCAGCAGATGGCCGAAAAAGAGGTGGAGCGCCTCAACCTCGACTTCCCCACCCTGATCAAGCAGAAAATCGAAACCGACCCGACGCTTGCCGAAGAAATCGCCAAGGATCAGGCTCAGCGCCTGGCCGACGCCGCCGAGATCGAGCCGATGCTGGAAAAAGCCTACCCGCTCAAAAACGGCGCCAAGTATCGCTTCGTGGAAAACGACCTGCCTTCGGCGGATCATCGCCTGCTGATCGAAACGCTGGATTCCTCGGTCAATGACGGCCTGAACCCGTCGAATTTCCGCGCCGACGCCCTGGATAAGCAGGCCCACACGCTGGACGCCTACCCCCCCGAACTCGACGAGACGACCAATGTGTCCCTGAGTCCGGAGCAGAAAGCGAAGCTGGTTCAGGACCTGGTGGAAGCCTCCAAGAAGAAGAAGGACCCGGAGCTGACCGGCCCGGCGATCCTGGACTGGATGCTTGAAGACGAGCGCGCGGCCGGCTACCCGGAAATCACCGCGGCTTACGCCCGCGCCCGCCAGTTGATGATCATGCGCGCCAAGGCCGAGTACAACACGGAAATCGACGACGCCATCGCCTATTTCAAGTACATCCGGGCCATGGGTCTGACCGACGAAATGCTCCTGGACAACTGGACCCAGTCCCAAACGGACATGGCCGAGGCGGTCAAGGACGCTGCGCCGAACACGCCCCACTATCTGCGCCTGCGCAATGAGCTGGCCCGCTATCGCAAGCTGGCCGAGAAGTATCCCACCTTGGACCACATCTCCATCGGCGGGAGCACCAAATACAAAAAAGGCTCGCGCAACGCGGAATTCATCAAGACCGTGCAGGAGCGCCTGGCCTACGAGGACTATTACGACGGGCCGATCAACGGCGTGTTCGACGACAACCTGGAAAAATCCCTGGTCGAGTACCAGCAGGCCCACAGCGTCGTGGACGATGGAGTCATCGGCGCCGGGACGGTCCAAGCGCTGAACATCCCCTACTCGGAGAAGGTCGCCCGCATCCGCCTGACGCTCTCGAAGATGCGCAAGTCCGAATCCCGCTGGGAAAACTATTACTTGCGTGTCAACATCCCCGAATACAAGGTCGAAGTCGTCGAGGACGGCAAGATCCTGCGTCGGCACAAGGTGATCGTCGGCAACCTCAACCCGCTCAACAACACGCCCGAATTTTCGGCCGAAGTCGAGCGCGTGGTCTACAACCCGTCGTGGTACATGACCCGCCGGATCTTCAAGCTCGAGGAATACCCCAAGTGGGAAGAAGACCCCGAATACTTCAAGAAAAAGGGCTACGTCGCCCACTACAACAAGGAAGGCATCCCCGTGGCGGCCTACCAACCGCCGGGACCGGCCAACGCCTTGGGGCGGGTGAAGATCCTCTTCCCCAACAAGCATGACGTGTATCTGCACGATACGCCGACCAAGTACCTGTTCAACCGCACGCAGCGCGCCTTCTCCCACGGATGCATCCGCTTGCATAATCCGCTGGAGATGGCCGAATTCCTGCTCAAAAAAGACGGTGTCGTCGACTCCAAGCGCATCGAGGAGATCCTGGCCTCGCGAACCACAACACCGATCGAACTCAAACACAAAGTCCCGATTCATATTGAGTACCAAACGGTCTCCACGAACGAGGACGGTCGCGCGGTCTTCCTGGACGACGTCTACAAGCGCGATGTGGACTTGCTTGCCGCTTTGGACGAGCCCCTCTAGGCGGGCCGTCCTTTAATTTCCCACATTAATTCAGGTATTTTCGAAATACCGGGCCTTTGAACGCAGGTCATCTCGACCGGGGCGGTCGGAAAAGATCGGCTTAAGGTTTTCCTTGACGAAATGACACGTTGCGGCTAATGTCTGAACGCTTATTCATTCGCTGATTTGGTCCTATTAAGGCGTTTGTTGGTCTTTGTTGTTCGGGCCGAACCGAATGAATGCTTCGGGAGTCTAAGACGGTGTGCCCGGCGAAATATCGCCGGCGGCGGGCTCTTCCGAAGGCTGGGTTTTGGGGCGCATTTACCGCGACCGAAAATCGAAATTCGAATGTTCAACTCTCATCTGTGAGTGTGGGAATGGTGCATTTTCCGATCTCGCGGGTCCTGTCTGTTTTGATGGTCCTGCTGGCGGTTTCCTCGGCGTTCGCCGGGGACAAGGATGAAGCCGCCGAACTCGATGCTCTTCTGCAGAATGTCTTATCCTCCCCCGACGGCGCGACGGACACATCCGGCATCCTCTACGAAGACGATGTGGACAACCCGAGCGCCGAAGATTACCTGGATCCGGACACGATTGACCTGACCGGCCAGGATCTGACCAAGGTGCCCTGCCTTTCGGTGGGCGCCGCCTCCCGCGGCCGACTGGTCAACGGCGTCTACCTGACCGAATCGCCGGGCATCCGTCCCCGGGCCAACGGCAACAACTGGGGCACGCCCGAGACGATCGCCGCTCTGCGCTACGCGGTCGCGAAGGTGCATCAGCAGTATCCGGGCGCCCATGAGTTGGTCATCGGCGATATTTCCGCCGAGCACGGCGGCCGACTCAAGACCCACCGCTCCCATCAAGCGGGCCGGGACGCGGACATCGGTTACTATTACAAGGGCATCGGCCAGCCCCAGACCTTCCTGACCGCCAATCGACGTAATCTGGACGTGCCCCGCACGTGGGCGTTGCTCGAAGGCGTCATGGAAGACAACAAGGCCGAGTACATCTTCATCGACATCTCCATTCAGCGCATTCTGTACGACTACGTGAAGTACACGAAAAAGGCGCCGGCCTCGTACCTGGACAAAGTCTTCCAGTACAACAGCAAGAACCCCCGCGCGGCGATCATCCGCCACGCTCGCGGTCACGCGAACCACATCCACGTGCGTTTCTGGTCCCCCATCGCGGTGGCGGCGGCAAAGAACTACCAATACAAGGATAGCCGCCTGGCCGCGCTGTCCCGCGCCGACGTGCGCAGCCGTCCCCAGGATCAGCCCTATGTGTCCCTGGCCGAGGCCGGGACGTACGATTGGGGCCCGGCGCCCAAGTATCGCACGGTCAAGCAGTACAAAACGGTCCGCACCAGCTACAAAGTCCGCAAGGGCGACACCCTAAGCGGCATCGGCAAACGCACGGGCGTGGGCACCAGCAAGCTGATGAAGTGGAACGGCATGAACGGCCGCTCGATCATCCGCCCGGGCCAGAACCTGGTGCTCTACCAACGCAAGCTGGTTGAGGTACAGGTGCCGGTTCAGGTCGATCCCGAGCCGGGTGAAGCCGTCGCGACGCAGAAGGTGTCGATGAACGTCTCCACCAACCCGTCCGACCCGGCGCCGAAGTACTACTTCAAGACGCACAACGTCTGGCACAAGGTGAAAAAGGGCGACACGCTCTGGACCATCTCCAAGCAGCACAAGACCTCGATCGACAAGATCCGCTCGCTCAACGGCAAGTCCGCCACCAAGGTGCTGCGGGTGGGCACGACGCTCAAGGTGAAGACGTGGCAGGAGAAGATCTATATCGCTCCCACGCCCGAGTCCGATCCGGCGCCGACCGCCGCCCCGGCCGTTTCGCCCAACGCGCCCACCGCGCCGGCGAAGGCCGAACCCCAGGCGAACGCCGTTGACAACAATACCCCCGTGAAAACCGCCGCCGTCGCGACCGACCAGGTCGCGGCGACGTCCCCCACCGCCGACACGACCGACGCCGCCGATTCGGCAGTCAGCGCCGACGAGGATTTCAAATCGTTTGAATACGTCGTGACGGACGGCGACACGCTGCTGTCGATCGCCAAGCGCTTTAACTTGGACGTGGTCGACATCTGCAAATGGAACGACATCGAAGGCAACTTCGAGGTCGAGGCGGGCCGCAAACTGGTGCTGAAGATGAAGAAGGTCCCGCTGAAGATCGAAGAGAATCGCGACAAGCTGGTCGCCTTGGATCTGCCGACCGCCGCGTAGACATGCCGGACGGATCGACGCCGCGCGGGAATTTCGCGTAGAATTCCGCCATGGCGAATCGACCTTCCACGCAATCGCGTCCAAACATTTCGCATGGAAAACGGGCCGCCGCAGGGGCGGCATTTTTATTGGCGGCCATCGCGCTCGCCCTCGCCCCTTCAGCGCGGGCCGACGATTACCTCTATCCCCTCAAGCTGCGACCGATCCTGACCGGCAACTTCGGCGAATACCGCATCAACCATCCCCACGGCGGCGTGGACCTGGGCACCGACCACGTGATCGGCGTTCCCGTTCTGGCGGCGGATGACGGACGTGTGGTGCGGGTGCGAGCGTCGTCGGGAGGGTATGGCCGCGCGGTCTACCTTCAGCATGCCGACGGGCGACAGACCGTCTACGCCCACCTCTCCGAATTCGGCCCCAAGCTCAAAGCCGTCGCCGACGCGGCGCGGGGGCGGTCGTTCAGCTACGGGTTTCAGAAATTTTTCTCGGGCAACGGCCCCCATTTCGCTCGCGGCGAGGTCATCGGCTACTCGGGCATGACGGGCACCGACGTGCCGCACCTGCATTTCGAGGTGCGTCGCGGGGGATTGCCGGTCAATCCGCAGCGCAACGGCCTGCCGCTCGCGGACGGCAAGCCGCCGGTCGTCGAACGGCTGTACATCGAGCCCATGAACGCCGGGGCGCATGTGGACGGTCGCTTCGCTCCGGCATTCTTCGATTTTGCCGACGGGCGTCTGGACCGCGTCGTCATGATCGGCGGGCGCGTGAGCCTCCAGGCCCAAGTCACCGACTACATCGAAAACTCGGAGCGCACCCTCGCGCCCTACTCGATCCGCCTGACGGTCGACGACGCGCCGATGTTTTATGTGCGGTACGACCAATTCGACTACGCCGATCAGACGCACTCCGAGCTCGACTACAACTACCGCCTCAAGGAAGAGAAAGTCGGCGTCTTCCACCGGCTGCATCGCAAGGCCGCGCGCACGATCTTTCAGCCGGAAAACCTGAGCGGCGATCTGTCCCGCCTGACGCCGGGCGACCACACCGCGCGCATCGTCGCGTCGGACGCCGCCGGCAACATCGGCGAGGGCCTGTTCACGCTGCGCGTCGTCGAGCCGCTGCCCGCCTTTGACGGCCCCGCGCCGAAAAGCGAGGGACCTCGCACCGCCCTGCCCGACACCTACGTCGGCACGCACGAAAAGCTCTTCGTCGCCGTGCTGGGCCCGCCGTCCACTGAGCCGATTTCAGCCGCCGTCTGCCGCCTGCCCGACGGAAAGTCACACACGCCCGTCATCGCTCCGACCGGCGACGACACTCAAGCGGGGATCTGTCGCCTGCCGTCCGGCGTTGACGGACCCGTGCAATTGCTCTGGGACTCGGGCGCTCGCCATTATTCCGCAAGCGGCGCGGTGCATTGGGTGCGCGCGGGTGCGCGACTGGACAGCCCGGACGGCAAGGCGACGATGCGCGTGGCGTCGGGCGCTGTCTACGAGGCGTTTCCCACACTCGTCACGCAAAAAGAAGCGCCCGCGCAGCCGGGTTTGGAGCCGGTCTCGCCGCTGTATTCCTTCGAGCGTTCTTGGGAACCGCTCCACCGCAAGCTCAGCGTGTCCGTGCAAGGCGCGACGGGTCGCGACATCGGCGTCTTTCTGCTGGATCGCGGGACGTACTGGTTCATGGGCCGCGGGCCGACCATCACCCCAACGCACCTGGGGGATTTCGCGCTGATGCGGGATACGCAACCGCCGAGCGTCGGCGAACCGCGATTCGAAATGCAACGTAATCGATACGTCCTGCTCGTGCCCTACCAGGACAACGCGTCCGGGGTCTCCGACGGCGGGATCTGGCTGGCCGTCGACGGCCGACGCGTCCTGGCCGAACCGATGCCGGTTTCCGAACTCATCCGCTATCGGCCGGACGAGCCGCTATCGCCCGGCGTCCATCGGGTGGAAGTGCGTCTGACGGATCGGGCGGGAAATTCGAACTCGGGCAAATTTGACGTGAATCTCGGAGCCGAATAGAAAACGCCTCGCCGCATTTTGCAGCGAGGCGCGAAAAGTATCCGATGTTTTCTAGCGCTTGTGGCCGGGTTTGATCTTGAGCGTCTGGCCGATGCGGATCGTGTTGCCCTTGATGCCGTTGAGCCGCTTGATGAGGGTGACGCTCGTCCGATATTTGCCGGCAATGCCGCCCAGCGTGTTGCCGCGCTTGACCTTGTAATAGACATATCGCGGCTTCGGCTTGGGCGGAGCGACGATGTTCTTGACCTGGGCTTCGCTCAGGTAAAGGCCGCCGTTGATGGACGCCAGTTTTTCACGGAAAGGCTCGGCCTGCTGGGCCGGCACGTTGATGGCGTATTGATTTTCGCTCGGCGGGGTGATCGACCCCAGCAACTCAGGGTTCAGACGCTTGAGTTCGTCGTAGTCCAGGCCGGTCTGGGCCGCCAGATCCGTCACTTTCACCACGCCGTCGAGGCTGATGCGCTCGGTGTAGACGGGAGTCTGAGGCTCGACATAGAACCCGTAGGCCTCTGGCTCGCGGGCGATCATCATCGCCGCGATAAACTTCGGCACGTAGTTCATCGTCTCGGTCGGCAGAGTCATTTCCCAGAAATTCCGCGTCCCTTGCGAGTTGATGACACTGGCGACGCGATTCTCGCCGCAGTTGTAAGCGGCCAGCGCCAGCGCCCAGTCGCCGAACATCTCATGGAGCGTCGAAAGGTATTCGGCGGCGGCGCGGGTGGCCTTTTCCGGATCGCGGCGCTCGTCGACCCATCGGTTGATCTGCAGGCCGTAGCGCTGCCCCGTCCCGGGGATGAATTGCCACAGTCCGCCAGCGGCCGCGTGGGAATAGGCGAAGGGGGAGACGCCGGATTCGATGATCGGCAGGTATTTCAAGTCACTGGGCAGGTTCTTTTCCTCGAGCACTTGTTCGAAGACGTGCTCATAGGCACCCATGCGTTCCAGGTACGTGGCCATCGAGCTGCGGCCGCGGGTGAGGTAGTAATTCAGCCACGGCTCGACGCGCGTGTTGTAGACGATGTTCAAATCGGAGGGACGCCGCTCGGCCGGAATCTCCAACCCTCGCAGACGGGCCAGACGCACATTGGCCAGGCAAGTCTTGACCAACAACTGCTCCAAACGCAGTTGCCAGTCGGCGTAATCAGCGCTGACCGTGTCGACCTTGGTCAGGAGGATGTGCAGGGCGTCTTCGTACGCCGTCTTGGCCTTTTCGTACTGGGCCGTTTCCGCCGCCTCCTCGCCGTCGCGAAGAAGGGCGTTGACCGAGCGATAGGCCTGCTCGGGCGTGAGCGTTTCGCCGGAAAGCGCCTCTTCGACCAGATCGGAGTCGGTCGGAACCTGCGCGCTGATGCGATCGGGGGAAGTCTGAACGGCGCACCCGGACACGTAGATGGCCGAGACCGCCAAGGCGAGGAGCGCGAAAACTCGAAGTAATCTCATGGCTTGTGAACCCTTATGTAAGGGCTTCTATCACGAATAACCCGCTATGCTCAAGAAAAATCTGAGAAAAACATTCGCAAATCGTCACGAAGCCCAAGGGAGACATGGGCGGTACAGGACTTGAACCTGTGACTTCCACCGTGTGAAGGTGGCACTCTAGCCAACTGAGTTAACCGCCCGAAAACGCGCCGGAAATTTGTGTTATCCCCAAGTCTCGGCCGCGACGTGGCATCATACCGATCCGCTAAACTTTTGCAACCCCCGCCGGAGAATTTTCCCGCGTCGCCCCCCGGACATTGCCCGATCTCCGCGCGCAAAAACGCCCGCCCCGAAACCGAGGCGGGCGCCGTCATTCTGTCGGTTCCGGGGCCGTTAGGGCTGGAGGTCCGGGAACGCGCCGGGTTGCAACAATTCGAGGGCGCGCCGCTTGCCGAAGACCAGCGTGATATTGGCGTCGTCCGGCGACTGCGTTTCGAGGAATTCGTCCACGTAGCCCACGGACCAACCGGCCACGGTCGGCGACTGCACCCAGTTGTACGACCATTGCAGCAGGTAGAGGGCCTCTTCGCTGACGCGCGGGTTGTAGGCCACCGCGTAGATCTCGTCGTTCGAGTCGACCAGGACGACGAAGATCTGCGCGAAAACGTCCGCCTCCGCATTGCCCGGCCCCGCACCACTGCTCAAATGAATCTCGGGCAGATTGGGGAAATACGGCAGACGCAGTTTGTACGTCGAATCGTTCAGATCGATGGACGCCTGTCCGCCTTCTATGACGTGGAACTGGTTGTCCGATCCGGCCGACAACAGCGCGACACGCAGCGGCTCCCAGTCTTCTTCGCCATTGGGCGCGAACAGGCCGGAGTATTCGTCACTGGTCAGGAACTCAGTGGGAATCTCAACGCTCACCTTGACGCGCAGGTCGCGCTTCTCGCCGACCTGGCAAAGAGTCTGCGTGCTGTCCAACGCCTCCGGACAACTGCTCAGGCAGCCGTCCAGGCCCAGGCAGCCGTTTTTGCCGGCTTCGGCCTTACGCAGGCACGAGATTCGGCACTGCCAGTAGTCGGCGCCGCTGTGGTTGAGCATCTCCTGGGCGAACTGGTTGCGGCTCGTGCCCGGGTCCATCCCCGAAACATCCGCCGCCTCAAGGCCCAGGCCGCCCTCGTCCTCGGGCAGGTAGACCAGGTCGGCCCAATAAAGCGCCATGCCCGCGTCGAATTCGCAGCCGGCATACTCATTATCGGCCGGCACCGGCTTGAAGGGCATGTAAACCGGGTCGCCGCTGATCGTCGAGTTCACGAACGATTGATCGTCGTTGGCGAACGCCGGGCCCTTGTTGAAGAAGTTCCAGCCCTTGTCACCGTAGAACAGGAAGGCGCCGGAGCTGACCGCCTGATCCAGGTAGAAGGCCGCGGACTGCAAGTCGTCGGTCTCGTCGAATTTGGTGCCCTGCGTGTCGGTGGTCGTGCCGAACAGGAAGCCGCCGGTATTGATCTGGTTGATCGACCATTGGGGGAAGTCGGTGATGCCGACGGTGGACCAAATCGCCCCTTGGATGATGCTCAGACCCAAGTCGGGGATATTCGTCAGGAATGCGTCGGAGACGCCGTTGACGTCCAGGAAGCCGCGCCCCGCGTTGAACGCGTAGAGATCCTGGTCGTAGACCTCATAAAAGGCCAGGCTCAGTGGCGAGAGATTCATGGGCTCGGCAACGCCGCCGTCGTGATTTTCGACCACGAAGTTGCCGACGTAGGTGTTGCCCGTCGCGTTGCAGGGACCGTCGTGCCATGAGGCGTCGCGCAGTCTCACGGTGAAGGTGTACTCGCCGTCCTCCAACTCGCTGAAGGAGAAGCCCACCATCGTCTGGTCGCTGATACTGCTGCGGCCCAGGTTGCCGCCGTTGTTGACGGTCGGCAGGTCGAAGTTCTTGGAACCGCCGGGGCCGCCGGAGATTTCCACCTGCACCTGACCGGGCAAATTCTGGCAGTTCAGCTCGGCGTCGGGGGTGCATCCGTCGAAGTTGCCCTCGACGTCGCGATACCCCAGGTAAATCGACAGCACGTCGCTGCCCGTCACCGTCAGACCGGCCTCGCCTTCCAGGGCATGGCCGTCGCGCTCGACGACGTAAATCACATCGGTGATCTCGGGGCCGAACTCACCGGCGCAGCCGAATTGGTCGGTGATGAACTCGCTCCGGCAATCCTCGATGCACGATCCCAGCCCCGAGTTGGAGGATTCGTCGGTGCATTGATCGACCAGACAGGCGTTGTACAGCGAGTTGAAGCGGCCGTCTTCCCGGTTATACATAGTCTGCATGCACCAGGAAACGGTCCATCCGTCCGGCGCCACGCCGGAGGCCGCAATGCGTTCGCAGAAATCCTCGAATCCGACCGAACTGTCCCCGATTCCGCACAGGGAATCGGGCTCGGCGGAGACTTTCGGGATGAAGTCGTCGGCGGCCGAAGCCTTGCCGGCGCTCTTGGTGCCCTCGCCCAAGGCGATAACGCCCAGGTTGCCCATCAGGAAGTCGGCCTCTTCACGCCGACCGGTCATGGCCGCCTGTTGTTCTTCCACGTTGAGGACACGGTCGGTGTAGACCAGTGTGTTGGGCGCGTCGATGTAGCGGCCGGGCTCGTAGCCGTCGACCGCGGATTCGTTGACCCAGGAAGTCAGCGGCTCGACCGGAACCGAATAACGGGTCTCGCCCGGTTCGAGACGAACGGCCGTGAACGCTTGGGCGGCCGAAGCGAAGCCGTCGTCGCCGAAAGCCAAACCGGCCACGACCACCGAAGGCCGGTCCAACTGATAGAAGACGTCGTGATCGTCGCCGTCGGCGTCGATGTCGAAGTAGAAGCCGCGCCGGCCGGTCAGCAAACCGGTGGCGTCGCGCTCCTCCTCGGCGCCGATGTCGTCGACCTGCAGTTCAAAGGCGACGCCCTCGACGGGAATCGTCTCGATGTCCTCGTCTTCCGGTTCGAGAAAATCGCAACCCGATCCGACTCCGAGGACGAGAACCGCCGCCGCCAGGAGGATGGCCCACCGACGACCCAATTGCCATGTCTTGAACGCGCGCTTGCTCACGACGCACTCCCTAATCGTCAAAACCGGTACCCAGGCCGATGTAGAAGCGCAAGGGAATATCGCGCTCGTCGTTCTCTTTGTCCTGGAAGCCGTGGGCGACCTTGATGAAGCTGTCCCAGTTGCTCATGAACAGGTACGAGGACAGCCGCAGCTCGATACCGGCATCGGAAATCAGGTCGTCGTTCGGGTTAAATTTCCCGTCGCCCGATTTGTCGAAGACCTTGTCGGCGTTGAACATATCCTTCTTGCGGGACACATGGGACCAGAAGTTACCCGTGTTGCCGAAGAAGGAGAAATAGAGCTTGTCGAAGTAGAAAGCCCAGACTTCCTTGTCGATCTCGCGGATGAGCGGGAAGCGATAGTCGTATCCGAACACGGCCACCGTTTCACCGGAGAGCGAGTAGTTTTCGTAGCCCAGGAAGGCGCCGTTGTCCGAGAAGACGCCCAGACCCGAGACGAACAGACCGCCGCCGGTGAATCGATCGTAGAAGTTCACGCGGCCGAAGGAGTTGCCGTAGCCGAAGCCTTCGGGAATCGTCGAATGGACGTATCCCACGCGAGCCTTGAGGGCCAACGTGTGCCGGGCGCGCTTCCACCGCTCAAAGTTGAGATTCTCCCAATCCCATCCCTTGATCGGCAACGTGTCGTTCAGGTCCGACAGATCCCAGAACGGGAAGGGAATGTAGTTGCGATAGTTGACCTCGAACTTCGTGAACCCGTAGTCGGTGAGCAGGTAGTTCTCGTCCGGATAATGACGAGCCTCCTCCAGGGTGATCACCGCGGGATCGCCGAAGAAATCGGCCACGTCGCCGCCCATCGGGGCGCCGGTGAACGGCTCGTGCAGATTGGGCGAACCGTACTCGACGCGGGCGTACAAGGCATGGCCGCCGCGAGGGTTGATGCCCGAATCGATGTTGCCCGGCACGGTGCTCTTGTTGACCGACAACTCGTAGGAACGGCTGGTGAACTGGCGCGTGCGGATATTGGGCTGCTCGACCCGGATGTCCTGGTAGTTGTAGGACAGCGACCAATCCTGCCAACGCAGTCCGACGAAGTAGAAACTGGCGTCGAAGTTGGCATTGACGTTGAAGTCGAAAACCTCGAAGTCGGTGGCGGTCGCCGGGAAGATCCGGTGCAAGGACAGGAACGTCGTCACCGGCAGCATGTAGTTCTCGTAGAAGACCGAGTACCGCTGCTCTTCACCCACGTAGACGTAGGCGGTGATGTTGTTCTTGTCGACCGCGTCGGACATGACGAACTGGGCGCCGACCTGCAGGCGGGCGTCCTCGTAGCTGACGAACGGAATCCAAACCCACGTGCCCGCGTGATTCTTGTTGATCGGAATCAGCGAGCCGAATCCGTCAAAGACGCTGTAGTCGCGGCCCTTGATCTCGGGAATGGGCACCGTGGTCGTCAGGTTCGCCTGAATCTCGGCGGGGGTGACGTCCATCTGGAACTCGTCCACCGACCGGTTGAGCCACGACGAGGTCGGCAGCTCGTAGGGACGGTAGCCGTAGGAGGTGTAGTAGGAGTAGGTCAGCGACGAGCCGTCGGACTTGATATGAGGCATGAAAGCGCCCGAAATCACGTCCGTCAACTGAGTCACTTTGCCCGTCTTGACGTTGACCTGATAGATGTTGAACACGCCGTTGCGATCGGACGAGAACACGACGTGCTGGCCGTCGGGCGACCAACTCGTGTCGCGGTCGTCAAAGCGATCGTAGGTCAGCGGACGCAGGTTGGCGCCGTCGTTGTCGCAGATCCAGACGTCCTGCTGGCCGTGGCGATACATAAAGAACGCCAGTTGGGATCCGTCCGGCGACCAGGTCGGGAAGCCGAACTGGGTGTCGTCCTTGAAATCCAGAATGACGTGATGTCCCGACAGGCCCGGGTAGTCCATCACCGCCAACTTGTGCTGGCCGTCTTCGTTGATGATGAAGGCGATTTTGTCGCCCAGCGGGCTCCACGAGGGCTGCGTGGCGCGCAGGTCGAAGGTGATCTGCTGATCCTCCTCCGAGTCAACGTCGTACACCCACAGATCGTAGTAATAGTAGAACTGGTAATCGGTGTCCGAACCCTTCGAATAGACGATCTTCTTCGAGTCCGGCGACCAACTGAAGGGCGACTCGCCGTCGAGCTTGCCGATCTCCTGGATCTTGCCCGAGTTGATGTCGGTCGGATCCGGGCTGGTCTTCTTGATGTAGAGCTTGGCGCGCCAGTTCTGGTCCGGTCCATGGGAGCTGGCCAGCGAGATGTACTCGCCGTCCGGGCTGTACTGGACGTGGAAGTTGGCCAGACCCTCGTGCCATTTATCCCAGACGTTCATCTGGTCGTCGGGCGGATCCTGGTGGAAGAGCTTGAGCTTGTAGCCGGCCACTTCGTTTCCGCCCAGCAGGCGTCCCACCTCGCGCTGATACTTGACGGCCAGGTATTCCTTCCACTTAGCGTACAACTCGTCCTTGGACAGGCCCAACTCTTTTTCGAGCAGGGAATTGTAGGACGTGTAGTTGGTCAGACCGGCCGTGTGCCAGATCTTCGCCGTAGTATCCAGGCCCCAGGTCTCGCCCAAGAACATATTCATGGACATGCCTTGGTTGTAGACCATTTCGCCCTGCAAACTGTTGCCGTCTCGCAGGATGGACATCTGATCGATGGTCAACAGATTGTCTTCGTAATAGGCCGTTCTTGTGACCATTTCGCGATGGGCGTCGCGGATGTCACCGCCGTATAACGTGGAGTTGTACTGAGCCGAGCCTTCCACGATCCAGGTGGGCAGGCGCTCGGAGCCCCACAACAGGCCGAAGCCCGCGTCGAAGTTGTGCTTGCGCGAGGTGCGCGACCCGCCGATCAGCAGCCCCAACAGGTTGCCTCGGAAGTTGGCCGCGGCGTGCAGCGAAACGATGTGCGTCAACTCATGGGCGAAGACGTCGTCCACCCAGTTGGAGCGTCCGCGGGTCACGGCGTACAGGTTGGTGGCCCAGATCGTGATCCAGTTGAAGTTATAGGCCGCCCAACCGTTCGCGTAGTCCTCGGTGTCGAGAATGGTGACGTTGATCTTGCGATCCATCTCGTAGTTGTAATAGCCCGAGACCGAATCGTAGATCTGCTCGGCGACGGCGTACAGGCGCCGGGCCGTGTTCTCGACTTCCGGATAGTAGTAAATGTTGAAATGCTCGGTTTCGACGTACTTCCAGTCCAATTCCGGATGGTTGGTGCCGTCCGGAAAGAGGATCCAGGTCGCCTGAGCACTTTCGGCGCCCACGCCGACGGCCATGGCGATCAGCAACGCCATCGCCAGAATGCGTCGGCTCCAGCCCCACCGCCCGATCATTTTGGTGACATGACGCATTATTGCCACCTCTTGACCAAGCTGAGACCGTAGGTGATGCCCACCGCCTCATAGTGTTCGAGTTCGTAAGGCGGGTAGTAGAAGCTTCTGGACACGGGCAAGAAGCTCTGTTGTCCCGCCACCGGGATATCCGCGAAGAAGATCCAGTCGCCGTCAAACCAGTCGAAGCCCCACCATTCAGGCTTTTCGAAGATGACCTTGGGTTCGACGCTGGCCAGGTAGCCCGGCGTGTCGTCGAATTCGAGGGTGTTGCCCCGGCGGTCCCGGCGGATGGTGGAATCGACGTAGTCGAATTCGGTCGTCTCTTCCCATCGGAAGTTGCCGACGCGCTCGCGGTAGTGTCCGGCCACCACGATCGCCATGGTGTTCCACAGAGGCTGCACCTCGGGAATCTGGAAGGCGATCTCGCCGTCGGCCTTGACCTCGTCGGCCGGGTCGAGGGTGCCGGGAGAATGCTTGGTGTCCGCTTTCATCCGAATGTTGTATCCCGCGTGACCTTCAAAGGAGAATTTCCACTGCTCGTGCTTGTAACCCAACCCCAGGTAGAGGTCCGGGGTACCGTCGCCCAGATAGTTGCGGATTTCGGTGCCGCGACGGGGGTTATCGTTGGCGGTGGGGATGTTGAAATTCAACTCGGCGATCAGGCTGCGCGTGGGTTCGAGCTTCTGCCAGAGGCTGTAGCCCGTCCAAAGGTCGATGTCCCCCAGCCAAGGCAGGTCCGCGTTCCACAGATCCCAGACCTCGTTTTGGTCGAGGTGATCGGCGATCGCCTCCTCGCCCAGCGTGCCGTACACATTCGACTGGCCGGTCCGATAGTTGGGCGAGTCCGGATCGGAAATCCGCGTCTTTTTGTAGACGAACGGGAAATTGATCCGGAACGACCAGCGATCGGTCAGTCCCATGCCGAACATGAAGTCGAAGGTCTGCTTCTTGGTCTGGAAGCCGCCCTCGACCAGGTTGCCGTCCTCGTCGTAGTAGTACTTGGCCGACTTGTACGAGAAGCCGACACTGAACTCCGTGACGCGCTTGTTGTAGACCAGCGGCCGCTGGATGTACTCGGACGGATAGTCCCACGGCACGTTCAGCTCATGATCGAGCTCGTGCTCACCCCAGTCGATTTCCCCGTCATCGTCATCGTCCGAGCCGTCATCCGCGTCATCGTCGTCCTCCCCCGTCTGCCGGGGAAAGTCCGCCAAGGCCGTGGATGCCGCCAGGGCGAGCACCAGAAGGGCCAGGAACCAGATCCGCATCCAGGATGCGAAAGACCGGTTCCCGCTAGCGTCGGTAAAGCGCCTCAATCACGTCTCCGTACAGTTCGGCGATCTTCTGACGTTTGACTTTCATGGTCGGCGTCAATTCGCCGTCCTCCTGCTCCAGCCGCTTCGACAAAATCGTGAACGCCTTGACTTGTTCCACTCGGGCCAACTGAGCGTTCACGGCTTTGACTTCTCCATCGATCAACTCTCGAATCTCCGGACTCGACGCCAGGGACGCATAGGTGGTGAACGGGATGCGGTGTTGCTGGGCGTACTGCACCACCTGCTCCTCGTCGATCAGGATCAGAGCCGTAACAAACGGCCGGCGATCCCCGATCGCCACTGCGTCATTGATGTATGGACTGGCTTTGAGCTGATTCTCGATGTTCTGAGGGGCGATGTTCTTCCCGGCCGCATTGATGATCAAGTCTTTCTTGCGGTCGGTAATACGAAGGAACCCCTCGTCATCGACGCATCCTATATCGCCTGAATAGAGCCATCCGTCAACCAGTGTCTGACGCGTGGCTGCCTCATTCCTGTAATATCCGGCGAACACATTGCCGCCGCGGACGAGAATCTCTCCATCTTCCGCGATCTTAACGTCGCATCCGGGAATCGGGCGGCCCACCGTTCCCGGCTTGATCCGGTCCGCGTAATGAATCGTCGCCGGACCCGACCCTTCGGTTTGGCCGTAAACTTCCCGCACCCAAAGGCCCATGCCGTGGAAGAATTCCAGAATGTCCTTGGAGATCGGCGCCGCGCCGGAAATGGCGAAACGCACCCGTTCCAGACCCAGGCGTTTTTTGAGCGGATGCAGCACGGCGAAGTGGGCAAACTTCGCCAAGGTTTCCTCGAAAAACGAAATCCGCTCGCCGGCGACACGCTTTTTAGCGTATTCCCGCCCCACCCGCTCGGCCCAACGATAGGCCACGCGCTTGGACCAGTCGGCCTCCCGCATCGTGATCGACACACGAGAGGCGAATTTCTCCCAGATGCGGGGAACGGCGAAAAACACCGTGGGCGAGACCTCCCGCAGATTCTGGGGCACGGTCTCCAGGCTCTCGGCGAAATTGACGGTGTAGCCGAAGGTAAGCTGATTGAACGTCGTCATGACGCGCTCGGCGATATGGCACAGGGGCAGGAAGCTCAGCACCTCATCCGTCTCGAACATGGGATTGGCCATGCCCATGGACGCGGTGGTCCAAAGCAGGTTGGAATGCGTCAGGACGGCGCCTTTCGGCGGGCCGGTCGTGCCGGAGGTGTAGACGATGATCGCCGGGTCCAAGCCCTTAACGGCGGCGGCGCGTTCCTCGAACAGGCTCGGACGGCGCGTCTTTTCCTGTCGACCAAGGTCCAGAAACTCCTCGTAGCTCATGACCGCCGGGTCGGAGAAATGCTTGAGACCGTCCATGTCCATGACCACGACGTGCTTCAAGTCCGGCAGGCGGTCGCGGACCTCGAGCCATTTGTCGAGTTGTTCTTCGTTTTCCACGAAAAACACGCGGGATTCGCTGTGTTCCAGGATGTAATGGACCTGGGAGGCGGCGTTGGTGACGTAGACTGCGGCGGTAATGGCGCCGTGATGCAGGATCGCCAGATCGACGAACAGCCACTCGGGTCGATTTTCACTAATCAGCGCGACGCACTCGCCCGGCTCCACGCCCAGGGCCGCCATGCCGTAGAACGCCAGCTCGACCTGCGCGCCGTAGTCGGTCCACGAATAGGCCCGCCATAGCCCGAATTCCTTGCGACGCAACGCAACCCGGTCGCCGTACCGGGAAACCCGATCGGCAAAAAGCCGGGGGACGGTGTCGTAGGCGACTTGAACAGGATCGTTCACCGGCGCTCCAAAGGTCGCGCGTGCGCTGGACGTTCGCACAAATTGTGAGTTGGTTAAGCGACTCCGACTCTACGTCAACCGAACGGTTTGTTTCAAGAGAGTCCGAACGGCGCGGCTTGCCCGCCACCGGCGCGACGCAGTACGTTCAGGGCGTGGCGAAATACGATCCGGATATGGTCGAGGCGGGGCTGGTGCGTCCCGGACGTCGGCGGGCGATGGTCGTTGTCGGAGGCGCGATCGTCCTCGTGGCATTGGTTTTTCTCGGCAAAACCGCCTGGGAGGCCCGCCCCTGCTCAACGTACGATGCCCCCGCCGCCGACTACTGCCTGCTGGAGCGGGCTGCGGCGAAAAAGGACAAAGATGCCGAAAAGGCCGCCGCCATCTGTCGTGAAATCACCGACGAGACCCTGCGTGCCTATTGCCTCGACGGCCGCCTGCCGGCCTCGCCGCCAACCGACGACAAGCCCATACCCGAAACGTTTCCCGAGCCTGTCGCCAAGGCGAACGCACCCGATGGCCCAATCAATAACGAACCGAAGATCAACATCGAAGATTCCATCGACCGGGCCGTGATCCTGGCTCGCCGGGACTCGGAGGAGGCGGCGGCCTTGTGCCGCAAGCTCGGTCCGTCCTCCGTCGAGCAGGCGGCGCTGTGCCTGTCGTACGTGGCGTCGACACTCGCGGAACGTAGCGTTTCGGACGGCGAACTATTCTGCCACCGCCAAGCCCACAAGGCCTACCAAGCGGGGTGCTATCGGGCGTTCATCCATCGCTTGGGTGTCCGCGACGCCGGGGCGGCGTACGTGATCTGCGATTTATTGACCGACGAGCCGGTGCGTGCGACGTGTTTCGAGGGTGTCGGACAGGCCCAAGCCCAGACATTAGGCGCCGAAGCCGGAAAGAAATGGTGCGACAACGCGCGACCCGTCGACCAACCGGCCTGCCGACGAGGCGCGGAAGGCAAGCTCTCCCCTCTCCCATCTATCGAGGGAGAGTCAAGGCCAGAACCGGCGCCGACAACGGCCTCCAAGGCCGATGCACCGGCATTTTCTCTTGCAACTTCTCCTGCAAATTCTCCTGCAAATTCTCCTGAAACGCCTGTCGACAAAGGCAGCTTGCCCGTCGAGTCCATCGACGTATGCCTCTCCTTGCCCACCGGGCCACCTCGCGACAGGTGCCTGACGGAGGCGGTGCGCCACGCAAAAGACACCCCACCCCGGGAACTGGCCGATTGGTGTAACCAGGTCCACGCCCCCGTGACGCGCGCCCTTTGCCGCCAATTCGCCCGCCAAGCCGAGCGCCGCTACACGATCCGCCGCCTTTCAAGGCCCTAAAACTCCGATTCCAGCACGAACCATATTTGGCACAGAAACAACTATTTCCGACATCTTCACGGCAGAAATCTGTGGCGTGTCTCAGATTTTCGTGGCGCTGATCCCGATTTTTCGAGGCTCAAAAATGGCACCGAGTTTCAACGCCTTGCGCAAAAGCCCGTCCATCAAGGACATCGCAAAAGTGGACATCATTTCTCCTGCTTGGCACATGGATTGCTATGTTTTCAGAACGCAATGCCGGCGACTCCGGTTGACGGCAGGGCAAATCTCCTCTCGCGATGCTGGGCTTGCCCCTCCGGCATCGCTTTTTTTTGTGCCGTAGCCGGCACGGGCTGGGAGATGCCTTGCATCTCTGACGCTTGCGCGTCGTTGAACCGCCCTCGAAAGTCGTCGCTTTGCTCCAAATTTCGCTAACTCAATGGGTGCCACACTTTCGCAAGGGCGTAGCCCGAGAGAAGGTGTGATTGTTCGCTGCGTCCTGAAAAACCCTAGATACAAAAAACCCCCGCCCGGCCGACGCCGAGCGGGGGTTCGCTTTTTCGGTGATGCGTTTGATTAGCGTTTGTGCTTGCTGCGGTGCCAGTTGGTCACGCCCAGTTCGACCAGCTTTTCCGGAATCGGTTTGGCCAGGAAATTTTCCGGCTTCAGATCCGGCCGCAGCCGCGCCAGATGCTCGGCTTCCGCCTGGCTGACACCCAGGGTATTCAGCGTCGTCGACAGCTCGTGCTGGTTGTAGTCGATGCGGATGTCCAGGGCGTAGAGACTGCCTCGGATGCCGCCCTTGGCCTTGTCGGGATACGGCAGGAACCAGCTATTTTGCGCCGTGTACTGGTTATTGGTGCAGAAATGCACTCCCCAGAGAGCGTGTTCGCCGTATTCCTTGATCTTCTCCTCGTCGTTGAAGAAGACCGCCGTCAGATAGTTCTCGGACAGCGACTCGCCCCGGGCCGACGTCGGCGTGGTGCGCGGCGGCCGGGAGTTATCCGCGCCGCCCAGGTAATCCTTGCGATACCAATGCTTCGAGCGCGGATTTTCCTTCGAACCGAACTGATGCAGGATCACCGCGTCGGCGTGGGAATAGCCCAGCTCGCGGAAGTGTTGGGCCAGCGCCGGGTCCGTCTCCAAGCGCGCCATGCGGGCGAAGGCCTGGCCGACCCAGCAGTAGTCGCCGACGCGCTCGTGCCCGTCGTTTTTCCAGAGTTCTTCCTGACCCGGCGCGATATCCTTGGCATGGGCGAACCACTTGGGATCGCCGTCCCGCTCATAGATGCGCACCAGGGCCAGCATCGCCTCCCCGGGGAAATAGAGCGCCTGCTTGCGGGGCGGCTTCTTTTTCAACGCCTGCTGGTAGGTCGTATAGAACAGCCCCTTTTCGGGCATCATGAAATAGACGATGGACTCGGCGAATCCGGCCGCCCACTTCTTGTCCTGCTCGGTCATGAACTCTTCGGGCATAACGGCATAGGCCATGGCCGCCAGGGCGTTGGTGCCCAGCTTCGAACTGCCTTGATGCTTGATGATCGCGATCTCGGGCGTCTGCTCGGGAAATTCGGCGAACTTGAGCAGATAGTCCATCGCCCGGCGCCCGGCTTCGTAGTACTTCTTATCGCCCAGGCGGTTGTAGGCGTCGAAAAGGCCGTACACCGACCCGGCGTGGCGCACGATGGAGTAGCTTTTCTCCTCGTACTTATTCTCTTCCGGGTAGTAGATGTAGTTGAAGGTGCCGTCGGGCTGCACGGCGTCGGCCAGATAATCGGCGTTCATCGTGGCCGACCACTTCAACATCTCGGCATCCATCTGAGGCAGCATGTTCTTGGCCCGGTAGGCGTAGATCGGCTCGCCGCCTTTTTCGGCGTTTTCGATGTAGGTCAGCGTGCGGAAGGCATAGAGACTGCCTTTCTTCCATCCCTCACTGCCCATGCCCGCGTCCCGGCCCAACGCGCGAAGCTGCCGGCGATGCAGTTCCTTGCCCGTATAGCGGCGCTCGCCCCGCATGCCGAAGCCGCGATAAAGCACCTCTTCGGGAAGCTGGTAGTTGAACTTGCCGTCGTCGACCAGGATGAAGCCGTCGATGGCGATCTCCGCCCGGCGACGCAGGTAGTTCAGGCTCTTGGCTTCGTTGTCCGGGGTGATCTTCATCGGCCGGATCTGCTTGATGACGCCCACCTTCAGGCGCACCTGGTCCATGTGATCCTTCATTTTGGATTTGAAGGTCGGATTCTCGGAGACCCGCTTCACCGCCGCCTTGAAGGCTTTTTCGAAGTCCGGATTGGCGACCGCGGCCAGCACGGGCTTCTCCGGCGGCAAAAACGCCTCGAGCGTCACGCCCAGGGCGTTGATCTTGTCCAACGTGGCCGGAATCTCGACGTGCCCCGTGGACACCGCATCCCGGAAGGCCTGGAGAAACTCGGCCCGTTGATCCTCCGACAGGCGCACATTCAGGCTCTTCGCCTGGATCACGTCGGCCCGATCGGAGGACGGCGACGAGCACCCGGCCGCAAGGCTCATGACCAGCGCGAGCGCCAGCATGGTAATGATGATTCGATTCCTGGAATCGTGTCGGACCATGTCCCTCTCCTTCAATCCCCGAATGAATAAGCCATAACGTGGTGGATTGCCGCGAATAGAACGGCTCTTATGACATGACCGCACCGAGGAAATCAACCGGCGATTGGGGCGATTCCCCCCGATTTTTCGACGGAAATCGCGTTCAGACGCAGAGTAATACGTCACGTTTTCAGGTCCATTTTGTGAGGCGAATGGGTATCCTCGCGCCCGAGGAGCGAGCCGAGGGCCCCATGGCAAGTTTCAGCTTGGCCGAGCGCCACGAAATCGCGAGCTAGGTGGCATACCCTTCCACGCCCCAACAACACATTTCATTAAAGATTCAGGCGTTTTTTGGCGATACCCACGCATAGAACCCGCGCGGCCATGGGCGGTATTGGGCGCCGGTCGGCGGGCGGTTCGCCGAACAATTCCTTCGGCGTGGAGGAAACACGTGCAAAACCTCAAGACGGAGCCCGAATTCGAACGCCTGCAAAAACGTATTTCCAAGAATTTGCTGGCGAAGGTCACGACCTCGACGCGGGAGTTCTTCGGTTTCGTCCGGGATATCTCGAAAAGCGGTCTGGCCATGGGATGCAATCGCAACCTGGACATCGGCGAGACCCTGAATATCTCGTTGAACCTGCCCAACGCCCATTCGGTCGAGTTGGTCGGGCGCGTGGTGTGGAAGCGCGAGCAGTCCTCCCTGTCGAAAAACCACTACCAGATCGGCATCCGCCTCACCAGCGCGCCGGACGAGTTCCACCGCCACGTGGAGAACCTGCTGGCCCGCGAATACGAGCGACGGGCCCACCGCCGCTTCCCCGACGCGATCCCCGTCGCCAGCGCCGACGTGCTGGACCTGATGGACGCCACGACCGGCGATGTGTCCGCCGGTGGGCTTTACATCCGCACATGCAAACCATTACAAGTTGATGGTCAATACGATTTAGCGCTCACCCTGCCCGACGAGCACGAGGAACCGATCGTCGTGTTGGTCGAGGTGGTCAATTCCTTTGAGGCCGATCCGGACTCGGGCGACCATCCCTACGGAGCGGGGGTGAAGTTCATTTCGTTCGCGGGTGACGGCAGAGCGCGCTTCGGCGACTACATCCGAAGCCTGGAAGATATTTACAAGTTCCACTGGCCCGACGAGCTGGAAATCGGCATCGAATAGCCGTCCCTTCCCTCCCGGGCCGCACCGGGAGGGGTGCCCATGTCTCGGTCCCGCTTGCCTCGCCGTCCCGTGCGAGCCATTGCCCATCGCTTAGTTCCCCATCGACGTTTGTTCCACGTCCTGCTGACCGCCCTGGCCCTCGCGATTGCGTTGGCCTCGGCTCCCCATCCGCTGCAGGCCCAGGACGACGCCGCGGCCGTCGAGGCCGCCAAGGCCAAGGTCGACGCCGCCTTCGCCGATTTCAAGGATGCCACCTACAGCGTCACCTTCCAGCATCGCGTCAAAGGCACGATGCGCGACAAGGAAACGGTCACGGGCAAGGCTCGTCTCGACGGCTCGATTTACATGAAGTGGACCGGCAATCGCTACAAGGGCCGGGAGCTTTTGCTGGTGCCCGGCTGGAACAAGGGCGAGGCGTGGATCAAGGAAGGCGGTCCGCTGGAATTCGCGGCGGTCAGCGTAGAGAAAGGCAATCCGATCATCGCCGACGATTACCGGCGGGGCATTGAATTCCTCAACGTCCATTCCATCTACGGCGAGTATCAGAACTACCTGAAATCCGGCACCGTCGAAGTGGTCGCCGGGGGCAACGGCGTGAAGGTCACGACGCCGGAGAACATCGTCACCGTCATCGGCGAAGGCGGCAGCGTCCTGAAGTCCATCACCATCGCCGACGCGAGCGGCAAGGTCCTCGAGGACTATCAAATCTCCGATTACAAGCTCAATCCCGGCTTGTCCGACGCCGACTTCTCCGTGGACAACAAGGCCTACGGTTTCCCGGGCTACGACGCCACGGGGATCTACGTCGATCCGGAGATGCTCAAGAAAAACCTCAAGGCCAGTTACGCCCGCGTGAACGACTATACGTGCATCCTGCATAAGCGGGAGCTGGTTGACGGCAAGATGCAGGACCTGCAACACATGGCCGTCAAATTCAAGAAGCCCATGAGCCTGTACATGAAGTGGCAGCCCGGCCCCCACGAGGGACGCCAGCTTATTTACGTGCGCGGCCAAAACGACAACAAGGCCCACGTAAAGGAAGCGGGCATCCTCGGTGTCGTGCCGGTCAACCTGTCTCTGGACAGCAAGCTGATGAAGGCCGACACCAACCACCCGCTCAGCGAAATCGACATGGGCTTCACCGTCGACACCATTTACAAGAACCTGTCCAAGGCCCTCGTCGAAGGCGACGTAACCCTGACCTTCGTCGGCCAGCGCCGCCTGGGCAATCGGGTGGCGTACGTGGTCGACGCGGTGCATGAGAATGTGGAGACCAAGGGCTACTACGCCAAGCGCTCCGTCAACGCCTTCGACCGGGCCACCGGCCTGCCCATCGCGTCAAAAAGCTACAACACCGCCGGCGAACTGTTCGAGGAATTCGAGTGGACCGACCTGAAGCTCAACGTCGGCCTGACCGACGCCGACTTCGACTACGACAAATACGGCATGTGACGCGTAGTCGCGTCGGACTGGGAGATGCCTTGCATCTCTGACGCTGGCGCGTAGGTTGGGCGACCCATGGTGGAAGTCGCTTCGCTCCAGCCTTTTGAAAATCGACGGGTGCCACACTTTCACAACGACGAAGTCGGAGGGAAGGTGTGAACTTCCCCTAAAAACGCACCCCCAACCCGACAATTGTCAGCCTTTCGTCCCCGCCCACCTCGGGCGGGGTTCGTTTTTTTGTTACGAATCCCGCACCTCGCGCGTATCTCCCGACAAACCCGTTCCAACTCATGAAATCAAAACGGGATAAGGGGGAACGATGCGTCGCGTCAGTATGGGCACGGTGGGGATCTTGGCGGTCTGGGTTCTGGCACTAACGGGTTCCGCGTCGGCGGCGCCTCCGGCTTTGGAATACGAGACCAACCTGAGCATTCCCTATCTGGATTCGGGACGCGGCATCGCGGTCGGATCGGACGGCAGCGCCTACGTGGTCGGCAATTGGTACGAAGATCAAAACACGCTCGACATCCACGTCAGCCGCATCTCCCCGACCGGGACGGTGCTATGGACCGTTTACCTGCCCGGCTCGGGCCATGACTACGCCTGGGACATCGCCCTGGACTCC
Organism: Deltaproteobacteria bacterium; assembly: GCA_020633895.1. Lineage (GTDB taxonomy): Bacteria > Lernaellota > Lernaellaia > JACKCT01 > JACKCT01 > JACKCT01. Next base: position 152,534 of record JACKCT010000001.1, on the reverse strand, counting down.
TCGGACGATGTCTACCTTACCGGCTTCACCGACTCGGACGACTTCCCGGCCGTCGACGCCTTGGACGATACGCGGGATAAACGCGACGCCTTCATCACCAAGCTCTCCGCCCTGGACGGGAGCATCGTCTTCAGCACCTTCCTGGGCGGAGACTACGCCGACGAAGGGCGCGGCATCGCGATCGGCGATGACGGCGCGATCTACGTCGTCGGGCAGGTCGGCTCCACCGATTTTCCCGTCACGCCCGACGCCTATCAGGATCACCCGAGCTTCCCGCAGTATTTCTACACCGACGCCTTCATCACCAAGCTGTCGGCTGACGGCTCGGAAATCCTCTACAGCACCTATTTCGGCGGTGAAATCGACGACCACGCCGAGCGTGTCGCGCTGGACAGCGCGGGCAACATCATCGTCGTCGGCGAAACCAACGCGGACGATCTGCCTCTGGTGGATGCGATCGACACAAATCCCAACACAATCTTCATCTCGAAATTCTCCCCCGACGGCACGCAGCTCCTGTTCAGCACCTACTTCGGAGGCACCAACCTCGACGCCGTCTCCGACATGGCGCTCGACGGCGCCGACAAGGTTTACCTGACCGGCTCGACACGCTCCGTCGATTTCCCGACCACGCCCGGCGCCTATCAGGAAGACTTCGTCGGCGGAATCGCCGCGTGCGAAGTGCCTTTCGGCTCCCGGTACAACTGCGAGGATGTGTTCGTCTCCAAGCTCGACACCACCGGCGGCGGCCTGCTCTACTCCACCTTCCTGGCCGGCACGAAGGTCGAGATGGGCAGCGGCATCGCCGTGGACGCGGGCGGCCGGGCCCATGTCGTCGGCTATACCGGCTCGCCCGATTTCCCGCCGGACGGCATCGAGTTCGCGGCGGACATTTTCGTCTCGCGATTCGACGCGACGGGCTCCGTGCTGGACTACTCGGTGATCGTCGAATCCGGCTCGGCCAACCAGGGCCACGGCATCGCCGTGGACGACGCGGGCGCGGTGTATTTCACCGGGGCCGTCAACGTTCCCTCGGACACCTACGTCGCGAAAATCGCCGCCTTCACGCCGCCGAGCTGCGACGACGGCTGCCTGATCGGCCCGACGTGTTACGACGACGGCACCATCAACCCGTCCAACCCCTGTCAGATCTGCGTCGCAACGCAGGCCGACGACGCCTGGTCGAACAACGACGAGGCCTCCTGTGACGACGGCAAGTACTGCAACGGCGCGGACCTGTGCGCGGCGGGATCGTGTTCGGTGCACGAGGGCTCGCCCTGCGAATTCGGCGAAATCTGCAACGAATACCTCGATAGCTGCCAGGGCGGGTCCGGCTGCGGCGAATAAGCCAGAATCTCCCGCCTTCCAACGCACCCCGGCGACGGCGCACCTTCCACGGTGCGCCGTCGTTATTTGACGGTCTGGCATCGACGGGGGTCGTTCCGTAGAATCCTTTCCATGCTCGATCTCAAATGCCAAAGCTGCGGAGCGCCTTTGTCGATCGAGGCGTCGGATTTCGCCCAGGGCTTTGTGAAGTGCGAGTTCTGCGGCAGTGCGTTCAAATTGGGCGACGGCGGCGAGGCCGCACTGGACGAGAACGTGAAGAAGGGGCTGGCCATGCTCAGTCGCTTCAAAAACCTCATTGCCCCCGAGGACCTGACCGACCTGAACAAACCCGCGGAGAAGCCCTACGACTCCAAAGTCCGAATCGAAAACATGCCCGGCTATCGCTTTCACGCGCGCATCCCGGCGGCGGGTTTCAACATCGGCTCGGTGTTTTTCGGCGGCTTCACCTTCATCTGGTGCGGATTCATGGCCGTGTGGAACACCATCGCCATCACCGAGGGCGAATGGATCATGCTCGCCTTCGGGACGCTGCACGACCTGGTCGGCGTCGGCCTGATGATCGCCTTTTTGTGGAGCATCGCGGGGACGGAAGATCTGATCTTCGAGGGCCAACAGTTCAAGCGCCAACGCAGGATCTTGGGCATCGGCAAAACGACGACCTACCCCGCGCACCTGGTCTCCGGCGTCATCTTCCGACGCAATAAATCCAACAACAACGCTCCGAACTCCGCCATCGGCCTGTTCGCCGTGATCGGCGGCAAGAAGGTCCGCATCGCTTCGAACACGACGCTGGACGAGGCGCGTTACATCCGCACCGAGCTGTTGCGGTATTTAAACCTCCCGACCTAAGCTGAGTGCGAGGATGAAAAAATGTCGGACGTGGAATGCGAAAATTGCGGCGCGCCCCTGGGCGATCTTGCCGACGCCGAAAAACCGATCTGCCCGTATTGCGGGTCGATGATTCGCGTCGACTCGCCGGTGCATATCGAGATTAAAGATACGTTCGCCCGGCAAAGCCCGGTTTTCGACCGGCTGCTCGACGCCGTCAAGCCGATCCACAATGTCGCCCGCTCCAGCGACCGGATGATCCAGTACGTGCGGGACGAACAGCCCGAAGACTCGCGGGTTGCCTGGACTTACAATAACATTCCCCCTTACCTGGTCTTCGACATCCCGCCAAGTGTCGGAATGTGGAAATATTGGGTCCATGTATTCGGGGGAATTTGTGCTCTGACCTTCGGACTGGCACTGATCGTTGTATGCACCCTCATCGAATTGTCCGAGCCCTTTGGGTATGGATATTGGCTAATTGTCGGGATGCTGCTGCTTCCCATGGCGGGCATTGTTTTCCGGCTCTTTCCGAAGAACGCCGCCTCCCGGATGCAACCCGCCTCCGCTGAAAGCATCCAATGCGGCAACGACTACATCCGGGTGGTCCGAACCTTTCGAGGTATCACGACAACCCACGATATTTCCTTGGACGCCTATGATAAGTTGTTGATTCGCAAGGACGGCACCGCGGCCCTGCGTTACGGCGTCGCTCAAGGCACGCGAGACGCGCGGCTCGACGCCTATGAGTGCCTGTGCAACGCCTCGGCCAAGGACCGGGAGTGGATCGACCGCTGCCTCAAGCGAATGAAAGACCGGCCCTGGGGAAGCAACGTCGCGCCCCCGGCAATGTATTCGTGACCGCCTTGTCGCGGCGGCCGCCCGGCGAAAATTTCCGCCCGATTTTCTCCTGCCGTTTGCCGTGCCCGTTGGCGTATAATCCGCGCGAATGACGGACAACCCCCAAGAACGCGTTGAATCCTTCGCCGTGACGTGCCCGAGTTGCGGCGCGCCCATCGATCATCGCTCCGGCGACCAATACATCGAATGCGTCTATTGCGGGACCATCTGCGAGGTCGACCGGATCATCCGCACGATCACGCCCATCGGCATCGACATCGAGTTCGAGACGATCGAGGAAGACGCCGACGGCGAGCGGCGCTATCTGACGTGGCACAAATGCGGCGACCATCTGTCTCCGATCCGCGTCCCGCCCGGCGAAACGACGGTGGTCTGCCAGGATTGCGGTCAGGTCATCGACGTCCCGACGCCGACGAAGGAGGGATATCGGGGTCCGTTCGGCGATTTCGTTCCCGATTTTGTGATTGACGAGATTCGGCGGGACGCCGAGCGGGAAGCGACGCGCAACGCGGCCGACGCCATGTATGCCGCCTCGAAAGCCGAGAAACCCGCGTCGCTCGAAGTCGCGGCGAAGTTCATCGACAAGGTCTTGTCCACCCCTTCGCCGAAGAGGTTCTTCTACCTTTTCATCATCGTCATGTTGATGAGTTTCCCGTTCCGGTCGTGCGCGGCGATGTGCGGCCACGGGTAAGGCCCGGCGCGGCCGTCAGCCTTTCTCGACGTTCGCCTCGTTGGCCTGGAACAGATGCATCTGGCGGCGATGGTTTTCCGTGTCCGGCGGCTCGGGATAGTCGCCGTTGAAACACGCGTAGCAATAATGCCCCGCCTGGGCCTGATGGGCGTTGAGGACACGCTTCATGCCGTCGATGGACAGATACCCCAGGGAATCCGCCCCCAGAAACTCCGCGATTTCGTGGGGCGTTTTGTTGGCGCCGATCAATTCCTCGCGCGTGGGCGTGTCGATGCCGTAGTAGCAGGGCCACGTCACCGGCGGCGAACTGATGCGCACGTGGATCTCCTTGGCTCCCGCCTCCCGCACCATGGTCATGATCTTGCGCATGGTGTTGCCGCGCACGATGGAGTCGTCGACCATCACCACGCGCTTGCCCCGCAGCACGGCCCGGTTGGGGTTGAGCTTGCGACGCACCCCGAACAGGCGGATGTCCTGCGTGGGCTCGATGAAGGTCCGCCCCGTGTAGTGGGAGCGGATGAGGCCCATGTCAAACGGCAGCCCCGATTCGTGGCCGAAGCCGATGGTCGCCGGCAACCCGGAATCGGGCACGGCCATCACCAGGTCCGCGTCCGCCGGATGTTCCCGCGCCAACTCGCGACCGAAGGCCTGGCGGATGGCGTGGACGTCCTGATTGAAGATCCGCGAATCGGGCCGGGCGAAATAGACGAATTCGAAAACGCACAGGCGCGGCTCGGCTTTGGGAAACGGCATGCTGCTGCGCACGCCGTCCTTGTCGATCACCAGCACCTCGCCCGGAGCGATCTCCCGCAGGTACTCGGCGCCGATCAGATCGAACGCGCACGTCTCGGACGCGACGATCCACGCTCCCTCGTACTGCCCCAAAATCAACGGCCGCCAGCCGCGCGGGTCGCGAGCGGCGACGAGGCGATTCTCGGTGAGAAAAACCATGGAATAAGCGCCGCGCATCTGCCCCAGGGCCGCGACGATGCGCTCCTCCGGCCCGCCCTCGCCCTTGGCGATCAAATGGGCGACGACTTCCGTGTCCGAATCGGATTGGAAGATCGAGCCTTCCGATTCCAGCTTGGCGCGCATGGAAAAGGCGTTGACGAAGTTGCCGTTATGGGCCAGGGCCAGGGCGCCTCGGGTGTAGTCCATGGCGATGGGCTGGGCGTTTTTCAGGCGCGAACCCCCGGCGGTGGAATAGCGCACCTGGCCGATGGCGGCGTGGCCGGGAAGCTGCTTGAGGACCTTGGGGTCGCCGAAGTTTTCGTTGACCAGTCCCATGGCCCGATGGGCGAAAGACACGTTGCCGTCGTGGCTGACGATGCCGGCGGATTCCTGCCCGCGATGCTGCAACGCATGGAGGCCCAGGTAGGCGAAGGTCGAGGCCTCCGGATGGCCGAACACGCCGACGATGCCGCACTCGTCGTGCATGTGATCGTCGTCGGGATCGTGCCAGATCGGACCGGCGAACCTTGCCTCGTCATGCGTCATTTAGCTGAAGACCCTCGCGAAGATTTCGTCCACCCGGCGCACCTGCACCGTCGGATCCAGGGCGTTGCGAACCTGCTCGGGCGTGAGGCGGGCCATGACCTCCTCGTCGGCCAGGACCGTCTTTTCAAAGTCGGCCCCCTCTTCCCATACCTTCATCGCATTGCGCTGCACCATGCGGTAGGCGTCCTCGCGCGTCACCCCCGACTCCACCAGATGCAGCAGCAGCGTCTGGGAGGCGTAAAGTCCGCTGGTGATCTCCATGTTCTTGCGCATGCGGTCCGGGTAGACGAGCAGCTTGTCGAGAAGGCCCGCCATGCGATGAAGCATGAAGTCCAACGCGATCGTCGCGTCCGGGCCGATGATCCGCTCGGCGGACGAATGGCTGATGTCCCGCTCGTGCCAAAGCGCCTGATTCTGCAGGGCCGTCATCGCCGCGCTGCGCACGATCCGCGCCAGGCCCGAAACATTCTCGGACAGGACAGGATTGCGTTTGTGGGGCATGGCCGACGAGCCCTTCTGCCCCTTGTGAAAAAACTCCTCCGCCTCGTACACCTCGGTGCGTTGCAAGTGACGCACCTCTGTGGCGAAGGTGTCCAGGCTGCTCGCAATCACCGCCAGGACGCCGAAATACTCGGCGTGGCGGTCACGTTGGATGATCTGGCTGGAGACCGGCGAGGGTTTGAGGCCGAGCTTTTTGCAGACGTGCTCTTCCACCGAGAGCGGCAGGTGGGCGAATGTCCCCACCGCGCCGGAGATCATTCCCACCGCAATGCGCTCCCGCGCCCCGGCCAGGCGCGCCTTGTTGCGCTTCATCTCGTCGTACCACAGCGCCAGTTTGAGGCCGAAGGTGATCGGCTCGGCGTGGATGCCGTGGGAGCGGCCCATCTGGAGTGTGTCCTTAAATTCGTACGCCCGACGCTTGAGGATCGCCAACACGCTGTCGATGCCCGCGTCGATCATATCGGCGGCCTGCGTGAGCTGTACGGCGAAGGCGGTGTCCAGCACGTCCGAACTGGTCATGCCCAGGTGAAGGAATCGCGCGTCCTCGCCCACGTATTCGGCCACGTTCGTCAAAAACGCGATCACGTCGTGGCGCGTCTCCTTCTCGATTTCCAGCACGCGCTCCGGATCGAAATTCGCCTTCGCCTTGATGACTTCCAGCGACGCGGCCGGAACCTTGCCCAGTTCCACCAGCGCCTCGGTCGCCGCGATCTCCACGTCCAGCCAGATGCGGAAGCGGTTCTCGTCCGACCAGATGCGTCCCATCTCCTCTCGCGTATACCGCGGGATCATTCACGAGCCTCCGGGTTCGTTTCAAATTTCAATTCCAAATTCAGTTCCATATTCGAATTCGCCGGCGCCTCCGGCACGATCACCGGCGTGCCGATGCGGTCCTGATAGGCGACGCGCACCTCGCAGTCCGAGGCGTTGACCGCGTCCAGGGCGGCGCGCATGCCGTCGTAGGCCAAGCGGGGCGTGTTGTTGACCTGGGAGAGATGGGCGAGCGTCACGCTGGACAGGCCCGGATGGCAAAGCTCGCGAACCAGTTCCTGGGCTTCCTCGTTGGACAGATGGCCGTAGCGTCCCTTGACCCGCCGCTTGTCCGCCGGGCGGTAGGGACCTTCCAGCAGCATCGTCGGGTCGTGATTCGATTCGATCACCAGAGCATGCACCCCACGAAGCCGCTCGCGCACTAAGCGCGTCACCACGCCCAGGTCGGTGCAGTAGCCCAGCTTCCGCCCCATAAACTCGAAGACGAACATGACCGGGTCCACCGCGTCGTGGCTGACCGAAAACGGCCGGATCTTCAATTCGCCGATCTCGAAGGGCTCGGTGGAATCGATCGGCACGACCGTCACGCCCGGCTCGTCGATCAGCGCCGGTTTCTTGCGCCGCTGAGCCCTCGCGGCCTCCTCCACGGCGTAGGTTTTATAGCCGAATCGCCGGGAAAGACGGGGAATGCCGTGGATGTGGTCGTGATGCTCATGCGTGAGAAGGACGGCGTCGATGGACTCGGGATCGATCTCAAGGCTCGTCAGGCTGTCGGCCACCCGCTTGGCCGAAACGCCCGCGTCCACCAGCAAACGTACCGGCCCCGCGGTTAAAATCCAGCAATTCCCGCCACTTCCACTGGCGATGCTTTGAATGGAGAAGATTGGTTCCAAAAGATCCCCGTGTCGCCGATGTGACGGGTTTGGGCCAACAGGTATACCCGAATGCCCCTCGGTTTATCAAGCGGAACGCACGGTGTCAGGGTTATTGCGTCCGGTTTTCGACGACGAATATTACGTTATCCGCATTACATTCCCATCCGATGTGAACGCCAGTCAATTTAGGAGGCGTACTCTGGAATTGGGCGATTTTCGCCGACGAAAAGAGAAAGGAGATCGCCATGAGATCCTTACCATACATCATCCTCGCGGCAGCCGTGTTACTGATTCTTTGGGCCGGCATGGCGGCGGCCACGGGGCCGGACGAAACGCCGATCCCGAGCGCGACCGCCGATCAGGGCGCGATGCCCGACGGCATGCCGATCGCCAAGGCGACACCGGTGCCGGACCACACCCCGCGGCCCACGCCGCCGGTCGAGCCGCCCACGCCGATCCCGACGCCTGATCCGTAAACAACGGTAAGCAGGCTACGGCGTAGGCGTATGCTGCGTGGTCGCGACGCCCATAGCCGTCGCGACCGTCGCGGTAAGGGACTGAACGGCGCCTAGAATTTGAACTCGGTGTTGAAGAAGACAAAGCGATCCGGCGTCTTGTCGACGGTCGACCCGTCGGTCGCGACGAGATCGCCGGTGTAGGCGAACTGGCGGTAGTTCAAGCTGGCGCGGACGTATTTGATCGGTTGCACCCAGACGCCGGCCAGGAGCATGGTCTGCTCGTCTTCGTAGCCGACGCCGGTATCCGAGTCGTTCTCCGTGTTGGGATCCAAATAGTCATATCGTGCCAACACGCCGTAGTTGCGCGCGAACCAGAAATCCGCCCAGACGGCGTAGGCCAGCGATTCGACCGGGTTGACGTCGCTGCCGGCGATGACCTGCCGGGCATCGATGTCGCCCGACTCCACCTCGCGACGGATGACCTCACCGTTGATCGAGAATCCCATGGTGCCGTCGATGTCCAGCCGGTAGGCCAGCAGCGCCTCGACGACGCGGTTGGTCAGCTCGGGGTGGTCGGGCTCCTGCTTGTCCACCTGATAATAGACCATCGCCTCCAGGCCCCTGAGCGCCGGTTGGAACTGAAACGGCGCCAGGTGAAGCTGCCCTTCCAGGGCCTTGCCCGCGTTGGCCTCCTGGGCGTGCTTGCCCTCGCCGTTGAGGAAGGCGAAGCGGTATCCGCCGAACCCGCCGGGAAATTCGCCGTGCATCGCGAGGCCTTGGTCGCCGTACTGCGTGCGGTTCAGGTCGTACTGGAACATCACGTTTTCCATGATGTAGTTGTGCCGCCAGTAGCGGAAAATCGAACTGGTGTACGCGCTTTGCACGATGCCGAAATCGAAGCCCAGATAGCGAAAGGGCATGGCCCGCAGGTAGGCGTAGGTGGCCCAGACCTCGTAGCGGCCGCTGCGATCGTTCTGCACCGCGGTGACGACCTGCGTCGTGCTTTCGTCCTCGGGGGTGGCCGGGTCGTCGACGGCGCCGGAAGGCACACTGGTCGTTTCGTAGCGCGTCACGTCGCTAGGCCGGGTGTCGAGCACCACGCGGGCCGAGTAGACCTCGTTGAACTCCACGTCCAGCCCCAGCCACGTACGCCGGATGCGGAACTGGTTGAAGTCGTTGTCGTCGAAGCGGGGGTCGTCTTTTTCGTAGCCCGAAACGTTGTAGGAGTAGTAGGCGAACACCTGCGCCCACGGCCGCACCACCGGCTCCAACGCCGACGCCGCGCCGGGCCCCATTCCCACGATCAGCGCCGCCAAAAGCAGCAGCGTCGCGCCACGCCAAACCAGCTTCATCCCATCAACCCATCAAGATGCATTCAATGCCGTCATCTTGGCGGATCGGCGCGACGGGGGCAAGGGACGGATCACACGTCAAACAACGCCGCCTGGCGCACGTCCCGGCGGGGGTGGCGGAAGTGCGTGGCGTCCATGTGGTAGTTGCGGGCGTTGAGGCCCAGGCGCGCGGCGATGACTTCGAAGCGCTTGCCGAGCAGATGGGCGTAGGGCCCCTCCCCGATCTGCCGCACGCGCCAGTCGGCGTCGTAGAGCTTGCCGCCCCGCGTCTGGCGAATGAGCGACAGAACGCGGTCGGCCCGGTCGGGAAAATTCGTCCGCAACCAATCCTCGAAAACGGCTTTGAGCTGATACGGCAGACGCACCAGGATATACCCGCCGCTCGTCGCCCCGCGCTCGGCGGCCGCCTCCAGAATCGCCTCCATCTCTTTGTCGTTGATCGCGGGGATCATCGGCGCGGCCATCACCCCCGTCGGAATCCCCGCCGCGGCCAGACGCCGAATCGCCTCCAAGCGCTTGGCCGGACGGGCGGCGCGCGGCTCCATGACGCGGGCGACGTCCTCGTCGAGCGTCGTGACCGACAGCGCCACCCGCACCAGATTCCGCTTCGACATCTCGGTGAGAATGTCCAGATCCCGCAGCACCAGATCCGACTTGGTCACGATACCGACCGGATGCCGCGCCTCGCACAGCACCTCCAGAATTCCCCGCATGATCCCCATGCGCCGCTCGATGGGCTGGTACGGGTCCGTGTTCGTCCCCATGGCGATCGGCCGGCATTTGTAGCTCGCCTTGGCCAGCGTCCGACGCAGGACCTCCGGCGCGTCCGGCTTGGCGAAAATCTTGGTCTCGAAATCCAGGCCGGAAGAAAGGCCGTGGTACTCGTGGCTCGGGCGTGCGAAGCAATACACGCACCCGTGCTCGCACCCGTTATAGGGGTTGATGGACTGGTCGAAACCGATATCCGGCGAGTCGTTGGTGGTGATGATTTCCTTGACGCGCAGGGGCGTGACCGTGGTGCGAAAAGGCGCTTCGTCCTCGTCGATGGTGCCCCAGCCGTCGTCGTGGGGCTCGATGCCCGAAGACTCGAACCGTCCCGTCGGATTGCTGACCGCCCCCCGGCCCTTGACCGCTTCTGTCGACTTCCTGTGCACGGCGACTCCAAATATCGTACACTTGTACGATAATTCTCCAAACGACGCAAGACATTCGTCGAAAACGGCCAAGAAACCCGCAAAGGCCTCAACCGTCACGATTTCCACACGCCCGGGCAAAAAAAAGACGCACTCGAGGCGCGTCGTGGAAGGGTGAATGTCCGGCTATGCCGGTGGGTCTCTGGTGCAGTCGGCGAGCCGGGTGCCCTGGGAGGGCGTGGTGGGGTGGCTCGCCGCGCTGCTCGTTACCGCGTATCAGACTTATCGGTACGCAACCGGGGAACCTGAAGGAAAAAATCGAAAAATTAACGTGTGGTCGGCGCCTGGATGAGTTTGAAGCCCTCGGGAATCTCGAAGACGCTCCCGTCGATGGGGGCAACCTTGACCGATTGCAGCGTCATGGTCGTTTGGGCGGTCTTGCCCTGCACGTCGGTCACGGTCTTGGTCTCGACGGGGTAGCCCTCGAGTTTGAGGATGCGGTCGAGCAACTCGTTGACGCGGGTGGAAATGCGATTGCCCAGACTGATACGCAGCGTGCGGACCAGGTCCTCGGCCTCCAGGCCCGTCGCGGTGGAGACGCACATCGTCGTCCGGGACGTCACCCCCGGCCCCAGAATCTGGCGCGTGTTCAGGCGAATGACTTCGCACGGCCAATAGCCGATCGTTTGCCGCTCGCCGGTCTTTTCGTAGAGGTTCTTGGGCACTTCCTCGTTGCCGGGCGTGGGCGGAGCATAAACTTGCAGGCTCTGCTCGGTCATGGCGCGAATCTGAGCGTAGGGAATCTCCAAATATTCCCGCTGCTCCCGACGCACAATCCACACCACGTCCTTGTCCGCCCGGTAGATCATGGACTCGCTGCCCAGGGAGTCCTTGCGCATTTTGTTCCCGCTGACGTAGGTCTTGACGGTGCCGGACTGCGTGGGCTGGTTGTCGGGAGCGACCGTCACCATCTTTTCCTCGATGGTGTAGTCCTTTTCCTCGGCCGACGCGGCTTGCGTCGAAATCGCGAACAGAGCCGACGCGGTGATGGCCGAAGCAAAAAGCGCCAGGAAAAAACGAGTCTTCATAAGGCCCTTCTTAGTAGAAGATATAAAAGGCGTCCACCGCCGCCTGTTGCAGGATGAGCACCAGGTGGATCACGGCGTAGCCCACCAGCGCAACGAGGACCGACGCGCCCCGCCCTTCCTCGGCTTCGACCAGCAGAATCTGTCGCGCCGCCAGGGCCGCCAGGGGGATGCTGATCGCCAGGATATAGCGCGGGTTGGGCAGCGTCAGAAGCATGAGCAGCAGGTACAACCCGGCAACGATGAGCACGGGGCGCCACGCCGGATCGCGCCAAACCTTTCGACCGGCCGAGGCAACCCATAGCGGCACGTTCCACAGACCGATGAAGAACGGGTAGAGCGGCGCGATGATGAACGCCAGGTAGAACAGCCCGCCCTCGGGAATAACGGCGACGCCGACCAGGCTGAGCATCGTCGTCACCTGCTTGACCAGCGTGCCGTTGGACGCGGCGTAGACAACCCACGGCAGAAAAATCGCCGCCGGGGCCGCCGCCAGCGGCCACCCCGCCTTGAGCAGCGGGAGGCGTTCGTCGCGCGGCCTCGCGAACCATAGCGCCAGGACGATCGGCGGCAGCAGGAAGCCGTTGTACCGCGAGAGCATCGCCAGCCCCAGCGCGCCGCCCGCGACCAGAGCGTCCCGCGTCCGACCCCGTTCGAAGAAGCGATCCACGGCCAGCAGCGCGAGCATCGCGACCATCCAAAACGGCGCGTCCAAAATCGCCGCCGCCCCGACAAACAACGCCATCGGCATCGCGGGCAGCACCGCCACCGCGACCGCCGCGTGGGGCTCGTCCACCACCCGTCGCACCCAACGATATCCCAGGTAGATCGCCGTCAGGCTGCAAATCACCGCCAGCGCCCGCCCGGCGAGCAGGCTCTCGTCGAACGCGGCGAAGATGACGGCGTAGATCATCGGCCACAGGGGCGGATGGTGGGGCCCAAGCCACGAGTTGAGCTCAGCGTAGTTGGCGAAATAGGCGCGCAGGTGGAAATCCGCCAGGTACTGCCCGGCGGCCAAGTTGGACTGCTCGTCGTTGAAGGGGATCATCGCCAACGCCACCGCGACGAGCAACGCGGCCTGCATCGCGATCTGCCAGGCGACGAAGCGCCCCGGCTTGGCCAGCCAACGGCTCAGCGTCTCGCGCCCCCGACCGGGTTGGTCCACGGCCGTCATCGCCGCCAGCATCCACGCCATGCACGTCAAAAACGCCAGCAGGAGAGCCTCGGTCTCCATGCCGCCTTCCTCGGTGCGACCTTGGAGAAAGATCAAGCCGCCCAGGTGGCTGAGCGTCGCCAGCCCCGTGACCAGCACCAACAGGCGGGCGCGCTGGTGTCGCGGACGAGTCATGGCCCGTCGACCGGCCCGTCGACCGGCTCCGCGATCAGACGACCGACCAACGTGAGGGCGTCGTGGATAACCTGGTCCATGTTGGTGTAGGTGAACGCGCCGGTCCGGCCCACCAAGTGGATGCCGTCATATTCGGACAGGCGTCGGAACGTCGCGTCAAGGACGTCCCGATAACCGACGAGAAACACCGGGTACGCGTTCTTCACCTTCAAGTCGCTTCCGTCCACCACTTCGTCGGCCTTGATGAACCCCAGGCGCTCCAGATCCAGCGCGCAGCGGCGGTAGAGTTCCTCGCCGGGCAGATCCCAAATCTCGTCTCCCTCGCCGCAAAAAATCTCCAGGCAAAGGCTGGTGCGCCCGTCGGGCACCATTTGCGACGACCAATTCTTCGGCTCGTGGATGCGACCGAAAATGACGTCCCGTTCCGGGATATAGACCCAGGTGTCGTCGGTGACGCGCGGCCGGTCGATCTTCAAGAACACGCACCGCAGGCACCGGTATTCCAGCGCGCCGTTCATGCCTTCGTCGCCCAGCAGGCGGCAGAGGATCGGCACCGGAATCGTGGAGATGATGCGCTCGGCTTCGATGGTCTCCCCTTGGGACGTGGTGACGCGATAGATCCCGTTTTCGCGCTCCAACTTCACCGCCGGGGATTGCAACAGGATTCGCCCGCCCCGCTCCCGCACGCGCTCGGCGAGCTTGACCGGAATGCGTCCGATGCCGCGCTTGGGGTACCAGAATCGGGAGGCGTAGGTGCGCGGAGAGTTGGGCCCGAAATTCATCAGCGCCTTGCGCACGGCGTCGGTCAGCGAAAGCAGTTGGATGCGTTGGGCGGCCCAGTCGGCGGAGATGCGCGTGGGCTCCACGCCCCAGGCCTTGGCGGTGTAGGGACCGAAGTAGATGTCATAGAGCGGCCGTCCGAATCGGGCGACGACCCATTCCTCGAAGTTGTCCTGGCGTCCGCCGCGTTCGAAAAGGGCGGTCTTCAAATACCCCAGGATGATCGCGAAGGATCGGGCCAGACCCATGCCGAAAAGCGCGTTGACGGGCTTGAGAGGGTAGTGGTGGAACTTCCCGCCCAGCAGGATGCGGCTTTTGCGTTCGACGGTGAGCAACTCGTCGCCCATGAGCGTTTCGAGCCATTCGATGATGTAGGGCTTGTCGGTGAAAAAACGGTGCCCGCCGATATCGAACAGAAAGCCGTCCACGTCGATATTGCGGGCCAGGCCGCCCACTTCCGGCAGCGCTTCGAGCACGGTGACTTCGTGGCCGCGATGGGCCAGGGCGTCGGCGCACGTCAGCCCGGCCACGCCCCCGCCCAGGATGACGTATCGGGGTTTGTCCGGCGTGCTCAAGACATCACCACCCACGTTCCGGGCCGAGGTCCGGTCAGGCCGGACAGGCCGTGCTCCCAGCCTTCCAGCGCCGCCTGGGATTCGGCATCGCCGCGCGCGGCCTTGGGTCCGTCCACGAACCACCGGGCCAGCGCCAGGAAGACGTGGAATTTGACCTTCTGCCACGGGTCGGCATATCGGCGCATCATCAGCGCGCTGTTTCGCGCCAGATAATACGCCTTGTTCTCCCGCTTTTTCGCGTCCAGGCGCGGCCCGCGATGCAGAGCCTTGGCCTGGGGATTGTACGCGGCCACGTACCCCTTGCGGCGCAGTCGAATCGTCAATTCCACCTCGTCCTGATAGGCAAATAAATCTTCATTGAACCCGCCGACCTCGAGCACCGGATCGACGCGGGCCAGAAAACACGCTCCGTGTCCGCCGTCCACACGGCGGGGGCGATGATAGGGCACTCCGTCGGGCATCCCCTCGCCCACGAGTTGCACCGCCCGATGGCGCCACGTCAGCTTCATCCACGCGCCGTCCAACGTCGCCGGATCGTCCTCGCGCAGCACACGCGGATGAGCCAGCGCCACGCACCGGTCCCGCGCGGTGTGCATCAAGACGCGAACGTCCTCTTCCTCCACCCGCGCGTCCGGGTTGATCGACAGGGCGAACGTCGCGCCGCGCTCCCGGGCCAGACGCAGCAGGCGGTTGGTCCCGCCGCAAAAACCCAGGTTCTTCTCAAGGCGCTCGACGTAGACGTCCTCGGGCACGCCCTGCGTGCAGTCGTCCGTGGACGCGTTGTCGACCACCAGGATGCGCTCGGCCGGAAAAAATCCCAACAGATGCCCGACGCACAACCCCAGATCCTCGCCCGAGTTGTACGCGAGCACAATCGCGATGACGCGCTCGTCGATCACGGCCGCCGCGCTCCGTCATTCTCCGCCACGCCGCGCCGCGTCCGCCGCCAGGGGTTCGCGCGGCCCGCAATGGCGTCGAACAACGCGCGCAGGTGCGTCGGGATTTCGCCCAAAAACGCAAACGGCAGCGTGAACAATTTCAAATAGTCACGGCCCGTCGCGCCCCATCGCCACAGGGCGACCGGAGTCTGGGCCGCGGCAATGGCGAGCGCGCCGAGGGGGACGGCCCATTCCAGCCAAATCAAGTCCGGCGCAACGGTCGACATCCCGTGAAAGCCGCCCCAAACGAAGGCGTCGCGAGTGTGGAAATCGCCAAAGCCATAAGCGGAAAAACCACAAGCATAGGCAAGAAAAGCCGCCGAAAATGCTACCAGCAACATCGACCGATCCAAGTATCCCAGCGCGTAAACGGCCCGGTCCATTGAAGCAACCGGCCCGCCGTATCCATTCAAAGAGGTCGCGCGATGCCGCCACGCGGCTTGAAAAAACGCCTGGGACCACGCGCGATGCTGCGCTTTGGATTCGCGGGAGTCCTCGCACGCCAGCATTGTCGATTGCGCCTCGGGTACATACGCAACGCGCCGTCCTTGCTCGGCCAGAGCCAACGTCAGGTTCACATCCTCCAGACGCACCCCCGCCTCGAATCCGCCAACCGCGTCCAGGGCCTCGCGCTTCACCAGATAGTTCGAGCCCAGCAGGCTCACCATCCCGCCGAGGCGGTCCGCGCCGGTCTGCGTGATGCCCTGATGCACCGCCGATTCCAACCAGGTGTGCCAAGCGGCATTTGACGCCGTGCGATTTCGCGGCACCATCGCCCCCTGAGCCGCGTCGACGTTGCGCTGCTCCATCGTGATCCAAAGACGCGCCAAGGAGTCGCTCGCGACACGTGCGTCGGCGTCGACCACATAGATCAACTCCGCGTCACCACCATGGAGTTCCACCGCATCGCGCAAGGCCGTCGATTTCCCCCGACCGGCTCGCGCGCCCTCGCGACGGTAGATTTCCATGCGCGGATCATCCGTTAACCCACCCGGCACATTCTCCACCGGCGTCGCCGAGCCATCGTCGATCACGAGAATTCGCAGCCGCTCCATCGGCCACGTCGTCTTCAGCAAATCGGCGACGCACTCCGCCAGCGTCGCGTCTTCGTCGCGTGCCGCAACCAATATCAGCACCTTGGGAGTGTTCTCGGGGACATCGACGGCCGTCGCTTGCGGCCGCCGAGTAAAAATCGCGACGAGTGTATAGACCACGCGACGCACGCTCACGATCGTCAGGTAGACGCCGGAAGCAATGCCGACCGTCATCAGCATTTGTCGTGGAAACGCGACAATTGACGCGGCGAAAATCAAGCCGCCGACAAGGAACAGCACACCACGCCAAGCGCGGCTTCGTCCCTCACTGGCGGAGTTGGCAGTCATTGCGTCATGCATCTCTTGGTCCCGATTTGGACATTATCTAGGCGATCTGATTAACAAATTCCAGCAAGGCGCAAGGCATGCTACTATTTCGGCGGCTATTGGAATACAGCCCACGAAGATTTGCGCCGATGGCGTTGGAGAAATTGACGATGAATGCCCCCGTTTGTCGCGCGCGCGCCGTTTTTGCGCGCCTGATTTTGGCCGCGACGATGACCCTGCTCTGGGTCGCGTCCGCCGCCGCGTTCGATATGCATGACGAGGACGCGGTCGAGATCGAAATCCAAATCACCGACCGGGCGCAGCTCGATCGCCTCATCGCCGACGGCTACAACGTCACCGGCCGGGACGGCGACATCGTCCGTCTGCGGGTCGACTCCCAACGCCTGGACCTCCTCTACGCCCGGGGGTTCTCGCCCAAGGTTCTGCCCGCGCCGGAAAAGGCCTTCGGCTATTACGATTACGACTCCATGGTTGACCAAATCGAGGAATGGGAATCCACCTACCCCGGCCTGGTTCAAGTCACCGAACTCGGCCCGACGCAGGGCGGCACCCGCAGCGTGTGGATGGTCAAAATCTCCGACAACGTGACCGAAAACGAAGCCGAGCCGCGCGTGATCTTCGACGGCTCCATCCACGGCGACGAGCAGATCGCCGAGGAAGTCGTCATGGAGTTCATGGACCGGCTGCTTTCCGGCTACGCGAGCGCCGACGAATACGGCGCCCTGGTCGACGACTTCGAAATGTACTTCGTGCCCATCGTCAACCCGGACGGTTTCGAGGTGCCCCGCCGGACCAACAGCCGGGGCGTGGACCTGAACCGCAACTTCCCGATCAACTGGAACGGCGGCGGTTCCGACCCGGCGTCCGAAGCGGAAGTCCGCGCCATGACCGACTGGTACATCGAGTCCGCCGCCGCGTTGGCGATTCAGTACCACTCGGGCTCCGAGGTCGTGAACTATCCCCTGGACTCCACCCCCCAACCCGCGCCGGACGAGCCGCTCTACATCTCCCTGTCCAACCTCTACGGCGACATCGCCGACTACCCGATCACCAACGGCTACGATTGGTACAAAGTCGAGGGCATCAGCGAAGAGACGTCGTATATGGCCGCCGGCACCATGTCGGTGATCGTGGAAATCTCCAACACCAAGACGCCGTCGTCCAACCAGATCGACGGATACACCGACCGCAACGCCCAGGCCATGCTGGCGTGGGTCGAGCGCGCCAACGAAGGCCTGACGGGCCTTGTCACCGACGCGTCGACCGGCGATCCGCTGGAGGCGGTCGTGACCGTCGAGAGCCTGTGGCACGCGTACACGGACCCGGCGGTCGGCGACTACTATCGCGTTCTGTCGCCCGGTGACTACACGGTGCGTTTCCACGCCAACGGCTATATCCCCCGCGAGATTGACGCCACCGTCGACACGGGCGAGCGGGAGGTGCTCAACGTCGCCCTCTCCCAGGAAGCCTCCGATCCCAAGATCGCCGCGATCCGCCCCATCGAGACGCAGATGGAGCGGCCGTTCACCGGCTACGCGAACGAGTCGCTGCCCAAGGACGTCGTCGGCCTGCCCGACGCGGTGGCGTATTCTGTCGGCAAGGGCGGCGTGCTGGTGGTGGACATGGGCGCTTCGATCCAGCTTGACGGGGTGCGTCCGCTGGTGGTGTACGAAAATGACACGGACGGCGTAGACGGCTACGCGCTGTTCGCCGGGGCCGACTGGCAGGGTCCGTGGACGAAGA
Organism: Deltaproteobacteria bacterium; assembly: GCA_020633895.1. Classification (GTDB taxonomy): domain Bacteria; phylum Lernaellota; class Lernaellaia; order JACKCT01; family JACKCT01; genus JACKCT01. The sequence goes on along the minus strand of JACKCT010000001.1, from coordinate 134,369 downwards.
TCGGCGACGGCAGCGGCACCAGCAGCTTTTTGCTGACGTCCCCCGCCATGCGCCAGCGTTATCTGCGCATCGAGGATGACGACGACGGCAGCGCCGGGGGCGAGACGCCGGGCGCGGACATCGACGCCGTCGTGCAGGCCGCGGGATGCCTGGCCCCGGCGGTGGAAATCTCGGCCGACACCTTCGCGGGTGACGCACCCCTGTCGGTGCAGTTCGCTTCGGCGATTTCCGCGGTGAGCGGGTGCGTGGACAGCTTGCTTTGGAACTTCGGCGACGGCGACACCTCCACGTCCGAAAACCCGTCCCACACCTTCGACGCCGGCGGCGAATACATCGTCACCCTTATCGTGCAGGGCCAGGGCGGCTCGGGATCGGACTCGGTGACGATCGACGTGTTCGGCGCCGGTGACGACGATGACGACGACACGGGCGGCTGCGGACAGTAGACGTCAATTCGAGGATTCGCGAGGAACGATGAAGACGTATGAAGCCAAAAGCGGCCGGGTGATCGTCGGTCGATTGGAACGGGACGAAGACCTCGTCGGCGCTCTGTTGCAGGTCGCGAGGCAGTACGACCTAAAGTGCGCGGAGGTGCGTGCGCTGGGGGCCGTGACGGAGGCGAAAGTCACCGAATGGGACGACGTCGCCCGCGCGTATCGCACCCCGGCGGTGCATCGGGTGGGATTGATGGAAGTGCTGATGCTCTACGGCAACCTCTCGTCCAAGGAGGGGGAGCTGTTCTGGCACCTGCATCTGACCGCCGGGTTCATGCAGGCCGGCGAGACGAACATGGTCGCCGGGCACCTGCTCTCGGCTACCGTCTACGCTCTGGAATTCGTTATCCGCGAGTTGGACGGCGTCGATCTGGTCCGCGTTCCGGATGCGGCGACGGGGTTGATGTTGTGGGAGTGAGTTGATCGTGACGCGCGGTTTTGTCCGTCAGGGCCGCGGCCGTCAGGGAGCGGGTTGCCACGACAAGTCCCAATCGTTGTCATCCTGAGCGAAGCGAAGGATCCGGTTTCGCGCACGCGACTCGACGTTCGATATGTCGAACCACGTTGGAGACGTACCGGCTCGCACCCAACCGCTCACTACCCGCCTACGCCAAGGCTACGGCGAGGCAAGCAGTTCGCGGCTCCGTTTCCTCGGACTGATTGCGAACACCGCTCGAGTTTGACCCCTCACTACCGTTCGGGGCTCTGAACGACAGGATTGGTTTTCGCTAAGACAACCCGTCCAAGCTGATTTCCTCCCCTAACTCCAACGAGCGCCGAATCGCGTCCTTGACCAGGGCGATTTCGTGGGCCCATTCGATGCCGAAGCGGGGAGTGGCGCGGCGGCGCAAGGCGGTGATGAGGTCGTCGGCGCCCTTGCGGTAGGCGGCCAGGGGATTGTCGTCGAGTTGGGCGACGGGCTGCTCGTATTTATCGAGGATGTACGTCGCCAGCGCCGGGCTCTCGCGGACGCATCCGGTGATGCCGCCGCCGAAGATATAGCCGTCCGTCCCGGCGATTTCGAAGGTCTCGTCGAGGGGTTCCAGACGGCTGCGAACCGGCACCTGGGGTGCGCGAATCGCCTCGTAGACGCCGTACCGCCCCGCCCCGACGCCGGTTCCCGCGTTCCACGTCACCAGCACGCACCCGTCCCGCTCCCACGCATGCACCGACTGCACATCGCCCAGCAGAAAGATCAGCGAAAGCGCCTCGAACTCGGGGGAGTTGAGGCGGTCGGCCTCGACGTCCACCTCGCCGAGCAGGGAATCGGCCGAGCGGCCGTAGCGCCCCAAAACGGATCGTACGCGCATGGTCTGGGCATCGCCGAGCGCCGTTTGGGCCAGCAATTGGCGGGCGCGTTCGACGGGCGGATAGTAGAACGACGGAGAGAACAGCCGCACCGCCGAGCGGGACTGCATCGCGCCTTCCAACGACGCAACGGCCTGGCGGGATCGGATCGTCGCGCCGCGCAGGCCGACCCCCACCCCCGCTTCCAGGCACTGCGTCGCGGCGGCCATGGCCAAATCCGAAGGCAGGTTGATCTCCGCCGCCCAGATCTCTCCCTGGGCCAGCAGTTGCCCCAGGTCCGCGAACGCCTCGGCATCGGGAATGGTCGCGGCCAGGCGCCGGGCCTTATCGATGCTCTCGTCGAACACCGCCACCACGCGCGCCTCTTCGGTCTCGCCGTACACCCGCGCCCACGCGGGCGCCGCACCCCCCGCGCCGATCAGGGCGATTCCCATGGGGTCAGACATGGCCGCGCCCGTCCGTCATCGCAAAAACGCCCCCCGCACCAGAAAGCGCAGCCGCCGGGGATCGCCGTCGGTCAGCATCCGCCGCAGCGTTGCCGAGGCGAATCCCGAGCGCCGAAAGATGTCCTGGATTTCCAAAATCAACCCGCGATTCTTCGACGAAACGCCCACGATTCGCGCGGACAGATGCGTCGCGCCCAGAACGCGCACCAGCACCGGGTCCGGCAGGCGTAACGTGAGGCGCGCCAGCCCGATCACCGCCATGGCCTTCAGGGTCGCCCATCGTCGCCTCATGACTTGGAATCCTCCCAAAAGTCCTTGATGTGATCGTCGTCATCCTCGAAGCCGCCCTCGTCGGAAATCTCGAAAGGCCGATCGTCGTCCTCGAACACGTCGATGTCCTCGTCGTCGCGGTCGGGGCGCTTGGCCGGCAGCTTGCTCTTAAGGCGTTCCAACGGTCCCGCCGACCGGGCTACCGGCCGCGTGACCGGACGGGGCTTGGGCGCGGATCGGGGTCGTGGCGGCGGCATGTCGAGGGGCGACGGCATTTCGCCCTCGGTGGCGCGGATTTCCCAAAGCTCTTCGCCGGTGACGTGATTCGGATCGACCCGCCGCCCTTCCCGCGCCGAGATGTAGGCGGCATAGGCGACCTGGAGGATGTGCCGGCCGCGCTCGCCGGTCAGTTTGGGACCGCGAAAATTCTGAATGGCGTCGATGTAGTGGTGCGTGCAGTCGGTGAATGAATCGAGCCAGTCGTCGCGCAAGTCCTCGAATTCGATGGTCCGTCCGTCCTTGACCAACAGCAGCGGCGCCTCGTCGAGCAATCGGCCGGTGCACCTCGTCATGAGGATCGTGCCCCGCGTCCCGGTGATTTCCATGCGCTCGTCGGCGCTGTAGTACTTGGAACGCATCTTGGCGTTGAGGCTGACCGCCGATTCGAAGTATCCGAGAGCCGGGTGGTCCTTGAAGGTGAACGAAACCATGCTGGGCGAGTCGGCCACCCCGAAGCTGCGGTCGATCCATCCATGCACCGAGTCGATTTCCCCGAACAGATCCACCGCCATGGAAAATTTGTGGTAGCCGTCGTCGAAGACCGTCGGACCCGGACCGGCCAATTCCGGGTTGAAGCGCCAAAGCCACGTCGCCAGCGGCACGGGCCAACCGCCGCTCATATTGCCGAGCTTCAGGCGCAGCGACAGGGGCTCGCCGATCTCCCCCTGGTCGACAAGCTGCTTGGCCAGCACGAACGGCGGATAGAAGATGAAGTTCTCGAAAACCCGCAGATGCACCCCGGCGTATTTGCACGCCTTGATCATCTCGTCGCACTCGGCGACGGTGACGGCCATGGGCTTTTGAACGCTGATATGCTTGCCGGACTTGGCGGCGGCGATCACCATGGGCGCGTGCAGGTGGTGGGGCGTCAGGATATCGACCAGATCCACGTTCGGGTCGGCCAGAAGCTCTTGGAAGTCGGCGTAGCCCCGGTCGGCGTCCCACTCGTCCACGCGCCGGGCCAGCGTGTCCGGATCCCGGTCGCAAACGGCGACGATGCGCGCCTGATCCGAGGACAAATACCCCGGCGCATGCACATCCGCGATCCGTCCGCCCCCGATGATTCCCACGCCGATGCGGTCCAAAACCCTATCTCCAAAACCCGGTCCTCCCACTCGACGGGACCGATCGCGGCAACGATAGCAACCGGGCCGGTATTTGAACACCCGTCGTCGCGCCGTGTTCCGCGTTGCCCCCGAGAACGGATGAGATTCCCTGTGGATAACCCTTCTTTGAAAAGGGCTATCCACGGGAACCCCTCGCTGGTTCTCTCGTCGGCCGAGGGATTCAACATTTCCTTCCTTGCCAGGATTTGAATTTTGTCGGCGAAATTCGCTTCTTGCCCCGACGCGGGCGATTGCCTATGCTTATCGCCCTGTGGGTCGCGAATTTTCCATCGAGTATCGTCGCCGGGCGTCGTGTCGGGCGGCCGGATCTTCGAATTTGCCGAATCGGATCGGGCGGGAGTGATCTCATGATCGATCAAAGTGTTTTGGCGCGGCTGCATTTGTCGGCGGTGCTGCAAAATCTGGAGGAGATCGTCGTCTACGACGACGAGGCCGGGAAGCTGGTCCAAAACTGGACACATACCCTGCAGTTCTCCTGCCCGGGCGACATCGCCTGCCATATCGAGTTCGGCCAGGGCAAATGCCGCGTCGTCCCCGGCGCCACCACCATGCCGACCATCGGCCTTTGGTTCCCCTCGGCCCAGTCCCTGAACAATATGTTCACCGGCAACGGCAAGGCCCTGCCGATCCCCTGGATGGGCGTGTGGCACATCGGCCTGCTCAAGGGCTTCGACACCCTCTCCAAACGCCTCGAATTCTACCTTCAGCCCTCGGAAGAAACCCTCAAGAATCGGGATCATTTCAAATTCCACGTCCAGGCGCTGCTGTACACCTCGCTGTTCGGCGTCAAGGAAGTGGCCGAAAACGACCCCAAGGCCAAGCCGTTTTTGAAGGGCGTGCGCGACGGCATCCTGGAATTTCGCATCATCGACGGCCCGGCGGCCCATGTAATCGTCAAGGACGGCAAGCTCTACCCCAACAAGGGCGGCGCGATCAATCCGAGCTGCGTGATGGAGTTGTCGGACATCGACAGCGCCTACGGCCTGTTCACCGGCTCGCTGGACGCCATGGCCCTGATCGGATCGGGGCAGATGCGCATGACCGGCTTTATTCCTTTGGCCGACAAGATCAACGCGGCGCTCGACCGCCTGCCTCTCTACCTGAACTAGGAGGACCGACCATGGCCACCACCGCCAAATCCGAAAGCGTCAAGAGCACCGGCTCCAAGAAGAGCGCCGTCAAGTCGACGACCAAGGCGACGGCTAAGGCGACGGCTAAGGCCCCGGCCAAGGCGGCCCCCAAGGGCGGTCTGTACGATTTTTCCAAGAATATGGAGATCTTTTCCCGAGCGGTGAAAGTGGTGCCCCAGGGCATCTACGGCCACCAGAGCCCGGCGCTCACGGTCCCCGGCGAGTTCCCCTATTACGCCGCGAGCGGCAAGGGACCGCGCTACACCGACGTGGACGGCAACGAGTTCATCGACTACATGTGCGCCTACGGCCCGATGATCGTCGGATACGCCAACGACGAGGTGAACGCGGCGGCCATCGAAGCGATGCAGCAGGGCGACTGCTTCAACCACCCTTCCGAGTTGATGGTCAAACTCGCCGAGCGCATGGTCGAGTCCATCCCCCACGCCGACTGGGCGGTCTTCGGCAAGAACGGCTCGGACATGACCACCTGGGCGACCATGGTGGCCCGCGAGCACACCGACCGGCGCAAGATCGTGATGGTCAAGGGCACCTACCACGGCATCCACGCTTGGTGCACCCCCGGCCACGGCGGTCTGATCAACGCCGACCGGGAGAACATGCTCTACTTCGAATGGAACCGCCTGGACCAACTCGAGGAGTTGTTCCGCCGCCAGGGCGACGACATCGCCGGCGTCATCATGACCCCCTATCACCACCCCGCCATGGCCGGTTCCATCCTGCCGGCGGAGGGATTCTGGAAGGGCGTGCAGAAGCTTTGCAACGACAACGGCGCGGTGCTGATCCTGGACGACGTGCGTTGCGGGTGGCGGCTGTCGTTTCACGGCAGCCAGGACTATTTCGGTTTCGAACCGGATCTGTCCTGCTACTGCAAAGCCATCGGTAACGGCTTCCCCATCTCCGCGGCGGTCGGCCGGGAGGAACTCAAAACGTCCGCGGCCAAGGTCTTCCTGACCGGCTCTTACTGGAACGGCGCCATGTGCATGAACGCGGCGCTCAAGTGCCTGGAGATTCTGGAGCGGGAAAAGGCCGTCGAGCATATGTTCGCGATGGGCGAGCGCCTGAACAAGGGCCTGGAGGAGTTGGGCGACAAATACGGTTATCCGATGAAGATGACCGGCCCGGCGACCATGGGCTACCTGGTGCTCGACGACGATCCGGACCTGTACAAGATCCAGCGGTTCTGCGCCGAAGTGACCAAGCGGGGCAGCTTCTTCCACCCCCATCACAACTGGTTCCTCTCCGCCGCCCACACCGCCGCGGACATCGACGAGACGCTGGGCCAGTGCGAGGACGCGCTCAAGGCGATGGGGTGATTTGACCGAAGATGTCACGCCGTGGTGTCATCCTGAGTGATAACGAAGGATCCGGCTTCAACCTGGCGATAACTCCACGTTGCCCGGTACCGGATTGGACCAAGATCCTTCACTGCGTTCAGGATGACACGCATTTTTGATGGGGCGTTTTTCCATCACGTAACCACCGGGGCACCCATGACCGACACCAATCCCGGCGCGGGCGGACCTCCCCCCGCGCTCTTCTTCGATCTTGACGACCATCCCCACCGCTTCCTGCTCGATCACGACGGGCCGGTTTGGGACATCCTGGGCCGACTGCCCGCATACCTGAACGGCTTTTTCGAAAAGGACTGGCCGCTCAAGGGCTTCATCGGCCTCGTGACCGAACCGATCGTGATTCTCGACGACGAACCGCTGTTCGGCGGGGACATCGCCATCGCCCCCTCCGGACCCAAGGGCGCGTTGCGCGTCGAGGTGGAAGGCAAGTTCGAGCCCAACGCGGCGATCATCATGCCCGGCGCCTACATCCACGACGACCGCCTGATCGTCGGGCCGGGCACCGTGATCGAGTCCGGCGCGATGATCAAAGGCCCGACCGTCATCGGCGCCAAGACCGAGGTGCGCCAGGGCGCGTACATTCGCGGCGACGTGCTGGTGGGCGACGAATGCGTCGTCGGCCATACGACCGAGGCGAAGAACACGATTATGATGAACGGCGCCAAGGCGGGGCATTTCGCGTATCTGGGCGACTCGATCCTGGGCCGGGACGTCAACCTGGGCGCGGGGACGAAGCTGGCGAACCTGAAGATGGTCGAAGGCACCGTCGCCCTGCCCCTGCCCGACGGCGAGCGCCTGGACACCGGCCGCCGCAAGCTCGGCGCGATCCTCGGCGACGGCACCGAAACCGGATGCAATTCCGTGACCTCCCCCGGCACCTTGCTGGGCAAGCGCGCGCGGGTCTATCCGTGCGTCAGCGTCCCGGCGGGTTACTACTCCACGCGCACGATCATCCCCTCCACCGACAAGGCAATGTCCCTGCGGGTCCATCCCAAGGCGGGCTGACGCGGCGGACGAAACGATGAGCCTGACGGGTGTGGGAATCGCGTTGATCGACATGACGGCCCTGCCCGTCGACGCGGTCGACGACGCCGCCCTGCCCCTGACAGCGTCCGAGCGCGAATACTGCCGAGGCAAAGCCGATCCGCGCCCCCATGTCGCCGCCCGCCTTGCCGCCAAACAAGCCGCCTGCCGGGCGTTTGGTCGACCCGAGGATCAATCCCGGGACTTCGAGGTGCTTCTCGATCCCGAGGGACGCCCCTCCTTGAGTCTGCCCGCCGACCTGGACGGCCTGACCACACACCTGAGCCTCACGCACGACGGCGACTACGCCATGGCCACGGTGCTTGCCCAAGGCCAATCGACGCGCTAGATTCCGGCCCGTTATGCCCCTGGAGATGCCCCCACATTTCGATCGCGCGGGCGGCCCGATGCGGGAGCCGCGTTGATGCGCGTCGCCCACATTCGCGACACGTGGCTGCGTTGGTCGGAGACGTTTATCTACGACATCGTCACGCGCCACCGTGACGTGGAGGCGTACGTCTTCTGCGAACGGCGGGCGAACGAGGACCAGTTCGCCTTTGACCGGGTCGACGCCCTGGCCGACCAAAATGCCGCCGTGCGCGCGGTCGACGAAACGCGCCGTCGCCTGGGCCGAGGCTACGGCTTTTACGCCCGTCAGGCTCGCGCGCGAAACATCGACCTCATCCACGCCCACTTCGGCACGTCCGGCTACCACGCCCTGCCCGCCAAGCGCGCCGTCGGGCGGCCGCTGATCACCAGTTTCTACGGCCAGGACCTCTTCGAAACCTGCGCCCAAGGCAAATGGAAACGGCGCTACGCCCGACTGTTCGCCGAGGGCGATCTTTTCCTCGCCCTGTCCGAATCCATGCGCCGTGACCTGATCGAACTGGGTTGCCCGGTCGAAAAGATCCGCATCTATCGCCTGGGCATCGACCTGACCGATTTTGCCGTCGTCGAACGCCCCCCGACCGAGCGGCCTCGTCTTCTGTGCGTCGCGCGCCTCGTGGAAAAAAAGGGCATCGATGTGCTGATTCGCGCGTTCGCCGAACTGCGTCGCCGGGATGTCGAAGCCGAATTGACCGTCATCGGCGACGGCCCCATGGAAGCGACTCTGCGCGCCTTGGCCGACGAGTTGGACGTCGCCGAACGGATCGAATGGCAGGATCACATCCCGTTCGCCGCGTTACCGTCGGCGATGGCGAAGGCGGATATCTTTTGCCTACCCTCATGCACCGACCGATTCGGCGGCAAGGACGAAATCAGCATGGTCATCAAGGAAGCGATGGGCACCGCGCTGCCGGTGGTCACGACGCGCCACGCGGGCATCCCCGAAAAACTCGAGGACGGCGTGCATGCGTTGTTGGTGCCGGAAAAAGATGTGACGGCGCTCGCCGACGCCCTGGCCGCGTTAGTCGTCGATCCGAATCGCCGCCGCGAGTTGGGCCTGGCCGGTCGGCAACGGGTGGAAGAGGTCTGGGAGATTCATCGCCAGGTGGCCGAATTGGAAGCCATTTATCGGGAAACGGCGGCCGGCCGATGAGTCTGCCCAAGCCCCTGATTCCCCCGGCGGACACCCCGCCCAATCCCTTCGACGGCGTGGTGAGCATCATCATCCCCACGTTCAACTGCGCCGCCACGCTGCCTCGATCCATCCGGTCGCTCCAGGCCCAGACCTATCGCAACATCGAAATCATCGTCAGCGATGATGCCTCCACCGACGACACCTGCGCCCTGGTCACGCAGTTCGACGTGCGTTATGTGCGTAGCGCGACGAATCGCGGCGCCGCCGTCGCCCGCAACAACGGCGCGAAGATCGCCCGGGGTGAGATCTACCTTTTCGCCGAGGCGGACGGTTACTACGACGACGACTATGTGGAAAAAATCATCCGCTATCTGCATCTGCCGGGGGTGGCGGCGGGCATCAACGTGGGGCGACGCGTCTGGACCGATCGCGACAACGTTTTGGTGCGTCACCAGAACGACCTGCTGCAGGCGGCCGCCGACCGGGTGCGCGCCGGCAAGCGGGGCACGGGCGGGTGGGCGTTTCCCAAGGGTGTTTTTTGGGCTGTGAACGGCTATGACCCCGAGTGCCGCATCGGCCAGGACGTGGACCTGGTGCGTCGCGTGGTCGAAGCCGTCGGACGCACCGTGTTGGGCGGCGAATCCGTGCTCTACCACAAGGATCCGGACACCCTGCGCACGTACATGAAACGGGCCCACCGAGGGGCGTATTTTTCCGGTCGTTTCCGGGAAAAGTGGCACGGCGGCGCGGGGCTGGTGAAGAAACTCGCCTACACCGCCAAGTTCGCCGCGCTGGCCGCGTGGCCGCTGTACGTGATCCCGGCGCTCGGTGTGCATCCGATCTTCTGGCTGCCGTTCGCGGCGGTTCCGGCGTACCTGCTGTTCGAGGATCTGACGACGTGGGACGGCTGGCGGCTGACCTGGCGGCGGGGAGACGTGGCTACGGCTTTGGCGACACCGGTGCTGCTCTACCTTCGGCGCCTGGCCATCGGCGTCGGACGCCTGCGCAGTTTCTTCGCGTAAACTTTTTCTTCGCCGAAGGCGGCGATTCCATTTCACGAGCCTATGGAAAACCCCATGTAAGAGTGGGCTTTTCCATAGGTGCATCGAACACCTTGGGAATCTTATCCTGGGGTCCGGAAACGGGCCTAATCTCGAACCGGCGGGATCGTCAGCAGCATCTCCACCTCGCCCACGCGGATGCGCGATCCGGAGATCATCTCGGCGCGGCCGTCGACCCGATGGCCGTCCACGAAGCTGCCGTTGGTCGACTTCAGGTCCACCAAAAATGCGCGCCTCTGATCGTCGATGTGGATTTCCGCGTGCCGGCCCGAGACGGCGGGATCGTGAAACGGAATATGGCAGTGGGCCGAACGTCCGAGAATCGTCACGGACCCGAGCAGCAAAAATTTGCGCCCCTTGTCCGCGCCGCTGGTGACGACGACAAAAGGCGTCCGCCCGTCCAACGCGCCGCCCTTGCGACCCGTTCCCGGTTTTGCGCGCGGAGCAGAGACGGCCTGCGTCGTCCGGCTGTCGAGAATATCGTCGTCGCTCATTTCGCCACCCAAAGCGCCACCAAGGCCATCAGCGCCAACCCCGCCAGGCCGATCGCCACGACGATCCACGGGCGCATGCGATCGCTTTCGCGCAGGGCCCGGCCGGTCGCGTCGTCGGTCATGGCCGACCCTTTCGCCCGCGCCTCGACCCCTCGCGGGGAGATCGGCGCTTCCCACGCGCTGGGCCGCCTGTCCTCGTGCGTCTCGACCACTTCGATTTCGGCGATGCGAACGGTCGACGCGGTGACATCCCGCGGGCCGCTCCATTCGGCGACGCGCAGCACCTGGTCGCCGATCTGGATGGTATCGCCGGACGCGATGGCGGTAATTGTCGCGATCGGGCGGTTGTTGACCAGTGTGCCGTTGGGCGTGCCCATGTCCTCGATCATCGCCCGTTCGGCGTCGCGATAAAGCCGGGCGTGGCGGCGGGAGACCTTGTCGTCGGACAGGCGGATGTCGCACTCGCGGGAGCGGCCGATGATCATCCGGTCCTCGACGACGAACGACGCCTCGCCGCCCTCCGCGTCCTTGATGATCAATCGCAGCACAAAACCTCCACACTCGCCTTTGCCGTCGCCCGAGCCCTATCGGCCCGTTCTTGACCGGCGCCTTGCCTCGTCCTTTAATACGCCTCGTTTTCGCCGTCCGGGCAAGCGGTTGTCCGTTTATTGTACTCGCCTCGGAGCAATCCATGATCGAAGTTCGCGATCTTGTGAAAATATATCATCAAGGGGCCGTCGCGGTGCATGCGCTGCGCGGGGTGTCGTTTCGCGTCGAGCCGGGCGAGTTCCTGGGCATCACCGGCCCGTCGGGTTCCGGCAAATCGACGATCCTCAACTGCCTGGGCGGCCTGGACGACCCCACGTCCGGCGAGGTCATCATCGACGGCACGCCCATCGGCGGCCTCTCCGACAACGAACGCACCCTGCTGCGTCGGCGGAAAATCGGATTTATCTTCCAATTCTTCAACCTGCTGCCGACCATGAGCGCGCTGGACAACGTCGCCCTGCCCATGCTGCTGGACGGCCGTTCGCGAGCGAAGGTCTACGAACGGGCGGCGAGTATCCTCAACGATGTCGGTCTGGGGCACCGGATGACGCACCGGCCCGACGAGCTGTCCGGCGGCGAGCAGCAGCGCGTGGCCGTGGCGCGGGCGCTGGCCTTCGACCCGGTGGTGATTCTGGCCGACGAACCCACGGGCAACCTGGACTCCAAGTCCAGCGCGGTGGTCATGGAGTTCATCTCCGATCTGGCGACCAAGCACGGCAAGGCCGTCATCCTCGTGACGCACGACCCGTTCAGCCTCGGCTTCGCCCGGCGCGTCATCCGCGTCGCGGACGGGCACTTGGTCTCCGACGACCGCCAGGCCTCGGCCTAAGCCCATGCTCACGCTCCTTCGCACCGTCACCCTGCCCCGCCTGCGCGAACATCCGCTGCGCACCGCGCTGACCGTCCTGGGCATCACCCTGGGCGTGGGCGCGTTCGTCGCCGTGCAGATGATCCTGACGACGCTCTCCGAATCCTACGCCGGGATGATCGACACGGTCTCCGGCAAAGTCTCGTTGCAGATCACCGGCGGCGAGATCGGCGTGGCCGAGGACGTCCTGACCAAGCTCCAACAACGCAAGCACGACGGCGTCGACGAGATTCCCGGCCTGCGCGCCGCCCTGCCGACAATTCAGACGATCACCAAATATCAGGGCGAAACGCTGCTGGTGCTGGCGGTGGATACCCTCAACGACGCCTCCGCCCGGGACTACAAACTCAACGACGATTCCGGCACCGAAATCTCCGACCCGCTGGAGTTCCTCAACTCGCGCGAGTCCCTGCTGCTCAACGCCGAGTTCGCCAAAAAGCACGGGATCGGCCTGGACGAGCGCATCACGCTGATGACCGGCCGGGGCGAGCAGGAGTTCGTCGTGAAGGGGTTACTGGCGCCGAAGGGAACGGCGACGGCCTTCGGCGACGCGTTCGCGTTGATGGACGTCTACGCCGCCCAGTTCGCCTTCGGGCGGGGAAACAACTTCGACTCCATCGACCTGGTGTTGGACGACGGCGCCGACCCCACGGCCGTGGCCGAGGCGACCGAGAAATTCCTGGGCGGGCAAATCGAAGTCACGCACCCCCAACAACGCAGCCAAGGCGTCGAGGCGATGCTGCGCACTTTCCGCATGGGGCTCACCATCCTTTCGCTGGTCGTGTTGACGATGGGCGCGTTCATCATCCTCAACACCGTCACCACCTCCGTCTACCAACGCATGCGCGAGATCGGCCTGCTGCGCATGATCGGCCTGACGCGCTGGGGCGTGCTCAAGCTGTTCACGATCGAGGGGCTGGTCATCGGGATGATCGGCTCGGTGCTGGGCGTGGGCATCGGCTTTTGGGCCGGGCGCGAAGCGGTGCTCAACCACATGCGCACGGTCGGCAGCCTGTTTGTCGCGGTCAACAGCGATTCGGCGCAATTTCACCCGTGGATGGCGTGGGCCGGCGCGGGGCTGGGTCTGGGCGTAGGGCTGGTCGGATCCCTGTGGCCCGCGTTTCGGGCGACGCGGGTGGTGCCGGTGGAGGTGCTGCGCCTGCTTCCCGGCCTGGGCGACGGAGCGCGCAAGCACGTGGGCCTGTGGCTGATCGGCGCGGCGGCGGTCGGCGTTATCACGCTGGGTCTTTACACCCTGCCCGGCCTGCGCATGAACCTGCACGCCGTGCGGACCGTCATCTTCGGCGTCATCGCGTTTTCCGTGTGCGTGACCCCGGCGATGATGAGCCTGATCAGCCGCGTTGCCGTCGCCCTCTCCGCCCGAGGCAAGGCCCCCTTATTTCGCCTGGCCGCCGAAAACGTTCTGCGCGATTTGTCGCGTTCGTCCATGGCGGTGGCGGCGTTCATGGTCGCGCTGGCGGTGATGTTTCAAATCAACCTGTTCATGACCTCAACGCAGGCCGAAACGCGCTCCTGGATGGAAGACGTGCTCGAAGCGGATTTGATGGTCACGTCGTCGGAAAAATTCGCGACGCGCACCAGTGTCCCGATTCATCGCGATGTGGCGCGGGAACTGGAAAAAATCGACGGCGTGGACGTGGCGCGCTATGTGCGCTTCCGCCTGGTCGACTTCGAGGGCTCGCGCATCTCTATTCTCACCGTGGAATACCAAAAGCATTTCAGCGCTCGGCGTTTTCGGATTGTCGACGGCGACAAGGACCGGATCCTGCGCGATTTTCTCGACAACAAGGGGGTGATCGTCTCGCAGAACCTGCTGGCCCATCATCCCGACCTGCAAGGCGCCGAGTTCATCACCGTCCCCACGCCGAAAGGACACCAGAAATTCCGCATCCTCGGAATCATCAACGACTACACGACCGAGACGGGCATGGTGATGGTCAACTATCCGCTCTACGACCGCATTTTCGACGACGAGTTGGTGGACACGTTTCAGATCTACCTGAAGCCCGGCGCCGATCTGGCGGCGGTGCGCGAGCGCGTCGAGGAAACGGTCGGCAAAAAGTACGACCTGTTCGTGCTGACCAACAAGGAATTCAAGGACGCCATCTCCGAAACGATCACCGCAATCTTCTCGCTCGCGGTTTCGCTGGAAATCCTGACGTTGTGCGTGGCGCTGATCGGCATGGTCAACACCCTCGTCGCCAACGTCATCGACCGCACGCGGGAGATCGGCGTGCTGCGCTCCCTGGGCGGGACGCGGGGGCAGATCGTGCGCATCATCCTGGGGCAGTCGTTTTTACTGGGGCTGACGGGGGTGATCGTGGGGACGGCGTGCGGCTTCGCGATGGGCTACCTGCAGCTCACGCGCCTCAACGAAATCCTGTCGGGATGGGCGATGGGGATGGTGGTCAAGACCGACTTCGTCGTCCTGTCCATCGTCGGAGCCATGGTGATGGCCGTGCTCTCCGGCATCCTTCCGGCGCGACGGGCGGCCACGCTGCCCCTGCGCGAGGCGCTGCATTACGAGTAGCGACCGGCTCTAGCGCGGCGACGGAGGCGGGGGCTCCCCCGGACGCGGCGGCGGCGCGTAACCGGACGGAGGCGGCCCCGGCGGCGCGTCGGGCGGAATGCCGGGCGCCTCGCCCATCGGGGCCAGATTCGGCGCTTCCTCCTGCGTCACGCCGATCAGTTTCAACTTGAAAAACGGGTCCTTGTACGTGAAGTGGGGCCGCGCCGGATCGGGCACCGGCTCGTCCATTTTGGGCGGCAGGGGCATATGGGCGAAAATCCAGTCCGCCGTCTCCGAGGCCAGATAGTACAATCCGGCCTGCGTCAGATGGGTGAGATCCCGGAAAAACTCCTTGCCGATGCGCCCCTCGGGATGGATGCGCTCAAGCATCGCCTCCGTGTCGATCATCGGCACGTCCTTCTCCCGACAAACTTCCTCGATCAACTGCGTCGGCTCGTCGAACAAGCGCTCGTGGCTGGCGTCCGTGTCGCGGGCGAGGATGTATTCCTTCTTGGCGGCCGCGTAGTTGTCCTGGGCTTCGAGAGCCTTGGCCAAGTGGTAGTGGGCCATGGCGTGTTTCGGCGACAGCTCGACAGCCGCCCGGTAGGAAGCGACGGCCTCGGCGGCCTGGTCGGCTTGCATCGCCTTGCCGCCCTGCTCCATCAATTCGTCGAATTTTTGGGCTTGCTCCGGTGTCAGCGGCGTCATATGCAGCGACCACATGGGCTCGAAATCCGCCAGATTGGAGGCGGTTTGCAGGACCAGGGCACGCCGCCCGGCCTCGTTGAGGCTTTGGAGCATCTCCCGCAGGAAGTCCCGGTAGCCCTCCCGCTCGTGGTTCATCATCTTCTGATGTTCCAGAATCTGCTCGATATTGGCGTGTTTCTCCCGGCCCGGTTCGATCTTGCCGCCGCCGCCCATGATCAGGTCGTTCACGGCGATCTGCCCGAGTTGGTACATCGTCCGAAACAGGTAACTGTGCCGGACGAGAGCGCCGATGGCCGGACCGAAGGGACCGCCCTCCAACTCCTCGTCAAAGGCCAGGGTCGGCACGGCGCCGCCCGGATAGATCACCACCAGGTCCGATTCGATCTTGCCGATGAGCTTGACGACCTCCACCAGCTCGTCGGCGTCGATCTTCTGCCGACACATATCGATGACCTCGAAGCGCCGATTCGGCTCCCGGTCGTGCAGCACGATCTGAAGCTGGGTGGACAGGTTGTACCAGGTCGGTTGGCTGGCGCCGTAGACGGGACTGGGGCCGGTGATGATGATGCGCATCACGTCATCGGGCTTGTCCTTGGCGAAGCGCTGGTTCATCAGGAGCATGGCGTCGGAAAAGGTCTGGCGATCGACGTTGGGCGGAGCGGCCAAGTCGGGATTGGTGATCCAATAGCTCGGATCGGCCGGGTCGGTGATGACATAGGGCGGAACGATCCGCCGACCGCCGCTTTCGGTGGGCTCCTCCACCAGACGCAGCGCCGCCTCGGCGCCGACCAGCAGCGCCAGGACAATCCCCAGATTGACGAGAATCCAAGTCCGCTTTTTCGCCATGGAACGTCTATCGACCCGAAACGGTCATTTCGGCGACGCGCAGCGTGGGCGCGCCGGTGGAACCCCGGAAGGTCAGGTCCGAACCGATGGCGTCGATCTTGGGCAGCATCTCCAACAGGTTTCCGGCGACCGTCACCTCCTGCACGGGCTGCGTCAGTTCGCCGTTTTCGATAAGGAACCCTTGGGCGCCTCGGGAGTAGTCGCCGGTCACGGTGTCGACGCCCCGGCCCATCATGCTGGTGACGTACAGCCCCTTCTTCACATCGCCGACGATCTTCTCGGGCGCAACGTCCCCCGGCGCGATGTACAGATTGCTCGTCCCGATCCGAGGCAGGGACGAATAGCTGCGCGCCGCGCTGCCCGTGCTCCGCGTTCCGGCCTTGGAGGCGGTGTAGGTGTCGTACAAAAAGAGATTGAGCTTGCCGGCTTCGATGATCGGCAGGCGCCGCGTGGGCACGCCCTCCCCGTCGAAGGCGCCCGAGGCGGTGCCGTGATATTTCAGCGGGTCGTCGATCAGCGAAAAGTTCGCCGGGGCGATCGACGCGCCGAGCTTGTCGTGCAGAAACGACGCCTGCTTGAAGACCATGTCGCCGTTCGCCGCGCCCGCCAATCCGCCGGCCAGTCCCGCCGCCATCTCCGGCGAAAACACGACGGGCATGTGTCCCGAGTCGATCTTGTCGGCGCCCAGGCGAGCGGTCACGCGCCGGGCCGCCTCGTTCGCGATTTCCTCGGGCGTGGCCAATTCGTCGGCGAAGCATTTCATGTCGAAAAAATACGCGACCTGGCCGTTGCCCGCGTCGTCGGCCGCGTAGGGCCCGGCCCAGGCCCACAGATAGGTCGAGCGGGCGTGGTCCAGCAAGCCCAGGGAGTTGAGGATCGCCACGTCGTACTGGTATGTCCCCGCCCCGACCGACGAAACCGTCTTGATGCGCGGGTCGAAGCCCTTGGCGACCTTTTCCATGGTGATGGCCGCGTCCACCGCCCACGCGGGCGAGAGGCTCGCGACCTTGTCGTCAAACGTTTCGGGCGCCTTGTTGCGGGATTGCAGAATTCCGGCGCCGGGAAGCTGGTTGTGGGGATCGGCGGCGGTGACTTTCGTCAGAGCGACGACCTCGCCGACGAACGCGTCGACGGACGCGGGGTCGAAATTGCTCGTGTAGCCGAAGCCCAGCCGCCCGTCCACGAAAAGACGCAGGCCCAAGCCCAGCGATTCGGAGTTCTTGAGCGTCTCCACCTCGCCGTCCCGGGCCGTGACCTCGTAGTTCTTGCCGTTTTCGATGTACACCTCGGCCTGGGCCGCCCCTTGGGACTTGGCCGCGGCCAGGCACTTCTTGCCCGTCTCGATTGCCTGGGAATCGATCATCGCTACACCATCGCCTTCATGCTTTTCTTGGTGCCGCCGACGGTCAGCTTGGCGATGCGCACATGAGGCAGCCCGACGCCGACGGGAACCGACTGGCCGTTTTTGCCGCAGGTGCCGATGCCGGCGTCCAATTCCGGATCGTTGCCGACCATGTCCACCTGTTTGAGGACCTCCGGACCCACGCCGATGAGCGTCGCGCCCTTGACCGGGCGGGTCAACTCGCCGTTTTCGATCAGGTAGCCCTCGGCCACTTCGAAGACGAAATTGCCGTTGGTGATGTCCACCTGCCCGCCGCCGAAGTTCTTGGCGTAGAAGCCGTTCTTGACGGACCCGATGATGTCCTTGGGTGAACTGGTGCCCGGCGCCAGGAACGTGTTGGTCATGCGGGGCATGACGTAGTGACGGAACGACTCGCGCCGACCCGATCCGGTGGTTTCCAGGTTCATCAGCGAGCCGTTGTGCCGGTCGACCAGATAGCCCTTGAGAATGCCGTTTTCGATGAGCACCTTGCGCTGCGTCTCGGCGCCTTCGTCGTCGATGGCCAGCGATCCGCGCCGCCCGGGCAACTGGCCGTCGTCGATGACGGTGCATAGTTCGGAGGCGACCTTCTCGCCCACTTTGCCGGTGTACAGACTCGTGCCCTTGCGGATGAAGTCGGCCTCCAACCCGTGGCCGACGGCTTCGTGCAGTAGGATGCCGCTCCAACCGTTGGCCAGCACCACGGTCTGTTCGCCCACGGGAGCTTCCGCCGCGCCGAGTTGGGCCGTGGCCTGGCGGGCCGCTTCCTTGGCCGCCTGTTCGGGCGGGAATCCTTCGAAAAACTCGAAACCGCTGCGTCCGCCGCCGCCGTGGAAGCCGGTGCGCCGGTCGCCGTCTCCTTCGGCCACCACCACGAAATGCAGCCGTTGGAGGACGCGGTAGTCGTTGATGAGCAAGCCGTCCGAGTTGGCGATGGTCACGCGCTTGGCCGCGTCGAAATACGACCCCATGACCTGCTTGACCCGCCCGTCGAAGGCGTGGGCCGCCTCGTTGCCGCGCATGAGCAATTCGGCCCGCGTAACCGACGCCACCGCCGCCGGGTCGACGCGCATCAGGTTCATGTCCGAGGCCGTGCGGCGGTCCGTCAAGTCGGCCACCTGCCCCGGTTTCGCGTCGGCGATGAACGCGGCCGTCTTGGCCGTTTCGATCAGGCGTTGCGGATCGAAGCCCTCACAGTAGGCGTAGCCGATCTTCTGTCCGGCCAGCACGCGAATGCCCACGCCGCGCCCGAAGCCCGTCTGGGCCGAACGCACCTTGTTCTCTTCCAGACTGAAGGACGTCCCGGATGTGTCTTCCACGAAAACGTCCGCGAAATCGCCGCCTCGGGACATCGCCGCCTCGAGAATTTTCTTGAGCAGCGTGGGGTCGAGCAGCGGGTCCGTCTGATGATGCAGTTCCGCTTCCGTCGTGGCGCGAACGCATCCGGGCAGGGCCGCGGCCGTGCCGACCACCGCGGTCGATTTCATGAAGGTCCTCCGATCCAGGGAAATTTTCGAATTCAAGTTTTGCCTCCGTCGTGCGTCCTGCGCATTTGGACGTCGCCGGAATCGCAAAGGTTCCCGGCGCCGTTCTCGTCGTGACGGGCCGCACGCCCCAGCCAGTCTTCCCGGTCCAGCGCCCCGGACGCGATCAGCGCCTCCGCCAGGCCGAGGATCAGCGACCGCGTCGACCGGGCCGCCGTTTCCATTTCCAGCACCGACGCGCCGTAAAACCGCGACAACGCCTCCCGAAAGCCGCCCCAACTCGCCACGCGCGGCTGCACCCGCATGCGCGTTTCGGTCTCGACATGTCGCAGAACGTCGTTGTCGGTGGGGTCGATCATCGCCAGCGTCAGGGTCATCTCGCCGTCCGGATCTTCCATCAGATGCACCGGAAGCGCCCGCATGTCTTCCACCCGGGTGCGGTCGAAAAGCTCGATGGCCTGGCGATCGGGGATGGTGCGTTTCAGGTCGACTTTCGGCGCGTCGAAATACATGGACAGAAACGAAAGCAAGTGGTCCTCGGCGATCGCCCCCTGGGAAACCAGGATCGACCCGAGACGGCAGTCGCCGCCGGTCTGCTGCAATTCCAGCGCCCGATCGACCTGTTCGGCGTTCACCAAGCCCCGTTCCATCAACAATTCGCCGATTCGTCTGTCCCGCATATCGCCCCCTGGGTGGTCGGTCGATTGTCCGGGGGGCGGCGGGCAATGTCAACGAAGATCGCGCTTTGTCGTCATCGACTCCGCGACGCGCTGACCACCGTTCGCATCATCGTTTCCCACGCGGCGCCCATGGATTTGTCGGTAAATCGCTCCTGGAGCAGATCAAACGCCGCCCGGCCCATGGCCACGGCCTCGTCCGGGTTGTCGAGCAGGCGCGCCATCGCCTCGGCCATCGCCTCGTGATCCCCCGGTTCGACGAGCAGGCCCGTCTCGCCGTCGGCCACGTAGTCCTCGATTCCCATCACGCGCGTGGCCACCACCGGCTTTCCCATCGCCATGCAAAACAGCACCGAAAGCTGCCCCAGCGACTGGCGGCGTTCGGGCAGCGGCAATACGATAAACGGAGCCGCTTCGAGCAGGGCCTTGTATTCGTCCGTGGGCAGAAACGGCCGGAACTCGACGGTCGGCGGCACGGGCACGTTGTCCCGGTCATGGGGCGGCAGTTCGGTGCGTCCGACGATAGTAAGCCAGGAGCGATGCTTCACCCGGTCGTACGCCCGCAACAGGCACGCCCAGTCGCGAAATGCCCTGCCGTGGTGGCCCGAGGCGACGATCGGCCCGGTGGCCGGCGCGCCGAGGGGCTGCGTCTTCGGGTACGGACCGATGCCGATGGGGATGTGATGCAGACGCGGCGCGAGTTCGGGGAAGACTGCGCGGTAATACTCGATCTGGCGCGAGCTGGCGTAGACCACCGCGTCGACGGCCTTCATGGCGAATTTTGTCAGCGCCAGGCGCAGGCCCGACTGCACGCGGCCGAAACTCTCCACGTCGAAGATCACCAGCTTCACCCGCCGCCAAGGCGCCAATCGAAACAGCAGCGCGAGCGGCAGCCCGACCTGGGATGAATACGCCACGACCGCGTCGTATCGCCACGCGCGCAAAAATGCGACCAGCGGCGCGATGACGTAGAACCGCAGCCGATAGCGCTCGAAACGGGTGATGAATCCCAGGTTATACGTCCCCATCAGACGCAGTACGGGACGCGTTTCCCATTGAGCGAAAAAGGCGTAGTCGCCGCCCTTGGCCTCTTTTTTCAGCGGCCAGTTAGCCAGAAACAGCAGGCGCATCGCGTTAGCTCGGAGCGGCGGGTTCGACCAGGATGCGCGCCGGCGGCGGCTTGGGATTCTCGTCGGCGAACCGTTTGAGCACGATGGAAAAGGCGAAGGGCATGACCGAAACGAAGGGTTCTTCCATGATGTATTCGTGGAAGAACCAATAAACGGTCATCACCCCCAGGAAGAGGATGAACGAAATCGCCAGCGACTCCACCACCGGGTCGGCGGCGCGTTTGACGGTATAAAACAGGTTCTTGAAGGCAAGGACATAGACGGTCAAAAACGCGAGCAACGAGAAGATGCCCGTTTCGGCCAGCATACGTCCGTAGTCGTTATGCACGGGCACGTTTTCGGGCATGTTCAACGAGGCCGCGTCCCACGCCAGGCTCTTCCAAGGCACCGGGTAGCGCTGCATGAAATCCCACGAATGCAGCGTGTAGGTCTTCACGCCCCACCCCAGCAACGGCTTTTCGGTAAACGCCATCAGCGCGTTGTAGAGGAAATAAAATCGATCCAGGTAGACCTGATCGCCTTCCTGCGTGAAGCGTGTTTCCATCGCGCCGACAACATCCGACGGGATCACAAAAAACAGCAGAATCAGCACGACCACCGCCACGCCGCCCATCGCCAAGCTCGTTTTGACGATGCGCGCCTTCTGGGGCTCGAAGAAGTAATAGAGACCCAGATACGCCACCGCCAGCACGACGCCGATGCGCGTGAAGCTCACGAACAGCCCCGCGGTCAGCACCATCAGCAGGAAGATCCACAGAACCTTGCGGCGGAAGAGATCGCGAAAGAAGAACGTCAACGCCATCGCCAGGGGTAACAAAAGGAACATGGCCAGACGAGGCCCGGATTCGAAGGTACCCGAGGCCCGACGGATCGTGCCGACGGCGTACGACTCGACGATATCCATGCCGAAGACGTTGAAGTGGTAAGCGGGAAAGAAGACCGGCGAGATGGTGCTCTGGGCCACCGCCAGAATCGAATTGACAACGCCCCATCCCAGGATGATGCCGATGATGACGACCAGGTGCTGACGTTCCCGCACGGCCATGATGACCACCAGGCCGAACAGCAGGGAGATGATGTAATACTTCATCCCCGTCAGCGAAAACGCCACGTCCACCGAATTGAGCACCGACAGCAGGCAGATGATGACGTACACGCCGATGGCGATGTACAGCGACTCCATCTTGAGGGAGACGCGCTTGAAGATGGCCTGCGTCATGAAAAATCCCACGCCGATGACGGTCAGGAATGTCACGATGCGAAGGCGCTCGCCCAGCAGGTTCACCCAGGCGATGGGGACCATGAAAAACAAGGCGTAGACCAGCAGAATCGGCGCGCGCAGCAGCACGATGCCGGCGCTCAAGGTCACGATCGCGGCGAAGGCGTAAATGAAGTTTTTGAGGGCCAGCCAAGTGAGAAATAACGCGAAGAACGCGGTGCCGGCAACCTCCCAGGTGCGTCGCGGCACCCGCTCGGCCATGTCTTCGACACGGCGGATACTTCGGCGGATTTTCTGGTCCAGCGTGTCCAGCCCGTTGCGCGCGGTATCCGGCGGCCAATTTCCGGCCATGCCTAGGCTCCCTGCCCATCCGCCTTTCGGCAAACGAAATGAAATGACGTCAACGCCCAATGGCGACGCACATGATTGCGATAAAAATCATAAAGAAAATCGGGCAGAAGCTTGCGTTTCCAGGACTTGGGTCCGATTTCGCGGGAGCGCTCGTACGTCACCCGCTCGACCGTCAGGCCCGCGTCGCGAAACGCCCGCTTATATTCGCTCATTGTGACCGGTTCTTCAATGTAGCCCAAATCCCGCGCCCACTGACTCTGATCGTAGGCCTTCTGCCGCCCAAATGTGGGCAGCACCGGCTCGACGAGAAACATCCGGGCCTCGCCGGTCATCAGGCCGGTCAGGATCTTGAGCAGACGCACCTTCTGCACCGCGTGATGCAACGATTCGATCAGGAAAACGGCGTCGTAGGACGACTCAAGTCGCCCCTCGGACGCCAGGCGGTCCAACTCGAAGAAATCCGCGATCACGAAACGAAAACGGGAGACGTCCCCGCCCAGGGACGCGACGCACTCCGCCGCCTCCACCGCGAACTCGGGCGCGAAATCCACCCCGTCGAAACGCACCGTCGGGTCCATCGTCGTGAGCACCGCCGGCACCGTCGGATGCCCCGCCCCCACGTCCAGGCACGTCTTGTTCGACAGATCGTAGTCCGCCCAAAACGCCTTGATCGCCGCGACGCGGGACGACGCCCCGGCCGGATCGAAGTCCTTGCCGAACTCCCGCTTGACCCGCCCCTCGGCTTCCAGGGCGGCGGCTTTGGCGCTGGCGGTGGTGGTCATGACGGGCGCGGTGTCTCCTTGGCGCGGCGGGCCAGGACGATTTCGATATCCCCCTGGTTCATCGCGTCGAGCACGCGGATGATCGGGCCGACGGCGCGCAAGGCCCAGGGGGAAAATTCGAGACGACCCACGGCCGCCTCCCGGGGCGTGCCTTTGTAGCGGGCCGCCACGGTGCGGATGACCGCTCGGGCGCTGGTCCCCGGCCAGGTGGCGAGGATGTCAAATCCCGTCTGGCGAAGCAAGGAGGCCAAGCCCCGACGGGTGCAGATGGACATATGCCGAGGCAGGTCCAAATTAAACCACGTTCGCGGCGTCCACCGCTGTTGCCAACCGTCCGCGACCGGCACCCAGAGCAGCAACAACCCCTCCGGTTCCAGCAGATCGGCCGCCGTGCGCAACGCCAACGCCGGGTCCGGCAGGTGTTCCAGCACATTCGACATCACCAACGCGTAGAACGGTCCATGCTCGGCGACGCGCCCGGCGTCCTCGGGGAAATTGCCCTGCTCCACGATCAATCCCCGCGCCTTGGCGTTGGCGACGGCGTGCTCGGACGGCTCGATGCCCACCGGACTCCAACCGTGGCCGAGGAACTGGGCCATCAGATCCCCCGATCCGCATCCCACGTCCAGGATGCGCCGCCCGTCGCCGGGATAGGCCAGCGGGTTGAAACGGCCGTACTGCGTCCGGGAGAAGCCGCGCATGAGCAGGTGGTCGGGCAAGCGACGAAGCGGCAGGGACCACAGACTCGGCCGCCCTGCCTCCGCCCATTCGACGAACCGGCGGCGCCAGGTGTGCGTGCGTCCGGGGATGACGGGCGTCGGGCGCTCGCGCAGCCGGTTGTGCGCCTCGTAATCGGTGGGATAGAGCTTGGGCAGGTCCGCAGGGATCGGCGCCGGATCCAGTCGCCAGGTGCCGCACGAGCGACAGCTCACGACGGAAAACTCGCCCTCCACTCGCTCCAACCGATCCGCCCCGCGCGTCACCAGGCGCGAACGGACGTCGCCGCAAAGGGGGCAGCGGGTCGGGATTTGGCGCACGCTGGTCACTCGCCTCGCTCCTGGGATGCGCCGTCGTCCGGCGCCGGGTGGTGCGTCTCATAGATCATGCGCCCCGTCAACACAACGCACGACGCCAACCGGGCGATCAGCCGGGCAAAGATCAGCCCCCAGAATCCGAACGGCTTCATCAGCGCGAGCATCAGCAGGATCGTGCCGACCGGGCGGGCGGTGGTGGCGGCGTAATAAAAGCGCTGATGCCGGTCCTGGGAGATGAAATAGGTCTCCAGGTACGTGACGATCACCGACAGCAGCGCGCTGACGAGCATCACCGCCGCCAGCGGGACGGCGTCGTCGTATCCGGGAAAGATCCACGGCAGCAGAATGGGCAGCAGGACGATGGACACGACGCCGAGGAGCGTCAGGCCCACCGCGAGCCAGACGAGCATCCGCAGAAATTTTCGCGTCGCCTCCGGTCCGCTCATGTTCACGGCCTTGGGCCAGGCCAGGCGGTTGACCAGCACGCCGATCATGCGCGCCGGCTCGGACAGGCGCGTCGCCAGGCCGTAGGAGGCCATGATTGTCATTTCGTAGAACGACCCGACCAGCACCTGATCCAGGCTGAACGAGACGCTGTTGATCGCGGCGATGATGGAGTAGTTACGGCCGTAGCTGCCGAAATCCGGGTCCACATCGGCGTTTTCCCGCCGCCGGTCGACCCACCACAGCGCGAGCAGATTACCCAGCCCCCGTCCGCCGAAATTGGCCGCCAGCACCACCGGCACCGACGCGCCCATCAGCGCCGTCGCGACCGTCGCCCCGGCCGAGAGCACATTGACGGCGCCGTTGGCGACGGTGAACGCGGCGAAGCGCTTCTTGGCATGCAAGGCCGACTTGAAATCGTCCACGGCGAACGCGAAGGGAAACAGCGGGGCGGCGGCGGCCATGGCGACGGCCCGTTCGGCGTAGCCCTGGCGATAGAAGACGAACGCGACGACCGCGGCGACAACGGTCGCGACCAATCCGCCCAGCAAGCGTCGTTTGCTGCCGTTTCGCAGCGCGCCGTCGTAACCCCGGCCGATGCTGCGGATCATCGCATGGCTCACGCCCGGCAGCGTCAGCGGCATCATGAGCATGAACACGCCGACGATGTACGCGTAGACGCCGTACGCCGACTTGTCCAGGGCGCGCGTCAGCACAAACAGGCTCAGCAGGCTCGTCGCCAGATTGATGACGTGATCGACCATCAGCAGCGTGCCGCCGGAGGCGACGTAGTCGAAGTCCATGTTCAGGCGGCGGCCGATGCGGCGCGTCCACGGCGTCTTCATCGGGCGCCCCCCTCGGCGAGGGACTCGCGGAAAATCTCCGCCAACGCGTCCGCCATGTGGGCGATGGTGTAGCCGCTCAAAACGTGCGTCGCGGCCGCGTCGCCGATGCGTCGCGCCTTGTCGGAATCGGCCAACAAATCCGCCGCCGCGTCGCGCATTGCCGTCGGATCGCCGGGTGCGACAAAGATCACGTTATCGCCGTCGACCAACCCGTAACCCTGGGCGATCGCCGACGTTCGCGAAACGATCGCCGCCTTGCCCATCGCCATGGCCGACAACAGGCTGATCGTCGCGCCGGTATACGGATTTTCCTTGACGGGAAAGACGAGGAACGGCGCCGCCGCAATCCGCGAACGCAGCGCGCGAAAGCTCACCGGATCGATGCGCCGAATCTCTTCGGGCAGGGCGATGCCTTCGACGAATCGCGGATGCGTGACCAGATCGAGGTTCATGCCGCAGCCGTTCATCGCCTGGGCCAGCAACTTCCAGTCCCGGCGCTCATCCATGCCGAAAGCCAGCGGCGCGGCGGCGGGATTCGTCGGTGAGTTTTCGCTGCGATAAAAATCCGCGTCCACGCCGAACGGGACATGGCGCACGCGCGCCGGATCCACACCGAAATCGCCGATCAGCCTGGCCCCTTCCCCATGCCCGAAATGCACCACCCGCGACGCCTGGGGCATCAGGCCGCGATAGAACCGCGCGACGCGCCCCAGCGCCCACGGATAGGTATGCACCAGGCCGATGGTGGCGTAGACAATCGGCGTGCGGACGATTCCCCGCCGCCTCAACCATAAAAACGGAAGCGCCGAAGAGTCGGCTGTGGCAAAGATAAGATCGGCTTCGTTGGCGACATCGGCCAACTGCTTCGCCTGCCACCAATGAAAGCCGGTACGGCTCCCCTGACGGGAAATCGTGTCGTCAATGAATTTGTAGACACGGCCCAGGCGCGTGAACTCGTGCCCCGCGTCGGAATAGAAGGTGTCGAAGCCCCGTTCGCGCAATGCGTGGAGTCCGTAAAAGGCGTCGTCCGGCGCGTCCCCGGCGCGATAGGCCGCTTCCCGCTCGGCGCGCGGTCGGTTGAACACGAAAAGGACGCGGGGTCGGTCGCTCACGATCCGGCAACCACCGAACGCAGAATCTCGCGCTCCCGGGCCAGCGTACGACGCAGGTCGTACATCGCCTCGGCCTGCTCGCGGGCGGCGGTTCCCAGGCGTTCGACGAGCGCCGGGTCGTCCAACAGATGCCCGATCGCCTCGGCAAAGGACGTGGGATCCCCCGCCACAAGCAAGCCCGTCTCGTTGGGCCGAATCACGTCACGAATACCTTCCACATCGGCGCCCACGCACGCCAGGCCGGACGCCATCGCCTCGATCAACGCCTTGGGATGGCCCTCAATGCGGCTGGGTAACACAAACGCGTCCGCCGCCTGCAACAGCGACGGCAGGTTTTCGTGGGCGATGGTGCCCAGGAAGCGCGCGTCGATCCCCGCTTGGCGATACGCCGCCTCCAAGCGCGATCGCTCCTGCCCGTCGCCGACCAACGTCAGGCGCACGCGGTCTTTGTGGGGTTCCAGCGCGTCGGCGAGAAGAGCGAGATTTTTCTGCGGCGTCAGACGGCCGACAAAAATCAGTTCCAGACGCGCGTCGGCGCCCGGTTTCGCGTGCGACTTTTGCCGAAACGCCGACAGGTCGACGCCGTTGGGCACCAGCTCGATTTTTGCTTCGTCGGTCAGCGCCGCGACCTCGTCGCGCAACGACGGCGTCGTCACAATGACGCGATCCGCCCGGCGCACCGCCCGCCGCGCGATAGCCCCGGCCAGCTTGGCGTACAGCGGCCGACCCTTGCGCTGCATGGATTCGTCGTAGCGATAGCCGTATGTCACCACCATCGGCGTGCGCCAGAGCGCCTTGGCGATCAACGCGGGAATCGCCGCCCCGGCCTGCATGACACGAATGAGGGACAGCCGCCGGAACCGCCGCCGATGCACCAGCGGCATGATCGCCGCGTACAGCAGACCCGCCAGCCCCGGCCGTCCCGGGACATACGACGCATTCTCCGCCGGGCGGCCGCGGTCATCGCCATAGCTGAAAATCGACACCTCGCGAAATTGCTTCGCCCACTCACCGACGTAAAATTTTTCGAAGCGCGCCAGTTGACCCTCGCGGGTCATGGTCGCCACGCCGTCGCCCGAGTTGAGCACGACGCCGATGTGGGCGAAGCGCCGGGCGGTGTCGATGCGCTCGTGCAACTCGCCGGTCCGGGCGGCGCAGTTTTGCCAAGTGAATCGCTCGTCGACGACTTCCCGCGCGCGCTTGCCGTACCGCATCAGGCGCGTCTGGTCGCGCAAAAGCGCGTCGACTTCGTCGGTGAATTTCTCCCGGTCTTCCAACGGCAGCACCAGGCCGTTCTCGCCGTGATCGACCACCTCGGGCAAGGAGCCGCGATCGGAAACCACCGCCGGGACGCCCAGCGCCATCGCTTCCACGACAGCCAGGCCGAAACCTTCCAGCAAACTCGGGAAGAGGAACAGGTCCATTGCCTGGAGGATCACCGCCTTACGCGCGGACTCGACGCGGCCGGTGAAGGTGACGGCGTCCTCGATGCCCAATTGTCGCGCGCGCTTTCGCAGCCGGGCGATCATCCGGCCGTCCGGTTCGGGATCGGGCCCGACCATCATCAAGTGGCGATTCGCATCACGCCGATGCAGTTCCGCGAAGACCTCCAGCGCGTAGCCGGGGTTTTTGCGTTCGGAGAGGGCGCCGATGAAACCGAGAATGGTTTTGTCCGGCAGGCCGATGCGGCGTTTGGCCGTCGATTTCGCCATGGTCTTGGCGGAAAAATGCGTGACGCCGCCGTAGGTGACGTCGATTTTTTCCTCAGAGAGTCCCAGAGACGCGGCGACCTGGGCGCGGGAGAAGCGACTGGTGACGACAACGCCGTCGCAGCGCCGACACACAAAACTCAGGACACGGTTGCGCACGCGTTCCGAGTCTTCGATGTGAAAGACGTAGGCGATGGTCGTCACGCCGGTGAGCTTGGAGAACAGCCACGCCGCCGGACCGACGTAGTACGGATCCGTCACGCGCAGGACGCGGTAGCGTTCGCCCATCGCGAACCAGTCGAACCACAGGGACGAAAAGAAGACCGCGTTGCTGATGAGCGGGCCGAGTTTGTAGGTGCGTTGGATGGGGATGACGCGCACGTCCCAGTTGTCGCGGGGCTCGTAATCCCAGCGAAAGGCCAACGGGATCAGGCACGGCGTGCCCGCGTCGGCCAGCGCCTCGAGCAGCTTGAGATGGAAGACGCCGCCGCCGTGGGTGTTCTCCTTGGACAGCGACATCTGGGGCGAGCAAACGCGCATCGGTCCGTCCGGCGCGGGGCGGCGGTCGCCCTCGCCCGTCACATCGACCGGCGTCGGCTCGGCGGCGGCGTTCATCCGGTCGCGGCCTCCCGTTTAAGAACCAGGCGATAGCCCGAGCTTTCCAGCGGCTTGTCGATCACCGCCTCGCGCTTGTATCTGTCGAAGCGCTCATAGAGCGGCAGCGAAAATCCGCCGAGAAAATCGATGAAGCCGAAGAACGGCGTGTCCAACACCACCGGCTCGATGTGCGTGCAGGTGAATCCGCCGCGCTTGCATTCGTCTTCCAATTCGGCGCGGGTGTATTCGATGACATGCGTCGGGTCCGAATAGTCCCACAGGCCCGCCGCCCGCTTGAGCTTCTTGAACGTCGTCTCCGAGTTGGGCGCGGAAAGCAACAGCGTGCCCTCCGGCGTCAAAACACGATGGATCTCCTTGAGAAACAGATCGCGCTCGACCAGGTGCTCAATGATGTCGAAGGCGATGACCACGTCGAAGGAACCGTCGGCGAAAGGCAGCGGTTTCTCCGCGCTGTACACCATGCACGTCACGTTCTTGTGCCCTTCCCATCGGGCGTTGAAGTTGGCGACGTAGAGATGCTGCAAATCCATGTCGATGCCCACCACTTCCTCGGCGTGGCGAGCGGCGTAGACCGCGTGCATACCCTGATTGCATCCCAGGTCGAGCACCCGCTTGGCTCCCTGGATATACGGCCCGTACCAGTAATGGGCCTCGTTGTTCTTGAGCAGGTGCTTGGGATGGATGGGCTTATTGTGCTTGCGCGTGGCCCGCACGACGTACGGCGCCAGCCGCTGCAGGTTGTAGTTGAACTTCTGCAAAACGGCGATGCCGGCGCGAAGGCCGATGCGCGCGATCGGGTTGTACTCATTGTCCTTGGGCATATTCCTCGACCCCGTGTAGCGACCCAGATTGATCGCGATGCGCCGAACGGGCGCGAATTTCAACCAACGCCATCCCTCGCGGTTTTTGATGACGGTCCATTTGTCGTAGGCGGCCCCGGCGAAGGTATCCCACAAAAGGCGCGAGATCCGATAGCGCTCGGTGCCCTGGCCGATGGCGACGCGGGCCCGGGCCTCGGCGTCGAAGCGGCGATACAGTTCGGCGGCCGTCTCGTTATGGCTATGATACGCCGCCGCGTAGGGTTGATACACGATGCGCCGCCCCGCCGCCAGTCGGGCGTTCGCCCAGGCGATGTCCTCCGAATAGGTCAGCGTCTCGTCGAAAGGCTCGGCCTCCCAATCGGATCGCCGGATCGCCGCGTCGGCGTTGGAATAGGTGATCGACGAGCCGACATGCAGGTAGAGCATATCCGTCCCATACCGACGCAGCAGCCCCCGCCGGTCGAACGGGTTGCAGTCCAGGTGGGGCAGCGGTTTGCCGGTCACGGCGGCGACCTGATCGTCGGCGAAAGGGGCGACCAGATTCGCCAGCCAATCCTTGTCCATCGGCCAGGCGTGGGCCGAGATGAAGGCGACAATCGGCGCGTCGGTCGCCGCCACGCCCACGTTCAGGGCGCGGCCGTAAGTGAAATCCTCGGGCTTGATTTCCACGAGCTTGGCGCCGGTGGCGCGCACCAGATCCAGCGTCCCGTCGGTGCTGCCGGAATCCACGACGATCACCTCGAAATCGTCGAAATGCTGGGCGAAAACCCGTTTGAGGGTTTCGCCGATCATGCGCGCTTCGTTTTTGGCTCGAATGACGACGGCGGCTTTAGCCATCGGAATCTCCCGTGGGTGCGTCCGTGGGCCCGTCCGGCAAGGGAATCAAACGCACGCGCGTGAACTCGGCGGTCGCGGTGGCGGACTCGTCCATCGGACCGGGGTGACGACGCAGTCGCAAGCGCAGGACGGGCAGATCGTCGGGCACGGTAAAGGTCGTGTCCACCGACGTCCATTCGCCGATCCGGCACGGCCGCACGCCCTCGTCCCGGGGCGAAACCGTGCAATCGGCCCCGGCGTTGAACTCCTCCGGACCGAAGGGGTGCGTGGCTTCGATGCCGTATCGCGCCAGGCGCGTCTCGTCCCGAACGCGCACCCGAACCGACAGATAATAGCGGCCGCCGGGCGTCACGGGAACATCCTGCTGGACATGGAAATAATTGGCGGGGCCGTCCTCCAACTCCACTGTCAGCCTCGCCGGCGGGGAATCGGCCTGTGTCACGACGGCGCCGTCGACCTGGATGATATGCCAGTCGCGGAATTGATCGCCCAGCTTGAAAGCGAAATCCGGATTGACCGCCTCCGAATCGTTGATCTTCGTCAGGATCGGCAGCCGCGCCGCCTCCCGATAGGCCCGCCAGGCCTTCTCCGACTGCTCGAAGCGCCAGCGATCGGCGAAAAATCGCGACAGGCGCTGCTGGGCGTTGGCGGTCCTCGGCGTGATCTCGAAGAGGCGATCAATCCGAGGCACCACATTAAACAGCGCCGCCCAAGCCTCCTCCAGGCCTTCGGCACTCAGCTCGAACGCGCGGGTGTAATAGCCCATCGCCGTCTCGACTTGCCCATGACGAAGGGCCACGCTTGCCGCCGCCCGCAGGCGATCGGGCTGGTGGGGGTCCATCGCCAACGCCTCGTCGACGCGCGCCAAGACACCGTCGCCGGAGGCTGCCTCGGTGAATCGATCCTCGGCCACGACGCGCCAAAATCGCGACTCGCTGTCCAACGCGTTGGCGGCAACGGCCCGGTCGTACGCCTTGATCGCGACGCGCGCCAGGGCATCGGAAGTCGACCCGGCCGGCAGGTCCTTGGCGAACGGCAATCGCGCCCAACAGACTTCCAAAAAACCGCGAGCGATGGGGGAATCGCCTTTGGCCGACAGATGGAACGCCAGCCGCCCCAGCGAGCGCCAAACCTCGTCATCGCCGGGCATCCACGCGGCGGCGCGCGTCAATTGGGTCGCGCGTTGCTCGGCGTCCGCCGCGTTGACCGGTTCGAAACTGCCGTCCGCCGCGTGGCGATAGGAATACAGGCTCGCCCCGCCGACGGTCCACGCCAACGCCTTGGCGACAAGCAACAGGGCCGCAACCGAGGCCGCAATGACGGCAGTGCGTCGGCTCATCGCTCAAGCCGCCTTTGCACCACGACAACGCCCGCCGCCAGGAGCGTGAAGAACGCCGCACGCGTGGCGGGGATGCCGAAGGGAAAATCGACGAGACTATGGGCCAGCAACGCGGCGGCGGAAATCAAAAGGCCCAGGCTC
Source organism: Deltaproteobacteria bacterium (assembly GCA_020633895.1). Lineage (GTDB taxonomy): Bacteria > Lernaellota > Lernaellaia > JACKCT01 > JACKCT01 > JACKCT01. The sequence continues at coordinate 102,414 of JACKCT010000001.1, read as the reverse complement.
TGGCCTCGGGCGAAACGGCTGTGGCGCTTGGCCCGCTCGCGGATAACGACGATCAGGGCAAAGGCGATGGCGCCGTAGAGCGCGCTGGCGCCGAACAAGCCGGTTTCGGCCAGGATTTCCAGCGGGTCGCTATGGACGTAGTCGTAATGGGCCAGCAGTCCCGCCGGGCGGTAGAAGGCGAAGGCGTCGGCGAATCCCCCCGCCCCCACGCCGTAAAACGGGGCGTCGGCGATCATCTTGAGCGTCGCCAGATATACCCGAGGGCGGGCGTCCCCGGCGCGCACGTCCTGCGTGAGTTCCGCGTAGCGCGCGGGCAACTCGTCGGTGCCCAACCACATGGAAAAGAGCACGGCCACGAAACTGAGCGCCGCGATCACGAAGACGAAATTGCGCCGCTGACGATGGCTGACCAGCGTGGCGCCGACCAGCGCCATCGCGAACGCCAACGAGGCGATCGCCGCGCGGGAGCCGCTGGCGACAATCGCTCCCAGGCACAGCACAATCGCGAATCCCAGCGCCAACAGATGCTCCGTGCCCCCGGTACGCAGGCCCAACGCCGATTTTTCCTTGGCGTAGGTGACGAACAATCCGCCGAAAAGCAGGCCGATCGTCATCTCCAAATAACCGGCATAATGATTGCGATTGATGAAGGTGCCGGTGGCGACGTCGACGTACGCGCGTTTCTCGAAACCGAAGATATGCTGGTGGCCGCTGACCCATTCGACCAAGCCGTACCCCGCCTCGAACAGTCCCACGACGGCCACGACCTGCAACAGGCGCCGGACCTGGGACCGCGTCCGGTAGGTGGTCACGACGGCGAGGAACAGCGCGAAAGGCACCACCCAGGACAACAGCTCGCGCCAAGCTTCGATCGGCGCGAAATGACGCGGCACCAGCCAGCCCTCGCCCACGATTCCGCGAAAGGCGAAGAATCGCGCCAGCGGGCGGGGCACCGGAACGACGTCAGAGCCGATGAAAATCAGGAACAACGCTCCCAGCACGAGGCTCGGCAGGACCATGGAAAGCGCGCCGGTGGGCTGCTTGTTAACGTCCAAGGCCGCCCGATACGCGACGAGCGCCAGCAGGGCCATCGCCGCGATCATCGCCGGGGCATGAGCGGGCAACGGCGTGCCGCCGAAGGCCAGGGGCAGGTAGACCGTCAGCGCGAGGATCAGCGCCTCGATCGCTTGATCCAAGCGACGCAACGTCTTGGCGGAAGAACGGTGGAGCGGCTTTTCCCGGCGACGGCGTTCAGGCACGGCGGGCCATCCGGCGCCGACTAGGCGGACTTTTTGATTTCGTCGAGCAAACGACGACGGCGACGACGGCCGTCATCCGGCCCCCCTTCGTCGCTGCGGTAGTGGTAGTAATAATAGTAGTAGCGATACCCCTCGCCGCGCAGATTGAAGTCGTTAAGGATCGAACCGAGGGTGTGGGACTTGACGTCCTCCAACTGACGCAGCGCCTTCTTGAACATCTCCGTCGTCGTTTTACCGGCCTTGACCACCACGATCGTGCCGTCCACCAGGCGCGAGAGCACGGCCGCGTCCGTCACCGCCACTACCGGCGGCGAATCGAACAGCACCAGATCGAAGTGCTCGTCGAGACGCCTGAGCGTTTCGTGGCATTGCTCGCTGCCCAACAGCTCTGCGGGATTGGGCGGAATCGGCCCGGAAGGCAGCAGGAAGAGGTTGGGCACCTCCGTGGCCATGACGGTCTCTTCCAACTCGCTTTCGCCCATCACCAGGCTGGTCAGGCCGCGACTCCGGTCGATGTTGAACGCCTTGTGCAGACGGGGACGACGCAGGTCCGAATCCACGATGCACACCCGACGGCCGCCCTGGGCAAAGGTGATGCCCATGTTGATGACGGTGGTGGACTTGCCTTCCTGGGGTCCGGCGCTGGTGACGAGCAGGCGATGGATCTCCTGGCCCGGCGACGAATACATGATGTTCGTACGAATCGCGCGACAAGACTCGGTGATGCTCGACTTGGGATGCAGGTGCGTGTGCAGGTCTTCGAACACGCCCTCGTCCTCGTCGCTCTGGAAGCTGGGAATGATGCCCAGGAAGGGGACATCCGTGATGCGCTCGATGTCGAGCTGCGTTTTGATGGTGTTGTCCAGGTATTCCAGGAAGAACGCCAGACCGATGCCGCCCACGATGCCCAGCAGGATGCCGAGCATCACGTTGGTGCGTCGCCGGGGCTTGATGTGATGCTCGGGAACCCGAGCCCGCTCGATGATGACGATGTTGTTGGCGGCCAGATTGCCGGTGATCTCGGTTTCCTTGGCGCGCTTGGACAGCTCGTCGTAAAGCCCCTGGTTGTCGTCCACGTCACGACGAAGGACGTTGTATTGCGTCTTGAGCTGGTTGAGCTGCTGGGCGTCGTTGCGGGCTTCCTCGACGGCCTTGCTCAGTTCCTCTTCCTGGCTTTGGGCCAGGATGTACTGCGTGCGGATGGTGCCGACCGTGTTGTTGATCTCGCCGCCGATCTTTTCGTCGAGCAGGTCGATCTGCTCCTGCAGCGCCCGGATGCGCGGATGCAGGGCCTTGTACTTCAGACGTAGTTTGGCCATCTCCTGCTCGGCCAGGACGCGCTCGTTGCGCAACTGCTGCACCAACTCGTTGGCCATGACCTCGGGGATCATCATCGCCTTGCCGGACGACTGGAGGGCGCGGGAGTCCTCATAGGCGGCCTGGGACTCGATGCGTCGGCGCTTGGCCTCGTCCAGGGCTTCGGAGAATTTCGTGAATTTGCGCAGGGCGACGTTGTATTTCTCGTCGAACGAGAGCACCTCGTGGGTTTCGAGAAATTCCTGGAGCTTGGCCTCGGACTTTTCGAGCTTTTCCCGCTGTTCGCCGCCCTCGTTGACCAGCCACTTGCCCACGTCCTCCGTGGCCGAACGGGTGCGACGCAGGTTTTGATCCCGATAGGTTTCGGCGACGGTGTTGGCCAGTTCGGCGGCCAGTTCCGGATTGGGGTGCTCGACGCTGATGGCGACGAGTTGGGAGTTTTTCACCGGCTCGACGCGAATCTGATCGGCCAGGGTGGTCTCGGGATCCTTCGAGCTTTTGTAGGGCTCCTTGTCGAGCAGATCGAGCTTTTGCAGCACCTCGGAGGTCACGCTGCGCGAGCGGATGATGCGGAACTGCGTCTCGTAATATTCCTTGTTGGCCCAGTAGTTGTTGGAACCCAGGGCGACGACTTCCTTGAAGTTCACGACCTTGGGCGCCTCGGGCAGGATCTGGACGGTGGCCGCGGCTTGGTAGATGGACGTCTGCATGAAGGCGCCCAACGTGATGATCGTGACCACGATGAAAAAGAACGACGCCAACGTCCACCGGCGCTTGTAGAGCACGCGCAGGTAGTCGCGAAGATGAATGCCGCTCGTGACAGATCCGTTGGCCAAAAAAGCACCTTGCTCGCGATCGGGCCGAGGACGAATTCTGGGGCCGAAACGCTAAAAGAGGCTGCGCCGGACTTTGACAATGTCTCCGGGCTGCAGCACGAAGTCCTTCGTCAGATCTTGCGATATTTTACGCAAATTTACCTTGAATTGTTGATTTTTCCCATCATCCACTCGGGTGATGACCACACGATTGCTCCCCAGGTCGGTACGGCCGCCGGCCAGGGTGATGGCCTTGAGGAGGGTCAGGCCTTCTTCGTAGGGTACGGGGCCGGGCTTTTTGACCTCGCCGTCGAAGTAGATGAAGCTCGCCTTTTGCACCGAGAGAATGTCGCCGGCTTCCAGGGCGTAGTTCTGCGTCAGGTCGCCGCTTTCCAGCAGCTTGTAGCCGTCGATGCGCATGACGCGGACGTTGTGATGCTGGGAGGTGAAATCCTCGATGGACTCCTTCTCGCCGCCGGAGGCCATGAGCGCCTCGATGGATTCGCCCTGCATCTCGTCGGCGCCGCCGCGAATGAGGATAAACTCCTTGCCGCCCTCTTCGGTGATGCCCCCGGCCATGGCGATGGCCTCGAGGACACGGGTGTCCCCGCGCAGGGTGTAGTAGCCGGGGCTTTTGACCGATCCGAGGATGTAGACCTTTTGCGCCTTGTATTCCTTGACCGTGACCGAGACCTGAGGATCGACCAGGTAGTCCTCGCCCAGGCGCTGCTCGAGGGTGGACTCGATTTCGCGGGGGGTGAGGCCCTTGACGGGGATGTCCTTGATCCAGGGAAGGCGAATGGATCCGTCGGCGGCGACTTCGTAGTCCTTGGACAGGGACGTCTCGCCGAAAACCTTGATGGTCAGCACGTCCTCGGGACCGACGCGATAACCCTCGGCGGCCGCGATCGCGGCAAGGCCGAAGACGCAAAAGATCACGAGGAGGATGCGGGAAACGCGGGCCGGACGCATGAGCCTAGAACTGAGCGAGCAACTTGACCAGGAAGGTGTTGCGCTCGGTGGTGTTGTTCAAATCGCCGTCGTCGAAATAGAGGTTGTCGTACTGATAGCCACCACCGAAGTACAGCCAGGCGATCAACTCCATCGTCAGATCGAATTTGACCTGAATGAAGTCCTCGTGCCGGTCATTGGGGTTGGAGAATTCGTTGAATTGATAGCTGGCGAACAGGTCGCTGGCCAATCGGTCGAACCACAGACGGTAGGCCGTCAGATAGACTTCGTCCGACTCGAAGAAGTTGGTCGTGGCCGCGTCCAGGATCTGACGCCGGTAGCCGACGGAGAACCGGGTCACGTTCTGCCAGTTGCCGGCGAACTCCAATTGGCCGATGGGCCCGTCAAAGGACTCGCCGCATTCGTATTCGTTGGCCTGGTAGCCGGCCTTGGCCAGCACGCGGATGTGATTGGTCAATTGACCGGCCAGACCCGCCTGCCCGAAGGTCATGAACGAGTTGGCGCACTTGACGTCGGTCTCCAACCATTTGTTGTAGTAGACCTCGCCGTAGCCGCCCTGCACCAGGATGGCGGTCTGGGGCAGGAATTTGAGGCGGAAGTCACCGTCCCCGTACCACGCCCAGCGATCGGAAATGTCCGGATTCTCATAGATATCCAGGACGTTGGTATAGCGGCCGGCGATGTAGAGGTTATCCTCGGGTCCGTAGCGGTAGCCCAAGGTGGCCGAACCTTCGTTGCGCTCCTGGTCGCCGCGGATCTGGTCGATGAACTGATCCGAATCCTCGAAGGTCTCCTGCACCGTGTACTGATCCCGGACGTTGGCGAAGACCCCGATCGGCGCTTGATACTCCATGGCGCCGCCGAAGTTGTGGTTGCTGGCGTCAAGCTGGGAATGCAGGTCGTCTTCGTCGTCGGTGCCCAGATAGGTGTCGTTGTAGAAGCGATAATCCGCCTGGGCGCGGAAGTTGGGCACACGAAATTGGATGATCGTGCCGGGTTGCACGTTCAGGATGTAGTCCGATTCCTTGCCTTGAGGAACGGATTCGGGCGTCTGGGGGGCGTAGTCGTTGGGGACGAAATAGATGTTGTCCACATAGCGGACGGCCGTGTACATCGACGGATGGATCGAAAACGCGCCGAAACGCACACCGTCGGTCTGCGGCACGCCTTGCTGAGCCGTCGCCACCGAAGGTGTAAGCACGCATAGCAGGGCCATCCCAAGCCCCATGACCCAAAAACGCCTCATTCGATCTCCATCATGAAGGCAACATCCAAACGGGCCTTGTCCAAGCCCAAAAACTCATCCGCGCGCCTACGGCAATTCCGAGGGACTGATGCCCTCCGGATCGTATTCGGGCGGCAACGGCTCGGGATTGGTCACACGGACGACATTGGCAAAGGATGGGTCGTCCTGCTTGTCGTCCTCCCGACCCAGATATTCTTCCAGCGCCTCGGTGAAGCCGCCGGTTTCGCCCAGATTCGCCAGGCATTCATCGACGAATTTGGCCAATTGCTTGGCGATGGCCTTGTTCTTCTGGATCGTCTGATCCTGCTGACGCACCACGGCCCGCTTCTGGTCGTAGGCGCCCTGGCGCATGGTCTTGTACGCCGACTTGCTCTCCACCAGCAGGCGGCGCAGATCGGTCAAACGGGACTCGATGCAGCTCGCCTTGTTCGCGTTCTTCTCGATGCGCGCCTGCTTGAGCCGCGATTCCATTTCCTTGACCGTCGCCCGCAGGGACTTCACGAAATCCTCGGCATCCTTGAGGATCGACTTGGCTTCCTCGTCCGGTTCGGCGGCTCCGGCGATCAGGGGCAACGCGACGAGCGCCGCAATCAGGGCGAAAATCGTCAGTTTATGTCGCGTCATCGGGGCACCTCTCCCGAGCCTCGCGGCCCGGCGAATCCGGCCGTCAGCCTTAGCTTCCCGCCGGGGTGAAGATGAACGTGTAGTTCACCGATGGACTTCCGCCCCCTTCCGGTGGATCAAAATTCCAGCGCATGATGCGCCGGCATACGCAGTCGGACACGGCCGAGCTGGCGACCGTCGAAGACGTGACCGAGCACGCCGAGACGCCGCCGGCCGACGAAATCGTGAAGTTGACGCCGACCTTACCGGTCAAGGTGGGGTCGGCCTTGAGTTCGCGTTCGTAACAGCTTCGGATACCGCCCAGGTAGCGGCGGATGCGCATCTGAATCCCGGACGCGTCGCCCACGCCGGAGATGTTGCCGCTGGAGGTCACGCGGGCTTTCTGCACCACCGCGGCGGCCTTCGTGCCCGTCCCGGTGCCCGTGCCCGTGCCTTTACCGACGGATCCCAGACCCGCGGCCGAAGTGCCTTTGATGCCCACGCCGGTGCCGCCGCCGGTGCCCTTGCCGCCGATGACGCCGCTCTTGCCGCCGATGGCCACACCGCCGCCGATCTTGCCCATCGCGTCGGCGATGCCCGCGTCGGTTCCCTTGTCACCGATAATGTCGGACAGGACGCCGCCGCCCACGTCGCTGGTCATCAGGGCAAGCAGACCCTTGGTCTCCACGCCGGCCGGCTCGCCTTCGCCTTCACCGCCGCCGCCGTCGTTACCGCCGCCGCCGCCGCCACCGCCGCCGGATTCCTTGGGCGTGATTTTGGTGCCGGTGTCGGATTTGGTCTCCAACTCGGCGTCTTCCAAGGGTTCCTCCATCGGCGGAATCTCCACCTCGGGAGGATTGAGGCGATCGAGCAACTTGGCCCTATCGTCGTCCGAAATCTTCTCGGACTCGGGCAGCGAGTTGATGTAGGCGATCATCATGGCATGCAGAACGATCGAAATCGCCAGGACGATCAGGAACCCGGCGTCCATGCGTTGGAAGTAGTTGACCCGCAGGTCGGCCGGAACCTTGGCGATCGGCGCCGGAGCCGCGCCCGGGATGACTTGGAAGAGCACCGTGGTGTTGCCGACCGCGACTTTGCCCTTGCCCTTGTCGCCCAGGTCGACGGTGTTGAACTTCTCGCCGGTCCGGGCCACGCCCTTGGCGGCGAGTTGATCGATCTCGTAGGACTTGTCGCCGATGGAGATTTTGCCGCTCATTTGGGCGGTGTAGTTGAGCACGAAGCTCGTGTCACGCCGGGAAAGCAGCGGATGGCTCTTGGGCGCGCCGGCGTCCTTGATGACGATGGCGCTGGACGCGTCCGAACCGATCGTGATTTCGTTTTTATCTTTAACGACGGTCTCGGAGATCAGCTTTCCGTCCTGAACGATGCCGATCTTCAGATCTCGCCTGCTTCCAGGGATGCTCATGCGATTCATCCTCTACCGCGTCTTGCCCTCGGCGCCGGGCCGGTCATCCGTCACTGCGCCGGGTCTCGTCGGCGGCACGCCTATCGGCGCGGGTTTCAAAACGAGCGCCTTGCGGGGATGCCTTCCCCCGGCGCTTCCTAGTCTACAGGGTCTCCGCCTCGCCTTCCTGCTTGAAGGCCATCATCTTGATTGTTGAGAACTGCGCCTCGCCGGCGGATTTGATCACCCGTTTGAGCAGCTTGTACGGAATGTCCTTGTCCGCCTGCACGGTGATCTCGCCCAGGTACTTCTCCCCCCGGGCCTCGGCCTGGGTGTTGAAGGTCTGGAATTTACTCTGAAGGACCGCCTTGAGGTCGGGGATCGACGTGGCTTCCGGATCCACCCCCGGCACTTCGAATTCCTTGTCGACGTCAGCCACCCGGCCGCCGTCGACCAGAATGGCGTTACGCGCCACGGTCAGCACCACCGTATCGACCGGCAGTTTCTGGGAAATCGACGTGGGCAAATGCAGGTCGTCGCTGATCTGCACGTTGAACTCGACGGCCGAATAGCTCTTGAGCAGGAACACCAGGATGATCGTGAACATGTCGATCAGGCTGTTGAGGTTCAACTGCCCGAAGGGCTTCAGATGGCTCTTGATGCGCTTGCGTTTGGATGCGGCGAACGCCATTTAGGCACCCCCTCCGCCCGAAAGCGACCAGGCCAGGATCGGCTGAGGGAACAGCTCGTGGGTTTCGGTGGTGAACCCGCCCTCGCCGTCCGGCGTCCGTTCATACCAGTTATAAGTCGTGTCCATGAGCTTCACGAGCGTCTCGTAGCGAATGGTGTTCTCCGGCAGAATCACGATCGAATAGTGATTGGGGAACGCCTCTTTGATCTTTTTAAGCTGCTCTTGAAGCTTGTCCCAATCGAAGGACATGAGCGGCTTGCCGTCGGCGTCCACGCCTTTTTGAATCTTCTTGATGATGAAGCGATCGGGACCGGCGTCTTCGCCTTCAGCGGCCGGGCCGTCGGGTTCGAGCACACCGCCGTAGCCGGCCAGAAGAAAACCGTCGTCACGCACGAAAACCGTCAGGGACAGCTTGGGCGGCGTGGGCGTTGGGGAATCGGATTCGACGGTTTTGGTCTTGGTTGCCGGCAGCGTGGTGTCCACGACGGTCAATTGGACGAACGACGCCGACAGGAGCAAGAACGGCACCAGAATCATGAAAACATTCATCACGGGAAGAATGTTCAAATCTTCAGTTTTTTTGCCCTGATGCAGGCGTTGACTGGGACGTCCGGCCATGGATGCATTCGTCCTTTATGACCCGCCTTAAGCGGTCTGGCGATCTTCTTGGCTCTTGGCCGCGAGTTGGTTGATCAGTTTGACCGAATACTCGTCGATCTCGTCGATGATCTTGGTCGTCGAAGACTCCACCAGGGCGTGAGCCACCATGGAGGGAATCGCGACGATCAGGCCGAAGGCCGTGGTGTACAGAGCGACGGCGATACCCTTGGTGAGAACGACCTGCTTCATGGACGGGTCGACCTCGGCGACGGCCTTGAAGGCCAGGATGATACCGAAGATCGTTCCCAGCAGGCCCAGCAGGGTGGCCACGTTGGCGATGACCTGCAGGAAGCCGGTGCGTTTGGTCAGCTTGGGCAGAATCTCCAAGGCCGCCTCGTCCACCGAGTTCTGGATATCCCGCGGGTCCTGCCCGGCTTTCACGAGCCCGGCCTTGACCACTTTGGCCAACGCCGACCGGGGGACCGCGTTGCAAAGTTGAATCGCCCGCTCATAGTTACGCGCTTCCACCAGTTGCTGGATCTTGCGCATGAAGTTCTCTCCGTTGATGTTGAAGCGGAAGAAAACGAAATAGAACCGCTCCACCGCGATCAAGACGGCGAGAATCAGCGCCACCAAGATCACGTACATCACCGAGCCGCCCTCGACGAAGAAATTCCCCAACGAATCAGCCATCGGTCCTGTGCTCCTTTAGTCGGTTCGAATCAGCGAACCATCACCACCGGCCCAAACAGCCGATGGGGACCCCCTCATGAGTCCTTGCAACCGGTTAAAATGGTTCCTCTTCGATCGATTCCTCGATCTTATGGATAAAACTCGTTTTCGAGGCGTTCACCCCGAATTCCACGTTCGCGCGCTGGATCATGTACGCCACCTGGGGACGGAGAATGCGTCCCTCGATGACAATGGAATCGACCTCGACCGAATCTTGCTGAGCCAGCGCCGGGGCCGCCGAAAAGGCCAGAACCGCCAGCGCGGTCGCCAGAACGATGATCGTCAATTTGGACATATCCGCCTCCGCCGATATTGACCACGTTGTGTGAAAATTGCAACACACGGTGGTCGTTTTATTTGTGTTTCCCGTTACTTCGACAGGCGCGTGACCCACTCCTGGACCTGCGCCTTGCGTTCACCGTCGGTGGCGTAACCCAAATACCGCTGATAGTTCGCCACCGCTTGGGATTTATCGTCGAAATCAATCTCGTACAGGATGCCCAAGTTCAAGTAGGCCTCGGCCATCTGGGGATCCAGGGCGATCGCCCGCTCCAAGTGCTCCTTGGCGCCGTCCGCGTCCCCGTCGGCCCGCAGAATCGTCGCCAGATTGGTCTGCACCTGGGCAATATTCGAATCGAGCTTGACCGCCGTCTCCAGGGCCTCGCGGGCCCCGTCCAGATCCTTGAGCTTGATGTTCATCGCGCCCAGATTGCCTTGGGCGGCGGCGTTGCCGGGATCGGCGTTGACCGCCTTGCGGAATGCGTCGCGGGCCCGGCCCCAATCCGCCAGGGCGGTATAATACTGCCCCATATTGTTGTGCAGTTCGGAACTTTCCGCGTATCCCTGGGCATTGTTGAGGATAGTGATCGCCATTTCGGTCTTGCCTTGGTTGTGGTAGACCCTGGCCAGGTTCACGTGGGCGTCCACGATGCTCACATCCTCGGCGATGACCTCCCGGAAGAGCGTTTCGGCCTCCCGATACCGCCCCATCGACAGATAGACCGCGCCGACGTCGTTTTTCGCTTCCAAATCGCTCGGGTTGGAGGCGACGGCCTGATTCAGCACGCCCAACGCCTCGCTTTGCCGCCCGGCTTCCGCCAGCGCCGCGCCCAAGGCGGTGCGCACGCCGGGGTAGTTCGGATTGATCGTCATGGCCCGCTGCAACGCGTCCACCGCTTGATCGGACTTACCCAGCTTGGTGCGGGCCACGCCCAGATTCAACCAGGCTTCGACCATGTTCGGATTGGCCTCGACGGCGTGTCCGAAGCGATTTTCCGCCCGCTTGATCTCGCCGGACCGGGCCGCGTCCACGCCCTGGTTATAGAGGATCATGTCCGCGTCCGGGCCGGTGGGTACCGGCTCCTCGGCCTCTTCGCCCGGCTCCAGCGGCTCGCCGGCGTCCTTCATGGATTTCCCGCCGCAACCGGCGGCCACGAAGACGACGATCAGGGCCAACATCCATATGAGGCGTCGATTCATCAACGGTCAGCCTTCCTCCACCGCGTCGCCGGGCGCATCCGCCGCCGGTTCTTCCGTCTCCGCGGGCTCCGTGGAGGGCTCCGCGGCCGGTTCGGCGGCCGGTTCGGCGGGCAGATCCGGAACCTCTTCGACGGCCGGGGCTGCCTTGGCCTTGGGCTCCAGGGCGAACTTGGCGCCCGCGAAAGCCACCTGCCCGTCAAAGACCGGCTCTTCGAACTTGTCTTCCTCGATCTTCGGATCGTAGAGCTTGGCCATCGCCCAGCTTTGGTCGATCCACTTGTTCCGAACGCGCTCGGCGCGTCCCTTGTCGACGTTTTTCTGGAACGCCTCGGCGGCTTTTTCCTTGATCGGGAAGGCGATGTCCTCAAGCTTGATGATGTACTCGTCTTCCTGCTCGGGCGTCAGGCCGTCGGGCACCGGCGCGGTGAACAGGGATTCGGAGAACTCACGGTTGATCATACCGATCATATGCAGTCCCGCGGTGAACCACTCGAAGTCGGCGTACCCGATGACTTCCTCGTAGAGCCCTTGGAGCTGCTTAAAGGTCGCCGCCTTCTCCTGCAGAATCGTCGCGTCCTGCGTGATGTCGCCGGTGAACTTCTGCGCCGTGTACTGATTCCAGATCGGGTCGGCCTGATAGAACTTGGCCTCGGCCGCGTAGCCCTTGGCGCCTTCGACGGCCCCGGCGTACTGGTCGTAAATCGCCACCGCCAGATTCAGATGGCGGCTGGCCTCGGTCGAGTCGCCGGCCTTGTAGGCCCAGACGCCCAGCTTGGTGTGCGCCTCGATAATGTGCTCCGGATCGTTGGTGAACCGGTCGAGATATTCGTTATACGTGGACTGGGCATCGGGGAGGTTATTCAGGCGCTCATTGATGCGCGCAATCTGGAAGAGCGGCTCGCCCGCGTCCTTGGCGTCCGGATAGCGCTCGGAGTATTCACGGGCCAACGTGATGGCTTCGCTGAAGCGGAAGTCCTTGATCGCCAGGTTGGTGGCGTTAAACAAGGCGTCCTCGGCCTTGGGCATATTCGAGTAAGTCTGCGAATACTGGTAGTAGGTCTTCTGGGCGTCCTCAAACCGGCCGATCTTTTCGAAATTGTAGGCGGCGTGGAACAAGTCCTCGGCCGAGTATTCGTAGGTCGGGAATTCCTGGGCCACGCGCACCAGATACTCGTTGGCGCGGGTGATGTTGTGCAGATCCTGCTCGTAGATGACGGCGATGTTGTGCAAGGCCGAAGGGGCATCGTCGCTGGTCGGGTCGGCGTCGTAGGCTTCCATATAGGCCGCAATCGCTTCGTTACCCTTGCTTTCGTCCCGGGCCCGGCTGGCAATGACCCAAATGGCGTTGTTCTTCAGCTTCGTCTCTTCGTCGCGCAGTTCCGCCTGCTGAGCCGGATTGTTTTTGAGGAAGTCGACGACGTCACGGATTTCGCCGCCGAGCTTGGCGCCTTCCACCAGGTAGAACCGGGCGTTGCTTTCGGCCGGCGACCCGCCGTATTCGGAGGCGACCTTCTGGAACAAACCGTTTGCCTGGTCCATATGGCCGTACCAGAAATACACGCGGCCGGCGGCCACCAGGAAGGGAGCGGGCGCCGTCGCGGCGCTGGCCGGATCCACATCCGACCCCTTGCTCGCCTTGGGTGCATAAGCCACCAGGGAGTCGACATAGGACTGGGCGACGGGCGTAAGCGGCATGCGCTTCAAGGAGAGCGTACCGACGTCTTCCACCTTGATCTGCGATCCGCCCTCGGCCTCGACCAGCTTGCGGATATCCTCGTTGGGCAGGCCCTCTTCCTCGACGGCCTTCTGCAAGGCTTTCACCTTGTTGAACTCGGCGTCGATGCATCCCTTGCAATCCTGCTTGGCCGGGAAGTCGAGCACCTTCTGATAGAAGTCCGCCGCCTCGACGAACCGGCCCGTGTCGTAATAGGCCTCGCCCAGATTGAACAGCGACTGCTTGCGTCGCGGCGCTTCGGGGAACATGGTCGTATACAGATCGTAGCTGCGAATGGCGCGATTGAACCGGGCGTTGGCTTCTTTTTCGTCGCCGGCGATACCGGCCTTAAGCGCCATGTCGTGGTTGAACGTGGCGTTGGCGTACAGGGAGTTCATGACGATCTTGTCGGCGCCGTTGATCTGCTCGCGCGTGCCTCGCACGTTCTTGCGCCAGGCGCTGTCCGGGCCGTAATCCTCGGCGATTTTCTCCGTCCATTCGACCACGTTGGGGTAGTCGCCCTCTTTGTCGTAGCTGTCGACGACCAGCAGGGCGATGGACGGATCTTTCACGTCGTACGGATACTGCTCCAGATAATGAAACGCGGTCGCGCGGCCTTCTTCGTAGTTATCCGCGGCGAAATAGACCTCGACCATCTTTTCCAGGATGTCCTTGGTCCACTTGGGATTGCCCTTGGTGGCGAAGTAATTCTTCGCGTAGCCCAGTCCGTCGCGCATATCCGTGAAGGCGATGGCGATGTAGTCGATGGACTCCTTGCGCAGGTCGTCACCGGCGCCGATGCGTTTGGTCGGACGCATCTCGTAGTAGTCGAGAACCTGCGTGAAGTAGTCGACGGCCTGATCCAGGGGCTCCGGATTGTAGATGGTCGCCATCTTGTAGTAGGTCCAGCCCAACTTGTAGAGGGCCTTGTCGTAGAACTTGGAGCGCGTATCCACCTGCTTGTAGTGGTAGATCGCCTGATCGTAGGCGCTGCGATTGAACTCGCCGCGCTCGAAGTAGATCTCACCCATGCGCACATGGGCTTCGGGAATGTACGAGCTGGACGGATAGCGCCCGATCATTTCCTGGTAGGTCTTGAGCGCCACGTCGACGTCGCCGTTTTCCATGTAGCAGAACGCCAACAGGTACATGGCCGCGTCGGCGCGGGCGTAGTTCGGATGTTCCTCGACAATCTGCCGATAAAGCTGGATGGATCGATTGTACGTCGGATCCGGCGGCAGACCCGGGTCTTGCCCGCTTTCCGCCAAGCGGTCGTACTCGTCCATCTGTAGGGTGTACTGGTAATAGCTCTCCTCGAAATAGAGCTGGGCCAGACGGAACATGACCTCGGGGCTCAGGTTCCGATCCTGCGTCTCGGAGAGAATTTTTTCGAATTTCTCAATGGTTTCACGGCGCTTGTCGGCCTTCTGCGCCTCCAGGGCTCGCAATTCACTGGTGTAGCTGGCGCGAATGGCGTCCTGCCCGCGAGCCAGTCGACCCTTGGTGACATTGCGAAGCTCCAGTTCCTTGACGCGGATCTGGCGATTGATCACTTCGACCTTGGCGCGCAGGTTTTTCTTCTCGGCCTGCTCTTCAGGACCGAGCAATTCGGCGATGCGCTCCTGCAGTTTTTCCCGCTCTTCGCGCAGGGACCGCAGATCGGCTTCGAGCTTGGCCTGACGCGAAGCGACAGGATCCGTCTGGGCGCCGGCCGGCATCGGCGCGGCGACGACAAACGCCGACATCAACAAGACGACAGCAAGCATCAAACTGGCGGTGCGCCGAAGGCTCATTCGGTCCCCTCCTCGCCGCCCGAGGATTCTTCACCCGAATCGGTCGCTCCGCCCGACGAATCGTCGCCGGTGGCCGGTTTTTCAACCGATTCCACGCCGTCCGGCAGCTCGAGGCCGTCGTCCGTGTCGCTGGGTCCTCGAACCGGTTCCTTCACGCGCAAGTCGTACCCCATCGAAGGCATGGTGGTGTCACTCGGCGGGGGAGCGGAACTCTCCTCTTCATCGCCGGAGTCCCGATATTGCTTGCGGAAGCGGCGCAGTTCGTCGCCCATCTCTTTTTGCAGTTGGCGGATGCGCTTTTCGGCGTTCAACGTCGCGCGATAGTCCACATCCACAATGCCGACCTTGGCCTTCTCCACGTAGCTTTCCAAACGCCCCCCGACCTGCCGCAACGCTCCCCGCGCCACGGTGCCGGCCGCGTCGCTGGCCATGCCGAAGCCCATCTCCACCTTGGGAGCGTAGGTCGGAACTGGCCGCTTGAGCTGGTCGTACTCATTTTGGTAGCCGGCAATCACCGACGAACGCCGGTTGCCCAGCTTGGACTCGATGGCGCTCACGTCGGAAACGGCCTTGGTGCATACCGGGTAATACGCCGTCAGTCGCGCCGCCTCGTCGGGCTCGATGGCCGGATTGGTCGTCGCGGCGGTAATGCGCCCCTGGACCTCGCCGCACGTCGCCCGCAGTTGCTGGGCCCGACGCCGCGTCTCCTTGAAGACCGACTGGGGATCGGCCCGCAGCCGATTGAGTTCCGACTGAATGTCGGAGATCAACTGCTGAATGGCCATGACGTCTTCCCGCTCGGCCAGCGCTTTTTCGTAAATGCCGAAAACTTTGCGCACCTGCCGGTCGGCGGCCAGCCAGTAATGCACTTCCTCGGGAACGCTGGGAATCGTCTGAGGCGCCACCACACCCGGATTTCTGACACCCTTGGCCACCGCGCCCATGAGCGTGTGATCGGACAGGGCGTCGTTGGAGGCGGAGGCGATCTGGGCGTAATACGCCGAATACTTGGACTGAATGTCCTGGTAGACGCGCCGTGATTGCTCGAAGTCCTCGGCCTGGGCGTAGATCTTGGCGATCAGCAACTCGGCGTCCGGACGATAGGGGCTGTTGGGCGCGTGGTCGACGATGTTCTGGAAGTTTTCGACCGCGTCCTGCTGGAGATTGGCCAGGTATTGGTCGATCTCGCGGAACATATTGCGCATGGCGATCATATCGTCGCCGATTTTGTCGACATCCTTGACCAGCGGCCGAACCGAGTCCCGATCCTCGGTCAGTTCCAGGCCCTCGGCATACTCCACGTATTCCCGGGTCGTCGCGTCAAAGGCGTTGCGCTCGTCCTGGATCTTGAGCAGCAGGAAGTCGTTTCGCGACAACAGCACCCACAGGCTTTCGTACATCGCCTCGCCGAACTCCTCCGAATTCGGGTCGACGGACCGGTACGCATCCAGCGCCTGGGGATAGTCGCTCACCTCGTAATAAATACGAGCCAGCGCCAGATCGATCTGCGTGGAGACGGCTTCGTATTCCACGGTCTCGTCCGGATCTATGAGCGTACGCAAGCGACGCAGTCGGTTCAGCGCCGGGCGCAGTTTGCGCTCCTTGACGTCCAGAACGGCCAAAAGATATTGCGAAAATGCGAAGTAATCGCCGTCCTCGGGCACTTCCTGAAGGATGTTGATCGCCTTGGAACGCTGGCCGCGCTCGGCCAGATACTTGGCATAGGCGTACATACCCCGGGTGCCGTCCTGCTCGGGAGGCAACTCGTCGACGAGCATGCGGTAGTAGCGATCCGCGGCCGCCGCCTGATTTTCCATCACCGCCAACTGCAGCAGACGCACGATCGAATGGGCATAGTACTGGGACTCTTTGCCCAATTCCTGAATGTGCTCGAAGTAGACTTTCGCGTTGTCGGTGTAGCCCAACTGGAACAGGGATTCGGCCAGGAAATACTCGGCCTTGTCCAGGCCGGGCATGTCCTTGGCGGCGGGGTGCGTGACGATGCCGTAGAAAATCTCGGCGGCGCCCCGATAGTCCTCGATATAGAAGTGGAAATCGCGACCGGTGACGAAACGACGCTGCAGCAACAACTGATCGCGGTTGTGGACCTCCCGATCGACGTCGGAGGTCAACGTTTCGGCCTCCTCGGCCACCCACGTCATCGTTTCGTCAATGGACGCAATTTCCGCTTCGAGGGCGTCTTCGGCCGCGTCGGCCCATGCGGGCGACGTCGACAGCAGCGCCAGGATTGTCAGCGCCGCCACCCATGGAGCGTTGCGAATCAACATCACTCCTTCTCGAACCGAACCTTGAGGCGGTCGCGCAAGCTGGTCAGGAACGCGCCCTCGTCGTAGCTGGTCACGTTCAGGACGACCACATCGCCCTCGACGACCGTGAACGAGTAGCGGCTTTTCACTTTAAAGAGATATTGGCTCAGGTAGCTGAAGACGCCGTAACCCTTGCCGCGATAAACCGTGTCGACCACCAGCAGGTGCTCGCCGGGCAGGAGGCTGCCCTCGTAGATCGGCTCATCCTGGAAAGATTCCAGAGCCGTGTCTTCCGTGTTCACCGCGCGATAGATCTCGAAGCCGTCCAGGGTGTAGGCCAGCGTCTCGAGTTCGAAAGTCGGGCCGACTTCGTGGCTGTGGCGGATGGAGAAGGAAATCAGGGACACCGAACCCATGCGCACCTGATCCAGAAGCTGCTTGAGGCTCGCCTTGCTGCGGAAAACCTCCTCCCGGATTTCTCCCAGGCGCTCTTCCAGGTTCTGCATCTGCTCGGGGGTCAGCTTCTCGACGGACACGTCCGAGTCCAAATAGGTCGGGGACTTTTCCCCCGTGCCGTCATCGGGCATGTCTTGCGCCAGGACCGGCGCCGCCAACAGGAGAAGCAGGCCCAGGGCCAAGGGGAGGATCGGTTTCATCATGCGCGGGTTCATCCGAAATCCCTCAATCCGATGGAAACGCCTCTTTAGCAGGATCCTTCGCCCTACCGGCGATTGCCAAGTTGTCGTTCGGCGATTTGCTTTTGGATCGACCTCGATCGGAATCAACGTCCCACCGCCCGAATGCCACCCAGATCATTCCCGTGGGAAACGTTGTTTTTGCCGCAAATGGCACGACGCCCCATCGGTCGTTGCGCCGCGGCTGATTTCCAATCGAAATATCCCTTCACGTCGGGCATGTTATCGACCCAACCCTACATCGTCAAGAGGCCTTAACGACTTAACCTTCCGTTATTTTCATGCTTTTCTGACCCATGATTCATAGTTGACTTAAGCGCCTCAACGGCCTGTTTTTGCCGACAAAATTCCGACGCCCGGCTGATTCTTGGTCGGTTTGACCGCCGGTGATTCAACGGTCATGACATCCTTACCGGAATTTTGCCTTTCTGTCGCCGGTCCGATTTCCCCCGGCCCCTTGCCGGGTCGCGGCGCCCGCTTTTAAGATCGGGACACGGTCGTTTTCGACGCTCACCGCTTTTTTTAAGGGGCCGAACTCAACATGGAATATGTCCTCACGCTGCAATTCGACCCGGCCTGGAACGAAGCGGTGGCCAACCGTTGTTTCGAAATCGGCGTGCGCGCAATCGAGGAGAGCGTCGAAGACGAAGGATGCTTGAAAATCTATACGGACGACGAGCGCTCCGCCCGCACCTACGCCCGGCATCTGGAAGGCTACCTGGCCGCCCTGGCGGAATTGTGGCCCGACGCCCCGCCGTATCAATCGCGCATCGAACCCCTGGGCGACGTGAACTGGGCCGAAGCCTGGAAGGCGCACTTTCACCCCATCGTCATTTCCGAGCGCCTGGCGATCCGCCCATCCTGGGAAACCTTCGATCCCGCGCCGGGACAACAGGTGCTGATCGTCGACCCCCAAATGGCTTTCGGCACCGGTTCCCACGAGACGACGCGCCTGGCCCTGGAGGCCATCGATCGACTTATGCCCGAGATGGATCCGACGGCCAAGGTCCTCGACCTGGGTTGCGGCACCGGCATCCTGGCGATCGCGGCGGTGAAGTTGGGATTGAAACGGATTATCGGCGTGGATCACGACGAAACCGCCGTCGCCTGCGCGTCGGACAACGCCGCCGCCAACGAAGTCGCCGACCGGTGCGAGTTCGTCGCCGGCGAATTAGATGTGGCGCCGGGGGCGTTTGACCTGATCATCGCGAACATCACCGCCGACGTTCTCGAACCGTTGGCTCCGTTCATCCGCGCCAAGTTGGAATCGGGCGGACGCGCCCTTCTCACGGGCATCCTGACCACGCAGGCCGAGCGCGTCGTCGCCACCTACGAAGACGCGGGCATGCGTTCGGCCGAACGGCGGGACATGGGCGAATGGACGCTCTTGGAGATGGAGAAGGTCGTTCCATGACGCGCCATCTGGTCGAAATGATCCCGCCGGTGGGACGCACCATTCGCCTTCCCCCTCGGGAGACACGCCACCTGCGTCGCGTGCTGCGCATGCGTCCCGGCGACGAGATCGTAGTCTTTGACGGGCGGGGGCGTTTCGCCAAGGCCGTGCTCGAACCCCACCCGGAAGGCGGCCTGGCGGCGCGCATCGCGGAAAAGGCCCACGAGGCGCCCCTCGCCGACAATCGGCCGGAGCTGCATCTGCTGCTCGCTCTCACCCGCGGCGAACGCATGGAAACGGTCGTCGAAAAATCGGTCGAGCTGGATGTGACGGGACTCTGGGTCTTTCAAGCCGAGCGCTCCCAACGGGAGATGGCGAAAAACACCGAGCAGCGGCTGCGTCGTCATCTGGAATCGGCCGGCAAGCAGAGCGGGCTGGACCGCCTGCCGACCCTGCGCCTGTGCGACAACTTCGACGAGGCCTTGGACGCCGCAGGCGATTGCCGCCACAAGCTGCGTTTCGCGGCACGGGGCGGACAGTTGCTCGAAGCCCTGGAACCCGGCGACGCAGCCGTCATCATTGGGCCGGAAGGCGGCTTGACCGACGACGAACAGACGCGGGCCGACGAACACGGCTTTCTCCCGATCACCCTGGGCCGCCTGGTGCTGCGGGCCGACACGGCGTCCATCGTCGCCGCGACGTTGCTCAACGACCGCCTGGGGCGTTTCACGTCTCCCAAGGAATGACTACGTAGAAAAAAATAGAAGCGCTCCCCCGCCCCGAAAACGTTGCGCCCGTCTTTCCAGGACGTCATCGAGCCCCCTTTTTGCATCCGGCGGTCTGTCCTATGATCGACGCGGGCCCCGATTGACGATCCCCCGACGGAGACAAACCATGAGCCGACCTCGCGTCGCCGCGTTTTTCGATTTCGACAATACGCTCCTGGCCGAGGACGGCGCGCGCATCGGCATCAAATATCTTTGGCAACGCAAGGAGATTTCCTTCTTTTTCATCCTGCGGGTGCTCTACGCCAATCGCTATTTCAAGCGGGACAAGATCAGCGCCGAGCAAATGGCGGCGATCATTCTCTCCTTCTACAAAGGCAAGGAACTGGCCCGGTTTCAGGCCGAGGCCCGGGACTACTATGCCGACAAGCTCAAGCCCCACCTGTCGCCCTATCTGATCGACGAGTTGGAAGACCACCGGCGTCGCGGACACGTCTTGGTGCTGCTGTCCGGATCGGTGCGGTACATGCTCGAACCGGTGGTGGAGGACCTGGGATTCGATCATCTGCTGTGCACGGATCTGGAAGTCGGCGGCGACGGGCGGCTGACGGGCCGGGCGTCCGGTCCGGTGTGCGTCGGGGAGACGAAAGCCACCTTGGCCAAGGCGCTGGCCGAAACGCAGAACATCGACCTGCCGGCGTCCTATGCCTACGCGGATCACATCTCCGACGTGCCGATCATGGAACTGGTGGGAAATCCGGTGGCGGTGGAACCCAGCCTGTCGTTGGAGGCCCACGCCAAAAGCCGGGGCTGGCCGATCGTCGGACACCACCATCCGGACGCCGGCGATACCCCCGAGACGGAGCTCGTCGAAGCCGCGCCCCGCGACGTCCCCTGACGCTTTCCAGCGCCTATTTGCTCTCGGCGTCTTCTCCGGCCCGGATGGCGGCCATGTCCTCGGGGGAGAGCACCTCGATCTTCGCCTCGCCTTCCACGGAGCCGTAGGTGGCGCTCAACGTCGCCTCGCCCGGTCCCAGCGCCTGCACCACGCCCGCCTGCGTAACCGACGCGACGTTCGGATTGGACGTGCTCCAATACACCGTCACGTCCGGGATCGCCCCCGCATTGTCGTCGCGCAAGGTAGCGGCGAAGCTCTTGGTCTCCCCCACCGCCATCACCGCCACGCCGGGATGCACCGCCAGGGAATCAATGATGCGCACGAAGACCTCGCAGGTGTCCGTCACCGTCCCGCCCAGGATGGACGCGGAGATCATCGCCCGGCCCGACGAAAGCGCCATGGCCATGCCCGTGGGGCTCACGGAGACGATGTTCGAATCGCTGGAAGACCACACCACCGGGTTATGCGGCAGGATTTCCTGCCCGTCCCGGTCGATCACCCGGGCCACAAGGGATTTCATCTCCCCTTTGCGGTTGAGTTCCACCCGCTTGGGCGTCACCGACATCTCGGCCGGTTTCGGCCAGCAGCCCGTCGCGCCGATCGCCAACACCGCCACGAGCGCCGCCACCGCCCGCCGTGCTCCCCGTCTGGTCATCACGCCCCCAAAAAGTCGATCCGCCGACAAATAGCCCGGCTGACCGGTCGTCGCCACCACGGCGACACCCCGACGATTTTTCGTATAACAGAAGGGCGCGGGCCTTCAAAGCGGGTCGGGTCCGAACGGGTTGAATCCGGTTCGCTCTCGTGCTTAACTACCGCGCCCCAAACGGGGGCCGCGCGTTTGGATATTCCCAAAGCTCAAATTCGACCAACCGATTATCGGAGCGACCATGGCCTTTCAAACCTACTCCCGCGACTTGCGCTTTATCCTGTTTGAACAACTCGACCTGGGCCGCCTGTTCTCCACGCCCAGATACAGCGAGGTGACGCAGGATCTGGCGGAAATGATCGTCAATGAGGCGGACAAGTTCGCCGTCAACGTCCTGGCCCCCATCAACAAGGAAGGCGACAAGGTCGGCGCCAAGCACACCGGCACGGGCGTCACGGTTCCCGACAGCTTCAAGGCCGCGTGGGCCAAGCAGGGCGAGGCCGGGTGGCTGGGCCTGACCGGCAATCCCGAGTTCGGCGGCCAGGGCCTGCCCTTCTCGCTCAAACTGGCCGTGGACGATTTGTTCTTTTCCGCCAACACCAGCTTCGCCCTGACCGGCAGCTTGTGCATGGCCGCCACCGGCGTGATCGACGAGTTCGGCGCCGATTGGATGAAAAAGGCCTTCCTGGAGCGCATCTTCACCGGCGTTTGGACGGCCACCATGTGCCTGACCGAGCCGGGCGCCGGGTCGACCCTGGGCCACATCAAGACCACCGCCACGCCGATCGACGGGCAGCCGGGCAAGGTGAAGGTCAACGGCTCCAAGATCTTCATCACCATGGGCGAGCACGACATGACCGAGAACATCATCCACCTGGTGCTCGCCAAGCTGCCCGACGCCCCGGCCGGAACGCGCGGCATCAGCATGATCGTCGTGCCCAAGTACAAGCTGGACGAAAACGGCGACAAGACCGACCAACTCAACGACGTGGCCTGCACGCGCATCGAGGAGAAGATGGGCATCCACGCCTCGGCGACCTGCCAGCTTTCCTTCGGCGAGAACGACGACTGCGAAGGCTACCTGCTGGGCAAAGAGCACATGGGCATGATGTACATGTTCCGCATGATGAACGAGGAGCGCATCGTCGTGGGCATGCAGGGCACCTCCCTCGCCTCGTCGGGCTACCTCTACTCCCTGGCCTACGCCAAGGAACGCGCCCAGGGCCCGTCAATGGAACAGCGCAAGGACCGCAACGCCCCGAACGTCCCGATCATTCAGCACCCGGATGTGCGCCGCATGCTGCTGCATCAAAAGTCGGTCGTCGAAGGCACCCGCGCCCTGTTGCTGCAGGCGGCGTACTTCACCGACCTGGCCAACAGCCTCGAAGACGAAAAAGAGCGGGCCTACTACCAGGGCTTCGTCGAACTGCTCACGCCGATCTGCAAATCCTTCTGCACCGACCGGGGTTTCGAGTCGTGCGTGACGGGCATTCAGGTTTTGGGCGGCTACGGCTTCACCAGCGAATACGACGCCGAGCAGTACGCCCGGGACGCCAAGATCGGCGCCATCTACGAAGGCACCAACTTCATCCAGGCCCAGGACTTTGTCGGCCGCAAAATCCCCATGGCCGGACGGGGCATCTTCAACGCCTACATGGAAGTGATCGACAAGGAACTCACCGAAATCGCCGGCAACCCGCGATTGGCGCCTTATGTCGCCCAGCTCAAGGAAACCAAAAAGGTCTTCGAGCAATGCGTGGCGACGCTGTTCGACAAGGGGGACGACGCCCTCTGGGACGTGATGGCCAACGCGCTGCGTTTCGTGGACATGATGGGCGAGGTGGTCTGCTCCTACCTGCTGCTCAAGCAGGCGAATCTGGCCGACACCAAGCTTCAGGAAGCCTTCAAGAACGCCGGCGCTTCCGACGAGGCGGCCCAACGCAAGCTCATCGAAAGCGACGACCATCTGACATACTACGACGGCAAGATTTCCTCGGCGCGTTTCTTCGTCACCCAGATCCTGCCTCAGGTGTACGCCCAGGCCAAAACCGTCGATCTTATGGACGACGTGACCAAGGACGTGATATTCGCTTAGACGTCGCGCCAGCAAGGATGACCAAGAACGCCGAAACGGGCCCGGACGCGCGATGCGTCCGGGTCTTTACTTAGAAACGGCGAATCGCGACATCGCTTATTTGATTCGAACAACGGAAAGACCACCAATATGTCTTTAGACGACTCCCGCGACCTGACCATCGCCATGATTATCGACTTCGAAAACCTCGCCCTGGGTTTCCAGAACCGCAAGGGGCACTTCCAGATCCGCCTGGTCCTCGACCGCATCGTCGAGAAGGGCAAGATCATCGTGAAGCGCGCGTACGCGGACTGGAGCCGCTACGCCGACTATAAAAAAGAGCTGCACGAGCACGCTATCGAGTTGATCGAGGTGCCTCGCCGGGCCATGACCGGCAAGAACTCGGCGGACATCCGCCTGGTCGTGGACGCGATGGACCTGTGCTACGCCAAGGAGCACATCAACACCTTCGTCATCGTTTCGGGCGACTCGGACTTCTCGCCCCTGGTCTCCAAACTCAAGGAGAACGGCAAGCACGTCATCGGCCTGGGGATGAAGGATTCGACCAGCAACCTGCTGTCCTCCAACTGCGACGAGTTCATTTTTTACGAGGATCTGGAACGGGTGAAGGAAAAGCACCAGGTCCGATCCCGCCGACGCAAGCCCGCCGCCGCCAAGGACGCCGCCGCCAAGGAAAAGGAAACGAAGGACAAGGACACGGGGGACAAGGAGGACGCCTTCGACTTCCTCTGCGAGTCCATCGACGCCCTGGTGCGCGAGGACAAGGACATCATCTGGGGCTCCATGGTCAAACAGACCATGAAACGCAAGCGCCCGGAATTTAACGAAAGTTACTACGGCTTCGCCTCCTTCTCCGAACTGCTCGAAGAGGCCGCCGAAAAAGACATCATCCACATCAAGAAAGACGCCCGCTCGGGCACCTACGTCGTGACGGGATTCGGGGAGAACCGGCTTTAGGGCGACGTTTCCCGCTAGGCGCGACACCGGGTGTCAAATTCGGTATTGACGCATCGTGACAATGACGGTAGGAAGGCGGGCGCGCGACGGTCGGCGCCGATGCCGGCCGCGGTCTTTCGATTTTTGACGGAATTTGGACGATTGATCGAACTCGGGTCATATCGCGCCGCGCGGCGTCGAATGCTCGTTCGAAATGTCGCGAATATTCGCATCGGAATGTGAGAAATCTCACCGAATGACTTGCCGGTCCGGGTCATTGTCTTGGCCGGTATCGTCGGAAGGAAAGATTTGAACTCCTTTTCAAGCGGTTGTGAAAAGATTTCCGAATCTATGAAGATTTTTCTTGAATTTCGGCCTTCGATTGCGTATATTTCCGCCCCGTAATTTCGGGCCGGACGGGGCTAAGGCCTTGAAATCGAAGATTTTTAGGACCGTTCGATCATCCTCCGACAAAAACCGGCTCACCGAGTACGCACAGATGAATTGATGGGAACCGAACGCGACGCCGCAAGGTCGAACCCTTGGGGTGCGCAAAGGATTTCTTGGGATCGACGAGGGGCAAAATTCACGCCAACAACGCTCGCATCGGATGCGCCCCTCCTGATGCATTTAGGATGAAACTGTAATGGGCTTGGCCAATCGACAAGTCAGCATGGGCAAAGAGAAGGCGCTGCGTCGCAGCATCGCCTACAACGAGGCCATCCAGCGGATCTACGACCTCCAGACCTTCGGCATGAAGCTGGGGCTCACGAACATCCGCCGGTTGCTCTCGCGCCTGGGCAATCCGCAAGAGAACTTTTCCGTGATCCTCGTGGCCGGTACGAACGGCAAAGGGGTCGTCTCGGCCAGCTTGGCGTCCATTCTCCGCGAATCGGGCTACAAGGTCGGTCTGTTCACCTCTCCCCACCTGGTGCGTTTCACCGAACGCATTCGCGTTGACGGGCACGAGATCCCGCAGAAGGATCTGGTCAAGGAATCGGACCGCATCTGGCGCGAACTGGAACTGATGCAGTCCGGGGACTCCAGCTCCACTGTTCCCGTGACCTTCTTCGAATTTTCCACCGCCCTGGCTTGCCAGCATTTTGCCGGCACCGGCGTGGAAGTGGCGGTCTTCGAGGTCGGCATGGGCGGGCGTCTGGACGCCACCAATGCCCTGGATCCGGTTCTCTCGGTCATCACCTCGGTGGATTTCGATCACGAAAAACACCTGGGGCGCACCCTGGAAGAAATCGCCCGGGAAAAGGCCGGTATCTTCCGCGAAGGCGTTCCCGGCGTCGCCCTGGACGGCCCGCCGGAGGTGCTCGACTCCCTGCGCCGCGTCGCCGGTCGGGTGGGCGCTCCCCTGACGATCGTGGACGATCAGGCCCAACTGCATCGGGATGGTCGGACATTCGATCTGTCCTGGTACGGAACGGGACTCTGGGGCCTGCGCACGCCGCTGCCGGGCCGCCATCAGGTGCAGAACTCCTCGCTGGCCGCCGTGGCCGGTTTGGAACTGCGGGACCTGGGCTTCCGCATCTCCAGCGAAGCGATTCGTCGCGGCCTGCTGCGCACCCGCTGGCCGGGCCGGTTCGAGCTGCTGGGACGCAATCCCCAGGTCATCATGGACGGCGCCCACAACCCGGCGGCCATCACCGCGCTGGTCGACACCATGCGCTCCGAAGGCTGCGAGGAACCCGTCATTCCGGTGGTGACGATGCTCCAGGACAAGGACGTCAACGGCTCGATGCGCGTGCTCTCCGAACTGGGCGACACGATCGTCGTGACCAGCGTCAACTCGGACCGGGGCATGGACGCCGAGGAACTGCGGGACATTGCCCGGGAGCACTTCGCCCATGTGCATGCGGTGCCGGATCCGGTGCAGGCCCTGGCGCTGGGACGCCGCCTGGCCGGGCGGAGCGGCACGGTGATCGTGACCGGGTCCATCTACCTGGTCGGTCACATCCGCGAGGCCATCCTGGGGCCTGAGGCCCCTTAGGCGCGGCCGGGCCTGCGCTTTGTTACAAGATGATCGATTTTTCGGCGGCCGCCTTCGGGCGGTCGTTTTTGTTTGCCTGGCGCTGCTCGTCGCGACGCTGACGACGCTCGCCCCTGCCCCTGTCCTGGCCCAAGACGCCGCCGATGCCGACGACGACACGCCCACCCCGCCGATTGTGGACGAGCTATTTTCGTCCGACCAACCCATCGTGCTGTCGGCCGATCGCGTGGCCTACGACGCCAAGGCGGACGTGTACGAAGCCGAGGGCAACGTGGAGGTCCGCCAAGGGGACGTGTACGTCAAGGCGCAGCGCCTGATGCTCGACATGGGCGGGATGATCGCCTCCGCGTCCGGCGACGTGGAGATGGGCAACGCCGACGGCAAGCTGTATTCCCCCAGTATCGACATCAACTTCGCGACGCAAAAAGGCGTCATCGTCGCCGGGTCGCTGGTGGTGCATACGGATGATGTGAACTACTACTTTCGCGGCAGCCGCATCGAGAAGGTCGGCCAGAACCGCTACCTGATTCAGGACGGATGGTACTCCACCTGCGACTGCCCCGCCGAGGAGGACGTGGACTGGTTCGTCGAGGCCGAGCAGATTGACCTGACCATCGACGGCTACGCTCTGGTCAAGCGCGGGCGCGTCGTGACCGGCGGCATGCCCGTCGCATATGTGCCCTACGGCATCCTCCCCGCCAAGATCCGCCGCCAGTCCGGCTTCCTGCCGCCGGAAATCGGTTGGTCGTCCGACGACGGCTACCACCTGGGCATCCCGTTTTTCTGGGCGATCAATCCCCACATGGACGCCACCATCTACTCGGATTGGTACCAGCGTCGCGGCGTCAAGGAGGGGGTCGAATTTCGCTATGCCCTGCCCCTGCGCACCTTCGGCCAATTCGACTTCGACTTCATCGACGACCGCAAATTCGACGACGAACGCTGGGCCGTCACGCAGATCCACACGTCCAATCTCTGGCGGCGCCTCTACCTGCGCAGCAATCTGAACCTCGTTTCGGACAACGACTACGTCGTCGATTTCCCCGGTGACGTCGCGGGCCGCTATGACAGCTTTTTGCGCAGCAGCGTGATTCTCAACAACCTGTGGCAGGACTATTCGGCCAACGTCGCGCTGGAATATTTCGACGACCTGACGCAGGAGGACAACGGCGCGACCTGGCAGAAAGCGCCCGAGGCGACGCTGGACGCGCTGGTGCAAAAGCTCGGCCCCTTGCCGCTGGCCGTTTCGGTCAACACGGCGGCGACGAATTTCACCCGCGATCATTTGAGTGACGAGGAAAACGCGACGCTCGAAGAGGAATTGGACGCGGACCAGGCGACGATCTACCTGACCGACGGGCGTCGTTACGACATCCTGCCCAAGATCGAAGCGCCGATGAACTTCAACCGGTGGGTGTTCGTCAATCCGTATTTTCAGGCGTGGGAAACGTACTACGACCTGCCCGATCGGCCCAACGACGAGGATCAATTCGAGGCGCGCCATCTTTACGTGACCGGCGGCGAGATCTTCACCCGCGCCGAGCGCGTCTTTCCCGTCGTCGATCCGATCATCAAGGGCATCAAACACACCGTCGAGCCCGGCCTCACGCATCGATACATCCCCCCGGCAAACCAGGACGACCTGCCCGTCTTCGACGGCGGCGACCGCGTCGCGCGGGAAAATGTGACCACCTACTACCTGGCCAACCGCCTCTGGATGCGCCTGCTGCCGCCCCGATCCAAAACGCCCAACACCGCCAAGCTCGTCGACCTGAAAGTGTCCCAGAGTTTCGACTGGGACGAGGCCCAACGGGAGATCGACGACGAGGACGCGGGCGAGGACGGCGACTCGAAAGCCCTCCAACTCGCCAAGGCCGTGGCCATCGACCCGCTCAATCCCGATACCCAAGACGGCCAATCCGACGAGCGCCGCCCCTTCGGCCCGGTCGTCACCGAATTCGAAACCCTTTTCACCGCCGGGACATGGCTCAACAAAGTGCTGGTGCGTTCTCGGTGGGATTATGACTTGTACGAAGACGAAACGAAGCGCTATTCCGTGCTCGGCGCCCTCGGCTCGGTCAACGACGACGCCCTGGGCATCGAATACCGCTATCAGGAAGACGAAGAGCAGGACGTGGCCATCGATTACCTCACGGGCCTGGCGCGCTTCACCCTGGCCGACTTCCTCACCCTCTCCTACCTCGCCCGCTACTCATTCATCGACGACTACTTCGTCGAACGCCTCTACGGCGCCGAATTCCATTCCCTCCAAAATTGCTGGGATCTGGTCATGCAGGTCGAGCAGCGCGAAATCCCCGAGAAGGAAATCGTCTACAAGCTGAGCCTGAATCTGACGGGCCTGGTCGCGGTGGGCAGCAGTTTCTGACGGCGTCAACGTCGGGGTGCCACACTCTTATGCCGACGAAAGTCGGACAAGGGTGTGCAACGCAAATCGATATTCACACCTTCTCTCGGACTTGAGTCCTCGCGAAAGTGTGGCACCCACGTTAATGCGGCACACCAATTCAGTACGGCAACTCCATCAACAGCGATGAAATGAACCGCACGTCCGGGCGGCGGTGGGACTTGGCCACGGCGAGCTCCTCGGCCATGTCGTTGAAGATTTCCTCGAATAAGCCGAACAGGTCTTCCACGTCGCGGGCGGCCAGCCATTCGCGAAGTTGCCCGGCGGCCTCGTCGGTCAGGCGCGGGGGCGTGGCCGTCAAATCGAAGCCGGAATAGACCGCCGGCAGGTCGTTCACGGTGATCGCCTTGGGGGCGAATTCCCGGCCGAGCAGATCGTTGGCGTAGGCCGTCGCGAAAAGCGTACGGTAGGTCAGGCCCATCGCGTCGTCGTGGTTGAGCCCGAGCATGCGCATCTTCTCCAACGCCTCGGCGGTAAAGCCCAAAGTGTCGTGCATCAGGTGGATGAAGGTGTCCAATTGCTTTAGTCGCGCCGTCGCCTCATCCACCAGACGCACATCCGAAAACCGCCGCGCCTCATCCTGGCCCGCCCGATGGTAGACCGGTTCCTTTTGGAGCAGTCCGAGCAGGAAGTCCCGGTGCGCACCGTTGAGCAGCAGGAATTTCCGGCTCGCTCCGTCGGCCGCGGCCAACGGCAGCAGTTTTTTCGCGCGCTTGCCGAGCTTCGTCGCCAGCGACCGGCCGACGCGATACAAGTCGATCAGCCGATATTCCAGCAAGGTTTTGAGCGCGAGCTTTTCGTTGCGATCGGTCAGGTACTCCAAACCAATATTGAGATAACCATCGGTCGCTTCGATCAGATCCCGCACTGCTTCCAGATCCGCGAAGGACACGCGCTCGGCGACGTTGACCATATTCGCCACGCCGATGATCTCCACCAGCACGCTCTCGCGCCCGTCGAAATCGGTCGCCAGCAGGCGCTTGAGCAAAGTGTCCCCTCCGGCCGAGGCGACGAGCATCTTATGTCGCCCGGATTCGGCGACCTGGTCTTCGGGCAGGCGCGCGGGAGAGATTTTCTTTCCCGGTTTGAACTTGGCGACATCGATGGGCGCCAGCACCTCGATGGCGTCGAAATAGTCGGGGAAGCCGCGATCGGCCATGCGCCCCTTGCGATCCTGGAAGGCGTCTTCCTCGATGTTCGTGACCGCCTCCCACACCACCGCCTCGATCAGGTAGTAGTAAAACTGGTTGTCCAGGCGGTAGAGGCGCTGGGTGAATTCGTGGACCAACCGGATCTGATCCTCGGTGCCGTGATAGGTGATCAAATGGCGCCGGTCGGGAGGCATGAAGGTGTTGGGCCCCAGCGGCACGTCCGAGTCGATCAACTCGTCGAAACGCATCACCTCCATGTGGCGTTTGGCGAACAGAACGATAAAGCCCAAGTCCATGTTCTTCACATGCCTGATGAACGCGTCGTCGGAAAAGTCCATCATCACCGCGAACCAGTGGCGCGCCGGCTTGACGGACAGACGGTCCTTTTCCCAGCAGTCGAAATCGAACACAGCCTGCACCTGCTCGGTGGTGGCCAGTTCCATGATATCCACCGCGTCGATCTCGCCGATCTGGCGGATGAGCAGATAGGCGTCTTCCTCGGGGATGGCGGCCATCACCGCCTCCGGATCGGGATGCTCGATAATCAGATCCCGGGCGTCGCGCCAGTTCGCCCCCAGGATGATCCTCGCCGCTTCCACCGGCTCGGCGTTCACCACCAGGTTGCGCAATTCCACATAGTCCATTTCGTCGGCCAAGGGCTTACTTGCTCCTGCGTCGTCACCCGAAAATCGGGGGTTCGGCTCTCGTAAAACAGGCGGCGCGGAAGGTCAATGGTTGACAGGATTAAAACGTCGTGACGGTGGTGGAGGCGTCCTGCTAGTAGGGGTAGTTCCACGGGTCGTCGAGGCTGTTGGGAAACGAACGGTAGTACTCGCATGGTCTCTGGTGATGTACGTACGACTCCCGAGCCAGGAGAAAATAACTCTGTCGGGCATGAAGAATCTCTTCGGGTACGTTCGTCCGATCAGTCCAGATCAGATCCTCAATCGTCGGTCGTCGCCAATAGGGGTAGGCATGAGTATTCCCCAAGAAGCTTTTCAGCGTCAATTGCGCGAGGAAGACCCCGACTTGCTCGCCTTGGATATCTTTATAGGTCCATTCAATGCCCATGGAATTCCAATGTTCGGGCTTAAGATATCGCAGCAATTCGTTGTAGAGTTCTTCATTATTCATTGCCAGTTTGCTGAGCGCGAAAGGCACTTCAACGATTGCCCTGAATTGCTCGTCGCTCAATTCTCCACGGAACCGATGCGTAAGAAATCGATATAAGTAGTTGACAGGCAGATATGTATCAATATCTGGGATGCCGTTTGTCGGCAACATAACCGGCAAATGCCCCATCCCGATGACAGCGTTTCGCCAATCCGGTTCGCGTGAAGGATCGTCCAATATTTCGACAAGCAATTCGTACATTTTTATCGCATCGACGTTGAAACCCCAATCGTCCCAGTGATTATGACACCTTGCCGGATCTAAAAAGTCGTCACCTAGGAATATATCGAGTAAAGTCTTCTCGTCCAATTCGTCTTTGGCAATGCCTCGCTGTTTTCGTTCAAGGACGTATTCGCTGGCCCCCAGTTTCCAGTACACTTGGTGAACGATTTTTCCAGTGCGCAGATTTTCGCGATGAAACTTCAGCAAATATGTGTGCGATTGCTCGGAATAGACGTTTCCAAGATAGGATAGAGAATTGTATGCGTAAAAGTCGGCTTCTTGATCAGTTGTTTGCTTCGGTCCTTGTAGGTCGACTCCCAATTCGCGCCAATAAGAATCGTAGGACATCTCATAGAGATAGCGAAGAGAGCACTTCTCTCCTCGTTTCGCAAAATATTCCAATCTGCGGAAGGCATACCAAATCGTGCCGCGCATGGTCTCAGCATCTTTCGTCTTCAAGTACCGCTCAATATACCTGCGGACAAGTTTGCAAGTTTTCTTAGGGTTGTGCCGCTGGAGCAAATGAAACAACGCATCCGCCTCCTTTGGGTCATTTGTCGCGGCAAGTGAGGATTCGATTCCCTCAAAATCCAACGTTTCCAGATGTTCGTAGCCATCTAAGGGATTGTAATAATAACTTGAAGCCTTCGCCGAAGTCGAAGAGAAAGCACCAAGACCAACGGCAACCGCTAGAAAGAACAGCGAACGAATCTGCCAACGCCACAACGCCATCGGAATCCTCGTATTCTCAGGATGGGCGCGACGCGTGTAATATAGCACTTTCTGCGGTACTCGATTTTTTATTTCGCCGAACTACCGCTCTCCCCGAAATACGCCTCCCGTCGCGAATCGTAGAAATCCAGCGTCCGCGCCAGGCCTTCACGCAGGTCGATGCGGGGCGCCCAGCCCAGGGCGTCGCGGATTTTGCCGTAGTCGGCATGATAGTCGCCGATCTCGATGGTTTTGGCGTCTTCCGGGAACGCCACCAGACGATAGGTGCCGCCGTGCAGGTCGATCATCGTCTCGACGATATCGATCAGGCTCGCCGGCGTGCCGCCCAGGTTGTAGACCTGCCCCGTCGTTTCCTCGCTGGCCGCGGCCAGCAAAAACGCGTCGACCACATCGTCGATGTAATTCGCGTCGCGGATCTGCGTCCCGTCGCCGTAGATCGTGACCTCGCGTCCCTCCAAAATCAGGCGCGCGAACCAGTTGATGATCCCCTGACGATGGTGACGCATCTGGTGGCGCGGGCCGTAGGTATTCGTCAAGCGCAGGGAGCACGCGCGAATGCCGTACACCTCGCTGTAGAGGATGTGGTACGCCTCCCCGGCCACGTTGTTGATCCCGTTCACATCCGTCGGATGCATCGGATGTTTTTCGTCCACCGGCAGATACTGGGCCCGGCCGTATTGCCCGCGCGTCCCGGCGAAGAGGATCGACACGCCGGGATTGTAGCGACGGCAGGCCTCCAGGATCGACAACTGGCTCACGCAGTTGATCTGCAAATCGGTGTACGGATCGTTCATGGAATCGACGTGGGAGAGCGTGCCGGCCAAATTGAAGATGATGTCCCGGTCGCGCACCAGGTAGTTCATGGAATGAGCGTCACGCACGTCGGCGATGTTGACGACCACCTTGTCGGCGATGCCGTCGATGTTGGCCATGTTGCCGCCGTATTCGGGGATCAGGCTGTCGACAAGCGTCACCCGGGCGCCGAAGGACACCAGTCGATGAGCCAGGGACGAGCCGATGAACCCCAGGCCGCCGGTAATCAGCACGCGCTTGTCGCGATAAAAGTCGCCGAGCATGGCGCCCAGGATGTCGCTCATCGCTGGGACAACGCCTTGGAGGAAAAGATCTCGCGGTAGAGCGAATCGGGAGCGACCGTGGCCCGCCGTTCGAGGGCGCGGTTTTTTTTGATCATCGACGGCTCCGCGGCCCGGATGTTGACCCACAATCCCGCACCCTGCCCCACGCCGTGCAGCTTGCCGAACGCCATCACGTCGCTGCGCACCGCGGCCTTGAGCTTGCCTTTGTAATCGCGCCAGCCGTCGAAGAGCAGGTTCTTGCGATAGACGAGGTAGTGGTTGCGGATCGTCATGCGTTGCATGTCCACGCGGCGTTCCGGATCCTTCACATAGATCTGCCCCCGATGATGCGCGGCGACGGCCTTCGGATTGTACCAGAACTTCCAGCCCAGCCATCGCGCCCGCCACGCCAGATCCACGTCGAGATGGCGAAAGTTCAGATCCTCGTCGAAAACCATCCCGTCCGGCGCCACATTCTCCAGGCATTCCCGCGAATAAAACATCGCCGCGCCCGCCGGTCCGAAGACCTCCCGGGGCTTGTCCTCCAGGGGGTCCAGGCGACGGCCGTTGCCCAGCAAGATCGGCTCCACGCCTTTCAGCCCGATCCCCGCGCTGTCCGTCAGTTCGGTGCGCATGGTTTCTCGCGTGGAAATCAGATGCCCGGCCAGGCCGCCGATCTTCGGCCCGCCCTCCATCGCCGCCACCTGTTCGCCCACGAACGTCGGCTCCAATTCGCAGTCGGAGGATAAAAACAAAACGTACGGCGAATCCGAGTGCGCCAGCGCCAGGTTGAACGCGGCGGCCTGCCCGGTGTCGACCTCGTTTTCGAAAAGCTGAACCTGGGGATAGCGGGAATTCACGCCGAAGGTGGAGCCGTCCATGGAGTGATTGTCCACCACCGTCGTGTGAATGCGTCCGTCGTAGACCTGGCCGTAGATATATTCCAGGCACCGCACCAGATGGGCCTTGGCCGTTTTGTTGGCGACGATGATGTCCACGTCGGGGCTAGCCATCGGTGCTCCACAGCAGGCCCCGCTCGGCGAGGCGGCGGAATTTGGCGACCATGATGAATCCCTGGATCAAGCGCCCCAACGTCAATTGGCTTTCGCCCCGTTCCCGATCGACGAACAGGATCGGCACCTCCACGATGCGCAACCCCCGGCGATGGGCGCGAAGCAACACCTCATGCACGATGCTCGGCCCGGCGCTGCGCAGCGTCTTGGGTTCGATGAGCTTCATGGCGTAGGCGGTGTAGGCTCGGTAGCCCGAGTTGGTGTCCCGCATTTGCACGCCGAGCAACTTGCGGGCGTAAAAAGCCGAGAAGCGCGTGAGCCATTGGCGCGAAGCCTGGGGCCGGTCGTCCTTGCCGCCCTCGACGAAGCGCGAGCCGACGACGACATGCGCGCCCGCGTCCAGAGCCGCCAGCAGCTTGGGCAGGTCGTCCGGGCGATGGGAAAAATCCGCGTCCATCTCGACGATGCGGTCGGCCTTGAGCTTGAGCGCCTCGACGAAGGCCTCCGCCCCGGCGTACCCCCGCCCCTTCTTTTCCTTGCGAAGCAGCAGATGCACCCCGTCGTCCTCGGCGGCCATCGACTCAACGATCTTCCATGTCCCGTCCGGGCTGTTGTCGTCGGCGACCAACACCTCGCACCCAAGCGCCCGCAACGCCGCGACCAACTCGCCGATATTCTCGGATTCGTTGTACGTCGGCAGCGTCACGACGGTGCGCGGCGCGGACATTTTCTCGTCGGATTCGGAGGCCATGGGCGGCGATTTCCTTTGCGTTTCCTTCGATGCCGGACCGCCAAAAAGCTAGCATATCCTCGCGTCGGCGAAAACAAATGGCTCCGGCCCCGGCTTTAGAAGATACGCCAACAACCTTCGTCCCGATTCACGGTAATTTGATTCGATTCGCCGAATTCGACGGTGTACTCGCCGGGTCCCGCGCCGGCGCGGAAGGCTTTTTCGTGGTCGATGGCGTCCAGAATCGCCCCCGGCACCCTGGCGGAGGAAACGACGCGGCGGCGGGTGTCTTGAAGATTGAACATAACTGAGCCCGCGATCAACGTCTGGATGGGCGGATCGTACGCCCGCCGGAAGTCGAATTCTTCCCCGGCGCGGATGGCCTCCAAGAGTTTGAAGGTCAGCGCCTTGCCCAGAATCAATTCTCGATCGCCCACGACAAATATCATCGCTCGACGCGCGATCGTTTGAAGGAGGTCCGGTGAATCTCCGCCGGTGGCGGCGATTTGCGCGTCCTTGAGCCTGGAATATCCCTCCACGAACCAGATGAGGTCGCTCAAGATCGCGTGCTCCAACGCCTTTTCATCCATCACATTCCGACGCACAAACTCGGCCAGTGCGTCCAACTCGTCCGTGGGCCAGACGGGCAGCTTCTCGATGACGAAGTGATACGCAAAGCGGGCGTGGTAATAACCCATCATCACGTTGAGCAAGTGGTGCGTTTCGGCCAGACCTTGGGCGGCGTTAAGCGCGTACTGCATCTGTTGGAGAGCGCCGTCCCAGTCGCCGCGCCCGGCCGCCTCGCGTGCTTCGAAGAGATACAGGGCGAGAAAAAAACGCATCTCCATATGATGGGGCGTGTCCGGATCGTCTTCGTCCAAACTCTCTTCCCAATTGCCTTCCAATGCCCCTCTCGGACTACCTAGACGTAGGCCGTCACCCACCAGCGCGGTGTAATCCCGCAGATAGGGCCGAACGATTGCGCGATTTTCGTCATACACACCCAACGCATATTCTAGGCGATCGCCGCAGTCGATGCGGATCATATTCAATTCGTCGAAGATTTCGCCCAGATCCGATTTCGTTTTCTTCAGGAGATCACGGAGCTGATAATTCTCGATGCCGTCGCGCGCCAGGTATTGTTGGTATTCCTCGACGGCCTCGGCGTACCGCACGTCCAAGGCGTCCTTGTCGATCTCGTCGGGCAGCACAATCATCGGCCGAAGCAACGTCCATCCGAACGCGGCGCCGGCGATGACGACAAGAGAAGCAAACGCGATGAAAATGTAAATGAGGCGATTTGTTTTCATCTTCCATCCATCACGGCTTCCTGGTCACATCCCTACTTAGGCGGTCAATTCCACCGCACGCACCCGCCGTCGCGTTTGACCTCGACTGCGCCGCCGTCGCCGAAGGGCACGACAAATTCCGGCGAGCCTTCGCCGTATCGATAGGCCCGTTCATTGCGCAGGGCTTGCAGCATGGCCGCGTTCGCTTGGTCGGATTCCATCCCCTTGCCGATCAGCGAACCCGCATTCGGCAGCATGATGGACGCCAGCACGGATTTGGTGTCGGGATAGCGCTTGGCGGGCTCCCATTCCCGGCCATCGCCGGCGGCATCGATCCCCTCGAAGGTCCACGCCAAGATCAGAGTTCGCTCCCGTTCAAGCCACGCGGCCAACAGCCCTTTTGCCGGGCCTGACGCCAGCCGCCCGACCACTTGGGCCTCCGGGGCGTAATATCTATCGTCCCTGAAATGCTCCAGGTTGTCCAAATGCAGATTCTCGACCGAGAAAATCACGGCCCGCTCCAGCGCCCGCCGCGCCGACTCCTTGTGACTCGGCTCGGATTGGAGCAGGGCTTCGATGTGCGCAAGCTCGGCCGACGGCCAAAGGGACATCGTTTCGGCCAGCACCTCGTACCAGATATGCTGAAAGGCGATACTCATCATGCTGACGAGCAATTCTCGCGAATCCGCCAACCCGGCCACCGCCTGCGAGGCGTCGTCCATCCTCTGCATGGCGGCCTCGGTATCCCCGTCAGCCAGCGCGTGCCGGGCGTCGATCATGGAGGCCATGAACAGGTAGCGTAGCCCGACAAAATTGGGAATATCCACATCCGGATCTTCCTCGCCTTCCTCGAGGTAGAAGCGATAATCGCCAAGCACCAAGCCGTCGGCCATCAGCTCGTGGTAGGCAGTCGCCATGGGAGACAATTCCGCGCGGTTACTACGGTAGATTACTTCGGCCTCGCCCACGTCACGGTCGCAGCCTCCTCGGAAAAGCGGTCGATCGCCCAGGACAGCTTCGAATGCCGGTCCAGCCTTGGCGGACAATTTCCACACGTCGCGGTTGTCCTTTCCGGCCGGATCGAAGGCGGTGGCGTATTGAGCCGATAATTCTTGAAACCGCGCTTCCACCGCGACTGGATCGACCCCCTCGGGCATCGCCACCCACGGGCGAACCAGAATCCAACCCGCAACAATGAGGCCCACCACCAACAGCCCGATCAGGCCGAGACCTACCGCCAATATCTTTTTCAGGTTCATGGCAACAAAGGATACCTGTTTTGTTTGCGTTGCGTCGTTATTTGTCGATATCGATTTTATAGACGCAATAAAAAAGAACCGCCCCCATCGGGACGGTTCCTCGCAATCGCGTCTTGTCGCGAATCTTCGCGGCGGCTACTTGCCCTTGGCGGCCTCGATTTCCTCGAGGGTGCGGGCGGTGGGCAGGGGCTCCTTCATCTCGGTGATGATGGGCAGCTCCTCGCACATCTTTTCGTTCATCTCGATGTACTCCTTCTCGTCGTCGGGCACATCCTCGATCTCGTAAATGGCGTTGACCGGGCAGGCCGGCTCGCACGCGCCGCAGACGATGCACGTCTCGGGGTTGATGTAGAGCATGGTCGGCCCCTCGTGAAAAGCTTCCACGGGGCAAACGTCCACGCAGTCGGTATATTTGCAATTGGTGCAGTTGCTCGTCACAACGTAGGTCATCGTCTGGGTCCCCTTGCTTGTGGTCTCGCCATCGCTGTGGTCTTGCCATCCCGCCGTGCGACCGCGCCTTC
The DNA here is from genome assembly GCA_020633895.1 of Deltaproteobacteria bacterium. Classification (GTDB taxonomy): domain Bacteria; phylum Lernaellota; class Lernaellaia; order JACKCT01; family JACKCT01; genus JACKCT01. The sequence goes on along the minus strand of JACKCT010000001.1, from coordinate 64,537 downwards.
AGGCGCCGCCGACATCACGTTCAACGCTCGGGATATTTCGACGCAATCCTATAACAAGCCGTGGCATCTTCCTACCCCTTCCACCTTGATTTCGTTCATTTTCCACGTTGTCCGGGAGAAACCGCAATGAAAAATACCGCCCTAATTTTGTCCCGTTTTCGATCCGCGGAATGAATCCCGTCACCACAGGGAAATGCTCCCGCTTCGGCGCCGAGAACCGGACCGCTAAGTTTTTGTCGCCGCTAAAAATTCAGCGGTGACTATTGATCGAATTGACTCCGTCTCGGGCGCCGTTTTCGAGGAATCCCGCGAAAAATTAACGAAATCCCGGATTATCTCCTTAACTCCGTCCCGTCGGTACGCATCTTGCGATCTCCGGAATGTGCATGCCGGTCGCAGACGAGCCCGTCCCCAATAAACGGGCCGCGACCGTAGCCGGACAACGAGAACGGACAGGTTCGCTTGTCTTAACCAATCGAGAACGAAAGGTGGGTATGATGAAAACCTTGCGCTATTCCCTGTGGGCGGCACTTCTGGCGCTGCTGATCACTTCCTTCTTAATGCCGATCGCCTGCGCCGGCGATGACGACGACAGCTCGGGCGACGACGACACGGCCGACGATGACGACAGCTCGGGCGACGAGCCCGTGTTGCCCGAATTCTCCGCGTCCAATTTCTCCGACCCCGCGACGATCGACAATCCGTATATGTCCTGGATCCCCGGGTACGTCTGGACCTACGTGGAATCCACCGAGGACGGCGACCAGGACGTGGTTGTGACCGTCACCAGCGACACGAAAACCATTATGGGAATCGACTGCGTCGTGGTGCATGACATCGTCACGATGGACGGCGAAACCATCGAGGACACCCTCGACTGGTACGCCCAGGACGATGAAGGCAACGTCTGGTACATGGGCGAGGACACCGCCGAATATGAAGACGGCGAGATCGTCTCCACGGAAGGCTCGTGGGAAGGCGGTGTGGACGGCGCCCTGCCGGGCATCGTGATGTACGCCGATCCCCAGGTGGGCGACTACTACTATCAGGAATACTATCCGGGCGAGGCCGAGGACCTGGGCGAAGTCATCGCCCTGAATGAAACGGTCACGGTCGAAGCAGGCACCTTCGAAAACTGCGTCGTGATCGAAGAGACCAATCCGCTCGAACCCGACGTCCTGGAGCACAAGTACCACTGCCCCGACGTCGCGAACGTCGCCCTGGCCGAAGATAAATCGGGCGAAGGCGACCGCGAAGAGCTCGTCGAGATGACGATGAAATAACCGACAATCCCTCAGGGCACGAGCCTGTCGTGCCCTGTCCTCCCTTTCCTCAAGCGCGCCCGACGCAGGGCGCGTTTTTTTTGTTGCGGAGGCTATCCGGCGGGGAAATCAACACCGGTTTTTCGGCGGATCCACCGCTCGGGTGGACGCGGCGACGGGATTGCATTAAACGAAGGGGCGTCCTACGCCAACCTCCCGGGCCCACCCGGCAAAACAGGTCCGCGATGAACGATAGCGCGCCATCTCCGCTGGACTCGCCCAAGGCCCTCGTCTGGGTTCTGGTCGCCGCGCTGCTGCCGTTCGCGTTCATGGCGTACCCACCGCTCCAGGATCTGCCCGACTGGAGCTATCAGGCGCGCATCGTCAATGAAGTGCTGGCCGGCAACCCGGCATTTACCGCGGACTACGCCCTCGTCCCCGCGCCCGTGCCCAACAGCGCGATCATCCTCACGCTCGCCCTGCTCACGCGCGTGCTCGGCCCGATTGTCGCGGCGAAATTGCTCGCCGTGGGAAGCGCGATCTTCTTCGCATTCGCCTACGTCCTTTTCGTCCGCCGACGCACCGGCACGGTTGCCCCGCGCGCGGAGCTGATCGGCGCCTATTTCGCTGTCGGACATTTCTTCTGGATGGGTTATCTCAACTTCCAGATCGGCGTCGCCGCCGCGTTGCTGGTCCTGGCGTTGCTCCCGGAGGACGACAAGGAACTCGGCGCGGCAAACGCCGCCCTGCTGGCCGTCGGACTGGTCGTCGTCTACCTCTGCCATTTCCTCGCCTACAGCGCCTTGGCCATTTGTCTCCTGGGACGCGAGGCGCATCGCTCGCGTTTTGATTGGCGCGGCTACGTCCCCCTGGCGCTGGCCTCGGTGCCGTCCGTCGCGCTGGGGTTGTGGTACGCCGCCGTGGGCGCGGGGCGCTTCGGCATCTGGTACGAATACCAGCACATCCTCAACTGGATCTGGTACAAGGCCGGACCGTTCACGCCGGTCGGCGGGTTCTACCCCGTCTCTCCCCATGCCGCTCAATGGACCGTCGCGGCGATGAACGCCGTCGCGGTGGCGGGCCTGGGTGTGTTGTTCGTCAGCCTTATTATCAATGCGGCGAAGAATCGGCGTTCGCCCTGGACGTTCGGCGTCGCGGTGCTTTTGCTGGTGGGATTCATCGGGCCGACGCGCTTTTTCGAGGTCATCCGCCCCAGTGAGCGGTGGCTTTATTTCGGTGTGTTGGTATTGCTGGGGACGAGCGCGTCGCCGTGGCTGCGGCGGCCGATTTCGGGGTGGCTCAGCGCGGCGGCGGTGGTCGCGGCGATGGTGACAAGCCTGCTCGCCTTCCACGCCTCCGGCGAAATCGACGCCTACGTGCGCGATGTGGAACGCGTCGCGCCCCCGGGCGAGGCGATCATGATTCTCACCGACCGCCACCAAGGCTTCCGCCCCACCCGCGCCCTCGACGAGCGCCTGCGCGATCCCTACAGCTATCCCAACTGGGTCGATCCGCTGAAATTCGCGCCCTACTGGGTCTATGAAAAACGCGGCGGGCTTTCGCCGACGATCTTCCCCACCGGTGTTGTCCGCGTACAGTCCAACGGGCTGAAAGTCCCGGCCACGTACGAGCGCCTTGCCGATCCGGCCATCGCGGCCCCTTTCGGCGCCGTAGCGATTTCAGGGCGCGACCCCTACCTATCAAAGATGCGCGACGCGGCGGCCCAAGCCTTTCACGGCCGCGAAATCTCCAACGACCATTTCGCCGTTATCGCTCGCCGATGACCGTTTCGTCGTCGGAGGGCATCGGCGCACCGCGTGGGACATCGCCGTCAAAGATGCGGACGCCACCGACCAGATGGATGTATTCCAAGTCCTTCGCCTCGTCCGCATCGGCGGGCTCATAGCGATCGATCGTCAGGGCCACGGAAAACTCGTCGCAGTAGCCGACCAGGTCAAAGTGGCGATGCATTCGCCGGGCCCAGGCGTAGCTTCGGGGGCGCAGGGTTTCGCGATAGGAATATTCGGAGCGCCGACAGTTCATCAGCCCGCGCCCCTCGCCGGTGAACGTCAGCCCGTCCGGCGACGCCGCTTTCTTCGTCAAATCGGCGGCGTCCTGGCGATAGATTGTCCTCGCCCACGCCTCGTTCGCGACACGCAATTCCAACGTCGCCGAACTTCGCGAAATGCCCGTTGGCGGCTTGTGTAAGCGCAACATTCGCCTATCCGAACGCGCCACATCGAACTTGCACAGCCCGCCCGTCACCTCCAGGTGCACCTCTCCCAACTCCCGAGTGCATAGATCGATCGCCTCCGGGTTGAGCATCATATCCATCGTCGGATCTCGGTCGGTGAAATACGGCGTCCGCGCAAGGCGATCGATCTGAGCGACAATCGTCACCGCGAGCAGGACGAGCGCGACGACGCCCGCAACCGCGAGCACGGCCTTATCGAACGCGGATCGCCGCGCCCACCACGCGCGCCGTCGGGACGAGTGCTTGGACATGGGTTGGTTTTACGAAGGAATGACGGGCGTGGCCAGAGGCTAGGCGCCGACGGCGTGATCCGCGCCGAACATTCAGAGCCCCAACCGTAAGGGAGGGGTTGTCGCAGCGTTTCAAATTCGAGGTGTTTGCGTTGTGACAACATCACGGGGACGAAGTGCTCGACGACCCCGCGCTGACGCTTGGGGCTCTGAAGAATACGCCGTATCGAGATTGCCTCAGTCCTACCGCGCCGCCTGACGCTCCAGGGGCGGGAGAGGCTTGGGATACTTGGCCTTGAGTTCGTCGACCGCCTCTTCCAAGCCGCGCAGGGACAGCTCGAACATGGGGATCTGCTGGCGGATGAGTTCGACCGTGTACGCGCCGTAGGTGTAGTCCCACTCGTGCTTGGGGATCGGGTTGATCCAGATCGTGTTGTTAAAGGTCTCCTTGACCTTGCGGATCCACATGATCCCCGGCTGGGACTGGGGCGTGCCGTAGTCGATGGCCCCGCGCGGGTGCGTGAGTTCGTACGGGCTCATGGACGCGTCGCCCAGGATGATGACCCGCGTGTCCGGATCCTTGCGCATCAGGTCCAGCGTCTTGACCGGTTTTTCGTAGCGCATGGGATCTTCGTACAACACATCGTAGATGCAGTTGTGGAAGTAGAAAAACTTCACATCCTTGAACTGGCTCTTGGCGTAGGTGAACAGGCTGCGCGTCAGATGGACATACGGCGTCATGGACCACCCGCCGTTATCGATCATGATGTAGACCTTGAGCTTGTCGATCAGGCGCTTGTCGAAAATCAGCTCGATCTCGCCGCCCTGCTTGACCGTCTCGCGAATGGACGCGTCCACGTCGAGTTGATCCCGCGGACCCGAGGGCGTCAGGTTGCGCAGCCGGGCCAGGGCCTCGCCGATCTTCTCCGGCGTGAGCATGAGGTTGTCGTTGTAGTCGATGAAGCGCCGGTCCATCGCCACCTTGATGGCGCTGCGGTTGCGTCCCTGCCCGCCGACGCGCATGCCGTTCGGATGCACTCCGCCGTGGCCCACCGGCGAGCGCCCCCCTGTACCGATCCAGCGATTGCCGCCGTCGTGGCGCTCGGTCTGGTCCTTGAGGCGCTCCTTGAAATACTCCATCACCTGGTCCGGGTCCATGTTCTTGAGGGCTTCGCGCTCCTCGTCGGTCAGGTTCGGCATATTCTCCGGATCGGCGAGCCATTCGGCCAGCAGGCGTTCCATCTCGGCGTTCAGATCGTCGAGGGTCTGTAGGTCGATGTCCTTGCCTTCGAAGAAATGGGCGAAGACCTGATCGTAGATGTCGAAGAAGCGCTCGGACTTGACCATCACCGTCCGGGCGACGGTGTAAAAGTCGTTCAGGTTTTGCACCAACCCGCCGTCCAGCGCCCGCTGCAAACGCAGAAAGTCCGTCGGCCGCACGGGGATGCCGTAGTCACGGAGTTGGTAGAAAAATTCCTGGAACATGGTGTCGTCCTTGGAAACTACCGGGTGCCACACTTTCACGCCGGCTATGTCGGCGGGAAGGTGTGAATGCTTCCCAATTGAATATCACACGCCTTCTCTCGGACATGCGTCCTCGCGAAAGCGTGGCACCCGTTCGATCAGAACCCCGACAAACTCACTCGCTGCGCCCGGGACAAATCGTCGCTCTTTTTGAACAGCAACCCCAGCAGCGGCAGCGGCGCCTTGGCCTTGAGGTGCTTCACGTCGAACTGGGGGTCCGTCGAGAGGGCGCGAATCCAATGCAGCAACTCGCGCGTCGCGGGCTTCTTCTCGATGCCCGCCACCTGGCGCAGGCGATAGAACACCTCGATCGCCCCCTCGGCCAGCTTCTGCGACACGCTCGGGAAGTGGGCCTTGACGATCTCTCGCATCATTTCCTCGTCCGGGAACGCGATGTGGTGGAAGACGCACCGGCCCAGGAACGGATCGGACAGATCCTTCTTCGCGTTGGACGTGATGATGACAATCGGCCGGTTCTTGGCCTTGACGGTCTTGTCGATCTCCTGAATGTCGAACTGCATGATGTCCAGAACGTCCAGCAGGTCGTCCTGAAAATCCGAGTCCGCCTTGTCGATCTCGTCGATGAGCAGCACCACCTTCTTGTCCGTGGTGAACGACTGGCCGATCTTGCCCATGCGGATGTAGTCCTCGATGTTGGACACATTCCGGGACGAATCGCCGAAGCGCGAGTCGTTCAGGCGCGTAAGGGTATCGTACTGATACAGCGCCTCGACCGCCTTCATGCTGGACTTGACGTTGAGGATCAGCAGGTCGGTGCCCAGATTCTGGGCCACGGCATGAGCCAGCAGCGTCTTGCCCGTGCCCGGCTCGCCCTTGAGCAGCAACGGCAATTCCAGCTTGATCGCCGTGTTCACCACCTTGGCCAGCTCGTCGTCCAGAACGTAGGTATCCGTTCCGGTAAATTCCAACTCGTCCTTCAAGTGCTCGGACATGCGTTTGCTCCCTGGGTCATTCCTTGAGTCAATCCTGAGTGATTCCGCGTCATGCGGCGCCCGCCCGGCCTCGGGCAACGGCGACCCACAAAAATGAATCGCCATTCAGTTTCTGTCGGGACAATACGCGGCCCATCGCCCCGACGCAAGAGGAAAGGCGCATTCACGGGGATTCGCAACGCTTTTCGGCGCACCCGGATTTCGCGTATGCTGGACGCAATGCTGACAAACGCACGGAAAAACCGCCCTTGAACGACGTTTTCACGGTCACACCCGGCGCCGAGCCCTTCATCGCCCTGGCGATGCACGACGGCCACGACGTCCGCGACGAGTTGATGCCCTTCATGGCGCTCACGGACGCCGAGCGCCTGCGCGAGGAAGATCCCCACACCGCCGTATGGAGCACGGTGGTGCCGACGCGGGTGGTGGTGCATCGGTCGCGGTTCGAAGTGGACATGAACCGGGAGCGGGACAAGGCGATCTACCACACGCCCGCCGACGCGTGGGGGCTCAACGTTTGGCGCGAGCCGCCGCCCCGGGCCATGATCGACCGCACGATGGCCGAATATGACGAGTTCTACGGCGCCGTCGGAAAGCTGCTCGACGAGAAAATCGACGAGCTGGGCCTCGTGATCGTCCTGGACATTCACACCTACAACCACCGCCGTGGCGGCCCCGATGCCCCCTTCGACGACCCGGTCGCCAACCCGGACGTCAACGTGGGCACCGGCGCGCTGGACCGGGACTACTTCGCGCCGATCGTCGACCGCTTCATCCGCGACATGAGCGTGGAAAAGGTCGGCGGCAAGGTGCTCGACGTGCGGGAAAATGTCCGCTTTCGCGGGGGCCACATGACCCGCTGGCTCTGCGCCAGGCGCCCGCGCAACGTCTGCCCCCTGGCGTTGGAGTTCAAAAAAATCTTCATGAACGAATGGACCGGCGTGCCCGATCCGGCCGCCGTTGAACAAATCCGCGTCGCCCTGTCGCGCACCATCCCCGGCCTGATCGAAGAACGCAACCGCCTCGCCGAGAAAGCCGCCGATGCCCCCCGGCGCCGACGATAAAGGCCTGTCACCGCGCCTGATCCAATCCATCGTGGACCGCGTGCGTCGCGGGCAGTCGGTTCGTCGCGCGCTGCCCGGCGGCGGGCGCATTCACATCGACCGGCCGCTGCCGTTCATTGTCGTCTATCGCATTCCGCCCAAACGGGCCGACCGGGGCACCAAGCGCCTCGCGATCGGCGAAGCCTCCTATCTGGTCGTCCCCGGCGACCGGCAATACCGCGCCGGCACGCAAAACCTGGTTCGCGAACTGACACGCACGATGGTCGAGAAATTCGGCGCTTTTCTCGTGCTGGAAATCTGGTCCGGCCATGATGACGACGCGCGCCTGGACGCCCACGGCGACGCCCCGCCCCCGGCCTTCCGTCTGATCTCCGGCCGGTCCAAGGCGATCCGCTCCACGGTGGAAGCGTTGGATCGAGCCCTGTCCCAGATCGTCGTCTTCGATCGCAAGGCCACGGTGGAACTGGTCCGGGGCGGCCGTCGCGCGCCGCTGGAAATGCCCCAGCTCGTCCCGCCCGGCCAATTGCGCAAGCTCGGCGGCTTCCTGCTGGGCCTGGAGGTCCGCTCCATCTACCGGGACGCGGACAACGGCGCGCCCTACCCCCTGACCTTGCGCGCCCTGGACCGCCAAATGGCCCGCAGCATGCTCCTGGCCTTCTACGAATTCTCCCAGGAGCAGACCAGCTACCGGGAGCCCCACTACCAGACCCTGGGCCGTCGCGCGGTCGTCAAGGCGGTGTGGGACGTGGACCGCAGCCTGGCCGAGGTCAGCGACGCCTTCGACTTCCTCCTGGCCGCGACACCGGTCAACCTGGCCGAGGCGTGGGCCGCTTTTCGCCGGAGCAAGTTTCAGAAGACGCCCGCCTTTCGCTACCGGCCGCTGCCCGTCGATCCCCCCTTGCTCAAACGCAAGCTCTACGACATCCCCATCGAGCGCGTGGAGGACCCCACCCTCGCATTCTTATTCCGCAGCAAACGCACGGAGTTGGACCGCCACCTGACCATGCTGCTGGACCGCAACACCAAGCGCTTCCTCTGGGGCAGTCTGCTGGTCTACGGCGAAGTCAACGACCAGGATTTGAACGAGGCCCGGCGCGTTTTGGAGACGCTCTCCCCCCGCAGCCGGGAAACGGGCCAGACGGCCATCGTCTCCCCGGCGGATTTCGTCGCCCAGGCGGCACGGGAGATTAATCGCTACCGCAAGGTCTATCCCACGTTGACCTCCAAGGCCTCGGTGCGCACCGATATCGTCGGCCTGATGGTCTCCAAGGGCGACTTATTGGTCGGCAATCAGACACGCATCCCCAAAAGCCGCGTCGAGGCCCTCATCCAGCACGAAGTCGGAACGCACATCCTGACCTATGCCAACGGCAAGGCTCAGCCCTTCCAGCAACTCCACACCGGCCTGCCCGACTACGAGGAATTGCAGGAGGGCCTGGCGGTGTTTTCCGAATACATGGTCGGCGGCTTGAGTCGGCCGCGCCTGCGTCTGCTGGCCGCCCGCGTGGACTGCGTTCATGCCATGGTGCAGGGCGCGACGTTCATCGAAACTTTCCGCCGACTTAACCAAAAATGGGGTTTTTCCCAGCGCGTGGCGTTCACCATTGCCATGCGGGTTTATCGTGGCGGGGGCTTGACCAAAGACGCGGTATACTTCAAAGGTCTGGTTCGACTCCTATCGTATTTGAAACGAGGCGGCGAGCTCGAGCCCCTATTCGTCGGGAAGATCCCCGTCGACGCCATCCCGATGATCAAGGAGTTGCAGTGGCGCCGCGTGCTCAACCCGGCGCCCTTGCGCCCCAGCTATCTGAATCGTCCCGACAGCCGCAAGCGCTTGGACGCGGCGAGACACGGGATGGACGTGATTGATTTAATTCGATGAGAGGTTGCCCCCCATGAGAATCGGATTTGTTGTCAACGACGTGATGACCGAGCAGGTCGGATACACCACCACGCGACTGGGCGTGGCGGCGATCAATATGGGACACGAAGCCTGGGTCATCGGCCTTGGCGATTTCGCCTACGACCCCAACGAAAAAATCTGCGCCCGCGCCCGTAGTGCGACAAAGAAAAAGTACACCAGTAACGAGTCGTATCTGAAAGATCTGCAAGGCTCCAAAGCCAAGCGTGAACGCATCACGGTCGACGATCTGGACGTGCTCATGCTGCGTTCCGATCCGTCCACGGAAACCGGAACCCGCTCCTGGGCCCAAAGCGCGGGCATCGTCTTCGGCCGGATCGCCATGCGCAACGGCGTGATCGTCCTGAACGATCCCAACGGCCTGGCCAAGGCCATGAACAAAATGTACTTCCAACTCTTCCCCGAGGAAGTCCGCCCCCGCACCCTCATCACGCGCGACGTCTCCGAGATCAAGGCTTTCGCCAAGGAACAAAACGCGCCGATCATCCTCAAGCCCTTGCAGGGCTCGGGCGGCCAAAGCGTGTTCATGGTGGGCCAGGAAGACCGAGGCAACCTCAACCAGATGGTCGAAGCGGTCGCCCGGGACGGCTATGTCATCGCCCAGGAATACCTGCCCGCCGCCGCCGAGGGGGACACGCGCCTGTTCCTCATGAACGGCCAGCCGTTGCGCTACAAGGGTCGATACGCCGCCTTTCGTCGCGTCCGCGCCTCCGACGACATCCGCAGCAACATCCACGCGGGCGGGCATCTGGCGGCGGCTCAGATCACCGACAAGGACCTGCACATCGCCGAATTGGTGCGTCCCAAGCTGGTGATGGACGGCATGTTTCTGGTGGGCCTGGACATCGTGGGCGACAAGCTCATGGAGATCAACGTCTTCAGCCCCGGCGGCCTGGGCAGCGCGCAGAAATTCGAGAAGGTCAACTTCACCAACCGGGTCATCCAGGCGTTGGAGAGCAAGGTCAATTACGTCCAGCAATACCACCGCGTCTTCGACAACGTGCAGATGGCCACGCTTTAGGGTTCGCCGATGCGCTTTGGACGCGACGCCCGTCGCCCCCGCCGGTCGGCTTGCCTGATGCTGATTGCGGGGATGGCGGTGCTCATGGTCGCGTCGCCGGTTGTCGCGCAGGAAACCGACGATTTCGCCCCGCCCACGGCGCCCACCGCCGATCCCACGCAGACGGCACTGGCGGAAATCTTACGCCTGGAAGATCGGCGGGCGACGGCGGACAAGCTGTTGCCCTACCTCGCCCCGGACTGGCCCATGACCGTACGCCTGCGGGCGGTAACGGCGCTCGGAGCCTGCGGCGACCCGGAAGGCGCGGACGCCCTTCTTCTGACCGCCCAGGACAAGGACAAGGATCTCGCTCGCGCGGCGATTCACGCGCTGGGCGTCCTGTTCTATCCGGGGCGCCTGAGCCGCCTGGGGGTGCGTCCGGATGATCGCGTCTTGGATTTTCTCCAAGGCTTCCTCGCCCCCCAGCCCTTCGACGACGCCTTTGCCCGGTTGGAGCCACTACGCGCCGAGGCGGCGGCGGCGTTCGGTAAGTTGGCGCGCGAGCGGCGGGCCTCGGCCCTGCTGCCGTTTTTGCGTTGGGTGTTGTTCTCCGAAGTCACCGACACCCGTGTCGCCCAGGCTCGGGTGGCACTCTACGGCCTGATGCGCGCCCGCCCCTTCGGCGCCCGTCAGGCCGCGGTCGAAGCCCTGGCCCATGCCGATCCCCGCGTTCGCGAAATGGCGGCGTATGTCCTGGGAGAACTGGCCGAGCAACCGGCGGCGCCGTTCGTCGAACAGGCGTTGGGCGACAATGTCTATGAGGTCCGTCTGGCCGCGGCGACGGCGCTGGGCAAGCTGGGCGGCGTGAGGGACGTCAACACGCTCGTCCCGCTGGTACTCTCCCCCGACGAGCGGGAAGTCATCGCCGGTCTGGCCGCCTACGGACCCGGAACTCGCGGCGTGCCGATCGCCGTGGCCACGTCCATCCTCCAGACCGCCGACGAAGACACGACCTACGTGAAACACATCGCCGTCATCCGTGCCCTGGGGCGCCGGGGCGATCCGGACGCCATCGCCTTATTGCGCAATCAGATCCGACGTGGCGGCGCGATTCGCCTGGCGACCTTCGATGCCCTCGCCGACGCCCAGGCCGGAGACGCGCTCATGGAAGTCTCCCTCGACTTTCGCGGGGACTACCAGGCCGCCGCCCACTACGTCGACGCCCTGGCCAAGGCCGAGAGCCGCCCCGCCGCCAAGCGCCTGTCCGAAATGCTCGATACCCCGACGCGTCCCGACGCCTACCGCCGCGATCCGCGAGGCGTCTTCGCCCTCATCCGCGCCAACGCCCGCGCCCAATCGCCCGCCTTCGTATCGCGCCTGCGCTCTTACCTCGCCGACGACGACGAAATGATCCGCGCCCTCGCCGGTGACTACCTGGCCGCTCACCCGGACGTGGTCTATCTGGATAGCCTCATCGACGGCCTGCGCATGTCCATGGACCCGCGACGCTTCGAGGCGTGCGTGGCGATTCTCGGCGCGCTGGAACGCCTCGGCCGCCAATTTCCCGACCGCAGCTTCGCCCGAGGCAAAATCATCGACGCCGTCACCGCCCGCGTCCGCGACAAGCGGCCCATCGTGCGCCAAAAGGCGGCGGAAGTGCTCGTCGCCCTGGGCGGCCCGGCCCACAAATGGGCGTTTTTCAATCAACAGACCGCCCGCCACAACGAAGGCTACGACCAAATCGCCGCGTCGCTCGACACCTCCGTGGACTACCTGGTGGAAACCAACAAGGGGGCGTTCGTCCTGCGGACTTCTTACGCCGAAGCGCCCCTCACCGCGCAAAAATTCGACGAATACGTCCGCGCCGGGTTCTACACCGAGATGCCGATCTACCGCATGACGCCCAACTACACGATGCAGACCGGAGACCCGGACGGCACGGGCTTCGGTGGCGAGGAATGGATCTCCCGGGACGAATTGGCGCGCATGGACTTCACGCGGGGCACGATCGGCATGGCCACCAGCGGCCTGGACACCGCCCGAACGCAGTTTTTCATCACCCACCGGCCCCTGCCCCAGCTCGACGGCCGCTACACCGCCTTCGGCCGCGTCGTGGAAGGCGAGGAAATCCTGGAACGCCTGGTTGCCATGGACCGCGTCATCCGCATCCGACGCAAGCCTGACGAATGGCGACCTACGCCGACGCCGAAGCCCACGTCTGAACAGAGCCGCGACCATGCCCGTCAGAGCCGCGCACGGTAGTAAGCGGTCTGGTCCAACCCTGTACGACACGGACGATGTTCGGAACGCTCTCGATTTTATGGATTAGCAAATATGACGTTCTGGGACGAGCCTGACCCCTCCCTACAGGTCGGGGCTCTGAAGGGCCGCGGGGCGGGCTCTGAAAGGTCGGAAAAAGTTTGGAGCTACGCCACTTCCGTCAAAATGCACGCGTCCACCGGGCAGACCTCGGCGCATTTGGAGCAGCCTTCGCAGACGGCGGGATCGACGACGTAGATGTCGCCCTCGGAGATGGCGTCGACCGGACATTCCTCCGCGCACGAACCGCACGCGATGCAGTCATCAATAATGTGGCATTTGATCGCCATAAAAATAAGCTCCTCGCGGCGTCCGCGCGCCCGCCGGGCATTCCCCGGCCTCATTGACCCGACCCGATGGCCGAAAATCGAAACCGCCTCATCCGGGCGGTGTCCATACCATTTATTCGCCGATGCGAAAACCGTCGGGGATCATAGGCGGACCGGCGGTCGCGGGACTATGATCTGCGTCACGACATAGCAAAAGACATAGGAAAGACACTGCAAAAGACACGGCAAAAGACACGGCAAAAACCGTGGGGAAAATCTCGGCTTCGCCCCGACAGACCGGTCGATGGGGCCGCCGGTCTTTTCAAGGCGACATACGGCGTGTAACGTCCGGCAAGCTCCCCCGACCGGCTGACCGTTCGGCCGCAAGACGAGGATACGGCGCATGAGCGGAAAAATTCGAGAACTCCTGTCAAATCGGTATCTTATCATCGCCCTGCGCCTGTTTTTCGGCGGCATGTACCTCTACGCCTCGTACGACAAGATCCTCAATCCCCACGATTTCTCCATCGCCGTCGCCAACTACCAACTCGTGCCTCGGGTGTTCATCAATCTGTTCGCGTTGGCGCTGCCCTGGCTGGAATTTCTGATCGGCGTGTTCCTGGTCGCCGGAATCTTCGTGGAAGCCTCGGCACTCATCTCGGCGGCCCTGTGCCTGATGTTCACCATCGGCATCATCCAAGCCCTCGCCCGAGGTCTGGACATCTCCTGCGGCTGCTTCCACCAAGGAGACGAGGGCCCGAAAATCAGCGTGTGGCTGGTTTATCGCGATATCCTGCTGGTCCTCGGGTCCGTCTGGATTCTCGAATTCAACAACGGCCGCTGGACCTTTCTGCCCAAATGCAACATCGGCTGGACCAGCGACGGCCTATGCCACAAACGCACCTCCGTCCTGGCGGCGGGGATCGGCGCGGCGGCCCTCGTGCTCGCCGTGGGACTCAACGCGGTGCGTTCCGAGCCTTTGCCGTGGGTCAAGGCCAATCTGAGCGACCTGGAGGATGACGAAGACGTCACCCAGGGCCCGGTGACGCTCGAAGGCGCCAAACGGCTGTTCGACGAGGGGGCGGTCTTCTTCGACGCCCGTCCGCAGTCCGATTTCGACCAGGGTCACATCAAAGGCGCGCGCCACCTCTACTACGCTGACTACAGCGACGAGATCGGCATGCAGCTCCTGGAGGAGATCCCCCTGGACGCTACCCTCGTGACCTATTGTTCCGGCGAGGAGTGCCACGCCTCCGACCTGCTGGCGCGCAATCTGCTCATCCTGGGGTATGAAAAAGTCCGAATCTTTTTCGGGGGTTGGCCCGAATGGGTCGACGCCGGATATCCCACCGAAAAGACACCCGGCGTTCAAGCCCCGTCCCTCTACCAACCCATGGCCGGCGAGTAGGGATTTCCCCGAGTCTTGTGATTTGCGGGGAATCTGACTATTTTTGCCGCGATTTGAGGATCCCAACGCACTCACGCGTGAAAGGAGATTGGGACGATGCGTAATTCGAAATGGATGCTGATGGTGATGGTGGCAATGTTGGCGATGGTGATGGCCTCGGCCGTGGCCTGCGGCGACGACGATGACGACGATGACGATGACGATGATTCGACCGCGACCAACGAAGAGAAGTGCCTGGAGTATTCGGCCGCCCTGTTCGGTTCGGATGAAGGCTGCTACGAAGACGAGGTCTATCTGGCCGACGTGGACGGCGAATGCGCCATCCTGGAAGATCGCGACGAGACCGAGCAGGAAGACTTCCTGTCGTGCATGAGCGACCTGGCCGACACCTGCGATGACTTCGACGACGCCGACACGCTTTTCAGCAACGGTGTGGCTGATTGCTACGCCCTGTTCACCGGCGCCGGCGCGGACGATGACGACGACGATGATGACGACGACGCCGAGGCGTAAGTCGTCCCCCAAACCCGTTCGATGAAGAATGCCGGGCCCCTTCGGGGGTCCGGTTTTTTTGCGTTGGCGGTGACGCCGTGAACCCTTAGACTCAACGCAGCCGCCATTTTCCTTGTGAAACGAGGAGCCGCGATGAAATTGCGAAAACACTTGGCATGTCTGCTGGCGATCTTCGTCCTTACTCTCCTCCCGGCCGTCGGCCCGGCGTGCGGCGGTGATGACGACGACGACTCGTCCGATGAAGCCTTGGCGGAGTCGGATGACGACGACGATGACACTTCATCCGACGACGACGCGGACGATGACGACGCGGACGATGACGACGCGGACGACGACGACGCGGACGATGATGATGACACAGCCGATGATGATACCGGCGACGACGACTCCGGCGATGACGACGACACCTCTTCCGCCAAATCCTGCACGGAACTCGCCGTCGACCTGTTCGGGGTTTACGGTTGCCGGTCGAATTCGTCCTACGTGGAATATGTGGACCTTTATTGCGACTGGGCCGACAACGAGGGCGAAACGGTCTTGTCTGATTACGTGGAATGCCTGCAATCCCTGGTGGACGACTGCGGCGACTACGCCAATGGCAACGAACTTCTCAATGACGGGGTGAAAGCCTGTAACGTCGAGGTCGGGATCGGCACCTAGGCTCCGCCCGTCGACGACAACCGACGAAGCAAACCGGTCCCCTTCGGGGTTCCGGTTTTTTGTTGCGTTCGGTCGAGCGGGCTTTAGAATCGAAACCGTCGCAAATGAAAACGGATTCGGGGGTGAAGATGCGCGCGTTGGCCCGTTTCACGATCGTCCTGGGACTTGTTCTTTTGGCGGCTTTGATGGTCTCGGCTCCGACGTGCGGCGATGACGACGATGACGGCGGCGCCCGCTCATCCACGGACGATGATGACGATGGCGGCGGAACCCTGCCCGATGACGACGATGAGGGCGACGACGCGGCGGATGACGACACCACGGACGATGACACGAGCGATGACGACACCGGCGACGACGATGACGACGGCACCGTCAACTCGGCCGAGTTGTGCATGGCGTATTCCGAGGAACTCTACGGCGCCGACGGCTGCTTTGACGATGTGTATTTCGAGGAAAATCTGAACGTGGTGTGCGGGACGCTCCCGGTGCAGACGGTCGGCCAGCGGGACGCTTTCCTCGCGTGCCTGGAAGACGCGATGGCGGCGTGCGGCGACTACACCAACGCCAACGACCACTACAGCGACGAAGTCCAGCCCTGCTACGGATTGCTGTAGGAAAATCGGGTCAGCGCGAGAGCTTGGCCGCCAAAGCGCGGAAGGCCTTGCCCCGGTGGCTGCGTTCGTCTTTTTCGTCGGGGGATAGCTCGGCGAAAGTGCGTCCGGAGAGAATGTCCTGGACGAAGGGGTCGTAGCCGAATCCGCCGGTCCCTCGCGGTTCAGTCACAATGCGCCCTTCGGCCCGGCCCTCGGCGTGCTCCACGTTCCCGTCCGGCCAAACGCAAACCGCCACGCAGACGTAATACGCCCCTCGCTTCTCCGGCGACAGGCCTTGCACCGCCGCCACCAGCGCCCTGTTGTTGGCCTCATCGTGCCCTTCCGGCCCGCCGAAATACCGCGAATGCACCCCCGGCTCGCCGCCCAGAGCCTCCACGCACAGCCCGGAGTCGTCGGCAATCACCGGTATGTCCGAATGGGACGCGAAATAGCGCGCCTTGATCAACGCGTTGTCCAAAAACGTCTCGCCGTCCTCGACCGGTTCGCCGGACAGGCCCGCGTCGGAAAGCGACACAACCTCGAAGCCCAGCGGCTCCAGGATGCGTCGCAGCTCGGTCAGCTTGCCTTTGTTGTTGGTGGCCAGGAGGAAGCGGCGGGCGTTCGTCATCGGCCCGCTTTCAAGACGTCGCGCTGCGCGGCGGTGAGTTTGCGGACGCCGAATTTGGCCAGGGCGAGCAGTTCGGCCAGGTCGCCTTCGTCGAAGGTCGCCTCCTCGCCGGTCATCTGGATTTCAACCAGTCGCCCCTTGCCCGTGATGACGAAATTCGCGTCCACCGCCGCGGACGAGTCTTCCGGGTAGTCCAGATCCAGCACCGCCTTGCCATCGACGATGCCCACCGACACCGCCGCCACCGAATCGACCAGCGGCGATTTTTCGATGAGCCCCTCGGCCTTGCACCACGTTAGGGCGTCATGCAGCGCCACGTACGCCGCCGTAATCGACGCGCAGCGCGTGCCGCCGTCGGCCAGCAGGACATCGCAGTCCAGGGTGATCGTCAGGTTCGGCATGCGGCTCAGGTCCGTCACCGCCCGTAGGCTCCGGCCGATCAGCCGCTGGATCTCCTGGGTACGGCCGCCGATCTGTCCCCGCTCGCGACGACTGCGCTCCCGATTGGCGCGAGGCAGCATGGAATACTCCGCCGTCACCCATCCGCGTCCCTGGTCGGACATCCACCGGGGCACCGACTTTTCCACACTGGCCACCGCGTAGACCTGCGTTCCGCCGGCGCGGACCATGCACGACCCTTCCGCGTACGGATTGATCCCCCGGGAGATCGAAAGGTCGCGAAGTTGCTTCGCCTTGCGTCCGTCGTGTCGTGCCGTCGCTTTTGCCATCTAGGGCGCCCCCGTTTCCATCGCGATCCACGCCAGCACCGACGCGATCAAAATCAAACTCGCCACCGCCCATCCCAGGCGCTTGAACAAATAGGCGCTGGACGGGCCGTGCACACCCTGCGTTTCGTGCACGAAGACATGCTCCATGGACTCGGCCATGTCGGTGGTCACGACGTCCAGGATCACCTCTCCGGCCTCGGCCGACGCCAGCGCCGGCGCTCCGTGATAGCCGTCCAGGCGGCCCTGAATGATCCACGACAGGTCCAACGCGCCCACGTGCGCCCCGATGGCGACCTGGGCCTTGGTCTCCTCGGAAATCGGCAGGCGGCCCGCCACGGCGACGATGAATCGCTCCAATCCCGAGAGCCACCAAAACTTCTTGGCGAACAGGGGCGGCACGGAAGTGAAGTCGGGCGAGACCAGATCCGGCCGCAGACGCAGCATCATCGACGTCTCAATCCACCCCGCGTGCAGGTCGTTGGAAAAAAGAAATTCCAGGTTATCGGGCCAGGCGACGCCTGTTTCACGGCAGTGGGGAATGTACAGACCGCGATAGGCCTTCATCACCGCCGACGCGCAGGGCGCGATCGCCTCGGCGCCCTTGCCGCGCAGATAGGCGCACGCCGAATCCAACGCGCCGATGTGGCCCACCCCGCCGTGGCCGCTGACGAAGACATAGCGACGATAGCCCTGCTTAAAAAAGCGCTTGCTCAAAAATCGCAGCGAGTTGCGCAATTGCCGCGACGACACCTTGAATGAGCCGGTCCCGCGAATCGTCGCCGCGCCGACGCTGATCGTCGGGTAGAGCAGCACCCGCGTGCCCGGATGGCGCTCGGCGAACTTGCGCCCCATGCGCAGGGCCAGGTCGTCGGTGATGTAGATGTCCGTGCCGGCCGGCAGGTGCGTGCCGTGATTTTCGATGGGAGCGAGGGGCAGAATGACGATGTCTTGGGACACATCCCGGCCTCGAAGCTGATCCAGGCGGATCGTCTCCAGGCGAATCAGATTGTCCGGCCAAACCGGGTCGGATGCACTCATAATCGTCTCTATGGTCGTCGCGTTTGGGCCGCACGCAGGGTGACAGCCGGGCATCGATCTTAAAAGAAAAAGCGCCTCCCGTCATGGGGAGGCGCGGCGTGTCGGACCGTGGCGCAAAAACGCGCGGCCTATTCCTTGGGCGTATAGGCTTTGTTCTTCACGATGTAGTTGAGCATGTCCTGCAACTGGCGGTTGCTGGGCTGGATTTGCAGACCGTCCTTGACGACCGCCTCGGCGGCATCCCACTCGCCGTTGGCGATAAAGCCCTGGCCCCAGCCGATCTGGTCGGAGGCCATGCGGGCCCGGGCCTGGCGGGCATAGGCGTTGTCCGGATCAATGCCCTCAATCTGACGCACCTTCGCCATCGCGTTCTCGCCGGTGGGGGCCACGTAGTATTTCTTGGCCAGCAGCGAATTCGCGTCGTCGATTAGCGCCTGCACCTTCGGGTCACGCGACGTGTAAGTCGGCATCGGCGCCGGGGTCGCCTTTTCCTCCGGCTCCGCGGGCGCGGCCTTGGGCGTGGGCGCGGGCGTCGGTTTCGGGGTCGGCGTCGGCGTCGGCGTCGGCTTGGGCGTCGGCGCCGGAGTCGGTTTCGGCGTAGGTGCCGGTGTCGGCACCGGCGTGGGGGTCGGTGTCGGCTTCGGTGTAGGGGTAGGTGTTGGCGTCGGTGTCGGCGTCGGTTTCGGCGTAGGTGTGGGAGTCGGCTCCGGGGTCGGAGTCGGGGTCGGCTCCGGAGTCGGAGTCGGCGTGGCCTCCGGCGTGGCGGCGGGGGCTTCCGTGGTGAAGACCGGCGTCGGCTCGGGAATCGGTGTCGGGGTCGGCGTGGGCGATGTCGCCGAAGCGACCTGCATCGATTCGGATTCGGGACCGCCGCCGCCCGTCAGCGACGTATAGGCGAAGTAGCCCACCACACCGGCGACGATGAGTACGACCGCGTAAACCCAGCCGCCGATGCCCCTGGACGACGGCGGCTCCACCACCGGCCCGCCGGGCGTACGCGGCTTGGGCTGCTCGATGATGATTTCGTCCTGAACGTCTTCCTCGGGCTCTTCGGGCGCGGGCGGTTCGATGATGGTCTCGGCCGCCGGTTCCTCCAGAATCGTATCCAGCGACTCCCGCTCGACTTCAGGTTCAGGCTCCGGTTCCGGTTCGGGCTCAATTTCGAGTTCAGGCTCGGGTTCCGGCTCCGGCTCAGGCTCAATTTCGGGTTCGGGCTCGGGTTCCGGTTCCGGCGCCGGCTCGGGTTCTTCCCCGCCGAACAAATCTTCTTTCGTGCCGAAGACAGTCTCCTCGCCGGCCGTGATGTCCTCGGTGGCCGAGGCGGCCTCGGCGGCTTCCCCGGCCAGGGCGGCGTCCAGTTCCCGCTCCACGTCCGAAAGATTGCGTCCCGGGATCGTCTCGTCGTCCTCGAAACTGGGCTTGGCGGCGGCGGGAGGTTCCTCGTACGTGCTCGGCGGCGGCGGTTCTTCGCCGAAGACGTCCAACTCGTCCAGGTCGGTGACATCCACCTGCACCTGGTCTTCCTCTTCGCCGGTGAAGACGTCCACCGCCGAGAGCTGCATGGACGAAACGCCCGTGGCCTGGGCCGCGTCCGGATAGGCCGCGCGCAACAGGCGTCGGAATTCGCGCATCGTGTTGGGCCGATGGGCCGGATCGGGCGAGAGGGCCTGGGCGATCACCTCGTCGAGCGCCTCCGGGCCGTCAAATCCGGCCTCCGACAGAGGCTTGGGATCCTTGCCGGGCACCGACCCGGTCGCCAATTCGTAAGCCAGCACCGCGATGGAGTAGATGTCCGCGTGACGATCCACGTTGCCGCCCACCGACACGAACTCGGGCGCCAGGTAGGCGTACGCCTCGTCCCGCTCCAACTGCACGGACGCGTATTTGGAGAAGCTCAGGATGCGGTGGATGTTCACATCCGTCACACGCACCCGCGATCCGCTGGAGATCTGCGGATTGTCGTCGGCGATGTGGATGTTCTCGGGCTTGAGGGCGCCGTGGACCGCGGCCGAGGGCAAGGTGGTCATGAAGCTCAGCAGCCGGTCGATGAAGCCGAAGACCTGGGCCGGGTCGAATTTACGGCCCGAGTCCTTCTGGGCGACGATCAGGTCGCGCAGGTTTTTGCCTTGGACGAACGGCTCGATGATGTGCATGCGCTTGCCGTCCGAACGCACATCCCGCACGCGCACCAGGATCGTGTCCACGGGGACATTGCGAAGCAGCGTCTCGCGCAGGGCCTTGGCGTCCGCGTCCGGCGAAACCAGATCGGGATCGAGCACCTTGACGGCGTACTCGTCGGCGCCCAGGCGCGTTCGATACACCTGCCCCACGCCGCCGTCACCGATATATTCCAAAACTTCGATGCGATCGAAAATCCGATCGCCGGGCTTGTAGACCTGCGTCATTTTCGCACACTCCGAATTCCCGGTTGCCCCGATTCCCGCCGACGCCCATGGGAGTTGCGACGGCGAGTTGCCGTCGATGTAAGCGTTATCATGATGATATCAGAGTGGCAAGATGAGTCATATCGCCCAGCCGGGCAAAACGGGGCCCGCCGAGCCCCGTCGGATCACGCCAGCCGCACCACCCCGGCCCATTCGAGCAGGCCGATCGTGCGATAGGCCGTCGTCGAGTCGCCCCCCGACTCGCGCACGACTTCCTCGACCGTCCGCTGCCCGTCGATGTGCGTCGTGATCATCAAATCCTTCGTGTCCCAATCGATCTCGCCGATGGCCGGCAGCCGCTCCGGAACCTTGGCCACGACGGTCGCCCCCGCCCGGGCATATCGCCGTTCAAAAAGCTCGTCCAAGGCCCCGTTGCGGGTGTGTTGGTAGGCCAACTCCAGCAGCGGCAGCGGCGGGCGTTTGATCTTGGCCAGGAATGCGTCGGTGTCGGCGAACTGGAAGCTCCCCTCCCGCCAATGCAGCACATCCTCCAGGCGCCGCTCCGACTCCTTGAGCAGGTATTGGGAAAGGACCTCGCGGGTGATGACACCCTTTTCCAGCAGCGCCCGGCCGATGCCCTCGTGATTTTCCTTGGCGTCGACCAGGGCCTGCTTGACCTGTTCCTCGGTGACGACGCCGTCCTTGACCATCAGGGCCGGGAGGCTCTCTTCCGGGCGCGTCGAAGCGACGTAGACCGGCACGCCCTGGGCGACATAGGTCTTTTTCACGATCTCGCCCTGCGTCGTTTTGATGACCCCGGTGCGCTGCCCGCGATAAAGCCCCAAGAACACCTGCAACGCGGAAAGTCCAGAAAAATCAGCGGCATTGGGGACGTCCGGCAGAGCCTCGGGAGATTCAGACGAGGGAGCGGGCTCGGACTCCGAAGCCGCCGGCTCAGTTTCCGGTTCCGGGACTTTCACTTCGGCGGGAGACGGCTCAACGGGCGCCGGGGGCGGCGCGGATTTGGCCGGAGGCGGGGTGAAATCCGAGTCGGGTCCGTCCTGGTAGGGCTCCTCGTCGGCGGCGCGACGCAGGTCTTCTTCGGACATATCGAGACTGCGCAGGATCTTTTTGAACGTCGAGGACAGGTCCAGGGGCTTGAGCAGATAGTCGGTCGCGCCGTGTTTGAATTTGGCTTCGGCCTGAATCTTGTTGGTTTTGTACAGGGCGCTCATCAGGAAAACCGGCGTGTCCGGGCGGTCGGATTCGGATCGGATGCGCCGGCAGAGTTGAAATCCGTTGAGGTGGGGAAGCAGCACGTCCGCCAGCACCGCGTCCGGGGAGTGCGCCTCGAACATTTCGAACGCTTCGTTGCCGTCGCGACTGGTCAAAACCTGGAATCCCTTGGCCCCCATGAATTCCTTGAGGATCCCCCGGATGTTCTTCTCGTCGTCGACGACCAGCAGCTTTTTGGCCATGGGTCGGCGTCTCCCTTGTGCCAAGGCGATAGGCTCGTGTTGTCGCTCCCGATCAGTATGAATCAACCGACCGGGCGGCACAACGGGTCGGCCGGCTCACCGGTGTCGGAACCGGGAAAGGCGCCGCCGTGTCCTCGATTGACAAGCCGGCAAGAAACGCTAAGTTTGTGCGTCTTTTCCCCGGTGGACGGGCCTTTTGCCCGCGCCTTTTCGGGGATGACCGGCGGACGCGACATGGCCATCGAACGGATTCGCAATTTCTCGATCATCGCCCACATCGACCACGGCAAAAGTACCCTCGCCGACCGGTTGATGGAGATCACCGGCGTTCTGACCGAGCGAACCACCAGCGCCCAATACCTGGACAAGATGGACATCGAGCAGGAACGGGGCATCACCATCAAGGCCCAGACCGCCCGCCTGCCCTACAAGGCCAAGGACGGCCACACCTACTACCTCAATCTCATCGACACGCCCGGACACGTGGACTTCGGCTACGAAGTCTCCCGCTCCCTGTCCGCCTGCGAAGGCACCCTGCTGGTCGTGGACGCCACCAAGGGCGTCGAGGCCCAGACTTTGGCCAACGCCTATCTGGCCGTCGACCTGGATCTGGAAGTCGTCCCGGTCCTCAATAAAGTGGATCTGGCGACCGCGGAGCCGGAGCGAGTGCGCGAGGACATCGAGGAAATGGTGGGCCTGGACGCCTCCGATTCCCTGGAGATCAGCGCCAAGACGGGCGTGGGCGTCGCCGAATTACTCGAAGTGATCGTCAAGCGCATTCCGCCGCCCCAGGGCTCGCCGGACGCCGAACTCAAGGCGATCATCTTCGACTCGTGGTACGACTCCTATCAGGGCGTGGTGGCCCTCATCCGCGTCTTCGAGGGCCAAGTCAAGGTCGGCGACAAGATCCGGCTGATGGCGGTGAAAAAAGAGGTGGAGGTGGCCAAGCTCGGCTACTTCTCGCCCGACGAGGTTTCGGTCAAGACCCTGTCGGCCGGCGACGTGGGCTTTTTGACCGCCGGCATCAAGGACATCGGCGACGCCAAGGTCGGCGACACCGTCACCCACGCCGGAGCCAAGAACGTCCAGCCCTTCCCCGGGTTTCGCGAACTCAAGCCGATGGTCTTCGCCGGGCTCTACCCCACCGAGGCCACCGACTACGAATCCCTCAAGGCCGCCATCGAAAAGCTCAACCTCAACGACACCGCTTTTCGCTTCGAGCCGGAAACGTCGGTGGCGCTGGGCTTCGGCTTCCGCTGCGGATTCCTGGGCCTGCTGCATATGGAAATCATCCAGGAGCGCCTGGAGCGGGAATTCGACCAGGACCTGGTCGTCACGGCGCCGACGGTGGTTTACAACGTCATCAAGAAAGACGGCACCGTCATCAAGCTGCAAAACCCCTCCCAGCTCCCCGAGCCCATCGAGATCGAGCGCATCGAAGAGCCCATCGTCAAGGCGAATATCCATG
The DNA here is from genome assembly GCA_020633895.1 of Deltaproteobacteria bacterium. GTDB lineage: Bacteria > Lernaellota > Lernaellaia > JACKCT01 > JACKCT01 > JACKCT01. The sequence goes on along the minus strand of JACKCT010000001.1, from coordinate 40,840 downwards.
TGCCCGCCGAGTACCTGGGCAACGTTCTGACCCTCTGTCAGGAGCGGCGGGGCGTTCAGCGGGGCCTGCATTACCATAGTCGCAACCGGGTGGTGGTCGAATACGAACTGCCCATGGCCGAAATCGTCTTCGACTTTTTCGACAAGCTCAAAACCGCCACCAAGGGCTTCGCCTCGTTGGACTACGACTTTTTCGAATATCGGGCCGACAAGCTGGTCAAGCTCGATATCCTGGTCAACGGCGAACCCCTGGACGCCTTGTCCCTGATCTGTCATGACTCCAAGGCGTATTACATCGGGCGGGAGCTTTCCTTGCGATTGCGCAAGACGATCCCCCGCCAGATGTACGAAGTCGTCATTCAAGCGGCGATCGGAACGCGCATCATCGCCCGGGAGCGCATCGCGCCGCTGCGTAAGAACGTCACCGCCAAATGCTACGGCGGCGACATCACCCGCAAACGCAAGCTCTTGGAAAAACAGAAGGAAGGCAAAAAACGCATGAAGCGGATGGGGAATGTGGAAATTCCCCAGGAAGCCTTCCTGGCCGTCCTTTCGGTCAAAGACTAAGGAATCGATCTTATCTGATGTTCGGCGCCCAGCGAAAACTCGCGGCCATGAAGAAGCGTTGTCAAAAAGAGATCGCGCGGGCCGAGACCCTGATGGAAGCCCTGTCCGAGGAAGATCGGCAGGAGTTGGAGACGGCGATCGCCAAGCTGCGCAAGGCCGGTGAGCGCGACACCGACGCCAAGACCCTGCAAAACGACCTCAAGGAATTTCAGCACCGGGTCGACCGGCATCTGCCGATCTGGAAAAATTCCACGGTCCGGGAGTACGTCGAGGTGGTGGTCACGGCGCTGATCCTGGCGCTGTTTATCCGCAGCTTCGTTTTTCAGGCCTTCAAGATCCCGTCCGGGTCCATGATCCCCACGTTGCTGGTGGGCGATCACCTGGTCGTCAACAAGTTCATCTACGGCTTCGAAGTGCCGTTCATGGACAAGAAGATCCTGCCCTTCTCCCGCCCCAAGCGCGGCGACATCATCGTCTTCAAGTTTCCCAACGATCCCAGCAAGGATTTCATCAAGCGGGTGATCGGCATCCCCGGCGACAAGATCGAGGTGCGCGGCAAGCAGGTGTACGTCAATGACGAACCCCTGGCCCTGGAGCGGGAAGGCACCTACGACTACGTCGATACCTTCGAGATTGAACAATCCGCCGAATTGCTCGACGAGAAAATCGGCGAGAAGACGCACGCCATCCTGCTCTCCAGTCACTTCTCCGGCGCCGACCAGGGTCCGTGGTACGTCCCCGAGCACAAGTATTTCTGCATGGGAGACAATCGGGACCACAGCAACGACTCGCGCTACTGGGGATTCGTGGATTTCGACGCCATCCGCGGCAAGGCGATGTTCATCTACTTCTCCTGGCCGCCTCGCCAGCTCACGCGCATTTTTTCCGGGGTGCATTAGGGCCTGAGAATCGCATCGCGCCCATCAGAGCCGCGACCTGTCGGGAGCGGTTTTGTGCCCGTTGTTCGAAACGATCACGCCCTTTCAGAGCCGCGACCGTCAGGGAGCGGGTTGGCACGTCGCGGTATGTCGCATTCGATATCCCAACAACGCGCGAGAGGTCCCTCACTTCCGCCTCTGCCAAGGCTGCGGCGGACAAGACGTTCGGGATGACAACGATTTGTGCCGAGTTGGAAAACCGGGACCGGCTCGATAGCGCGAACCAGACCCCTCCCTACAGGTCGGGGCTCTGAAAGGACGAGGCGCCGCGAGTCAGCCGACTACGGCGTCTATAGCGCGATCTGTTTTTTCTTATTGATGTTGTAATAGAAGCGGCGCAGCGCCGACTGCACGGCGTAGCCGAACGCACCGCCCAGGAAGGCGCCGACGGCGACCGTAAAGCCCACGTCTCCGGAATCCAGGACGGGCGTCGCGGAGAAATGCACATACAGCCCCAGGCCGAATGACGCGCCGACCGCCAGGGCGAAGAAGCTCGGCTCCCGCGCCTGACGCACCAGATAGTCCAGAAAACCGACCACCACGATCAGCGCCAGCCCCACCAGCAAGATCGGCAGGTACAGGTAGGATTTCGGGTAGATGCTGTAGGCGACCGGTCCTTGAAGGTTCTCGTCCAGGCTGGTGAGCGTCAGGCGGTAAGGCCCGTCGCCCTTGGCCGGCATGGTGAACATCTTGGACGTGTGCTTGGTGACGACCACCGAACTGCCGCGCTTGGTCACACGTTGGGACTGGGAACGCAGATGGGCCAGACCGTCGAAGGACTGGCTGGGCGATTTGGAACTCTTGTCGACCAGCGACAGCAGGAACTTGCCCTTGATGTCCATGCGCTTCTTGGTGCGGCCCTTGGTGTCCTTTTCCGGCTCCACATGGACCTGGGCGTACAAATCGTAGCGCCCGGGCTTGATGTCCAGATTCACCTCGCGATTGCCTCGGGTGAGTTCGCCCTGGGCGATCGGCGGGGGATAGTGGATCGACTGAAAATACAGATAGCCCGCCCCAACCAGCCATACGACGAGCAAACCGTACAGCAGGGACCGCAGCGGCGGTGTCAGCTTGAAGTGCGCCTTATGCACGGCGGCCCCGGCCAGCGTGAGGATGGTGGCAAATCCGCCGATGAACATGACGATCATGTCGTCGACAAGGCCGAAGCGGGCGATCAGAAACAAAACGACCACCAGCACCGCGTACACCCCGACCTCGGGCGCGATCGACGGCGCCTGGGAGGTATGCACCGCGGCGCGGCGGCGCTGCTTCTGCCTGGCTTCGATATCGGGATTCTTCTTGGTCGGATCCTTCGGCATGCGGGACGTTTAATCAAAAACGCCGCCGCAATCAAGTCCGGGATCCCGCTCAGCCGTCGTTTATGCCCGACGAAGCCCGGGAGGCCTGCAATCTTGCCAGCCGATCCGGCTCCACCCGGACAAAAATTGTCTTGGCCGGGGAGGCGATGACCTTGCCCGGCGGCGCCCCTTTCGGCTTGCGGACATTCTTGCAGGGGGTGTACTTCACCTCGCCCGATTCCTGGCGGGACACCTTCGAGTAATGCACCGCCAGCGTGGCGGCATCCAACAGCGTCTCGTGATCCACCTCCCGCCCCTTCGCCGAACGCACCACCACATGGCTGCCCGCCGCCCCCGCCGCGTGGAGCCACAAATCGTTGCCCCGACCGATGCGAAAGGTCAGTTCGTCATTCTCCGTCGAGGTGCGTCCCACGAGAATCTCGCTGCCGTCCTTCGCCGTAAAACGTCGCGGCCCGGAAGGAACCTGCGCGGCCTTTTTCTTCCCCGAAATCACTTGCTTAGGCTTTGGCGCGGTGAGCAGGCCGTCGTCGGTCAATTTCGATTCCAGCGCGCGAAGCGCCTCCGTATCGTCTCCGGCCGCCGCTAGTGCTTCGCGCCGTTCGTCGAGCCACCACTCGCGTTCGGTCATCTCGTCAATGCGCCGACGCAGTCCCTCGATCTTGCGGCGGTCGCGCCGGGCGCGGCGATAGAATCGGTCCAGGTTTTTCGACGGCGAAAGCGCGGGATCGAGCGGCACCGTGACGGGTTCGCCACCGTAAAGATCGGCCACCGTCACCTCGCTCGCGCCCTGCCGCACCAGATGAAGATTCGCCGCCAGATGATCGCCCAGGTTCTGCGTCCCGTCGGGATCGGGCAGTTCACGAAACTCCCGCTCCAACTTGTCGCGATATTTCGTGACGCGCTTCGACTCCCGCGACAGGGCCCGTCCCAGGCGCTCGCGAAGCCCGTTGATTTCCATCTCGGCGACCTGAGCGGCGTAAAAACGACCGACCGCCCACGGCAAATCATCCTTGTCGGTCGCGCCGAAATCCCTCGCGGTCGGCGGGGTGCCCCGCTTCGGCGGCGGTGGGGGCGGTTCGTAGGCGTCACCCGGCGCGAACGGTCGCGGCCCGCTGCGAACGCGCGCCAGATCGAGAATCTTTCCGTCATGATCGAGCAGATAGAGGTTGCCGTTGCGGCCGAATAATTCGGCGACGAACGTCGTCTCCGCCTCCCGGTAACGCACCGTCATGCGCACGACGCGGTCGTCGGGAACGACATCGAGGCTCATCGCGATGCCGCCCTGAATATACTTGCGCAACGTCTGGCCGAAGCGCGGCGGCGCGGGCGGAGCGGCGGGTTTTTCGTCAAGAAAGAGAAGTCGCGAGACTTGCGGGCGGCAGGAAACGACCAGCCAAACAGACCGCCCCTGCGTCCGGATATCGAAAGCGACCGTCGATTCGTCCGTCTGGTAGACGCGCTGAATCCAGCCGCCGACCGCCACGGGCGCCATGGCCGCGACGACGTCGGCGATCTCTCGGTCGTTCATGGACATGGGGGATTATCCTAAGCGTGGCGACAATGTCACCCTTTCAGAGCCCCGACCTGTAGGGAGGGGTCTATTCCAACCTGGCACGTCACATTCGTACTGAGTCGAACCAGACCGCTTACTACCGTGCGCGGCTCTGAAATATTCGAATTACTCGCCCAAATCCAACACCGCGATCGACTGCCGATCGCGGAAGCATCCAACGTTGATGAGGTGCGTTCGGCCGAGGGTCATCTGCGTGGCCTGGGGTTGGTGGATATGCCCGAAATGCACCGTCAAGGGCTGGTATTCCTTGATGTAATCGAGCAGGGCCTCGCTGCCGCCTTCGTTGCGCTTGGCCTTCACGTCGTAGGCCAGCTCCTCGATCATCGGCGGCGGGTGGACGAACAGGTGATCCACTGGCCCCAATTCGGCCAGGCGCCGGGCGTATTCGTCCAGCGACGTCTCCCCCGGCATCCCGAACGAAAACGGCATATGCGGAATGCCGGCGACAAATCCCACCGACCGGTCGCCCATCTCGAAGCGCTGAAATTCCTTGATGAACGTAACGCGTTCGTTGGTGTTGCGTTCGAGCAGATCGGGAAAATCCACGTTGCCGTTGATGACGAAGGCGCGGCAGGGCATCTTCTCAAAAACCTCGCCGTAGCAGCGGTCGGCAATGCGCGCCACCTGGCCGAACAGGTCGGGGATCTCGGCGGCGGTCCGGTTCATGAGCGTCTTGGCCTCGGTTTTTTTGCCTTGCTGTTGCAGATCGACGACGGCCTGAATCGTCTCCATCGGCACCAACTCGGCCAGGATGCCGCTGAAGTCGGCGTAGTCCAAAATGTTGATGAAATCCCCGAGCAGAAACGCCGTGTCGTCCGCGTCGAATGAGGCGGCCAACTCGTCGTAGGCGCCGTGGATGTCGCTGGCGATTTTGATTCGCATGAGTCCTCGATTGGGTTTTTCAGAGCCCCGACCTGCCTGTCCGCCGTAGCCTTGGCGAAGGAGGAGCAGGGAGGGGTCCGGTTCAGCCTTGTACACCGAGTTGGAGTTTCGACGACGGCGTTCGACAACGGCAGCGGTGTGCGCACCACATGCAGACCGCTTACTACCGTGCGTGGCCCTGAAGGTAAAGCCGCCCGGTTTTTTAACGCGCTGACTTAATGCCCTCCAACGCATCCGGATTGGCGCAGGAGGCCGTGTCGCCCGGATCCTTGCCCAGATGAATCTTCTTGATGGTGCCGCGCAGGATCTTGGCCGAGCGCGTCTTGGGCAGATCGTCGACGAATTTCACGAACTCGGGCTTGAGGGTCTTGCCCAAGTGATGCACCACGGTGCCGGAAATCTCCTTGCGCAGCTCCTCCGACTCTTCCACCCCCGGCCGCAGCACCACGAAGATGCCCACCGTCTCGCCCTTGAGGTCGTCGGGCACGCCGATGGCCGCGGATTCGAGCACCTTGCCGTGCTCCATGACCGCCGATTCGACCTCCGCCGGGCCCGTGCGCTTGCCGGCGACTTTGATCGTGTCGTCCGAGCGGCCGCGCAAAAACCAGAAGCCGTCTTCGTCGATTTCCGCCCAATCGCCGTGAAACCAGATGTTGTCGAATTTCGAAAAATACGTGTCCAGGTAGCGCTGGCGGTCGCCCAGAAAGCCTTTGGTCATCGACGGCGCGGGCTGCTTGCAGACCAGATGGCCGATGCCCTTCTTGACCGAGTTGCCGTCCTCGTCGAAGCAGTCGACATCCATGCCCAGGCCCGGCCCGGCGAGCGTCGAGATTTTCAGCGGCGTGGCCGGATTCGGCGAGAGATGGCAGCCGACGATCTCCGTTCCGCCGGAGATGTTGATGATCGGCACCTTCGATTTGCCCACCTTTTCGAACAGCCACATATAGCTTTCCGGATCCCACGGTTCGCCAGTGGAGCCGAAGAAGCGCAGGCTCGACGTATCGTATTTCTCCACGAACGAGACATCCGCCGACATCAGCAGCCGGATCGCGGTGGGCGAGACGCCCAGATGCGTCAATTTGTGTTTTTCCACGATCTGCCAAAGGCGTCCGGGATCGGGATAATTGGGCACACCCTCGAAGATCAGATACGACGCGCCGAAAAACTGCACGCCGATGAACTCCCACGGGCCCATCATCCAGCCGATGTCCGTCACCCAGAAAAACCGGGAGTCCGGCTTCACGTCGAAGGCGTAGCCCAATTCCTTGGCCATCTGCGCCAGGCACCCGGCGTGCGTGTGGACGGTGCCCTTGGGTTTGCCCGTCGTGCCCGAGGTGTAGATAATCAGCGCCGTGTCCTCGGCGTCGCAGACCTCCGTCTCGGCGTGCTCCTCGTGCCCCTCGACGAATTCCTCGTACCAGACGTCCCGGTCCTCATCGAAAGGCACCACCTCGCCCGTCCTCTTGAGCACCACCACCGTCTCGATGCACGACGCCTGTTCGCAGGCACGATCCGCCTCGTCCTTGATCGGCACCGGCTTGCCTCGCCGGTACGAGCCGTCCGAGGTGAATAACAGCTTGACGTTCGCGTCCTCCATGCGCACCGCCAGCGCCGAGGCCCCGAAGCCCGAAAACACGGGGATCGCCACCGCGCCGACTTTCAGGATCGCGAAGAAGACCACGATGATCTCCGGCGCCATGGGCATGTAGATCCCGATGCCATCGCCTTTTTTCACCCCACGGGCCCGCAGGGCGTTGGCCAGGCGGCAGACCTCCCGGTTCAGGTGGTCATAGGTGAAGGCGGTCGCGTCCCGGTCGTCGCATTCGTGCGTGAAGGCCAGGTGGTCGCCCCGCCCGTCGCGCACATGCCGGTCAATGCAGTTGAGCACGATGTTCGTCTTGCCGCCGATGAACCAGTCGGCGAAGGGAAAGCCGTTGGCCTGCGTCGTGTGGTAGGGCTCGTACCACTCCACGCCCAAATCCTTGAGCGCCGTGTCCCAAAACCGGGACGTGTCCGCCACCGACCAGGCATGCAGATCCGGGTAATTGTCCACGCCGGCCAAGTCCATCAGCCGTTTGATGTTGGAATCCTTCAGATATTCGGCGCTCGGCCGCCAAATCACGTCGCTCATTGGGCCACCTCAAATGATTCGAATCGAACGCGGGGTCCATGGAGCTTCGCCCGGCGCGCGAACGCCGAGCCGGAAATCGCCAAGATCAGGAATGGGCCCCACAGTTGCGAAATGCGTGGCGATAATGTACACGAAGGTCGGGTCTTGAGCCAACACGACCTTCCCCAACCCAATGGAATCAACCGGCGAATTTCGTCGCGGAGAGGAGATTGCCGCCATGGCGGAGCAGAAGATTACCTTTGATAACGGCAAGCTGGTCGTCCCCGACGAACCGGTCATTCCCCTGATCGAAGGCGACGGCATCGGTCCGGATATTTCCAATGCGCTGAAAATCGTTCTGGACGCGGCCGTGGAAAAGACCTTCGGCGGCGCCAAGAAGATCCACTGGAAAGAGGTTCTGGCCGGCGAAAAGGCGTTCAACGAAACCGGAAACTGGCTGCCCGACGAAACCGTCGACGCCATCCGCGAGTACGTGGTCGCCATCAAGGGCCCGCTGACCACCCCCATCGGCGGCGGCATCCGCAGCCTGAACGTGGCCCTGCGCCAGATCCTGGACCTGTACGCGTGCGTCCGGCCGGTGCGGCACTATCGCAATGTCCCATCCCCGGTCAAGGAACCGGGCAAGGTGGACATGATCATCTTCCGCGAGAACACCGAGGACGTCTATTCGGGCATCGAATTCGAATCGGGCACCGAAGAAGCCAAGAAACTGATCGCCTTTATCGAAGAGAGCCTGGGCAAGAGCATCCGCGAGCAAAGCGGCATCGGCATCAAGCCTATCTCGCCGTTCGGCTCGCGCCGCCTAGTGGGCATGGCCATCCGCTGGGCCATCGCCAAGCAGCGCCGCAACGTGACGCTGGTGCACAAAGGCAACATCATGAAGTACACCGAAGGCGCTTTCCGCGAGTGGGGCTACCAGGAGGCTCGGGAGAACTTCGGCAGCGAAACAATCAGCGAGCAGGAAATCTGGGACAGCCACGGCGGCAAGGTTCCCGCGGGTAAGATCGCGGTCATGGACCGCATCGCCGACAATATGTTTCAGCAGATCCTCACCCGCCCGGACGAGTACGACGTGCTGGCGACGACGAATCTGAACGGCGATTACCTCTCCGACGCATGCGCGGCGCAGGTGGGCGGCCTGGGCATGGCGCCCGGCGCGAATATCGGCGACGATGCGGCCCTGTTCGAAGCCACGCACGGCACGGCGCCCAAGTATGCCGGTCAGGACAAAGTCAATCCGGGCAGCCTGATCCTTTCGGGCGTGATGATGCTTGAGTACATGGGCTGGGACGGCGCGGCCAAGATGGTGCAGGACGCCATGGAAAAGACCTTCGATCAGAAAGTCGTCACCTACGATCTGGCCCGCCAGATGCCCGGCGCCACCGAGGTGAAGTGCTCCGAATTCGGCCACGCGATCGCCGAGAATATGTAAACCCGATTCCGGAACAAGATACGACGAACGGGACGCCGGTTGGCGTCCCGTTTTTTTATTCGAGTTTTTTGTGTGGGCGTCGTGCCCTTTGGAATCGCTACCGACGAATCAGAGCCCCAACCTTCAGGGAGGGGTCGTCGAGCGGGTCGAGTCGTCGAACGCTTTGGACCGCTTGCTGACGCGCGCGGCTCGGTCAGCGCAATGCACACCTTCTCTCGAACTTCGTTCTCGCGAAAGTGTGGCACCCCATCGTTTTCACGGCTCCGTATCGCTCGGAGCGAAGCGATGTCCACCAAAGTCCTTTCGCCCACGCGACAGCGTCAGAGATACGAAGTATCTCCCAGTCTGACGCGACTACGCGTCAATGGGCGCTGTAGATGTCGCCGGCTTGGGGGAAGTATTTGTCCAGGTGGCCGTAGTATTTCGTCGGGTCGGCGCCGGCGAGGACGCCCGATTCGCGCCAGAGTTCCAGCAGCGCGACCGAGTTGTGCCAGACATCGTCGATCTGAATCGCCGGCCAGTTGTAGCGTTCCATGACGCCGCCCAGCGCCTTGTGAGGCGCGGGGAAGAACATGGCGCCCACGTCGGTAAACTGCATGCGCCGGTGGATGTTCGCGCTCTTGAGCGCCGTGCGCCAATATTTTTCCGCCCGCGCCGAATCCCCCGTGCGCCGCGCGAGAGCCGCCAGCGCCATCAGCGCCTCGGTGCGCACCGCCGTGTGCGTGGAGACCGGGTTGCTCAGATAGGAGCCGACCACGTCGATCGTCGGTCCGTCGAGTTGCTCGTCGGCGATGCCGTCGCCGATCAGGAAGACGTGTTGAACCAGTTCGGGCGCCTCGACTTTCGTCGCCAGCTCATTCATCCCGATGCACAGCCAATGGTCGGTGAAAATCGTCCGCGCGTCCTTGCCGTAGTCGCGCACGTCCTTCAAATTCGTCGCCAGACGCGTCGCCAATTCCAACCAGTGTTCGTCGCCGTCCAGCGCGTTGAGCCGCGTCAGCGCCGCCACCGCCTCGCCGGGATAGTAGTTGGAAATGAACGGCCGCCGCCGCTTCTGATCGTAGTGATACTTGCCCAGAAGCTGGCCGTTTTCGTCGGTGCAATGGTCGATGAACCTCGCGAGCTTTTGCATCTCGGCTAGGTGTTCGCGGCTGCCCGTAACCTGGGCGTGCTTGGCCAGGGCGTAGATCGCCAGCGCCGCGCCGCCGGTCTTGGCCTCGTTGTCGCCGGGATCGACATAGACCAGGAAATCCTCGCCGGCCGCCTTGTCCGTGTCGTTGGGCCCGCGAAGGCGCGTGAGCATCCAGTTCTTCGCCGCGTCCGCCTTGCGCAACAAGTCCGGATCCCGCGTCGCCTCATAGATGGCGTACATGGCGTAGACCGACCCGGCGTGACGCAGCAGATTGTAGGACTTGGAATCGTAATCCCGCTGGGCGAGATAGCGATAGTTGAATTCGCCGTTCATCTCGTTGACGTTGCGTTTGAGATATTCGCCCCCGGCGATGGCCGAGCGGATCAGGTCTTCCGGCGACAGGGGCATGTCGAAATAGTTCATGCCGATCAACAGATCCACGCCGCCGCTCGCCTTCTCCACAAACGAAATCGCCTTGAAACGAAGGAATTCGACGTCCTTACCGCCCTCGAAGAACGGCCGGGCGATGCGCCCGAGCACCCGCTCCTTGATCAGCCGACGCATGCCGCCGTACTGGAACTTGCCCTTCTTGTCGATGACTTCGTAACCGATGATTTCCTGCGGCAGGGCCGTGACAAGCGGGTCGGAATTGAACAGAAAGCCTTCGTGGATGATGTCGAATCGCCAGCGACTGCGCGTGTTGCGCTCCTGGATCTCGCCGGTCACGTTCACTACGTCGATGCGAATGCGGTAGTCGAGCAGCTTCGGGTCGTCGGCCACGCGCTTGAGCAGTTTGGACGCCTCGACCACGGCCTTTTCCAGCGTATTCGCTTCGCCGAACGCGGTCCGCGCCCGCTCCCGGGGTCGCAGCACGGACACGAAAACGGGCCGCACCTGCGTATGCTCGTGGTAGACGTTTCGGGCTTCCTCGACGCGCTTTTTGTAACTCGTGCCGGCTAATGTCGCCCGGGCGATTTCGATCAGGTGGGACTGGTCGGCCAGATCCAACTCCAACTCGGGCAGATTTTCGAACCGGTTGAACGGCAGGGGCTTAGGGGAACTGCATCCGGGGAGGCCGACTCCCAGGGCGATCAAGACAATCGAGGCAATCGCGAGAATGGTCTTTGGGCGACGCAAAATGGCATCCTTGATGGGCAACACGGCGTGCAAGATAGGCGTCCGGGGTGCGGGACGTCAATAACCGGCGATTCGAGCGGGTTTTCGCGAGACTTTGAGTGCATGGAGCCGCAAGTCGTGTCCCGCCTCGCTCTGACGGGCGCGCCCTTTCAGAGCCGCGACCGTCAGGGAGCGGGTTGCTTCGCCCCGGCCATTACTCCTCGCGCCCGTCATAAACAGCCATCGGTTCACCTTGAACAGCCAGAACGTACGAAACCGCCATGTCGATCGCTTTCGCGTCCCACAGGTAGTGCGTACTGCCGTGCCTAGTCCATTTCTTCCTATCGCGGTCGACTCCCGCCTGATGCAGCGCCCGCGTTGCGTACGCTTTGCAGTCAGCCATCATCTTCTCCGGCGGATTCTCCGATGCGGCAACGAGGTGAACATGATTAGTTCGGACATGGACGGCAAAAAGCTGCCATCCGCGAAATCGACACGTTTCGACGATACTCTTGAGGACGATATCCCGTTCAGCTTTCCCCAAGAGAAACGGCATGCCGTGCATCAAATTCCGTTCGTACGTTTCAAGTTCGATTTCAGTCGGTCTCGGCGGCTGACGAAAGGCTCGGTGGTGGCGATCAATGGAAAATTCCTCATGGCCGTGCAGGCGAGCGCCGTAGCAAGAAAACGTGATGAAATATCCGGCCGGCAAAGTTCGTCGCATATGGGATCTCAATACGAAGCAACCCGCTCCCTGACGGTCGCGGCTCTGAATGGTTCAATCCGTCTCTGAAAGCACTGCCCTACTCATTCGGCGTTCAAATGCTCATAAGCCGCAATCGTCTGCAAACGCTCGTCCTCGACCGGGCCGCCGACGGTGAAGTGATAGATGCTCTGGTATTGCCCGTCGCGAAGGCCGAGCATGTCGTGCGTCGCGTCGTCGAAAAAGCACCCGATGCCCGTTGCGCGAACGCCCGCCGCTTCCGCCTCCAAATAGAGCACCTGCCCCGCCAGCCCCGCCTCCCAATGCAGCCGCTTATAGAACCAGGCCCCGTGCTCGGCGAGTGTCGCCTCAAAATCGCCCAACATCGCCACCGCGAACGCGCCGTCCGACGCAATCCCCTGCCCGCACGACACGCCCGCCGCCGCGGACCGCATGTCGCCCTCTTTGAGCAGAAACAGGCTCAGCCCCTCCGGACACCCCGGCGCGACCGTCCACGCGAATGAGTCGTGCGTCGCGGCCTTGAGGCGCTCGCGTTGGTCCGAATCGCGCACGAGCATGTACAGCCCACTCGCCAGTTCCCGCACCCGATGCACAAACACGGCAAACACGATCGCCGGACGCCAAGGCAGCGCCGCGTGGGGGACGTGGCTGCAATCAGGCGTCGCCTTGAGCATCATCTTGTAGAAGACATCCCGGCTGATCGACGTGGCGCCGTCCATGTCCACCGCGCTGCGTCGCTGACGGATCACCTGTCGCGCGGGCATCGGCGAAGGCGGATACTCGGGCAGTACCCCGCCGACAGTTCCATACCAGTAGGCGTCCTCGGGAGCGACGGATTTGACCGTCGCGCGATGGGCCGCGTCGATGACCTCCCATTCCACGTGATCAGAACTCAGCGCGTTGGGTTCGCCGATATATGTCGCCGCGCGGCGCGATTCGACCACGGCCTCCGGAATGCGAAACGCCTTCCACTGCCCTTTCGTGAATTCGGCGCCCTGGGGGAAGACGGCGATCAGACCGTCCGGATGCTCCGCCTCGGGGCCGGTTTGATCGGCAATCCCCAACAACGCCGCGAGCACGTCATCCGTCACCCCCTCCAACAGCCGCGCCTCCCAACCCAGTGCCGCCGCCGCGACCGCCACCGCGCCGATCGCGTGCCCCACATCGTGCTGGCAATAGCGAAACGCCCGCTCGCCGTACTTCCAAGACTCCCGCCAATAGATCGACGACAGCCCGAGCAAAATCGCGCCCGGCGGCAATTGCCCGGACAACGCGCGCCATTCGTCGTCGGCCAGCGTCGAGCGACGTTCGAGCGCGTGATCGAAGGGGCCGTAGTGGTAGACGGCGGGCGCGTCGCCGACGCCGCCCATGGCGCCGCAAATCAGATACCCCTCCGTCGGATGCAGATTTCCGCTGGATGGATTGCATCGCAGGGCCCAACGCGCGTCGCCGTAGGCCTTCCACGCCGAAATCGCCAGCGAGTCGTAGAACAACTGGGCAACACCGGCGCCGTCCACCGCCCGCACCCGCACCATCCCCGGATCGAAGATTTCATCGTACAGCGGCAACGGCCCCGGCTCCGGCCGAGCCAGCGCCACGCGCGGTGCGCCGTCATATCGCCGGAAAGGATCGGGCTGCGTGTCCCAATCCATGTAGCCCAGCGAACGGGCGTAACGATAAGGGTGGTGCTTGGTGCGTTGGTGGTAGGCGACGATGGTCCGGCGCGGGTCCGAATCGCTCATGCGGAGTCGCCCATTGGGGCGGGCCAGATCTTGCCGGGGTTGAGCAGATTATCCGGGTCCAGCGCCGCCTTGATGCGCCGATGCATTTCCAGGCTCACGGGCGAGAGTTCCCGATCGATGAACGGCCGCTTGGCGATGCCCACGCCGTGCTCGCCGGACATGGTTCCGCCAAGGCGCAGCGTCAGGTCGAACAACTCGCCGCGAAAGGCCTCGACCCGTTCTCGAACACCTTCGACCGCCGGGTCGAACAACACATTCACATGCAGATTCCCGTCCCCCGCGTGGCCGTAGGCCAGATGCGTCAGGCCTTTGGGCTTGGCGATTTCAGAGACACCGCGCAGCAGTTCCACTAGCTTGGCGATGGGCACCGTGATGTCCTCGGAGACCTTGGCCGGGGAGACCTTCTTGAGCGATTCGCTGATCGCCCGACGTCCGTCCCACAGCGCCTTGGTCTGGGCCTCGTCGGAAGCGACACGCGTCACCGCGCCGGTGGCCCGCAGCGCCTCGTCGAGAATCGCCAACTCCTCGTCGACCACCGCCGCGCGCCCGTCCACCTCCACCAGCAGGAACGGCGCCTGGAACGCCACCTGTCCCGCCCCCGCCTCCTGAATCGCCCGAACGCACTGCTCGTCCACCAATTCGATCGCCGCCGGGAGCACGGGGGAGGCCAGAATCGCCTGCACGCCGCGAGCGCAGGATTCCAGGTCGTCAAAGCTGGCGACCAGCGTGCGCGCCGTTTCGGGGGCTCGCACCAGCCTCAGCGTCAATTCGGTAATAATCCCCAGCGTGCCCTCGCTGCCGACGAAAAGATGCGTCAGGTCGTATCCCACGACGCCCTTTCGCGTCTGCACGCCGGTCTTCATCACGCGCCCGTCCGCCAGCACGACGGTCAGGCCCAGGACGTAGTCGCCGGTCACGCCGTATTTCACCGCGCGCAGCCCGCCCGCGTTGGTCGCCGCGTTGCCGCCGATGGTGGACCGATCCGCCGAAGCCGGGTCCGGCGGGTAGGACAGCCCGAACTTGGCGACGTGCCTTTGCAGGTCCTCGGTGATCATCCCGGCCTGAGCCGCGACGGTCATGGACATCTCGTCGAGCCACAACACCTCGGTCATCCGGCACAGGTCGAGCACCACCGCCTCCCGCTCGGGCACGGCGCCGCCCACGGTCCCCGACCCCGCGCCACGGGCGATCAACGCGATCTTGCGCTCGTGGCAAAACTCCACCGTCGCCTGGACATCCTCCGTCGACGCCGGACGCACCACGGCAATCGGCGCCAGGCCGCTGGTTTTGTTGTCCTTGGCGTAGGGAGCGAGGGTGTCGGGATCGAGGAGGACCGCGTCGGGGCCGAGGCGGTCGACGAGGCTTTGGAGTCGGGGATTGGTCATTGCGTCACGCCGAGTCGTCAAAATCCGGGACGATGAATCGCGCCAGTTGGGAGGCCAGTTCCTCGGGGCGTTCGAGCATGAGCATATGCCCCGCGCCCTCGAAGGCGTGGTGTTCCGCGTCGGGCACGGCGTCAGCCAGGGCGCGATTGCGTTCCGGGCTGGTAAGCTTGTCCGAGGAGCCGTAAAAGACCGCCAGCGGCGGCCGAAGGCGTCCGATTTCGCCTTTCACATCGTATTCGGCCAGGGCCTTGAAGTCGGTGATCGCCGTCTCGGGATCGCAGGACATGAGCGACTCCATCGTCGTCGCCACTTCCTGGGGGCTCGGATTATCGCCGAAGCCGAAGTCGCGGATCATCCCGATGGCCTTGGGGTAGTCGTCTTCCAAAAGCTCGATCAGCCCCGTCGCCAGCGTGATGCGATAGCCGCTTCCCATGACCGCGATCTTTTCCACCGCCATCGGCTCGCGCAGCGCCGCCGTCAGCGCCACCGCCCCGCCCATGGAATGCCCCACCAGCACCGCCGGGGACAGGCGCAGCTCTTCCAGGAATTCCAGCAGCACCTCGGCGTAGCCGTCGATGCTCAACTCCGGCGGCTTGGTCGATTCGCCGTGGCCGGGAAGGTCCAGGTAGTAGATGGGGTGATCGGGCAGCAGCGCCGCCAGATAGCGGGTGCATCGCAGCCAGGCCAGTTTGTTGCCCGCCGCGCCGTGGACGAAGACGATCGCCCGGTCGCCCCCGCGAGGGTTGCGCAATCGATACGGGATGCCGGTGCGAAAGGCGACGATTTTCATGGCGTGGCCGATCCGGCTCCCTGTTTCAATTTTTCCCGGGTCTGGGTGACGGCGGAACCGCCGGGGCGAATGATGTAGACGTGCCGCTCGTAGCCGTTGAAATCGTCGATGATGTCATTTCCCTCGCGACGCACCGCGCCGGGGCCGAAGCGCCGCTCGATGACGGCGTCGGCCGGAAGGCCCTTGATCGTGATATGCACGTCGGTCAGCAGGGCGTTGCGCGCGTTGACGGCGATCAGCGCCCGTTCGCCGTTGGGCTTTTCTTTCAGCAGGAAATGGATGGCCGCGTTGTCCGTGTCGACCACGCCCTTCTCGCCCATCTGGTCCACCGTCCGCGCCGGCGGCACGAGGAACGACTCGATGCCCGTCTTTTCGTTGGTGATATCCGAACAAAAGGTCTTCACGCCCAACCACGGCTCGGACATCTCCGTGGTGTCGATGTACCGGCCTTCCTTGTCGACAAAATACAGGATGCCCTGGGCCCCGTGGGTGATGGCCAGGTACGCCTGCACCAGCGTCTCCTGGTGCGTGAGTTGCCGTCCGAAGCGATTGACGTGGTCGCCCTCGTGGGCCTCGACGATGGCCCACTTGCCCTTGCGATCGCCGAGTTGGCGGTTCATCGCCTCCATGCGATTGACGATTTCCAGCGGGCTGCGCCCCACGCCCAGGGGATACACATCGAAGGCGGCCACGTCGTAGGCCTCTTCATAAAGCTTGAAGATGCCCGGTTTCCACGCCTGGAAGTTGATGAAAATCGGCGTGTCCGGATCTTCCCGGCGGATGCGTTGGGAGACGGCCATGGTGAATTCCAGCGGCGCGCCCCAGGTCACGTCGTCATGATCCGGCTCGTCGACGGGATACCAGACCCGGTTGGCCTTGGTGGTTTTGTTCATCTGCACGACCTGGCCGATCTTGTCGATCACCTCGGCCTCGCCGTGATAGTCGTTCTGGATCCACCAGGCGCGGGTGTCGGTGAAAAACTGCACGGAGCAGCCCACGCCCGCGTCCTTGCAGGCGTCGTTCCAGTCGGGAAAGCCGAAACGCACCCGGTCCGAGTAGTTCTCGTCGGCGTAGATATCCCACTGGCGCGACCAGTTGAACTCCCAGGCCTGCAGGTCGATGTGGTTGCATCCCGCCGCCGCGAATTCCTTCCAGGTGCCCACCCGCATGGACTTGGTCATCACCCCCGCGACGAACGTGGGCTTGTCCCCCGGCTCGTAGACGAGCGTCTTGCCGATGTCGGCGAACTTGCTGGGCGGCTGCTTGGGCCAATAACCCGCCTGGGGCGGCTCGGCGGCCAGGGTGGTGTCGGCGAAACCCACCGAGTCGATCGGCAGGTCGCCGGTCAGGTCGCCGTAATCCTTGTTGCCGATCTGAAAGGCGACGGTCCCGTCCTCCACCGACAGCGCGCCGACGGAAACGGCCAGGACCTCGGTCTTCCACTGATGATCGAACTTGCCGCCCAATTCGCCGATCTTGGACTTTTCGTCGTCCTTGCCCAGGGCCCAGACAGTCACCGGCGAGAGCAGGTTGTCCTTGTAACGAATCGCCAGGCGCAGCGTGGTCGCGCCGGGGATCATCTTGGCATGCAGTCGCGCGACGTGGTGGGACTTGAGGACGCGGGCGCCGACGTATTTCTCCGGCTTGCGCGGGACGGTCGCCCAATAGAATTCCTTCTCGTTCTCGTACTGGATGTACTCGGCCGGCTTTTCCATGCCCCACAGCCAGTAATTCTTGTCCTTGGGGAAATAGATCGGGCGCTCGGCGTTGAAATCCTCGGCCGTGCCGAAATCCGCGGAAAATTCCTCGGCGGCCGCGAGTCGTCCCCCAAAGGCCAACGCCACGATCACCGCCAATACTCCCGCCGCTCGCCGGACCCACGTCAAAGGCTCAGTCTCCCATCCCCGATCTTGCGTTGTGGTCTTGAAAATCGCGCGCCTCATGATAGGGCGCAAGGCACCGACAAGCAACGGGCGGACGTAGGAAGAATCCCGACCTCCTTCGACCCTTCAGAGCCGCGTACGTCAGTAAGCGGGTTACCACATCGCACCAACCCGCTCCCTCACGGTCGCGGCTCTGAAAATTCAAATGCCGATTCTTATCTCTTCTTCCGCGCCGGCGTCTTTTTACCCGCCTTCTTCGCCAACTCCGGGTCCGGGCCGGTCATGGCGACGGGGTCGAGAACCTTCTTGAGTTCCGCTTCGGAGAGCATGCCCTCGGCGCGCACCAGTTCGGGAATCGTCTTGCCTTCAGCCAGGGCCGCCTTGGCGACCTTCGCGGCGTTGAGGTAGCCGATGTGGGGATTCAGCGCCGTCGCCAGACCCATCGAGCGATAGGCGTAGTCCTTGCACCGATCCTTGTTGACCGTGATCCCGTCCACACACCGGACGCGCAACTGACGGCAGGTGGAGGTCAGCACCTCAAGGGATTCCAGTACATTTTCCACCATGATCGGCATCATGACGTTCAGTTCGAGCTGCCCCGCCCCCACGCTGCGCGAGACGCACTCGTCGTTGCCGATGACGTGGTAGCAGGTCATGTTCACCATCTCGGGGATCGACGGGTTGATCTTCCCCGGCATGATCGACGAGCCCGCCTGCACCGAAGGCAGCACGATCTCCGCCAGACCCGTCGTCGGCCCCGACGAGAGCAGACGCAGGTCGTTGGCGATGCGCCCCAACTCCACGGCAAAGTCCCGGATCGCGCCGGAGGTACGCCCCACCGGCGCCTGGGACTGCATGGCGTGTTGCAGGTCCGCCGCCTTGACGAATTTCTTCTTCGTCTCCTTGGACAATTCGGCGCACATTTGCTTGGCGTAGGCCGGATGGGTGGTCATCCCCGTCCCGGCCGCCGAGCCGCCGATGCCCAGTTCCAACAGGTCCGTCGCGGTGCGTTCGATGTGGGCCAGCGACGAACGCAGCGCCGCCGCGTAGGCCGCGAACTCGCTGCCCAGCGTCACCGGCACGGCATCCTGCAAGTGCGTGCGGCCGCTTTTGATGGTCTTGGCGTATTTTTTCGCGAGCTTGTCGAAGGACTTGGCCAGGGCGAGGACCTCCGGCTTGAAGTCGTCCAGGCTGTCGACGATGGACAGGCGCATCGCCGTGGGGAAGGTGTCGTTGGTGGACTGCCCCATATTGACGTGGTCGTTGGGGCTGATGGTGTCGTACTGCCCCTTCTTCTTGCCGATCAGTTCCAGCGCCCGATTGGCCAGCACTTCGTTGGCGTTCATATTCGTGCTCGTGCCCGCCCCCGCCTGGAAAACATCGACCACGAAATGGTCCCGCAGACCTCCGGCGATGACCTCGTCGGCCGCCTTGCGAATGGCGTCGGCGTGCTTTTTCGGCAGACGTCCGGCTTGTTGGTTGACCTTCGCCGCCGCCTTCTTGATGCGGCAATAGGCGACGACCAGGCGCGGGTGGATTTTGCGTCGGCTGATGGGGAAGTTCTCCAGCGCGCGGGCCACATTGATGCCGTAGTACGCGTCCGCGGGCACCTGGTAGGGCCCCAGGGAGTCCTTTTCCTCGCGAAACTTCGCGGTCGCTGATTTCTTCGCCATCGCTTTTCTCCAATCCTTCTTCGCGCGAAATTACCAGTTCGAATCGTCGGTAAACATTCCCGGGGCCTGCGTGCAGACGGTGATGACCACGCTCTTGGGTTTCACCTTCGCGTCGGCGCAGCAGTCTTCCAGCTCCACCTTGGCCGAGCCGATGATGTCGTTGTCTTCGTAATGCTCCCGATACGCCTTCATCATCACATTGCGCACGTCGCTGCGAATCCAGCCGAATTGATGTTCCAATTCGGCGATCAGCGCTTCGTCGTCGTGACCGGGTTTGAGTTGAAAGGCCATGATTGTGTGCTTGGGCAAGGGGCGTCTCCCGAATGCGTCGCCAGGGCGGTGTCGCGGCATTGTGATGCAGGCGCGACGGGGACACAACCCGACGCCGTCATGCGACGACATGCTCGACAACCCCTCCCTGACGGTCGGGGCTCTGACGGGCATTATTCCTCCGTGGCCTTCGCCGCCGGTTCCGCGTACTCCGGAGCTTCCCCCGTGGCGGAGGGCTCGACGGTGACGCGAAACTCCGCCGCCGCTTGCGGATCGTCCCCCACCGTCGCCGCGCAACGCACGCCCTTGTCGTCAATGCGCACGCCGGGAATCCAAACCTGGCGATAAAACGCGTCCAGTTCCTGGGCGTCCGAATACCACGACGCACCGCGAGCAATGTAGTGATACTCGCCCGTGTCACCCTCGCGCATGGGGTGAGCGGTCTCCACCCATTCCTTGAGGTTGTCGCTCATATGCCACAACCCTTCGGGCGTGCGTCCCGACGCGAACGACACCGCCGGTCCCATGTGGGGCTCGCCGTCGTCCCACTCCATGTCATGCCAGGCAAAGTCGCACTCCGCGCCACAGATATTCGCCCGCTTGGGCGTCGGCGGCTCCTTGCCCCAGGCGTAACGGCGGCCGTCCGTGCCCCGCGCGGCGCGCTCCCACTCATGCTCGGTCGGCAGCCGCTTGCCCGCCCAGCGGCAGTAGCGTTCGGCCTGCTTGTAGGTCATCAGCGCCGGATAGGCCGGGTCTTCGTAGTTATGGATATGGGGATTAGGCAACACCGGCAGGCACTGTTGTTCGTCGACGCACTTTTTGTACTCGGCGTTGGTCACTTCGGTTTTGTCGATCCAAAACGCACCCAGGTACGCCTTGTGGTCCGGCAGGCAGTTTTCGATATCCCGCGGCGGGAACGCGAATCCGAACGTCGCTTCCCCGGCCGAAAATTTCACCATTTCGCTCTCGTCCGGCGCTTTTTTCGCCAGATTCCAGTCGATGTCGTCCTTGATGTGCTCGTAAAGATCGACCTGCCACGGAGGCGTCTGGGGCGTGGGCTCGGGCAGGCCGAAGACGTTCGCCCGCGTGTCCAGCGCCGCCTTGTCCACCGACGCCGGGGGCTTTTTTTCCTCCCCGGTCGGGGGCGACTCCGGGGCGGACGTGGCCGTCTTTTGCGTCACGAGGGCGCCGTTGGAGGCGAGCGGGTCGGATCCTTCGGTAACGGCGCAGCGAAATCCCTTGTCATCCAGACGGATGCCCGGTACCCACTCCTGGCGATAAAACGCTTCCAGCTCCGGCTGGTCCGAATACCACGACGCCCCCCGAGCCACGTACGCCCCCGGCGGCGCCGGTTCCATATTCGGCACGAACTCCCCCGAACGCACCCACTCCTTCACATTGCCGGCCATCTGCCACGCCCCCTCGGGGGTGTTGCCCGGCGCGAAGGAGCGCACCGGCGCCGTGTGGGGATAGCCGTCGTTCCATGACTTGTCCGCCCAGTCGAACTCGCAATCCTTGTCGCAGATATTGGCGTGCTTGCTGTCGGGGGCCTCTTCGCCCCAGGGGTAATGCCGCCCGTCGGGGCCCCGGGCCGCCCGCTCCCACTCGTGTTCGCTGGGAAGGCGCTTGCCCGCCCATCGGCAATAGCGCTCAGCCTGTTTGTACGTCACCAGCGCCGGGTAATTGGGCGTATCCGATTCCTTCACATGGGGATTGGGCAGGCGCGGCAGGCACTCATGGGCGTCGACGCATTCCTGATACTCCCCGGCGGTCACTTCCGTCGCGTCGATGAGAAACGGCCCCAGCTTTGCGTTGTGCAGGGGCATGCATCCGTGGGGATCGCGAGGCGGCGCCGCGCAGCCGTAGACCGCGTCGCCGGCGGGGACGGCGATCATCGTCGACTTGTCGAAGTCCTTGGGGCTAAGTCCGGCGCCGATGTCGTCCTTGATGCGTTCGAACAGTTCGCCCGCCCAGCCCGTATCCTGCTCGTCGGCGTTGGCCAGACCGTAAACCTCGGTGACGACCAACTCGGGCATGGGGGTCGGAACGACTTCCTCGGTCGCCGGGCCCGGGGTGCGATTGCACGCCGCCGTCGACCAGACGATCATCGACGCCATCAACGCGCCGACGCCGAACTGTAAGCCACGCCACAATCTCAAAACACGGCGGGAACCGAATCGCGCGGCGCCCGTCTTGACAGCGCAAGTAGGCATTCTTACCTTCCGTGCCTCCAAAAGGACCCCGGATCGTCAACGGAGATTAGATATGTCGCACGTCGAGGCCGACACCCCATCCCCCACCACGACGACCGAAACGAACGCCCGCACGATGGTGGAAGTCCGTGAGCTTGTCAAAAGCTACGGCGACTTCGACGCGGTGCGCGGCGTCTCCTTCAAAGTCCGCCGGGGGGAGGTCCTGGGCTTCCTGGGCCCCAACGGCGCGGGCAAGACCACGACCATGCGCATCATCACCGGATTCATGCCGGCCACCGGCGGCACGGTGCTGGTCGACGGCCTGGATGTGCTCAACGACAACATGAAGGTGCGCGAGAAGATCGGCTACCTGCCCGAGAACCCGCCGATCTACCTGGAGTTCACCGTCCGGGAGAACCTGGATTTTGTCGCCAAGCTCAAAAAAATCCCCCGATCCGAACGGGCCGGACGCATCGAGTACGCCATGGAGCGCTGCGGCCTGACCCACGTGGCCGACCGCATCTGCGAGCATCTGTCCAAGGGCTACCGCCAGCGCGTGGGCCTCGCCTGCGCGATCGTCCACGAGCCGGAGGTGCTGGTTCTCGACGAGCCCACCATCGGCCTGGACCCGGTGCAGATCCAGGAGATCCGCGCCCTGATCAAGGATCTGGGCAAGCAGCACACCGTCATCCTCTCCACGCACATCCTGCCCGAGGTGGTCATGACCTGCGACCGCGTGGTGATTATTCATCGGGGCACGGTGGCGGCGGACGGCACGGTGGACGAATTGTCCCGCCAGGTGGGCGGCAAGCAGCGCATTTCTGTGCGTCTGGAGGAACCGAACGACCAGGTGATCCCCCGGTTGAAAAAACTCGACGGCGTGGAGGACGTGGTCCCCGGCCCGTACCCCGGACGCTACCAGATCACCGTCTCCGAAGGCGCCGCCGCGGCCAACGAGATTTCCCTGGAGATCCTCAACGCCGGATGGGGCCTTTTGGAAATGACGGACGACGCGCCGTCGCTCGAAGAAGTGTTCGTTCAACTAACAAGCATGTAGGGGCCATTCGATGGGCGGAGTCCTGACAATCTTCCAGAAAGAGTGGCGGCAGTATTTTCTCTCGCCGGTGGCCTACGTCATCCTGGTGGTGTTCATCGCGCTATCGGGCTTTTTCTTCTTCGACATGTTCTCCTATTTCGTCCAGACGCAGGCCATGAGTCAGGCTCAGATGAACCCGGCCATGGCCGATCAGATCAACGTCAACGACATGGTGCTCACGCCCCTGTTTCACAATCTGTCGGTGCTGCTGCTTCTGATCGTGCCGGTGGTGACGATGCGTCTGTACACCGAGGAGCGGCGCAACGGCACCGACGAAATGCTGCTGACCAGCCCGGTCTCCGAATGGGCGATCATCCTGGGCAAATACCTGGGCGCCTTGGCCTTCTACGCCCTGTCCCTGGCGCTGACCATCCAGTTCCCGCTGCTGCTGGCCAAATACGGCCACCCGGATATCGGCAAGGTGCTGACCGGCTACCTGGGCCTTTTCCTGATGGGCAGCGCCTTCCTGGCGTTCGGCCTGTTCACCAGCGCGGCGGCGGGATCCCAGATCCAGGCGGCCTTGTGGTCGTTCGCGGTACTGCTGGGCCTTTGGATCGTCGGATGGCTGGCCGAGGGGGTGACGGGCACCGCCGGCGACGTGATGCGCTACATCGCCATGCTCCCCCACTTCGACAGCTTCGCCGGCGGCGAGATCGTCCTGCAGGATCTGGTCTACTTCGCCACGTTCATCGCCTTTTTCCTATTTGTCGCGACCCGCGTGGTCGAATCGGCCCGGTGGAGATAATCATGCCGTCCGTCGCCAAGGTGCTCAAATACGAGGGGTTGCTGCTGACCGGCATCGCGCTGCTGGTGCTGGTGCTGGCTACCGATATGTTCGTGCGTTTCTGGTTCGTCTTCGTCCTGGGCCCGGCGTGCCTGCTGGGCGGACTGGCGATGGACCTGGGCTCGGTCACGGCCACCCTGCGCCGACGCACCGCCAAATTCGGCGCCAACGCCATCGTGTTCACCATCGTCTTTTTGGCGATCATGGTCGGCGTCAACGTCATCGCCAAGGGCTACGACATCCGCTGGGACGGCACGACCGCCGGGGTCAACACCCTCTCCGACCAGACAGTGAAGATCCTCAAAAGCCTCAAGGCGCCGGTCAATGTCATCGGCTTTTACGCCAAGGGCGAGGCGGGCACCCTTGAACCGCTGCTTAAGCGCTATGCCTCCGCCGGCGGCGACAACTTCGGGTACGAACTGGTCGACCCGGACGTGCATCCGGAGGTGTTGCAGCGCTATAGCGTCAACCAGCGCGGCGCCATCGTCGTCGAATCGGGCGAACGCAA
This sequence comes from Deltaproteobacteria bacterium, assembly GCA_020633895.1. GTDB lineage: Bacteria > Lernaellota > Lernaellaia > JACKCT01 > JACKCT01 > JACKCT01. The sequence goes on along the minus strand of JACKCT010000001.1, from coordinate 16,704 downwards.
CACCATCATCTTCGACCCCACCGAAACGGGCGTCACCCAGGCCATCCTCAAGATCACGCAAACCAAGACCGGGCCCATCTGCTTTGTCGGCGGGCACGGCGAGGCATCGGTGGAGGATGACCAGGACGGCGGCGCCAGCTACCTCAAGCGCCTGCTGGAAAACGAAAACCACGACGTGGAGCCCATCGTGCTGGCCGGGCGCGCCATCCCGCCGACGTGCGGCGCCGTCGTCATCGCCGGGCCGAACCGCCCCCTCTCCCCCGAGGAAGCCTCGACCGTCAAAGCCTGGGTGGCCGACGGCGGCGGGTTGTTCCTGATGGCCGAACCGGGCGCCGCCACGGGCCTGGAAGACTGGCTGGGCACGTTGGGCATCCGCCTGAACGACGACATCGTGGTCGAGCCTTTCGTGAGCCCCTTCTACGGCAGCCAACTGGGCGTCACGCCCGTCGTGCAGGACTATCCGCAAAACGAAATCACCAAGGACATGACGCAGCCCACGCTCTACCGCTTGGCCCGTAGCCTGAATCTGGACGGCAACACGGAGCCGGGCGTGCTGACGTTGCCTTTGTTGCAGACCAGCGAGGAAGCCTGGGGCGAACTGAAGACGCAGCCCCTGCTCGAATCGGGCGAGGTGCAAAAAGACCCCGAGGATTTGGAGGGGCCGCTGGTCCTGGGCGCGACCGTGGAGATCACCAAGGACGCCGACTCGCCGACCGCCGATCCGGACAACCCCGCCTCCGACCTGGATGCCCCCGGTGAGGACGAGGCCAAGCCCGCCCTCACGCAAGGCAAGGTGGTCGTCATCGGCGACTCCAGCTTCCTTCAGAACGCCATGATCGGCCAGCTCTACAACAACAACCTGGCCCTCAACGCCGTCGCCTGGCTTACCGGTCGGGAGGAGACCATCTCCATCCGGCCCAATCGCTTCGAGGCCTCGGATATTTTCCTGACCGGCGAGGACCGGGCCAAGGTCTTCTTCGTGGCCGTCATCGCCGTGCCCATGCTCGTGTCCATGTTCGGCATCGGGCTGCTCATCGCCCGGGGCCGCAAGTCCAATACCTAAAAGCTAGGCCGTCATGAACTTTCGCAGCACGATCATCGCCGTCGTCGTCCTCGCCGTGCTCGCCGGGGTGTATTTTTTCTACGAAAAGCCCCGCCTCGCCGGAGAAAAAGAGACCAAGGAAGCCGAGGACCGCATCCTCGACCTGGACTGGGACAAGCTGGAGTCCATCACGATCCGCAACGAATTCTCCACCCTGCGTCTGGAAAAGTCGGACAGCGGCGTCGATGCCTGGCGCGTGGTGGAGCCCTACTCCGACGACGCGGACAAATTCACCGTGCAGGGTGTCGTCTCGGCGGTGCGGTCCACGTCGCCGGATCGGGTCGTGGAAGAAAAGGTCGAGAACTGGGGTAACTACGGCCTGGACAAACCGCGCCTGGAAGCGACTTTCACCGCCGACGGCGCGTCCAAGACCTTGCTCATCGGCACGCAACACACCATTAACAATACGGTTTTCGCCAAGAGAGCCGACGCGAACACGCTGATGATCCTCCCCCGCTCGGTCCAGGACGCCATGTCCCGCCCGGCCATGAGCTACCGGGACCGGCGCATCGTCCCGGCGTCCGTCGACGAGGCCGTGCGCATCGAGGTCCGCCGCCACGGCAAGGTCGATTTCGTCCTGACCCGCGCCGAGGCCCCCGCCCAATCGGGCGAAGGCGACGACACGGACGCCGCCCCGAGCACTCCGACATGGAAATTCGAAACCCCGGAGTTCCGGAAGATCGACGACGCCAAGGCGGACAAACTCGCCAGCGATTTCAAATTGTTACGCATCGGCCGGGTCTTGAAGGAAGTCGCCGAGGAAGGCGCCGGTTCCCCATTCGACCCGCCGGAATTGGCCGTGAAGGTCACGTTCAAGACCGGTGAAACCGCCAAGGGCTACGAATTGCTTTTCGGCCCGCTGACCGGCGACGGCCACGAACGGCAGGCCATCGCACCCAAGGGATACCTGGCGACGGTGCCTATTGCGGACTTCGACAAACTCAACGTCCAGGCCCGGGATTTCATGAGTCTGGCCTTGACGGATTTCAACCTGACGGACGTGCATGAAGTTCGCTTGCAACAAGGCGGGAAATCCATTAACATCCGTCGCCTTTCGCCCGACTCGTTCGGGGACGAGCAAGGTAACGCGCTGGATTCGCAAAAGATTTTGGAACGCCTGCGTCCGCTGGTGGATTTGAAGGCCGAGCGTTTCGTCGCCAAGGAAGAGCTTTGGCGGGTCAACCGCGTCCTTCGTCGGCCGGTGCTGCAAATCCGGTTGCTCGCCGAAGACGGTACGGAGCTCGAGAATCTGGCCTTCGGCCGTCTCAATGCCGTCGGCAAGACTCCGGCGATGGCCGTGGCCGCCGGCACGCACATCGACGAACCCATGGTCGTCGACTTGACAACGCTCGAGGGCTGGCCATCTTCCCTGGAGGACTGGCGGGCTCCCGAAGCGTCGGACGAACCGGGCGACGAGGCGCAGGCCGAATCGGACGATGAACCGGCCCCGACGCCGGACGAATAGCGCCACCGGCGCCGCATCGAAAAACGGGAACAACGCGTCACGCAACGCCAAGGAGCCTCATCGACATGGCCCGCATTACCGTCGAAGACTGCATCGAGAAGGTGGAAAACCGCTTTGCCCTGGTCCTTCTGGCCTCCCGCCGGACGCGCCAGCTCATGAAGGGCAGCAAGTTCCTGCTCAACCACACCGACAACAAGGACGTGGTCAACTCCCTTCGGGAGATCGCCGCCGGCCGGGTGTGGATCGAGTCGCGGGATCCCCAGGCGGAAGCGGACCAAGCTGCGGCGGCCTTGGCCCAAGAATAGGTCCGGGAATCGTCCCCGGAACATAGAACAGGCAATCGGACTTGGACACTTTGTTAGGATCAGGTGGACAAATGAGCGTGATTCGCAAGCCCGAACAACTCTACGATGTGCGTCTGGTGGATCGCCACCGCAAAACCGGTGTGGTGCAGTCAAAGGACTACGACAAGTGGCTCAAGGATTTGGCCGACACCGAGGACAACGCCGAATACATCACCGCCGAACAGGTCGCCCTGGATTCGTCGCCCGCGTCCAAGCACGACATGGATGATGACGACGACGATGACTACGACGAGGACGACGACGAAGACGAAGACGAGTCCTAGTCGCCCTCGAACGCGCCCGACGCGGCGTATGGACCGCACTCTATGAGCACGACGCGCGACTACTACGAAATCCTTCAAGTCGAACGCACCGCCGACGCCGTGACGATCAAAAAGGCGTATCGGCGGCTTGCCCACGAGTATCATCCCGACAAAAATCCCGGCGACCACGAGGCCGAACAGAAGTTCAAGGAGGCCTCGGAGGCCTACCAGGTTCTCTCCGACCCGGAGAAACGCCAGACCTACGACCGCTTCGGCCACGATGGTCTGCGCGGCCAGGGCTACCAGGGCTTCAACGATTTCACCGACGTTTTCTCGTCCATGGGTTCGATCTTCGAGGAGATCTTCGGCATGGGCGCGGGCGGCGGACGTCGTCGTCGCGGCGGTCCCCAGCGGGGGTCGGACCTGCGATACGACCTGGAGATTCCGTTCGAGGAAGCGGCCTTCGGCGTGGAAAAGCGCATCGAACTCGAGCGCCTGACCACGTGCTTGAAATGCCACGGCAAGGGCACCGCCGAAGGATCCGAACCGGTCGCCTGCGGCATGTGCCAGGGCATGGGCCAGGTCCGGCGGACGCAGGGATTTTTCTCCGTGGCGACCACCTGCCCCCAGTGCCGGGGCACCGGGACGATCATCAAGGACCCGTGCACCGAGTGCCAAGGCGTCGGCAAGGTTCCGGAAAAGACGCACGTGTCGGTGCGCATCCCCGCCGGCGTGGAAGACGGCATGCGCCTGCGCGTCGGCGGCAAGGGCGAGGACGGAACGCAGGGCGGCCCCGCCGGCGATCTCTACGTCTTCATCAACGTCAAACCCCACGAGATTTTCACGCGCCACAACAACGACGTCGTCGTGCAGGTGCCGGTGCTTTTCCACGAAGCCGCCCTGGGCGCCAAAATCCCCGTCCCCACCCTGGACGGCGACCACACCATCGCCGTTCCCCCCGGGGCCCAGCACGAGGAACTCATTCGCATCCGAGGCAAGGGCATCCCCCACATTCGCGGCTACGGACGCGGCGATCAGATCTGCGTTCTCAATCTGCGCGTGCCCAAGAAGCTCACCAAGCGGCAAAAAGAACTGCTCGAGGAATTCGGCAAGATCCAACAAGAGAAAAAGCCCGACGGCGATTCCTCCCTCTTCGACCGCCTCAAGAACCTCGCCACCGGCGAATAGCGGCGTAGTCGCCGCGGACTAGCGGATGCCAAGGCATCCTGGCGCTGGCGCGTTGCCGGAGGTTCCATGGTGATCGTCGCTTCGCTCCAACCGTTTGCCGCAATATCTCCGTCAGAGCCCCGAACGGTAGTGAGGGGTCAAACTCAAACGTTGTTTGTGAGACTTGAGACAATCAGAGCCCCGACCGTAAGGGAGGGGCCGTCGAGCGTATCGAATCATCGAACGATCTGGACCGCTTGCTGACGCGCGCGGCTCTGTCGGGCCATCACCCCACCCCCATCTTCACAAAAAAACGCCGAGAGGCACTCCCCTCCCGGCGCTCGTCTTAGCTTGGAAAATCGTGTCGGGTTATTGAATCTCGATCGACTTGAGGATCAGGTTATCCGCCTTCATTTCCTTGCTGTAATGCACCATCACGACCGTGTCCGGCTTGATGTCGCCGATGGATTTTTTCGCGCCGCCCTTGTCGGTGATCGTCGTCGAGCTGGTCACGTAGAGCTTCTTGGCCTCGCGCTCTTTCTTCTTGTCGTGGGGGATCACATACAGGCGGCCGATCTTGCCGTCGGCCTTGGGCGCCTCGTAGGGATCGTACTTCTCGACGAAGCCCGCCATCTTCCAGGTGCCGTCGCTTTGGTTGTAAACCTGCGCCAGCGCCAAGGACGGCAGCAGCAGTCCCACGGCAATCAGCGCCACCAGGATCGTCTTGTGCGTTCGGGGCATGGGCATCTCCTTCTCGTTCAAGGCAATGGTGATTCTCGTATCAATCGGCGCCGGGGCAAAGCCCTCGGTCGCGTCCATTCGGGTATCATTAGCGCGCCCGCACCGTCAACCGTGACGGGGACGCCGTCCCGCCGCGCGGCCCCTCACTTGACTTCGACGGCCGTCAAAATCGGATCGCCCGTCTTCGCGTCGGCGCGATAGCGGATCAACACCACCGACCGGGGCGGCACCTGCGCTAATTCGATGTCGTCGCCGTTCTTGTCCGTCACGGTCGTCGTCAACGTCGTGTAGTAGACCTCGGATTCTTCCGACAAGGGCTCCCCGGTCTCGTGAGCCTTGTCCTCGTCGGGGATGACGTCCTGCTCGGTCTGCTCCATGCCCTTGCCGTTACTCCCGGCCTTATCCCCGCCGTCGCCGTCGGGCTGCTCGGTCGAGTCGCTTAGCAGCCCGTCGCCCTCGGCTTGGAGCTTCGGCTGGCCGCTCTCCGCGGTCGTGACCTTGGGCTGGGCCAATTTGCTGTTCGGAAGAAGAAATAAACGGCCTCGGATCCCATCGCTACGGGCGGTGTCATAGGGGTCATAACGCACGACGACACCCGAAGCGGACTTTTCGACGGCCTGTTCGTCGGCGTGGGCCGTGGACATCGCCGGAAAGACGAGAACCGGAATCAATGCGGATAATAAGAGTTTTTTCATCGCCCTGCCGCTCCGTGGGGGGCCGATGCGCCCGGCCGCGACGCTCGCCGTTCGGGCGCGTTGAATTTCCGGTATCACTCCCGATGCGTCGGCGTCAACCACGAGCCCCCCTTGACAACGCCCGGCGCGGCTCTTATCGAATAGCGGTCATAAATTCGCGTTATATTCGAATGTCAGCCCGACCGGTGGGTGGCGATTCACCATGATGATTCACGTCAAAAACCTGTCCAAGTCCTATGGCCCGGTCAAAGCGGTCGACGGCATCTCCTTCGAGATTTCCGCCGGCGAAGTGGTCGGGTTCCTGGGGCCCAACGGCGCCGGCAAATCCACCACCATGCGCGTGCTCACCGGCTTTCTGGGCAAGGACGGCGGCGAGGTGCGCATCGACGGCGACGCCATCGACGAGCAGCCCGAGCACGCCAAGTCCAAGATCGGCTACCTGCCCGAGAACAATCCGCTCTACGAGGACATGGGCGTCCTGGAATACCTGGACTTCGTCGGTGAGTTGCGCGGCATGACGCCCGAAGACCGGCGCCGCTCCATGGCCCGCAACGTGGAGCTGTACGGCCTGACCGACGTGACGCACAAGGACATCGGCGAGCTGTCCAAGGGCTACCGCCAGCGGGTGGGGCTGGCGTGCGCGTCGCTGACCGACCCGCCGATCATGATCCTCGACGAGCCCACCAACGGCCTGGACCCCAACCAGATCCAGGAGATCCGCAAACTCATCCGCGAGATCGGCAAGACGAAAACCGTCATCCTCTCCACGCACAACCTGGCCGAGGTGCAGGCCATGTGCTCCCGCGTGTTGGTCATCAATCGCGGGCGCATCGTCGCCGACGACTCCTTGGCCGACCTGGAAAAGCGCCGTCGCGCGTCGGTGATCCGGGTGCGCGTCAAGGGCGGCGGCGATTTGATTTCCGGCTTCAAGGACCTGGTGCCCATCGCCGACGGCTGGGTGAAAAGCGCCTCGGGCCTGTGGACCGACCTGGAGTTGGCCGTCGCCGAACCCCACACCGCGGACGAGGCCTGCGAGGCGGTCTTCGACTACATCGTCGACCACGGTTGGAAACTGGCGGAACTGCGTCGGCAGACGGCGTCCCTGGAGTCGGTCTTCGCCGACCTGACGCGCAACGCCCCGCTGGACGTGGTCACGCAGGTCAAGCGCGAATCGGATCTGGAAGACGCGATGAACGCCGCCCTGGGCGGTGACGGCCCGGCCGACGGGACCGAAGAAACCATCGAGGCCGCGGAAGTGACCGAGGTCGAGGAAAGCGTGGAGACGGAATTTTTCGAGGAGTCCTCGGACCTTGCCGCCGAGCCCGACACCGCCTCGGTCCCCGACGACGAGCCTGTCTACGAACCCGTCGACGAGGACGATGACGACGACGAACCGGTCTACGAAGCCGAGCCCGCGCCTCCCGAAGAGGACGAGGACCAACCCGACGACGCCGAGCAAGACGCCGACGAACACAAGGCAAAGGACGAATCTTAAATGGCGCGCGTCTGGACGATCTTCAAGCGCGAATGGCGCTCCTACTTCAACTCACCGATCGCCTACATCGTCGTGACGATCCTCCTGGTCGTCATCGGCTACTTTTTCTTCCAGACCTTCTTCCTCGGCGGCCAGGCCACCCAACGCCAGTTTTTCGTGCTGGCGTCCTGGTCGTTCGCCCTGTTCGCCCCGGCCATCACCATGCGCCTGTTCGCCGAGGAGCGAAAATCCGGCACCTTGGAGCCCCTGCTGACGCTGCCGGTCCGGGAATGGGAAGTCGTCGCCGGCAAATTCCTCGCCGCTTGGGCGCTGCTGGGTGTCTACCTTCTGCTGACCGTCGCCTACTCCCTGTCCATCGACGCCCTCGGCGACCTGGATTGGGGCCCGGTGATCGGCGGATACATCGGCCTGTTCGCCCTGGGCGGCACCTTCATCGCCCTGGGCCTGTTCTGCTCGGCCGTCACGGGCGCCCAGGTCGTCAGCCTCATCGTCGCCACGGCCGCCGGCCTGCTGCTGCTCGTCCTGGACTACCTCCTGCCTTTCGTCCCCGAGGGGATGCAGAACTTCGTCCAATACCTGGGCGCCGGGGCCCATTTCCGCAACGTCGCCCGGGGGCTGCTCGACACCCGCGATCTGTTCTATTCGGGTGCGGCCATCGCCGCGTTTCTGTTCGCGACCGTCTTCGTCCTTCGCTCCCGCCTGACCGACCATACCCACGAGTGGCGCTTGAACCGCGTCCTCTACCTGGCGGGCACCCTGGGCGCGATCGGCGCGCTGGCCGTCGTCTCGACCAACGTCTACGCCCGCGTCGACCTGACCGAGGACGGCCTGTACACCCTCTCCCCCGCCAGCGAAAAACTCGTCGCCGATCTGCCCGACCAGGTGCGCGTCAAGGTCTACGCTTCCAAGAATCTGCCCGCGCCCCTCAACAACCACGCGGCCTACCTGCGCGACCAGCTCGAGGAATATCGCGACGCCGCCGACGGCAACTTCACGTACGAATTCATCGACCCGGACACCGCCGGTGCCGACGGCAAGCCCGACGAGGAACTGATCGCCGAGGCCCGCACCGCCGGTATCCCCAAGGTCGAGGTCAACAAGCTCGACAAGGACGAAGTGCAGGTCGTCAAGGTCTACGTGGGCCTGTCCATTGCCTATCGGGACAAAGTCGAGGCCGTCCCCGTCATCCAGAATCTCAATGATCTCGAATTTCAGATTTCCTCGCGCATCGCCAAGATGACGCGTGAGAACGCGCCGACCGTCGGCATGGCCTCCGGCTTCGGGATGCTCACCTCGGCCCAGGGCTTGTCCCAAGCGGCGCAAACGCTCGGCGAAAAATACACGGTTAAGGACGTGGATCTGTCTCGCGGCGCGGCAGCGTTGGCCGATGTGCAAATCCTCGTCGTCGCCGGTCCTCGCGAGAAGCTCTCCGACGCCGCCCTGGTGGCCCTGGATCAATTCGTCATGGGCGGCGGCAAGGCCCTGTTCCTCGTCGACCGGGCCGCCATCGACATGCAGTCCTTCATCGGACGGCCGCTGGACACGGGCCTGACCGATCTGGTCGAAAACCTCGGCGTGCGCATCGAACCCCATCTGGTGCTCGATCAGCAAAACCAGCGCGTCGCGATGATGCGTCAACAGGGCAACTTCCGCATCCAAAGCTACGTGGACTTCCCGCCCTTCATCCGCGTGCGGGACATGGCCGAGGACACGCCGGTCACAAAGAACCTGCGCGATTTGACGCTCACCTTCGCCTCGCCGGTGCATCTCGTGGAAAAGGTGGGACTGGCCGAGGAAATCCTTGCCCGCTCGTCCGAAAAATCCTGGCTGTTCGACATTGACGACTCGTTCCTGGTCGAACCCCAAATGCTCCCCCAGCCTGACGGAGACTTCGCCGGGCCCCAGGACCTGGTCGCGACGGTCGAGGGCGAATTCGCCAGCCTGTATGCCGACAAGCCCATCCCTTCCGACGAATCCGGTGCGCCGGCTGTTTCGTCCATCGAAAAGCAAAGCCCCAAGACACGCGTCGCGGTCGTCGGCACCTCCACCTGGATCAGCGACGCCATGCGCAACGCCCTGGGCCAGGTCTTCATCGCCAACCTGATCGACTGGCTGGACAACGACGAACGGCTGATCGGCATCCGCAGCCGCAACATCATCAACCGCCCCGTCGAGGCCGAGAGCGCCACCACGCGCAACGCGGTCAAATACGGCAATATGTTCGGCCTGCCCCTGTTGTTCGCGGCCTACGGCGTTGTCCGGTGGACCATGCGCCAACGCAAAAAACGGCGCGGTCCCGTGGCCCTGGGCGAGGAGGCCGCGTGATGTTGTGGAAACGCACCCTCGCAAGTCTTGCCGCTTTCGCCGTCGCCCTGCTGCTGGCCCTGGTCACGAGCGGGCCGGACAAGCAGGACACCACGCCCCTGCTCACCTTGCCTCAGGTGGATCCGGCGGCGGTGACGAAAATCGAAATCAGCGCCAAGGACCAATCGTTCACCCTCGCGAAAAACGGCGACGCGTGGACCATCGATCCCGGCGGATTCCAGGCCGACGCCGACAAGGTCGAGGCCGCCCTCAAGAAAGCCTCGGCCCTCAAGGGCGGCGAACTGGTCTCGAAAAACGCCTCGGGCCACGCCACCTACGAGTTGGGCGACGGCGCCGCAAACATCGCCCTGGCCGACGCCAACGGCGACATCTGGCGCCTGGTTTTGGGCAAGGACACCTCCGACCGACGGGGGCAATTCGTCCGCAAGCCGGATCAGGACGAGGTCTATCGCACCGAAGGCCGCGTCTCTTCGTCCTTCCCCACGACGGTTGAGGCCTGGCGCAGCAAGACAATTTTTGACCTGAAAAAGGACGAAATTTCCGCCGTCGAGATGCTGCGCGGCGCGGACGCCCTACGTCTGGAAAAAGACGGCGACCAGTGGCGCGTCGCGGCTCCCGCCGAACTGCCCGAGCGATTCGTCCTGGACCAAACGCAAGTCGAGAGCCTCGTCGGCGCTTTCTCGAACCTGCGCGCCGCGGAGTTCGCCGACAACACCACGCCCGAGGAAGTCGGCCTGGCCACGCCGCCGCTTGTCATCACCGCGACCACCGTCGGCGGCCCCGCGCGCTTGGAAATGGGCGACACCGCCGACAAGCAGACCTTCGTCAAACGCGGCGACGGAACGCAGATTTACAAGATCGCCTCCTACGCCCACGACCGCTTGGACAAATCTCTCGACGATCTGCGGGACATGCGTCTGATGCGCTACGACGTCGCCGACGCCACGCGTCTGTCGATCACCGAAGGCGACCGGCGGCTGGTGTTCGAAAAAGACGGCGACTGGAAAATGACCGAGTCGAACGGCGAGTCCGTCGACGGATTCGTCCTCGATCCCAAGAAGGTCGACACCGCGCTGCGGGCCATCGGCAACGTCAAGGCCGTGAAAGAAATCGGCGCCGAATCGACGCCGGAGATGGGCTTCGAAGCGCCGCTGGGGCTGGTCGTCGTCACCCTCGCCGACGGCACGGAAAAAGCGGTGCGCTTCGGCGGTCAGCGCGACGACGAGACAATTTATGCCCGCAACGACGAGGGCTTTGTCTACGCCGTGAAAAAAACCGAACCGAGCGGCGCGCTCAAGAAGCTGGCCTTTTTCAAGGTCGGCAACGCCCCCGCCGCCCAGCGTCAGCCCAACTTCAATCCCGAGATGCTCAAGAATCTGCCTCCCGAGATTCGCGACCAGCTCATGCAGCAGCAGCGCCAACAGATCATGCAGCGGCAGATCATGGACCAGCTCATGAAAAAGAAGGCGGCCGCCGAATCCTCCGACGCGCCGGCCGATGAGTAAGCCCGCCGCGAGGACTCGTTGAACCGTCGCCTGCTCCCGGTGGCCGGTGTCGCGATCCTCGTCGTGCTGGCAGCCTTGATCGTGTCCGTCGTCCTGCCCGCCAAACGCCAAGCCGACATCGCCCTGAACGCCGAACAACACCCGAGACGCCCCACGACGCCGCTTGTCGTCCGGCGGCTCGAAGATCCTTTCGCGCCCGGTCCGGCGATCCTTGCCTGGACCTCCGCCCGTTCCACCGTACGCGACTTCGCCCTCGACCCGGACACCGGCGCCGTGCGCCTTGCCGCCACCGACGGAGGCGTCGTCCTCGGCGACCGCGTCGCGGCGCGCCCCACCGGCCTGCCCTTCACCGCCGCGTTGCGCGTCGATTCGGCCGCCGACCGCGCGCTCGTTGTCGGCCGCGAAGGCGTCGCCGCCATCCGATTCGACCACGCCGGCCAACCTCGCGACGTGCATACCTATGCCTTCGCCGACCCCGCCATCGGCCCGATCGCGGACGGATTCTTCGCCGACGAAGCCATCACCGTTCTGACCGAGGCGGGCGGGATTTACCGATTTGGCAACCGCCGCGCCGAACGAATCTGCGCCCTGCCGAAAGGCCGATACCGCCGCGTCGCGCCCTTCGCCGCTGAATACCTGGTCGCGCCGGTGGACGACGGATTGCTCCAAATCCGGCCCCAAGGCGCCGAATGCAAAATCACGCCGGTCGACGGCCTGGATCTCGGGCCGATCCACGCCGTCATCGGCCCGGACGTCGAGGGCGCGATGCACCTCGGGGGCGAGCGCGGATACGCCGTCTGGACGCCGGAACGCGTCGAAACGCGCCGCGACGACCTGTTCGTCACCGCCGTCCTCCCGCCGGACGACCTCGACGACACGGCAATCTTCGGCGATTTCTCCGGGCGCCTCTTTCGCGATGGAGAAAAACGACCTTTCGCCCAGGCGACGGACTCTATCCTGGCGCTGCGGCGCGGGCGCGACGGGGTGATCTTCGTGGGCGGCGCGGGCGGCATTTCCACCTACGACCCCCGCACCCGGCGCCTCGAACCCGCCTCCCACGGCGACGAAGCAGGTCTGGCCGAAAATTACACCACCGTCCTCGCTCCCTTCGGCGACGACACGTGGCTCGTCGGCGGACTCAATACCGGCGCGACGCTCCTGCGCGACAACCTGAGCCTCGCGCTCCCCTTCGCTCCCGACATCCCCGGCGTCTCCGCCATCGCCGCCGCCTCCGACGGCCGCGTCCTGATCGGCGCCACCGACGGCCTCTACGAACTCGACCCCCACGGCAAAGCCCTGCGTCACCTGACCGGCGACACCGGCCTCATCCATCAAAACGTCACCGCCGTCCTGCCCACCGCGCGCGGAATCTACGCCGCCACCGCCGCGGGCCTCAGCCTGGTAGGGACCGCGACGACGCGCTCGATCTACGCCTTCCACGGCCTGGTCAACAACCACCTCTACGCCCTCGCCCGAGGCCTTTCCGACGACATCTGGGTCGGCACCCTCGGCGGCCTGTGTCGCGTCGGCGGGTCCGACGGCCTTCAGGTCTTGGCGTGTCTGACGGAAAAAGACGGACTGCGTCACCCATGGGTCAGCGCGCTGGTCTCCGTCGACGACGCCGTCTACGTCGGCACCTACGGCGGCGGCGTGATGCGCGTGGACGCTGAGGGAACGCTTACCGGCGTCGCGGGCTATGAAAAAGCGAGCGTCAACCTGGGCGCGGGCACGGCCTGCGGCGAGGCGGTCGTCTTCGGCTCGCTGGAAAACGGGCTGCTCGTCGCCGAGAAAGGCCAACGCCTCCGGGCCGCGACCTCGGGACTGCCTTCGTTGAATGTCACCTCCGTGGCGTGCGCCGACGGGCGCCTCGTCGTGGGCACGGACCAGGGCGTCGCGCTGACATCTCTTGACCTGCTTCGCGCCGCCGATAAGGTGGACTGACTCGTTCAATTTTCGACGGTCCGGTCGTGGAGCGGCCTGTTGCAACGAATGCTCCCCCGATTTCTGACGATCTTCGCGGTTCTGTGCGGCGCGTGCGCGGCATGGGCGGACGGCTCGTCGATCACCGCCCTCTCACGCGGTCGAGCGCTGGAGGCCGGGGCGCTGACGCTCTCGCGCATGGAGGTGCGGGCGGTTGTCGACAACGGCATGGCGACCGTGGACGTGCTGCAAATCTTCCGCAGCCACAGTGGCGACGTGCTCGAAGCCGACTACGAATTCGGCGTCCCGGACACGGGGGAGCTGTCGGACTTCGCCATCTGGGACGACGGCATCCGCATCCCCGGCGTCATCATCGAGCGTCGCAAGGCCGAGTCGGCCTACAACGACCTGCGCGCCCGCTACATCGACCCGGGCCTGATCGAAACCCGCGACGAGCGGGACATGACCGCCTTTCGCTGCCGCATCGTCCCCATCCCCGCCTACGGCACCAAGCGCGTCGAATTACAATATTCCCAGACCCTGCCCGTCGAAGGCGAACGCCTCAACTTCCATTTCCCCAGCACCTGGGCCGACGACGCCATGCGCGCGGAGGTCTTCGAATTCGAATTGACGGTTCGCTCCACGCAACCGATCGGCGACGTGGAATTCCTGAACGACGCCCTCGTCCCCGAAGTCGTTTCGCGAAGCGACCATGAAGTTGTCGCCCGCCTGTCGATGCAAAACGCGCCGCTGACCGAGGACATCACCGCCGCCGTCTCGATCCCGACCGAAAAGTCCGACATCGTCTTCTTGGCCTACCGCGACGTCGAACACGTGCGACGCAATCCGTCGCTGACCGCCGGGCCGCCGACCAAGGACGACACGGGCTTTTACGGCGCGCGCGTGCTGTTCGCGCCGTCCGCGCCGACCGAGGCGGTGTCGGCCAAGGAGTTGGTCATCGCCTTGGACACCAGCCTGTCGATGCAGTGGGACAAGATGACCAACGCGGTGCGGGTCATCGATCACCTCGTAGCGAATCTGCGCGACGGCGACCGCGTCGGGTTGGTGCGTTTCGATGACGCGCCACAGGCCATGACCCCGACGACGCAGCCCTGGAGCACCGAGACTCGCGCGAATGTCGGCGATTGGCTCACCCGTCAGAGCCTCGCCGGTGGGACGAACTACCTGACGCTTTTCGACGCGATCGCCGCTCAATTTCAAAACGCCGGACCACGCCGTGTCGTGCTGTTGACCGACGGCGCCCCGACCCGCGCCACCGTCAAGCCCGACAAAATCCTCGCCGCCTTCGAAAAAAGCGCCCTGGCGAAATCCGGCACGCGCACCTTCGTTGTCGGAGTCGGCCTGGACGCCAACCGAGCGCTGCTCGGCGACATGGCGGCGACCGGCGGCGGGTCGTACACGACCGTCTCGGGCACCGAAAATTTTCTACCCAAGGCGCGGACCCTCGCCGCCCACCTGGACGCCGAACCGCTGGAAGATGTACGCCTGGAATTCGACGGCCTCGCGCCGGTGGATATGTACCCGAAGCGCGTCGCGGCGGCGTTCGCGGGCGGGAGCGTGGATTTTCTCGGTCGCTACAAAAGCGCCGCGTCGGGCAAGGCCGTCGTGCGTTTTGTCGAAAACGGCACGGAGCGACAGATCGAGACAGCCGTCGAGTTGCCCGACAAATCCGAGGACCACGCCGGGCTGCGTCGTCGTTGGGCGCGGGCGCGGGTGGACGAACTGCTCGACCTCATCCAGCGCGACGGCGAACGCGAAGAGTGGATCGACGAGATCATCCGCCTGGCCAAGCAGCACAATTTCGTCACGCCCTACACCAGCTATCTGGCCGCCCCACGCGCTCTGCTGCGCCCCCGCGTCATCCGGCCGGGCGACCCGATCCTGCGCGTGAAGACCGACCCGAGCATCCGCGAAGTCGTCGCGTCCTTCCCCTTCGGCCTGACGCAAAAAATGCGCTATCTGCCGGGTGAGGACATCTGGCAACTGCGCTTTCTCGCCCCGCCCGGCTGGCCCGACGGCTCCTATCAATGCACCCTCTACCTCACCGGCATCCGCGGCGAGCGATACACCGAACGCAAGCGCTTCGTCATCGACGGCAAGCCGCCGACCATCCATCCGCGACTGCCGGAACAATGGCGCGCGGGGCATTCGGTCGAGGTCGTCGCGGCGGCGGACGCGGATACCCGGCGCTTGTCGGCCAAGGTGCCGTACGCGGGGTACGTGGATCTGCGTTACGACCATGAGCGCGTCGCGAGCGTCGGCCGGCTCGACCTGCCGACCTCCATGCCCGCCGGCACACACACCATCGAGTGGTTCGCCGAGGACTTCGCCCATAACGTCACCCGCATGACGACGACCATCGAAATCCTCCCCGACGCGGGAGGCGCGCGATGAGCAACCAGCCGCTCACGAACGAACAAAAAATCACCTACGGCGTGATCGGGGCAATGGTCTTCGTCGCCTTGATGGCGTTCCTTTTTTCGCGTTCGTGCAACGTCGGCCAACCTCAGCGCGGCCTGGATGTGTTCGCCGGAGGGCCGCTGTCGTCCTTGAGCACCAGCGCCAAGCGCATCGCCGCGTTGGAGGACGCCGCCCTCGCCGGGCCCCAGCGCGCGCTGTCGCCGAAATTCGCGTTCGAACCGAAGCTGTCCTTCGACGGCGCCAAGGATTTCAACACGACGTGGGAAGAATTCGACCTTTTCGGCATGCCGTCCCTCGTGCCCAAGCGGCCCGACGAGTTGCGACAGGCGTTGCTAAACAGCGTCAATTCGGATGCCGATCTCGACGCCGACAAGGCCCGTCTCTTCCTCGACGCGACGTTGCGAACGGAAGGGCCGGACGCGTCCGTGAAAGCCGCCGATGACCTGGCCAAGTCCCACGCCGACGACGCGGCCGTCCTGGCGACCTGCGCCGGATTCCTCGAAGAACGCCTCCACCCGGCCGACGCCGCCGCGACGCATCGCCGCCGCTTCGATGCCCTGCTCAAAGATCTCGCGACGACATCGGACAAAACGCGTCGCCAACATATCGCCGCTGACGCGGGCAGCGCGTTGGCCGAGGTCGAGCGCATCGCCAAGGCGTATCGTCTCGCCGAATCGACCGACGCGGACCACGTTCGTCTTCTCGACGCGGCGCCGTATCAACCCGAGTTGTTGTGGGCGTATCTGGATCGCCTGGTTGCCGACGACGCGCGCGACCGGGCGCTTAAAGAAATCGAACGACGACACGGCGCGTTCACCGGCGACACGGCGCGACTGGCGATTTTCGAGGCGAAGCTGTTGGAAGACGAAGAGCGTATCGACGAGGCGATTTCGCGCCTGGACACGAATCCGGAACTGTTTTCCAAGCCGGTAATTTTCGACGCCCTGACACAGACGCTGCGTCGGCATTATCGCATCGACGAATGGCGCAACGCCCTGCGCGAACGGCTGGCGGCCAAGCTTGATTTGGACGCGCTGGAGCGACTATTGGCGGACGCGTCCCGCTCCGGCGCCTACGGCTACGAAGAATTAGCGATGCCGACCGAATCCGCCGAGCCCGGCAGTGTGGCGGCATTGTTGGCGACGGCCGAGGACCACGCCCGGCGCGACGGCATTTCGTCCGAGCAACTCGCCAAATTGGCCGACCTGGTGCAAACGCACGGCGGCGCGCGATTCGCCGA